>CAJUEO010000001.1:0-24419 GCA_910585685.1 uncultured Christensenella sp.
CCTTTATATTCTCTCCTTATTTGCAATTAGACTTTTCATAGGTCAAGCGATGGCTCGAGGACGAGGGCGGCAAAATTTTGAAACAGATTCCCGGCAAGGCGGCGTTTTCGGCTACGCTTGTCAAGTATGCCGAGCTTATCTGCAAAAAGCCCTGCGGTCAGGCGGTTATATGCGACATTACCGACCAGCCTTCTGCCGAGGCAAACGCGTCGTAAAAAATTATTTGAGTGTGGGGCAGCCGTTTGTTTGCGGCTGCCCGAAGTTTCGGGAGGTTAAATGAAGATAAAAGATATAGTACAAAGAGGTATGAATTACGTCGGCAGAACGGACGTTGCCGGGTTGATAAAGTCGGAAGCGGAAATTACCGACGAGGCGGCGGAAGCCGTTGAAACAATGCTCTATTGCGTAAACGCGGTCGAAAACGAGCTGGCAAGGCACTATTTTCCCGTAGTAAACACTCAAACTATCACAAGCTATAACAAAAAGTTCGAGTTTACAAAGTTTGATAAACAGCCCGTCAAAATTTTATCGGTTACCGTAAACGGCGAGCAAAAAGAGTACGAGCTGTTTGCTACATATCTTAGCTGCGACGCGTTTACAATTACCGTCAGATACGAGTTTTCTCCGCAGAAAAAACAGTTGGACGGGGAGTGCGAGCTTGGGGAAAAGGTTACGGAAAAGATGCTTGCCGCAGGCGCGGTTTCGGAATATTGCCTCATCAACGGAGAGATGCGGCAGGCGGAGTTTTGGGACAGTGTTTACAGACAGGAAATCGAGCGTGCGCGGCGCCAACAGTTGAAGCTGCCCGTCATTGCGCCGAGGAGTTGGATATGAGCGTAAAGTATCCCGTATTCAGCGAGCTTACCGCCGACGTGCTGACATTAAGCGAGGGAGAGCATACCTGCATAAGCTGCATATCAGACGGCGGCAAAATTGTGCCGACGGGCACGTTCGAGCTTGTAACGCCCATCGAAGATTTTGCCTATGTTCCCTACTTCGCGTTTTATTCGGTGCCGTTGGGCAAATTTTTAATCTGCGGCGGCGGCAACCTATATACGGCGGACGCAACGGGCAATTTTTTTCACACAAGCTACGACTTTATGGCAAGCAAGCCGTTTATTATAGAGTGCAAGAAAAAAGACGGCAACGCGGCAAAAAGCTATCTGTTCGGCAACGACTCGTATATAGAGATAAGCAGCGGAGTTCTTCTGCACCGCGAAACCCGACTTAAATTGAGGCACGGCGTATTTAAAAACGGCAGAATGTTTGCGATAGACGGGGAAAACGCGTTTATATTGCGCTGGTCCGCCCCTAACGACGTTTTGAATTTCGATAAAAGCGTAATGGGGTCGGGAGAGGTGTTTATAAATCACGAGTACGGGGAAATGCTCAACCTTGCGGTGCTGGACGACAAAGTGGTGGCGCTTTGCGAAAACGGACTTGCGGTTATGACGGCTTACGGAGACCCCGAAAATTTTAAGCTGACATACCCTCGTGCAAAGCTTGGCAAAATATGCTCGGGCACTTGCGCCGCCGTTTGCGGCAAGCTTGTGTTTTTTGCAGGCAGCGAGCTTTATTCGTTTGACGGCAGAGAGGTAACACAAATCGACTTCGACTATTCGGGTGATTTGTCGTCCCCGACCTGTGCAACTTCGCTCGGGGAGTGGTACTTTGTAAACGGCACAAGCGCAAGGCTTGGCAAAAAGGTTGTGCTTGCAGTCAACGCAGTTACTAAAAAGTGCTATTATATTCTGTTCGAAGCTAAGGCGTTGTGCGCTTTCGATAGTGTTTACGCAGTCGATAAAAGAGGCGTTTTCAAGCTTACGGACGCCGCAGGTTATACTTATGAAAGCGGAGAAATCGACTTTGGAAAGGGCAGCGAAAAGCTTTTGAAAAGCCTGCATTTAGGAACAGAGCATGGCGTGGACGTTACTGTTACAAACGGGCAAAAGTCAAGGATATTACGGGGTGTACGCGGCTATTGCAGGGTAAATATGCGCGGAAAGAGGTTTAAAATCAAATTTCAGAGCGATAAAAATATTTGCGGAGTTTTAGCTTTCGGGGAGGCGCTGAGTGACGTTTGACATAATACAGGTTACGGAGGAAGATTTAAAGAAATATTCCGTAGTCCAAATGCAGCTTTTGCGAAACGCTCAAAAGCAGAAAAATAAAATGCTGCACACCCTCGAAAACGAAAAAGAGCTGTTCTTTAAGCTGTATCTTACAAACGATATGGGCGGCTCGTCGCTGTACGAAAACAAGTGCGCCGAGCTTGACGCCGAGTACAATTATCAGCTCGATATAATCGTCGAACAGCTTCTGTACAGTATTCAGCTCAATTCCCCCTATCCCGACGACGGCAGCGGAGACCCCGAAAACGTAGGTTACATTGTCGACTATTCGCTAAGTTATTTCGAGCGATACAACATTGTCAGGGCGTACTATATGTCGATTGAGGACCCTGCCGAGCGTATGGAAATTTTTAAAGCCGACGAGGTGGCGCAAAAATATTTGGGCAGTTATTACGCAATACTTTTCGACGTGCTTGCAAGTTATACTAAGTAAGTTAAAATACAAAATGGGTTATGTAATAAATTACTTTACAAATTAACGGGCGTTTGCTATAATTTCAAGTATGAAAATTGCCCGTGAATGGAAAGATTACACAATAATTGCTACCTCCGACGGAATGAAGCTCGAAGATTGGAAGGGCGTTATTTTGCTCCGCCCCGACCCTCAGGTCATTTGGCAGGGGCGCGATTTGTATTCTTACGACAATATCGACGCAGTGTATCACCGCAGTGAAAAGGGCGGCGGCGCTTGGGAAAGGCGCAAAAATTTCCCCTCGGAATGGACGGTTTCTTACCGCGACTTAACTTTTAAAGTCAAGCCTATGGGGTTCAAGCACACGGGGCTTTTTCCCGAACAGGCAGTCAATTGGGACGCAATGTCGGCGTTGATTAAAAGAGCCGCGGCTCAAGACAGGGAAATCAAGGTTTTAAATTTGTTTGCTTATACGGGCGCGGCTTCGGTTGCCTGCGCAAAGGCCGGCGCAAAGGTAACGCACGTCGACGCGGCAAAGGGAATGGTAGAGCGCGCAGGTGAAAACGCAAAGCTTTCGGGCATTGACAGCGGCATTAGATATATAGTAGACGACTGTATGAAGTTTGTTGCGCGCGAGATACGGCGCGGAAACAAGTACGACGCCGTGATAATGGACCCTCCCAGCTACGGCAGGGGTCCGGGCGGAGAAATGTGGAAGATCGAGCGCGATTTGTTCGCATTTGTCGAAAATTGCGCCTGTCTTTTGTCCGACAATCCGCTGTTCTTTTTGATAAACAGTTACACCACGGGCTTACAGCCTGCAGTATTGAGCAATATACTAACGCTCGCTTTAAAAAACTTCAAGGGCAGTACGGAGGCGTATGAAGTAGGCGTTGCTACCGACGAGGGCATACCTCTGCCCTGCGGCGCAAGCGGACTTTTCGTAGGAGAGAGATATGCAGACAAGTGATTTGATAATTTTGCACGAGGACAACCACATTATAGTCGTTTTAAAGCCGCAAATGGTGGCTTGCTGCCCCGACGAAAGCGGTGACAGTAATCTTTTCGACTGTGTTAAGGAGTACTTAAAGACAGAGTACAACAAGCCCGGCAACGCATATTTGGGGCTTGTGCACAGGCTTGACAGACCGACGGGCGGAGTTATGGTGTTTGCAAAGACCTCCAAGGCGGCGGCGCGCCTTTCCGAGCAGATGAAAAACGGCGGCTTCGAAAAGAGGTATTTTGCCGTGCTGTGCGGCGTTCCCTCCAAGAAGAGAGCGGTTCTCGAAAACTATCTCAGGAAAAACAGTGTAAACAACACCGTGTACGTCTGCACGCAGACGGAAGAGGGCGCGAAATTTGCTTCGCTCGAATACGAAATTAAAGAGGAGCAGTCGGGGCTTAGCCTTGTTGACGTAACTCTGCACACGGGCAGAACGCACCAGATACGCGTTCAGACTGCGGCTATAAACTGCCCCGTTTACGGAGATATGCGTTACGGCGGAGAAAAGGCGGTTAAGGGCAAACTTGCGCTCTGGGCTTATTCTTTGAGGTTCACGCACCCCACCACGGGAGAAGCGTTGAAGTTTGTGATAGAGCCGCCGAAGGATGAAAATCCCTGGAAAAAGTTTAATATTTAATCGAACGTAACTTGCTAAATAAACAAGCCGTGAGCTTTGCTCACGGCTTGTTTTATTTTATTGAAAACAATCTTTCTATCAAGTTGTGCCCTTTGGGAATATACGTTTTGGTGCTTTCTGCTTGTTGCTCGGTATAGCGGCTTGCTCCGTTATTTAAGCTTTTGACGTTGGTGTATAACAGATAGGGTATGGGGTCGGAAATATGCGTCTTTATAGCGACGGGAGTAGGGTGGTCGGGGCAGACGAGTATTGCAAAGTCCTCGTTTGCGGCGGTAAGTTCGTCTATCACCGTGGCTATAACGTCGTTTGAAATTTTTTCTATCGAATAAACTTTGTGCGCATAGTCACCGTGGTGTCCGCACTCGTCGGGGGCTTCGAGATGAATATAAACAAAATCGAGTCCGCCCAAAAGCTCGTTTACGGCGGCGCGTGCCTTGCCCTTAAAATTAGTGTCGTAATTGCCCGTACTGCCTTCGACTGTAATTATCTTCATATGCGCAAGCATTCCTATGCCGCGTATCAAATCAACCGCCGAAATAATTCCGCCCTTTAAGCCGTGCATTTTTTCAAAGTCGTCCAGCTTGGGTTTTGTTCCCTCCCCCCAAAGCCAGATGCTGTTTGCAGGTTTCTTGCCCTCCGAAACGCGCTTTAAGTTGACGGGATGGGCGCTCAAAAGCTTATAGCTGTCTTTCATAAGCTTTGTGTACAGCTCGGCGTTTTTGCCCCTGGGCAGGCTATGCGTAATTTTTTTATCCGAAATATCGTGCGGAGGGGTGAGCGTATGCCCGACCGCTCCGTCTTTAACCACAAGACAATGGCGGTACTGTATGCCCGTGTAAAACTCGTAGCCGTCAACTTTTAAATGCTCTTTGAGGTACGCCATAAGCTCCGTTGCTTCGGCGGTGGTAATTTCCCCTGCGGAGTAGTCGAGCATGGTTTTTTGCTCATAATCCCGGTCGTCGGATAAAGTGACGAGGTTGCACCTTAGCGTTACGTCTGTTTCGTTTAAGTCAATGCCCATTGCCACAGCCTCTATGGGTGAGCGCCCCGTATAGTATTTGTCGGGCGCAAAACCGAGCACTGACATATTCGCTACGTCCGACCCGGGTTTAAAGCCGTCGGGTACTGTCTTGCACAGCCCTATTTCGGAGAGGGGGGCAATTTTGTCGAGAACGGGCGTGTTTGCCGCTTCAAGACAGGTTTTGTTTCCAAGCTCGGGAATTTTCCAATCCGACATTCCGTCACCGAGGATAGTTATATATTTCATTCAAGTAATTTCCTTTTACCAATTAAAGGGCGTTTTACCCTTTGAAATAAGGTATTCGTTTGTCTTTGAAAAAGGTTTCGAGCCGAAAAATCCGTTAAATGCCGACAGCGGAGAGGGGTGAGCGGACTGCAAAATCAAGTGCTTGCTTTTGTCTATCAACGGCGCTTTGCTGCGCGCGTTGCCGCCCCAGAGTATAAACACCGTGTTTTCGGTATGCTCGCTGACAAGCGAAATAACGCTGTCGGTAAACCAAGCCCAACCGCATTTTTCGTGCGAGTTTGAAAGATGCTCGCGTACGGTAAGGGTGGTGTTCATAAGCAGTGCGCCGTCCTGCGCCCAAGCCGTCAAGTTGCCGCTCTTTCTCGGCGCAATGCCAAGGTCCGATTCCAGCTCTTTATATATATTGACAAGCGAGGGCGGAATTTTAACCCCGTCTTTGACAGAAAAACAAAGCCCGTGCGCCTGATTGGGTCCGTGATACGGGTCCTGACCCAATATTACGACTTTAAGCTTGTTAAGCGGAGTAAACCGAAAACAGTTGAAGAGGTCGTACATATCGGGATAGATTATGTAGTGAGAGTATTCATATTTTAAAAATTCACGAATTTTTTGGTATCTTTCGTCCTGAAAGAGTGGAGCGAGTAGCTCGTCCCAACCGCCGCCGAGAGGTTTCATAAGTTCTCCAAAATCTTAATGTATTCCGCGCATTCACGCTTAGCTTTGTCAAGGTCGTGTTCAAGGTAGTTGCCGCATTCCTCGCGCTTGTTGCCGGGAACTTCGATGAAAGTTTCGGCAAGCGCAAAACTTTCCTTCAAAAGTTTTAAAACCGCTTCGTAGTCCATATTTACCGTCAAAAGATAAAAGCCCGTGCGGCAACCCATAGGCCCGAAATAGATAATGTCGTCCCTGTGAGCGGAGTTGCGCACAACGGTAGCTATAAGGTGCTCTATCGTGTGCATTGCCGCAATGTCGATATAGTCTCCGCCGTTGGGCGTTTTAAAGCGCAAATCCCAGGTGGTAACGCCGTGCGCTACGCCGCAGATATGCAGTCCGCGTTGAAGTTCGTCGTGGTTCTTTGAAAACGAAGGTATCTTATCCATAAATTTCTTCCGCAATGTTTTTTAACTCGCTTTTTAGCGTTTCGAAGCACTCTGTAAGATTTTTCAAATACTGTTCGGTAGTACTACCGCTGCCGGCAAGGTCTGAAATTATCTTGTAAGAGCGGAGGGGTACGGCGCTGTGCATACAAACCTGCGCAACGGCTCCGCACTCCATATCGCGTATGTCCGCGTTGAGTTCTTGGGTTATAAGAAGGTAGTCTGTCTTGCTGTCGTTAAACCTGTCGCCGGTGGCAAGATTTTTAAGGGGGTAAAGTTTGCTTTTTAAAAGAGGCAGATAATTTTCCTTACACTCGTCAAGCGTGCCTATCTTGGTGCCGTTTAACTGCGTCAAATCAAAGTCGTACTGCACCGCTTGAGATATCGAGTAAACTTTGCCGACTTTAAGCCCGTCGTTGAGTCCGCCTGCAACCCCGATATTAATTATTTCGTCGGCTTCGAGCTTGTCAATTGCATACTGAGTGCCGCATGCCGCGTTCACTTTACCTACGCCGCAGACCAATACCGCAACGTCCCTGTCAAACAGTTGCCCCCGTACTATGTGCTTGTTTCCGACCTTTCTGTCCTCAAAAACGCACATTGCATCAATTATCGGCTTTGCCTCGCTCTCCATTGCTATAACAAAACATTTCATAGTTTTTCCTCGCTGTATTTTAAGCATACCGCGCAAATTCCCCCCGATATATGTCTTATCGAAACGTGTTTTTGTATGCCGTCGAAGTATAATTTGCCGTCGAAGTATTCAAGCCTTTTAAGGTGAGTTGCAAGCGTTTGCCCGAGCATTTTTATAAACGCCTCTTTAGCAACCCAATTTTCATAAAACTTTTCCAAGCGGTTTGCTATATAATTTTTCTCGCGGTCCGTAAATCTATTTAGCGTTACCGCAATATTCCGCTCTCTTATAAGTTCGAAATCCACGCCCACGGGTACATTTGCCGTCGCTATAAAAGCGATGTTTCCGCTGTGGGTAATGGAAAAGTGCAGGGGGTTGCCCTCAATATACGGCTTGCCGTTGGGGGTACGCAAAAGCTCGTATTTGCCGCATATCAGGGGGGTAATTATATTTTCAAGCGTGGAATACACGCTTTTCGGCGTCGTTTTAATAAGTTGAAATTCCATTACAGCATTAACGACTCGACGTATTCAATCTGCTCGCGCGTGGCAAGGCTCTTTGCAAACGCGCACGCACTTCCTGCGGCGGTGGCAAAATTGAGCGCGGTAAAATAGTTGTTGGATTTGAGATACTCGTGAATAAATCCTGCAATAAGGCTGTCACCGGCACCTACCGAGTTTACAAGCTGTCCGCGCGCCGCGCGCACATACATTGATTTTTTGGTATCCGTCACCATAGCCGCGCCCTGCGAGCCCATCGAAACAACCACGTTGCGCGCGCCGAGGTCTTGCAGCTTTCTCGCACAGCCGAAAATGCCCTCTATATCGGGTATTGACGTAAGTCCGAAAATTTCGCACATTTCGTAAATGTTGGGTTTTATGAGAAAGGGGTTGTATTTCAACGCGCTTGTCAAAAGCTTTCCGCACGCGTCGACAACAATTTTTACGCCCTTGACGCTTTTAAGTTTGCTTAGCAAATCGGCGTATATCGTGCTTGGCAGCGAGGAGGGAACGCTTCCGCTTATAACCAGCCAATCTCCCTCTTGCAGCAGCTTTTTAAGCTTTCTTGCAAGCTTGTTTACGTCGTTTAAACTGACTTTTGCGCCCGACCCGTTTATGTCCGTTTCGGTGTTGGATTTAACTTTTACGTTGATACGCGTAATTCCTTCGACTTCTATAAAATCGTAGTCAAGTCCGAACTCTCCGACTTTTTCCCTGACGTGTTTACCCGTAAAGCCTGCGACAAACCCGAGCGCGCACGTTTGCTCACCCAGCTCTTTCAAGGCAAGCGAAACGTTTAAGCCCTTGCCGCCGACTTCGAGCCGCTCATTTGCGGCGCGGTTTACCATTCCCCTCTTGATATTATTGACTTGTAAATAATAATCCAGCGACGGATTAAAAGTTACGGTGTAAATCATATATAAAAACTTTAATTCATTTTACTTAATTTGTCAATAGAAAACAAAATCAATCGCTTGATTTTTTTACTTTTTAAGCATATAATGGTTGTACCCTATAAATACATTCGGGCTAGTTTTAGATTCGATTGCGATTGGAGGATGAGAAAAGCATACCAAAGGCTCGGCTTTGTAAAAACGGAACTTAAATTTAAATGCAGAATCAAACGATTCCAAAGTTGTCGCTTTCCCCTCGTTCAGAGGTGCAAGCGTAGCTTGCGCTGCTTAACCTTTTAAGCGGTCCGTCGTCGCAAGTTTACCGTTGGCTTGCGGTCGGCGTTAATTAAACGGCAAACTGTTATCTTGGTCTTATCGCGCCTGATGATAGTATTTTAAGCGGTATGCTCCGATAATTTCCCGTTCGTCGGAATTTGTCGGCTAAGATTTAAGGCGGAATAAGTATGTAGAAAGCTCAAACAAAAACCGTAAGACTCGGGTGCAAGTCCCGACTGGTCCACCAAAGAAGTACAAATACGCACCCACAAAGGGTGCGTATTTGTACTGTTTTGCGGACATAACGTCGAGGCTTGTGTCCCGTCGTATCGAAGCCCGAAAGGGCTTACCGGTCCACCAAAGGCGGCGTCCCCACAAATAATGTGGGGACGCCGTTTTCTATGCGTTGAAGCTTATGTATGAAATTTTTAATTTCGGTTCGATGCGAACGATTGTTAAAATAAAAGCCTTATTTAATAATAAAAAATTGAGTATTGTTTAGTTTTTGCAAAAGAATTATTTTTGTAATTTTATCTTTAAAATTATAGATAGATAAATTCAAAAAATTTTTTATTAATAAATTTACATTTGTATCCAAATCACATAGTAAGTTTTTGTTTTTATCGAAAAAAAGATCAAATTTAGAATTATAGTTTAATATTTTATTAATTATATTTTTATCTGTAATAATGTTTGTTATAAATGGCATAATATTGTCTCCCATATGGAGTTTATTATTTATTATTGCATTGATAATATCTCGTGATACATAATAAAACCCATTTTTATAGATGAAATTAAATTTCAACAAATCTGTTTGCGATATTAATTTAAAGTTTGTATTATCATTTATAATGTGGGTTAAATTGTCAAACATTAAAGTAATAAATCTATTTTCATTTTGTGTATAATAACAGTTATCAAATAATCTGCCGATATAATAAATGTATCTGTTGTATTTATATTTTGATGGAAATATCAATTTTTTAATTATTAGTTCACAATAAATTTTTGCTTTTTCTGCTAATAAATTGTTATTATCAGTTATCTGAATTGTTTTTTTATTTATTTCAAATATTTTGCTATTTACTATATTTTTTATTGGTAAAAAATTGTAGCCTGTTAAATTATTAATTGTTTTTAATGAATATTTTCTATTTGTCGGTAAAATATTAATTAAAAATCTCTCTAAAATAAGATTTTCCAAATAATTTTCAGCAACTAATGCGGCAGCGCTTTTTTCAAAAGACATAATAAACTCCATAATTGAATATAATTCCATTATATGGAATGCTGTTCAATTAGTCAAGATTTTTTCTTATTTATACTAAAAATATGGAGTTAAAGGATTTTGGTCTTAAAGTAGCGAAATTGAGAATAAAAGCAGGTTTATCGGCTTATGAATTAAGTTTAAGAATAGGGAAAGACGCAAGTTATATTCATAAACTTGAAAACGGAAAAGCCAACGCAACATTAAAAACAATTTTTAAGATATGTGAAGTTTTAGAAGTAGAGCCTGATGAATTGTTTAAGTTTGATTAGTAAAATTGTCGGCTAATGCCGACAATTTTTTATTTTAATAAAACAAATGCTTAAATAAAAAATTGAGTATTGACAAAACTAAGGTTAGCCCTTATAATAGATATATAAGGTGTTTTTACAATGGAAGTTTTTGAAATTATATCCGAATATTTTGATTTGGTAGTCAACTACCTAATTCTTGCCGTCGAGCTTGTCGGTATAGTCGTTTTGATATACGCGATTGTTGCGGCGGTAATTGGGCTTATAAAACGCAGGGAGCATACTCGGCTTAAACTTGCCGAGGGTATCGCGCTTGCGCTTGAGTTCAAAATGGGCGGAGAGCTTTTGAGAACGGTAATAGTAAGGGAATGGAACGAGCTTTTGATACTCGGCGCAATTATATTGCTTCGCGCCGCGTTGACCTTCCTTATTCAGTGGGAAATAAAAATTGAGCGTAAAAACGGAAATTTATCCGACTCGCAGTTGAAAGATATAAAAACTCCGCTGACTAACGATTTACCCAAAACCAAAGACGACAAAAAGAACTCCGACAAGTAATCGGAGTTCTTTTTTGAATTTGACATTTTAATTAAAATTGCATATAATAAATAGGTATTATGAAAATCTGTATATTCGGTGCGGCAAGTTCGCACATTGACAAAATTTATATCGAAAAGGTGGAAGCTCTGTCCGAACAGCTTGCAAAGCGCGGACACTCGCTTGTTTTCGGCGCCGGCGCTACGGGGCTTATGGGCGCGGCTGCGCGCGGTTTTAAGCGCGGAGGCGGCTTTGTTCACGGCGTGATTCCCGATTTTTTCAGGGAAGAAAAGGTCGAACTCATTTACGACGGTTGCGACAAAATTACCTATACCGACACTATGTCTACGCGTAAAAAGGTAATGGAGGACGAATGCGACGCATTTATAATAACTCCCGGCGGTATAGGAACGTTTGAGGAGTTTTTCGAGGTGCTGACTTTAAAACAGTTGGGCAGGCATAACAAGGCAATTGTCATTTACAACCTTGAAAACTACTACGACAATCTTGAAAAATTTATGGAAGAAGTTACCGAGCGCAAATTTATCACTTTTAAGTGCTACGAAATGTACTCGTATTTTGACGATGCGGAAAAACTGATTGAGTATCTTGAAAACTACAAGCCGACGGAAACGCCCTGGCAAAAGTTGAAAATAGGGGACTGATGATAAGCGTTAATTTTGTATGTTTGGGCAATATCTGTCGCTCACCTATGGGAGAACTGATTTTTAAAAAGATTGTAGAGGAAGAGGGACTGGCTTTAAGCTTTGAAATTACCTCTTGCGGCACTTCCTCATACGAGGTCGGAAATTGCATTTATCCGCCGGCACAGCGAGTTTTAAAAAGTCACGGCGTTTGCGGCTCGCACACTGCTCGGCAGATACAAAAGCGAGATATTGTAAATTGCGACTACATACTTTGTATGGATTCAAATAACCTTTTGGACGTGTTGAGGCTGGCAGGCAGCGAGTACGGCGGCAAAGTGTACAAGCTGTTGGCTTTTACGGGTGAGTCGCGCGACGTTGCCGACCCTTGGTACACGGGTGACTTTGAGAGGGCGTATTCGGATATTTATAGCGGTTGCCGAGCTTTTTTGCAGTTCTTGTTTACTCAGCACGGCGCCGAGCTTGACTATGACAGGCGGCATTAATTTAATAAAAATACAACCGCGACAGAATAAACCTGTCGCGGTTGTCTTATTTTAATATTTATAATTATGCCTTGTGCGCCGCCGTTTTACCTGCGTGCGACTTTTCTGCCATTGGGGCGGCTGCGCGCCTGTCCTTGCCGTAGAAGAAGAGCGCCACAGTGCCGGGACCGACGTGCGTACCCGTGCAAAGGTCGTAGTATTCTATTATAATATCCTTAGCGCCGCGCTCTTTAAGCATTGCCGCAAGCTCGTTTGCGTCGTCCTCGCAATCCGCGTGGCATATTGCAATGAGCGACTCGGGATTTTCGACGTTGGATGAAAATTCATTGGCAAGCGCCAAAAGCGCCTTCTTTCTGCCGCGCTCTTTACTGAAAAACGACAGTTTTGCCGGCGTAGCGCCGTCGGCTCTTAAAATGGGCTTAATGTTGAGAATAGTTCCCGCGATAGCGAGAGTCGTTGAAATTCTGCCGCCCTTTCTGAGATATTTTAAGTCTGCAACGGTAGCGTAGCTGTTGAATTTGTAAGAGTTGAGTTCAAGCCATTTTACGCAAGCTTCGATGCTCTCACCCATATCTCTTAAATCGGCTACCTTTAAAGCCTGCAAGCCCGAACCCATTGAAGCGTTAGCCGTATCTATTACATATACTTTGCAATTGGGAAACTGCTTTTCAAGTTCTTTTTGAGCGTTGACGGCCTGATTGTACGTTCCGCTTATGCCCGACGAAATGGTGAAAATCATTACGTCGCGTCCGGCTTGAAGAGAGGGGGTAACGTAATCCATAACTCGCGCCATACCTATAAGCGAAGTTTTTATGTCGGCACCCTGTCTTAAATCTTCATAGTATTTTTTTGCCGTCTGTACAAACGCGGTATCCTTTTCGTAGCACAATCTTTCTTCTCCGTTGACCGTGCAGGAATAGGGTATTACGCCTATGTTGTGTTTTTTAATCAATTCATCGGGAATGTTTGTGCCCGAATCAACAAATATATCGAATGTATTCATTTGACCACCTCAATATTTATTTTGTCAGACTGTATCGGTTACAGCCTACATTTACATTATTACACAAAAAAATTTAATTACAACCTAATTATCTGCTTAAACGCTCTACGCTTTAAAAATCGCGCTATACTGATAAATTTCGTAACTCTACCGCAAAAATTTCACGCTCTACTCACAGTAGAGTTGATTATTTGCTTGAATTTTTAATTGAAATATGGTAAAATGCAGGTATGGATGATATAAAGGCAACAATCTCGAAAAACATAACTGAGCTGCGTATGCAGGCGCATTTAACGCAGTTGCAGCTTGCGGAGATGTTAAACTATTCCGACAAAGCCGTTTCCAAATGGGAACGGGGAGAGGCTATTCCCGATATAAGGGTGCTCGTTCGCATTGCCGAAATTTTCGGCGTTACTTTGGACGATATAGTTAAAAACAAGAACGTTGCTCCCAGCATTTTACCCAAAAAGAAGCTGGGCGGCAAGCGCGTTTTCATTGTCGCGCTTTCGTCGGTGTTTGTGTGGTTTATAGCGACGGGGCTGTTTGGCTTGTTCTTTTTTATTCCTACCACCGCGCCTTACGCATATCTGACGTTTGTGGTTGCGCCGCTCGCTATGTCTATAGTTTTACTTGTGTTTTCGGCTATGTGGGGCAACAGATTGACTAACGCCGCGTCAAGCTCGCTTATTTTGTGGTCTTGCGTGGTTATTTTCCACGTCTTTGTGGTTACTTTTTCCGACTTTCTTAAAATAGAATTTTTATATATTGTTGCGGCTGTTTTTGAGCTTTTGATAATTATGTGGTTTACTTACAGGTGGTACGCCGCTAAAAAAGATAAAAAACACAGGCAAGAAATTGACGGGAGTGAAGAAAAATGAATTTGAAAGAACTTGCAAAAAGGCTTATACCCGACGAAAATCTTTTGGAACCCGAAGAGTATGAAAGCATCTATCCTCAAAGGCAATTGCCCAAGGGCGCGCAGGTAACGCGCCTTGCCCCTTCCCCCACGGGATTTATTCATCTCGGAAACCTTTATTCCGCGCTTGCGGACGAGAGATGCGCACATACTACGGGGGGAATCTTCTATCTTCGCATAGAGGACACCGACGAAAAGCGCAAGGTGGAGGGCGCTGTAGAGAGCGTTATACGCTCGTTAAAGTACTTCGGCATAAAGTTTGACGAGGGCGCGGAAATAGAGAGCCCTTTGAACAAATACGGTCCCTACTACCAGCGCGCTCGCGCTCAAATTTACCGCAGCTTTGTTAAAAGGCTTATAGAACAGGGACTTGCATATCCTTGTTTCTGCACCGCGGAAGAGCTGGACGAAGTGCGTGAAAAACAGACGCAAAGCAAGGAAACTACGGGATATTACGGGGTGTACGCAAAATGCCGCAACCTTTCCGAGCAGGAAATATATAAAAACCTCGACGAGGGGAAGCCCTTTGTAATACGCCTCAAATCCTCTGGCAATATCGAAAATAAGATAACCTTCCGCGACGCGATAAAGGGAGATATAACTGTAACCGAAAACGATCAGGACGTTGTAATATTAAAGTCTGACGGCATACCGACGTATCACTTCGCGCACGCCATTGACGACCATTTTATGCGCACCACGCTTGTCATACGCGGAGAGGAGTGGCTTTCCAGCCTGCCTATCCATATCGAGCTGCACAAGGTGCTGGGTTTCAGACAGCCGACGTACGCGCATACCTGTTCGCTTATGAAGATGGACGGGGAAACAAAGAGAAAGCTTTCAAAGCGCAAAGACCCCGAACTATCCCTCGACTATTACCGTAAAGCAGGGTATTTCCCCTTGGCGGTAGTCAAGTATCTTATGACCGTTTTAAACTCCAATTTCGAGGAGTGGGCGCTCAAAAATCCCGACGGGGATTACAGAGACTTCAAGTTCAAAATAGACAAAATGGGCAAGAGCGGCGCGCTTTTCGACCTTGACAAGCTCAACGACGTTTCCAAAACGGAAATATCCAAACTTTCCCCCGAGGCTTGCTATGACTTTTTAAAGGAATGGGTCGACGAGTTCGGCACGGACGCGGACAGAACGCATTTTAATGACCGCGAATATATTTTAAAGATACTCAATTTAATAATGGGCACGGGCGGCAAAAAGCGCAGAAAGGACATTGAACGTGCCGAGCAGGGCGTAAGGCTTTTTGATTATTTCTTTGACGACACCTTCAAGCCCGAGTACGCTTACAGGTTCGACGGTCAGACGGTTACGGCTGTATTGGACGGCTTTGCAAAGGTTTACGACCCTGCCGACGATAATTCGACGTGGTTTTCTAAATTGAAAGAGGTTGCAAAGGCAGTAGGCTTTGCCGCCGAAATGAGCGAGTACAAGGCTGACCCCACGGCATTTAAAGGCAACGTTTCGGACGCGGCTGAAATTTTGAGAATTGCCGTTGTCGGAAGCCCCAATTCCCCCGACCTATGCACGATTATGGGTATTTTGGGCAAAGAGCGCGCACTTAAACGCCTTACCGACGCTAAAAAAGCAATTTAAAGGAAGTTTGCTATGTTACAATTGATTGATATTAAAAAAGATTATCCCGTTGCCGGCGGAGTAGTTCACGCCCTTAACGGCGTAAGTATAAAATTCCGTAAAAACGAGTTTGTTTCAATACTCGGCGCTTCGGGTTGCGGCAAGACCACGCTTTTGAATATTATAGGAGGACTTGACAATTACACTTCGGGTGATTTGATTATCGAGGGCAAGTCCACAAAGGAATATAAGGACGGGGATTGGGATACATACCGCAACCACTCGATAGGCTTTATATTTCAAAGTTATCATTTGATACCTCACCAGACAATACTTCAAAACGTAGAACTTGCGCTTATAATTTCGGGCGTCGACAAGGAAGAGCGCAGAAGGCGCGCCATAGAGGCGCTTGAAAAGGTGGGCTTGGGTGACAAAATAAACAACCGCCCCAACCAGCTGTCCGGCGGACAGGCGCAGAGGGTTGCAATTGCCCGTGCGCTTATAAACGACCCCGAAATAGTGCTTGCCGACGAGCCTACGGGCGCGCTCGATTCCAAGACGAGCGTTCAGATAATGGAGCTTTTAAAGGAAATTTCCAAAGACAGGCTCGTAATAATGGTAACGCACAACCCCGAACTTGCCGAACAGTATTCAACGCGTATAATAAGACTTTTGGACGGAGCCGTTATAGACGACACAATGCCTTACGACGGAGAAGGTGTTGAAAAGCAGCCTGCGGTTGAACAAACGCAGGAGGACGAAGCAAAGACAAACAAGGGTAAGAAGAAAAAGACTTCGATGTCCATAGGTATGGCTACGTCGCTGTCGCTTAAAAACCTGCTTTCAAAGGGCAAGCGCACGGCTATGGTGTCGGTTGCCGGCAGTATAGGCATTATCGGCGTTTCAATGGTGCTTGCAATTTCTTCGGGCGTGCAGGGCTATATTGCCACAATGGAGGACGACCTGCTTTCGGGCTATCCCCTCGCGGTTACGCAAACCGCCATCGATTATGCCGCGCTTATGGACTTTGCCAACTCCGCCAACGTCAAGGTGGAAATTGACAGACTTGACGACAAGGTATATGTAGATTCACTGTTGGAAACGCTTATGGACTTTTCGGGTTCGATGACTACCAACAACATAACGCCGGAATATTTCAGCTTTGTCGAGGCTATGCCGAAAGAATATTACAATGCGTTAAAGCTGGGTTACGAGTTCAATATGTCCAACTATATCTATACCGATTTTTCGGTGGATGGCACGGCGGAACACACGCAAAACGTTTCGGTAACGGCAATACGGGCAAAGTACACCTCCGTTCTCGAAACGCAGGAAGCCTATGCGCAGTACGCTTCAATGATAACCACGCTCGACTCTTTCGATGAAATCCCCGATAATTACTCGTATATTCTCTCGCAGTACGACATAATTGCAAGCGATTTGGGTAAGACGGAAAAGTTTACCGAAGAGGAGTTAAAGAACATATTCGAAAGCAAGGACAGCCTTATTATGGTTGTCAACGACAACGGGTTTTCCGATTTGAACTTCGGTCAGTACGGATATATGACGGAAGACGAGTTTTTGAATTTCGCTTACAAAGCCGCAGGAGAGGAGTACGACCAATCTGTAATCGATAAGTTTAACGGTAAAGTCGAAAACGGCAGCTACGTCGACGGACTTGAAGGAACTCCGTTCTCGTTCTTCATAGGAGAGGACGCACATTCCTTTAAATGGTATCCCAACGACACTGTTTTTGTCGAGGGCGGTGACGAGATATTTACAGTCGATTATCAGGGCAGACCCATACCCATGACCGCCGCGTATAAATATCTTGCAAACTCGGCTAAATTTGCCTCCGACAGGGACGCAAGTTGCGACGTGGATTTGAAAGTAAAAGTTATACTGCAAAAGAAAGAAAACATTTCATACGGCTGTCTGCAATCGGGACTGTACTACACCAACGCTTTGACTGAACATACGCTTGAAAACGGTCTGGACAGCAATATTGCAAAATATATAAACGACCTTGAAGTTGAGGAAGGCGCGGAAAAGGAACTTAGTTGGCTGCCGTTCAAGTACGATTATTCATATTACGTCGACGGACAATTGCAGACGGTGGAAAACTCGGTCAGCTACATTTTCCAGAACCCCTCGAAATTCAGTATGGTAGGCGGCGGAAATCAAACGGACCTGTTGAAGGTAAACGCCTCTATGGTTGCAGGTGACAGCCTGCCTTCGGGTTTCTACATTTATCCCGTCAACTTTGAAAGTAAAGATTTGGTTACAAACTACCTCGACAGGTGGAACGAAGTTGCCGAACGTGACGGCGGCGGAGAATTTGTGTTTACCGATAAGGACGGCAACGAAGTAAAAGTCACGCTTGAAGAAGCGGATAAAATTCAATATACGGACACCGTAGGGCTTATAATTTCAATGGTGAATACCATGATTGAAATGGTAACTATAGCGCTTGTTGCGTTTACCGCGCTCTCGCTTGTCGTATCTACCGTAATGGTCGGAATTATAACTTACGTTTCGGTAGTCGAAAGAATAAAGGAGATAGGCATTTTGCGCGCAGTCGGTGCAAGGAAAAAGGACATAAAGCGGCTGTTCAATGCAGAAACCTTCTTAATAGGTCTTGCAGCCGGACTTGTCGGCATAGCGGTAACGTATATAATTTCTTTAATTCTGAATTTGATTATAGGCTCGCTGTTCGGTATATTTACGATTGCCGCCCTGCCGTGGTACTCGGCAATTATAATGGTTGTAATAAGCGTTGTGCTTACGCTCATTTCGGGATTAATTCCTGCCTCGGCAGCAGCGAAAAAGGACCCCGTGGTGGCTTTGAGAACCGAATAAAAAAGTAAGCGCTAATGCGCGCATGAAATATTAGGAGGTTATTATGAACATCTGGCACGATATCAGTAAAGAGAGAATTACCGAAAACCAATTCGAGTCCCTGATAGAGATACCGAAGGGCTGTAAAGCCAAGTACGAGCTTGATAAGGAAACGGGGCTTTTGCGCCTTGACAGAATGCTGTACACTTCTACGGTGTACCCGTCTAACTACGGCTTTATTCCCAGAACGCTTGCCGACGACGGTGACCCGTTGGACGTGCTTGTGCTTTGCGAGGGTGCAATTTATCCTATGACGCTTGTGACGTGCAGACCCATCGGCGTAATTAAAATGGTGGACAGCGGCGATTTGGACGAAAAAATTATAGCTGTAGCGGTCAACGACCCCAACTATAAACATATCTACGACATAAAGGAATTGCCCAAACACGTCTATGAAGAGATGATGCATTTCTTTGAAGTTTATAAAATGCTCGAACATAAGACGACGACCGTAAAGGAAATTTGTCACATGTACGAAGCTATAGAAATTGTCAGAAAATGTATGAAAAACTACGACGAGAGGTTCCCGGACGGACAAGCGTAAAAATATTTAAACTTTTTTGTTTTTTAAGTAATATTTTATCGATAAAACATTGACATAGATTTTTGGGTGTGTTAGAATATAGGCAACAAAAACAAAGAGGTATTAAAAATGAAGAAACTTGCTAAAACATTAGCTTTATGCGCAGTAGCTGCAACATTGTCCGTCGGTGCTGTTGCTTTTGCCGGTTGCGATAACGGAGAAAATGACAAAAAGGAAAGCACCGGTGCGTCATACGCAATGGTTCACACTGCCGGAAAATACATCGGCTATTCGACGGTTACTTTAAAGGGTGACGAAATAAAGGACGTTACTTTGACTGAAGTATGTTTGCCCGACAGCGTTACTTATACTGTCGGCGAGGGTAACGACGCAGTTAAAACGAAATATGCAAAAGTAACTTACGGCAACGTAACTATGCTTTGGGATGCAGAAGCAAATGCTTACAAAGTAGGCGACAAGGTTGTAAAGGAATACTTTGCTTCCGAAGAAAATTGCAGGCTCTATTACGAAGCTGCAATCGGCAACAAAATTTCCGCTTATGAAACAGTAGACGGCGAGGCAAAGACTAACGTTATGACTAAGGCTACCCTTTCCAAGGAAGAAAACGGTTATTGGAATGAAGCTAAAGGTTCCAAGCTTGAAGCTGTTGACGGTTCTTGGTGGAAAGCAAACCGCGATGCAACTGTTAAATATGTAAAGGAACACGGCGTAGCTAACCTTTTGAAACTTGAAAGAAATTCCGATAACTATTGGATGGACGGAGATGTTTCTACAGGTGCAACCTGGTTGGATATGAGTTCTGCAAACGGCGCTACAAGTTCGGGTGCAACGACTTATGCTCAGCTTATTATCGACGCTTATAACTATGCAAAGAGCGTAGTTGTAGAAGGCGAGTATCACTATGAAAACATTTATAATAAAGAAGCTCCTCATTACGGTATCAAAGTAAGAGTAACCGTTAAGGACAACAAAATTCTTAAAGTTGAAAGAGTAGCAAGCGACTACGTCGAAGTTTCGGCTGCAGGCGGAAAGTGGACTGCAGAAAACATTGCTAACTGGCACAACAATCTCTCCGATTTGTTGGCAAAATACGAGGGCAAGACTGTTGACGCCGTTAAGGCTTTGACGGGCACCATTCAGGGCATTGACAAAGCTGAAAAAAATGAGCTTTCCGATTCCAACTTGGTTATTACGGACGCAACTCAGGGCTGCGTAAGAGTTCTTAAAGCAGTTCAGAACGCACTTGGAAATCTTTAATTTTTAAATTTGAAACACCCGCCTGCACAGGTGGGTGTTTTTATTTGCTTTTATTTTGATAAAAATATATAATATAGCTATGAATAAAAAAATTAAGTCGGCGTGTGCCGTTGTTTCTGTCATAGCCGCACTTTCGGCAGCGCTTTCTACGGGCTGTAAGCCCGACGGTGTGGAAATAAAGTTGCGTTCACCGTACTTCTTTTCAATGGGTACCGACGCTTTTTGCAACCTGCCCAAGGACGTTACGGAAAGCCGAGTTGAGGACTGCAACGACCTTCTAAACGAAATCGAAGGTCTTTTGTTGGAGTTGGATTATTCTTTGAACACAACAAACTCCAACTCGTACGTCTACAAATTCAATGCGGCTGGGGCGGGCTCGATTGTAGAGCTTGATAAGGCGGCGTACGAGGTGTTTGCGCTTGCGAAAAGTATGTACGAGCTTACGGACGGATACTACAATCCGTCGGTCTATTACAGTGTACAAGCTTACGGTTTCGGCGGCGCTCTCTCTCATCCCGAGGTTGCGGACGAGTTGCCCTCGGACGAACTCATAGAGAAATATAAGACACTTTCCTGTTTCGGGGAGGTGCGGCTGTTTGAAGAGGAAGGCAAGTATTATGCCGCAAAGCCCGAAGTCAGCGTGCAAATAGACGGCGTTGAGTACGCTATGAAGGTCGATATGGGCGGCATAGGCAAGGGCTACGCCGTCGATTTGGTGAACGAACTTTTAGAAGAATATGATATGGAATACGGCTATTTCGTTTTCGGCGGCAGCAGTATTGCGTTTAAAAAATTCAAGGGCAACGATTCGGGGGACTATACTCTCGGACTGTCAAACCCTCGCGGTTCGGGAAACGTATTGTCGACTTCAGTACAAAATTTATGCACGTCGACAAGCGGTGACAACGTTCAGTATTATATGATAGACGGCGTGAGGTATTCGCACGTTATGGACCCGTTTACCTGCAAACCCATTCAAACGGGCGTTATGAGCGCGCTTATATTCGGCGGCAGCGCGGCTGAAAACGACGCTTTGTCGACTTCGGTTATGGCTATGGGCAAAGAGCGCGCAGTTGAGTTTATAAACGAAAAACTGTCCGAAAGAAAAGTTGTATTTTTGTATGACGGCGGAGAGGGGTATCAACTTGTAACCAACCTTGCAGAGGGGCAATATAAGTTGCTTTCCGAAGACTACACTGTCGTCAGCGAAGTTAAAGACGGAAAAATAGTTTTGGGGAACTGATGTCGTTAAAAAAGGTAAGGCAGACAAAAGCCGACAAGGGCTTTAAAATATGGGACTTGATTGTCTACGGCGCGATAATCGCGCTTGCCGTTGTGCTGTTTATAGTAGTGTTCACTACGCGCGACACAAGTCCGCTATCGGGCATAAGAATTTATTCCAAGGGTGCGGCGGTGTTCGAGTACAGTTTTGAAAGCGGCAAGTATCAAAAGCTGTCCGAGGCGGCAGAACTCGATATTTCCGACGAGGGAGATAAGCTTATAATAAAAATATCTTGCAGCGAGGGATATAACGTTGTCGAGCTCGGTAAAAGCGGCTACGTCAAGGTCACGGACGCGGATTGCGCAAACAAAGATTGCGTGCATATGCGCGATATAGTGGACAACAGCAGCGCGATTTACTGCACTCCGCACGGACTCAGAATTGTGCCCTACGAGTTTGAGGACGACGGAATAATAATAATGTAATTAATTAAAAAACCCTTCCACCGCAAAGCGCGGCGGAAGGGTTTTTATTTTTGGGTTATTCTGAAATTGACTTGTTGTCGGAAGTTTGGGTTGCTTCGGGTGTTTCCTCTGCAACTACCTTTCTCGAAACAATTGTGTGACGGGGGCAAGCCGCAACGCAGGTAAGGCAACCCGTGCACTTGGAATAGTCTATGTGGGGCAGGTTGTCTACCATAGTAATGGCGCCGTGGGGGCAGCTCTTTGCGCACTT
Source organism: uncultured Christensenella sp. (assembly GCA_910585685.1). Classification (GTDB taxonomy): domain Bacteria; phylum Bacillota; class Clostridia; order Christensenellales; family Borkfalkiaceae; genus Coproplasma. The sequence continues at coordinate 22,222 of CAJUEO010000001.1, forward strand.
GCCGCAAGTTATACAGCCGACTTTGCAGGCGCTCATAACCTCTTTTGCTTCCTTTATACTGCACTTAGACGAGCAAGCTACATATACGGGAGCGGACGAGGGAATGCGCTCTATAATGTTTTTGGGGCAAGCGGTTATGCACGCGCCGCACGAAATACATCTGTCGGGGTCTACTTTTGCAAGCCTTTTTGTAACTTCAATCGCATTTTCGGGGCAAACTGCTTTGCAGTCACCGCAGCCGAGACAAGCGTACGAGCAAGCCTTGTTTCCGCCTAAGAGCGCGTTGTTTGCCGCGCAGGTGGGGTTGCCCTTATATTCAAACTTGTCGTTGCAATTTTCCGCGCCGCCGTTACACTTTACAACGGCAACGGTGGGCTCTTCGTCGGTGAGCTCTATGCCCAAAAGCTTTGCAATTTCCGCTTTCTTTTCGGGAGAGGTCACATGGCAGTCTGCAAGGTTTGCGCTGCCGTCGGCAAGCTTGGAGGCAAAGCCGCTGCATCCCGAACAGCCGCAGCCGCCGCAGTTAGCTCCTGCCAAGTTTTCGCAAATTTTGGTTATTTTTTCGTCGATATCGACCTTGAACACCTTGCCAATCAAAAGTATCAGCGCGCCTATTACAAGTGCAGAGCCGGCAAATATTCCGGCTACAATGCCTACCGTAATCCAGGTTTGGGTTGTAATTTCAAGTAAATACATTCTTATTTCCTCCTTAAATATACGAGAACACCGTAAACGCCATACATATAAAGCAAGCTGTTACCATGGCAATGGGGAAGCCCGTTATGGCTTTTGGAGTCTTGTAATAGTTAAGTTTTTCGCGCATACCGCTCATAATAAGCATAACAAGCGTAAATCCAAGCCCTGCGAACAGCGAGTATAAAGCCGCCCAGCCAATGTTCATAGCCACGCCCTCACCGAGTATGGAGGTCATATCTCCTATAACAAGTTCGGCAACGCCGAGTACTGCACAGTTGGTGGTAATGAGGGGAAGATATACGCCCATTGCGTTGTAGAGCGAGGGTGAAATTTTGCGGATTACAACTTCAAGCATCTGTACGAGCGAAGCTATTATAAATATGAAAAATATAATCTCCAAAAAGTCGATGCCGAGCGGAACCATTACATAGGTGTAAATGGGGTAGGTTACAAGCGTTGCAAGCACCATAACCACAGTCACCGCAACACCCATACCGAGTGCGCTCGAACTCTTTTTCGAAACGCCGAGGAAAGGGCAAATTCCGTAAGTTTTGACGGTAATAAAGTTGTTTGTAAGTACCGCCGCAAGCACGATAGCAATAAATGTAGCCATAGTTTACGCCGCCTCCTTCAAGAGATTTTCACGCGAAAGTTTGTTGACTTTTACGCGCCTTGCACGCTCGATTGCGTCGATTATATATACGAACACCGCAATGCAGATACCGTACACGAGGAACGCGCCTGCAGGTGTTGCAAGCATGCTCATTTTAAATTCCATAATCTTGAAACCGAACAGCGAGCCGTTGCCGAAGAATTCGCAAATGATGCCCATAACCGTGATAGCCGCGGTGAAGCCCAAGCCGTTTGCAAGTCCGTCAACCGTCGATTCAAGCACGGTATGCTTGTTTGCGAAAGCTTCCGCTCTGCCGAGAATTATGCAGTTTACAACTATGAGTGCAAGGAAACCGCCAAGGCTCTCGTAGAGGTCGGGAACAAACTTTTCAAGGAACATTCTCGCAAACGTAACCAAAGTTGCAATAATTACTATATAGCAGGGAATGCGCACTTCGTTGGGTATAATTTTGCGAAGCAACGAGATCAAAATGTTGCTGAGTGTGAGAATTACCAAAACCGTAAGTCCCATTCCAAGCGACGAAAATGCCGAAGAAATGAGTCCCAGCGTGGGGCAGGTGCCGAGCACCAACATAAACGTCGGGTTTTGATAGATAAGTCCGTCTAACGTAATTTTCTTGTACTTATTCATTATTCATTTCCTCCGTTAGCTTGTGCAAGATAACTGTCGTAGTTGGCAATTGCAAATGCTGCCGCGTACATACACAAATAGTTACTTCTCGTCGCGCCCGTTGAAATATCGGCATTGCCCGAGTAGTCCCCTATATAAGCCATATCGTCTCCGCAGATGCCAGTGAAGTAAGCAAGGTCTTTTCCGACAAGCGACTTGACGTTGAACATATCCGAATCATAGCCTTCGGTGGAGCCGT
>CAJUEO010000001.1:24519-333427 GCA_910585685.1 uncultured Christensenella sp.
TCTTAGTGATAGCTATATCCGTAATAGTCTTATCTGCGCCTACTTTAATTTCAAGCTTGAACGAAACGGTGGGGGATAATGCTTTTGTTGTAATCGAGTAGGTAACAACGCCGTCTGCTACCTGTGTCGTGGTGTCGTCAAGGTTTATATATTCCGTATAGACTTTGAGGTTGGATATATAGTCGTAGTTGGCAATTGCAAATGCCGCCGCGTACATACACAAATAGTTACTTCTCGTCGCGCCAGTCGAAATATCGGCATTGCCCGAGTAGTCACCTATATAAGCCATATCATCTCCGCAGATGCCAGTGAAGTAAGCAAGGTCTTTACCGACAAGCGACTTGACGTTGAACATATCCGTTTCATAGCCTTCGGTGGAGCCGTTCTTAGTGATAGCTATATCCGTAATAGTCTTATCTGCGCCTACTTTAATTTCAAGTTTGAAGGGATCGGCAGGGGCGCAAGGTTTTGTTGTGACGGTGTAAGTTATAACTCCGTCCGCCTTAGTCCAGCTTGTCTGTTCCATATTGATAAATTCATGGAACGCAAAGTCTTCCCAAGGGTCTTCCTCTTTGATATCTTCTCCGCTGAGGAAAGCGTTCATAAACGTTATCGCGCCGTTTACTGCGTTGGATATACCGCGCATTGTGTACGACGCGCCCGTGTTCACATACATCGAACCGTTCGAGCCGTTCTCGTCATAGCCGTATTCATAGACAATATCGTTTTTGAAATCCTGACCGAATTTATCGAATACGGACGAGCTTATCTGATTTAAGAACGATTCTCCGGGGTTGTCCGCAATGGGAACTTTTACGTTTCCGACTCCGCCTACCGACTTGCCGTCCGAATTGGGCATTATAACTACCCAGCACAAAACGTTGCCGCCGTAACCGTTCTTGCCCGAAACGTTTAAAATGTAGTTTCCGTCGTCCTCAACCTTATAAACGTTGTTTATAACCGCGTTTGAAAGGTTGGTATTCTTTGCGGAAATATCCTGCTCGGTCGTAGTTACCTGTTTGCCGTAAATTCCGCTCAAAACGCGCTGGAATTTTTCTTCGTCGGTAACTTCCAAAAGTCCGTGCATAATTGTAAGGAAAATTCCGCTTACAAGCAGTACGCAAAGCAGCGTCACAAGGCATTTAAACGCCGTGCTCTTGAAAAAATCTTTAACCGTCATTTATTTGCCCTCCTTTTGCACTTTTTCTCTCTTGAAGCCGAAGGGCTTTCTTATTAAAAATTTATCGAAGTAGGGGATGAACAGGTTCATAAGCAAAATTACGAACGAAGCAACTTCGATGTGAGTATAGTATCTCAAAAGCGCAAGCACGATAGCCGAAACTATCAAATACACAAGTTGACCTATTACGCCCTTGGGAGAGGTGACGTAGTCGGTGAACATAAACACCGCTGCAAACAGCACGCCGCCCGAAAGAATGTTGGGCAGGAACAGAGCAATGTCGAGGGTGTATTTTTCATAGAAGAATCCGCCCATAAGCCAAGCCGTAAGCCCGAATACTGCGGTAAACAGCAGGGGCTGCCACCATTTAATTACGTTTCTCACGCAAAGATAAATGTATCCGACGATAATGGCAAGCTTGCAGGTTTCACCAATGCAGCCCTTTACGCCCGTACCGAGGAACAAATCGAGTATGTGCAGGTTGCTTGTGGGATCTCCTTTCGAAGGCAAAAGCCCTGCAAGGTTGGTTGCGCTCGAAGATACGAACGACGACTCGACGTCCATCAACGCGCCGAAGTTGGGCGCGGTGTAGGCGGTGGAAGCCGCTATAGCCGCAAAGCACAAAAATGCGAATACTCTGCCCGTAGCCGCAGGGTTTACAAGGTTTTTGCCCGTGCCGCCGAAAAACATTTTTACAACGGCAATTGCAAATATGCTGCCTATAATTACAACGTACCAAGCCGTAGCCGGCGGAAGTATAAGCGCAAGAATAAGTCCCGTAACTACGCTTGTCAGATCAAACTGTTTCCACCAGCGCAGACATACCGCTTTTGCGTCCCTGCACTTGTTGGAAAAGCCCTTGTTTGCAATAAAGAAATAAACGAACTCGCTAGCCACGCAGCTTGCTACCGCCACAAGCTCTAACATAAGCGCCTGCCAGCCGAAGTAAACCAAACCGCAAATTGCGCAGGGCAAAAGCGCTATTACAACGTCGAGCATTATGCTCTTTGTCGTCTGTTTGGCTTTGACGTGGGGAGGAGTGGAAATTACGATACTGTTGTCCATTATTTTCTCTCCTGATTTAATTTTCTAAGTTCGGCCTTGGTCTTTCTTATAGCCTGAATAAGGGGACGCCTTGCAGGGCAGATATACTCGCACGCGCCGCACTCTATACATGCCGAAACGTTGCCGTATTTAGCCGCCGCTTCAAAATCACCTTCTGCCGAATAGAAAGCTGTGTTCATAGGCATAAGGTGCATGGGGCACACGTCCGCGCACTTGCCGCAGTTGAGGCAGGGGGTGGGCTCGTCCGCCGAAGCTTCCTTTGCCGTAAAAAGCAAAATGCCCGAAGTCGTCTTGTGGGTATATGTGTCGTAGTTTGCAATTGCCGTTCCCGTCATAGGTCCGCCGAGCACGGCTTTTTTAAGCGCCTCCGACTCTCCGCCGCAGTATTCCACTATATCCTTGACGCTTGTACCAACCCTTACCCAAAGGTTCTTGGGCTGAGCAATTCCCTTGCCCGAAACGGTAATCACGCGCTCGTACAGCGGCTTGCCAAGCTCTACCGCCTCGCATACCGAATACGCCGTGGCAACGTTCTGAACGATTACTCCGCTGTCCGCAGGCAGTTTGCCAAGTCCCACGCGTCTGCCCGTGGTAACGTAGATTAGCTGCTTTTCTCCGCCCATAGGGTACTGTTTTTTAAGTATTACTACCTTTATATCCTCGTAAGGCTCAAACTTTGCAATTGCGTCGGGCTTGTTTGCTTCGATACCTATAATAATGTTGGTAACGCCTATCGCTTTTGCAATAAGTCTTGCGCCGCGCACAATTTCATCAGTCTTTTCAAGCATAAGCCTGTGGTCGCAAGTGAGGTAGGGTTCGCACTCCGCGCCGTTTAAAATAAGCGTGTCAACGGGCGTTCTGGGCGCAACCTTTACCGCCGTGGGGAAGCCTGCGCCGCCAAGTCCGACAATGCCGCAGTCGAAAATTCTCGTCTTAATTTCCTCTGCCGTCGGGTTGTCGAGAGGGGGGAAGCGGAACGCGCCGCCCTCTGCTTCTGCCGTAGCGCCGTCCGGGCTGTTGCGGCTGATAACTATATAAGTTTCTCTGTTGCCGCCGGCTCCGACGCCCTCTTTAATGTCCGTAACCGTTCCCGAAACGCTTGCAAACACGTTCGACGAAATAGCTCCGTCGGCTTTTGCAATAATTTCTCCCTCTTTGACCGCTTGTCCCTTTTCGACTATTACTGTCGAAGGTTTGCCGAGCGATTGCGAGGTGGAAACAGTCACTACTTCGGGCAAAGGCATAACTTCAAGGCTTGCCGAGCTTGACAGCTCTTTTGCGCCTTTCGGATGAATGCCGCCGAAGTAAAGTTTACCTTTTACTGCTTTCAAAATAACCTCCAATTTTTAAGTTTTATATTTAATTACTAAACGCTTTAAGCTTGCTTTTGCCTGCCTGCCGCGTTATGATAACGAAATTTGGCTGTCCGTATTTTTTAAATTCTTTTTTCTTTCGTGGATGACTTTTTCAAACAGGTTTTGCGGTAATCCGCGGAATATAAGCAGCGTTACGCCGCCGACTATCGCGCCCGAAAGTATGCCGAGCAGAACGAGATAGGGCATATAACCGAAAATAAGCGCGGTGCCGGATACAAATACGAAAACAATGTTCTGCGTGATGTTGTGGGCTACCGCAGCCGCAATGGAAATAGACATAATCGAAATTGCAGGGTACAGCGTGTACAAAAATATGCTGGATACCGCCATTGAAACAACGCCGCCCGTCAGACTGTATAAAACCATTGAAATATTGCCTGCAAACACCGCGCCGAGAAAGGTGCGTATTATTACGACCGCGAACGCTTCCAAAGGTGAATACATAATCAAAGCCACAAATGAAAATATATTTGCAAGCCCCATTCTTGCGCCGGGAAGAATGGTAGGAAACAAATTTTCGATTAAAAACATAATCAAGCTCAGTCCCGTAAGCATTGCGAGAACGGCTATTTTTTTTGCTGCGTTTCTTCCTGCGTTCATAGTGTATATTATACACTATATTATATAAATAGTAAATAGAAAAGCTCGAAATTTTTCATTTTACCTCAATGTTTTTTCAAATTTCCGTCACATATAATTCTTGACAACCGCCTGCCGTTAAGTTATAATATCCAAAAAGAAGTATAAGGAGTATTTTATGGATTTGAAATATACGCGCAAGAACGTCTATAAGCAAGCCGACGGCAAAGAGCTTGAAAAAATTTATCAATTTGCCGAGGGATATAAAAGCTTTCTCGACTCGTCCAAAACCGAGCGCGACGCAGCTATAACCGCTAAAAAACTTGCCGAACAAAACGGATTTAAACCCTTTTCTTTTTCCGAAAAGCTTAAGGCCGGAGACAAGCGCTATTTTATAAACAGACACAAAAACGTATTTTTGATTAGCGTGGGTAAAGAGGACATTGCAAAGGACGGCGTAAGAATTATGGTTGCGCACGTCGACTCTCCCCGTCTTGATTTAAAGCCCAATCCCATGTACGAGGACTCGGGACTTTGCTATTTCAAAACGCACTATTACGGCGGCATCAAAAAATATCAGTGGACGGCAATGCCGCTTGCTCTGCACGGCGTAGTTATGCTTCGCGGCGGAGAAAGAAGGGAAATTTGCGTGGGAGAGGACGACGGCGATCCCATATTCTGCATAACGGATATTTTGCCCCACCTCGGCGCAGAACAGAGCGCGAAGCCCCTTGCAAAAGCTATCGACGGGGAAAGCCTTAACGCGGTTATAGGCGCGCTTCCCTCGGTCGACGAAGAAGAGGAAAAGGAGTGTGTAAAGAGCGCTATTTTAAAGCTTTTAAACAAAAAATACGGCTTTACTGAGGTCGATTTGCAGTGTTCGGAACTCTGCTTTGTTCCTGCCGGCAAGGCTCGCGACGTGGGCTTCGACGGCGCGCTTATTTCGTCTTACGGACACGACGACAAGGTGTGCGCATATCCCGAAATGAAGGCTATTTTCGACTATGACTCTCCGCATACGGTAGTTGCCGTGTTTGCCGATAAAGAGGAAGTGGGCAGCGACGGCACGACGGGTATGCAGTCTAAGGTTATCTCCGACGTAATCGAAACTATCGCAAACTCCTTCGGCGCAAACCCCATCGAAGTCAGGTACAATTCAAAGTGCATTTCCGCCGACGTTACCGCAGGTTACGACCCTGCTTTTGCCTCGGCTTTCGAAAAGAGAAACACAACCTTTATCAATTGCGGCGCGGCTGTATCCAAATATACGGGCGCAAGGGGCAAAAGCTCTACAAACGACGCCGACGCCGAATATATGGGCTGGCTTCGCGATATATTCGAGGATAACGGCGTAATCTGGCAGACGGGAGAACTCGGCGCAGTGGATATCGGCGGAGGCGGCACAGTTGCTAAGTTTATTGCAAACCTCGGTATCGACACCGTGGACGTCGGAGTGCCCGTGCTGTCTATGCACGCGCCCTACGAGTTGATTTCCAAGGCTGACGTATATTCTCTCTATAAGGCTTGCCTTGCGTTTATAAAATAACAGCTCAATAAAATTACAATAAAAAAATTCCGCCCGACGGCGGAATTTTTTATTTTTACTTTTTAGCTCTGGGAATAAAACTGTAAACGTCCGTAAGCTTTTGTCTTACAAACCACTTATATTTGTTTGCACCCGATTCAAACAGAACGTAGACTCTGTTATTTGTTACGCAAAGCCCCTCGGACATCGAAGGAATGGAGTAGTTGTTCAATAAAAATGTTTTGTCTATATAGTAGACGTACACGCTTCCGCTGTCCTTGTACTGCGCTCCGCCCTTAGTGGGAACGCCCTCGTAGGGGAAGCCGCCGTACGAAACTTCTTTATCCTCACCCTCTTTGTCCTTGACAGTGTAGGTAAGTTCGCGGTACAGCTTTCTGTTTTCCGACTTGCAAATGCTCTCCCAATCATAGTATAAAAGGTGCGAGTTGCTGAGTCCCCAGCTCTGTGAAAGCACCAAACCCGTATTGCCCGTGCGAGCAAGTCCCTGAATTTCGTCCGTTATAGAATATATTGCCTGCACTTTGGGAACGTAATTTTCGGCGTCGACGTTGTCCGAGTTTATCATCGTAAGCCCGTATTTGTTGGTGGAGGAGGTGGAAATATTGTACTCGTGTACAAACGCTCTGTTTTCATCTCCGTTCAATGTCGTAAGGTGGTGCAGCTTGTCCGTTTCGTAATCCTTCGGGCGGTAGAACTCCCCGATATAGAACCTGTCGGAGGAAGAGCGGTTTGCCGAATTTCCGTCCTCGTCGTAGAAGAAGCAGAACGCCGCGTTGAGGTTTGCGTTAAAAGCCGCGGTAAAGGTAAGCTCTCCGTTGCTCTGTGCAAGCGCTATTATATCTCTTGCTATGTTGTTTTTCTCGGAAGAAGAGCCGTCGCGCTGGGCGCAATAGACCATTCTTCCAGAAACCATCCAGAAAGTGTAGCCGTTTGTAGCTATGCCGCCGCAATGTCCGCTGTAAACTTCCGTTTCCTTGCTGTACTGTGCGACGGGGGTGCGCATGGTAACGTATCCGACGTATCCCGTGTCCTTGCCGACAACGTAAATGCGCGAGGGCTCGTCTTTGAAATATGCGCTTATAAAATAGTATTCCTGAATTTTTTCTTCGGTAACGTATCCTTCGTCGGGATTTTCGGGGTCTACAAGCTCGTCCGTATCAACAAGGTACGTCGTCCTGTAATTTGCCATACCCTGCGGACATGCCCCATCTTTAAGTCCGGGAATTTCGAACTCCGCACGGAAGGATTCGAACCCTTCATAATTTGCCGTAGTTTTGTAACTGTCCCCCCAGAACCAAATCATCAAAAAAATGATTAATGCAAGAACGACAGTCAAAATAGTTGTTAAACTAATAAATAATTTCTTATGTTTCATTTTTTAAGCCTTTTTAATAATAACTGCGACTATAATAGTATTAATATTGTAGCAAATGCGCCGCAAAAATGCAAATAATAAACACAGACTTTTGCCAAAATCCTTGCAAAGACTGTAAGAAGTTTTTGCCAGAGCGCACAAAAGGCTGTTTTTTGTACTGTTGACATTTTTGTCGAAATTTGTTACAATAGCCTTATCAAAATATTTGGAGAGAAATATGAGTGTATTATTATGCGACTCGAATTGCGAACTTTGGCATACTCGTGTTAATGAATTGAATGTGGATTTTATTCCCATGCCCTACTGTTACAACGGCGTTGAGTACGACTACGATTTGGGTGAAAACACCGATTTCGACAAGTTTTACTCGGCTGTAAGGGGCGGTGCCGTGCCCAAGACCATGGCGCTAAATCCCGAAAATTACGTCGAAATTTTATCAAAGTATTTCGAAAAGGGTGAGGACGTGCTGTATATAAGCTTTTCCCACGCTATGAGCGGCACGTTTAACCATCTTGACACCGCTTTAAAGGAGTTGAAGCAAAAATACCCCGAAAGAAAGTGTACCGTATTTAATACAAATTCAATCTCGCTCGGCGCAGGTCTGCACGTCGAGGCGGCTGCGGCTTTAAAAGCGGAGGGCGCTACCGACGAACAGATTGTCGAGTTTTTAAACGGCTTTACCGACCGTGTTGCCGTGTACTTCGTAGTTGACAGTTTAATGCACTTAAAGCGCGGCGGCAGGCTTTCTGGCGCTTCCGCAGTTGCAGGCACACTTTTAAGCTTGAAGCCTATGCTGACCTTCAACGCAGAGGGCGGACTAAGCGTTTATTCGAAAATAATAGGTCGCAAGCGCGCAATCAAGGCGCTTGCCGAAAAAGTTGTTTCCGAACTTACGGGCACGGAATACAACGTATATGTAGTCGACGCCGATTGCAAGAAGGAGGGGGACGAGCTTGCCGCAGAGATAAAGGCAAAGCGCCCCGACGCAAAAGTAGTCAGGCAGATAGTAGGCCCCGTCATAGGCTCGCACGGCGGCCCCGGCACGCTAGGAGTTCTTTTCGTTGCGGATAAAAGACCCGTTCCTCTGGTAAAATAACTATGATTACTGTCAGGCAAATTACAACTAAAAGAGATAAGAAAAAGTTTTTTAAATTCCACATAGATTTATACAGCAAAAATCCGCACGCCGCACCAAACCTTTACGCCGACGAGTTTGCCGAGTTCGACCCCGAGATAAACGACGCGTTCCGCTTTGCCGACTGCAAAATGTTTTTGGCTTATAGGGGTAAAAAAATTGTCGGCAGGGTTGCCGCAATTTGGCACAGGGGCGCAAACGAAAAGTTCGGTTACAGTCAGCTCAGGTTTACGCGCTTTGACGTAATTGACGACTTCGAAGTGACGAAGGCGCTGTTTGCCGAGCTTATAAGGTGGGCAAAAGAACTTAATATGACTGAAATTGTTGGGCCGATAAGCTTTTCCGACTTGAACGAGGAGGGTATGCTTATTGACGGGTTTGACAAGGATTCTACATATATAGAAATTTATAACCACCCGTACTATGTCGAGCATATGCAAAAATTAGGCGCATACAAAGTCGTCGATTGGAACAGCTATGTGATAAAAGTTCCCGAAAAGCACGACGAAAGGCTGCAAAGGCTTGCCGACAGAATAATCGAAAGAAACGGTTATACTGTTGTCGACGTCAAATATCTTTTAAAGCACGACAAACCCAAGCTCGACGGCTACATAATGCAGTGCCTCGACGTGCTTGACGAGGCGTTTGCCGGGCTGTACGGCACAAGTCCGTTAAACGAAAAACAAAAGCGGCGCGAAATGGCTACGATTTATCAAGTGCTCGTTCCCGAACTTGCGACGGTAGTTTTAAAGGACGACAGGGTTATTGCCTACGGTTTTATGATGCCGTCTATGAAAACCGTGTTGCAAAAGGCGAGGGGAAATTTGGTGCCGTTCGGCATAATTCCATACATAAAGGCAATGAAAAATATCGAAGTTGCCGATATGATGAGCATAGGCGTAACCAAAGACCACAACAACAAGGGCGCCGTTGCATTGATAATGAACGAAAGCTTAAAAGGACTTATTAAGCTGAAAGTTAAGTATCTTGAAACGGGCCCCGAGCTGGAAACCAACCAAAACGTGCAAAATCTTTGGAAAAATTACGAGTGTGAACTTGTAAAACGCCGCCGTTGCTGGGGCTTGAAAGTTTAAAAAAATAAAAAATCACGCCGTTTCAGGCGTGATTTTTTCAGTTGCCGAACATTGATTTTAAAATAAGTCCGAAAATAAAGGTCGCAAACGCGCCGATAAATGCAAGAAAAATTTTAAACGTTATGTCGCGCTGCCTCTGCTTTGCCGTGCGCTTATAGGCAAAACCGCTTTCGCGCAGGTTGATAACGTACATTTTTTCTCCCTTGCGTTCGGAGTTTATAAGGTCGAAATATCCGTCGCATTTCAGGGCGTTTAGTATATCGTCCAGTTTTTCGGGCGTCATTTTGTTCTTTTTAGGTAATACGGACAGTATGTCGAGAGGGGAAACAAGGCAGCCGTCCGTCCCGTCGCAGAGGCTGTACACCGCCGACATTACGGCGTTTTCGCTTTTATCCAACATAATTAATAATAGAAAAAACCAGCGAAATAATCAAACTTCCCGTCACTCCGCCCAAAAATGCCGCCCAAAAAGGGGAGAGGCAAATTTTAGCCGCAATCTTCTTTTTTTGGCTTTTTACGGGAACGGGAATGGGCTCGGGCTCGGGCAAATATTTTTTTATCTGGGCAACGCAGTAAAGGTCTCCGCTTGAATATTTCATATCGATATAGCCGTTGCCCGAAAGCGTGCGAAGCGCTTTTCTAAGCTCGCTTTCGCTCTTTTGCACGTCCTCGGGAAAGCACTCGAAAAACTCTTCCTCCGAAATAATGACGTACCGCCCGACCGGCGCGAGCGACCCGATTTTTTGAATAACCGCACAACTTAATCTGTCCATCACAATTAATAATGGGAAAATTTGGCGCAAATTATACATAAATTAAGTTTTTATTATCGAGTAAACAAGCCCCCCTAAAAACAGCAAAACAGATAGCGCAAGCAACACATACGCCGCTGTTTTTGCGTATATAACCGCATTGAAATTATTCTTCTTTTTCTGTCTTATGGCAAAGGACAGGGCGGCTATACCCAACAATATGCTTGATATAAGCGCGTAAAGCCCCAAAGGAGAGAACGAAAGCCCGAACATTACAAACCCCGTTACGGACGCGGCAATCGAAATGTAAAAATAGATTTTTGTATTCTCTTTGTTGTCGTTCATGTCAATTTTCCTTTAACTCGGGGTGCGCGTTCGGGGTTACAAGCGCCGTCTGATAATTCGTGTAAGTCACAAAGCCCAACGCGCACTTCGGCGGCTTTTTTAAGTGTGCGCGGCGCGTATAGTCCACAGGAACCTTGCTGCCGCCGCGAGCTTCCGAATAGTAGGCGCAAATCTCGGCGGCAACTTTAATAACGCCGTCACCTGCTTCCTGACCGTCGGTAATTACAGCAACGTGGGAGGAGTGGTATTTTTGCGTATGCAGCCATATATCCCCCGACGAAATGCTTTTCAGCAGCCTGTCGTTCTGTATGTTGTTGCGCCCGACAAGTATTTTAAACGAATCGAAGCGGTATTCCCTGAAAGGTAGCTCCTGCTGCGTTTTTTTCTTTTCCTTTGTTTGGGAAATGAGTCCCAAACTTTTTAGCTCTTGCTCTGTTTCTATAAAGTCTTTTAAGCATTCCCCCGTATATATGCTTGAACTAATGCTGTTTAAATAGCTCAATCTCTCCTGCGTTTCGCTTCTTTGCTCGGTCACGGCAGCCGCGGTGCGCTTTAGCTTTGCGTATCTTTTGAAGTACCTTTGCGCGTTATCCGAAGGGGATAGGTTTTTGTCGAGTTGTATCTTTATTTTTCCACAGTTCTCGTCGTAATAGTTTACGGCTTCAAAGCTCTCCATACCCCGTTCAATGAGGTATATGTTGGCGGTAATAAGCTCTCCTTTTAATTTTACCGTATCCATATCGCGGCAGTCGAACAGTTTTTGTTCTATTACGGCAAGCCTCTTTTCAAGTTTTTTTATAGCCGAGCCAAGCACGGCAAGCAACTTTTTCTTCTTGTCTTCAAACTCCTGTCTTTGCGTTACCGCGGCATAGTAGGCGGTCTGCGCCTCCAAAACCGAGTTAAATTCCCGTCTTTCGGAGCAAACGCTTCTTACCTTAAAGTCGCTCTCTCTGCCGTCGTCAAAGGTCACGCAAGGGGAAATATCGTTGCCGTTAAGGTAGTCGAAAACTTCTTTTGCGCTCGCGCTTTCTCCGAACTGTGAAATTATATCCAGCGCGGTGGAGTAGCTTACGCCGAGTACTCTGTCGGAAATAAGCTTTGCTTTGTCCGCCGTAGGTTGCTGCAAAAGTTCGCTGAGTTTTTCAAAGTCGTCCTGCGGCAGCTTGTCCTGCGCTTCGGGAAGGGCGTATTTTGCGCCCGTAAATAGTACCCGTCGTGTGCTTTCGCTTAAAGCCGTTGTTTTTAACGCGCCGACGATAACCCCGTCCTTTATGAGCACGGCGTTGGAGTACTTGCCCATTAGCTCGACGTACAGCCTCATTTTCAAAAGCTCGAACTCGGAAAAACAGTCGAAGTCGAAATAAACAATGCGTTCCCCTTCGACCTGCTTGATTTGGGTAATAAGCGCGTTTTGCAGATGCTTGCGCAAAAGCATACAGAACCCGGGCGCAACTTTGGGCGCGGCGGTTTCGCTTTCGGCAATGTTCAGCCTGCAACCTTTTGCGGAAAGACAAATTTCAAGTTTAACCGAACCTTTTTCGGTGTATATAATAAAAGTGAGTAAATCTTTCGAGGGCTGCGTTATTTTCGAAATTTTTCCTCCCGTCAGTTTTCGGGAAAGTTCCCTTGCGACGTATTTGATTGTAAACGCGTCCTGCGGCATAACAAAACCCCCTTGTCGTATTCGCAGAATATTATAAACCAAACTCAACGAAAAGTAAAACGATATAAACTTTTACGACAAATAAAAATTTTAAAATTGTCTTAAATTGCTTTTCAAAATTATATTATTGTGTTAAAATAAATTGCAAATTAAAATAAATAAATTAATTCAGGAGCAAAAAACTATGAATTACACAAAGACAGCCGGAGAAAAAAGCACAGTAAAACTTACAATCAATTTCTCCAAGGAAGAGTGGGACAAAGCGTTAAACGAAGCTTATTTAAAGTCGAGGGGTAAATTTTCCGTGCCCGGTTTCAGAAAGGGCAAGGCACCCAAGCCCGTCATTGAAAATTATTACGGCAAGGGCGCGTTCTATGAAGAGGCGTTCAACTATCTTTACTACACAAATTATTTCTCCATTCTCGAAAAAGAAAAGGCAAATTTCACGGCTGTCGGAGAACCCGACCTCGGCGTTGACGAGATAAAGGAGGGAGAGGGCGTTACGCTTACCGCCGTTGTTCCCGTCAAGCCCGACGTCGAAATAGAAAAATATACAGGTTTAAAAATAAGAAAGTTTGAGTATAATGTTACCGACGCCGACGTCGACGGGGAGGTTGAAAAGCTTCTTTCGCGTAAAGCTACCGACGTTGAGGTTACCGACAGAGCCTGCAAAAACGGCGACAGAGTAAACCTCGACTTCTCGGGTTCTGTAGACGGTGAAAAGTTTGCCGGCGGCACCGCAGAGGGTTACGACCTTGTTTTGGGCAGCGGAAGCTTCATTGCCGGCTTTGAAGAGCAGGTTGTGGGTATGAATATCGGAGATGAAAAGGATATTACCGTAACTTTCCCCGAAAATTATCAAGCGGACAATTTAAGGGGCAAGCAAGCGGTGTTTGCTTTGAAGCTCAATTCCATAACGGGCAAAATCCTTCCCGAGCTTACCGACGAGTTTGTAAAGGCTAACGCCGGTGTTGACACAGTCGAAGAGTACAAGGTTAAGACAAGGGCAAGGCTCGAGCGCCGCGCTGCGGACGAGTCGAGAGATAAGACCGAGTCGAGCATAGTAGACGAAGTTTGCAAGTACGCAAAGGTTGAAATTCCCGACGCTATGATCGAGAACGAAATCGACGCTATAGCTCGCGACTTTTCGCAAAGGCTCTCCTATCAGGGCATAAAGCTTGAGGACTACGTCGAGTACATGGGTCAGACAATGGCTGAATTCCGCGCTCAGTTCAACACTCAGGCGCACACAAGGGTTCTTTCGCAGCTCGTTGTCGAAAAGATTGTAAAACTTGAAAAGTTCACTGCGGAGGATTCCGAAGTTGAAGCTAAAATTGCCGAACAGGCTGCTTCCGTCGAAAAGAGCGTCGAGGACTATAAAAAGGGTATGGACCCCCGTCAGCTCGACTATATCAAAAACGACATTATTATAACCAAGCTCTTCGATTTCCTTACGGCAAATAACGAAATGTACGTCGAAGACGAGAAAAAGGAAGAGGTGGCAAAAGAAAAGAAGTCCGCACCTAAAAAGACTGCCAAAAAATCCACTGCAAAGAAAGAAGAACCCAAAGAGTAAAATATTAAAAACAAGCTGAATAAATATATTTTCGTGAATAAATTTTTTTTGGAGTTAAGATTATGAAAGAGAGAAACGCACTCGTACCCTATATCGTCGAGCAGACTTCGCGCGGCGAGCGTTCATATGATATTTACAGCCGTCTTTTAGAGGACAGAATTATATTTTTGAGCGGAGAAATTGACGACGCGGTTGCAAACACCGTTGTAGCTCAGCTCATCTATCTTGAAGCAAAGGACCCTTCAAAGGATATTTCGCTCTATATAAACAGCCCCGGCGGCTCGGTTTCCGCGGGACTTGCAATTTACGACACGATGAATTATATCAAGTGCGACGTTTCCACTATATGTATCGGTATGGCGGCGTCTATGGGCGCGTTCCTTCTTTCGAGCGGACAAAAGGGCAAAAGATTTGCCCTCCCCAACAGCGAAATTATGATTCATCAGCCCTTGGGCGGCGCGCAGGGTCAGGCAAGCGATATAAAAATTGCTGCCGAGCATATTTTAAAGACAAAGCGCAAGCTCAACGATATACTTGCTCAAAATTCCGGCAAGCCCCTGTCGCAAATCGAACAGGATACCGACCGCGACAATTATATGTCGGCTCAGGAAGCGCAGGAATACGGGCTTATCGATAAAGTATTTTACAAGAGATAAGTTTAAACGCATATAGGCGCGTTTTGGGATACAGATGTCAACTATATTTTTGCAATAATATCCGGAGTATTTGAATTTGAAAGAAAAAAAGTTTTGTTCGTTTTGCGGTAAATCCGAAGATTTGGTAAAAAAACTTATAAAGGGTAGGGACGGGTCGTGCATTTGCGACGAATGTGTTCTTATCTGCGGAGATATGGTCAAGGAGTCCGACGCGGAGGCGGCGCAGTCCGTTCCGTTAAAGACTCCGGCTGAAATCAAAGAGGAGCTCGACAAATACATTGTCGGTCAGCACGAGGCAAAAAAAGTTTTGTCCGTTGCCGTCTACAACCATTATAAGCGCATAAACCATCTGTCGGCAAATAAGAGCGACGACGGCGTGGAAATAGAAAAGAGCAATATTCTTCTTCTCGGTCCCACGGGTTGCGGCAAAACTCTGCTTGCGCGCACGCTTGCAAAAATTCTCAACGTGCCGTTTGCAACGTCCGACGCCACTACTTTGACCGAAGCCGGTTACGTCGGAGAGGACGTGGAAAATATACTTTTAAAGCTAATTCAAAACGCCGACTACGACATTCAGAAAGCTCAGCGCGGTATAATCTATATCGACGAGATTGATAAGATAGCGAGAAAAAGCGAAAACGTATCCATAACTCGCGACGTTTCGGGTGAGGGCGTACAGCAGGCGCTTTTAAAGATAATAGAAAGCACGGTTGCAAGCGTTCCTCCCCAAGGCGGAAGAAAACACCCCCAGCAGGAGTGTTTGAGGCTGGATACTACAAATATTTTATTTATTTGCGGCGGCGCGTTCGTCGGGCTTGACAAGATAGTTCAAAAACGCAAGGACAATACTTCGCTCGGCTTCGGCGGCAGGGTAAAGGAAACCGAGGAAAACGTTTACGAAATGCTTTCCGACGTAAAACCGCAGGACTTGACCAAGTTCGGGCTTATTCCCGAGTTTGTCGGGCGTATTCCCATAGTCGTAAGTCTGCACCCTTTGAACGAGGACGCCCTGGTAAACATTCTTACCCAACCCAAAAACGCGATAATAAAACAGTATCAAAAGCTTATTGAAATGGACGGAGTAAAGCTCACAGTCGAGGACTCGGCTGTAAGGGAGATAGCCAACACGGCAATCCGATTAAAGACGGGCGCGCGCGGGCTCCGCACTATTATCGAGAGTTTTATGACGGGCGTTATGTACAAACTACCTTCGGATAAAAACATTAAGGAAGTTATAGTTACAAGGGAGTGCGTAACCGATAAGGCAGAGCCGAAGATAATTTACGACGAAACGGCTTAAATAAATTACACCGCGCAATTTCAAAAACGAAATTGCGCGTTTTTTTAGGAGAAAAAGCAATGTCAAGAGTAAAGACCGAAAATTTGCCCTTGCTCGCGTTGCGCGGCAGAGTAATATTCCCCGGCACTACCGTAAGCTTGGACGTAGGCAGGTTGCAGTCGCTTACGGCGGTCAAGCACGCCACCGACGGAGACTCGCTGCTGTTTGCCGTCGCGCAAAAGGACGCCGAGAGCGCCGAAATTCAAATAGACAAGCTGTATATGACGGGCACGGTAGTAAAAATCAAGCAAATATCGCGCCTTCCCGGCAACAGCCTCAGAATTACCGTTCAGGGGCTTTATCGCGGCACGGTAAGAAGTATAAATCTTGTCAACGACGTCTATTTTGCCAATGTGGACGAAGTCACTCCCATTCACGGTGACGAGGCGTTGGAAGAGGCTTATTTCCGCACGGCAAAGAGCGTTATTACCGAGCTTTCGGCAAACGACGGCAGGCTCACCAAGGAAATTATGGCAAATCTCGAAAAGTGCAGCGACCCCGACGAGTTTGTAAACCTTGCCTCGCATCATTTAAGCGTAAAGGTTGAAAGAAAACAAGAACTTCTCGACTGTACTCGCGTAGCCGAGCGTCTTAAAAAAATCGACGCTATTTTATCCGACGAGCTGGAAATCGCGCGTTTGGAGCGCAAAATAAATACAATGGTGCGCCAGAGCATCGATAAAAACCAAAAGGAATATTACCTTCGCGAGCAGCTTAAAGCTATTCACACCGAACTTGGTGACGACGACAACGAGCGCGAGGAACTCGAAAAGAAAATAAAGGAAAAACATATGCCACAGGAGGTGGAGGAAAAGGCGCTCAAAGAGCTTACGCGCATGGGCAAAATGCAGTCCTCCTCCCCCGAGTCAAATGTTTTAAGATTGTATATAGATTGGCTTCTGGATACCCCTTGGACGGAACAAACGCAGGACACACCCGATTTGAAGGACGCAGTTAAAATTCTGAACGAGGATCACTACGGGCTTGAAAAGATAAAGGAGCGTATAACCGAATACCTTGCCGTTTTGAAGCTGACGGGCGGTTTGAACGCGCCTATTTTGTGCCTTGTGGGTCCTCCGGGCGTAGGTAAAACCTCGATAGCAAGCTCTATTGCACGTTCGCTCGGCAGAAAGTTTGTGCGTATGAGTTTGGGCGGCGTAAAGGACGAGGCGGAGGTTCGCGGACACAGAAAGACGTATATAGGCGCGATGCCGGGCAGAATTATAAACGGAATGAAGCAAGCCGGCTCGATAAATCCCGTATTTTTGCTTGACGAGATTGACAAGCTGTCGTCCGATATGCGCGGTGATCCGGCAAGCGCGCTTTTGGAGGTTCTTGACCCTGCGCAAAACTCGACGTTCCGCGACAGGTATCTCGAAGTTGCGTACGATTTGAGCAAGGTTTTGTTTATAACAACGGCAAACGGGCTTGACACAATTCCCCGTCCGTTGCTCGACAGAATGGAAGTTATCGAACTTTCGGGCTACACTCAGGAAGAAAAGCGCGAAATAGCAAAGCGCTATCTCGTACCTAAAAAGAGCAAGGCAAACGGGCTTGAAGAGGGCGCCGTTACCTTTACCGACGAGGCTTTGGAAGAAATTATTTCAGGCTATACAATGGAAGCCGGAGTCAGAAGCTTAGAGCGGAATATCGACGCGGTATGCCGTAAAATTGCCGTAAAGTATGCCGACGGGGATAAAAGCGCCGTGCAGGTCACTGCCGACGGCGTTGAAAATTACCTTGGAGCGAGGCGTTTTGAAAGGGACAAAAAGCTTGAAGGGGACGAGATCGGCGCGGCTACGGGGCTTGCCTGGACGGCAGTCGGCGGTACAACCCTTACAATCGAAGTTTCGGCAATGCAGGGCAAGGGAGATATTCTTTTGACGGGCAAGCTGGGTGACGTAATGAAGGAGAGCGCGAGGGCTGCTATAAGCTATATCCGCTCGAACAGCGCGACCTACGGGCTTGAAAGCGAACTTTTCGAAAAGACTGACATACACATTCACGTTCCCGAGGGCGCAACTCCCAAGGACGGGCCGAGCGCAGGCATAACTATGGCTACGGCTATACTTTCGGCTTTCACTAAAAAGCCCGTCAAAAAGTCGGTTGCAATGACGGGGGAAATTACGCTGCGCGGCAAGGTTTTGCCGATAGGCGGATTAAAGGAAAAGGCGCTTGCCGCCTACCGCATAGGCGTAACCGACGTGATAATTCCTGCAGACAATAAAAAAGATTTGGAAGAGATACCCGAGGATATCAAAAACAAACTTCATTTCATACCCGTAACCGACGTTGACAGCGTCTTTAAAACGGCAATAATAGATATCTGAAGAGGTAAAAGATGCTGAAAATAACAAATGCCGAATTTATAACAAGCGCGGCAAGTAAAGAGCAGTTTATAAAAAGCGATAAGCCGATAATTGCAGTTTGCGGAAAATCCAACGTCGGCAAATCGAGTTTTATAAATATGCTTGCAAACCGTAAAAAACTTGCCAAAGTTTCAAAGGAGCCGGGCAGAACCAGACTTGTAAATTACTTTGATTTCGGTGAGTTTATTTTGGCGGATTTGCCGGGTTACGGCTTTGCAAGCGTTTCCAAACAGGAAAAAATAAAGTGGGCAAAACTGTTGGAGAGCTTTTTTGAGGATAAAAGCAACATTTTTCACGTTCTCGCTCTCTCCGACATAAGGCACGACCCGACTTCGGACGACAGACAGATGATAGAGTTTTTGTATTATCATCTTATACCCTTTACAGTAATAGCCACAAAAGCCGATAAAATTTCAAAGGCGGCGCAGCGAAAAAACGTAACAAATATAGCCGCAATTTACAAGTGCGGTTCGGGCAATATAATTGCAACCTCCTCCGAAACGAGGCAGGGGCTTGACGACGTTCTTTCAAGGCTTGAAAATCTTTTAGGCGGTGAAAGCGATGTTTGAAGAATTTTTGGCAACCCCGTGGGGTTACGCCGTGATATGCACTGCAATTTGCGTGCTTTCGATAGTAATAATACAACTCAATTACAGACTGTTTTTTAAAACCGTGCTCGACTTTGTGTTCGGTTTGGCGGCAACAATTATACTTTCTCCGCTGTTGATTGCGCTTGCGATAACTTCAAAAGTGCGCTTTAACGAAGTGTTCGACAAAAAGGTATATCTCGGTACGAACGGTAAATTGACGGTCATACGCACTTTTTGCGGCTTTAACGGTAAATTGGGTAAGCTTGCCTATATTTTCGAGTTGCTTTCTGGCAAAATGAGCATAGTCGGCGTCAGGCTTATGGAAATAAGCGACGGGGCGGTTATGTCCGACGAGGCTATGTCGCGCTTTAAGGCAAAGCCGGGTATTTTTTGTCATCTTGCCGTCAGCGGCAACGACAGCCTGACCTATCCCGAAATGTTTGCGCTCGACGCAAGGTATTATAAAAAGCGCGGACTGTTCTATGATATTTTTGCCGTTTTAAACACGGCGGTCTATCTGATACGCGGAGAGGGCTCGTCCTATCTCGGAGAAACGGCGGCAAAGAGCTTTTGCGCTGCGCTGTTGGAGAAAAGGGAAATTTCTCAAGCCGACGTTGAACAGGCGCAGCGCAATGCTTCGCAGGCAATAGAGGAGTACGCCGAACAGAAAAAATTTATCGAGCAGTATAAAAAGTTTTGAAAATATCATACTTCTTTTAAGGAGATAACTATGATATTTGCAAACATTTTATCCTATATACTCGTAATTGTCGGCGCATTGAATTGGGGACTTTACGGTATGTTCGACTTCAACCTTGTAGGTTGGATATTTATGGGTAGCCGTTCCGTCGGCGCAATTATAGCATATGTAATAATTACGCTTGCGGCAATATGGCTTATTATTTCTCCGCTTATTTCCGGCAGCGGTCTTGTTTTGAGAAACCACCGGGATACGGTAACGGAAGAACAGTAAAAAAACGCGGACTTAAATGTCCGTGTTTTTTACTTGTAAATGTTGCATATTGTATGAAAATATGTTAAAATAATAAAAATACATATTTATTGCGGCGGTACGTTTTTCTCTTTAAACACGGCATATATCGGGGTGTACCGCCTTTTTCGGAGAAATAAATGAGTAAATGGGTAACAGTCTGGGGCAACGCTACGTCGGTTGCCGAAAACAGACCCGAAAGTTATGCCAAGGATATTACGCTTAGGTATCCTATAAAATGCGCGTTCGGCGGCAACACTGTAAGGTTGCATTTTTCCAACTTCTGCGGCACCGAGCCGATAACGCTGTCAATGGTAACGATTGCCCCGGCAATATCCGACAGGGAAATTAATTTGCAGGGTGCGCGGCTTGTCACTTTCGGCGGTGCGGAAAGCGTCACAATAGCCGCCGGGGAAGAAATTTTTTCCGATGAAATCAACTTCCGTGTAAAGCCCATAGGCAGCGTTTCCGTCAGTATCTATTTAAAGGAATTTACGCTTATGCGTTCGGCGGTAGTAATAAAGGGACCGCTGTCCAAAGGTTTTTATTCGGTCGGCAACTGTTCGCTTTGCTCGGTTTTGCCCCTCGAACGCACGCGCTCCGTCGATACTTACTATTTCCTTACGGGGCTTGATTTACTTACCGACGACGACAAACGCGCCGTAATATGCTACGGTGACTCGATAACTTCGCAAAGCTGGCCCGACTATCTTGCGATGCAATGTATGAACGACCCGTACAACACAACGGCAATAGTCAGGCGCGCGGCAAGCGGTACGCGCATTTTGCGCGAGTACGACTGCCTTAAATATCAAAGCTACGGACTTTGCGGAAAAAACAGGTTCGAAAGGGAGATATCCACGGTAAGCGGCGCGGAAGCGGTAATAATACAGCAGGGCATAAACGATATAATCCACCCTGTCGGCACGGATATAAACCCTTTCAGACCTATGTCCGATTTGCCCACGGTTAAAGAGCTTGAAAACGGGATACAATATTATTTGGACGTTGCAGAAAAATACGGCTTGAAAGCGTATCTCGGCACGCTGTTGCCCATATACGGTTGGCGTACCTACGCGCAGTTCAGGGAGGATATGCGCTGCGAATTCAACGATTGGCTGCGCGCTCATAAAAACTGTATCGACTTTGACGCGGCTTTAAGGGGCAAGCGCAATTTATGTAGCTTTGCGGACGGCTTTGACAGCGGCGACCATCTTCATCCAAGCGAAAAAGCATACGAAGCTATGGCAAGCCTCGCTTTCAGTAAAATAATTTAAGGTAATTTAAAAGTATGGAACATATTTTTTATCAATCCAGGGACGGTAAAAACACAATTCACGCGGTAATATGGCGCCCAGAAGGCGCGGCACGCGGCGTGGTGCAGTTAATTCACGGTATGAGCGAGTACGCCGAAAGATACGCGCCTTTTGCTCGGTTTCTTACCGACAACGGCTTTATAGTCTGCGCCGACGACCATTTGGGTCACGGCAAGTCGGTAAAGGACAAATCCGACCTCGGCTACTTCAACGACAGACGCGACTATTCTGTTACTGTCGAGGACATTCACGAGCTGAAAAAGCTTGTTCAGGCGCAGACGGGGGAATTACCTTGGGTTGTAATGGGGCACAGTATGGGCTCGTTTTTCTGCCGCAAGTATATTTCCGTCTACGGCAACGAGTTCCGCGGCGCAATAATTATGGGTTCGGGCTTTAAAAGCAAAATTACGTTAAATTCCGCGCTGTTTTTAGTGCGGCTGAACGCGCTTTTCTGCGGCTGGCGCAACAGAAGCAAATTTATTAAAAATCTCGCGTTCGGTTCGTACAACAAAAAATTCAAACCCTCGCGCACTGCAAACGATTGGCTGTCTAAAAATCCCGAAAACGTCGACGCATACGGCGCGGACGAGCTATGCGGCTTTGATTTTACAAACAACGGATATTACATTCTGTTTTCGATAATAAAACAGGCTTGTTCGAAAAAAGTAATAAAGTCGGTGCCCAAGCAGTTGCCCGTCTATTTCGTCGCAGGGGAAAAGGACCCCGTCGGGGATTACGGCAAGGGCGTGGTAAAAGCCGCAAATAAATTTCATAGGGCAGGAGTGCAGCACGTCGAGGTCACGCTCTACGATGACTGCCGCCACGAAATACTCAACGATGACTGCAAAGAGCAGGTTTGCGAGGACTTGCTCGCTTTTATAGAGGATTGTTTAAAATGAGAAACTTTATATTTATTTCACCCAATTTTCCGTCAAATTATCAAAACTTTTGCCGCGAGCTCAAAAACAACGGCTTCAACGTGCTGGGCATAGGTGATTGCGCATACGACCTTCTGACCGACGAACTGCGCAGCAGCCTTACCGAGTATTACAGGGTAAACAGCCTTGAAAACTATGACGAGGTATATCGCGCCGTAGCGTTCTTCATCTTTAAATACGGCAAAATAGAGTATATCGAAAGCAACAACGAATATTGGTTGGAGCGCGACGCACTTTTAAGAACGGAGTTCAATATTTCTACGGGTTTCCACGCCAGAGATATGAAAAAAGTCAAGTTCAAGTCCGAAATGAAAAAGTATTATAAAAAAATCGGACTTAAAGTCGCGCGGCACTACCTTGTAAAAACGCTGTCGGGCTGCAAAAAATTTATCGCGCAGGTTGGGTATCCCGTCATTGTCAAGCCGAACAACGGCGTGGGCGCAAACTCGACTTTCCGTATAAAGAACGAGGACGAGTTAAAGGCGTTTATGGCAGGCAAACCGAGCGGATATATTATGGAGGAGTACATAGACGGCGCAGTCAATTCCTATGACGCAATAGTCGACGGAGAGGGAAACCCCGTTTTTGAGTCGGGTTTGGTTGAAACGGCTTCGCTTATGGACACCGTAAACGACGGACTCAACAGTTGCTATTACTATCTCGGACAGCCGTATGACGATATCCGCGAAGCCGGAAGAAAGGTTTTAAAGGCGTTCAAGGTGAAAAACAGGTTTGTGCATTTCGAATTTTTCAGACTGCTGAGCGACCAAAGCATAGGCAAAAAGGGGGAAATTTGCGCGCTTGAAGTAAATATGCGTCCGGCTGGCGGCTGTTCTCCCGATATGATAAATTACGCCAACTCGACCGACGTATATAAGATATGGGCGGACGTGCTCGCGTTCGGCAAAACTCAGCTTTCGGCAAAGACGAACAAACTGTGCGGATACGCCGGCAGGCGCTACGGTAAGACCTTCACTCACGACGAGCAGTATATTTTGCAAAAATATGCCGACAAGCTAATGGCGGTTGAGCACGTTCCCGAAGTTCTTGTGGGAACAATGGGCAATATCGCATACATAGCCGACTTCGATAACAGAGAGGAAATGTTCGAGTTTTTTAAGGACGTTGTAGAATAATTTTAAACCCTTGCGACAGTTAAAGCCGCAAGGGTTTTTATATTTCCTGTTCTAAACCGCAAAATATCTTAATATGTTATTATACACATAGATTTTGCGGAGGCGATTATGGTTGATTACAACGTTTACGAGGACATAGCCGAAAGGAGCGGCGGAGATATTTATATAGGAGTGGTCGGACCTGTCAGAACGGGCAAATCAACTCTTATCAAGAAGTTTATGACCGAACTCGTCATACCCAACGTGGAGGACGGAAACCTCAAAAGCGTTATGGTTGACGAATTGCCGCAGTCGGCGTCGGGCAAGAGTATTATGACTACCGAACCCAAGTTCGTGCCTGCAAAGGCTGCGTCGGTAAAGATAGAAAACGCAACGGCAAACGTCAGGTTTGCCGACTGCGTGGGCTTTATAACCGAGGGTGCCAACGGCTTTGAAGAGGACGGCAAGCCCCGTCTTGTCAACACGCCGTGGAGCGCAAATCCCCTGCCTTTTTCCGAGGCTGCCGAGCTGGGAACAGACAAGGTAATTTCCGAACATTCCACCATAGGCATTCTTGTGACGACCGACGGTAGTATTTCGGACATTAAGCGCGAGGGGTATATCAACGCCGAAGAGCGCACGGTCGAAAGGCTTAAAAGCTCGGGTAAGCCATTTGTAATTGTTTTAAACTGCGTTGACCCCGAAAAGAGCGCGGCTAAAAAATTAAAAGACGAACTTGAAAAAAAATACGGAGTTACCGTAATTGCGGCAAATTGCGAAAAGCTTGACGCAGCCGCGCTTATGAACATTTTAAAGGCGGTATTGTTCGAGTTCCCCGTCACTTGCTTCGATATCGATATACCCGACTGGATGCGGTTTTTGCCGCGCGAAAGCTCGGCACTTTTGGAACTTTTCGACAAAGTTAAGGCAATTGCCCCCGATATATGCCGTATGAAAGACTGTTCGCGGTTTGATACAATGATGCAGGACTGCAAGTTCTGGAAGGGAGAAATAGCCACTTCTTTGAGCCTTTCCGACGGCAGAGCAAAACTTTGCGTCAACGTAAAC
This sequence comes from uncultured Christensenella sp., assembly GCA_910585685.1. Lineage (GTDB taxonomy): Bacteria > Bacillota > Clostridia > Christensenellales > Borkfalkiaceae > Coproplasma. Next base: position 48,588 of record CAJUEO010000001.1, read on the forward strand.
GACGGGGTATTTTTCGATATGCTCTCCGAAATTGCCGGCGACGAAATCAAGGACGAGTTTACGCTTATGCGCTATGTGTCTTTGACGTCGGAGGCAAAGCGAGGCTTTGATAAAGTGAAGGACGCTTTGGAATGCGCTCGGGTAAACGGCTACGGCATCGTCAAACCCGATGACGACGATATGAGCCTTGAAGCGCCCAAACTCGTGCGGCAGGGCGGAAGCGTCGGCATAAAACTGCGCGCAACCGCACCCAGCTATCACATTGTTAAAATAGACGTAACTGGAGAGGTAAGCCCCATTATGGGCAACGCCGCTCAAAGCGAAAGCATAGTTCAGGGAATGATGTCCGGCTTTGAAAAAAATCCCGACGACATGTGGGACACCAACGTGTTCGGAAAATCCCTTCGCGGTATGGTAAAGGAAGGGCTTGCAGGCAAGGTTGGCGGAATGCGCGACGACACCAAAACCAAAATGCGCCGCGCCATTACAAGAATAGTAAACGAGGGCAAGGGCGGAGTTATCTGTATAATTCTTTAAAACGCTTTGTCAAAAATTACCGCCCGTTGCATACAATAATATGCAACGGGCGGTATGCGGTTTTTTTAAATTTAAGACCCGTGTGTCGGGGTTGTAACATAAAAGCGAGAGTTTTGCTCTCGCTTTTAACAATTTAATTGTCTTTATTTTTGTCGCTGTCGCTTTCTCTTTTTTCGTGCCCGACGCAATTACTTTTGCCGTTGACGCAGCAACCGCCGTCGTTTTTAAGCCCGTTAATGTATGCAAAATATTCTTCTTCGGTAATTTTGACAATTTTATTTTTCTTTTTGCCCATAATACTCTCCGCATTATTTTTTAATATTATGTACTTAGCTCTTTAGTTTTATACCGGTCATTTTAAAGCCCGTTTTTTAAGTTGAGGCGCATATATGTGCCGTTTTTACTAAAAAATTTTTTAAAATATTCAAAATTTTTTGCTATTTATATTTACTTTTTTAAAAAAATGGTGTAAACTGTTAATAAGTCGTTTTATATAACGATGTATTTTGGTTATTAATTTAAGTGGTTTTTCAGGAAAAAACTCTGATGAGGTGGCACAATGGCAGATAAAGGACGTCCGATTAAGAAGGCGGACATAATCTTAAAATACGGCCGTAGTAATTTTAGAAAACTGAATACGCTTTTGGCACAGCAGGAAAAGCTTGATTCTATAGAACAGGACATTCCCCGTATAGCCATACAAAACGAGGTGATACAAAAATCCCTCGCAGACGAGATAAAGGCTTTAAAGAGCGAACTCAAATACCTCGCAATGCAGAACGAGAGTATTTACTCTTCGATTGCCGAGCGCGTCGAAAAGCTTGCGCCCAATCCCGACGCACAGCCGTCCGATGTGCGCCCGTTGGAAATAGATTATGATTTGCTTGCGGACAAAGTAGCTGCCCGTATGCCTGCGCCTCAGACCGTAGAGGGGGAAACGGCTTATGCCGCGCCCGCTCGCGAGGTGCAACTCGACTACGACTTGCTTGCGGACAAAGTGGCTGCCCGTATGCCCGTGCCTCAGGTTGTCGAGGGCGGAAGCGAAACTTATGTCGCTCCCGTTCGTACAGATATCGACTACGACAGGCTTGCATATAAAATTTCTTCCTATCTCCCCGACGGCAGAAATTCAGACGCGGACTATCTTGCGGACAAAGTTGTTTCGAGAATACCCTTGCAGGAGAGCGTATCTCCCGACTATATCGCTTCAAAGATTGCCGAACAGCTTATGTCTCCCAAGCAATCTGGAGAGGTCGACTACGAGCTTCTTTCTCAAAAGGTTGCCGAAAAACTCGGTACGGCTCCTCAGGCTGTGCAGAGCCTTGACGGCACTGTCGACTATGACTATCTTGCGGAAAAGCTTGCTCAGAAAATCAAAGTCGATTCTAACGTTGCCGACTCCGATTGCGACTATATTGCGCAAAAGGTTGCAGAAAAAGTCGTTATACCCGAGGTGCACGACCTCGATTACGATTATCTCGCTCAAAAGCTTTCCGAAAAGGTCGTTATTCCCGAGTCGCGTTCTCAGTTTGTCGCAGCGCCCGTTATGGCTAACGGCTACGACGTAAACGAAGAGGAGCTTGCCGACGCAATAGCATTGAAGGTCGGTTCGCTCAAACCCGAGGACTTTGAAATTCTTGTCGACGACGAGGGGTGCAGGTCTATATCCAAAGAAATTACCGAAAAACTCGACTACGAAGCAATTTCGGCGGCTGTTGCCGAAAAGCTGCGTTCGGCGCTCGATATTGCGGCGGAAAACCAGCCCGACTATGAGGAAATGGCTGCGCGCATAAGCGAAAAAATTACCGTTGCCGGCGTCAACGAGGACGCAATTGCCGACAAGGCGGCTGCGGTGCTTTCAAACTACCTGCCCGAATTTGACGGAGACGATATAGCAGACAAGGTTGCCGAACAGGTGATAAGCGCTATGCCGTCGGTAATAAATCAGGACGCAATGTCCGACAGTATTTCGCAAAAGCTTATCGAGTCGCAGCAGGACAACGATTACGAGATAGTTCTTGACGACGACGGAATCGTCAGAATGTCCGACAGCGTTTCTGAAAAGATTCATACAAATACCGAAGAACGTTTCAATAACATCGACCGCGAAATTGCGGAAATAAAAGCACTTTTGGAAAGCGGCGTAAAACTCAACGACGAGATTGCAATTACCAACGTTGCATATACGCGTACCGTTCAGCCCGAAGAAAGGGAAGAGCCGCTTGTAAGAGTCAGCGACGTAGTTTACGAAGAAGTCGAAGAACCTCAGCAGGAAGAACAAGTAAGCAAGATTGTTGAAATTCCTGTCGAACCCAAGCGCGAAGAAGTTGCGCCGGTTGAAAATAAAAGCGAGAAGAAAATAACGCCCGTAGTTGTACCCATTGTAAAAACGGTTGACGAGGACGGAGAAGAATATGACGGTGAGGACCTTGCCGGCGGCGTTGACTTTATCAATATGATGAGGTATGACCGCAGCTTTATCGCAAGGATAATCCAGAGCACGGACGAACAAAAGGCATTTTACGGTGCGGTAAGAAGTGCGCTGTTGAGTTACAGAAGAGTCAATTCCAACATTGCCTGGGGCGCAGAGCGTTTCCACAAGGGCAGGGAAACGATAGCACGGTTTAAAATCCGCGGAAAGACACTCGTCTTGTATCTTGCGCTCGACCCCGCAACCCACGAGTATTCTGTTTACCATCACAAAGACGTGTCGGACAATAAGTCGCTCAGCGGTACACCTATGATGATAAAGATTATGAGCCCTCGCGGAGTTAAAAAAGCCATAAGGCTTATCGACGAAATGCTGGAAGCGCGCGACGGCGTCAAGTTCAAAGTACCCGAACGTGACTACGCGGCAATGTATCCTTACGAAACGATAACCGAACTTATTGAGGACGGATTAGTAAAGGACGTAAAGAAAAATAAAGATAATTAATGAATATGGGGGTTGACGGTTTTCAACCCCCATTCATAATTTCAGCTATAAATGGAGAATATTTTGGATAACGAACAAATAAAAAAGCCGAAAAAATTGCCTAAACGCAGGTTTAACGGCGCAAACAACAATACGGGCGCGGCGCCCGCGGAAGCTTTGCCAAAGAAAAGGGGAGAAAAACCTCAAAAGCCCGTAAAGGCAAAAAGGCAGAAGCCCGAAAAAGAAAACAGGGTGTCGGAAGCAGCCGTAAAGCCGCAAAAGGAAAGGCGGCAAAAAGGCGGAAAGCCAGTAAAAATAGTGTTCTTGGGCGGCGTCGGAGAGATAGGCAAAAATATGACGGCAATCGAGTGCGGCGATGATATAATAATTATAGACGCAGGCGCGATATTCCCTACCGAAGAAACGCCGGGCTTCGACCTCATTGTTCCCGACATAACCTATCTTTTGGAAAACGCCAAAAAGATACGCGCGTTAATTCTGACTCACGGGCACGAGGACCATATCGGCGGCGTACCCTATTTATTAAAGGAATTGAAAGTGCCCGTCATAGGCACAAAACTTACGCTTGCGCTTGTCGACAACAAACTGCGCGAACACCGTTTGAACGACGTAAAAGAAGTGACCGTAACACCCGGTCAGGTTTTAAGCCTCGGTTGTTTCAAAGTCCGCGCAATAAACGTAAACCACTCCATAGCCGGTTCGCTGGCATACGCAATATCCACGCCGCAGGGCGTAATATTCCACAGCGGAGACTATAAAATAGATTTAACGCCCGTTGCAGGAGAGCCAATCGACTTGAAAACGATAAGCGAACTCGGCGCAAACGGCGTGCTGCTGTATATGGGTGAAAGCACCAATATCGAGCGCCCTGGCTATACGATGAGCGAAACGACGGTCGGCACCACCCTCGACAGACTTTTTGACGAAAATATCAGGCGTCGCATAATAATCGCAACGTTTGCTTCCAACGTTCACAGACTTCAACAGATAATCGACCTTGCGGTAAAATACAGGCGTAAAGTCGCGCTGTCGGGCAGAAGTATGCTGAACGTAGTCGAAGCGGCGGAAAAAATAGGGGAAATTAAAATCCCCGACAACGTCTTGGTAGATGTTTCAAAGATAAAAAATATGCGCGACAGCGAAATCGTCGTCGTTTCGACGGGCAGTCAGGGAGAACCTATGAGCGCTTTGACGCGCATGGCTAACGGGGATAATCCGTCGGTTACAGTCGGCGCGAACGACACGGTAATCATATCGGCTTCACCCATTCCAGGCAACGAAAAGCTTGTTTACAGAGTAATAAACAACCTGTACAGAAAGGGTGCCGACGTAGTTTATGAAAGCCTGCAAAACATTCACGTTTCGGGTCACGCCTGCCGTGAAGAGCATAAAATTATGCACAGCCTTTTAAAACCCAAATACTTTATTCCCGTCCACGGAGAGTACCGCCACCTCAAAAAACACGGTCAGCTTGCGGAGGAGCTGGGTATGCCCGAACAGCGCATTCTCGTTCCAGACATAGGTGACTGCATCGAAGTTACCTCAAAAGGTATGAGGAAAGCTGCAAGCGTAGTTTCGGGCTCGCGCCTTATCGACGGTGAGGGTATAGAAAGCGAAAAAGCGAGCACTGTTATCGAGGACAGGCGTCAGCTCTCCGAAGAGGGACTTTTCATCGTATCTATCGCGGTTTCAAACGGAGAAGTTATCGGAGAACCCACCATAAATTCACGCGGCTTTGTGTTCGACTTCCACCGCGACTATAACAGGGAAATGCGCGAGGTCATCTACCGCGCAATCGAAGGCTACGATTTGTCGCGCGGCACCTGCGACGAGTTGAAGCGCGTTATAAAGCGCGCGCTTCGCAATTATCTTTTGAAAAAGACAAAGCAGTCCCCTATGGTAGTGCCCGTAGTCGTGGAAATATAAAAGACAAAGCGTTATAAAGCTATGCAAACTTTTTCATATGCACATAAAAATACGGGTGAAGCCGAAAGAGTGACTCCCACGGCGCAGTTCAATACCCCTCGCGTAAGCGGCAAAATTCAGGCGATACGCGCGGCGGCTTTTAAGCTTGAAATACCCGTTGCCGACGACGAAACCCTGTGTTTTTTAAGCACCTTGGTTGCGGCGCTGCAACCCAAAAAAATACTCGAACTCGGCACTGCGGTCGGCGTTTCGGGCGCAACTATGCTTGAAATATGCCCGAATGCTCATCTTACCACAATAGAACGCGAGCAGGATTTTTATAATTCCGCCGCTGAAAATTTCAAAGATCTGGGCGTTGACGGCAGGGTAAATTTAATACTCGGTGATGTCGGGCAGGAGATACAAAAACTCGACGGCTGCTTCGACCTTATTTTTATGGACTGCGCAAAGGTCCAGTATATAAAATATCTGCCTCGGCTCAAACAGCTTTTAAAGCCCGGCGGCACTTTGCTTGCCGACGATGTGTTGCTTTTCGGCTACGTCACGGGTGAGGCGGAAGTTCCAAAAAAACGCAAAATGCTTGTAGAGCATATACGCGAATATATAGACGCCGTAACGCACGATTGCGAGCTGACAACTACAATTCTCGACGTCGGCAACGGCATTGCTATGAGTGTAAAAACCAATGAAAAACGTTGAATTATTGGCGCCTTGCGGCAACTTTTCAAAACTTAAATGCGCACTTTATTTCGGTGCGGACGCGGCATATATCGGGGGCAAAGATTTTTCTTTGCGCTCTTTTGCCGACAATTTTACGCGCGAAGAGATAGCGGAGGCAGTAAAGCTTGCCCATTCATCGGGTAAAAAACTATACGTTACAGCCAACGTATTTGCGCGCAACGCCGATATGCCGCTTTTGGAGGACTACTTCGAATTTCTTCAAAACTCGGGTGCGGACGCGGCTATTATTTCCGACAGCGGAGTATTTGCCGCCGCCAAAAAAAGCGCGCCCAAGTTGGATATTCATATATCCACGCAAGCCAACCTGACCAACAAATATGCGGTCAGATTCTGGAAAGAGCAGGGTGCAACGCGCGTAGTTCTTGCCCGTGAGCTGTCGCTTTCTGAGATAGAGGAAATTCATAGCTTTGTTCCCGAAATCGAGCTTGAAGCTTTCGTACACGGCGCAATGTGCATATCCTACTCGGGCAGATGCCTGCTTTCAAATTATCTTACGGGCAGGGAAAGTAACCGCGGAGAGTGCGTTCAGGCTTGCAGGTGGAAGTACGCTATAAGCAAATTTGACGATTCAAGCGGCGGAGCTATGCAAATACAGCAGGACGAAAGGGGCACATATATTCTCAATTCAAAGGACTTGAATATGAGCGCGCACCTCGAAAAGCTTGCGAACGCAGGCGTTTGTTCCTTTAAAATCGAGGGCAGAATGAAGTCGGAGTATTACCTTGCAACGGTGATAAACGCGTACAGACGGTGTATTGACGGCGGATACAGTCAAGTTGTCGAGCGCGAGCTTTTGACGGCGGCGCACCGCGACTATACCACGGCTTATGCGTTCGGCAACAACGATAAAACTGTAAATTACGACGACAGCCAAACCAAGGGTGACTGCGACTATATAGGCAACGTATTGGGCTGTGACGGGGGGCTTGTAACCTTGGAAATGCGCACCCGTTTCAAGTGCGGTGACGTGTTGGAAGTGCTTTCTCCCACCGATAATTTTTTAAAGAGTTTTACGCTTGAAGAGGCGTATTTATCCACGGGGGAGCGCGTGGACGACTGCAAATTAGTTCAGGAACACTATAAAATAAAATGCCCCTACGCTCTCGGCGCGGGTGACATAATAAGGCGGAGAAAAGCGCTGTGAACTACCTGCCTGAAAATATCTACAAAAAGACGAACAATAATAAAATAGAAGTCTGCGTTCCCGGCTCTAAAAGCATAACCGCGCGCGCTCTTTTAATTTCGGCAATCGCAAACGGTGAAAGCACGCTTACGGGCGTGCAGTATTCCGACGACTGTCAAACTTTTTTGGACTGCATTATAAAGCTCGGCATAGGCGTTACCCGTGAGGGTGATAATTTAAAGATACACGGTTGCGGCGGTAAATTAAAGCAAAGCTCTGCCCAAATAAACGTCGGCAGCGCCGGCACGGCGGCAAGGTTTTTGCCTGCGTTTTTGGCGTTTCAACAGGGTGAGTTTTTGATCGATTGCTCGAAACAAATGCTAAAACGCCCCGTTGCGCCGCTGATTGCCGCGCTTATAAAGTTGGGCGCAAAGTTTACTTTTCTCGGACAGGAAAACTGTTATCCGTTTATTATCGAAGGTACTCGAAACCCCGTCTGCAAGATAGACGTCGACATTACGGGCAGCAGTCAGTTTTTGTCGGCGCTGCTAATTTCTTCGGTGTGTGCAAACAGTCCAGTTACCGTCGAAGTATGCGGAAATCACAGTTTAAATTACGTCGATATGACCGTTAAAATGATGAAAGAGTTCGGCGCGGAAGTTTGTGATACGGACGGCGTTTATACTATCGGAGGCGGCTACTTTGGCAGAGCTTACGCCGTCGAGCCCGACGTTTCCGCCGCCGCGTATTTTTACGCAATAAATAAAATTCTCGGCACGGATATAAGCGTAAAGGGCATATCTTTTGACAGTATGCAGGGGGATATAAAGTTTATCGAGCTTTTAAAAACCTTCAACGGCGGCAGGGTGGATATGGGCGGATTTTCCGACCAGGCTTTGACTCTTGCGGCAATAGCGCCCTATCTGGACAAGCCAACCGAAATTTGTAATGTGTCGCATATCCGCGGACAGGAGTGCGACAGAATAGCGGCAATAAACAAAAATCTTACGGCAATGGGGGTAAGGTGCGAGGAACGCGCCGACGCAATTAAAATTTATCCCTCGCAGCCGAGTGCGGCAACGATAAACACTTTCGGGGACCACAGGGTTGCAATGAGTTTTGCGATAACGGGTCTGCGCTGCGACGGGTTGGTAATAGAAAACGCCGAGGTCTGCTCGAAAACCTTTAAAAATTATTTTGAAGTATTGGACAAGACGGTAGAAAAACTTACCATATAAAATATATAGTTCTTTATTTTGCATTTTTTAAAATACAGTGATATAATAAACTTGAAAAAGTACGGTTAAGGAATTAAAAAATGAATATTTTGCGAAAGATAATTATAGCTGCATTGGCAACGGTATGTGCGGCAGGCGTAGGGCTGGGTATCACGGCTTGCGCGCACGAACACAACTACGGTGAATGGACCGACTTGGTAAACACCTGTACCGAACATATTCAAATGCGCGTCTGCGCCGACTGCGGTAACGAACAGACTCAGCGTTCGCAGCCTACGGGTCACGTTTTCGGAGAGTGGGAAGAGTTGTTTGACGACTGCGACGAAGTGGTGTTGCAGCGCGGTTGCACCAAGTGCGATTTTGTCGAAGTCGGCTCCAAAAAAAGTGACGGGCACAGCTTCGGCGAGTGGGAGGTTTTTTTAGATACTTGTACCGAGCGCACTTTAATGCGCGTCTGCGAGGTTTGCGGTGAAGTGGATTTCAGGGATGTGTTGGCCAAGGGTCATAACTTCGGGGAGTGGAGCGATTTTGTCGCAAACTGCGACAGGTACATAAAAGTGCGTGTCTGTCAGGACTGTATCCGTCGGGAATATGAAGAGCATGTTCTTGACGGACATAATTACGGAGAATGGGAGACGGTTGTCGACAGTTGCACAAAGCACACAGAAGTTCGTATCTGTCAAAACAATGTGTTGCGCGGTGACAAGTGGGTGCCCTGCGGAGCCGAACAAACGCGAAACCAAACTCCTAACGGTCACAATATTATAGCCGGCAGATGCGTCGATTGCGGAACGCTCGGCTATAACGGACAGTCGCTCGAATGGCTCGATAAATACAACTCGAAATACGGCTATGAATATTTCAGACAAAACAAGTATTATGCCGAACAGGCTTTCTATAACAGAATAGACGAGCAGGCGCGTATATTCCACGTCAGCAACGTAGACGCGGCTACCGAGGGCGGCGCGCCCACCATTGTTTCGAGAATTGATTTTTCCGATTTGGGACTTACAGCCGAGCGTGCGGTAAGCGTGTGGAAGACGTTCAAGGACGACAACCCCCTGTACTATTGGCTGTCTAACAGCGTAACGGTCGAAAAGGACAGCGCAACGGGCAAGAGCTCTCGCATTATTTTGACCTGCTATACCGAGTACGCTTACGGCTCGGACAGAAGCCAAAAAAATCAACTTATCTATTCAAAAGTCGAAGAATATACGGCAATGCTCGGTACGGGCGCCAACGCATATTTCAAAGCGCTTGCCTTCCACGATGCAATTATAGAAAAAATCGACTATGCCCGTGACTCGAGCGGCAAGCCCGAAAGCGCCGCCTGGGCGCACAATATCCTCGGCGTGTTCGAGGAAACGGGAGGCGTATGCGAGGCGTACACCCGTGCATATCAGCTACTTTTAAACGTTTCGGGCGTTGAAAACATATGCGTAACGGGTATTGCGGATAGCGTCGGACATAGCTGGAACCTTGTAAGGCTTGACGACGGCAATTGGTATTGGTGCGATTTGACCTGGGACGACACCCCCGTTTCCAAGTGGGGAATTTCCTATAATTATTTCCTTGTAAACGACCGACAAAAGACGGTTTCCGAGTTCAACTTCTTGGACAGGCACAAGCCCGACACCCCCGACGGCACGGTTGACGATAAGGGCGTTCACTTTTTGTATTCCCTTCCCGAGCGTTCGGACAGCGTATATATCGAGTCTGGTTTGGGCATAAATAAGACGTTCGAAGTCGATAATATGACCTTTGCCGTAGTCGGCTACAATGCAGTTCAGTTGATATCAACTACGCGCTCGGGCAATGTAAATATACCTGAAACCGTGGCATATGACGGGGTAAACTATAAAATAATTGCCATAGGCGCAAGAAACGCCGAGGGCGAGGAAACGTCTGAAAGCGTGTTTGAAAGCGCGGAAAACAAGGCTGTTTATATACCTGAAACCGTGCACTTTATTTGGGACTTTGCGTTAAGCGGAAATGTGACGGGCATTACTGTCGACCCCGACAACGCATTGTTTACTGCGGTTGACGGAGTGCTGTTTACGAAATCCATGCGCGTGCTTGTAAGCTATCCGTCCGCGAGCGCAACACTTGAATACGTCGTTCCCGACTCGTGCGAGTACGTTGCTTACGGCGCTTTCTCAAATGTTTCAAATCTCAAAAAAGTGACGCTTGGCAGAGCTTTCAGGGAATTTGGTCTGGCTTGCTTCGGCTCTTTCTACGATAACTCGATTAATTTTGTCGAGGGTGATTTATATAGGCTTTACAACGATATGGGGGATAGCGGAGAGATAGAAATACATACCGACAACCCCAACTTCAAAAAGACCGATGACGCACTTTACGGCATAACGGGCAACGGGGACAGGCTGCTGTATTGGTTCGATAAGGACGTTGCCGAGTTTGAAATCAAGGCAGACGTTGTGGAAATAGTGTGGTATGTTTTCGAAGGATTTACGAGTCTTGAAAGTGTAATTGTCGAAGAGGGCAACGAGCATTTCAAAGCGGTTGACGGAGTTCTGTTTAACAGCACGCTTACGGAAATTATATTCGTCCCCAAAGCTAAGACGGGCAGCTTCACCGTTCCCGAAACTATTACAAGCATAAGCAGTATGACGGCGCAATATGGTGTGTATATGGGCTTTATGTTCAGCAGCCTCGAAGAGGTAATTTTCGGCACCAACGTGCAGCTTATCGGAATAAACGCGTTTGTCAACTGCCCCAACCTCAAAGCTATACGTTACGCCGGTACGGCTGAAGAATGGCTCAAAATAGAAAAAGCCGAAAATTGGTGCGCAGGCACTAAAAACGTTTTGATAAGGTGCACGGACGCGGTGCTCGACAGGGACGGTAACGTTGTCGGCGCGGCTTAGTCGCAAATTGTATGGAAAGGATTGTAATACATTCCGATTTGAATAATTTTTATGCTTCCGTCGAGCGGATTTTAAATCCCGAGCTCGGCGGAAAACCTATTGCCGTGTGCGGCAGCAAGCAAGAGCGCAAGGGCATAGTTCTCGCAAAGAGCGAGGAGGCAAAGAGATTTGGCGTAAAGACGGGTGACACCGTTTGGCAGGCTGAAAAAAAGTGCCCGGGAATAATTATCGTTCCGCCGCATTTCGGAGAATATATGGAGTATTCCCGTAAGGTTAAGGCAATTTACGCGCGCTATACCGACCTCATCGAAAGCTACGGCATTGACGAGTGTTGGCTGGATATTACGCACTCAACGCTCATTTTTCCTCCCTTTGAAAACAAGACGACGGAGTGCTGCGGTGAAAAATATTTTACCGACGAATACCTTACTTTTCTCGGTGACACCATACGCGAAACAGTAAAGCGCGAGCTTGGACTTACCGTTTCCTGCGGCGTTTCATTCAACAAAGTTTTTGCAAAGCTCGGCTCGGATTTGAAAAAACCTGACGGCACAAGCGTAATATCGAAATTGAACTTCAAATCGGTCGTAAACGGCTTGCCCGTCGAAGATTTGCTGTTTGTAGGTAAGTCCACAAAAAGTAAGCTCGGTGCAATGCGGCTTGGAACTATCGGCAAACTTGCCGCGGCGGACAGGGACTATCTCGTTTCGGTGTTCGGCAAGGTAGGGGAAACGCTTTCAAGGTTTGCGCGCGGAGAGGACGACGAGGAAGTCAAGCATATGGACGAGCGGCGCGAGTATAAGTCGATAGGCAATTCCTGCACTTATCCCGACGACGTCACAAGTCTTGAAAGAGTCGAGCGTTTGCTGTATGTGCTTGCCGAAAGCGTTGCCGCAAGACTTAGGGAAACCGAGCAGGGGCTTGCGGATACCGTGCATCTCTGGGTAAGGTACTCCGATTTGACCGACTTTTCGGTGCAGAAAAAAGTAAGGCACACCGCGCTGTGCAGCGAAATAGCTAATCACGCCTTCGAACTGTTCAAGTCGAACGTGCGGCAGCCGTTCAAAGTTCGGGCTATGGGCGTGACGGTTTCGGGGTTCGATAACGGCTTGTCGCAAATTACTCTTGACGAAACTTACGGCAAGTACGAAAAAATGTCGCGCGTCGAAAAATGCGTTGACGAAATACGCAAGCGCCACGGCTACGACAAGTTGCAGCGCGGCATAATTGCGGAAGAGCCGACGCAGATGCGCAACGACATTAAAAACTCGCATCTCATAAAACCCGGTAACTTCGATGACAGAAAATAATAGAGGACAGAAAATAATATAAGTTGTGTTTGTAACCAACATAAAAAACCTTAATGTAATAAAATCGCGCATTAGTTTGACAATGTGCGGTTTTTTATTTATAATAAAATCGCAAATAAACGCGCAGGCAAAATTTCAATTGTTTGCGTTTTAATTATTTTTCGAGGTGAGAGATGAAACTTCCTGAAATGTTCGGCGAAAATGTTTTCAACGATTCCGTACAGAAAGAAACTCTGCCCAAAGAGGTGTACTCGGCTCTGAGGGAAACTATCGAGGCGGGCAAACAGCTTGACGTGTCGATAGCAGGCGCGGTTGCCGCCGCAATGAAGGACTGGGCGGTGTCAAAGGGCGCAACCCATTACACCCATTGGTTTCAGCCTCTGACGGGATTGACGGCGGAAAAGCACGACAGCTTTATCGAGCCCGACGGCGACAAGGTTATAATGCGGCTCACGGGCAAAAGCCTGATAGTCGGAGAGCCCGACGCGTCCAGCTTCCCCTCCGGCGGTTCGAGGGCAACTCATATGGCAAGGGGCTACACCGCTTGGGACCCGACTTCTCCTGCGTTCGTAAAGGAAGGCACGCTGTACATACCCACGGTATTCGTCTCTTACACGGGAGAAACGCTCGACAAGAAATCACCGCTGCTGCGCTCTATGACTGCGCTCGACAAACAGGCTAAGCGAGTTTTAAAATGTTTCGGCATCGACTGCAAAAAGGTCGTTTGCGAAGCGGGGCCCGAGCAGGAATATTTTCTCATCCCCGAGGACGAGTACTACGGTAGAAAGGATTTGGTGCTTACGGGCAGAACGCTGTTCGGCGCACCCGTCACGCGAGGACAGGAACTCGAGGACCACTACTTCGGAGTGTTGAAACCTAAAATTGCGGAGTATATGCGCGACTTGGACGAAGAGCTTTGGAGCTACGGCATACTTTCAAAGACAAAGCACAATGAAGTTGCGCCGGCGCAGCACGAAATGGCGCCCGTTTATTCCTCCACAAATACCGCGGTAGATATGAATATGCTCACGATGGAGCTTATGAAGAAGGTTGCCCGTCGTCACGGTCTTGTATGTCTGTTGCACGAAAAGCCGTTCAAGGGAATAAACGGAAGCGGCAAACACAACAACTGGTCTATTTCTACAGACAGCGGTTTAAATTTATTGAAGCCCGGAAAAACTCCCGAAACGAACACGCTTTTTATGCTTGTCCTCACTGCCGTTATCAAGGCGGTCGACGACTATCAGGGCATACTGCGCGCTTTCGTCGCTTCGGCAGGCAACGACCATAGATTGGGAGCGGACGAAGCTCCTCCGGCAATTATTTCGGTATATCTCGGCGATCAGCTCGGCGCGCTCGTCGACAGCATAGTCAAGGGAGAAAACTACGTCCCCAGCAAAACGGCAAAGGGTTCGATAGGCGTTCCCGAGTCACCCATTTTCCCCAAGGACGCCACGGACAGAAACAGAACTTCACCTTTCGCGTTTACGGGCAATAAGTTCGAGTTCAGAATGCTCGGCTCGCAGGCAAACGTTGCCGACGCAAATATCGGACTCAACGCCATTGTTGCCGACGCGCTTTCGGATTTTGCGGACGAGCTTGAAAACGTAAAGGACGTCGAAAACGCGGCAAACGCAATTATCGCACGCGAACTTAAAAAGCATTACAGAATTATTTTCAATCACGACGGTTACGGTCCCGAGTGGGAGCCCGAAGCTAAAAAGCGAGGACTGTTGAACAACAAAAACACCGCCGACGCGGTACCCGTTCTTTTCGAGGACAAAAATATCGAAGTCTTTGTAAGGCAGGGCGTATATACCCGTCAGGAGGCGGCGGCGCGCGCCAACATAAGGCTTGAAAATTATACAAAGATTATCAATATCGAGGCTTTGACTATGGTTGAAATGGCAAAGCGCGACGTCATACCTGCGGTTTCCTGCTTTATTGCGGAGCTGTGTCAGAACGTTGCTTCGAAACAGGCGGCGTTCGAGGGCATACCCTGCGAAACGGAGAAAAAGCTTGTAAAGAAGCTCGCGGAATTAAACGACAAGACGAGCGCGGCTATTTCGAGGCTTGAAAAGCATTTGAAGGAAATCGATCAGGAAAAGGTAATAGAGGCGTCAAAGGCTATGGCGCATATAGTTATTCCCGATATGGAGGAGATAAGAAAGTACGTCGACGAAATGGAAACTTTGACTTCGTCGGATTATTGGCCCTATCCCTCGTACTACGACATACTTTACGGAGTAAAATAAAAAGCGACCGCGCGGCAGTAAAGCCGCGCGGATTATTTTTATAACGCATAAAACCGATTAGTTGGAATTTTGTGTTTACAAAACAAATTTTAAGTGCTATAATTTAAAACCGTATGAAAAAGAATTGGAAGTTGTTTTTGGATAACGCGCTCAATCTGTTTTGTATGAGCGTCATTACGGGACTTTTTGCCGGGGTTGTCGTCACGCTATACAACATTTGTATGTCTTTGGGAGAAAAAACCGCAACCAACTACTACGCGTTGCTCTTGCAAAATCCGGCGTTTATTCCGCTTTTGTTTGTCGGGCTTGCCGCCGGCGCAATAGTTATAGGTACGGTAGTGCGGTTTGTTCCTATGATACGCGGCAGCGGTATTCCGCAAATCGAGGGCGCGGCGCGCGGCGTAATAAGGTTCAAGTGGTATGTAACTATGTGCTCTATGTTTGCCGCTTCGCTTGCCTGTGTGTTTATGGGCTATCCTGCAGGCGCCGAGGGACCTTCGCTTGAAATAGGCGGCTGCTGCGGTGCGGCTACGGGCACGCTGTTAAAGCGCAATCATATGACGAAAAGATTGCAGATAGCTTCGGGCGCAAGCTCGGGTCTTGCCGTTGCGTTCAACGCTCCCATTACGGGCGTCGTGTTTGCTCTGGAAGAAGCCTTTCGTTCGTTTTCTCCGCAAGTGTTCATATGCGCAACAATCAGTGTAATAGTTTCGCTTGTCACTCGAAATGCAATTCGTCCTGCGCTCAGCCTCGGCGGATACGAGTTCGGTGTGGGCTTTGCCTTCGAGGGCTTTGTTTTTCACGACTTCGACGGTATGGCTTATCTATATCTCGTCATTGCCGCGATAATTACTTCGCTTTTGGGCGTCGGGTTTTATCACTCTGTGTTCGGGCTTAAAAAAGTATTCAAGCGCATAACTTTTCTCAATAAAACGGGCAAATATATAATTCCGTTCGTGCTTGCCGGCGCGTTCGGACTGATAACTTTGTACTCTATCGGAGGGGGGCATTCCTTCATTCATTCAATCGCTACGGGCGGTTCCGGGGAAATTACCGTTGAGCAGGTGTTTGAAATCGGGCTTGTAGGCAGCCTCGTAGTTGTGCTCATATGCAGGTTTATTCTCTCGGTAATGTCAATGAGCTGCGGAATACCCTGCGGCGTGTTTATACCCATGCTGTCAATAGGCGCAGGCTGCGGCGCGCTTATGTCGGTGCTGTTTCAAGGCTTGGGCATGAGCGGCGCGGTAAGCGACTACTTTGTCATAATCTGTATGGCAACCTTCTTTACCTGCGTTGTCAAAGCGCCCATTACGGGCATTGTAATGGTCTTTGAACTCACGGGGCAGTTTGTAAATTTTTTACCTGCAATCATCGGCATTGCCATAGGGCTTATTGTCGGTATGCTGTTCAAAACGGACGCAATCTACGAAAAGAGTCTCGAAGGGTTTATTGCCGAAGAAAAGATTTATAAAAACTTTACAAAGATTACCTGGACTGCGAAGGTGCTTTCCGGCAGTAAAGCCGCCGAAAAACCCGTGCGCGAAATTACATGGCCTGCTAACGGACTTATCGTATCGATAGTGTCCGTCGAGGGGGAACAGTCCGTTCCCGACGGAGAAACCGTGCTTAAAAGCGGAGATACTTTGACCTTTGTCTGCGAAACTGACGACGAGGCGGAAATTTCGCAGTATCTTGCGTCGATAGTCGGCGAACAGAATTTCGAAACAAAATAACTTGACTATCGGGCTTTAAAATATTATACTATAGACGAAAATAATTTAACGGTGGGAAATAAAAACAAAATGCTTACAAGTATTTGCGGAATCAACTGGGGTGACGAAGGCAAGGGCAGAATGGTCGATTTATTATCCGAGAAATTCGACATAGTTTGCCGTTATCAGGGCGGCAACAACGCCGGTCACACCGTCATCAACGAGAGAGGCAGGTTTATTTTAAACCTTTTACCCTCGGGCATACTCAGGGAAAACGTGGTAAACGTGCTCGGCTGCGGTATGGTAATAGATATCAAACACCTTTGCTGTGAAATAGAAAGACTTCGCGAGGGAGGTATAACAATCTCTCCCGAAAATCTCAAAATCAGCGATAAGGCTATAATCACAATGCCGTACAACGTCTTGCAGGACGAAATGGAGGAGGACAGGTTGACAAAAGCCACCGGTAAGCCTTACGGCTCTACCCGTCGCGGTATTGCTCCTATCTATGCCGACAAGTATATGAAAAAGGCGTTCAGAATGGGAGAACTTTTGAATACGGCGTTGCTGTATAAGCGTTTGCCCGACATTGTGGAATGGAAGAATATGGTAATCAAAGCTTACGGCTTCCAGCCTGTGACGGTCGATGCGATGATCGAGTATTTTGAAACTTACGGAAAGCCGCTTGCAAAATACGTAACCGATACGGGAATTTATCTCAATAACGCAAACAAGCAGGGCAAAAACATTATGTTCGAAGCTCAGCTCGGCGCTCTAAGGGATATCGACTTCGGTATTGTTCCCTATACTTCTTCGTCGTCTACAATAGCGGCGTACGCGCCCATCGGCGCAGGCGTGCCCAATCTCAAACTAGACAATTCGATAGGCATAATGAAGGCATATTCAAGTTGCGTCGGCGCAGGTCCTTTTACTTGCGAGTACTTCGGGGAAAAGGCGGAAAAGCTTCGCGAACTCGGCGGAGAGTACGGCGCGGCAACGGGCAGACCGAGAAGAGTGGGACCTTTTGACGTGGTGGCTTCACGCTACGGCATACGTTGCCAGGGGGCGGACGAAATCGCGCTTACAAAACTCGATGTTTTGGACGGATATAAGGAGATTGAAATTTGTACCCATTATCTTTTAAACGGGGAGAGAATAGACGAGTTCCCCTTTACCGACGTGCTCGATGAATGCAAGCCGGTTTTCGAAAAAGTCAAGGGCTGGAACAGGGATATTTCCAAGTGCAGAAAAAAAGAGGATTTGCCCAAGGAAGCTCTCGACTACATAGCGCTTTTGGAAAAGCTTTGCGAGTGTAAAATAAAATACGTCTCGGTAGGTGCCGAGCGCGACGCCTGCATAGAGATGTTCTAAACTCTATTATATAAGCAAAAAAAGTTAGCACAAAAAACGGTAAAAAAACGCGGACAAAACGTCTGCGTTTTTTGTTGTTAAATAAATGAAAATGTCGAACAGTTCAAATTTATTTTTTGTGCAAATTGCCAAATATTTTTCAGCTTGGAAAAACTTTACACAGAAAAAATTATTAATTTTAAAATAATAGACTTTATTGTCTTGACAAATTGAGGGAATGTATTATAATAAATAATGTATAATTATATGGTAGAGTTGTGTACTATGACGTTAAGCTCTCCATGTAAAAATTAACATTTGAAAAAAATCTAAGTTTTATGAGGCATTTTTATGAGAAACTTTAGAAAATTACACAGATTAAATCTTTTGTGGGTTACGATTCTTTTCGTAACGCTTGCTGCTACGCTGACTTCGGCGTTAGCGGTTTACTTCAACAGAAATTCTGTGAATTCGAACGGTATGGCTTACGCCCAGGCGGAAGCTCGTTCGGATGAAAATAATAACGGAGTAGACTACGAGCTTTCGCTCGCGGCAGATTCGTCGCGCGCTACGCCCGTTCAGTTGAATCAAATAGGAGACTTCGTTATTTCCGGCAACGTATTGTCGGGCATCAGCTCTCAGGGTTTTGCAAAGCTTGCGTCGGGTGGCGTAACACCTACAAGTAACAGCGAAATTAAAGTCGACTTTGCTGTCGCTATACCCAATTCCGTTACGTCGATTAACGCCGGCGCTTTCTCGGGATGTTCGACAATGGTTACAATCGCGCTTCCCTTCGTCGGCGGTTCGGCTACGGCGACCTCGGCTTCGGCGTCGACTTTGTTCGGTTACATATTCGGTACTACAAGCTATACCGGCGCTACGTCTATAACGCAGTATTATAACGGAAGCAGCACCGCAAGATACTATATTCCCAACAAATTGACATCGGTAAGAATTACCGGCGGTACCGTGCATTTCGGTGCTTTTTATGGTTGCAGATATATTACAAGCGTATTTGTCGGTGCTAACGTAACTTCTATTGGAGAAAGAGCTTTCCAGGGTTGTAGTGCACTCACAAATATTTCTATTGATAACGGTATAACGTCAATAGGTGCTTCTGCGTTTGTAAGAACGGCTATCACAAGCATTAGCATACCTTCAAGCGTTAAGCAAATTGGCGAAGGTGCGTTTAACAATGTTACAACATTGAGTGCTGTATTGATTACAGATTTAAATGCATGGGTAGCTATTCAATTTGCAAATGCGTCGGCTAACCCTTTATCGGTAGCAAATTCGCTTCGTCTTAATAATACCGAGGTTGTAAACGCTACGCTGACAACTGCTACAGTTATAAATAATTTTGCCTTCTATCATTATACAAAACTTCAAAAAATCACAATTCCCGGTACTGTAAAAACTATCGGTTTTTCTGCGTTTAACGGATGTACAAATCTTACTAATCCGGCAATCCCTACTTCGGTCACTTTAATTGACGAACATGCGTTTGAAGAATGTACCAGCATTACCGCTATAACTGTTCCCGACAGTACTGCGGCAAATCAAACCAAAACGATTAAGGACTCTGCATTTAATAAATGTAACTCGTTAACTTCCGTACATATCGGTAAAGAAGTAACAACAATAGGTAAGGGCGCTTTTGCAGGCTGTACTTCCGTTGCTGAGATGACATTGCCTTTTGTCGGTTCCTCGGCAAGCGCAACTTCTGCCTCAAACTCTGATACGGCTTCAACGCTGTTCGGTTGGATTTTCGGATCTACTTACTATGTTGACGGAACGGAAATCAGTCAATATTATAGTTCGAGTGCTTCTGCGAAATATTATATCCCGTCAACTTTGAAAAAACTTACAATTACGGGAAACACAGCGGCAAACGTAAGATTAAATTACGGCGCATTATCAAATATGACAATGCTCACGGAAGTAATAATTGAGGACGGCGTTAATTATATCTACGATTCGACATTACGCGGCTGTTCAAATATTACCAATTTAACAATTCCGTTTGTAGGTTATGTAAAAACTGCGACGTCTCCTTCAACGACAACGGTGTTCGGTTATATATTCGGCGCTAGTAGCTATACGGGCGGTCGTCAGATAAATCAAATTTATAACTCCTCAAATAACTCTGTAAACTACTATATTCCCACTGGACTTACAACTGTAACAGTAACCGGCGGTAACATTTTGTACGGAGCATTCTATAATTGCAGCATGATTGAAGAAATTACGCTTCCTGAAAGAGCGTATAATTATGCTACTATATACGATAAGGCATTTTTTGGATGTACGGGAATTACAGAAGTAGAGATACCTGCTTATTTTACGTCTATTAACACAAGCGCTTTCCAAAATTGTTCTAACCTGAATAAAATAATTCTTCCTCAGGGTGTAACAACTTTTGGTAGTGCGGTATTTACTGGTTGTACGGCTCTTACCGGTGTTTATATAAGCGATATAAATGCTTGGGCAAAGATTACATTCTCCGATGCAAATGCAAATCCCTTGACATTTGCGCACAACTTGTACCTCAATGACGCACTTGTAACAAATGTAACTTTGACAACTGCAACCAAAATAAGTAATTATGCTTTTTATGGCTATGACAAAATTACAAATATAACTATTCCTACAAGCGTATCGTCTATAGGTAATTACGCGTTCTATAATTGTGTCAATCTTGGTGATATAAATGTACCGAACGCTTCCTCAATAGGTACATATGCGTTCTATGGCTGTTCATCTATTGAAAAAGTAATTATAGGAAGCACAACTTCGAGTATTGGTGATTCTGCCTTCTCGCATTGTAGCGGTATTACCGAAATGACATTGCCTATTATCGGTAATTCGCGTTTAACATCATCAAATACCAGTGTTAACAGCTTATTTGGTTTCATATTTGGTACTTCTTCTTATGAAGGCGGCACGGCAATAACGCAGCAGACCAACAGCTCCTCCAATTCAAGAACGTTCTATATTCCTTCTGGACTTAAGACTCTCACTATAACGACAACTACTATATTGAGCTACGGTGCGTTCTACAACTGCACTATGCTTGAAAAAATTACGTTGCCCGATACATTGAGAACGATAAATCAAGACGTTTTCCGCGGCTGTTCCGCACTTAAAGAAATACATATCAACAGCTTGGCTAATTATAGCTCGATCTCATTCGGTTCGGCAACTGCAAGCCCCTTCAACGGTAACGAGGCTTATTTATATATAGGAAATAGCGACACACCTGCTACCGAACTCAATATAACGGGTACTTCAACGGTTTCAAGCTATGCTTTCACATATTATAACCATCTTACAAGCGTAGATTTTGCAGATGACATAACAACAATCAATACTTATGCGTTTGACAATTGTGCTTCGCTTAAAACGGTTTATTTCGGCAATGCGCTCAGAACTATAGGTTCATATGCGTTTAGAAATACTGTTCTTGAAACTATAGAGCTTCCCGGCAGCTTGACTTCGATTCAGAGCAATGCATTCGAAAACAATAAAAGATTGTCAAAAGTAACAATTGATAACGGTGCCGGGCTCAATATTGCAGCAAACGCATTTTTGAACTGTAATAACATAAACGAAGGGTTAAGCATATCTTCGGTTGAAAACTGGATGGGCAATACCACGTTTGGTAACGAGTATTCCAACCCGTTGGTGTATGCAGGCAAGCTTTATCTCAACGACGAGCTTATGTCAACCCTGTATATAGACATGGTAGCGACAATCAAGAATTATTCATTCTATGGTTGTACTTCTATTAGAACCATTTATGTCTATGACAATGTAAGAACTATTGAAGCTAACGCATTCAAAAACTGTACGAACGTAACTACAGTTTATGACCTTTCGGGTCCGGCGTCAGGTTCAACGCCTACGCCTACGCGCCTTAATATAGTTAGAGGTAGCGAAACAAACGGTTTCATTGCCGCATATGCAAGATTTGTATATGTTACAGAAGATGGCGGCACCGGCTCGACCGTGGTAACGTTCAACGGCTATCAGTTCACGCGTGAAGGTAATGTATGGTATCTCTTCGGATATATCGGAAATGAAAAGAATCTTGTTCTTCCTACAGCTTCTCAAGCTTCTGCAAACTTGGGCGGCGCAACGACTTATGTAATTGCTGAATACGCATTTAACACGCTTGAAATAACAAGCGCAGTTGTTCCCACTGCGGTTACAAGTATAGGAATAGGCGCTTTCGGCGGCTGTACAAACCTTGTATCGTTGTCTCTGCCGTTTGTAGGACAAAACGCAACGGTGGGTGCTTCGGCAAACTCGCTTTTCGGCTACATTTTCGGCACGATAAGTTATACGGGCGGAACGGCAGTAGCGCAGAAGTGGAGTTCTTCATCGAGCCACACCGCAACGTATTATATCCCTTCAACTTTGAGAGAAGTAACTATAACCGGCAACAGAGCTGCTATAATGTACGGTTCGTTCTACGGCTGCTCAATGCTTACCAAAATAGCATTCCCTACAACCGGAGTAACCGTAATCAATGATTACGCGTTCTATAACTGTAGCTCTCTCGAGGCGTTCAATGTGCCTAATACGGTATCTACTATATCCACTTATGTATTTACCAACTGTTCGTCATTGACTGAATTAAGCTTCGGTTCAATGCTTACCAGTATAGGTGCAAACACTTTTACCGGTTGTGCAAACGTTAGAGAAGTATATATAACTAATCTTTTGCATTGGTGTTCCAATATCAATTTCAACAACACACAGACTTCTAACCCTCTTGCAAACGGAGTGGCAGGTCTGTACCTTAACAACGGCTTAGTAACCGATTTAAAGGGCGTAGCTTCGCTTTCGACCGTGCAGCCCTACGCATTCTACGGTTACAACCATTTTGTCAACCTCACAATTCCCAACACGATGACCAAAATAGGTACTCGTGCATTCCAAAATTGTGCAAATCTTAAATTCCTTACAGTCAACGGCTCGGCATCGGGTGTAATTGATACCTATGCGTTCTTTGGCTGTACTTCGCTTGCAACTTTGGAAATTAAAAACGGCGTAACCACAATCGGTAACTACGCTTTCCAAAACAACACTTCACTTTCAACAATTACCCTTGCCGCAGTGACAAGTATCGGCACGGGCGCTTTCCAGGGCGCAAGCACACTTTCAACTATTGACTTCGGCACCGCGCTTACAACAATAAACCCCAACGCGTTTATGAATTGTACCTCGCTTGCAGAAGTTGCTATTCCCACTACGGTAACAAATATGGGTTCAGCTTCATTCGGCGGCTGTACCGCGCTTGAAAAATTGACCCTTGCTTTCCTCGGAAACACCCCGACGGACAGCAATACTTTGGGCTACATTTTCGGAAATACCGCGGTTTCCGGCCTCACTTATGGCGTAACTCAATCCACTTCATATCAGCTTCCCCTGTCGTTAAAGACTGTTATAGTTTTGGGCGGCAATATCCCTAATTACGCTTTTAAGGGCGCTAATTCCCTTACAAGCATAACTCTTCCCAGAGTAAACTTAATTGGTACTCAGGCATTATACGGCTGCTCTGGCATAACCGAAATTGTGCTTCCCACAGGAATAACCACCTTCCAAAGCAATGCGTTCTATGGAACGACAGGGTTAGAGAAGGTGTATTATGATGGAACGTTGCAGACTTGGGTAGGCAGAAGCTTTGCAGACGGCCCTTCAAACCCTTTGAATAACAATAAGGCAATATTGTATATCAATGACGAAGCAGTAGAAGATTTATCTGCAATAACAGCAAATACAGCTATACAGAACTATGCGTTCTACGGGTATGGCGGCTTTACCGGCGACTTTGAAATACCCGGTACAATAACCTCGATAGGCACGGCAGCATTCTATGACAACAAGTTTACAACCTTAAACGTAATCTGCGCAGCTAATGCCACAATCAACAATCAGGCATTCTATAACTGTAGATTGTTGACAGAAGTCACAACGAGTACCAATATCCGCTATATAAATGCAGAAGTATTCCGCGGCTGCGTGGCACTTCAATCGATGGATTTGGGTCACGTAGGTTATGATAGAAATAACGAATTTAATAATAATAACGGTGATTTTGGCTTCTGGTTCGGCACAAGCAACCCCGGTACGGGTTTCTATGCTGCAGGTCAGCATTCAACTTGGTATCTTCCTATATCGCTTACCGATATAACGATACGTGGTGGATATTTACATTACCAAGCATTCAGAAATTGCCAATATATTAAAAGTATAAACGTAGTTGCAACGAGTTCGACATGGATTCGTTCCAATACGTTCCAAGGTTGTACACGCCTTACGGACATAGTATTACCGGCAAGCCCTATACAATATATTGAAAGTATGGCATTCTATCAATGCGGAAGTCTTGTAAATATGACTCTGCCTTTTGCAGGATATTATATTTCACAATCTGGTACAGATGAATATAATTTGTTTGGTTGGATTTTTGGTACAAGTTCATATTCTGGAGCAAGTATATGCTATCAAAACTATAATAATGGCGGTGAGAATCCTGTATGTTATCCTTATATCAATACAAGTATAAATGGTAGTTATGAAAGACCATATTATATTCCCAACAGTCTTAGAAAGATAACTATACTCGGCGGAAACGTTGCGTATGGAACGTTCAGTAACCTTGTAAATGTAAGAGAGATAAATCTACCGAACACATTCAAAACAAGTGATGGCAATACTCAATATTTGAGATATACTTTCTACGGCTGTAGAAATCTTGAAAAGGTATATATTCCTACAACTACAATACAGTATATAACTGGTTATACGTTCTATGGATGTTTCAATCTTAAAGATGTAACTTTACCGTTCATTGGTTATCAAAGGAATTCAACGTCAAATAGTAACAATCAAAGGTTCGGTCGTGCATTCATTAATGCATATTATAACAATTCGTACACGCCCGATAGCTATTTTTATACTGACGTAAACGGTTGGCGTATACCCAAGACGTTGGAGAAGATAACGATACTTGGAAACAGTAATATATATGCAAGTGCGTTTGACGGACTTAAAAACGTAAAGGAAATTAATTTAGCAAATCCTTATAACGACACAAAGATATATGACTATGCGTTCAGAAACTGTACTTCGCTTGAAAGCATAACTATCCCCAACGGCTTTAAAACTATAGGTAACTATGCTTTCCAAAATTGTTCTGCTATAACAGAAGTATTTACCGACAGTTTATCTGTCTGGCAGGAAAAGAACTTCCTCAACTTCGAGGCAAATCCCCTGCACCTCGGCGCAGAGTTTAAAATATTGACGGACGGAGAGTACGTCACATTAGAGGGTGATTTTACCGTTTCTACTGAAATTGACAAAGTAGGTAGCTACACCTTTGCAGGATACAACTATATCACAAGCTTAACTGTGCCCGACGGTATAAAAACGGTGGGCGCCGGTGCGTTTGCGGGGTGCGGCGTAATCGAATCCGTGCGCTTCGGCAAAGATCTCACTTCGGTAGGAAGCGACGCGTTCTTAGACGATTACTCCATATCGCAGGTTTTTGCGGCGGACATTGTTTCCTGGGCTAAAATTGATTTCGGCAACCCCACCGCAAACCCCATGTACTACCCTTGCGGACTTATTTTGGGCAACGATGAAATTATCGAGCTTGTTTTGCCCAACAGAGCCGACGTTACCAAGGTGGGCAGCTATGCGTTTACAAACTGCATAATGCTTGCAAACATTGTAATTCCCGACTCGGTAAACACAATAGGCGTCGGCGCCTTCTACGGTTGCAGCGGCTTAGAGAGCATAACTCTGCCCTTTGTAGGCGACTCTAAGTCTGCAACTACGGCTTCCAAAACTACGGTATTCGGTCACGTATTCGGCAGCTCGAACTATATGGGCAGCATTGCCGTAAATCAGAGTGTAGGCACATATTACATACCCGAGCTTTTGACGTACGTCAACATCACGGGCGGAAACATACTCGACAACGCCTTCTACGGCTGCAGTATGCTTACCGAAATTATATTGCCTGAAAAAACTCAAAGCGTAAACACAATAGGTGCTTCGGCATTCTACGGCTGTACGGGTCTGTCCGAAATTACTATTCCCGGTTCAATCAACCGCATCAACAACAACGCTTTCCAAAACTGTAACAATATCGAAGTAGTAAACATAAGCAATCTTGCTAACTGGATTACTATGACCTTCGGCAATATGTATTCCAGCCCCTTAAACAGCGGAGCCGAGCTTTGGGTCAGCGGTCAAATGCTTGTCGACCTTGTAGTTCCCGACAGCGTAAGCACGATAGGCGCTTACGTCTTCTACGGTTGCACTTCTATTCAAACCGTTGAAATTCCTTCCAGCGTAACTTCCATTGGTGCAGGCGCATTCGGCTACAACACGGGAATTGTCGAAATATATATTCCCGCTACCGTTACAAGTATGGGCGGCAGCGTGTTTGTCGGCTGCACAAATCTTGAAACGCTAACCGTGCCCTTTATCGGCGCTTCCGCTTCGGACGGCAATACCTTCGGCTATATTTTCGGCAATACCGCAATCGAAGGGCTTACCTACGGCGTAGGTCAGCAGTCCAACGGCAATGTCAACTATCAATTGCCGGTATCCCTCAAAAACGTAACCGTGCTTGGCGGCAATATCCCCAACTTCTCATTCAAGGGCGCGCACGAGCTGCAGTCCGTTGTTTTGCCCAACACTTCAACTATCGGTCAGCAGGCTCTCTACGGCTGCTCGGGCATAACAGAAATAACTATACCTTCTGCTGTTTCTTCCTTCCAAAGCAATGCGTTCAACGGCACAAGCGGTTTGGAAAAGGTATATTATGACGGCACGCTGCAGAGTTGGGTAGGCAGAAGCTTTGCAGACGGCAATTCCAACCCGTTAAATAACAATAAAGCAATATTGTATATCAATGACGAAGCGGTAACGGATTTATCGGCATTAACAGCAAATACAGCTATACAGAACTATGCGTTCTACGGGTATGGCGGCTTTACCGGCGACTTTGAAATACCCGGTACAATAACCTCGATAGGCACGGCAGCATTCTATGACAACAAGTTTACAACCTTAAACGTAATCTGCGCAGCTAATGCCACAATCAACAATCAGGCATTCTATAACTGTAGATTGTTGACAGAAGTCACAACGAGTACCAATATCCGCTATATAAATGCAGAAGTATTCCGCGGCTGCGTGGCACTTCAATCGATGGATTTGGGTCACGTAGGTTATGATAGAAATAACGAATTTAATAATAATAACGGTGATTTTGGCTTCTGGTTCGGCACAAGCAACCCCGGTACGGGTTTCTATGCTGCAGGTCAGCATTCAACTTGGTATCTTCCTATATCGCTTACCGATATAACGATACGTGGTGGATATTTACATTACCAAGCATTCAGAAATTGCCAATATATTAAAAGTATAAACGTAGTTGCAACGAGTTCGACATGGATTCGTTCCAATACGTTCCAAGGTTGTACACGCCTTACGGACATAGTATTACCGGCAAGCCCTATACAATATATTGAAAGTATGGCATTCTATCAATGCGGAAGTCTTGTAAATATGACTCTGCCTTTTGCAGGATATTATATTTCACAATCTGGTACAGATGAATATAATTTGTTTGGTTGGATTTTTGGTACAAGTTCATATTCTGGAGCAAGTATATGCTATCAAAACTATAATAATGGCGGTGAGAATCCTGTATGTTATCCTTATATCAATACAAGTATAAATGGTAGTTATGAAAGACCATATTATATTCCCAACAGTCTTAGAAAGATAACTATACTCGGCGGAAACGTTGCGTATGGAACGTTCAGTAACCTTGTAAATGTAAGAGAGATAAATCTACCGAACACATTCAAAACAAGTGATGGCAATACTCAATATTTGAGATATACTTTCTACGGCTGTAGAAATCTTGAAAAGGTATATATTCCTACAACTACAATACAGTATATAACTGGTTATACGTTCTATGGATGTTTCAATCTTAAAGATGTAACTTTACCGTTCATTGGTTATCAAAGGAATTCAACGTCAAATAGTAACAATCAAAGGTTCGGTCGTGCATTCATTAATGCATATTATAACAATTCGTACACGCCCGATAGCTATTTTTATACTGACGTAAACGGTTGGCGTATACCCAAGACGTTGGAGAAGATAACGATACTTGGAAACAGTAATATATATGCAAGTGCGTTTGACGGACTTAAAAACGTAAAGGAAATTAATTTAGCAAATCCTTATAACGACACAAAGATATATGACTATGCGTTCAGAAACTGTACTTCGCTTGAAAGCATAACTATCCCCAACGGTTTTAAAACTATAGGTAACTATGCTTTCCAAAATTGTACCTCACTGTCCGAAGTCGATTTCGGTACGGGTATAACCGCAATCGGTAACGACGCGTTCTATAACACAAGAATTTTAAATCTTGTAATTCCCGACAACATAGTTACAATCGGCAACAACGCATTCCGCGAAATACCCAGCATGCAAACTGTTGTTATGGGTTCGGGAGTGACAACGGTCGGTACAAACGCGTTCAACGGCTGTTCTAAAATTACCCAAGTTATGGTTGACGATATCAGAGATTGGGTTAAAATCAATTTCGGCGACGGATATGCAAACCCGTTGTTCTATAACGGTACGTTACTCGAGTGGACGGGTGAATATACCGACGACGAGGGTACGGTAAAAGAGTACGCCGCAATAGTCGACCTTGTCTTGCCCGAGGGCGTAACAGCAATAGGAAATTACAATTTCTACAACTACTCGCATTTAGAAAGCATTACGCTTCCTACATCGCTTCAATCTATAGGTACGCAGGCGTTCTACGGCTGTAGCGCACTTAACGGAGTTAAAATTTCCGATATGAGAAAGTGGGCGGAAATGACGTTCAGCGCGTACACTTCCAATCCTCTTTCAAACGGTGCAAAGCTCTATCTTTTGGACGCAGAAAGCGGAAAATACAACCTTGTAGAGCATCTCGTTATCGACGATGAAACTACAAAAATCGGTAACTTTGCTTTCTATAACTGCACGTCGCTTGTTTCGGTAACTATCGGTTCGGCTGTACAGTCGATAGGCTCGCAGGCGTTCAACGGCTGCAATATGCTTACTACGGTTACGGTTCCTACAAACGTAACCTCAATAGGCAGTGCGGCTTTCTCGGGCTGCTCGCGTTTGGAAAGCATTACATTGCCCTTTACCGGTAATTCCGCAACGGCTACCGGGCAAAACGCGCTGTTCGGATATATCTTCGGTACAACTTACTTTACCGATTCGGCGCCTGTAACTCAGTACTACTCGCAGAGCCAGACTGTCGGCTATTTCCTGCCTATGTCGCTCAAAGATGTTACAATTACGGGTACCGTCGATTCCGAAGGCGCTGCTACGGGTAAAATCTCCGGTTACGCATTCTATAACTGTTCTATGTTTACAAACATTACAATAGGCGAAGGCGTAGCTACTATCGAACAGTATGCATTCAACAACTGTTCGGGTCTTACAAGTATTTCAATGCCTACAAGCGTTAAGTCAATTCAAGTTAACGCATTCACGGGTTGCAGCAATATTCAAGACGTAAATATTACTAATCTTGCCGATTGGATGAGTATTTCGTTTGGTAACGCTTACGCTAACCCTCTTGCTAACGGTTCAAGACTTACGCTTAACGACACGCCCATAATTAACCTTGAAATACCTCAAGAAGCTAAAATTATAAACGATTACGCATTCTATTCCTATAATTGGCTTGAGTCTGTATCTGTACCTACGCTTGCCGAAGGTCAGACAATGAGCCTCGCTACAATAGGTAAATCGGTATTCCAGAACTGTCTTAACCTTAAATCGGTTGTTTTGCCCGAAACTGTAAACACAATCGGCACAACCGTATTCAGCGGATGCACAAGCTTACATTCAATTACCGCTCCGTTTGTCGGTGCTTCTAAAACTACAACTTCCGCGGCTGCTAATATGATGTTCGGTTATCTTTTCGATACCGTTTACTACGCAGGCAGCACCGAAGTTATGCAGTCGCATGACGGCACCACAATGACAAGATACTACATTCCCGATTCGCTTCGCAACGTTACTATTCTCGGTGGTAATGTTCTTCGCGGTGCGTTCTACGGTTGCAGTATGCTTGAAACAATAGTTCTGCCAGAGTCGCTTACGTCTATCGGCGTTGACGCGTTCCGTGAGTGCAGTAGCCTTAAGAACTTGACGATACCTTTCGTAGGAAGCTCTAAAACCGCTAAAACAGCTTCAACAACAACTTTGTTCGGCTGGATTTTCGGTACTGCTTCATACAGAAACGGTACGCCCATTATGCAGACCTTTAACGGTACTGACTTCACAACATATTACATACCTGCAAATCTTACAAGTGTGACCGTGCTTGGCGGTAACATCCTTTATGGTGCGTTCTATGGCGTGGATATGATTACTACGGCTAATTTGCCCGAACAGACCAGTGAAATTAATACAATTGGCGATTATGCGTTCTACAACTGTATCACACTTTCTACAATAGCTATTCCCAACTGCTTTACGGAGATTGGCGCTCATGCATTTGAAAATTGTGCAAATCTGCTTGCAGTTACAATGGGTATAGGGGTGACCGACGTCGGTGAAGACGCGTTCAAGGAGGCAGCAAACGTTAAAAACGTGTACACTTCCGACCTACCTTCGTGGAGTGCGATAGACTTTGCCAACGGAGAGGCAAATCCGCTTTATTACGGTGCGGACCTCAAACTTGCAGGTCAAATTGTTACAGAACTTGTTCTTACAAACGAGGAATCAAAGGTTGGTTCGTATAGCTTTATTAACTACAGACATTTGACGAATGTCAAGCTCGGTAGCAACGTGCAGTCGGTTGGTAACAATGCGTTTGAAAACTGTATCAATGTCAAGACTGTAGATATCGTTGCCGGAACAGTTGGCGATTACGCATTTGCAGGTTGCGAAAACCTTGTAAGCGTTAAACTTGGCGCTGAGGTAAGTCGCGTCGGAGAGAATGCATTTGCAGGCTGCGGTAAAATTGCCGATATGGCTTTACCTTTTGTAGGAGAGTCAACTGCTGCTACGGGAGAAAATGCATTATTCGGTTACATTTTCGGCAAAACTCAGTATGCAGGCGGAAAGCTTGTTAAACAAGTTTACTCGTCTACGGGTAGCGTTGACTATTATATACCCGAGTCTCTTACGAATCTTACGGTTTACGGTGGGGAAATTAAGGACGGCGGTCTGTACGGGTGCGATATGCTTACCAATGTATCGCTTGTCGAAGTCACGGGAATAGGAGATAAGGCGTTCTTTAATTGTAGCTCTATCCCTGAAATCGTTATTCCCAACACTGTAGAGTCTGTCGGAAACTCGGCGTTTGAAGGCTGTACTGAACTTGACGACGTATTTATTAATGATATTTCAAGCTGGCTTTTGATAGATTTTGCTAATGCTCAGGCTAACCCTCTTGCAACAGCAACTAATCTTTGGTTGCTTAATGCGGAGACCGACAGTTACACTATTGTTGAGAGCTTGAATGTTCCTTCGTCAATTACCGAAATTAAGGCATACGCGTTCTATAACTATAAATTATTAAAATCTACAACCATGCACGCTAATGTTACCAAGTTTGGTACGCACGCATTCTATGGTTGCGATAATATCAAAGACGTACACATTGCGAATATAAATTCATGGAGTTCTTCAAGTTTTGCCGACCTTTCATCCAATCCTTTGAGTAATAGCGCAGCTCTTCATGTAAACGGCTCGTTAATGGAGGTTGTAACATTCTCAACCGATTCAGGACTTACAGCTATAAGCAATTATGCTTTCTATGGATGCACGTCTTTCACGAGAATTACCGTTTCCGGTGGAATAGCGATTGGTCTTGGAGCATTTGGTGCGTGTAGCGGACTTACGGAAATTGCTGTTTCGTTTATTGGCTCGTCAATTGACGCAACAAGTGCTTCTGCCAATACGTTGTTTGGTTATATCTTCGGTACGGAAGAAAACGAAAGCAGTGTTCCCGTTGAACAATATTATTCTGATACGGAAAGTGTAACTTACTATATTCCTAAAAAACTTAAAACCGTATATGTAAACAGCGGTGTCGTTCTCTATGGTGCGTTCTATGGCTGTGATATGCTTACTACAATTACTTTGCCGCAGAATTTGACATCTATAGGTGCTAAAGCATTCTATAATTGCAATTCATTAACGGAAATTGTAATTCCCAGAAGTGTAACGTCCATAGGTTCACAGGCGTTCTACGGTTGCGAGAGTATCGGCAGAGTAACAACATCGTTCCTTACGGAATGGCTTGCAATTGAGTTTGCAGACGCAACAGCTAACCCTCTTAGCGTTGGTGCCGATCTTTGGTTGGATACAATTCCTACCGATGATATAATTATTCCTGACAGTGTAGAGGAAATTAAAGATTACGCATTCTATGGTTGTACTTCAATCACAGGCGTAACAATAGGAAATTCAGCTTCCCTTACTTCTATAGGAAATGAAGCGTTCTATAATTGTTCAAATCTTACTACTGTTTCAATAGGTAGCACAGTAACTTCGATTGGTGCTAGAGCGTTTGCGCATGAGTATGAAGAAGGCTCTGAAATAAGCTCTTCACTCAATAGCTTGACTCTCGGTTCCGAAGTCGCAAGTATCGGTAGAGATGCGTTCTACGGTTGTGCTAATCTTGGAGCAATATTTATTGACGATTTGAATAAGTGGATTCAAATTGCATTTGAAAATCCTACGGCAAACCCGTTGTATTATTTTGGTGTTCTTAATGTTAATTCCGTTCCTGTAATAGATTTGGAAATTGATGCAGAATCTATTAGCGCATATGCGTTCTATAATAACAGAGAAATTAGAAGCATTACATTGTCCGAAGCAGTGACCTCAATTGGAACAGAGGCGTTCTACGGCTGTAGAAACCTTATTAAGGTAGTAAATAACAGTGCTTTGACATTGAAGGCTCAAAGCGAGGAACACGGATATGTAGCATACTATGCATTGGTAATTACAGACTCCGAAACCGAAAATAACACAAAAGTTATTGACGACTATACGTTCATGTTGAACAACGGAGATTGGTACCTTACTGCATACAACGGCAATGAAAGTGATTTGTCCTTGCCTTCAGGCAACGCTCTCACAGAGGCAGGCATTACCACTTATGCTATTTATCAGTATGTATTCGATAGAGTAAATACAATTACTTCGGTTGTAATACCTGACTGTGTAACAGCTATCGGTAATAACGCTTTCAACTCTTGTAGCTTGCTTACAAGTGTTACAATAGGTCGAGGCGTCAAGTCTATAGGAAATAATGCATTCACTGATTGTACCTCGCTTTCTGAGCTTATTATCGACGAACGTACGGAAAGTTCAATCGGTAACGAAGCATTTGCAAATATTGCAATAACCGAATTGGAAATTTCTAATAACATCACTACCATCGGTGAGCGCGCATTTGCAAATAATAAGAATCTTACTACTTTGACAATTGGCAATGTAGAATCGATTGGTGATAGAGCGTTTGTAAATTGTAGCAATCTTGCAACAGCAAACTTAAGTAAGGGCGTTGGTTCCATTGCAACTCATGCATTCAATGGGTGCGGCTCATTAAAATCTGTGCAGCTTCCTTTCGTTGGTGCGTCTATGGACGCTACGGGTGCAAGTGCAGTATTTGGTTACATTTTCGGTACAACTGCATATGAAAGCGGCACGTCCATTACTCAAAAATATGCTGCGTCATCGTCTGCAACATATGTAATTCCTACCGGACTTGTAGACGTAACTATACTTGGCGGCGAACTTCAATACGGCGCATTCTATGGTTGCACTATGACTACAGATGTATATCTTGGCGTTGATGTGACCAAGATAGGTGATTATGCCTTCTCGATGAGCGGCATAACAGAGATAGATGTTCCTAATAATATCGTTTCAATAGGTAACAGTGCGTTCGCAAATTGTACTTCGCTTGAAAGTATTACTTTATCGGAAAATCTTTCGTCGATAGGGGATTCCGCATTTGAAGCAAGTGCAATTACAGGTATTGTTATTCCTGAAAGTGTAGAAACAATAGGAACGACTTTGTTCCTTAATTGTGCATCACTTAAAACAGCAATTATAGGAAATGGCGTAAGCGCTATACCTGCGGCAACATTCAGAGGTTGCGGTGCGCTTACTGATTTAGTGTTACCTTTCGTAGGTAATTCTATACAAGCAACTAGGGATGCGGCATTATTCGGATATATTTTCGGTACTACGAATTATTCCGGCGCAACGGCTGCTACTCAGTTCTATCAGGGCGGTAACGTCACGAATTATATTCCTGCATTGCTTACAAATGTCACTGTAAACGGTGGCGAACTTAAATATGGCGCATTCTATGAGTGCGGTATGATTAAAAAGATTACTCTTGGAGAAGAAGTAAATAAGATTGGTACTGCAGCATTCAGAAACTGCTATGACCTTAAAGACTTAGTCATTCTTTCAAGTAGAATTTCGTCTTCCGCAAGTGCGTTCACAAACTGTAATTCATTGGTAAATATTTACATAAATGATATTGCAGAGTGGGTTTCTTCGTCATTCCCCAACGCGAGTGCAACTCCCTTTACAAAGGGTGCGGGGCTTTATGTGTATAATGAAACTGCGCAAGAGTACAGAATTGTTAACCAGTTGGTTATTCCCGATACAATAACTGAAATCAACAAATATGTATTCTATAATTGCACTTCGCTTGAAAGCGTAACCATTCCCGGCACATTGAGAACTATCGGAGTTTCCGCGTTTGATAAGTGCAATATTCAGGCTGTTTATATCAATAACTTGGTAAATTGGTGTACAATTGACTTCGGTAACGCAACGGCTAACCCCCTTAACAACGAAGGTACGCTGTATCTTAACTTCAAAGTTGTTGACGACTTTGAAATTCCTGCAGAAGTAACAGAAGTCGGTAGATATGCATTCTATAACGACAAGGCTATCACAAGAGTTGTTATTCACGAAAATGTTACATTTATAGGCGAAAAAGCATTCCACGGTTGTACCAGCTTGCTGTCTGTTTGCGACCTTACTACGGGTGAAAATGCGCTTAAAGTTACGGCTCAAAGTGAAGACAACGGTTGTGTCGGCGAGTACGCAATGGTAATTGCTACCGATAGAAACAGCGACGGTTACGATAGAGTTGACGGATTCCCTGATTACAGATTCTATTGGAACAACGCCGAGGGTGCATACTATCTCGTAGGATACAACGGAAACGATACTGTTCTTGTATTGCCCGATAAAGCGCCTGTTCACAACGGAACACAGATTCGTACATATCGTATAAATCAGAATGCATTCTCCGGAATGACCAACATAACAAGTGTCACAATACCCGGATGTGTTACCGATATAGGTACTGAAGCATTTAGAAACTGTACTGCTCTTGAAAGAGTTGTAATAGAGAAAGGCGTTCAGACTATAGCAGAAAACGTGTTTAGCGGCTGCTCTTCTATCAAGAACTTATCTATTCCTTTCATCGGCGCATCTTCATCGGCAACTACGGCTTCGAGAACAACCGTCATCGGATATTTATTTGGTGCTAATAACTTTACGGGTAGCTATAAAGTTAGTCAGTACTACAGCACTTCGTTTGTAACGTACTATATTCCCAATACGCTTACCAACGTAACTATTACCGACGGTAATATTTATTACGGTGCGTTCTACGGATGCAGCAGTCTTACTACGATAACTCTCCATAACGATATCGAAAGAATAGGCGGCAGAGCGTTCTATGGTTGTAAGAACTTGAAGTCTACCGTTATAGGAAACCTTGAAAGCTGGTTCAATATCGAGTTCGAAAACGACTCGGCTAACCCCTTGTTCTATCAAGGTAATCTTACGGCAGGCGGTGTATATCAAGTTCTGCTTGAAATCCCCAAGACTGTAACTGAAGTTAAACCTTATGCGTTTACAGGTTGTCAGTCAATAGTTGTTGCGCTCGTTCATGAAAACGTTATAAGCATAGGTACTGACGCATTCCGCGGATGTACTAAATTAAGAAGCGTATATGACTATACGGCAGACAGAGAAGATCCTGCTCCGCTGAATATTCAGAAGCGTAAAATGACAAACGGTTATATTGCTTACTATGCAAATAACGTTTATACAAGTAAGGATGACCCTATCGATCAGGGTATAACTGAAAATCAGAAGGTAGACGGATTTATCTTTGAGTACAACGGCGGTGTATATCAGTTAATCGGATATGATATCGACGAAGTACAAATTGTAAACGGTAAACTTGTACTTCCTACAAGAGGTCCCGGTACAGGTAACTATATAATTGCCGGCAAGAGAGTTGTTTACCACGATTTGTTTGACGAAAACGGCGAGCCCATGCTTGATGAAGAAGGTAATCAGCTTCAGGAAGAAGAGACGCTTCTCGGTGCGTTTGCAAATGATTCACGCATTATAAGCGTAGTTATTCCCGATTCCGTAATTGCTATCGGTGACGAAGCATTCTATGGCTGCGCTAACCTTGTGAATGTAAGCATTGGTTCCGAAGTTGAAAAAATCGGAGATGCAGCATTTGGTAATTGCCCCATGCTTAAGCAGGTCAACCTGCCTAATGACTGCGTATATGGTAAAAATGTATTCTCGGCAACTCAACGTGATTTGCTTTTGATTGCACCCAACTACAGTGTATATCAGAACTTAAAAGAGGATGCGGCATTTACTGCTTATAAAGATGCTTTGACCTATGAAGTAACGGTTAGATTCTATCTTACTCCGCTCGTCAAGACAGATATGTTCCGCGAAACGTTTACAAAACTTGCGGATAAGTCGCTCTATTACGAAAAGGTTGATGGTATTTGGGACGCAAATGCCAGTGCAATCCCTGTAAGCATATTTAACCTTACAATCCGTAACTGGAAAGATAGTGCTGGCACAGTCATTAACGTTGGCACCTACACTGTTCCCGACAGCGGTACAGAAGTTGAAATTTATGCTAATCAGGTAAATGCTCCTACATTCAGTGAAAATGTTGACGTAACTTATACGGGTAAAGCTTCTTACACAATTCATCCCGTATGGTTTGACGACAGTATTATGGATGTATATTATCAGCTTCAGGGTAGCGGAGATGAACCTACAAATGTCGAACCTGTAAAAGTTGGTAAGTACAGAGTAACTGTAACACTTAGAAGAGACGTAGGCTTTACTTTCTACGGTTCTACACCTACGACAACACTTTCAATAAACAACGCTGACATTACGGATATCAACATTAATGCAAATAATGGAACATATACCGGAGTAAATCGTCCCGTTGTTACCAGAACTCCCACTGCAACCATTCAGGAACCCACTTTAAATATTCCTTCATGGACGTATGCTTTGGGTGATGAAAATGGTCCTACTAACGAATTCTCGAAAAACTTGTTTGTTAAGGATGCCGGCGTATATACTGTTTGGTATAAAGTAACCGCTGACAACCATAACGAAGCAACAGGTAGCTTTACGCTTACTGTGAGTGAAGCTACGATTACCGTAACAAGAAGAACGGGATACAGCGGCGTTTATGACGGTAAATCTCATAATGCGGCAGCATATGTTTCGGCAACTACAGTTGACAGAAGCGAAGCGACCTGGACTTACTCTCTTACGAGGGACGGCGAATTTGTAGAAGAATTGCTTTTGAAGGATGTTGGTACTTACAACGTTTACTTCAAGGTAAATGCGCCCAATCACAGAGAATATACTTCCGGTGCACAGTACTTCACGGCAACAATTTCCCCTGCTACTATTACAGGTGTAAACATTGTTGGCTTCATGGGTACGTTTGACGGTAACGAGCACAGTGCGGTTGTAGGTACGCCTTCGGCTATAACTGTTGATAACTGCAACACAACGTGGCTCTACTCGACAAAGCAATCTACCGATAAGGCAGATTACAGTGCAACAATTCCTACTTTCACTAATGTAAGTTCGAACATTGTTTACTATGTAATTTCCGCTCCCAACCATGCGGACTACTTCGGCAGCTTCACGGTAACTATTACCGACTTGCTTACGATGATAGTCGGAACAGACGGCGGCTATACCGGAACTTACACGGGTGACGCGCTCAATGTCGAGGATTACAGACCTACGGCTGCGACGAGAAACGGCGCAACTCCCGTTTGGGGCTATGCTCGTGCGCTTACCGAAGAAACGGTTTACGGTGATCCGTTCACGATTACCGAAGTCGGTACTTACACAGTATATTTCAAGATTTCCGCAACCGACCACGCAGACTATTTCGGCGCATACATCATCACTATCGGCTATGCAGATATTACGATTTCAGTAGCTCCTATAGGATATAGCGGAGAGTACGACGGCTCGGCGCACAAGGCAATAGCAAACAAGGCTGTGGCAGATACCGTTGACGAAGTAGCGCCCGTTTGGGAATACTCGCTCGACAATCAAGAGTTCACCACTACCATGCCCGAGTTTACAAATATCGGACAGACGAGAGTATATTACAGAGTATCCGCAGCTAACCACAACACGGTTACCGGCAGCTTCACGGTAACAATTACCGAAGCTACTATAAGTAACGTAAGCGTACAGGGTTATGTCGGAATCGAGAACGGAGAAGACCACGAAGCTGTCGTAAGCACGACTGCAACTTCGAGCGTTCCCGGCACGATTATTACCTGGTTGTACTCTACGACGGGCGGCGAAAACACATACAGTGAAGAAGTTCCCACGTTCAGAACAGCCGGAAGATATACGGTTTGGTATATGGTAACTGCCGAAAACCACAAGACTGTAACAGGCAGATTCTATGTAACAATAAGCGATAAACCCACAATCGACGTTGATTACACAAATAGCGGCTATACCGGCACATACACCGGCACGGCACTCAATGTTGAAGATTACAGACCCGAGGCAACCGACAGCGAGGGCAATACAAACACATTAGTTTGGGGCTATACGCTTAAAGAAGGTGCTGAAGACGATGAATACGAGGTAGCGCTTTCAGTCAAAGACGCTGGCGAGTACACCGTTTACTTCACTATCAATGCGGAAGGTCACGCGCCTTACTACGGCAGCTATATCATCAACATCAAAAATGCTAAGATAACAGTTTCCGACGTTGTGTCGCACAACAAGACGTATGACGGCAAAGAGCATACTCCTGTAACGGCAAACGTAACTACAGTAGGCGGCAACGAAGCTAAGTGGAGCTTCAAGCTCAACCAGTTCGACGAATACGACGCAAATCTTACTTTGAAGAACGCAGGCGATTATACCGTTTACTACATGATTTCGGCAGACAACCATGACGCCGTAACGGGAACTATCGACGCTTCAATAGCACTTGCAGCGTTCAGCGACATAAATGTCGAAGCTTACAACGCCGCTTACGACGGCAACGAACACGGTGCAGTAGTCGGTACGCCTACCGTAACCGTAGTCGGAGAAAATACTCCTGTCTGGAAGTACAGCACTCGTGAAAACGGTGAGTACACCGCCACGATGCCGAGATTTACCAATGCGGGAACCTACACGGTATGGTACACGCTTGAAGCAGACAACCATATTTCGGTTAAGGACAGCATCGAAGTCGTAATCGAAACCGCAGTATTCACGGGAGTAACCGTAACGGGTTATCGTGGAATATTCGACGGCGCGCTTCATAACGTAGTTGACCAGCACAGAGCTACTACCGCAGACGGTTCGGTACCCAACTGGTTGTACTCGTTGACCGGAGAAGAAGGCTCTTACAGGTCTAACATAACTATTAATACGGCCGGCACTTATACTGTTTACTACACTGTATCTGCAGCTAACCACGAAACAAAGAGCGGTACGTTCACGGCAACCATACAGCAGCGTAACATAACGGTAACGTTGCCCAATGCGGAGGACAATTACGGCAATTGGACAATAGCTAATATGTCCAGCATGCTTGCTTCGCTTACCGTTCAGCCTGAAATTTCGGGTGACTTTGCAGGTTCGCTCCTCAGAATTACGTTAAAGCTTGACGGACAGCTGCCTGAAAGCGGCTACATTCCTACGGGCGTTTATGGTATTGTAGGTACTGCAAGCGATGAAGATAACTACAACATCACCTGGAACAACGGTAAACTTACCATCGGCGCTGTTGAAATAGTAGTTAACGACGAAGGCGGTGCAACTGTCGTTTACGACGGCGCAACGCACAGCGTAGCGGACGGCAATCCTTCCGTAACGCTTACCGCAGGCGCACAGGCAAGTTGGACTTACTCGCTTACCGGTGTAGATGGCTCGTACAGATCCGAACTTCTGTTGACAGAAGCAGGTGAGTACACCGTACATTACATTGTAAGCGCTCCCAACCACGCTTCTAAGAGCGGCACGTTCACATTCACTATCGAGAAGCGCACTATTACAGTAACCGTTTCCGATACGACAATAACCTACGGCGATTGGTCGATTGACGAAATCATATCCAAGCTTTCGGCTCTTGCAAGAATTACCGATGCTAACGGCTCGCTCGAGCTTGATAACAGCGCATTCTCGCTTAGCTTAACCGACGCAGGCGCAAGCACCAGCGGTAAACTCAAAGTCGGCAACTACACGGTAGTCGGCGTCAACGAGGACGAGGCTAACTTCACGGTTGAGTTCTCACTCGGCAACATTACCGTATCTCCCAAGGCGCTTACGCTCAACGGTAAAGACAGCATCAAGGCAAACGACAAGAGTTACGACGGTACTACCGACGTTACCTTCGATACGACGGGCGCTTCGCTTGTAGGCGTGCTCGACGGAGACAACGTAGCGTTCAAAGTAACCGGTGCGTTCTCAAGTTCCGCCGCTGCGGAAAGCGTTTCCGTTTCGGCAACCGTAAGCATTGTCGGCGAAGATATCGCAAACTACAGCTTTACGGAAATTTCACTCAGCCTTTCGGCTCAGATACTCAACACAACGGCTAAGCCCGTTCAGCCCGATAACGATATCGATTATGCTCCCAAGACAAAGATATCCGACGTAATCCCCGAGTTCAACAAGTCGATTATGTCAGTTAAAGTTCTTAAAAACGGCTTGGAAGTAAATCCCGATACGGACGATGACGGCAACTTGCTTCTTCCCGGCGTAGGCACGTTCACGCTTACCTTCCACCTCACAAATGCAGACGTAAGCTGGACCAGCGACGTCGATCAGGATAAGGCGGACGTAACGATAACAATTAATATCGTCAAGGGCGTTGTTGAAGTTCCTACTACTACCGAAGCTCATGTAACTTATACGGGCAGCGAACTTACCCTTCTTCCCGAAGGATTTGACGCAGACCTTATGGAAGTTCTCGGCGACAATAAGTACACTAACGTCGGAACTTACAAAGTAACCGTTAAGTTGATTAAACGCGAGTGGCAGCAGTGGTCCACAGGTGATAGCGACGATTTGGTAATAACCTTCGTTATCGACCCCGTAGAGCTTGAAGTAATTATTTCCGACGCAGAAATAACCTACGGAGATTGGACGGCTGAAAACGCTAAGAACAATCTCAACGCAATTAAAAACATCTATACCATTTCGAGCGGTGCAATCGTAACCGGTGAAAGCGCAAGCGACGTATTCGAGCTCAATATCGACGACTTGGGCGAAAAGCTCAACGCAGGCACTTACGCTATTTCGGGCGCTCAGTTCAATACTACGGCTTCCAAGAACTATAAAGTAACGTTTATCGGTCTTGAAGGCGGCTCGACAGGCGTGCTTACCGTAAATGCAAAGGAAATTACAATAATCAACCTTGCAGCGGAAGACAAGACTTATGACGGTACCGATAATGCAACCCTCACGCAGGGTACAATTGTCGGAATGGTAGAAGGCGACGACCTCGCTTACGACTACGAAGCTACGTTCACGGGCATTGACGCCGGTACAAATTACACAGTCAATGCAACAATCACGCTCACGGGCGAAGACGCAGGCAACTATGTAATAGCAGAAGGCGGCGACACTGTTTCCTTCACAGCTTCAATCAACCGCGTGGTACTCGACGTTGAATGGACTTACGGTGAGTTTGTAAGCAACAATAACGGCGTTTACACCTATTATTACCACACCAAGACTCCCAATATCACGGCTACTCTCAAGAATGAAGGAATTGTAGCGGGCGAAACCGTAACTCTTTCGGCAATAGCAAATCTTGCGGATACCGAGTATATGGACGTCAACAACTATACTTTAAGAGTTACTCTCGAGGGTGACGCCGCAGTCAACTACACGTTGTCTAACGGTTCTCTCGCAATAGTAATCGAGTATATGAAGGTCGAAGTTACAATTTCGGACGCAAGCGGTATCTACGGTGCCGACGCGCAGTCCAAGAGTGAAAGCGACAAGCTTGTCTGGACTTCCGCACACCGCGAACTCCTTGAAGATTATGTGACTATCGTAACTGAAGCACACTCGGCAAAGGGTTTTGCGAATGCAGGTTCGTACTCGATTTATATCGACCTTAACAGCAGAATTCACACTCACTTCGCAGTAACGGAAAACAAGG
The DNA here is from genome assembly GCA_910585685.1 of uncultured Christensenella sp. Lineage (GTDB taxonomy): Bacteria > Bacillota > Clostridia > Christensenellales > Borkfalkiaceae > Coproplasma. The sequence continues at coordinate 91,201 of CAJUEO010000001.1, forward strand.
GTACCTTCACTGTTAATGCAGCTTCGTTCGAAGTACCTCCCAAGACATTGTCCTATCCTTACAGAGACGCAGGATACCAGGTCGGTCTTACTGCCGAAGACGTAACTACTCAGGGTAGCGTAACATTTAACGACCTTACCATCACTTATTGCCTTGACAACGAGTACGGCGATTACAGCACGACAATTCCTACAATCAAGGAAATCAGAGAAGAGCCTTACGTCATCTATTACAGAATAACTGGTGCAAACCACGTTCAGAAGACGGGCTATATCGAAGTAATGATCGGTCAGGTTATAGTCGAAGTTACCGTAACAAACGCTCCTCAGACTGTAACGTATGCAAGCGACGCTGTAGTTCCCACTTCGGCACAGCTTCTTGCAATGTTTGAAAGAAGCTACCGTTACAACGGAGAAACAGTAACCAACCAGCAGGTTCTCGACGCAATCAACAGTTCGATAGTTCTCGGTTTGCGCACGGCTGACGGCACGGTATTGACGCCCGGCGCGGCAATTTCCGCAGGTACCTACTACCTGACTGTCGGCGGAACGTATGAAACCGAAGAAGCTTCGGCTAAGATTACGACATCCGGAAGCTACGCTTACATAGTTGAAAAAGCTACGGTTGAAGTAAGCTGGAACGATAGCGAAAGCTATACTTACGGCGATAAACTTCCCATACCTTCGATCGAGGGACTTACGGCCGGTACCGACTATGTAATCAGCTATACGACGGCAGACGGCGATACTATTTCCGCAAGCGAAATGGAAAAACCGAGCGCAGGCGGCTACATTGTTACCGTAACGCTTAGAAACGACAACTACACGTTTGTCAACGGAGAAGACGAAACCACAACGGCATCCAAGTCTTACACAATCAATCCTGCTCAGGTAACTCCCGAGTGGAATAAGGAAGACAGCTATGTTTACGGCGATACGCTTCCCGTGCCTACAATCGCGGGCTTGACTTCGGATGACTTCACTTACAGCTACGCTCTTAATGGCAGCACCGAAGAAGTCAATACAACAAGACCTGTTGCAGGCGAATACACAATTACAATCACAATCACCAACACTAACTATGCGTTTGCAGACGTTGAAGCAGGTTCTACAACCGTTACAATTGCGCCTAAGGCAGTTACCTTCACGCTTCCCGAAGGCGGAGAATATCACTATAACGATACTCTTCCCGAGCCTTCAATAAGCGTAAAATTCAGCGATGACGAAACGATAACGCTTGAAAAGGACGTTGACTTCACTTACAGCTATGCTCTTAAAGACAGCGAAGAAGAAGTTAACCTTACAAGACCTGTTGTCGGCACATACGTTATCACGGTAACGATTTTGAACGGCAACTACACGTTTGCAACCGAAGCAGACAGCAAGAAAGAAGTTGAAATGCTTCCCACGCTCGTAGACACGGCTGACATAAGCTGGAGCATTACGGGTGAAGAAGATGAAGAGGGCAACGTAAGCTACTCGGTAATCTACGGCAACAAGCTTCCCACAGCGGAAATAACCGACCTTGTAAAGGATACCGACTTCACGGTAACTTATAAGACCGCGGAAGGCGCAGTCGAAACCAACGACGCTCCCGTTGTAGGAAATTACATTGTAGTAATTACCCTTTCGGATAACTTCACGTTTGCTGAAAATGCTAAGACGTTCGAATTGAACGTAACCGTTAAACCTCAACCCGTAGATATAGTAATCGACGGTATCCAGCTCGGAAACGACGGAGATACCGCAGTTCCCGACGAGAACGGAGTTATTAAATTCACTTACAGCAAGGACAACAAGCTTACCGTTCCCACCGTTAAGGCTCTCGACGACGCCGGCGTAAAATACCACGTCGAGTATAAGAAGAGAGGACCTAAGGAACCCGTAACTGCAGAGTATAAGCCGATAACAGAGGAAGAGTTCCTTGAAGGCAACGCAGGATTCTATATCTTCACAATCGTCATCGACGACGATAATCCCAACTTTGTACAGACCGAAATCAAGCCCATAACGCTTGTAATCGAACCCAAGAAAGTTATAATCGATTGGGGTCCCGGCGCCGGCAAAGGCAGCAACAACAGCGCAAGCACCGTCAACGGTGCTGCGCCTGTGGCTGAGGATGAAGAGGTTGAAGAAGAATTAACCGAGCAGGCTGAAGAGATTAAGGAAGTTGTAAAAACGGCGTCCGTAACTTTCAACGCGCCCAAATCGGAAACAAGCAAAAAGGTTGACGTTATCTGGGTCATCAAAGACAAGAACGGCAACATAATAAGAACTTTCGGTAACACTCAGGACTTCAACACCGACCTCAATGCAGACGGAGAAGGGGAAGATATCTTTATTCCCGAAGTTGACGAGAGCAGCATCTGGAACTTCGCTTACGGTACTGCGCTTGCAGTTCCCTCTATCGACGGACTTAGAAAGTATGAAGAGGGTATGACCTCCGCAGAGTGGGATTACAAGGTAATTTACAGAGACGCCGAAGGCAGAATTATTGCTGTAGACGATAACGGACTTATCGACGGAAAACTTCCCGACGTCAGCGACTATTACATCACAATCGAGTTCAATAAGGAAAACTTCGAGGGTGAAAATTCAACTATTAAAAACGTAATTAAGCCCCTTGCAATAGGTGTAACGCTCAACGACCTTGCAAACGTCGTATTCGGTGATTTGCAGGCAGACGGCGTAAACGCATATCTTGCAGCGCTTGAAAATGCGTTCACAACCGCAATTACAAGCAAAACGGCTGATTTCGACGCACCCGTTCCCGAAGCGCTTCCCGACGCAGTTAAAGATATTTTCGCTTTGACTCTTGAAAACCTTTCCTCGCTCAGCGGCTACCTCAAAGTAGTCGAAGGCGGCTACAAGGTTGTGCTCGATACCGACTCGCTCAACGGCAACTACACGGTAACTTTGACAAATGACAAGGCTCTTACCGTAATCAACGCCGACATAACCGAAACTATTGATGATTTGGTAATGTTCGAGCTTGGCGAACCCCAGAACGTAGTTATCGACGGCACGGGCAAGGTAGTTGTAAAGGGCGGAGAAACTTACACGATATCCTATCTTCCCACAATTCAGTCTGCGGAAGGCACGGATACCGACGCAAGCAAATACGGTTCGACCAATCCCACAATCACTACCACCGAAGACAGCGGCTATGTCTACTTTATGATTACGGCAGACAACCACAACGCTTACTTCGGCTGTATAAAGGTTACTGTGGAGAGTTCGCTCTTCGAATTAAAGGTAACGCTTGAAGGCATAGTTTACGGTACTGTAACACCTACGCTCGACGAGTTGAAGGGTATGCTTACCATAGACAGCGTAATTTACAACAGCGACGCTATGTTTACGGCGGACGACGCACTGAAAACTGCCATTATAAACGGCATTACGGGCATCTCAATCGACGGCGCTGTGGAAAATCAACTTCTTTCCGCAGGCAAGCACAACATAACTATCCGCGGCAGCGTGACATATCACGACCCCAGCGATAACGAAGATAAGCTTGTAGCAATAACGCTTGCAACCCCCGAAGAGGGTGAGGAAGCGACCGCGCTCAACGTCGATAAACTCAAAGTAACCGTAACGCTTAATGACGTTGAAAAGCAAAATTACGGCGTATGGACGGCTGAAAACGCCGAAGCTGACCTCGCAAAAGTTGAAAATATTTCGTCTTTCGAAATCAAGAATAACGAAAATATCGAAACTTTGCCCGATACCGACGCGTTCAAAGTAACGCTCGGCGGACTTGACGAACTTTCGGGCTACCTCACCGTAAAAGAAGGCGGCTACACCATTACGGCTGTGGCAACAAACGACAATTACGAGATAACGTCGGTAGACTCAAAGCTTACGATAGTTCCTCTTACGCTTGAAATCAATTGGAACATCGAAGCCGACGGTGAAAACGGTTATCATATCGTCTACGGCGCTCAGCTTCCCGTACCCGAAATAACAAACCTGGGTGAAAATTTTGCTCCCTGCACGTTGACGATAACTCGCACCAGCGGAGAAGAAACACTCGACGAAGAAGGCTACACCAACCCCGTTGTCGGAGCGTACGGCATATCGCTTGCAATAAGCGACACTACCAACTACGCGCTTCCCGATATTTCGGAGATAACGGTCAACGTGGATAAGCGTGAAATTACCGTAACTATCGCGGACGTAACTGCGGTTTACGGTGACGACGTTTACAAGGCGCTTGCAGACAAGACTCACAATTTCGTATATGCGCTCAAAGACGGTTCTACCCTCGCATACACGGGTGAAGAATTATCGGGCATAGTAAGCGTGGCGTTCACGCTTGCAGATGGCGCGGCATTTGACGCTGCTACATATCCCATAGTCGGAACTCAGAGCACGGAAGGCTACGCAGTCAACTATGCGGTAACGTTTGAAAATTCAGACGGCAGCGCAAATCAAGCTACGCTCAAAGTAAATCCTGCTCCCAAGACTGCTGATTGGAAGGTGGAAGTAACCGATGACAAGGGTGAAGTAACCTACGGCAACGCGCTTCCTTCCCCCACAATCGAAGGACTCGAGGACAGCGACTACAAAGTAGAATACTTTAAAACTACCGACCTTGACACGGCAATTACCAACGAAAAATTGCCCGTCGGCAGCTATATCGTAAAAGTAACAATCACAAATCACAACTATTCTTTCGGCACAGACGCGGAGGGCAACCCCGTTTACGAGGCTGAAATTACGGTTGACATCGTACCTTGCGAAATAACCGTTGAAATCGGCGACCTTGCAAATACCGTTTACTTCGGTGAAGTTTACAACACGTTGAAAAACGCAGACTCGACCGAAGAGGAAGCAATCGCGGCAATAACCGCACTTTGGAACTCGATTCTCACAGTTACGGGCGCGCTTGCTTATGACGACGGCATTCTCGACGTAATATCGCTCGCTATCGAGTGGAACGACAATTACGGCGTAGGCGCTTATGCAATTCAGGGTTCCGTAAACGCAGGTTATATCGACAATTACAAGGTAACGTTTGACGGTAGTTACAATAACTCGGACGGCACCAAGGCAGGTACTTTGACGGTTACAAAAGCCGAAATAACGGTCGACAACACGGCGCTCAGCCTGTTCCAGACCCCTACGGCACAGCCCATTGACCTTACTTCGAGGGTAACTCTTGCAGACAAGAGCGAAGACTTTACTATTCTCTATGCTCTTGCAGTCGGCGTTGAAGGTGAAGACGGAACTTATACGTTCACCGAGCCTGCCGAAAACGCATATACGACGACTATCCAGTCTGTAAAGGACGAGGGCGAATACCGTCTGTACTACAAGGTTTCGGACGACAATGATAACCACAACCGGAAGAGCGGCTACGTTTCCATAGTTGTCAGAGGTTCTGTATTCAACTTCAAGGCAACTTTAAGCGATATAACCTACGGAGACGAAACTCCCGACTTGGCTACGCTCAGAAACGACCTTACCATAAGCGAAGTTCTCTACAACGGCAACGCGCTTGAAGGAGAAGCGCTCGCTTCCGCTATCGAGGTTATCAAACAAAACGTAACTCTTACAATCGAACAGACAGGCAGACTTCCCAAGGGTAACTATCCCGTGGCAGTAAGCGGTACGGGCAACTATACCGACACCGCCGACGGAGATGCGGTCAAGCAGGTAAGCTTCGGCGTAAGCGAACCCCTTACCCTCACGGTAAACGCGCTTGAAATCAGCGTTGAAGTTGCAGATCAGACAATCGATTATATGGATTGGTCGTACGACCAAATCAAAGCAAAGCTTGACGAGCTTGTTCAAGTCAAGGTTGGCGGAACAACCGTAACCGAGCTTCCCGACGCGTTTGACGAAGTGTTCACGCTTTCACTCGGCGGCATTGCCGACGACGCAGAGGGCTACATTGCAGTAAAGGACGGCGGATACGACGTAGTTCTTACGCAGGTAGACAACGACAATTACGTCATTACAAAGACTCTCGGCAAAGTAAACGTTACTGCGGCAGATCTTACCGTAAGCGATACGAATATCGAAGAGAGCTATGTGTTCAACGTAGACGGCTACGATATCTATAACGCTACTTATCATCCCGTTGCAACAACTGTCGACGGTACGGACAAAGAAGTAGTATGGAGCTTCGGCACGGAGCGCAATGACGAAAACGGTGAAATAACTTACGTAGATACGCTCACTTTGACGGACGTCGCCGAATACACAGTTTACTACAAGGTATCCGCACTCAACCATAAGGAAGTTGAAGGTTCGTTTACCTTCAATATCGTTCCCAAGGAAGTAGTAATAACCGTTGACGCGGAGAGCAATTCAATAGTCTACGGAGAAGCGTTCCCGACAATCGGCATCGACGACGAAAACGTTGTTGAAGCGGATTACACAGTCACCGCATTTCTCAAAGACACATCAACGGTCGCAAATCTTCAAAGACCCGTTGCAGGCACCTACACCGTAAAAGTCAAGCTTTCAAACAAGAATTATACGTTTGTTAACGCAACGGAAAACACCGATACGGCTACCGTAGAAGTTGTCGTAAACAAAAAGCTTGTCGTCGTGGATTGGAGCGGTATAGGCGCAACTCTCAACGAGGGAAGCGGCAACTACTACGCAACTTACGGAGATACTCTCTGTAATCCCGTGGGCAGCGTTCTTGAAGGCGACTCGTCCAAACTTAACGTCAAGTATTACAGACAGACGGACGACGGCAAGGTAGAGATAACCGAAAACGATTATCTCAACCCCGTTGCAGGCACATACATTCTTGAAGTCGAAGGCTTTGAAAACGCAAACTACGACTTTGCGGAGAATGCAGAACTCAGCGCAACGATAGTTGTTTCCCCTAAGGAAGTTTCTATTACCTGGAACGAGAGAGAGTCCTACGTCTACGGCAGCGACCTTCCCGAACCCACTATAGCCGACCTCGACGCTATCGAAGGCAGCTATACGGTTGAAAAGAAGCTTGTCAACGCAGAGGGTGAAGAGGTTGATTTTGAAAAAGTCAACGTCGGCAATTACGTTATCCGCGTTACAATCGACAACCCCAACTATACGCTCGGCGGCACTGAAAGCGGAGAGTTAGAGCTTACCGTAGTTCCCCTTGAAATAACGGTTACCGTAAACGGCAGCAGCATTTCAAGCTACAAGTACGGCACGCTTACGGCAGAAAACGTAAACGCAACAATCAACGCGCTTGCAAACCTCTACACAGTCGCAATAACCAATAACGACGATTTAAGCGAGCTTCCCGATGCTGTAAAGGACGTATTTGTAATTTCCGTAACGCTTGCAGACGGCACAACGGGCTATCTTCCCGTAAATACCTACACGGTAACTGCGGCAGGCGTTTCGGCTAACTACAAGGTTACACCCGTTGTAGCAACGTTTGAAATAGAGAAGGCGGAAATCGACCTTTCGAGCGTCACCGCAATCACGCTCTATGAAACGGGTTCGGCTCAGCCTGTAGTTGTCGAGGACGACTTTAAGGCGCTTATCGGACTTAAAGGAATTGAAGAGGGCAAAGACCTCAACCTTACAGTTAAATATTATCTTTCCAACACTCAACTTGCGGAAGGTTCGACAATAACTTACGGCACGGCTATTCCCACGGTTACTACCGAAGGCACATATTATCTGTACTATCAAGTTACTGCGGACAATCACGAAACGGCTGAAAGCATGGTAACCGTAACGGTTGACAGCTCGCTGTTCGTAATTCAGGTCGAGTTAAACAACCTCACTTACGGCGACGTACTCAACAGTCAGGCAAGCTTACTTAAAGCTCTCGACATCGTACACCTCACATACAGCCATTCCGACCTTGCTTGGAATCCCACGCTCGACGCGCTTATCAGAAGCGGCATAACCCTTTCGGTTGCCGGCGCTGAAGAAAACGCATATGTCGGCGCAGGCAAACACACTTTGGTTGTCGGCGGCAGCGTCAAGTATGACGACAAGGAAGTTAAGATAGTTCTCGAAAGCGGTAACGGCACGTTTAACGTAGCTCAAAAGGCTATAACGGTTGCGGCTGACAGCTTAACCGTAACTTACGGTGACGACAACTACCTTGCTATAGAGGGCGGCACTTACGCACTTTCGGCTAAAGTTACCAAAGGTTCGCTTGTCACGGGCGACGAGCTTTCCAAGCTTGTTACGCTTTCCGTTAATAAGGGCGCATCTTTCGGCAAGGGCGTGTACGCTATCGAAGGAGAGTACGCAGAGAACGGCAATTACGGCATTACGTTTGTAAACGGTACGCTTACCGTAAACGCAGCAAAAGTTTCTATCGATTGGAACATAGCAGAGGGCGCTAACGTAGTTTACGGCAACGCGCTTCCCGTTCCCGCAATCGAAGGGCTTGAAAGCAGCGACTACAAAGTTACCTACAAGCGTTCGGGCAGAGTCATTACAAACGCCGCAAACCTCAACGTAGGCGTATATGTAATCGAAATCGAACTTCTCAACGCCAACTATACGCTGGGTGACGACAGTTCGAGCCTCGAAGTCGAAATAGTTCCGGCACCCGTTGCAATAAATTGGGGTGACAGCGATGAAGTCGTTTACGGCAACATGCTTCCCACGCCCACGCTTGCAATCGAAGGCGTAAGCCATACCGTAACTTATTATAACGGCACAACGCGCGTAAGCAACACCGGCAGACTTCCCGTAACCGAAAACGGATACAGGGCGCAGGTCAACATAACCAACCCCAACTACACCTATGCAGAGGGAGAAACGGGCGAGCATACTTACAGAGTAACTCCCCGCGAAGTTTGGGTCAACGTTAAAAACCAGACGGCGGTTTACGGCTTGTGGACGGCAACAAACGCAAACAACAGACTTGCGGTAATTGCGGATAAGTTTACCGTAACAGGCGCAAACGGAGAGGAAATAACTCTTATCGATTCTATTTCCGCACTCGGCATTTCGCTCACGGTAGGCAACCTCGACGGTGTCGACGGATATCTTCCCGTAGCGGAATATCCCATCGTAGGCGCTTGGACAAACAACAACTATAAATTACACTTTACCGATGACGCGGCGCTTTCAATCACCAATGCCGATATGAAGGCAAGCTTCCGCGACATAGCTAAATACTTCGTATCCGGCGGACACGTTCTTTCCCTTTCGGAAAGCTTAGTTACGCTCAAAGGTACAGGCAACACGGCTCACATCACATACTCGTTGCAAAACGCGTTGGCGGCAGACCCCGAAACTCTCACTTACGTTGAATCGGGAGAAGCTACAAGAGTAACCGAAGTCGGCAACTACTATCTGTATTATATGGTAGAGGCGGACAACCACACGACGATTTACGGCCACGTCAACGTCGTAGTAGCTGCTTCCGTGTTGCAGATTCAGGTAAGAATTTCCGGCTCGCTCACTTACGGCGACACGGTTCCTTCGAGCGCAGACCTTTGGAATATGCTCACAATTTCGAGAGCATACCACAACGGCGTTGCAATCAACGTTTCGAGAGTAAGAGATATTCTCAACACGGCGATTGCCGAGGGAACGGCAACTATCGGCGTAAACGGCTATGAAGAGGGCGCAATCCTCTCTGCCGGCACTTACAGCCTTGTATTGAGCGGTGTTACCAATGGCTATCAGGTAGGCACGGAATATCCCGAAACCACCGTATCTTTCTACGACGCATTCGATTCAAGAATTTTAGTTGTAAACAAAAAGGCTATAACCGTAAATCTTGCCGACATATCGGTTGTTTACGGTGACGCAACTCACGAAAACCTTGTAAACGGCATTTACGAGTTTGTACCCACAACCGCAGATACGCTTGTAGGTCTTGACGAACTTTCGGATATCGTTTCCGTAACTTTTGCCAACGACGGTTTGCTCAACGTAGGTACTTATCCCGTAACTTGCAGTGTAATCGACAGCGAAATTGCGGATAACTACAACGTAACGTTCAAATACGACGGCAACCGCAGAAACGCTAACATCAAAGTAAGCGCCGCAACGGTTACAATCGATTGGAACTTTGCTTCAAGCGACAAGTTCGTGTACGGTGAAGAGCTTCCCGTTCCCGCGGTGGTAAGCGACAGCCTTGACGTAACGCTCAGCGACTATACGGTTGAATATTTCTTTGGTACAAGACCCGTTGAAAATTCAGCTAAGCTCGGAGTAGGCGAATACACAATAGTTGTAACCCTCAAAAACTCCAACTTTGCGTTCGGCGCGGATGAGGTTACTTCCAAGACCGTTACAATCGACCCTGCGGAAGTTGAAGTAGACTTTGCGCCCGTTATGGACAGCTACGTCTACGGCAACAATATCGACCTTCCCGTAATTCATGCGCTTTCGGCAAGCGACTATCAGGTTAAGTTCTACAATTCCGAAAATGAAGAAGTGACCAACTCCAAGCTTGCGGTAGGCACATACAAGGTTAAAGTAACAATTACAAACCCCAACTACGTTTTAAGCAAAACGGCTCAAAGCGAGAAGAGCGTAACCGTAACCGTACGTCCCGTAACTGTTGTAATAGGCAGCCTTACGGCGGAATACGGCGAGTGGACCAAGGCAAACGCTGCGGAAAAACTTGCAAAGATTGCAGACCTCTACACGGTTGACGGCAATATCGACGCTGCGGCGCTGCTCTACATAAGCATAGTTCTCGACGGTTTAAGCGCAATTGAGGACGGTTGTCTTGCAGCCGGCATATACACGCTTTCGGGTTCGTACAACAACTCCAACTACGACGTTGAGTTTGTCGGCGGCGAGCTTGAAATTCTGCCTGCAACCATGGAAGTAAGCTTCCACAACTTAGTCAAGTACGCTGTGGACGAAGCAAACGCACATACGCTTACGCTTTCTGAAAAGCTTGTAAGCTTGAAGGGTGAGGGCAATACCGCAACTATCAAATACGCTCCTTTGCAGAACGTAGGAGATATAAGCAACATTCCCGAGTCGCTTTACAGCGAGCAAGCACCCACGGTATTTGCAAACGGAATTTACTATCTGTACTACAAAATCGAGGCAGATAACCACGAGGATTACTACGGCTTTGTAAGGGTAACGGTAGTTGAAACAGTTTGGGAAATAGAGGCTCGTCTTACCAAGACTCTCGTCTACGGTGACGCAACACCCACGGCACAGCAGCTCAAAGATATGCTTGTCATCACAAGTATAATCGAAAACGGCACGGCTGTTACCGTAACTCCCGAGCTTGTAAACGCAATCAAACAACACGTTACAGTTTCAATTAAGGGCAACAGCGGAGAAAGACTTACCGTAGGCAACTACGAAATAGTTCTCGGCGGTGACGTATCCTTCAATTATGACGACGGCGTAAACGGAGAAAGACTTGTAAACGTAGTATTTACCGACGACTTCGACGCGAGAATGCTGACTGTCGAAAAGAAGGCAATTACGGTAACGGTAAACGACCTTACGGTTGAATATCTTGACGCAACTTATAACAAGCTGCTTTCTGGTGACACGTCCGCACTCAGCTTCGTAAACCAGACGCTTGTCGGCAGCGACACTCTTGCAAGCTTTGTATCCCTTGACTTCGAAGGCACGGGCGCAATGGGCGCAGGCAAGTACGCTATAGTCGGCTACGTCAACGATAACGAAGTTTCTGCAAATTACGAAGTTACGTTTGTAAACGGCACGCTTACCGTAACACCCAAGGTTGTAAATGCAAATTGGGACGACGTAACAAACGTCATTTACGGCAACGCTATCGGAGAGCCTACGATAGACGGACTTAAAGTTTCCGACTACACCGTAAGCTACTACTGCGGCAACAAACCCGTAAACAACGCAAGCAACCTTGACGTCGGTGATTACAGAGTAGTTATCACAATAACAAATCCCGACTACACGCTCGGCTCCAACCCTGCGGAAAAGACGGTAAAGGTTGAGTCCTTGAAAGTTTCTATCGAATGGAACCTCGAAGAAAGCTACGTTTACGGCACCGAGTTTGGAGTTCCCGAAATTTACGGACTTGTTTCCGGCGTCGACTATGTAGTTAAATACTTCAAGGGTAACGTTGAAATTTCCAACGGCAACAAACTTGCAGTCGGCAACGACTACAAAGTAACTGTTGAACTTCTCAACGCCAACTATACGCTCGGAGATGACGAAACTCAACAGACCGTATCGGTAACCAAACTTGAAATAACCGTAGAAATCGGCAACGAAAACGCGGTTTACGGAGAGTGGACGGTTGCAAATGCGGCAAACAAAATAGCACAGCTCGGCAACTTCTACGAAGTGGTAGGCAATATCCCCGACCCTGTTGCTTCGCTCAATATCTCTATTAAGCTCAACACTGCCGACGAAGAGGGCTACCTCGGAGTAGGAGAATATGCGATAGAGGGCGCGTTCAACAACCCCAACTACACGGTTGTGTTCACGGGCGGCAAGCTTACAATAGAAAAAGCCGACATAAGCGCAAGCTTCAACGATATCTACAAGTACAACAGAGCAGAGGGACACGATTTAAGTCTTTCCTCCAAGCTCGTAACGTTGAGGGGTGAGGGCAATACGGCAAGCATCACATACAAGCTTGATACCGAACCCAACCTCGATATACAAAACAGTGAGTACGTTTCCACAGTTCACGTCGACCACGTTGACGGCAGAACAACTTACTATCTGTACTACAAGGTAGTTGCGGAAAACCACAACGACTTGACGGGCTTTGTAAAGGTTGAAATTGTAGACTCGCTTCTCGAAGTCGAAGTAAGCCTTGCAAAGGGCATAACTTACGGAGATGCAACTCCCGACGAAGCTTGGCTCAAACAAAACCTCAAAATCAACAAAATTTACCGCGACGGCGTACAGATTGCCGTGACAAGCGACCTTGTTTCAACAATTCTCGGCGGAATTACTTCAATTGATATTGACACTCAAAACGCTGCAAGACTTAGCGTAGGCAGCTATAGTGTAACTCTTGAAGGTATTTTGCACGACTATGTCGAAGACGGAGATACTATAATAGCTCTTCGCGACGGCTTTGATTCAAAGATATTGAACGTTGCTAAAAAAGCTATAACCGTTCAGGTAAATAATCCCGAAAACGTTGTTTACAACAGCGACGCATATTGGGATATTCTCGGCGGAGACCTCTCGCACTTCTCGTATAACGAAGTTACGCTTGTCGGAAGCGACAAACTTTCCGACTTCCTCATCCTTTCGCTCTTACTTGAAGACGGAACGGAGTTCAACGCCGGCAAATACACGGTAACGGCAACGGTAATCGACAACGAAATTTCCGCAAACTATCAGGTAACGATAGTAGACGGCACGCTCACGGTAGTTCCTGCAACAATTTCCGGTGTAAATTGGAACATTGCAACGGGCGGCTACACCTACGGAGACAGCCTGCCTACGCCTACGATAGACGGACTCAACGTTTCCGACTACAAGGTAAGCTATTACCTCGGCAACAGACTTTTAACTTCTATTGCCAATCTGGACGCGGCAACTTACACTATAAGAGTTGAAATAACCAATCCCAACTACACGTTCGCAGACGGCACAACGGCGGAAACCACGGTTGAAATCAAACCTTATACGGTCGAAGTCGAATGGAACAGAGCGGACGGCTACACCTACGGAGATACGTTCAACGTTCCCGAAATTTACGGGCTTGACGCTTCCGACTACAAGGTAACTTACCTTGACTCCTTGGGTGAAGAGGTCGCAAACGACGGACATAACCCTGTCGGAACATACACCATTAAAGTTGACGTAGTAAATCCCAACTACACTCTCGGCGCTAATCTCGGCTCGATAAGCGTAACGGTTGCAAAGCTCGACATAACAATCACTGTCGGTGACGTTACTGCGGACTACGGCGTATGGTCTAAGGACAATGCACAGTCAAAGCTTGCGGCGCTTACCAACATGTTCGGCGTGGATAAGGATATTCCCGACGCGCTTGCACTGTTGCAGCTCGGCTTGAGTATAGTATCCGACGAAAAAGGTAATTTCTACTCGGTAGGCAGCCATAAACTGCGCGCAGCGGCTGCGGTAAACGAAATTTCTTCAAACTACAACATTACGTTTGTTGACGGAACGTTGACAGTCAACAATGCGGACCTTCGTCTTAACTTCCGCGATTTGGTAAAATCCGAGGGAGAAGAACAGCCCGTAAGCCTGTCAAATAGCCTTGTAACAACGCTTGGCGACGTCAAGAACGAACAGGTTGAAATCCGCTATGCGGCTACTCAGCGCGTTCCCGACCTCGTATTTGCGGACAGTGCGTACACGTTCGATAACGACAACGCGCCTACCGTAACCCAAGAGGGCGAGTACTATCTGTACTATATGGTAACCGCACCCAACCATAACACCGCATACGGCTATGTCAAAGTAACCGTAACCGGCACGGTTTGGGACATCGAGGCAAGACTCAGACAGACGATAACCTACGGTGACGAACTTCCCACGGTTGACGAGTTGAAGAATCTTCTTGTAATAACCGCAGTAACCGAAAACGGAGTTAAACAGCAGCTCACACCCGATATGATAAGCGCTATCAAGGACGGCATAACCATCAGCGTAAACGGAGAGGTTAAGAACGTCGGCACTTATGAAGTAGTTGTAAGCGGCAGCGAAATTTCGTTCGGCGGCAAGACAATAGCAATAACTTTCGACGATGATTTCGATTCAAGAATCCTCATTGTCAATGCGAAACCTCTCACAGTAACGTTCGACGCATTGCAGGTAACATATGCAAGCGCGGCATATCAGGCGTTGCTCTCGGGTGACCTTTCGGCGCTTACCTATGTTGCAGGCGAGCTTGTCGAAGGTGACGATATCGAAGATATCTTCTCTGTTTCAATACTCAATATGGGTACTTTCGGAACGGGCAGATATTCGATAAGCGGCAACCTCCTCGACACGCAGACCGCTGCAAACTATGCGGTAACGTTCAGACAGTCAACCTTGACCGTAACCACGGCAACCGTATCGGTTGAGTGGAACGGAGACAGCCTTGTCTACGGCAACGCGCTTCCCGTACCTACAATCGACGGACTCCGCGTTTCCGACTACACTGTAGAGTATCTCAAAAACAACGTTCCGGTTGACAATATCGACCTTCCCGACGTTGGCACCTATACTGTAAGGGTAACGCTCAAAAACGGCAACTACACGTTCGGAACAAACTCCAACACTCACAGAGTTACCGTTACGGCAAAACCCGTTGAAATCAATTGGTACAACGACCAGCCCGTAGTTTACGGCACCGAACTTCCCACGCCTCAGCTTCTTGACCTCAATGACGACGATTACACCGTCAAGTACTACAACTCGCGCGGCGTAGAAGTTTCGAACGGAAACACTCTTCCCGTCGGAAGATACAGAATGGTCGTAAGGCTTCTCAACAACAACTATACGTTCGGCGATTCAAGCAATAACGAATACATTGAAATAGTTCCCCTTGACGTAACTGTCGTAATCGGAGACGTCGAGGCAGTGTACGGAGAATGGACGGCAAGAAATGCGGCTAACAAGTCAAGACTTTTGACGGGTTACACCGTAACGACGGCTATCCCCGACGCAGAAAGCTTGCTCAATATCGTTCTCAGCGTCAACACCAACGGCGCTACGGGAACTCTTGCAGTGGGCGAATACGACATTTCTCTTACCTGGCGCAACGCAAACTACAACATTGTATTTGAAAAAGCTACGCTCAGCGTAACTCCTGCGGATATTGACGTAAACTTCCGCGACATAGTCAAGTATGCAGACGAAAACGGTCAGCAGCTCAGCCTTTCGACTTCGCTTGTAAGCTTAAAGGGTGAGGGCAACACGGCAACAATAAGCTATGTTTCCGACCTTGCGCTTGTCGACGGACTTGTGTTCGCAGATGAAGACTATGCGTCTACAATTCCCACAACACCCACCGAAGCAGGCGTTTACTACCTGTACTACAAGGTAGAAGCGGCTAACCACAACACCTATTACGGCAGCGTAAAAGTAACCCTTGAAAGCTCGGTTCTCGAAATCGAAGTAAGCTTGAATAAGAGTTTTATTTACGGAGATAAACTTCCCACATCGGCAGAGCTTAAACAGCTTCTTACGATTACGGGCGTTAAGCACAACGGTGTTGCAGTCAGCATCACAAACGCACTTGCAAACATTATTTTAAGCGGAATTGAATTGCAGCTTGCAGTCGGCGAAGGCACTCCTGCGGTCGGTAAGTACGAAATTATAATTACTTCCGGTACAACCGAGGATTATATCGACGGTACTACGACAATCGTATTCGACAGCGACTTCGACGCAAACATTCTTCAAATCAATCCCAAACCCATAACCGTAACTGTTGACAACAAGTCGGTTGAATACGGCGGAGTAGATTATAAGGCAATACTTGACGGCACTTACAGCTTCACGGCTACGGCACAAGGACTTGTAACGGGCGACAAAGTTAGCGATATCGTTTCCTCCGGAATAGTATTTGACGGCGCGTTCGACGCAAAGACGTACGAAATTGCCGCAACGCTTCTCGATACGAAAACGTCGCGCAATTACGAAGTTACGCTTGTAAACGGCACTCTTACCGTAACGCCCAAGACCGTAACGGTAAATTGGGGCGCAAACAGCGTAGTTTACGGCAACGAACTTACCGTACCTACGATTTCAGGCTTGGACGTGTCCGACTATCAGGTCAAATACTTCCTCGGCAACGTCGAAGTCAACAACGCAAGCGACCTCAACGTCGGAGAGTACAGAGTAGTAGTTACTCTTACAAGCGGCAACTATGTGTTTGCAGACGGAACAACCGTTGAAAACAAGATTGCGGTAACTGCAAAAGACGTTTCTTCAGACATAGTCTGGAACCTTGAAACAAGCTATGTTTACGGCAGCTTGCTCGGAATTCCCGCAATTAGGGGACTCACCGAGGACGATTACACGATAACCTATACTACAGCGGACGGCAAAGTAGTTGAAAACGAAAACCTTCCCGTAGGAGAGTATAAAGTTGTAGTAACGCTTGTAAACGGCAACTATACGCTCGGTGAAGAGTCGCTTTCGTGCGAAGTAAGCGTCGTAACCCGTAAAATAAGCGTAACTGTAAACGACGTGGCTGCGGACTACGGCATTTGGACGGCAGAGAACGCACAGGAAAAACTTGCGGCTCTCGGTATCAACTATGTTGTTGACGATGAAATTCCCGACGCTGCAAGTCTGCTGGGAATAACGCTCACGCTCGACACGACGGCTACCGGCTACCTCGGCGTAGGAGAGTACGACATTGTCGGTACGGCATCCAACAAAAATTACGCCGTAACGGTAAACAAGGGTATTCTCACAATAAATAACGCCGATATAAAAGTTGCATTCCCCGAAATAGCTACCTTCCCGACGGCTCGTTCTCTCGAACTTGACACCGACGAAGTTACATTGCAGGGCAACGCAACGGCTACGATTACCTACGTTGACGAGCTCGAATACGTTGCCGACCTCGTGTTCTCGCAATACGGCGCAACCGCACCTTCAATCACTGCGGATACCGCTTGCGGAGAATACTACCTGTACTACAAGGTAACTGCAGACAACCACAACGACTTCTACGGCTTCTTGAAAGTAACTGTTGAAGAAATGGTTATCAAAGTAACGACAGACTTCGGCGGCTCGATAACTTACGGCGACGCAACGCCTATCGACGACGCTTGGCTCAAATCTCATCTCTCGTTCGTTTCCGCAACGGTAAATGACGGAACGGATAATGTTCTCACTCCCGAGCTCATAGCTCAGCTCAAAGCTAATATTACTTTGAGAGTTGACGGCGTTTCCGTAAACTCCTATCTCACGGTAGGCAAGTATGCAATAATCATCGACGTCAAGGACGGCTTCACTTACGAAGGCACTGCGGCAACCGTTATGTTTACCGACGAGGCAAGACACCTCACCGTAAACAAGCGCGACATTACCGTAACGGCCGACGCACTCTCGGTAGAATACGCAAGCGAAGAGTACTTCAAGCTACTCGGCGGAGATTTCGGTTCGCTCACGGCTTCGGCTACGAACATTGTAAGCGGAGATAATCTCAGCGACATCGTATCGCTTTCGATAGGATTCGGCACAAGCTTCGGCGTCGGAGAATATTCGATAACCGTAACCCTTCTCGACAGCGAAAAGGCGTTGAACTACAACATTACCGACATTACGGGCGCAAAAGTAACAATTACTGCAAAACCCGTAAATGTTGATTGGAGCGGCGTAAAGGATACCTATGAATACGGTGAAGAGATGATAGGCTCTCCCGTAATCGACGGACTTACAGTCGAGGACTATAAGGTAATTTATCTCAACTCCGAAAATGTTGAAGTTTCCAACAGCGTCAACCTTCCCGTAGGCTCTTACACTGTAAAGGTTGAAATTATCAACCCCAACTACAAGCTTGCCGACGATGCAGTCGCAACAAAGACAGTAACTATAAGACAGTCCTCTGTCAAAGTAGTATGGAACGACACGCAGGACAGCTATGTTTACGGAGACAAACTTCCCACGGCGTTAATCAGCGGACTTACGGAAGGCGTCGACTACACCGTAACTTATAACGGCAGCACAACGTATCCTTCACAGATAAATGCAGGTTCGTACACAATCAAGGTTGTACTTCCCGAAAACAGCCCTTATTCGTTTGCAGACGATGCTGTTACGGAAATAAAGGTAGTTGTTAAAACCAAGAAAGTAACGCTTATCTGGAACCTCAACGACGAGTACGAGTTCGGAGAAGAGCTCGGCACACCTGTAATCGAAGGTCTTGATTCAAGCAAGTACACCGTAACGGGACTTCCCGCAAGCGGTACGGCAGACACGGCCGACGGCTACACCGTAACCGTAACAATTACCGACAGCAACTATGCGTTCGCAGACGGCAGTGTAACGGCTGAAAAGACTATAACCGTAAATGCAAAGAAGGTAGAGATAAGCTGGAACACAACTTACAGCTACTCCTACGGCGACAACCTGCCCGTACCCACGATCGAAGGACTTGAAGCAGGCGTCGACTATACCGTTGAGTACAGCGACGAAAACGGAACGCTTGAAAACGGCTATATCGCGCACGTTGGCGAGTATAAAGTCAAAGTAACGCTTGTAAACGGCAACCACCAGCTCGGCACAGACGAAACTACATTGACAATCAATGCGTTGAAGAGAGCTATAACCGTTCAACTCAAGGATTACAGCGCTGCATACGGCGTATTTACGGCGGAAAATGCTGCGGCTCAGCTTGCGCTTGTCTACGCTTCGATAGTTGACAGTTCGGCAATTCTTTCCCAGCTTGTCAGCGGAGATATCGTAGAGTCGCTCAACATCGTGCTCTCACTCACGGGCGCGACAGACGGCTACCTCGCGGTAGGCGGCTCCTACAAGATAGGCGCAACCTATACGAGCGACAAGTACGAAGTGACGTTTAAGAGCGGCAACCTTACTATAACCAACGCAACTATTACAACGGCGTTCGGAGAAGTAATAACAAGATTCCAGATTCCGAATGAAGACGGCGGATACGAAGAGCAGAGCGTAGAGCTCGACAGCAAGCTCGTAACCTTGCAGGGAGAGGGCAACACAGCGACTATCGATTACATTCCCGGACTCGGCAACGCGCCCCTCACGGCTGAAGAACTTGCTGCTCGCGACGGTGAATTTGACTCGGCAATCAATTATGTATCGACAGAGGGTACGTATTACCTGTATTACAGAATTACGGCAGACAACCATGAAACAATTTACGGTAGTATCAAGGTTGAAGTTGTAAGCTCGGTACTCGAAATTGAGTTGACCTTCAATGCAATTACCTACGGCGACGTACTCGACCTCAAATCTCTCATCAACACCGACAGCGCAGTTATTAAGCACAACGGCACGGTTGTTACCGATATAGATCTCAATACAATACTTGCGGCAATTTCGCTCAGCGTACAGAACAGTCAATCCAAGCTCAATGCAGGAACTTACACTGTAGTTCTCACGCAGACGGACGAAAGCTTCGAGTATAACGGAGAATTGACGGTAATTTCACTTAAAGCCGGTGCAACTCTCACTGTCAACCCCCTTGCAATCAACGTTGAGGCAACGCCCGATGAGGTTGTATTCGGAAGCTGGCAGAACGACTCGGATATCTCGACGTTGCTTTCAAACGTCAAGATAACAAATAGCGACGGAGAAGAGATAACCCTTCCCAACGGCGAAACTATTACCGACCTCGCATTGACTTTTGCAATCGAGGGTGCGGAATATACGGGCAACTTGCTCAATGTGGGCAGCTATACCGTAACGGCAACTTCAACCAACGGCAACTATACTTTGACATTCGGCTGCACGCTTACAATCAAAGCATACGAAGTTACGGTTGAAATTGCACCGGACGGCAATATCAAGTACGGCGCTTGGTCGGCGGAAAATCTTGCGGAAAATCTTGCAAGCTTGCTTGCAAACAACGCAACTATAACCAATACTGACGATTTGCCCGGCAATGCGACGCTTTCGACGCTCGGCATTGTGCTCGCTCTTACAAACAGCGGCGCGGCAATCGGTGACGACAGTTATACCAACGGCTATCTCAATGCCGGAACATACGGCTTCAACGGCACATGCAACAAGAACTTCAACGTAACAATCACAGGCAACCTCGTAATCGGCAACGCGGAAATAACTCTCGGCGAAACCAATGATTACACTGTGGAATACACCGGTTCGGATATCGACGTTTCAAACGGCAATCCTACGGCTACTACGGTTGACGGCAGCAACGTTAACTGGAGATACAGCCTTACAGAGGGCGGTGAATACGTTGAAACGCTTGAAGGCGTAAAGAATTGGATTGAAGGCGGCTACACGGTTTACTTCAAGGCAACGTCCCCCAACCATGACGAAGCTACAGGTTCGTTCAAGGTAATAGTAGAAAAGTACGAAATTACTATTTCGACAGGTGACGTTATACAAGAATTCGGCGATTGGACGAGTGAGAACGTTGAAGAAAAACTCGGCGGACTCGAGCTCAGCTATATGCACGGTGACGAGGGCATAACCCTTCCCGACGAGCTTGCAGACCTTGTGTTGACTCTTTCGCTCACAAATCCTTCGTACAGCGGCAACTACCTTGAAAGAGGCAGCTACGCAATCAACGGCGAACTCGGTGAGTACAGCGACAACTACTCCATAACGTTCAACGGCGGCACCCTTGAAATTACGGCGCGCACGCTTGTGATTAATTGGAGCAGTACGGAAGACACTATCGAATACGGCAACGCATTGCCCACATTGACTTTGAGCAATATGTTGGACGGAGATAACGTCGACTACACTGTAACTTACACCAAGAACGGCGCAACGATAACCGATATTTCAAAGGTATATGCAGGCGTTTACACGCTCAAAGTAAGTATAACAAGCGCAAACTATGTGCTTCCCGAAAACAGCGAAATTACCGTAACAGTTACGGCTCGCTCGATGACCGTAAGAATCGGCGATATGCAGAGCACTTACTCGGCTAGCGACGCTTCTACGGTAAGCGGCTTCACGGCTTCGGCTGTCGAAGGTTCGGTTGCAGAGGGAGACGATATCAACGCATTGTTCACACTTGCACTTGCCGCAAGCGGCAAACTTACGGTAGGACAGTACGCAATCTACGCAACTATGCACACGGGCGACCTTGCTTCGAGCTATAACGTAACGTTTACAGGTTCGTGGAATATGGGAGAATACAGAGGTACCGCAGGTACTTACGTTGTAAATCCCGTTTCGATACAGGTAATTTCCGGAATTACTGCAAGCGATAAGGTGTTCGACGGCACGACAAAGGCCGAACTCGACCTCAGTAACGCACAGATTACGGGAATAATTACAGGCGATGACGTCACAATCAGCGCGGTAGGTACGTTTACACAGTCTTCTGTAGGAGAAGAAATCGACGTAACCATTACCTATAACGATTTGACAGGTAATGACGCAAGCAACTATACTCTCGATAAAACGGGATCGCAGTTTGCAACGACCGCAACGATAACGCCGGCTCCGATGCCTCCCATCGACATAGATCCCGACAAACCTTTGGAATTTGACCCCGATAAGACTCTTGACGAGATAATCAACGGTTATAATCCCGATACAATGGATATGGATATCTATTATCCCGAAACAGGCGACAGAATCCATATCACTACGGATGAAAACGGCAATAAAGTCGCAACGATAACCAACGACAACAAGCCCGGCAACTCGACGACGATAGTCAAGACGCCCGATAACGAATTGGTATATACGGAAACTTCCGTAACCGAGGGTGATACGACTACCACGACGAGAACGGACAGCAACGGCGATGTAACGACAATTGTCACCAAGACAGATGAAGACGGCAAGACGACTACGACAATCACTTACCCCGACGGTTCGTTTGAAACTATCATTACCGACAAGGACGGCAATAAGACCGTAACCGTAACAAATGCAGACGGCTCAATCAAGACAACTGTAACGGATAAGGCAACCGGCACCGAAACGGTAACTGAAATCAAGAAGGACGAAGACGGTAACACAATTACCACCACGACGGTAACGGACGGCAAGGGCAATTCAACAAAGACCGAAACCGTAACCAAACCAGACGGCAGCTCCGAAACGACCACTACGGTAACGACTACCGACCCTGTAACGGGCAATGTGACCGAAAAGGTAACTTATCCCGACGGTTCTACGGTAATCACGGTTAAAGACAAGGACGGCAACGTAATTTCCAAAACCGAAATTTCGACTGTAACCAAGCCCGACGGCGGCTCGTCGACAACTACGACGACCACCGACAAGGACGGCAATACTACCGAAACTACGGTTGATAAGGATAAGGACGGCAACGTAACGGGTTCGACAACGACGACCACCGACAAGGACGGTAACACGACAACGACGACTACCGACAAGGACGGCAACACGACGTCAAGCTCGACAACGACCGAAACCGTAACCAAGCCCGACGGTTCGTCGACAACTACGACTACCACAACCCAAACGGATAAGGACGGCAACACGACAACGACTACCACTACAGTGGAGAAAGACCCTGACGGTAACACGACGTCTACGACCGAAACCGTAACCAAGCCCGACGGCTCGACATCGACAACCGTAACCGACAAGGACGGCAATACGACAACGACGACTACCGACAAAGATGGTAACTCTACGTCAACGACTACCGACCCTTCTGGCAACGAAATCAAGACCGAAACGGGCAGCGACGGTACTACGACAACCGTAACCAACCCCGACGGTACGCAGACTGTAACCAAGCCAGACGGTACGGTTGAAGTAACCAAGCCCGACGGCAACGTAACGGTAATCGACCCCGACGGCAACGTAACGGTAATCGACCCCGACGGCAACAAGTACACTCCCGACGAAAACGGTACAATTACCACTCCCGACGGAAACATTACGGTTGATAAGGGCACTGACGCAGATGGTAACGATAAGATTACTGTCACTTACCCCGACGGCTCGACAACCGAAACGGTAACTAAGCCCAACGGCGATTCGTCTACTACGGTAACCGACCCCGACGGCAACAAGACCGAAATCGAAACCGGCAAGGATGAAAACGGTAATAGCAATACGACCGTAACGGATAAGGACGGCAACACGACGGAATCGACGTCTAAGACCGAAACCAATCCCGACGGCTCGACAACTACTACTACCAAGAATCCCGACGGCACGACGACAGTGGTAACTACAAAGACCGAAACGACTACCGACCCCGAAACGGGCACGACAACCCAAACGACTACAACCGTTACGGAAGTCAAGGACAAAGACGGCAACACAATAAGTAAGGTTGAAACAGAAACAAAGACCGAAACGGACCAAGACGGTAACACCACTGTAACCGAAACTATCAAAAAGCCCGACGGTACAACTGTTGAAACAATTACCAAGCCCGACGGTTCGACATCGACGACCACTACGGTTGAAAACGGCAACGGCGGTTCGACGTCGACGACGGTAAACAAGGACAAAGACGGCAACGTTATCGACAAGATAACCACGGTAACGGACGGTAACGGCAACACGACTACGATTATTACCGACAAAGACGGCAATACGACTACGATTGTTGAAAAGAAAGACCCTGTAACGGGCAACACCACTACCACCGAAACCAAGCCCAACGGAGACGTTATCACTACTGTAACAGACCCCGAAGGCAACAAGTTATCAGAGTCGACAACGACAACCGTAAGGGACCCTGTAACCGGTAACACGACGACAACGACTACCGAAACCAAGCCCGACGGCACTGTAACCGAAATTGTCACCGAAAAGGATAAAGACGGCAACACGATTAACAACTCGACAACCGTAACAAATCCCGACGGCAGCTCGACTACAGTCGAAAAAGACAATGAAGGCAACACTACTACAACCATAACCGACAAGGACGGCAATACGACTATTACCGAAACGGATAGCGACGGTAATACGACTACCACCGTAACCGACAAGGACGGCAACACAACTTCGACCGTGACGGATAAGGACGGCAATACGACGATAATCACAACCGACAAAGACGGCAACACGGTTTCGTCCAAGACCGAAATTAATCCCGACGGCTCGACGACGACCACTACTATCAAGAAGGACAAAGACGGTAATGTAATCAGCGTAACCGAAGTCACTTCAAAGACCGAGTACGACGCCGACGGCAACACCGTTACCGTAAACCATACCGTAGTTAAGGATAAGGACGACAACATTATCTCCGATAAGACGACAACCACGACGGTAGACCCCGAGGGGAACACAACCGTCAAGGTCAAGGATAACATTACGGGTGAAGAAACTACTCAAGAGTTCAAGCCTAACGGCGAACCCGTACTTAATCCCGGTGACGTCATAATCGACGTTAATCCTACCGACCCCGACAACTACGAAGGAGATCCTCCCGGACCTATTGTAACGACTGTCCAAAAAGGTAAGTTGGAAGTGCCTACCGTTGAAAAAACCGAACTGACCCCCGGTCAGGCAGAGATATTCCTTGCTAACCCGACTATAGCTCAAAGCTTGTTCGAAGGTTTCCATGAGAATTCAATGGTTATAAGTGCAATCGAGGTTGTCGACGAGTACACTCGCAAAGTTATCGTAAGTATTCGCGACAAGTCCAAGTATCAGTGGATTGACGGCAGCGACGAAGATAAGGAATTTATATTCACTATTTTCCGCAAGGTTGACGTAATAGTTCCTACAATTGTCGGCTCGATACTTCCCGAAGGCAGCGAAAGTATATTCGACAGTGCGGACAGCGTGCTTGAAAATATCGCAAAACTCTTCGAAGGTTTCGACAGCGAAACTATGACGGTATCCGAGGTAACTTCTCTCGGCGGCAACAAGTTTAAGGTAACTCTCGGTCTTAAAGACTCCGACAACTATCAGTGGGTTAACCTCTCGGTTGCAACCGTAAGCTTCGAGTTCACGGTTGAGAGAGCTAAGACATCGGTCGATAAGCCTACCAGAAACGACTCTGCCGAAAAGAAGAGTGAATGGTTCCTCGACGTAGCGGTGTTCAATGAACACATAAGCTCGTTGATCAACGGCTTCGATTCCGAAAAGATGATTGTTACAAGAATTGAAAGAGCAGACGCCGACATTGAGGCATACAGAGTCTATATCGGACTTGTTGACCCCGAAGAAACAAAGTGGACTGACGGCGACAGTAGCGAGATTTATCTTGTATTTACTATCGGCGCCGGTTCAACGGAAGGTCCCGAAACAGACAACACGCTTCTGCTTGTAATTATCATTGCGGCGTCCGTTGTAGCTGTACTTCTGCTTGTAACTATTATTGTAGTTGCAAAATCAAAGAAACGCGCTGCTGCTCCCGTAGCTTCGGCAGACGGATTTGACAGTGCGGACGGATTTGAAGACGACTTCGACGAAGACGAACTTGACGACTTCTTGTCCGACTTCGAAGATGAAGACGATGACGACTTCGACGAATAATCCCGTCAAAAAAACGATATCCACCCCTCGGGGTGGATATTTGTTTTTTTCAGCGCTTTGTCTGTTTTTGCAATACTTCTTGACATATTACGTCAAACTTGATAAAATGTATATAAGTTGTAACAAGGGCAGATATTGACTGTGACTGTCGTTTGAACGATTTGGACGCGGCGCTTAAAAAAGAGCTGCTTGTTAAAGACTCGAAGGCGGTAAGTATTTAGTATGGAAAGCGTAATTTTAGAAAATCCGATACTAATAATAGGCATAATAATAGCTTTAACGGTCAGTGTGTTCGGCATTGTCAAAAAGGTGCACATAGCTGTTAATTTAACGGGCGCGGCAATATATATCGTCACCGCCGTATATAGCTTGTTGCTCGGCGCCGGACTTTACGAGGTAGGCGCGGTAACCACCGTATTTTTAATAATAAATTTACTCCCGTTGTGGAAGAAAGGAGGGGAGTAAATGAACTTTAATTCCTTAGAGTTTCTAATTTTTCTACCGTTAGTTGTAATACTTTATTGGGTGTTGCCGCATAAAGCTCGGTGGATAATGCTGCTTATAGCAAGCTATATATTCTATATGCTGTGGAACGTATGGCTGATTGTGTTGATAATGATAACAACGGTAACGGCGTACGTTGCCGGAATAATAATAGAGCGCACTCAGGACAAACGCGTAAAGACGGCAAGCCTTGTAATTACCCTGATAATCTGCCTCGGGCTATTGATATTCTTCAAGTATATCAACTTCATATTGGAGAGCGCGGTGGGGGTAATAAGGCTGTTCAACGCCGAGCAGGACAGTATAGTTTTAAATATAATATTGCCTGTCGGAATTTCCTTTTACACTTTCCAGACTCTGTCCTATGTAATAGACGTGTACAGGGGAGATTACAAAGCGGAAAAGCACTTCGGCTATTTCGCTCTGTATGTATCCTATTTCCCTCAGTTGGTGGCAGGTCCCATAGAGAAGCCGCAGACGTTACTGCCGCAGCTTCGTGAAGAGCAAAAGCTGAAAGAGGAAGATATACTTGCCGGTGGCAAGTGGCTGCTGTCGGGCTTTTTCCGTAAATGCGTGGTTGCGGATTTCTGCGGAATATTTGTAAACAACGTTTACGGTGATTTGGCAAACGCCAACGCATTGGCAATATTTGCGGCAAGCGCACTGTTTTTGGTACAGATATACAACGACTTTGCAGGATATTCCGAAATAGCTTTGGGCTGTGCAAGACTTATGGGTGTGAAGCTTAGTAAAAACTTTGACAGACCTCTGACTTCCACAAGCTATACCGAGTTTTTCCGCCGTTGGCACATAACGCTTAACCAATGGTTTACGCAGTACGTTTATATACCGCTCGGCGGCAACCGCAAGGGCACGGCAAGAAAGATAATAAACATACTCATAGTGTTTGCTTTGTGCGGACTTTGGCACGGCGCAAATTGGACGTTTGTGCTTTGGGGCTTGGCTTCGGGCGTGATTATGAGCATCGAAACGCTGCTGCGAAAGCCGTTTGCAAAGCTGTGCCAAAAAACTAAAATAGATTTGGAAAATCCCGTCGTCCGAGTCATACGTCAGATATTGCTTATAATTATGTTTACGCTGTGTTCGGTGCTGTTCCGCTCGGGAAATATGGCAGAGGTCGGCTTGGCTTACAGCGGAATGTTCAGCGGCTGGGGCATAGGTGAGGACTATGTAAACAATGCTATGAACAGCTTGGGAATGGACGTTTCGCAGCTTTTGCAGCTCTTTATATTTATTGTGGGTATGGCTGCGATTTACAGACTTACTCTGGAGCCGAGCGATAGTAAACTGCCGCTTGCCGAAGCCAAGAGTTACGCTTTAAATATGTCTGTGTTTATTTACGGAATAACGGCAATAATGCTGTGCTGGATAGGGCTTCTGTCAATGGGTGATTCAAGCGCATTTCAGTATTTTCAATTTTAGCGGAGGAAAAAATGACGAGTATCGAAACCAAATTAAAGCAGTGTGAAAAGACGCTGTACGAATATTTAAAAGAGCACGCCAAGCTGCGCGGAAGCAAGCCGTACCTCATAACCGAAGACGAAACGCTCAGCTACGCGCAGGCATTTAAAACGGTCAACGCACTTATCGGGCAGTTAAAGGGCAACGGCATAAAAAAGGGCACGGTAGTTGCGTTGCGCGCGACTCGCTGTCCCCAGACGGTAATGCTTGCGATAGCCTTGGGAGCAATAGGCGCAATTATAGCGCTTACCGACCCTCACAACTACGTCAGGACGTTTATATCCGATTGCGGCGTGGAAATCTCTCCCGAATACTATATAACTAACGAAAAGACGTCCCGCGATTTGGGCGCAAGATATGGTTGGCAGCTTTTAAACGAAGATAATTGCGTGGACATAAGCTTTGAAGAGAGCGAAATTCAGCTTTTAGAACAGCCCGAAAGCCGCGCGGACGATCCGTTTATGATAATATTTACGTCGGGTTCGACGGGCAAGGCAAAGGCGGTGGTGTTGAGCCACAAAAACTGCATAGCAAACCCCGTCGATGCAATGCCGCTGTTCAAGCAGGACGAAAACGACAGGGCAATATCGCTGTTGCCGCTCGACCATGTGTTCGGTTTTGCCGTTGCGGCGTGCGCAACGTTTTGCGGACACGACGTAATGTTTCCCGAAAAGCTCGACACAGAGTATGTGCTGCGTTGTCTGGACAAGTACAAAATATCCGTAGTGTATGCTGTTCCGTCCTTCTTTTTGGGCTTGCTCTCCGACGGGGCGCATAAAAAACACGATTTAAGTACGTTGAGGCTGGGTTTGATGGCAGGCGCGCCGTTTACCGCCGAGCAGTTGAGATATATCGAGGGTGAGTTGGGGCTGCAGCTTATGCCCGGATACGGTATGAGCGAGTGCGTGGGCGTAAGCACTATGAATTACGGTGCGAGCGTTGAAGAGCGTTCTACGGGTGTAGGCAAGCTATATCCCATGACCGAGATAAAGTTTACCGACGGCGGAGAGATATGCGTGCGCGGCGCAACGCTTATGCTCGGCTACTATAACGACGAAAATGCCACCAAGCAAGCCATTGACGAGCAGGGCTTTTTGCATACGGGGGATTTGGGCTATATAGACGAAAAGGGTTATCTGCATATAAACGGCAGAATAAAGGACATAATTATCCGAAACGGAAACAACCTTTCCGCGGTAGAGATAGAGCGCAAGATAGTAAGTCTGGAAAAGGTAAAGGACGCGTGCGTAGTGGGGATACCCGACAAGGACGACGGAGAGGTGCCCTGCGCATTGATAGTGGCAAGCGAGTGCGTTGACGACGAGCTTTTAAAGGTGCTTACTAAAATAGAGAAGCCAAAACACGTTATTTACGCGCGGCTCGTACCCCTTACTTCCTCGGGCAAACCCGACAAGCAGGCTGTTAAAAATTTATTTTTAAAATAAAATCAAATTAATTTGAAACCCAACCGCGGCTTAAAAGCCGCGGTTGGGTTTTTGTATTTTCAGCAATAATTAAAGGCATATCGGCAAAAAAATATCTGTCGAATTTTGTCGTATTTTAGGGTTTTTATATGACTTTTCAACTGTATATATTTTAGCAACGCTTGGGCGTTGAATATACAAAGGAAGGTTATAAAAAATGAAAAAGGAACTCAAAGGTTATGAAAAAGCCATTAAAAACGTATTTAAAAAATCGTTGAACCGCAGCCCGTTGTCGGCGGAAGATTTACAGTTAATCGAGCTAATCAGAAAAACTCGGTTCTATCTGGAAGTACGCGACGGGACGGAGGGCACACAATTTTTAAAAATATTTACCGAGCTGTTTTTGACGGCGGAGCACAGAAGAAAAACTATGGTTGCACTGTCAATCGAAACGGGTTACAACGAAAGAACGCTAATCCGCCACAAAAAGAAGGTATTGCAAATATTTGCCTTTATCAAGCAAATTACGGGTAAAAAGTGACAAAAGTTGTCACTTCGCGGCTGAAAATTTATGCTAAGCTTTTAGCAGGGTTAAAAATCCTTAGACGCCGCGCGTCGGAAATCGCGCATCTTCTTAGGCGTGCACGCAAACACGAAAAAAGGCGGAGGAGATAGATATGAACACGGAAGAAATTTTGGGCAAGGACTTGTATGACAAAGTACGCGAAAAATTGGGCAACGACAGAGGTCTTATAATAGACGACGGGATGCTTATTCCAAAGCACCGATTTGACTGTATTAACATAAGTTTGCGCGAGCATAAGCAAACGGTTTTGAAACTGCGCGAGGAAAATCGGCAGCTTTTAGAAAAAATAAACGATTTCGAGAATTTAAAACTCGAAAATCGCAAGCTCAACCGAGAGAAGCTTATCACGGAGCTTATACTCGCGGCAAAGCCCAAAAATTTTTACGCCGTGCGTTCCAACATAGAGGTGGGAGAGTCGACGGGCAAAAAATTGGAGAGCGCGGTCAAAAAGCGCATAGCCGAGCTGAAAAAGACCGACCCGTATTTATTTTACGGAGAACGGTTATACAGGCTTGTTCCCGTCGACGACCTCGCTGAAAGGGAGATAAAGCAATGAATTATTTGCAAAAAATAGAAAAACTGCTCGAAGGTAAAAATTTAACCGTTATATACGGCAAGCCCGTTGAAATTGCCGAAGATACGGCGGTTTCGCTTACCTTGGGGGACAGCGACGAGGCAAAACGTTCGCTAAGCGACGCAAGGCGCGCAGACTATATTGCCGTCAACGTAAACGTTTATGCGAGCGACTATAACTCGGGTTTGGATACGCTTTTGGAAATAAAGCGCGAAATTCAAAGCGCTGTAAAAAGCACTATGCACATATTCTTTTTAAAGTTTTTTGAAAGCGACTATGACGCGCAGCTTAAAAGACACATTTTAAAATCACAGTACAAAATTATTGAATAAAGGAGAAAAAACCATGCCTTACACGGGATTAACAGCAAAATTAGTAATAGAAGAAAAAGAAATAGGTTACATAAGCAATTGGAGCGTCGACGAAACGTGCGACACCATAGAGATAACAAAGCTCGGAGCTAAAAACAAAGAAATTTACCCCACTTTTTGCTATTGGAGCGCAAGTGCGGAAGGTACGGCGGATTTTACGGACAAGAGCGCGCAGTACGAAATTCGTCGCGCTATGACAGAAGGTAAAAAAGTAAAGGTTAAATTTTACCTCGGTACCGACGTTCATGAATCGGGAGATGAAACGGAACATTACCTCGAAGGAGACGCATACGTCAACTCGTTCAGCGTAAACATTTCGGCGGAGGACAAAGCCGGAGTTTCGATAAGCCTTACGGGAGACGGGCAGTTAAAATACATACCCGAGCCCGTTGTAAACGACAACGCGGACTCTTCCGACACGCAAAATTCTTAAAAAATTAAGGCGGCAGGGCGACAAGGAGTAAGTTGCCGCCCGAACGCCGCCCGAAAGGAGAAAAAATTATGTATATCAAACTTGACAGGGAATACGAGGTAAAATGCAATTTGGGAACGATACGCGAAATAGAGAGAAGCCTGGGCAAGGGCTTTTATGAAATAATGCAAAACATTTCCGCCCTGACGACCGACAACCAGCTTAAAATGCTTTTTTCAGGCGTGAAGCGCGCCAACCCTGCAATGACGTTTGAAGAGTTTTACGCGCTTTGCGAGGATAATTTGGGAATGGGTGACCTTATGGAATACCTCGAAAAATATTTGTACGCCTTGCAGTACCCCGGACTGACTCAAGCGGAGGTGCAGCAGAAAATCGAAAAAAAGTTGCAGCGCGGCAGGGAAATGCAAAGCAATGTATGAATTGGCAGCAAATAATTCGCAGCGGCGCGCTTGCAGGACTTACTCCGAGTGAAATTTGGGAGCTTGAGCTGTGGGAATACAACGCCTTTATAAGCGCGTATGAAGAGCGCAGAAAGGTTGACGCGGCAAACGCGATAATGACGGGTTATTACGCCGCCTACTATACCAACGCCGGCAAAAGGGCAAAGAGCCCCAACGAGCTTATACGGCAGCTATTTTCCCGAAAGCAGACCCAAGGTGAGGGAATGCAGGATATAGAGCGGTTTAAAAAGGCGGAACAAAGGAGAAATTAAGATGTCATCGACAAACATAATCAATCAATCCCAAACGATAAACAAAACCACCAAAAAGGTGGAAAACGAAATAAAAAACACCGTCCAGAACATAAATATCGATTTGAGCAAAATCGATATGAGCGTAACCATAGACTCGTTTAACAAACTTCAAGAGGTGGCAAAGGCGGCGGATTTCAGCGTATTTTCCAACAAAATAATTGCATTAAAAGCCGTGTTTGCGGACTTTCGCAAGAGCGTACAGACGACCAACACGTCGATTACCAATTTTTCAAACAGTGCGGACAAGCTATCGGGCAGCAACACCGCGGTAATACAGACCTTCGAAGTAAATACGGGTGACGTAACCGCGCAAATTAGCGACGTGACGGCTTCATTCGGCAGTATGGCGTCAAATATCTCAACTTCGGCAACGGCGGTGGGCGGCTGTTTTGCTAAGATAGGAGAGGGCGCAAAGAATATAGGAGGCGGCATTTCAAGCGTTATCGACAGCGTATCCAACCTTTTTTCAAGCTTTGAAAAGCTGGGTGACGGATTAAGCAGCGCGGCAACGGGCATATCGACTATGACTCCGCTTTTGCCGGCGCTCGGCGCGGCAATGCTTGCAATGGCGGCAAATATGTCGGGCATAACCGAGTATATGCCCCAACTTATAATATTTGCAGGCGTGCTTGCCCTGCTCGCGCTTATGGGAGAGGGTCTTTCCGCGGCAGGTGTGGGGCTTTCGGGCATAGGCGCAGGTCTTGTTTCCATGACGGATGGAATGTTGGCATTGATAGCCTTTATGCCCGTATTCATACAAAGCCTTGCGGACATAACGCAAAACGTCGGCGGAATAATACTTTTCGTTCTGCTTGCGGCTTCGGTAATGGTGATGTCGATTGCGCTTGAAACAATGAACGGACAGCTCGAAGCGTTTGTAACGAGTATGCAAAAACTTTCGACGCTTATGTCGGTTGAATTTGTGCTTGCGTTCGGCGCGTTCGCGCTTATGCTGCTTGCAATGTCGCTTAGTATGGACAAAGTGGCAAGCGGTCTGGACAAGATAACTGCGGCAATGGGCAAACAGATAGCCAAATTGACGGTGCTGAACCCTCTGCTTGCGGCGCAGGCAATTCTGACAAATCCCATAGTCGGCGCGATAACTGTTGCGGCGGCGGTAGCAGGCGGCTTGCTTGTGGGCGCGGCTCTGCCCAAAATGGCAACGGGCGGCGTGGTATCGTCCCCCACGGTAACGCTTGTCGGAGAGGGCAGGTATCCCGAAGCGGTAGTGCCTCTCGGTGACAGCCCCCAGTTTTCCGAAATGAAAGCCGACATAGCCAACGCCGTATTAAAGGGCATTTCCGCAATGAATATGCGCGGCGGCTCGAACGGCGCCCCGACCGAGCTTATTTTGAACGTAGACGGCGCAAAACTTGCGCGCATACTTCTTCCTCGGCTGGGCAAAGAAAGCCGCCGTACGGGCTATAACGCGGCTTTAAAGGAGGTATAGACATAAATGCGAACTGACTACATATATTTCAAGGTTTTGAACGCAAACATAAAAAATTCCGCAAGGCAGGTAAATTTTGTTACCGACGAGGTAATCGACGGAGAAGTTTACAATCTGTTGCCGAGCGGCGTTTCCCCCGTAAACGAGCTTATAAAGAGCGCCGACCGCTCGCTGGACGGCACTATGAACGTCGACATAACGGGCGTAAAAACTTCGCTTGAAATAACTTTCGGCTTTCTAAGCGACAGCGACTTCGGGTTGATATGCGAGATATTTGATTTGGCGGAACAGGCGGAAAAATACCCCGACGGACTCATAGCCGAGTACTTCGACATACGCGATTCGGGCGCGAAAAAGAGCGTTACCTGCTTGGTTTACGCGAGTTTAACTACAAAGCCGGCAATCTTTTGCTCAATCCCGAAAACGCAATTTGCGAAAGTTTTGTAAACGGCACTTTGCTGTCAATGTTCAACTTTGCCGAAATCAGTAATAAAATTCTTCAAAAATACAAATACGGCGTCACATTTGTGGACGCCGAATGGACAGGGGATTATAACCTGACTTTGGACAGCAACTTTTGCGCAAAAAGTCAGTATGACGAGGACGGTTTAGAGGAAGTTTACGAGTGTATTTCAAGCGAAATTTCATACGACTCGCGCTTTAAACAAAAGGTCAAGGGTAGAGAATCGCAAGAAATTATCCATTAAACCGAAGATGTTAAGTCAAATACTGCATAGGGTAAAACGCTGTTATTTGAAAGAGGAATACCAAAATACGCTTTCAAGTCATATGTATCAGAAAGTGCGATTAAATCTTTTACATATTCCGTTCCGACTTTTAATTTTTTATCATCAAGTATAACTGCGCTGGACGAAGTAATTCCCTCAACTAAACCTACTTTTTGTATTTGAATAAAATCAATTATTTTTAGAGGTGCTGGTGACTTAATATTTTTTACTACTAATTTAGTACGAGTTTCTAATGTAATGCTAAAAATATAAGTATCACGATAGTTAAACGTATATGTTTCACCTATTTTGTAAGTTTTCAGTTCATTGGTTGATGTTTGCTTGAGTATTTCAATTTCTTGTTGAAGCTTTTCAATTTCAGCTAAATTGCTGCTGTTTTCGCTCTTCAAACTTTCGAGCTGTTGCTGTAATCTCTCAATTTCTTCGGTGTAATCTTTGTCGCTCGGTGTAATTGACGAAATCTGGTCTTTCAAAGAATTATTTTCATTCTTCAAATTGTCTATTTCCTGTTGCAGCTTAGTAAAATCGTCCGAGTAATCTTTGCCCTCATTGCACGCGGTCATTGAAAAAACAGATACCGTACAGCAGGCAATCAAAGCGGCTGATAAAATTCTTTTAAACAATTTATTCATAAAAATAAACCTCGACCAAATTTTTAATTATTTATATTCTATTCCAAAATTATTTCAAAGTCAATAATTAATAAAAATAATTGCGTTTAAAGCATATAAAAAGGCGTCACATTTGTGGACGCCGAATGGACGGGGGATTATAATTTGACGCTCGACAGCAACTTTTGTGCAAAAAGTCAGTATGACGAGGACGGTTTGGAAGAGGTGTATGAGTGTATTGCAAGCGAAATTAACTACGATACAAGGTTTAAGCAGAAAACTAAGGGAAGAGAGGTTGGTGAGATAGTTTCAGGCTGAAACGGTTAAGTCGAAGATAGCGTAAGGTAAAATACCGTCCTCTCCAAGGGGATAACCAAAAACATATTCTAACGCTTCATCTGATAAAGCTATTGTCTTATCTGACTTTTAACAATTTAAGCGAAACTTACGATTTATCTAAAACTGCCGGCTTCTTTCTGCCGTCGGGTATGGACAGGGGCGGCGTGGCAACAATTACGGCTGCAGCCTACACCAATGCGGACGGGGAGGAAACGGTAAAGTGGAAGCCGTTCCGTATTTCGGTTTTGGACGCGCCCGATATTTCCGACGAAAAGTTTTTAAATCCGCCCAATCTTCTGGGCGCGCTTCAAAATGATTTGCAAGCTCTCGACGAGGCGGTAATCAAAAAGACCGACGTCGAGTATATTCCGCAGACCTTCGAATATCAGTTCAGCGACGAGGGAGAGCGCGTTTTAAAAGTGTACGGTGTTTCGTTCGGTGACGGCAGCTTTAATGGGGTCAGTCTTGCTTCGAACGCCGTCGACGAGCATACAAACGGGGATATGACGCCCGGAATGCTTTCGCGCCTTAATAACGCGCTGCTCAAAAGCGATTTGAGCGACGGGGTTATTCAAAACGCCTATCTTGATATTCAAGAAAACGAAATTGCTTTGAAATTTTCCAAAAAGTATTACGACGGAAACACGTTTCAAGGCAACGATTTAAGCGTAAAAATTCCCGTCAGAATTTATCGGCACAGGGTGAAACTGAGCGGTCAAAACAGCTCGTTGCCAAACGCCTTTACGCTGGCGCTCAAAGACGTCTATACAAAGTCGGCTGAACCCATAACTACCGTTTCCGCTTTTGCCGCGGCGCTCGGGGTGACAAGCAACGCCGAGCTTGTGCCCGTATCGGGTTGTGCGGAAAACGGCACGGGGCACACCGTGCTGTGTACCGAAGCCTGGGTGGGGCCGTCAAGCATAACCTTGCACGGAATGTATTTCGGCTATTCCTCGGGCAACGGAATTATAGAAAGGGTCGTCACAACGGTCACAAGCGTTTCCGACGTAGTTACCTTAGTGGAGTAATCGGGGGCGGCAATGGCATTAAAATTTTACAACAACACTTTGTCCGAAAACGACAACGTTAAGATGTATAAAGATACTTCCGCGGTCAAAATGTACGGCAGCACGGTGTGGAGCAAAAAGGCTGAGGTTTGGGAAACTTTGTTTACGGGGCCTGCCGAGTTCTCCGAATTGGGCAGCTTGAATATTTCGGGGATAAGTTCGAACGACGTGGTAGATATTACCGCGGATATAACCTTTTGCGAGTATAAAGAGGATTGCGAGCCTATCTTCGAAAATGTTACTATAACCAGAAAACTGCTTCCGACAATAGTAGGGTTCGACGATTCTAACCTTTCGTTTTCGTTGGGCGTCGGACAAATTTTGTTTGACTTCAACTATATGTACTTCGAATTAAAGGGAGTTTATACGGTTATAGGGCCGTACAAATTAGTCATACGGGAGGTGCGAAAAAGAAAATGATAATTTCAATAATAGTTCCCGTACATAATCTCGAAAATCAAATTACGGCTTGCCTCGACAGCATTTACAGCCAAACTTTCGACAAAAGCAACTTTGAAGTTTTGCTTATTCTCGATAGCGTCACCGACAACTCCGAAAGCGTAATTAAACAGTGGCACGCAACCCGTTCCGATTTAAATTTGCGCCTTTTGCACACGGACTGTCACAGCCCCGGCGGCGCGCGAAACGTGGGGCTTGACAATGCTTCGGGGCAGTATATCGCGTTTGTCGACGGGGACGACTATCTGTTAAACGACGGTGCGCTCAATCTTTTATACAACGCGGTTCAGGGGCACAACGCGGTCAGGGTTATGACGCACGGCGTAAACGACGCTCGGGGCAATTTTTCGCAGAGAATTACGTTATGGCTGCATTTTTTCTCGAAACGGTTGATAGGGGATACGAGGTTTCGCGAAGAGCTTATAATAAACGAGGACTTCGATTTCACCAAAAGAATAAGAAGCAAGCCCGAATATGACGAAGCTCGGCTGAATACTCCGCTGTATTTCTATAACTACGATTTTAAGCGAATGACGGACAGGATAAGCCGCGTTCTGCAAATTTCACGCGAAAGAAAAAAGCAGGGGCTCTCTTCCGTTTACGTCGAAGATGAATTTTATCCCGAGCGGTTGAACGAAGTCAAAAAAAGGTTTTTGTAAATCGTATGGGCTACAATCTTACAAACCGATATAATTTTGACTGTAAGCGCATTCAAAACGACGACTCGTATCATATCGAATACTGCATAACCGATATTTGCGACAGAAACTGCGCCGCTTGCTCGCACCTTGCGCCTTTGGCTGTATATCCAAACTTTGTCGGGTGCGATAAGTTCGAAAGGGATATAAAAATTTTAAATAAAATTCTCCCCGACATTCATACTTTTTGGCTTACGGGCGGCGAACCCGCTCTGCATCCGCAATTTTTGAATTTGCTGGATATTTCAAGGCGCACTTTTCAAACTTGCTACGTTGGGATATATTCCAACGGAAATTGCTTAAAAAAATACCAAAACGACGAAAATTTTTGGGAATTTATAAGGGAAAACGGCATTGTCTGGGCAATTACCAATTACGATTGCGGCAAAGAATATTTTGAAAATTTATTCGGTATGCACGGCTGTCTGAACAACCTTACATATGTGCATAGCGGAAAACACTTTTTTAACTTGACAAACTATTCCCGAAATCAACCCGTTTCGGTCGAAAAATACGAAAAATGCGGCTGGGAGCGCAGCAAGCTAAATATCCGCAACGGAAAAATTTTCAACTGCCCCTCGGCGGAATTTGTTGACCTGTTCAACAACTATTTCGACAAAGATATAAAGCTTTGCGCAAGCGACTATCTGGAAATAGACGAACAGCTTACAAAAAGCAGGGTGGACAACTTTAAAGGGCCCGTTCCGTTCTGCGAAAATTGCGACCTGACTCAAAGGTATAAAAAATTTTTTAAAAACTATAAAAGCAAAAAAGAAATAAGCGAGTGGTCAACTTTTGACTGAGGAGATAAATTAAATGGAAAATTTAAACATAATTATTTCAATGGCAGGTACCGCGCTGGGCTTGCTTGTCACTACAATAACTTTTTTAAGCAAGTTTATAAAAAGCGCAAAAGCAAAAAAAATTACCGAAAACCTTGCTTCCATTGGCAGTATTATTTTGCCGTATATCGAAGAAGCCGAAACTTTTCTGCATTTTTCGGGTGAGGAAAAAAAGCAATTTGTTATGACAAAGGCAAATCAATACGCCATAGAAAACGGCATAAAGTTCGATTCGATTGCCGTAAGCGCGAAAATCGAAGAGCTTGTAAGCCTTACAAAAAAGGTAAACACAAACAATAGTAGTAAATTTATTTAAAAATGCGCCGTTTGACTTTCAAAGTCAAACGGCGCCTTGACAAATTTGACAAATTATGGTAAACTTTAAATATAGTTTTTTGTAAGATTTATATAATAATTTTGGAGGTGTACTCCAATGGGTATTTTAAAAATTTAGCGCAAATGAAGCATAGTGTTTCTTTGCGCTTTTTTATTTAAAAATTAGAAGGAGAGCAAAATGAAAAAGAATAAAAAATTATCAGAAGAACATAAATCTAATAGGATATTTCTCCATTTTATCCCTATTTTTTCGGTTGCGGCAATAATAATGGGTACAATTGAAGCTATCAAATATTCAGAAAAATGGTTAGGCGGCTTGATGATGATAGGTGGAGGTATTCTTTTCATAATTGTATATGTTATTGTTTTGTCTTTTACAAATTATTATATAAAAAAATTAGAAAAAGAAGAGAAGCAGGAGGAAGAAAAGAAAAAAGAACTTGAAAATGAATTAAATCAAAAGAACGAAAGAATAAAAGAATTGGAAGAAGCTTTGAAAAAAGAAAATGACGAGGAATAAAAAGTTTGTGAGGAGTTTTATGAAAATTACATATAATAAAAATAAACTTATAGTTTTAATTGTTATTTTAGCGGCAATATTTTTGCTTAATTTTTTAATTGATATAAAGGTTTCGTTTGCTGAAACTAGTACAATGTCTACTAGTGTAGCAGGATATGTAGATTTAAATTCAGATAATATTACGGGAACAATTTTTGGAATAAGAGATTATCCCGATAATTTGCATGCAACTAAAGCTGCTATTAAGAGAAAAGATGGTGAAGGGCTTATGGGGTTATATGATTTAAATGAAGATGACCCTATTGTAAACATTGTTCCCAAGAACCATTTTTTTAAAGAGGGCTACATAATAGATATAGGCGATGAATACGGCTATTACATAAATACAACTCAGAATTCGAGAGGAAACTATTTATCTACGGTGTTGGTATTTGATGTAACGACGATTACAGATTTGATAGGTTATAATGACCAAGTGATAGTAGAGGTAAGTCCTATATTTCAGTATAAATTTGCAGGATTAACGAATGCATCTTCGTATGAACTGTTTGACGGAATGTCATTTTCTTATGGTACTTTGATTCAACCGTGCGTCGTTGCATATCCTTCGGGCTTATTACCTCTTAAATATGAAATGGTGGAAGAATATTATATTAAAGACGTATCATTTGGTGCGTCGCTATATAATGAGCAAGCATTAAATTATGGAGATGCGGAATATAACCCATATGACGACTACGGTTCATATTTTACGGGTTTTGATTATAGTTATAAAGGTAAATATCGTGAATATGGAGAATTTGATAGCGACGAAATTGTATGGAATCATACTGATATGTTTCTTGCAATTTTAGGATATTGTGAAAAAGTACCAGTGATAGGAAAGTATATTCAGGGTATAGGTATTATATATGATATTGTATCCACTGGTAAAGGGTGGTGTGATTATTATGCTATGAAGGACAATGCTTTAGAAGGACAAGTCGTGATTGGCGAAAAGAAAATAACAGCTACTAGCCTATATCAGAACAGGGATGACCAACTTGAGTATTACAGGGATGATGCCGGAAATCCAGTGTTGACTAAAACGGCAATGATAATTACCGACACATATACAGAACAAAGCATGTGGTACGGCGTTGGCGATAATGTAACTGCTTACTTTAGTGTTGGGCATTCGGCGTTAAATAACAGAACTCCGAATTTCACTCGATTTTCAAATCAATTAGCATTACAGATTGTAAGTAGCGAAAACGAACAAACCGTTGCCGCAGGAAGTACGGTTATTCACGATTCTTTGAGAAATCCTGAAATTAGAGAATTGAAGTCTTTAAATTCAAATAGCGTTTATATGCTTCCAGAAGGGGAAGATCATTTTGTATTCAATGACCTGAATTATGAGAGTGATTACAAGGTACATATAAATTTGTCAGATAATGCGATGGTTAATGTAAATGGTGAAAGTAAATATGGAAAAGATTTATTGTTTACTGTAAATGCCTTAGCTAAAGACAATATTGAAATTAATTTAAGCGGAAATGAGGTAGGGCTTAAAGGCAGTATAAATATATCACCAAATGAAACTACGACCATAAAATCAATTTCGGCTAACGGAAAGTATATTATTAAAACTAATTTAAGTGGTATTAAAAATCTACAAACGAATAACTCGAATTTGATAATCGAAAACATTTTAACATATGAAAACAATAAATACGTTACATATGAAAGTTTCGTAAAATTCAACGAGGGGTCGACAGTAGCTTATCCATTTATTGGCGGACAAGATTACTATATTGTTATTCGAAACAAAAGTTCGGAAATTATCAATAATTCGAGAATTCAGATAAGTAACATTCAGAACTTAGTTCCAGAACGAAAAGTAACGGTTTCTATAAATGACAAAGCAATGTCTTTCGTTAATTCTTATAATACAGATATGAGCTATCAACTTATATTGCCGCAAAAAGAGGGGGTCAATGCGGTAACTATTTATAATAAAAATGGCACATCTATTTCTTATGCTACAGTTTTGGCAAACGGAAATATTAAATGTTCATTTGCATTATCTGCTGGCGAAGAGTGTTATTTATTCTTTTCTTTAAGCACGAGCGTTTCGTTTTCTGTGCAAGTTGATGAAAAGTACGTTAAATGGGAGATAAACGGTAATATATATAATTTGAATTATAATATTGCCTTGCCGAGAGGAGGAGAACATACAGTAGGTCTTTATTACTACAAAGACGGATACCGCAATAAGATAACAACCTCTTATAATATAGACAACAGGTCAGAATACTTTACTATTGCTAACGATGTGTTGAAAATTACTTATAATGTGCCTTATTCTTATGTTATTACAATAGTTCCTATTAATTATCCCGATGCGACTTTAAGAATAACGCCGACAGAGGGGCGAGAGGATATTAAACATACAATAATATTTGATAAGACCGGAGGTAGTGGTGGAAGTAATAGCGTTACAGCGCAATATAATCGTGATATGCCGAGTGCGTCAAAACCGTCAAGAACGGGATATACTTTTGGTGGATATTATTCAAGTAAGGATGGTTACGGTATAAAATATTATGATTCAAATATGTTGAGCGTAAAAAAATGGGATAAAGATGACGGGGCAACGCTTTATGCTTATTGGATAAAGAATACATATACAGTGACCTTTAATAAGAACAATGGTAGCGGTGGGACAACAAGTATTTCTGTTCGTTACAATGAAAAAATGCCTGACATTACTATACCTACTCGTCAAAATTATAAATTTATTGGTTACTTTACTGCAACGTCTGGAGGAGTACAGTACTACGGCAGTTTAGGTAATTCTTTGCGAGATTGTGATTTTTCAAATAACAGGACATTGTACGCTAGGTGGGAATTGCAAAGTTGGCTTGTTAAGGTTATAGTATCTCACAGTAATAATCAATATCAGCAAATGTATGAAGGAGTGCAAGTAACGTATGGTCAATCGAAAATTTATACAGTGCCTACATTTAGCGGATATAGTTTTGCTTCTTGGGAATTGTATTATGGTGGTGGCACTATACAAACAGGGACGAATAAAGACGTTGATTTGACTAATAAACATGGTCCGAGGTACGAGGATATATATTTAATGTGCAGTTATAACGAAGCATGCGTTGCGTCGGGCACATTGATAACTCTTGCGGACGGTAGTCAAAAGGCGGTGGAAGAGCTTACGGGGGATGAAATGCTGCTTGTTTGGAACTTGAAAACAGGAGCGTTAGATTCCGCGCCCGTAATGTTTATAGATAGCGACTCGATAGGTAATTATGAAGTCATAAAGCTCTCATTTTCGGACGGAACTACGGTGGAAGTTATATCAGAACACGGATTCTGGGATGTAGGGCTAAACAAGTATATTTACCTTGATATTAATGCATCGAAATATATAGGACATTGCTTTTTGAAATATGATGGTAGTGAAGCGATAGAAGTAATGCTTATTGGCGTTGAGATTAATACAGAGGTGACTACGGCATACAGTCCTGTAACGTACGGTCATCTTTGCTATTTTGTCAACGGTATGCTGTCAATGCCGGGAGGTATAGAGGGACTGTTTAACATTTTCGAGGTTGACGAACAAACTATGACTTACGACCTGCAAGCAATGGCGGCGGATATCGAGGAGTACGGATTGTTTACATACGAAGAATTTTACGAAATTTATCCTATATCCGAAGAAGTGTTTGAAGCGTTCAACGGTGAGTATTTGAAAGTTGCAATAGGCAAGGGGCTTATTACATATGAAAGAATAGCCGAGCTTATAGAACGTTATTCTGAATTTTTTTAAGACTTGACTAAATAGTAAATAAAAATGGGTTTGGGAAATTTCCCAAACCCATTATATTTTGTGTTTTTACTTCGTCATTGCTTCCTGAACTGCAACGGCAACTGCAACTGTTGCTCCAACCATAGGGTTGTTGCCCATTCCTATCAAGCCCATCATTTCAACGTGAGCAGGAACGGAGGACGAGCCGGCAAACTGTGCGTCGGAGTGCATTCTTCCCATTGTGTCGGTCATACCGTAGGAAGAGGGACCTGCCGCCATATTGTCGGGGTGCAGCGTTCTGCCCGTGCCGCCTCCCGACGCAACCGAGAAATATTTAACGCCGTTTTCAACGCACCATTTCTTGTAAGTGCCTGCAACGGGGTGCTGGAAGCGTGTGGGGTTGGTGGAGTTGCCCGTAATCGAAACGGAAACGTTCTCCATCTTCATAATTGCCACGCCTTCGGGCACATTGTCCGCGCCGTAGCACTTTACCTTAGCTCTCGCGCCGTCCGAGAAAGCGACCGTGTCGGTAAC
Source organism: uncultured Christensenella sp. (assembly GCA_910585685.1). GTDB lineage: Bacteria > Bacillota > Clostridia > Christensenellales > Borkfalkiaceae > Coproplasma. Next base: position 134,736 of record CAJUEO010000001.1, read on the forward strand.
TGTAACGGTTTCGGTATAGGGGTCGAATTTTGTTCTGCAATAGGTAAATCCGTTAATTCTCGAAATTATATAAGCCGCGTCCTTGCCAAGACCGTTCAAAATAACTCTGAGGGGGGTTACGCGCACTTTGTTTGCGTTTTCAGCAATTTTAATTGCGCCCTCCGCAGCGGCAAACGACTCGTGTCCTGCAAGGAAGCAGAAGCAATCTGTCTCTTCGGAGAGGAGCATTGCGCCGAGGTTGCCGTGGCCTAAACCGACTTTTCTGTTTTCGGCAACCGAGCCGGGGATACAGAAGCTCTGCAAGCCCACGCCTATTTTCGTTGCGGCTTCGTTTGCCTTTTTGCAGCCCGATTTTATTGCGATAGCCGCGCCTACCGTATATGCCCAAACAGCATTTTCAAAGCAGATAGGCTGGGTGCCTCTGACTATTTTATCGATGTCGATACCCTTTGCAAGGGTAATGTCCTTACATTCTTCAATGGATTTAATTCCGTATTCTTTCAAAACGCCGAGAATTTTAGCCTCGCGTCTTTCATAACTTTCAAAAAGCGCCATAATTAGTCAACCTCCTTGTCCGTTCTGGGGTCAATATGCTTAACCGCGCCGCTCTCTTTGGAGTATCTGCCGTAAGTACCGATAGCCTTTTCGTAAGCTTCGTTGGGGGAAAGACCTTTTTTGATAAAGTCGGTCATTTTTCCGAGCGAAACAAATTTATATCCGCATACTTCGTTGTTTTTGTCAAGCGCAAGTGCGATAACGTAGCCCTCAGCCATTTCAAGGTATCTTACGCCCTTGAGCTTCGTGCCGTACATCGTGCCCACCTGCGAGCGAAGACCCTTGCCCAAATCTTCAAGACCTGCGCCTATCGTAAGGCCGTCCTCGGAGAATGCGGACTGCGTTCTGCCGTAAACGATTTGAAGGAAAAGTTCGCGCATAGCGGTATTGATAGCGTCGCAAACAAGGTCGGTGTTCAGCGCTTCGAGTATGGTTTTGCCGGGCAGAATTTCAGCCGCCATAGCAGCGGAGTGGGTCATACCCGAGCAGCCTATGGTTTCAACCAAAGCTTCCTCGATGATGCCGTCTTTGACGTTAAGCGAAAGTTTGCAAGCTCCCTGTTGGGGTGCGCACCAGCCTATGCCGTGCGTAAAGCCTTTGATGTCCTTGATTTCCTTTGCCTGAACCCAAAGTCCCTCTTCGGGAATGGGAGCGGGGCCGTGCTCGAACCTGCCCGACACGCCCTTGGCAACGCAAATCATATTTTCAATATCTTTTGAATATTGCATTGAGTGTCCTCCGTTTTGTTTTGATATTTTTTTATCTAAACTATTATAGCACGATATTTTCAATTACACAATGCTTTAAACAAAAAAATTACACATTTTTTGCTTTTAACCCAAAAAAATTGTTTATCGGGGTTGTAAATATATTATAATATAAGTAAGCAAACCTGCGCTGTGTCCAAGCTGATTTGCACAACCGATAAAAGAGGGCTTTAATATGCTTTGTCAACGCTGTAAAAAGAATATTGCAACCGAACACTTTGCCGACATAATCAACGGTGAACTGATAGAGAGCCACCTTTGCGCCAAATGCAATGCGGAGATGGCTGTCGGGCTTAACTCCAAAATTAACGACGCGGTATGCTCGTGGCTGTTCGGTTCGTCCGCGCAAAAAAAAGTTTGCCCCGTGTGCGGAATGAATTACAGCGAATACGAAAAGAAGGGGCTATTGGGCTGTGCAAGCTGTTATGACGTTTTCAAGGACGAGCTGCTGCCTGCAATCCGCGCAATACACGGCAAAGTGGAGCACGTCGGACAAGTCGGGTTGAATAAGGACGACTTGGGCTTGCACCGAAGGCTAAAAAGCTTGCAGGAGCAGTTGGAGCTGGCTTTAAGAGAAAAGCGCTTTGCCGACGCCGGCGTGCTAAACAAAAAAATATACGACATAAACAAGACCCTTCACGGAGACAGCGAAAATGGCGAACCTTACTAATACCGTAATATCGACTCGCGTCAGGTTGGCGCGCAATATCGAGGGTTACGCGTTTCCCTCCCACCTCGGAGAGCGGCAGGCAAAAGAGATTGTGCGCTTGGTAACTTCGGGTGTGGCGCGGCTTGACGAATTTAAAATATATTATATGGATAAAGTGTCCGAGGCGGAGGCGCTTTCCTTAAAGGAAAACCACCTTATAAGCCCCAACCTTGTCGGCAAACGCAATTCCGCCGCCCTTATAAACGGTGACGAAAGCGTTTCTATAATGGTAAACGAGGAGGACCACCTGCGCGAGCAGTGCATAGTCAAGGGGCTTGATTTAAAGCTTGCATACGGTGCGATGTCGAGGATAGACAACAGCATTTCAAAGCTTATGAAGTTTGCCTATGACGAGCAGCTCGGCTTTTTGACGGCGTGTCCCACCAATCTCGGCACGGGACTTAGGGCTTCGGTAATGCTGTTTTTGCCGGCAATAACGATAAACAGAATGATGCCGCGCGTGGTAAAGAGCATTTCTCACCTCGGGCTCACGGTGCGCGGAATATACGGAGAGGGCAGTCAGGCGGAGGGCTATACCTATCAGATAAGCAACGAAGTGACGCTCGGCGTCAGCGAGGGAGAAATAATCGCGAGGGTAAACGACATAGTTAAAAAGGTATGCGCGCTCGAAGAGGCGGAGAGAAACGAGCTTAAAACCTGTTCGTCCGCGCTCGACATTCACGACGAAACTCTGCGTTCGTACGGAATACTTACAAATTGCGCAAAGCTTTCCACGAGCGAGCTTATAGCATATTCCGCAAACGTCAAGCTGGGTGCGTGCCTTGGCTATATCAAGCTTGCCGACATTTCTCAGATAGACGAGCTTGTCGTAAAAATGCGCCCTTCCAATATAAACAATGCGTCGGGGCGCGAGCTTACGCCTTTGGAACGCGACGTCTACAGGGCGCAGTACACAGCAAAATTTTTAAAGAAAATAGTGGAATAAAGGAGGAACTTATGCAGTTTTACAACAATTTCACGGACAATATGCAAAAAGTTATAAAGATTGCCGAAGAGGCGGCTACGGTACACCACAGCAGTTATATAGGCAGCGAGCACATAGTTTACGCAATGCTCAACTGCCCTTCCTGCACGGCGTATAAGGTGCTTATGGCTTGCGGAGTTGACGAGCACAAGTACCGCACATACTTTTTGTCTACAATAGACACTCGGTCTAATATAGTCGGATATACTCCGCGTACAAAGCATATGTTCGAGCGCGCCGTCGAACTGTCAATCGACATTAACGGTGAAGCTTCGCTTGCAGGTACCGAGCATATGCTGCTTGCGATATCTTCGTCGGACTGCCTTGCTATGCGCATTCTGAGAGCGATAGGCATAAATATTTCCGAACTCGCAAGCAAGCTCGAGCTTGCCATAAGCGACGGAGCAGACGAGCTTTCGGACGATGACGACGAAATGTTTTCAAGTTTTGAAAATATGATGGGCGGCAAGCAGCGCGAACAGAAAAAGAACAAAACGCAGTCCAAGGGAGGGCTTGACAAGTCGGTATTGCAGTACGGCTCGGATTTGACTGCCAAGGCGCGCGAGGGCAAAATAGACCCCGTTATAGGCAGAAAAAAGGAGATTGACAAGATAATACAGGTGCTTTCGCGCCGTACAAAAAACAACCCCGTGCTTATAGGTGAGCCTGGCGTAGGTAAGAGCGCTGTCGTGGAAGGGCTTGCTCAGGCAATTGTCAAAAACGAAGTGCCCGATTTGCTAAAAGACAAAATAGTTTTCTCGCTCGATTTGTCGGCAATGGTCGCAGGCTCCAAGTACAGGGGTGACTTCGAAGAGCGGCTTAAAAACGCTGTCAACTCGATACAGAGCAGCGGCAACGTCATACTCTTTATAGACGAAATTCATCAGATAGTCGGCGCGGGCGCAACCTCCGACGGCAATATGGACGCCGCTAATATCTTAAAGCCTATGCTTGCGCGCGGAGAGTTGCAGACAATCGGCGCAACCACGTTGGAAGAGTACAGAAAATATATCGAAAAGGACGCGGCTTTGGAGCGCAGGTTTACCCCCGTTCAGGTCGACGAACCCACGGTAGAGGATACTATTTCTATTTTGACGGGTTTGAGGGATAAGTACGAGGCGCACCACAAGGTAGTCATAACCGACGAGGCAATAGTCGCTGCCGCGGCGCTTTCCGACAGATATATAACCGACAGATTTTTGCCCGACAAGGCAATCGACCTAATTGACGAGGCGGCGTCGAGAGCGAGGCTCAACAGCTTAAACAGCCCCGAAGAACTGCGCGAACTCGAAGAAAAATTGAAGAGATTGAACCTTGAAAAGAACAAGGCTGCAAGGGGAGAAAACTATTCGCAGGCGCAAAAGCTTGTAGTTGAAATAAACGAGGTGCAAGAGCGGATAAATAAACTCACTTCCGATTGGAAGGGAGAAAAGCAGACTTCGGTTCCGAATATCGGCAGCAACGAAATAGCCGAAATAGTCAGCGGCTGGACGGGCGTTCCCGTTGTCAAGCTCACCGAGCAGGAGAGCGAAAAACTTTTGCATCTGGAAGAAAATCTCCATAAGCGCATTATTGGTCAGGACGAAGCCGTCTGCGCGGTATCACGGGCAATCCGCCGCGCTCGCGCAGGATTAAACGAACCCAACAAACCCATAGGCTCGTTCATATTTGTCGGTCCCACGGGCGTAGGTAAAACCGACCTTGCCAAGGCGCTTGCCGAGAGTATGTTCGGTGACGAAAGGTTGCTTGTGCGCCTCGATATGTCCGAATTTATGGAAAAACATACCGTTTCAAAGCTCATAGGCGCGCCTCCGGGCTATGTCGGGTACGATGAAACGGGCGGCGGACAGCTTACCGAAAAAGTACGCAGAAAGCCGTACTCGGTGGTGCTTTTCGACGAGGTGGAAAAGGCGCACCCTGACGTGTTCAACGTGCTGTTGCAGATACTCGACGACGGCAGACTTACCGACAGTAAGGGCAGAGTAATCAACTTTAAAAATACTATTATTATAATGACTTCAAACGTCGGTGCAAGCCGCATAAAAAAGATGTCGTCTTTCGGCTTTACTTCGGGCAGCGACGAGGCTTCGGACGGTTACGACAGTATGAAGGACAGCATAAACGAGGCGCTTAAAGAGCAGTTCAAGCCCGAGTTTTTGAACAGGGTAGACGACATTATAATTTTCAGAAAGCTCACCAAGGAAGAAGCAGGCAAAATCTGCTATAAAATTATCGACGGGCTTTCCGAGAGGCTGCGCGCGCGCAATATTTCTTTAAATATTTCCGACGAGGCAATGGACAAAATTTTGAATGAAGGTTACAACGATATGTACGGTGCGCGTCCCTTAAAACGAGTAATTCAAAAGCGCATAGAGGATAGACTTTCGGACGAAATTTTAGCAGGTCACATTCTCCCAGGAGAAGTAGTCACGGTTGCGGTAAAAGACGACGACTTTATATTTAAGTCCGAAAAGAAATAATCCGACAAGCGTTGCGTTTTCAATCGCAACGCTTGTTTAGTTTTTCTAAAAGCTTTTCTATTGTCTTAACGTCCGCTATTACGGCATCTATTCTCTTCAACGACAAATTATACTTTTTGATTTTCGGCTTTCTCTTTTCGCAAAACCCGTCGCTTGACACAAGCTTTTCCCAAAATTCGCAGTACCGCATATCGTTTTTTTCATAGCTCATATTATAACAAAATTGCCTGTAAATAATTTTGCAAAATCTGCAGTTTTTACAAGTTTTGGTCGTCATTGTTAAGCTCCTCTAAAATACAGCGCAGCTGCGTAAGTTCCGAAAGTATTCTGCTTAAATTGTACCCGAAAAATTCAGCGTAAAACTTGTTTTTACGGTTGAATATAAAGTTTTCGCAGCCCGAGTTCGCGTCTACAGTCGCGCGCGTTTTAAAGCATCTGCCAAGCGGAATTTTGTCGAACTTTGTCGTTCCCTGTATGTAATACCTGTCAAAATGCTTACATCTGTAACATAAATTTTTTTTGTTTTCCATATTGAACTCCTAAATCCGTGTTCTACTATTATTAGTAGTAAGTATATAATATCACTACCAATAATAGTATGTCAAGAAAAATTCAACCATTGGTAGTAAAATATTTTTGACTGTAAATAAAAAAAGGAAATAAAATTATGATATTGCAAGAACAAATTCAGTACAAATTACAAGAGGCAATCAAGCAAAGCGGATTAAGTCAAACGACTATCGCAAAACAAGTGGGGGTATGCCAACAGGCAATTTCAAGCTATATTCACGGCAATAAAATGCCTGCGCTGGACACCTTTGCAAATTTATGTCAGGTGTTGGACGTTGACCCTGCGGAAATTTTGTGTATTAAAAAATAAACAAGGCGCTAAATTTTCCATAGTTTCCATAGGCAAATATAAGCAAGCTTTAATTAACAAAAAGTAGGCGTAACATTAAAGTTGCGCCTTTTCAAATATACTTTTTGTGTACAATTATTTTTCATATCCTATCCCTCTTTTGGGATAAGTATATCATCCCTAATTAGGGATTGTCAAGTATTTATCCCTAATTAGGGATAAAATGTATATACTAAGGATATGATATGGAAAAATTTTCGGAAAGATTAAAAGAGTTAAGACAAGAAAAGGGACTGTCTATTCAAGGATTAGCTAAGGAAGTGCAGATAAGCTCGTCAGCTCTTTGTCGATGGGAAAATTGCCAAGCAGATATAAGAGGTTCTCAACTTGTTATACTTGCAAAATATTTTGGCGTAACTATTGATTATTTAATGGGTTTAGAAGATTAACAAATAATTTATCCCTCGGACTTTTGTCCGAGGGATTTGTGTTTGTGGGAAATTTTTTATTCGTTATTTTTCTCTGCCGAGAACACAATCAACCGTACAGTCAAAATATTTAGCAAGCGCAATCAAGCCGTCGGGTTCGGGTAATCGTTTGTCGTTTTTCCAATCAAAGTAGTTGCCTTCCGGAATTTTTGCCTCTCTGCAAAATGCTGCGCCGCTTAAATTTTTTGAATTGACTAATTCTTGAAGTCTAACGCTGAATTTCGGACAAGGTAAAAATTCTTGATTGCAGCCGTACTCATTAAATCCCAATAAATAATCAACCGAGCAATTAAATAAATTAGCAAGACCTACGAGGTTTTTAAATGAAGGTTCACGATTACCTTGTAAATATCTGCAAACAGTTGAAACTGAAACGCCCAAACATTTGGCAAGACTTTTCTGGTTTAAATTATTGACAATCATAAGTCCTTTTAAGTTTTCGACAAATTTCATCAAATTCATACAAACACAGACCTTTTTTTTAATTTAATTATCTCCGCAAAGGCAATTGTTTGCTTGCAAATTGCTTTTACGGAGAGGTATAATAGACTTACACTAATGAGCGCGCATAAGTGAAATTTATTGAGGTACAAAAGTATGTGTAAGTTACAAAAATTTAGTACAATTGAACAATCTGTTGATATGAAAGCAGCAGTAAATGAACGTGAAATTAAAAAAGAAGAGTTAATTTTAGAGCTTAAACCTTTAATTGAAGATTATTTTATCGGTTCGTTTAAAGTTGAGGGGAATAAGCTAAATATCGGATTTTTTAACGGACAAAATTTTATATTGACTGTTTTATAAAACGGCGCCCCTCTGCACGCGGTAGAGGGGCGGTATTAATAACTTACGGCTCTATTGACAAACACGGCGTTTGCTGATATAATTGTGGTACAAATTATATGGGGGAGTACTGCGGCAATAAACGTGTTTAAGGAGTGACTGTGAAAAAGAAAATAGTTATAGCGGTAATAATAATAGCATTGCTGTGCGGAATCGGCGGCTGTGTGTATATTTGTTGGCGTGTATTCGGTTATAGCGACGAACGCACTAATTCCGAAGCCGAAAAATATGCAAAAGACGAGTTGGGCTATGACGAAGTTTGGTTTATATGTATGGGGTATGACGCGATTGAGCCTGAATTTGATTTTCATCCCAGCATTTTAGTTTTCGGAGTTAAAGACGGAGAAGAAATTCTTGCCGCCATACCTTTTTTTAAATCGGACGACGAGCCGCCTGTTGTAATGGACTGGCCGTTTAAACATTCTTTCGCACAGATAGTCGCTTTTTTGCATGAAAACGATATTGAGTGCGAAAAGAAAGATTACCGCGCGTTTAGTTTGGAAAACAGACCCGAAACAGGGTTTGATACTATTAAGCCCGAACTTCGTTTGGTTTTGGTTTATCATAATTATTGTGTGACAGAAATCGACGGAAATTTAATTTTAATTTAAACAAACGCCCTCTCTACCGTGAGTAGAGAGGGCATTTTGTATAGTAGAATTGCTAATTTTAACAGTAGCGCCGTACAAATTAAAAGTAGGTTTACCTTGCGGAAAATTCGTATATAATTAAAAAAAAGGCAAAAACAGGAGTTATATATGAAAAATGCGGCTGCTTTAAACACAAAACGCAAGTACTTACCGCCCGTATATACCAAGGGTGAAGAAATTTTCAACGCGGTGTCGCACATTGTCGGCGGCGCTTTCGGACTTATCGCGCTTATAGTTCTGCTTATTTACACTTACCCCAATCCGTCGTATATGTGGGCTGTAACGGCTTTCGGTCTGGGCATTATAATACTCTATACAATGAGCGCGCTATATCACTTTTTGCCGAGCGGCGGCGGAAAAAAGGTGTTCCGCATCTTTGACCACTGCACGATATTTTTGTTGATTGCCGGCACATATACGCCCTTTTGCGTAATTGCGTTAGAGGGAAATATTCTTGGGCTTATAATACTTATAATCGAATGGTCGCTTGCTGTTATAGGCATAACGGGCAACGCGATAGCAATGAACAACAAGTTTGTAAAGGCATTATCCATGGCGTCGTACTGTGTTATGGGCTGGCTTATTTTAATTGCCTTTGTACCGCTTATGCAAAGTATTTCCGCGGCAAGCTTCTGGCTGCTTTTGCTGGGCGGAATAGCTTACACCTTCGGCATACTCTTTTACGCGCTCGGCAAAAGAGTAAAATATTTTCATTCCGTGTGGCACTTGTTCGATATTTTAGGCACGGTTTTGCAGTTTGCAAGCATTCTTTTAATTTTGTTATAAATTTGGCTGTCTATATATTGTGTTTGCTTAAAAATTTTTCAACAACATTTGGTGTTTTTGTTGACAAACGCAACTTGCGCTGTTATAATTAAATTCCAACTGAATAGCCGCGCGGCAACTGACGAATTAATTGCGAATTAACGCAGGGGAGTCGCGGCGGTTTGAAATTGTCGTTCGTCTGGGCTATTTATTGAATAGCCCGATTTTTTATATAAACTTCAAAAAGGTAAGTTATGACGGGAAAAATACACTCAATCGAAAGTTTCGGCACGGTTGACGGACCGGGGATAAGGTTTGTGCTGTTTATGCAGGGCTGCCCTATGCGCTGTCTGTACTGCCATAACCCCGACACCTGGAACGTGGGCGCAGGGCGCGAAATTACGGTCGATTGGGCGGTTGCCGAAGTCTTGAAATACAAAAGCTATATAAGCCGCGGCGGAGTTACCGTTTCGGGCGGAGAACCGCTTTTACAGCTTGAGTTTGTAGCAGAGTTTTTTAAGCGGTTAAAGCAAGAGGGGATACGCACCGCTCTCGACACCTCGGGCGCAACTTTCCTGAAAGCGGACGAAAAAATAGAAAAGCTTATAAATTTCACCGACCTTGTGCTTCTCGATATCAAGCATATCGACGACGAAAAGCACAAAAAACTTACGGGTTTTACAAATAAAAACACGCTTAGTTTCGCAAAATATCTGTCGGATAACGGCAAAACTATGTGGATAAGGCACGTTCTCGTGCCCGACATAACCGACGACAACGAATACTTGAAGGCTTTAAAACAGTTTATCGACGGGTTGAAAACGGTACAAAAAATCGAACTGTTGCCCTATCATACAATGGGCGCGGTAAAGTACGAAAAACTCGGTTTAGACTATGCGTTAAAGAATGTTTTGCCGCCTTCGGACGAAGCAATTAAAAACGCAAAAACAATACTCGGTATATCATAGGAAAAGTGAGGTAACATTTATGCAGTTCAAGGCATGGGAAGGCTTCAACCTCGGCAAATGGAGCGAGGAAGTCAACGTAAGAGATTTCATTCAAAACAACTATACCCCGTATGAGGGTGACGGCGCGTTTCTTGCCGACGCCACCGAGGCAACCAAAAAGCTTTGGGACGAAATTTGCGCCCTTTCCAAAAAAGAGCGCGAAAACGGCGGAGTGCTCGACGCGGACACGGCTGTGGTGTCGTCGCTAACTTCGCACGAGGCAGGCTATATTCATAAAGAGCTTGAAAAAATTGTCGGTTTACAGACGGACAAGCCTTTCAAACGCTCGTTGCAGCCCTTCGGCGGCATAAAAATGGCGGAACAGGCTTTGAATATGTACGGCTATCAACTCGACGCCGGCATTAAAGAAGTGTTTTCAAAGTACCGCAAAACTCACAACGACGGCGTTTATGACGCGTACACCCCCGAAATGCGCCGCGCACGCAAAGCGCATATTCTTACGGGACTTCCCGACACCTACGGCAGGGGCAGAATAGTGGGGGATTACAGGCGCGTCGCGCTCTACGGCGTGGACTATCTCATCTCTCAAAAGGAAATGGATAAGCTTAATATGGACGGGGAAATGACCCCCGACCGCGTACGCGACCGCGAGGAGCTTTCCGAACAGATTAAGGCGCTTAAAAATCTTAAAGCAATGGCGCAAATTTACGGTTTGGATATCTCGCAGCCGGCAGAAACGGCGCAGCAGGCTGTTCAGGCGCTGTATTTCGGCTATCTCGCTGCCGTCAAGGACCAGAACGGTGCGGCAATGTCGATAGGCAGAAATTCAACCTTCCTCGACATATATATCAAGCGCGATATCGAGCGCGGCGTTATAGACGAAAGCGCCGCTCAGGAACTTATAGATCACTTTGTTATGAAGTTGCGCATTGTTAAGTTTATGCGCACTAAGGAATATAACGAGCTTTTCTCGGGCGACCCTACCTGGGTAACGGAGTCAATCGGCGGAATGGGTGTGGACGGAAGAACGCTCGTCACAAAAACTTCTTTCAGAATTTTGCACACACTTACTAATCTCGGGCCGGCTCCCGAACCCAACCTTACCGTGCTTTGGAGCAAACATTTGCCCGACGGTTTTAAAAATTTCTGCGCAAAGCTCTCAATCGAGACTTCGGCAATTCAGTACGAAAGCGACGATTTGATGCGCCCCGAACTCGGTGACGACTATTGCATAGCCTGCTGCGTCAGCGGTATGCGCGTCGGTAAGGATATGCAGTTTTTCGGCGCAAGGGCAAACCTCGCAAAGTGCCTTCTTTACGCAATCAACGGCGGAAAGGACGAGGGTATCAAGGATAAAGACGGCAGCCCTATGCAGGTTTCTCCTGCGTTCGAGCCCGTTCACGGTGACGGTAAGCTTGATTTCGAGGACGTAAAGGAAAAGTACGAGCAGATGATGGATTGGCTTGCAAGGCTGTATGTCAATACCCTCAATCTAATTCACTATATGCACGACAAGTACAGCTATGAAGCGCTTGAAATGGCGCTGCACGATACTTGCGTGCGCAGGTTCTTCGCAACGGGCGTGGCAGGACTTTCGTGCGCGGCGGACTCGCTTTCGGCTATAAAATATGCCAGCGTCTATCCCGTAAGAAACGAGGACGGAATAGTCTGCGACTTCAAAATCGAGGGTGATTTTCCCAAGTACGGCAACAACGACGACAGGGTTGACGAACTTGCCGTATGGCTTGTAAAGACCTTTATGAACAAGATAAAGAGCCACTTCACCTACCGCGAAAGCGTGCCCACAATGTCCATTTTGACTATTACAAGCAACGTTGTCTACGGCAAAAATACGGGCAACACGCCCGACGGAAGAAGGGCCGGTCAGCCCCTTGCGCCCGGTGCAAACCCCATGCACGGCAGGGACTGCTGCGGCGCGCTCGCTTCGCTCGAATCGGTTGCAAAACTCCCCTACGAGTACTCGCGCGACGGAATTTCAAATACCTTTTCGATAACTCCCGAAAGCCTCGGAAAGAGCGAAAAGGTGGAAAATCTTGTATCCCTTCTCGACGGCTACGTTGCAGACGGCGGCTATCACCTCAACGTCAACGTGTTCAACAGAGAAACGCTTTTGGACGCGCAGGCTCACCCCGAAAAATATCCTCAGCTCACAATCCGCGTTTCGGGCTATGCGGTCAACTTCAACAAGCTAACGCGCGAACAGCAAAACGACGTAATTTCCCGTACAATCCACACAAAGTTTTAAAATTTAAAGCGACGCATTTTGCGTCGCTTTTTTTTATGAATAATAGCTCACTGCGCCTTTAAATATCGCATAGGCAATATTTTTTTGATATTCCTCCGATATAAGCAGCTTTTCGTCGTCGGGGTTGGACAAAAATCCGCACTCGACAATTACCGACGGATTGGGCGTGCATTTGAGCATATAATAATCCCCGACAAGCGCCTCGTTCTTTTTTGCGCACTCGTCCATTTGGTTGATGGAAGATTGAATGCTGTTTGCAAGTTTTTTGCCGCCTTCGCTGTTCTTATCGAAGAACACCGTACCGCCTCTGCGTGAAGGGTAGGGGCACTTGTTTTGGTGTATTGAAATAACTAAGTCGGCTTTGTTTTCTTCTATAATTTGCTTGCGCTTTTTCATATCGCGCATTTTAAAGCCCTTTGTCGGCATTCCGTAAAGTCCGCCGTTTGTGCTTCTTGTCATGACAACTTTAAATCCTGCGTTTACAAAACAGCCTTTAAGCTTTTTTGCTATTGCAAGATTAATGTCGCTCTCTTTTACGTCTGTTTCCATGCCTCGCACTCCGGCGTCGACGCCGCCGTGTCCTGCGTCGATAACAACGATAAGTTGCGACTGTGCGGCAACTCCGCGCGCTGAAACGCCGCAAAATATGCCCAAAGTTACGCCAAATGCAATTATAAGCGATAAAGTTATTACAACGGTCTTTTTAAGAGTTATTATTTTCACGCTATATACTATGGATTTATTGCGTTTTTTATGATTATATGTTATAATTTAATGGAGTATGTTTAAATTTTTTACTACGCTTTCCGAAAATGAAGCAAGAAATATAAGCCCCGTTACGCTTGCATTTGTCGGCGACGCCGTTTACACGCTTTATGTGCGCGAAAAGCTTGTTGTCGAGCGCGACTTGTCGACGGGCGCACTGCAAAAGCTATCCTCGTCCGAGGTATCCGCGCACGGTCAAAATATACTTCTTGAAAAAATAATCCCCCTTTTAAGCGAGGAGGAAATTGCGGTTTTCAAGCGTGGCAGAAACGCAAAAAAACCTTCCAAAAGCAAAAGCGCCACGGTTTTCGAATACAACAACTCAACGGGGTTCGAGTCGCTTTTGGGCTATTTATACCTCGTCGGCAGATACGAGAGAATAGAGCAACTCCTGGATAATTGAATTTTTGGAGCAAAGACATTTTTGCGCGAACTTGCGCCTCAGCGAGGTGAATTTGCGTGACTAAATTTTTGTGAGGTAATTATATATGAAATACGAGGGGAGAAATTCCGTTTTGGAACTTTTGAAAACGGATAAAAATATAGATAAAATACTAATTGATAAAAACCTTTCGGGCAGTTTAAAGGTTATCTGCGCGGAAGCACATAAAAAGAAAATAAAGTTGCAGTTTGTTTTTAAAAAAGTTTTGGATAAAGAGAGCGACGACGGCAGACATCAGGGCGTTATTGCCTATGCCACCGACTACGAGTATGCCACTATCTACGACATTTTACAGAGCGACGACAAAAGCGGGCTTGTAATTGTCTGCGACGGAATAGAGGACGTTCATAATTTAGGCGCGATAATAAGGGTTGCCGAATGCGCAGGCGCGAACGGCGTTATTATAACGGCGCAAAATTCCGCCAGCGTGACCGACGCAGTTATCCGCGTTTCCGCAGGCGCAGCCGAACATATAAAGGTTGCAAAAATCAACTCGCTTGTCTTTGCGATAGAAAAACTCAAACAGGCAGGGTATTGGCTGTACGCGCTCGAAGCCGACGGAGAGGATATCTACAAGGCAAATATTTCGGGTAAAGTTGCACTCGTTATAGGCGGAGAGGACAGCGGAGTCAGAAGGCTTACAAGGGACAAATGCGACTTTTGTCTTGCTCTGCCCCTGCACGGCAAGGTAAACTCGTTAAACGCGTCTGTCGCGCTCGGCATAGCCGCTTACGAGGTAATTAGACGCAGATGAGCGACGAAGAACTTATAGTAAAAATACGCTCGGGTGACAAATCCGCCGAGCTCGAACTTTTAAAGCGCTATCAAATCAAAGTCAAAAAAAAGGCTTCGGGCTTCTTTTTGCACGGCGGAGAGAGGGAAGACTTGGAACAGGTGGGTATGATGGCTGTCTGTTCGGCTATTCACAGCTTTAAAGAGGGCGGCGCCGGCTTTTCGTCTTACGCTTCGGTGTGTATCGAAAACGCCGTCAAGGACGCAATCAGAAAGAGCGTGGGAGCAAAGCAGCAGGCGCTCAATAACTTTGTGCCGATAGTCGAGGTTGTCGAACGTGCCGAGTACGCCGTAAACCCCGAAGACGAGCTCATCCGTTTGGAGAGCCGCGACGAGTTTTTGAAAAAAATTTCGAAAATTTTATCCTCGTTCGAGTTTAAAATTATGGTAATGTATCTTGAAGGTATGTCGGTCGGGGACATTTCCGTTGCCGTGGAAAAACCGCAAAAAAGCGTTTCAAACGCGCTTTGCAGGGCAAAAAACAAACTTGAAAAGGTATATTTGCAGGAGGAGTAAATGGCTTATCTCGCATTTTACAGAATGTTTCGTCCCACAACTTTCGATGAAGTTGTCAGGCAGGAACACATTGTAAGAATTTTAAAAAATCAAATAGAGAGCGATAAGGTCGGTCACGCATATCTGTTTTGCGGACCGCGCGGCACGGGCAAAACTTCGCTTGCCAAAATATTTGCAAGGGCAATAAACTGCGAGCACCCCGTCAACGGCTCCCCCTGCGGCAAATGCGCTTCTTGTCTTGCGCTTGCCGACCCGTCCAATCTCGACGTTTGCGAGATAGACGCCGCGTCGAATAACGGCGTCGACGAAATGCGCGATTTAAGGGAAAAGGTGCAGTATCCGCCCGTCGGCGGCAGATATAAAGTGTATATCATCGACGAGGTTCATATGCTGACGCAGTCGGCTTTCAACGCCGTGTTGAAAACGTTGGAAGAGCCGCCCCGTCACGCCGTATTTATACTTGCCACAACCGAGCCGCAAAAGATACCTGCGACAATACTTTCGCGCTGTATGCGCTTCGATTTTAAATTAATTCCGCAAGCCGACCTCGAAAATCTCATTAAGGGAGTTTTCGAAAAGACGGGTAAGCAGTACGAGCCGTCCGCGGTTTCGGCAATAGCAAGGGCTGGCGCAGGCAGCGCGCGCGACAGCCTTTCGATAGCGGATATGTGCGCCTCTTACTCGCGAGGGAAGCTCACATATGACGACGTAAACGCCGTCCTCGGCGGCGCGGAATGGTCTGAAATTGCAGAAGTTTCGGCAAAGATTTTGCAAGAGGATTATTCCTCGGCAATAAGTCTGATCGAGCATATCTTATCCACGGGCAAGGGCGTCGGTGTGCTTTTAAAGGATATGCTTTCGTTTTTAAACGATTTGACTATAGTCAAGGTCTGCAAGAACGCGCGCGAAATAATCAACCGTCCAGATGAAACGTATAATAAGATAGAAAGTATAGCGCAGATTGCCGACGGGCACAAGCTGCTTCGCGTAACCGAAATTTTAACCGCCGCCGAAAACAGCTTGCGTTATTCCTCAAACGGCAGAATAACTCTTGAAACGGCTGTGTTCAAGGCGGCAATGCCGCAAAGCGACTATGATATCGACGCGCTTATGGGCAGAATGGCTGCGCTCGAACGAAAGATAGCGGAGGGAGCGTACACCCCCGAATATGGCTCGGTTACGCCCCAAAATCCGCCAAAGCCGCAACCGCCCAAGACTGCGCAAATACCTAAAAAAGCGCACCCTGCCGAGTTTGTTTCCTCTAAGCCCGAGCTTGTCGAGGACAGCGGCGGAAATCCCTTTGAAAGTGTGGAAAAACAGACCGAAATTGCAGTGCAATCCAAGATTCCCCCCAATATATCCGGCGTTGACAAGCGAACCGTGTTTGCAAAGTTTTTAAAAAGTCTGCGCACGACGCACGTCAATAAAATGCTGTTTTTGCTGTGTATGGATTTGGATCACGAGTTTGAGGGAGATAAACTTATACTGATAACCGACAACGAGGCGGTACCCGGCGGACTCAATAAACCCGAAAACGCGAAATTTATTTCCGAAGCGTTGGCTGAGCTCGGGGTTTTGGACTATGAGGTCAGGTTCCGCGCAAGGGGAGAAAGCGACTATGAAAGGGCTGTGCGCACGCTTAAAGAGAATTTCAGCGGCACGGACATAGATATAAAATAAATTTTCGGGGTTAAAATGCAGGCAAAAAATCTCTGTATAGTCGAAACTACGGTAAAACATTGCTATGGTGACATAAGGGAAGTTATAGTTCCCGACGGCATAACCGAAATTGCCGAAGGCGCATTTGCCAGTCACGCATACGTTGAAAAGGTGGTTTTTCCTAATTCTTTGGTCAAAATAGGCGCAAAAGCGTTCGCTTGGTGCGAAAGTTTGCGAGAAATCAATATTCCCGACGGCGTAAAATATATAGGCGCTCGCGCTTTTATCGATTGCGGAATGTTGAAAGAAATATCAATCGGCGCAAATGTCGAAGAAATAGGTGACAGGGCGTTCGACCGATGTTCGAACCTGAAAAAGGTAATTCTGCCCGAAAAACTAAAAAAGATAAGCGGTTTTATGTTTCATGACTGCATAAGGCTTGCAGACGTTAATATGGGCGCCGAGCTTGAAGAGATAGGGGAATGCGCCTTTGAAAATACTGATATATACGATTTGTGCCTCGGAGAAAAAATTAAAAAAATAGGCGATTTCGCATTTAAAAATAGCAGTATTTTAAGCCTCGAAATACCCGAAACTACGGCATATATAGGGGCTAAAATTGCCGAGGATACTCAAATACGCTGTTTCAGATGCTATGCAAAGTCCGCACAAACGGGCTGGGCAGAGGATTGGAACGTCAACGGCAACAACGGTGTGTGGACGGTTTTCGACTTCGGCAACACCAACGGCATTGTGGCAGGCTACGACAAACAAAAGCTGATTATCGAAGGCAGCGTCGTCAAATGGTGCTCTCCCGACTTGAAGGAGGTTTTCATACCCGACGGCGTCACGACAATCGACGACCACGCATTCAACGGTTGCGGCTGTATTAAAAAACTGTCGTTGCCGTCGTCTTTGAACAGGCTGTGTGACTACGTTTTCGGGGAAGGCGTTACTATTAAAGAGCTGGAGTTCCGCGGTACTATGAAAAGGTGGTGCGAGGTGGAAATTTACGACCGATTCAGCAGCCCTTTGAGAATAGCGAGCGATGTCGTAATAGACGGTAAATATTTAGGCAACCTTGTGATACCCGAGGGTGTCAAAAAAATAAACAATTACGCGTTTATGAATAAAAATTTTACAAGCGTCAAGTTCCCGAGTTCTTTAAAAGAGATAGGCTATTACGCATTTTATATGTGCATTAACCTTAAAGAAATAGAGCTTCCCGACGGGCTTGAATGCGTTGAAGATTTTGCGTTTGCAGGGTGTTATAATTTGCTTAAAATAGTTTTGCCCCGTTCGGCAAAGGTGGAAGAGAACTCGTTTTCAAACGATTATTCGGAATTTTTTGACATTCAGATAATTTATAAAGATTAATTTAAAAGGAGATAAAATTATGGCCGGATTTAAAGGCGGAATGGGCGGCATGGGAAACATGCAAAACCTTATGCGCGAAGCCCAAAAAATGCAAGAGCAGATGCAGGAAGCCGACAAGGAGCTTGAAGAGCTTGAGGTTGTGGGGCTTTCCGGCGGCGGAGAAGAGGGTGACGAAACGGTAGTCGTCTATATGAACGGCAAAAAAATAATCAACGGTATCGAGTTCGGCAGCAAGCTTTCCCAGCTTGTTGACATAACCGACGAGGACGACGTCGAAATGCTCGAAGACTTGATTATGGCGGCTATAAACGACGGCTACAAAAAAGCCGACGCGCTTTATGACGAGAAGATGGGTCCCTTTGCAAAGGCGGGTAAAGGCTTTATTTAACAGCGCGAATTTCTCGGAAAGAGGTCTATTTAATGGAAGTATTCATCGAGCCGATAGGCAGGCTTATAAACGAATTTTCAAAACTCCCCGGCGTGGGAAAAAAGACGGCGCAGCGTTATGCTTATAAAATAATAGGTATGACCGAGGCAGAGGCTAAGCAGTTTGCCGAGGCGGTTGTTTACTGCAAGCAGCGCGTAAAATACTGCAAGGTCTGCGGCAACTTCACCGAGGACGAAACTTGTGCAATCTGCAAAACGCGTTCCTCGTCGTCGATATGCGTGGTAAAAGAGCCGAAGGACGTTATCGCGTTGGAAAAACTGCACGAGTTCAACGGTTCTTACCACGTCTTGCACGGGGTAATAAGCCCAATGGACGGCATAGGTCCCAACGACATACGCATTAAAGAGCTGCTTGCCCGTATCGACGCAAACGTAAAGGAAGTTATAATGGCTACAAATCCCGACGTCGAGGGTGAGGCTACGGCAATGTATATAGCAAAGCTTTTAAAGCCGCTCGGCGTCAACGTTACAAGGCTTGCGCACGGAATTCCCGTCGGCGGAGAACTTGAATATACCGACGAAGTAACGCTCTCGCGTGCGTTTTCAGAGCGGAAACAAATTTAAAAATCAAGGAGAATTATTATGAACGTATCGGTTTTGGGCTGTGGGCGTTGGGGCTCTTTTATTGCCTGGTATCAGGCTACCGTTCTCAAAAACAGAGTTATAAGCTGGGGCCCCGAGGGTGACTATTCATACGAAATTTTAAAGACAACGGGCAAAAACGACTATGTAAGGCTGGACAAGTCCATAACGCTGACCTGCGACTTGCAGCGCGCTTTGCAGGAGAGCGACGTCATTATAATTTCCATTTCCTCGCAGGGCTTGCGCGGCTTTATGCAAAAGATTACGGCTTACGACGTCAAGGACAAAATATTTATACTGTGTATGAAGGGCATAGAGGAGGCAACGGGCAAACGCCTGTCCGAAGTGCTTTTGGAAAGCGGCATAGAAAAAAATAAAATAGCAGTCTGGGTCGGACCGGGACATATTCAGGCTTTCACGCAGGGTATTCCCAACTGTATGATTATCGACAGCTACGACGAAAATCTCAAAAAGACGCTTGCCGAAAGTTTTAAATCGAACTTAATCCGCTTTTATTATGGCAACGATATTATAGGTACTGAAATAGGCGCGGCGGCAAAAAACGTGCTCGGCATAGCCGCAGGCGTTCTCGACGGAAGCGGCTATCCCAGCTTAAAGGGTCCGCTTATGGCGCGCGGCGCTTACGAGGTGGGCAAGCTGATAAAAGCTTTGGGCGGAGAGTTTAACTCGGCTTACGGGCTTGCGCATTTGGGGGATTATGAAACTACGCTCTTTTCCGAGTACTCGCACAACCGCAGATACGGTGAGCTTATGGTTCACGGCACAAAGTTCGACAAACTTGCCGAGGGCGTAATGACGGCAAAGGCAATGAAAGAGCTTGCCGATAAAAAGGGACTGGAGCTGCCCATTACCGAAGCTGTGTACGAGGCTTGCTTTCTCTCTCACGCCTTTGACGGCGGAGACGGCGCGCGTATATGTATGGAAATAATTTTAAAGCTGTTCGACAGAGTTACGAAATCGGAATTTTAAATAGGATAAACTTAAATGAATTCAGAACAACTTATTGAGGTTGCGGAAGACGGCAATTCAATAACTCAATTTGAATTAGGCTGTCGCTACTATGAGGGTGACGGCGTCGAAAATAATTTTGAAAAAGCCGTATATTGGTTTGCAAAATCGGCAGAGCAGGGCAATCAATTTGCGCAATGCCTTTTAGCAATATGCTATGAAGAAGGTCGAGGCGTTGAACAAAGTTTCGACAAGGCGCTGTTTTGGTACGAAAAATCGGCAGAGCAGGGCAATGACGACGCGCAAAATAATTTGGGTGCATGCTATAAATTGGGTCAAGGCGTCGAGAAAAGTTACGAGAAAGCAGTATATTGGTTTAATAAATCGGCAGAGCAAGGCAATGCCTCCGCGCAAAATAATTTAGGCAAGTGCTATTATTGGGGGCGCGGCGTCGGGCAGAGCTACGAAAAGGCAGTATATTGGTGGAAAAAAGCAGCCGAGCAGGGCAACTTAGAAGCGATAAAAGTTTTGGAACAAATAAAAAAATAACAAATTATTAAACGGCGTAACAATGTTCGAAAAATTATAAAAACCGTTTTAATAGAGTTGCTTTTTTGCCGTAATAATATTAGAATTTTAAAGGTAATTTTTACGAGGATATTTATTTTAGATGTTAAGAGAAGATTTAAGAAACGTTGCGATAATCGCGCACGTTGACCACGGCAAGACCACGCTTGTAGACGCAATGCTCAAACAGGGCAACACCTTTCGCGATAATCAGGCGGTAGAGGACAGGGTTATGGACTCAAACGCTTTGGAGCGCGAGCGCGGCATAACCATACTTGCAAAAAACACTGCAATACACTATAAGGGCGTCAAAATAAACGTAGTCGACACCCCGGGTCACGCCGACTTTTCAGGTGAAGTAGAGCGCGTTATGATGATGGTGAACGGTGTGCTAGTTCTCGTTGACGCGGCTGAGGGACCTATGCCTCAAACGCGCTTTGTAATGCAAAAGGCGCTTGAAATGGGGCACCGCCTTATAATAGTCGTAAATAAAATAGACCGTCCCGACGCTCGTTTAAACGAAGTTCAGGACGAAATTTTAGAGCTTTTGTTGGAGCTTGACGCGTCTGACGACCAGCTTATGTCCCCCGTCGTATGGTGTTCCGGCAGGGACGGCACCGCAACGCTCGATTTAAACGAGCCCGGCAAGGATTTGACTCCGCTCTTCGATACCATACTCGGTCACATTAAACCTATGGAGGCGGACACCGAGGGCGCGGCGCAGATTTTGGTATCCTCGATAGACTATAACGACTATGTGGGTAGAATAGGTATAGGCAGAATAGAGCGCGGAGAGGTAAAGCAGGGACAAGCCGTAACAGTTTGCAACTACAACAATATTCAGTTGAAAGTTCCGGGTAAAATAGTAAATCTCTATCAGATAGACGGCTTGAACCGCGTCCCCTGCGAAAGCGCAAAAGCCGGTGATATAGTCTGTTTTTCGGGGCTTGAAAAAATTAATATCGGCGATACCGTCTGTTCGACGGACTGCGTAGAACCGCACAAGTTTGTAAAAATAACCGAGCCTACCGTCGAAATGACTTTCTCCGTCAACGATTCTCCCTTTGCCGGCAAGGACGGCAAGTGGGTCACTACCCGTCATATCCGCGACAGGCTCTTCCGCGAACTTTTAAAAGACGTTTCGCTCAGGGTTGAAGAAACCGAGTTTTCGGACAGTTACCGTGTATGCGGTAGGGGGGAAATGCACCTTTCGATACTAATTGAAAATATGCGCAGGGAGGGCTACGAGTTTCAGGTTTCGACTCCCAGAGTAATGTTCAAGGAAATCGACGGCGTTAAATACGAGCCTATGGAGCGACTTATAGTCGACGTTCCCGACGACGCTACGGGCGCGGTGTTCCAGAGTATGGGCAACCGCAAGGGTGAACTTTTGCATATGAGCGCAATCGGCAGCCGCACCCGTCTTGAATTTATTGTTCCTGCGCGCGGACTTTTCGGTTACAAGTCCGAGTTTTTGACCTCGACAAAGGGAGAAGGCGTTATGAACAGCGTATTCTTCGAATATCAACCCTATAAGGGAGAGTTTACAAGGCGCAGCACGGGCTCGCTTGTGGCGTTTGAAACGGGTGAGGCGGTAACTTACGGCCTTTTCAACGCTCAAGGCAGGGGAACGCTGTTTATCGGCGCGGGTACGCCCGTCTACGAGGGTATGATTGTCGGTGAGTCACCCAAGAACGAGGATATAAACGTCAACGTCTGCAAGACAAAGCACCTTACAAATACCCGTTCAAGTTCTTCCGACGACGCGCTCAGGCTTATAACTCCCAAGAAAATGAGCCTCGAAGAGTGTCTTGAATTTATCGGTGACGACGAGCTTTTGGAAATTACGCCAAAAAATATCCGCATAAGAAAGCGCATACTCGACAGCGAACTTCGCGCAAAGCAGCGCGCAAAGGACAAAAAGGGAGAGTAACATTTTTGGCGGTCGGGTTATAAATTCTTTCAAAACGACATAAAATATACCACCCATATCGGGTGGTAATTTTTTATGCGGAGGAACAGAGGCAGAATGGAAGAGGGGCATAATCTCAGCGTCGAGCAGTGTAGGAGAATAACGGCAAGCGCAATTTCAAGCGTGGACAGTTTTTCGGACAAACAGATTGTATTGAGCTATTCCGGAGGACGAATACTTGTGACAGGTTCGGGAATGAAAATAGTCAATTTTTCAAAGACAAGCGGCGCTTTTTCGGCAACGGGAGATATTTACGGCGTCAAATATATGCAAAAAGGTATGTCTGTGAGGCAAAAGCTTTTCAAGTAAATTAAAATGGCATTTTTTATTTTTATAATATGTATGTTCTGCGGCATATTGAGCGGCACGGTGTACGACGTTTTTTACGTTGCCCGAGCCGTGTGCTGCGGAATAGACAAGCAAAGCTACACTGTTAAAGACAAAATTTTTATAGTAATTTCAGATTTGCTCTATTGCATAGCCTTTGCCGTGGGCTTTATTTTCACGGCGGTAATGTTCGACTTTGAAAATCTCAGGTTTTATATGTTGCTCGGTTGCGTACTCGGTGCAATCGTATATTTAAAAAGCATACATTTAATAGTTGCTTTTTTTGTAAAAAAAGTGTATAATGCTTACAGTATTCATAAGGAGAAGAAAGTTGGACGAACAAAAGAAGAACCGTCTGGCGGCAGCCGTCACGGTAAACGTTATCATATTAATGGTAATTCTCGTCGCGGTAATAATCTATCAGCTGGTCGAAATAGTCGGCGCAAACAACGAGTATAAACAGCTTACGCGCGAGTACGAGTACTATTCAAGGCTGCTTGAAGATAAAAAGGACGAGCTCGACTTTTTCGAATCCGAGCAGTACGAAGAGTATCTGCTTGAATTGGCGTTCAAACTCGGTTATCATTACCCCAACAATTGATATGGTTATTTCTGCAATAGATATCGGTTCAAACTCCGTCCGCCTTGCGACTTTCGCGGACGGAAAAACTTTATATAAAGTGCTTACTACAACAAGGCTCGGAGAGGGGCTGTCCTTTTCGGGCAAGCTCTCCCCCGTGGCAATCGAGCGCAGCGCTAAGGCGGTAAGCGATTATGTGCAAAAAGCAAAAAACGACGGCGCGCAAAAAATTTACGCTTTTGCGACGGCTGCCGTGCGCGGCGCGCAGAACGGCAAAAAGTTTTTAACGAGGGTTAAGTCGCTGTGCGGTATCGACGTCGAGGTGTTAAGCGGAGAAACCGAGGCAAAAATTGCTATTTTGGGTGCTGTCGGCAACCGTGACGGCGGCATAATTGACCTTGGCGGCGCAAGCACGGAAGTTACCGTTCAACAGGGCGGCAAAACGCTTTACTCGAAGAGCGTGGATATAGGCGCTGTGCGGCTTTACGATTTGGCAGGCCGCGATAAGCAAAAGCTCACTTCGGTAATTTTGCCCAAACTCGAAGAATACGGCAGCTTTACCGCAGAAAATTTTGATATGTGCGGAGTCAGCGGCACGGCCACCACGCTTGCCGCGCTAAAACTCGGGCTAAAAGTTTACGACCCCAAAAAAATTCAGGGCAGCACTCTGACAATAAGCGAGGTCGAAAACCTTGCCGACCTGCTTTTGGCAACCCCGATAGAAAAGATTTGCGATATGCTGACGGTGGACTCGCGTCGCGCGGATATAATCGCAGGCGGCGCAACTCTGCTTGCAATGCTGATGAAAAAGCTTAAAATAGACAAAATTACGGTATCGGACAGCGACAACTTGGAGGGATATGTAATTTTAAAGGAAGGCAAACTTTGAAAGTAGTATCCGTAATCTGCTCGCTGCTTGCCGGCGTCGCGCTGGCTTTGCCGATTTGTATAAGCTGTTGGACAAGCTACGGTCTGTGGTCGCTCGCGTTCTATGCCGCAATAATTTTCGCAGTGTCGGCGGCAAGCCTTCTGCACGAGCTCGGACATATGCTTTTCGGCGCAATATCGCGCGTAAAAGCCGTGCCGGAGTTGAGCTTTTTTGCCTCGTCAAGCTGTAAAATTATACCCAAAACGCACAAAAATTTGCGCGCGAGAATGATTGTAACTTCGCTTGGCGGACTTATTGTAAATTTAATTTTCGCAGTTCTCGGAATAGTCGTTGCGGCTATGCCCGACTTGCCCGTCTGGCTGGGAGTGCTTTCTCCGGCGTCGGCGTATCTGTTTGTTTTAAACGCTTTTCCCGTCGAGTATTCCGGGGGTAAGAGCGACGGGCGCGTCGTCGTTGACTTGCTTCAAAAAAACAACCCCGAAAGCAAGGTTATGCTTGCGGTGCTCGGCGTTCAGGCTATGCTTTTAAACGGCGCGGACATTAAGGATATAGACAAATCGCTCATCTTCGACCTTCCGCAAATTCGCGAGGACGACCCGAGCTTTGTTTGCCTTTGCGAGCTCAGATATAAATATTTCGAAGCTTTGGGCAACAGGGAAGAGGCGGAGAAATACAAGCGCCGCTTTGAAGATTTGAAAGAGGAATATTTTTAATAATAAAGAGCCGTCTCGCGCAAGCGAGGCGGCTTTCAGCTTATGCGGTAAAGCCTGCCGAAGCAGTTGGGGCAAATTCTGCTCCAAATTTCCGCCTGCGTTTTGCAGACGTGGTTGCCGCAAGTTCCGCACTCGAAAAACTCTTGGGCAAAATCGAAATCGTCGCTGTTCAAAAATCTACATTTTTCCATAAAAAAAGTATGTGAAAATTGCGCGTAAAACATACTTAACAAATAAATTTTCGTTCAAATTGTTGCAATCTATTATATAATATGGTATAATAATCAAAAGTAAATTTTCGGCTTGAAAATAAGGAGATAAAACTATGCCCGATAAAATCGAAAACAGTTACGACGCCAACTCTCTAAGGGCGTTAAAGGGGCTTGAACCCGTAAGAGAACACCCCGGAATGTATATCGGACCTACCGACGAAAAGGGCTTGCATTGCCTTGTCAGGGAAGTTATCGACAACTCCATTGACGAAGCTTTGGCAGGTTATTGCGACACTATCGACGTTGTAATAACCGCGGACGGCTCTTGCTCGGTAAGGGATAACGGCAGGGGCATACCCACGGGCATAAATACCGATACGGGCATAAGCGGAGTCGAGCTTGCGCTTACAAACCTCAACGCCGGCGGCAAGTTCGGCGGCGGCAACAAGGCAGGCGGCTATAAAATTTCGTCTGGTCTGCACGGCGTGGGCGTATCCTGCGTAAACGCGCTTTCCGACACTCTGACTGCGGAGGTCTGCCAGAGAGGTCACATTTACAGGCAGGTTTACCACTGCGGCATTCCCGAAGAACCTTTGAAAATAGTCGGTGATACCGACAAGACGGGCACGACAATAACCTTCCACCCCGACGCAACCATACTTGAAACGGTCGACTTTAATTACGACACTTTAAAAACTCTTTTGCGCGAGCTTTCCTACCTCAACAAGGGCTTGAAGCTCAACTTGTCCGACTACCGCGGAGAAAAGGAACGTCACGACAGCTTCTGTTACGCAGGCGGCGTGGTTCACTTTATCGAGGATATAAACAAGGGCAAGTCGGTGTTGTTTGAAAAGCCCGTGTATTTCGAAGAATCGGAGGGTGACGACAAATTTCTGGAAGTTGCGATACAGTACAATGACGGCTATACCGAGCAGATTTTCCCCTTCTCGAACAACATACGCCAGCCCGACGGCGGCACCCACCTCGACGGATTTAAAGCCGCGCTTACAAAGGTAATCAACGACGCAGGCAGGCGCCTGAACATCTTGAAGGAAAGCGAAAAGCTTTCTGGTGACGACGTAAGGGAGGGTATAACCGCCGTAGTTTCGGTAAAGATTGCCGACGCGCAGTACGAAAGCCAGACCAAAGCCAAGCTTTGCTCGACGTACGTCCGCAGCTTCGTTCAAAAGGCGGTTGTCGACAAATTCGGCACCTATCTCGAAGAGCACCCTGCCGAAACCAAAGAGCTTATAAT
This sequence comes from uncultured Christensenella sp., assembly GCA_910585685.1. Lineage (GTDB taxonomy): Bacteria > Bacillota > Clostridia > Christensenellales > Borkfalkiaceae > Coproplasma. Next base: position 161,135 of record CAJUEO010000001.1, read on the forward strand.
GCGCTGTATAACCGCGCAAAGGGCAAGGGAGGCGGCGCGCCTTGCAAGGGAAGAAACGCACAGAAAGGGCGTTTTGGAGAGCACCAAGCTCCCCGGCAAACTTGCCGATTGTTCGGATAAGCGCAGCGAACTTTGCGAAATTTATATAGTCGAGGGTGACTCGGCAGGCGGCACGGCAAAGCAGGGTCGCGACAGGCGTTTTCAGGCAATATTGCCCCTTCGCGGAAAAATTTTGAACGTTGAAAAGGTAAGAATAAACCGCGTACTCGAAAACGAAGAAATAAAGGCAATGATAACGGCTTTCGGCTGCGGCATACAGGAAAACTTTGACGAAAGCAAGCTCAGATACGACAGAATAATAATAATGACCGACGCGGACGTAGACGGCTCGCACATAAGAATACTTTTGTTGACCTTCTTCTTCCGCTATATGCGCCCCCTTGTCGAAAACGGTCACGTCTACGCGGCTCAGCCGCCCCTCTACAAGGTTTCGGCAAAGGGCATACCCGACACCTACCTCTACGACGACAAGGCGCTTGAAGATTTCAGAAACAGCTACAACGGCAAATTCGAGCTTCAACGCTATAAGGGACTTGGAGAAATGAACAAAGAACAACTTTGGGAAACTACTATGGACCCTGCAAGGCGCACGCTTGTGCGTATCAACGTCGAGGACGCTGTCGAAGCCGACAAAATGTTTTCGCTTTTAATGGGTGAGCAGCCCGAACTCCGCCGCCAGTTCATCGAAGAGAACGCAAAACTCGTAGCCGAGCTTGACATATGATGACGGCGCAACAAGAAATAAAGATAAGAGAGGACGATAATGGCTAAAAAAGAAACAAGCCCCGAGCTTACCGAAGAGTTTAAACGAACTCTCGAAATGACAAAGATGCTCGACGTCGAAGTTGACGAAGAGCTTAAAAAATCATTCATAGCCTACGCAATGGCGGTAAACGTATCGCGCGCCATTCCTGACGTAAGGGACGGTTTAAAGCCCGTACACCGCAGAATACTCTACTCTATGCACGAGCTCGGTTTATCCTACGACAAGGCGTTCAGAAAATGCGCCCGTATCGTCGGTGATTGCTTGGGTAAATACCACCCCCACGGCGACAGCTCGGTCTACGACGCGCTTGTAAGGCTTGCGCAGGACTTTTCGATAAACTTTCCGCTCGTCGACGGACACGGCAACTTCGGTTCGGTCGACGGTGACCCTGCGGCGGCAATGAGATATACCGAGGCAAGGCTTACAAAGCTCGCTTCGGAAATGCTTCGCGATCTGGATAAGGAAACGGTTGACTTTTACCCTACGTTCGACGACACGGGTATGCAGCCGTCGGTGTTGCCCTCGCGCTTCCCTAATATGCTTGTAAACGGCTCTGACGGCATTGCTGTGGGCATGGCAACAAATATACCGCCCCATAACTTAGGTGAGGTTATAGACGGCGTTATAGCCCTTATAGACAATCCTGAAATAGAAGTTGACGAGCTTATGGAATATATTCCGGCTCCCGACTTCCCCACGGGCGCGCTTATAATGGGCAGAAGCGGCATTAAAAAAGCTTACAGAACGGGCAGAGGCAGCATTATAATTCGCTCTCGCTGCGAGGTAGAGGAATACCAGAGCGGCAACCAGACCCGTCAGCGCATAATAGTCACGGAAATTCCCTATCAGGTCAATAAGGCAAAACTAATCGAAAATATAGCCGACCTTGTTAAAAACAAGCGCATAGACGGCATTGCGGACATAAGGGAAGAATCCGACCGCGACGGTATGCGCATAGTTATAGAAATCAAAAAGGACGCAAACGCACAGGTTGTTTTGAACCTCTTGTACAAGCACACCAACCTGCAGATATCCGACGGCATAATAATGCTTGCGCTCGTCGACGGTACGCCCAAGGTTTTAAATTTAAAGGAGTGCCTGTATTACTACCTCGAACACCAGAAAGAGGTAATAGTAAGAAGAACCAAGTACGACTTAAACAAAACCGAAGAGCGCGCCCATATCCTGCGCGGACTTGTAATTGCACAGGCAAGCATAAACGAGGTTGTAGAGGTCTGCAAAAACGCAAGGGACAAGACCGACTGCGTACAAAAGCTTACCGCAAACTTTATGCTTGACGAGCGTCAGGCAACCGCCGTTGCAGAGCTGCGGTTATACAGAATATCCCACCTCGAAGTCGACAAGTTAAACGAGGAGTTGACCTCGCTCGAAGCGGCAATTGCCGACTATAAGGACATACTCGCAAACGAAAGCCGCGTTTTGGAAATAATCAAAACCGACTTGTCGGAAATAAAGAAGAAGTACCCTTCGGAAAGAAGAACGGAAATTGCCGTCGATTTCAGCGGAGATATCGAGGACGAGGATTTGATACCCGTCGAGCAGGTTGTAGTATCTATGACCCACTCGGGCTATGTAAAGCGCATTCCCGTGACCGAGTACCACGCGCAAAACCGCGGCGGCAAGGGCATAACGGGTCACCGTCCCAAAGAAGAGGACTTTGTCGAGCGTATGTTCGTATGCTCGTCGCACGATTTCTTGCTTCTTTTCAGCGACAGAGGCAGGGTTTACAGAATAAAGGCTTACGAAATTCCCGAAGTCGCAAGGATAGCTCGCGGCAGGGCAATCGTAAACTTGGTACAGATAACGGGTGACGAAAAAATTACTACGATAATTCCCGTCCAACCCGACGCCGAGGGCTACATAGCCTTTGCTACCAGACAGGGACTTATCAAAAAAACCAAGCTCGAAGAGTTTGCCCGTATCAATAAAAACGGCAAAATAGCCATTCGCTTAAACGACGACGACACGCTTATCTCCGTGAAGTTTACAACGGGCGACAGCGAGCTTATGATAGCTTCCAAGGGCGGCAAATGTATCCGCTTCCACGAGTCGGGCGTCCGCTCTATGGGCAGGGATACCGCAGGCGTAAAGGCAATGAAGATAGGTGAGAACGACGCGCTTGTGGATATGCTCGTCGTAGACGAAAATAAGGACGTTTTAACGGTCACTACGGGCGGCTACGGCAAGCGCAGCAAGGTAGAAGACTTCCGCGTTCAGGGCAGAGCCGGCAAGGGTATAAAGGCAGGTACGTTCAACGAGGTAACGGGTCAGTTAATCAATTTGAAGCAGGTTACCGACGACGACGATATTATGATTATTTCCGAGGGCGGAACTATTATAAGAATGCACTGCTCGTCAATCTCCACCATAGGCAGAGCTTCGCGCGGCGTAAGGCTTATGCGCCTTAAAGACGGGCTCGTTGCCACGGTAGCCGTAACCGAACGCGACGACGAAGCCGAAACCGAAGCCCCCGAAGAGGCAACGGCAGAGGACTTGGCTGAAACTCCCGACACAGAAGAATAAAAAAAATTATAAAAATTACCGACGAAATTTTCGTCGGTAATTTTTTAGTTAGCTATTAGTTAATTTTATACAAAAATAATTTTAGTTGTGGTATTATTGTAAAGTAATTTATAGTATTTTTGTAAATTAATCTTTTAATCCCAACATATAGTCAGCGGAAACATCTAACGCTTTACATATTTTTGCAAAAGTTTCCAAAGACGGTAATTTGTCAGTAGTTAAATACTGCGTTATCATAACATGTGAAATACCTACTTTTTTGGCTAAATTTATTTGTGTTATTGATTTTGATTCAAGTTCTTCTGCTAATCTTTTTTTGAAAATTTGCTTCATAAAATTATTATATAACATTTAAAATAAAAATACTTGACATTTAGCCAATGGCTACATTATAATATAATTATGAAAAAATTAATCGAAAAAAATTGTAAAAATTGTAAACATTACAAACAGCACTACGCGTATGTGTTCTACGAATTTAAACCTATAAATTGCGGACACTGCGTAAACGACGAAATGTCACAGTCTGCAAGAAATAAAATTGTAGACAAACTTTTACCTTGCGCATATTGGGAGGGCAAGGAGGACGAGTCGCAAAGCAACATCAAGAAAATCGAAATCGAACTCAGATATCTCAAAAAAAAGATAGACACAATAGAATATCTTCTGAAAAACGAAATAACCCACTTCGATTAAAAATCGAAGTGGGTTGAAAAACTATTTCTTGGTTGTCTTTTCGGTGGGCATAATCAAATTCATCAAGTCGATAAGCCAGCGAGAAATATAGAACGAAGCTTCTATTGCAACTACAATTGTAAGTATCTTTGCGTAGTCCCATTCAAGCCCGTACCAGCCCTTATACAGCAGGTTTTCGGTCAGATAGGGCACTGCGTAGCCCAATATGCAAACTCCGAACACCACAAGGCACAGCGTCACTCGGTATATGTTGAGCGGTTGACAGGTTCTGAAAACCATAACAAATCCCGAGAAGGTCAGCGCAATCATACACATTGCAAGGTAATGCTCTCCGAACTCGTCGGGGGCAATTACGTTTGTCAGGTACATTGCCATTACGTTTAGTATCATCAGCAACGCGCCCGATATCGCACCCTTCATAACGTGGGTAATAAACTTGCCTTCGACCCTGTCTTTGTTGGGTTGCAGCGATAAGAAGAATGAGGGAATAGCTATAATTGCCGTTTCCAGCAGCAACATATTCTGCGGCATAAACAGGTAGGGCTGTTTCATACAGATACATATAAACGCAAGCAGCGCGGTAAACAGCGTTTTCATAAGGTACAGCGACGACGAGTTTTTAATGTTGTTGATAACGCGCCTGCCCTCTGCAACTACTTTCGGCATCGAAGCAAAGTTGTTGTCCATAAGCACAAGGTGCGAAACGTTTCTTGCCGCCTCGCTGCCCGAAGCAACCGAAATTGCACAGTCGGCTTCTTTAAGCGCCAGAATGTCGTTTACGCCGTCACCCGTCATCGCAACTGTATTGCCTTCGCGCTTTATTGCTCTTACCAGAATTGCCTTTTGCTCGGGGGAAACTCTGCCGAATACCGTGTACTTGTTGGCTACGTTTTCAACTTCCTGATCGTTGAGTCCGTCGAGGGAAATAAACTTTTCCGCATTTGCAACGCCTGCGCGCTTTGCAACTTCCGAAACGGTAACGGGGTTGTCACCCGAAATTACCTTGACCGCAACGTCGTTTTCCTTGAACCATTTAATGGTTTCGGTCGCGTCCTCGCGCACGTTGTCGGCAATGGAAATTATCGCAACGGGCTTCAATATTGCAGGCAGCTTTTCTCCCACAATGGGGGTGGGGGAGTGTGCCAGAACTATAACTCGCAGCCCCATCTGCGCGTACTGTTTAACTATCTTTTCAACCTTTGCGGGGTAGGGCTTCAACACAAACTCGGGCGCGCCCATTGCAAAAGTTCCGCCCTCGTCAAAAGTCACTGCCGAAAGCTTTCGCTTTGAAGAGAAGGGTATTTTTGCCGTTGCCGAAAGCTTGTCGCTGTAACCGAAGTGATTGTATAGCGCAATCGAAGTCTGGTTGTTGTCGTCAAGCTCCCTCAGCATACTGCCCATTATTTCGTTTACGGAATATTCTCCTACGCTGTTTAAAATAACAGTGTCGTTTACGCGCATTCTGCCGTCGGTTATTGTTCCCGTCTTGTCGAGGCACAGCACGTTTACGCGCGCAAGCATTTCCAGCGAATACATATCCTGTACAAGCGTCTGCGACTTTGAAAGCCGCACAATTCCCACGGCAAGCGCGATAGAGGTTAAAAGCAGCATTCCCGAAGGTATCATACCTATAACTACAGTACAGGTGCGCTGTATCGCATAGTTTACGTCGGGGTTAATTCCGCCGCCGGCTTCAACAACCTTTAAATACATTTCGCTGTTGTAGTCGATGTTGTGCAAAGTCGTAAAAAACGTGCCTATCGCAATTGGTATAATCGCAAGCGACACAATCTTTATTATCAGCTTTGTCGAGTTCATAAGTTCCGAGTTGGGACGCTTATATTTTTTTGCCTTCGAAGTCAGCTTTTCGAGATATGTTTCCCTGCCGACCTTTTCGACCCTGAACTTTCCGCTGCCGCTCGCAATAAAGCTGCCGGCATACAGTAAATCCCCGACCTGTTTTTTAATTGCTATCGACTCACCCGTCAAAAGGCTTTCGTTTACTTCGACCGAGCCTTCCGCAAGTATAACGTCCGCAGGTACCTGACCGCCGAGCTCCAAAATAATAACGTCGTCCAAAACTATTTCCTGAACGGGTATTTCAATCGTTTCTCCGTCGCGTATGACCTTTACGGTATTGTTTGCAAGTATCGATAGCTTGTCGATTGACAGCTTCGAACGGATTTCCTGAATTATACCTATAACAATGTTTGCCGTCGTAATAAACACAACAAGGTAGTTGGTAAAGCCCTGCGTGTTGGCTATAAGCAGCGCGATTGCCGCAAACAGACACAGCAAATTGAAAAACGTGCAAATGTTGCCTATGAATATGCTGGCGTACGAGCGAGAGTATTTCTTGTTTGTGTCGTTGAACAAAAACTGTTTAAACCGCGTTTCTACCTGCTCGCTGTTTAGTCCCTTGTTTAGCTTGGGAGAAAACCTTTCGACCTTAGTATTTACCGTCTTTTTGGGGTGCGATTTAAAGTATTTGATTATTTTTTGCTTATCGAAAGCGCCCGGCACGGTTGCCGCCGTTTCCGAAGCGGAGGTGGACGAAGCCGTGCTGTCGGGGAAAAATCCCATCTGAACCGACTCGTCGGCAGGGCTTGCGCTTGTTGCCGCGGCTTCGGCGGTTGCCGTTTCCTTGCTGTCGCTTGCAGGGGCGGCGTTTGTCGCTTCCGCCGTTTCGGGCTTTTTAGCCTCGTCCGTTGCGGCGGCTTCGTTTTTATTTTTGTTGCTGAATTTAAACGAAATTTTCATAATACACAATCATTATAGCATAAAAAAAAGGCTTTTTCAATAATTTGAGATAAATTATTTGCATTTGAAAAAATTTTTAAGTATAATATTTTTATACTCAATTCCGAGGTTAATTATGATTGATATTAATTTGATTAGGGAAAATCCACAGCTTGTAAAAGACAACATAAAAAAGAAATTTCAGGACTATAAGCTTCCGCTTGTCGACGAGGTAATCGAACTCGACAAAAAAAAGCGCGAAATTCAGTCCGAGGGGGATAGGCTTCGCGCTCAGAGAAACACGCTTGCAAAGCAGATAGGCGTACTTATGCGCGAGGGCAAAAAGGACGAGGCGGAAGAAGCAAAGCTTACCTCCAAAAACAACAACGACCGCATAGCTCAAATCGAGGCGGAAACAGCCGAACTTGAAGAAAAAATCAAGAAAAATATGATGGCTATTCCCAACCTCATAGCCGACGACGTGCCTTTGGGTAAGGACGACAGCTGCAATGTAGAGGGCAAAAAATACCTCGAACACGCCGAAAAACCCTTCGAAGTGCCCTATCATCTCGACATTTTAGAGAGCCTTGGCGGCATCGATCTGGACAGCGCAAGGCGCACCAGCGGCAACGGATTTTACTATCTTACGGGAGATATAGCAAGGCTGCATTCCGCGGTTTTATCCTATGCTCGCGATTTTATGATTGACAAGGGCTTTACCTACTGTATTCCCCCGTATATGATTCGCAGCGACGTTGTGTCGGGCGTTATGTCCTTCGAGGAGATGGACGGAATGATGTATAAAATCGAGGGGGAGGATTTGTACCTCATCGGCACAAGCGAACACTCGATGATAGGCAGATTTATGGGCAACATTCTTCCCGAAGCAAGTCTGCCGCAAACTTTAACCTCTTATTCCCCCTGTTTCAGAAAGGAAAAGGGCGCGCACGGCATCGAAGAGCGCGGCATTTACCGCATTCACCAGTTCGAAAAGCAGGAAATGATTGTGCTCTGCAAGCCCGAAGAGAGCGATTATTGGTACGAAAAACTTTGGAATTATACCGTGGAACTGTTTGTGTCAATGGAAATTCCCGTAAGGCAGCTTATCTGCTGTTCGGGTGATTTGGCGGACTTGAAGTATAAAAGTTGCGACATAGAGGCGTGGAGCCCCCGTCAGAAAAAGTATTTCGAAGTGGGCAGTTGTTCCAACCTTACCGACGCGCAGGCGCGCCGCCTTGGTATAAGATACAAGGCTTCGAGCGGCAAAAACGAGTTTGTTCACACCTTAAACAACACCGTTGTCGCGCCTCCGAGAATGCTTATTGCGTTCCTTGAAAATCACTTGCAGCCCGACGGAAGCGTGAATATTCCGCCCGTGCTCCGTCCCTATATGGGCGGCAAGGACAAAATCGTACCCAAAAAGTAATAATAAAGCCGCGTGCAATCTTCAATTTGCACGCGGCGTTTTTTTAAACCAATTTTTTAAATTTCAAGTACGCAAACAAGCCCAATTTAAAGTCCTTTTTTCTTAAATTCGAAAGTTTGTCGGCGGTAAATCTGTTTTCCAATGCGAGATACAGCACCATATTCTTTTTTAAATTTAAGTCGGATTCTTTAAATTTTTCGGTCGTCAGTTTTTTGTCGTGAATTGCAATCATAGCGGCAATGTAGAACTCAGCAAGCTTTGCGACAATCAAATCAAATGCAAACGAGTACGCTTCCTTTGCGATTTTCGTCTTATTCAGCTTGGTAAACTCGTCCACAGCCGTTGAAACTGCGCTCTCCAGCTCTTGCGAGTACACAGTCTTTTCCTTTATAAACGCAAATGGCTTAAAATCCAGCTTTACAATGTTTTTTGAGTCATAGGCGGACTGTAACAGCGCATTGAAAAAGTCGGGGCAAGCCCTTAAATTTACGCCCTTTAAAATAGCCGTCTTAATGCAGTAACCGCCGTTAAATGTAACTATATCCGCGTTTACTCCGTCGAGCGCGTTCAAAAAATTGTGCGCGTCGGCATACTTGAACTTGCCGTCAAGCAAAATTGCGTATTTGCCCTTGACCTGCTTTAAAGCGTCGAAAGCCGCCTTTCCGCTCGGCTCGGCAACCAAAATATGCTCGGCTAAATCGAACGGAGAGTTTTTATCAGCGTTTTCATCTGAAATAATTAGTGAAAGTAACTTCTTCATATATTAAAATTATATTATAAACGCCGTTAAAAGTCAATAAGCGTTTGATATTTCTCGCAGTATATGTTATAATATTTTCCGTCACGTTATGAAATTAGTTTTTTTCGACATAGAATGCGCCGGCGTGCACAAGACTTACGCCAAAATTTGCGCGTTCGGGTATATCGTCTGCGACGAAAATTTTAATATTCTCGAAAAGGAAGATATCCTTATCAACCCTCGCGGCAGGTTCGAGCTTACCGACAGAAAGGGGGAAAAGGGTATAGTTTTGCCATACGAGTACGGAGATTTTAAAAAACAGCCGCCCTTTCCCAAGGTGTATGACAAAATTAAAAAGCTTCTCGAAGACAGGGACAGCATAGTTTTGGGTCACGCCGTTTTGAACGACGTAAAGTATCTCAACCTCGAAACAAAGCGCTTCAATTTGCCCTCGTTCAAGTTCGAGTTTGCCGACAGCCAGCTTATTTTTATGACTCTTAAAAACGACTTTTCGCATCAATTCGGGCTTGAACATATAGCCGCCGAGTTGGGGGTCGATTTTACGCCTCATCGCGCCGTTGACGACGCTTACGCAACTATGCGCGTTGTCGAAGCTATGTGTGCCACCAAGGACTGTCACTATCCCGAGCTTGCGTCCATTCTCGGCTTTTCCAACGGCAAAATTGAAAATTACTCCATAACCCGTCCGCAGTCAAAGGGGTTTAAAAAGTATAAATCGGACGTGCGCGCGGCAAAGGAGCAGCGCTCTAAGTGCAGAATTAAGTTCTATAATAACCTCTCGCGAAAGCGCGTTAAAAAGGGTGTGCTGAACGGAAAGGTGTTCAATTTTTCAAGGGCAATAGAGGACGATATCGCTATCTCGATACCCCTTGTCGACGCAATTTACGAGCGCGGCGGCAAGTACATACAAAAAGTGGAGGAGTGTCAGGTTTTCGTCAAGCCCGACGGTGACGTGACCGACCGCGCAAAAAAGGCGGAAAAATACGGCAAAGAAATTATGCTTTTGGACGAGTTGAGGGGGCTTTTGAATGGTTGAGCTACCCTCTGCTTTTTTGCAAAGAATGAAGCGCTCGCTCGGCTCGGACTTTGATAAATTTTTAGAAAGTTATTCAAAGCCCGTCGCAAGGGGCGTACGCGTAAACACGCTTAAAATTTCGGTCGACGCGTTCAAAGATATCTGCCCGTTGCCGCTTGAGGGAACAGTCCCGTGGGAGCCGAGGGCGTTTTACGTCGATAAAGAAGGGCTCGGCAAGACAATTGCGCACGAAGCCGGGCTGTATTACGTTCAGGAACCCTCGGCAATGTGCGCCGCACCTCGCGTTGAGGCGCGTCGGGGTGAGCGAGTTTTGGATTTGTGCTCGGCGCCGGGCGGCAAGGGCACTCAGCTTGCACAGGATATGTGCGGTGAGGGAGTACTTGTTTTAAATGAAATTGTGCAAAAGCGCGCCGAAATTTTGCGCTCTAACGTCGAACGGCTGGGCGTAACCAACGCCGTCGTTACTTGCGCCGATCCCGAAACTCTTGCGAAAATTTTCAAAAATTATTTCGATAAAATTCTTGTGGACGCGCCCTGTTCGGGAGAGGGAATGTTCAAAAAGGAAGAGGCGGCAATCCCCGAGTGGAGCGAGCAAAACGTAAGGCTGTGCGCCGAGCGTCAAAGCCGCATTCTCGACTGCGCGGACAAAATGCTGGCGGTGGGCGGCAGGCTTGTATATTCAACCTGTACTTTTGCGGAAGCAGAGGACGAAGAGCAGATTGAAAATTTTTTGAAAACCCACAAAAACTATGCTCTTATATTTAAAGAAAAGCTTATGCCGCACAATGTGCGCGGAGAGGGACATTTTTGCTCAGTTCTTGAAAAGCTTGAAGGTGAGCGTTCACACCTTTGTTGCGTAGTTCCCAAAGTTCATAGCAAGCCGCTTTTAAACGCGTACAGGGAGTGGGAGCAGGCAACTTTGAACGTGCGTTTGGACAGGCTTTTACAGGTCAATTCAAGCCTCTACTATATAGCCGAGGATACGCCCGATTTGACGGGTTTGGGTTTAAAGTACAATTCGGGGTTATATCTCGGCACGCTGGCAAAGGACGGAAAAAGGTTCGAGCCGTCGCACGCGTTTGCTATGAGTTTGAGCGCCGACAAGTTGCGTTGCGTCGAAGTCGACGAACAAACTGCGATAAAGTATCTTCAAGGGCTTACTTTTTGTTGCGGCTTGCCTTCGGGCTGGTATGCGGTTTCATACCGCGGCTATCCGCTCGGCTGGTGCAAGGTTGCAAACGAAACTGCTAAAAATCATTATCCCAAATCTTTGAGAACAAGAAAATAGTTATTTTAATATTTTTTTGAGAATAGTATTATGTTAATTAGCGATATAGTAAAAGAAATTTTAGAAACAAATAATCTTAGTCAAGAAAAATTGGCAAAAATCTTGAAAGTGTCTCAAAAATCAATTAGTAATTGGTTGAGAGGAGTTGATATGCCAAAATCAAGAAGTATTTTGTCATTTTACGAAAAATTTGGAATTACTCCTAATGAGTTAATGGGGTTGGAAGAGCCCAAAAGCTTTGAACTTTTAAAAGAAGAATAATTAAAAAATCTCGGTTGAAAACATCAACCGAGATTTTAAAACCCCCGTTCTACATTCGGTAGAACGGGGGTTATTTTTTTATTCTGACTTTTCTCCGTCGTCAGGAGTTTCCGTCGTGTTTTCCTCAACGGGAGTTTCTTCCGTGGGAACATCTTCAACAGGTGTTGCGGTTTCTTCTACGGGAGTTTCCTCTTTTTGAGGCTCTTCAACGGGCGCTTGCTCGGTTGTCTCTTGCTCGACAGCTTCGCTTGCGGTTTCTTCTGCGTCTGCATTGTCGCTTACTTTTTTAACGTAGCGCTTGCGTTGACGGTAAGGCGTTTTGTCGTTTGTGGGGTTTTTCTTCTTAATGTTTTTAAGAATGCTTCTTACGAACAATACGACAAGTGTGAACAACAGTACAACAACAAGTATAATCGACGCAATGTAAAGCATTAAGTCGCCAAAGTTGTTGGTTTCTTCTTCCTCGTCGGTGTTGCCGTCGTCCGAACCGCTGTCCGTGTTGAGCGTTATCGATTGGTCGATTGCCGAATAGTCGATAAACACGTTTTGCGAGTTTTGAGCTTCATCTCTGTAGTTGAAGTATGCGAGCGTTTCGCTGAAGTCGGTAACTTTATACGCGTAGCCCGTTTCTCCCTCGTTTGCGGTGTTCTGGTTGAAAGGAATATATGCCTTTGAGTCGTACAGGTTATAGGTGTGGTATTTTGCCTCGTATCCGACGCTTGCCTTGATTTCGTCAACTTCAGCCTGCGTAAGCACGCCGTCCTCTACAAGCTGCTGTTCAAAGTAAGAAATGTTTTCGTCGTTCGAGGGGATAACGTCAAGCTTATCCTTTTCGATAAGTTTCTGTCTGAACGCTTCTACAACTCTGTCCTCGTACTCACCGACAAGGGTGGAGTAGTTGCTCGAAGTTATCGAGTATGCGCTGTAATCGAACGCTACTGCGCCGCTTGCAAAGTTTCCGTCCTTGTCAACGCCCGTCTGGGTGCGGTCTCCGCTCCAAAGTTCGAGGCGGTATTTCTTGGACTCGCTGCCCGTGTGAATGAAGAAGTTTACCGTTTCCCACTCACCGTGCGTATCTCCTACAGTTGCAAAGAACTGTTTATTCCACGACGTTTCGGCTGCAAGTTCGCTGTCGAAGTTATTTACTTCGGTAGTTCTTTCAAGCTTACCGTCCTTGTTGACTTCAAGGTAGTAGTAGGTTCCGTCTACGCACTCGAATACGCGCGTGCCGTCGGTGCTTACAAGGTAGTGGTCGGCAACCTTAGTCGCTTCCTTGTCGCTGTAATAGGTTTCTCCGTCTACAAGCTTGTCGAAAGAAACTGTTTCTCCGTTCTCATTGTAGAAGGTGTTGTGCTCGTACTTATAATTCTTGAAAGACTTGGTAAGGTTATATAGATTTGCAAAAACTTTGCCGTTGTCATCTTCGTAAAGTCCGTCGTTGCGAACCTTATAAACGATGTGTTCGCGGTGTTCGGCTTCTTTCCAATCCGAGTCAAACTCTTTGTCGAGTACGTTGCCTTCTTCGTCATAGTAGAAGGAGTAGGCAGGGGTTTCGTAGCCGAGCAGCTTTCTCGTATCGTTTGCGTCTACAAGATAGATGTACGCCTGAGCGCCTTCGCTTACCTTGACCTTTATAGATATGGTTTCGTAGCTGTTTGCCGAAACGGTTTTTGCTTCTCCTGCAAATCCGTAGTTAGAGTTGAGCGAGTAGAATACCGTGTCGTCCGTCTTATTGTCCCAATCTTCCTTGGTAGCCTTTCTGTAAATCTTGCCGTCGGCAGTAGTAACTACCGCGCCGCTGTAATCGTCCTCCGCAACAACGTAGTAGTTGGTTACGGTGTCCTCGGTTGCGCCTGCCTTGTCTGCATAAGCCCTTAAATTATTAATAATGATAAGGGGCTGATAGCACTCTTCACCGAATACGGCGTTCCAATTTGCTTCGGCTTTGAATGCGGAAGCTATAAGGTTCCAGGTATCGTAATTTTCCGCGTAGTCCTTGTTTACAAGTCCGGCAAGCTTATTGGTGTTAAGTCCGTCGAACGAGAAGTTGCCGTTCGTTTCGGTTATCATCGAGTTAGCGCCGTTATAGCCGTTGTATTTGGAGGGCTGCGAAATTTCGTTTCTTATATCCGAAATACCCGTAGTTGCGTCAAATTCAAAGCCGCTTTCGTCAGTGCTCTCTTCGGTGAAAGCCAACACCATCGTGCGTTCTCCGCTTGTGGCAAGCTTGTAAACTTCTTCGTTGATATCGAGTATCTTTAAATCTGCGATTGCAGCCCAGCCGCCGGGATAGCTCTTTGCGCCGACAATGTCGGTATTTCCGAGGCAGAAGTCAAGGCTGAATTCAGCTTTTTCGTCGGTTTCGTTCTTTACAAATGCAAAGCACTGAACCCAACCGTTGTATATATCCTCGTCGTCCTCGAAGTTTGTCTTGACGCCCGTCGAGTTGACTGTAATGCTTTGAGTGTTTTCGTCGTCGTTCTTGTCGTAAATCTTAGCGGTAAGGGGGGTAACGCCGTCCATATCGCTCGTCTTTACCCAGAATGAAATAAGCTTGTATTCGTCGCCTTCAAGCACAAACGCGGTTGCGCCCGTCGATTGGTTGACGGTGGTTGTGTACGCCGCGCCCCAGGCGGAGAACATAACAATCATATTTCCGCTTGCGTCGGGCAAGGTGTTGTCCTCTCCGAGCAGTGCGTCGTTCAAAAGCTTTGCGTAATCTTGGTTTGTGTTCTTAAATTCACTTGCCGTAAATCTGTGGTCGAGGTTGAAAGTTCCCAAAAGGTCGCCCTTGTCGGTATATCTTTCGTCAACGTTGGTCATAAGTCTTACGTTTTCGTCGAGCGCCTTTTCTGCAATATCGCTGAGTGTAGCGCCATTTGAAAGGGAAGTGGCGTACAACTTGTCCTCTGACTCCTGCGTGGTAAGTCCTGCCTGCGAGTTGTCGCGGTTAAAGTTTATTCCCTGATACTTTCTGTCGCCTATTTCCGAAGCAAGGTCAAGCGCATAATAGAAATCATATGCGTGGCGCTTGTCCGTGCCGTTCGAAATCCTCATTTCCGCGTCGGCAATAAACTGTTTTTCCTCACCTTCGCTCATAAGCGTCGCGGCGGTGTTTGCGTCTTTAATCTTTTGGCTGTTCTCTTCATATGTGCAACCTTCCGAGTCGAGCGAGCGGTATTTGGTTACGGTTACGTCGTCGAAAAAGGCGTAGCCCGTACATTTTTCATCCTCTCCGCCGTTGCCGAGCCCCAATCTCAACTGAATGGTGCTTGCCGCAAAGTCGCAACCGTTGACGTAAACGGTGTATTTAATCCAACCGTTGGAAGCCGTAGTCGTCACGCCGTCTTTTTCGGCTTGTGCTAAAATCTTTTCGGTGTTTATGCTCTTAATGGAAAAGGAGTCAAGCGAATTGCCCGAAACGGAATGAACAACGTCTATAAACGCGCCCTTGTCCTGCTCGTCGATAGCGCTGTAACCTTTGTCGAATTTAAGGTTGCTCGTCTTTACCCAAAGCGAAATTTCGGCAGAGGTGTTTGCTTCCAAAGATATGGAGGTGGAGGAGTAGGACTGCTGCAGACCGTTATTCTTGCCGTCGGTCGTGTAGTTGTGAATCATAAGCACGTTGCCTATGGAGTTTTCCTTGTCCTCGTCCTCGAAGAGGTTGCCGTCGTCGTCGGCATAGACCTGCGTGTTGCCGTAATAGTGCTTACCGTCGCGCTGCTCATAGTCGCCGAGGTGAGTGCCGGGGTTTTCAAGTAACTCCTGTCTTACGCACTTGGTAAAGTCCTCGTCAAAATAAAACTCTCCGTCGTCCGCGTTTTTATAGACGGTTTGAGTGCCTAATTTATAGCCGTCCTCGTCGCTGCCGGTAATTCCGAAATAAGTTTCATAGCCCTGATTCTTAATCCAGCTGTCCTTGACGTCGTCGCTCTTCAACAGCGCAGCGTATGAATCCTTGTAAAGAATGTCCGTCGAACGCATCGAGTTGTAGTCGACGTAATCCTCGTCGCTTGTCGACAGGTCGTTGTTGTAGTCGAGCGTCGAAGCAAGATTCTCGTCGGTGTGCTTGTCCCACGCAGCTTTTGACGTGCCGATTATACCCGACTTGACCGAAGAGTCACCCGACAGCGACCAGTCGCTTACGTTGTTAATCAGGTAAACGCCGTCCTCGGGAACGGTAAAGAATTCAAAGTTACCGTTTTTGAGAAGCTGGGTATCCTCTTTTACGGTAGGGGTGGGTTTTTTCTCCTCATCGTCCGTGTTTGTACAAGCGGCGGCAAGACCGGTACATGTTACCGATACGGCGCAGAGTGCCGCAATCAGCGATTTTCTTGTTCTTTTTCTGAAAGAGTAATTTTTAGCCATATAACTCCTGAATTTTTCGCGGCTTGCACCGCGAGCGTTTTCATAAAATAAAATTCGTACTTCTCTATTTTAATATAATAGTCTTTTTTAATCAAGCGTTTATCGCTCAAACATACGAAAAAAATTTATTATTTTGCTTATTTTTGCAAAAACTAAGTAAAAAGATTATGAACGCTAACAAAAAAAATTTCAAAGGAATATTATGCGGACTTATGACGGGGTCCGTAAACGGACTTTTCGGCGCCGGCGGCGGTATGGTCGTCGTGCCGCTTTTAAAGAATTTATTGGGCTATGAGGAAAAGCGCGCCCATGCCACGGCAATACTCATTATCGCGCCCGTGTGCGCCGCCAGCGCGATAATTTACCTTATAAACGGCTATTTCGACGCCGCCGTAACAATTCCTGCCGCCGTAGGAAGCGTGGCGGGCGGTCTTTTGGGCGCGTCGCTTTTAAACAAACTGCCCGAGTTCGTCGTCAATATAGTGTTTGTCGCGGTAATGCTTGCCGCAGGGCTGAGGATGCTGTTTTGAGCTTTATATTTTATCTTTTGTCGGGCTTTGCCGCAGGGCTTCTCGGCGGAATGGGTATGGGCGGCGGCACTATATTAATTCCCGTTCTGACAATATTTCTCGGCGTCGAACAGCACGTTGCGCAGGCGGCAAATTTAATAGCCTTTCTGCCTATGGCGGCGTTCTCTTTAAAGGTTCACAGCGACAAGGGGCTTTTAAAGGCGGACGGAGCGTGGTTTATAATTATACCTGCGGTGCTTACTTCGGTTGTTGGCGGTCTTGCCGCAGTCTATCTTCCAGGAGATATTTTGAAAAAGCTGTTCGGCGCCTTTTTAGTGGGGCTTGCGGTCAAGGGGCTTATCTCTTTAAAATTATCTGACCCTTTTGGCAAATAGCTTTTTAAAGGGATTTAACGTGAACATTTCAAGGCAGTAGAGGCTGCCTGCGGTGAAGCCGAGTATGAGCGGCGCGCTGATGATAATCTGAAAAATGGGAGAAAGATAGCTTGCAACTATTCCGTTCAACAGCCAACCGAAGAAGCAGGAAGCAATTATCACCAGAACGCTGTGCAAAGTATATCTTTTATAGGTTATTCCGCTGCATTTTTTCTTTAAAAGCCGCAAATTGAGTACCGCGCATATTATTTCGTCCAGCCCGAAGCCGATTATGTACGAGTAAATTCCCAACCAGCGCGTAAGACATACGATGCACAAAAGCATTACCGCCGAGCCTATGCCGAAGTACAATAGGGTGCGTTTTTCGCAGTTCATCGAGTTTAGCACCGTGTTGGTTATCATGGTAATGCACATCGGCAGAATTATAAACGCGCTTGCCTGTACTATTTTACCGCACAGCTCGTTGTCGTACAAAAATTCTCCTATCGCGCCGCCGAGCACAAACAGCACGGGTATCAGCATCGCGGCTATAAAAATTGCCGCTTTAACCGTCTTTTCAACGTCGTAACGCACGGCGTTTTTGTTGTTTTTATAGAAGTTTTCGGAAAGCTCGGGCGCGACGACTACCGCTATCGAGCCTATGAGCGCGGAGGGGGTAAACAGCATGGGTACCGCCATACCCATAAGTACGCCGTAAAGGCTTATAGCCTCAGAATTGGTAAATCCGCACATTGTCATAAGCAGAGCCGGCAGAAGTACGGCAACAATCGAGTTGATAAGCGAGGTTGCGGTGCGCATTGCCGTAACGGGCGCGGCAGCCGAAATAAGCGGCTTTAACTGCTGTTTGGGGTTTATGAACTTACCGCCCTTTTTAAAATACCAGAACAGCGAAACTATAAAGGAAAATATGTATGAAATTAATACGGCAAGCGTCGCGTTTCTCGCGCCCAAAACGGGGTCACCGACGCCCCAAATTAGCCAAATTCCGCAAAATACCATAACGGCGTCCTCTAACAGCTCGATTACGGAATAGGGCAAAAACTGCTTGTTTCCCCAAAAAGAACCGCGTATAACCGCATACACCGAGGTGAGAATAAGCCCGGGCAACAGCAGAACAAAAATTTGTATGCACCTGTCGTCGGAAAATAAAAAGCCGAGCGCGTTTCTGCACAAAAACAGTATAAGAGCGGTGGGTATTGTTATCACAAGCGTGCAAATTACGCCGGCCGTCACCGCCGAATGTCTGCCGCGGATATCCCCGTTTGCACCGCTCTTTGCCATAAGCCGCGATACGGTTACAGGCACGCCGCTCGAAGCAGCCGTCAAAAATACGGCAAAAACCGTCAGGCAAATCTGGTAAATACCCAGCCCTTCCGCGCCGATAATTCTCGATAAAACTATCCTGTAAAAAAAGCTTAACCCTTTTTCGACCGTTGAAAACACCGTCACTTGCGCGGCGGATTTGTAAATATTGTTCTTCATCTACATTATTCTACAAAATTCAACCTGCAAATATGAACATTTTCGTTATTTGCCGCGTATGATATAGAAATGTTTACGCTCGTTTCGGACAGAAGCAAATATTTCAGAATAAAGTGCGTTGCGACGCGCGCGGAGATTGAAAAGGAGCTTGGCTGCCCCGTTTTCGGCGAAATTTTCACAGGCGGAATAGTCGAGCTGGGAGAAAGAATGCGCGCCATACGCACTGGTCCCCACGACACCTATAAGACAATTTCGCAAAGACTGAAAATCGACGAGGAAGAGCTGAAAAAAGCAAATAATTTCAAGCCCTTATATCCGTCGTGCAGACTGTTTATACCGTGCAAAAAATAGTGCGTGAGCATATAATATATTACAAACTACAAACTCAATAAAACGGAGGTTAAAATGTCATTTTTTTCCAACTTTCAATCGGACAAATGTCCCGGCACAATAAGCGGCAACCCCCTGAACGGAATGTGTGAAAAAGTTTGTATTCAGGCTCAAAAAATATTCGACGCCTGCATCAAACAAATTCAGATTGAAAATTACACGCTCACGCTCACCGACGCCGTGCCTGCAAACCCTACATATCCTTTGACGTTCATAAGCGCAAGGTCGACTTCTTCGACAGGCAATATCACAAGCATAAACATCGAGCGCTTGCCCGACAAACCCAGCTGCGCGAGAGTGCAGGCCACAATTTCTATTCCCGTCGAAGTTCTGTACACCGACGCGAACGGAGTGGAGGGCGTGGCTCAGTCCGAAATCAGCGTTTCCGAGGACGTTCTCTTGTACGTTCCGGCTCCCTCGATTATGCCCTATAAGGCTACAAGCGAGGTTTCGGCAGTGTGCGCCGAGGGTAGATTTACCGACGGCACGTTCTCTGTAAACGCCTGCATTACGGTCATTTTGAAGATAGCTATCGACGTTGAAATTCTCGTTCCCAGCTACGGCTATTGCGCAATTCCGCCTGCACAGGATTACTCGCAGGAAGTGTGCGCAGGCTTTTTCGAACTGCCGCTCTATCCTCAGGGCAGAACGTGTTCGAAGCAATAACTTAAAATTTGCAAAATTCAAAAAACGGCGGAGTTTCCGCCGTTTTTCTCGTCGAAATTCGGTTCTTTGGCTTTTAATTGAGTACTATGTCACACATAATCGGCTAAAAATGCCGCTAAATTTGCTTAAAATGCTTTATTATTCAAGCAAAATATGCTAAACTTGATTTATGAAAATTTTTGCGATAAGCGATTTGCACCTGTCGGGTAAAGCAAAAAAACCTATGGATATTTTCGGTGTCGGCTGGGAAAATCACTTTGAAAAAATTAAAGAAGATTGGCTTTCGAGGGTTTCGGACGACGACGTTGTTTTAATTGCCGGAGATATAAGCTGGGGCATTGATCTGGACGAGGGGCTTTACGATTTGCAAAGCTTGAAATGCCTGACGGGCAAAAAGGTTTTTATACGCGGCAATCACGACTATTGGTGGAACGGAATAACAAAACTCCGCCGCGCCGCACCAGACGAAAGTTTTTATTTTTTGCAGAATGACTGCGTTAAAATAGGCAACGTAATTATATGCGGTTCAAGGGGTTGGACATGCCCCGGAAGCAACGATTTTACCCCCGACGACATGCGCTTATACCTTCGCGAAGCCGAGCGTTTCAAGCTGTGTTTCGGCGCCGTCGAAAGAATAAAAGAGCCTTGCGACAGGCTGATTGCAATGATACATTATCCGCCTTTTTCCCAAAAATCTCCCGATACGGAATTTACCCGTCTGTTTGAAAAAGAGGGGGTTGAAAAGGTGGTTTTCGGTCACATTCACGGGGAAACTTTTTTCCCCTTCCGCACGCAGAAAAGCGGCGTGGAATACATTTTGACTTCCTGCGATAAAGTGGGGTTTACCCTGCAAAGAATTTTATAAAAAATCTGCCCTCGCACGCTTTACAACATTGAAAATCTGTGCTATAATTTTAAAGAAAAAACCGTCGGGTTTAAAACGGGGCGGAACCAAACTTATGATATCGCAATTTATTAAAACGCAATAATAATTTCAAGCGGACGAATGCCGGAATATTTCGGTATTTTTGCCGCTTTTTTTCTGTCAAAAAATTTTTTTTAAGGAAGAGTGTATGTTACAACGAAAAGACCTGTTGGGTTTAAAGGATTGCTCCTCCGCCGAGATATACGAAATTCTCGACGAAGCTGCTGAAATGAAAAAAATTATTTTGTCGGGCAACAAGCGGTCTGATATACTTTCGGGCAAGTCGCTTGTCACGCTGTTCTATGAAAACAGCACGCGAACGCGCTCCTCGTTCGAGCTTGCGGCAAAATATCTCGGCGCAAGCGAAGTCAATATTTCGGTTGCAACAAGTTCGGTGCAAAAGGGCGAAACGCTGATCGACACGGGTGAAACGCTCGACGCAATGCACGTCGACTATATCGTAATACGCCACCCTATGGCAGGTGCGCCCAAGCTATTGGCGGAACACGTCAAAGCAAGCGTGTTGAACGGAGGTGACGGAATGCACGCCCACCCCACGCAGGCGTTGCTCGATATGTTTACAATGCGCGAAAAACTCGGCAAAATAGAGGGGCTTAAAGTTGCGATTTTAGGGGACATAAAACATTCGAGAGTTGCAATGAGCAACCTTTTCGGGCTTACAAAGCTCGGCGCAAGCGTGCATATGTACGCCCCTGCAACAATGATACCCAAGGAAATAGAGCGGCTTGGCGCGCACATAGCTTGCTCGCGCGAACAAGCTGTCGAGGGCGCGGACGTGGTAATGGGTTTGAGAATACAGCTCGAGCGCCAGCACGGCGGACTTTTTCCGTCGCTTTCGGAGTACGCTAAATATTACGGCGTCAACGACGGGGTGTTGAAGTACGCCAAAAAGAACGCCATAGTTCTGCACCCCGGCCCCGTAAACAGAGGCGTCGAGCTGACTCCGCAGGTAATAGACGGCGATTCGAGCTTTATTTTGGAACAGGTTACAAACGGCGTTGCCGTGAGAATGGCTATATTGAAACTTCTCAAAGAGTACAGGGAGAAGAACTTATGAAATTGCTTATAAAAAACGGAACTTTGGTGCTAAAAGAGCGCGAAATCAAGGCGGATTTGCTGATTGAGGGCTCGAAAATTTTAAAAATAGCCACAAAAATAGCTTGTAGCGACAACTCTTGCAATGTTATCGACGCGTCGGGCAAACACGTTTTACCCGGCATAATCGACCTGCACGTTCACTTGCGCGAGCCTGGCTTCGAGGGCAAAGAGGATATTCAAAGCGGAAGTATGGCTGCCGTCAAAGGCGGCGTAACTCAGGTCTGCTGTATGCCCAACACCAACCCCGTGTGCGACAACGCGGTAGTTGTAACTTATATAAACCACCGCGCAAACGAGGTCAATTTGTGCAAGGTAAGACCCATAGGCGCAATTACCAGGGGTGAACAGGGCGAAACTTTGTCTGATATCGGCAAAATGAAGTCCGCAGGCATAGTTGCTATAAGCGACGACGGAAAGTCGGTTGACAATTCGCAGATTATGCGCCTTGCAATGGAATATGCGAACGACTTCGGCTTAAAGTGCCTATGTCATTGCGAGGATAAAGACCTCGTTGACGGCGGAGTTGTAAACGAAGGGTATAATTCCACGCTGACGGGACTGAAAGGCAGCCCTCGCGCCGCCGAGGACATAATGATAGCGAGGGATATTTCCCTTTCCGAAAGCTTGAATATTCCCATACACATCTGTCACGTTTCTACTTACAGCGGAGTGGAAATTATCCGCAGCGCCAAAGCTCGCGGCGTGCAGGTCACGGCGGAAACTTGTCCGCACTACTTCATACTCACCGACGATATAATTACGGGCTACGACACCGACACCAAGGTAAATCCTCCCGTCAGGGAAGAGCGCGACAGGCTGGCAGTTATAGAGGGACTCAAAGACGGTACGCTCGACTGTATAGTGACCGACCACGCCCCCCATTCCTTAAAGGACAAGCAGGTCGAATACAACAGCGCGGCGTTCGGCATAAGCGGAATAGAAACGAGCTTTGCGCTCAGCTATACCTACCTTGTAAAGACGGGGGAATTGTCGCTTTGCGAGCTTATGCAGAGAATGAGCTATAACCCGTCAAGGACGCTCAATCTCGGCGGCGGAGAACTTGCCGAGGGAAAAGAGGCGGATATAATAATAGCGGATTTAAGCAAAAAGTATGTAATAGACAGCAAAAATTTCCTTTCGAAGGGTAAAAATACGCCTTTTGAGGGCTTTGAAGTCTATGGAGACGTGGAATACACCATAGTCGACGGAGAAATTAAATATAAAAAATAAGCGAGGTAAATTATGATAGATAAGTTGATTGAAAAGATTATTGAAATGCAGAACCCGACTTGCGTAGGGCTTGACACAAGCTTCGACTATCTTCCGGACGAGCTCAAAAACGGCGTAAGCGATTTCGAGGGCGCAGCGGAGGCAATTTGCGAGTTCAATATGAACATAATCGATAAAATTTACGATATTGTTCCGTCTGTAAAAGTTCAGATAGCGTACTATGAAATGTACGGCTACGCAGGTTTGCAGGCTTTCGAACACACCGTAAACTATGCTCGCGGCAGGGGTATGACAGTAATTGCCGACTGCAAGCGCAACGATATAGGCTCGACCGCAGGCTGCTATTCCAAAGCATATCTCGGAGAAACGGACGTAAACGGCAAAAAACTGCGCGCGTTCAAAGCCGATATGCTGACTGTAAACGGCTACCTCGGCACCGACGGCATAAAGCCATTTATCGACGATATAAAGGCGCACGACAAGAGCATTTTCGTGCTTGTCAAAACGTCCAACCCCTCGAGCGGAGAGTTGCAGAATTTAAAGCTCGAAAACGGCAAGTTCATATATGAACAAATGGGAGAGCTCGTCGAAAAATGGGGAGAGGAAACGGTCGGCAAGTACGGCTATTCAGACGTCGGCGCGGTAGTCGGCGCAACTCATCCCGAGGAAGCGGCAAGGCTGAGGGAACAGCTTAAACACACTTTCTTTCTTATCCCCGGTTACGGAGCACAGGGCGGCAGCGCCGAAATGCTTAAAGTCTGCTTTGACAAAAACGGGCTGGGCGGCGTTGTAAATTCGTCGAGGGGCATACTCTGCGCATATAAAAACGAGCGTTACGATGGGCTTAACTATGCGGACGCGGCAAGAGCGGCGTGCGTGGATATGCAAAAAGACCTGCTTAGCGCAATAGGGAAAATGGGAAGATGATTAAAGACGTATCTGCTATTGTAAAGTCAAATTGTAAAATTGCCGAAAATATATATAAAATAACGCTCATTTTGCCCGAAAACAGCCCCAAATTGCACGGAGGACAGTTTGTAAACCTGTCTACGGGTGACAACGCGCTGCTCCTGCGCCGTCCGCTCGGCGTATGCACGGTCGAGGGCAACGAACTTTCGCTTTGCTATCAGGTAAAAGGCAGAGGTACGACAAGGCTAACCGAGGCAAAGGCGGACGACGAACTCAAGGTCTTGCTTCCGCTCGGCAACGGTTTTCAACTTTCGGATTATAAAAACGTGGCTGTAATCGGCGGCGGAGTGGGCGTGTTTCCGCTCATAGCAACTATACGCGACTATCCGCAAATCAATTTTTATTCCTACATAGGTTTCAGAAACAAAGCCGCCGTCTGTCTTTTGGACGAGCTTGAAAAAAGCAAAAGTCTGACCGTGACGACCGACGACGGAAGCTACGGTCAAAAGGGAAATGCCGTTTCGGTGTTTCTTGCCGACTACAAGGAGGGTAAATTTGACGCCATAGTTTCCTGCGGCCCCCCAATAATGCTGAAAATTTTAAAGCAGGAGTTATCGTCGCGCAACATAAAGACTCCCTGCTTCGTTTCCTTGGAAGAGCGTATGGGCTGCGGCATAGGCGCGTGCCTGGTGTGCGTATGCAAAAAATCGGACGGCGGCAACACGCGAGTGTGTAAGGACGGACCGGTGTTCAACATAGACGAGGTGGAGCTATAATGGCAAATTTACAGGTTGAAATCTGCGGAGTAAAATTTAAAAACCCCGTAATCGGCGCAAGCGGCATCGTCGGCTTCGGCAGAGAATACGACGAGCTGTACGATTTGTCGAGGATAGGCGGCATAAGCACAAAGGGTATGACATTGGAGCCTCGGCTCGGCAATCCCGTGCCCCGTATAGCCGAAGGCACGAGCGTAATTTTAAACGCCGTAGGCTTGCAGAACCCCGGCGTGAAACACTTTATCGAGTACGATTTGCCGTTTTTGCGCGAAAAGGGCGTGGTTGTAATTGCCAACGTTGCAGGCAAAACCCTCGAAGATTACGGCGCAATATGTAAAATTCTCGACGGCAAAGTCGATATGATAGAGTTAAATATCTCCTGTCCCAACGTAAAGGCAGGCGGAATGGCGTTCGGCATAAAACCCGACAGCATAGAGGCGGTTACCCGAGTATCCAAAAGCAATCTCAAAAAAACTCCGCTTATCGTCAAGCTTTCCCCCAACGTCGAAAGTATCCCGATAAACGCTATGTCTGCCGAGCGCGGCGGCGCGGACTGCCTGTCGCTTGTAAACACATTTACGGGTATGGCAATCGACATTGAAAAGCTCAGACCGATAATTGCAAACAACACGGGCGGAGTTTCCGGCCCGGGTATCAAGCCCATTGCAGTTAGAATGGTGTACGAGGCTGTGCACGCAGTAAATATTCCCGTCATAGGTATGGGTGGCATTTCCACCGCAGAGGACGCCATAGAGTTTATGATGGTGGGGGCAAAGGCGGTGCAGGTCGGCACGGCAAACTTTGCCAACCCTTACGCCATGCCCGAAATTGCGGACGGCATGCAAAAATGGCTGGACGCGCACGGTATATCGGACGTAAACCAAATAATCGATACCGTAAAATTAAATTAATTAAGACATTATATATAAGGAAAGTGAAAAAATGACTTACAAACAGCAATTTATTAAATTTATGGTGGAAAACGGCGTGCTTAAATTTGGTGAATTTACCTTAAAAAGCGGCAGAAAAGCTCCATATTTCATCAATACGGGCAACTATAAATCGGGCGCTCAGCTTGCGAAACTCGGTGAATATTACGCAAAATGTATAGTGGACAACAAAATAGAGGGCAAGACGCTTGTCGGCCCTGCTTATAAGGGAATTCCTCTTGCCGTAACCACGGCGGTCGCGCTCAACAATAACCATAATTTGGATTTGTATTATTGCTTTGACAGAAAGGAAGCAAAGGATCACGGAGAGGGCGGACTTTTTGTCGGAAAGCAGCTTTCGGACGGAGAAAAAGTTATAATTATAGAGGACGTAATGACTTCGGGAAAGGCGCTTCGCGAGCTGTTGCCCAAGCTCAAAGCCACGGCAAACGTCGAAGTTGTCGGTATGGTAATTTCGGTTGACAGAATGGAACGAGGGCTCGAAAGTTCTCTTTCGGCAGTGCAGGAAGTTTACAGGGAATTTGGGGTAAAAGTCTACTCGATAGTAACTATGACCGATATAATACAAGCCATAGAAGATGGCGTTATAGAAGGGAGGGAATACCTCGAAAAAATGCGCGAATACAGGTCGAAATACGGCGTTGAGTAAAACGTATAATTATTCATTAAAACCGTGTCGGACAGGGACAAGACCGACGCGGTTTTCTTATTTTTGTGTTAGTTGCAAACATTTACGCCGAGCACAGCTAACACTTAATGAAATTGTGAATAATAATACACGCTATAACAAATATTTATGAATAAATATATATTAATATAGTACTAAAACATTTGACAGTAACTTATAATTATGGTTTTTTTATAAAAACATTTCCCAAATACTGCATAATTTTTGCATAAATTTGGCAAAAATGTATAATTTATGAATATTTTCCCCTAAAAGCAAACAGTTGTATATTGATAAATTGTTATGCAATGCCGAAAAGGCTTAAACCGTCAAGTTTTTTTCGGATATAAGGGGATTTTGAAAAAATAAAAAAACAAATCAGGAGACTATTATGAAAAAGAAAACAATGCTAATCTTCGCGTTGTCCGCACTGTCCACTATGGCTATTGCCGGCACGGGTGCAGGCTGTGGCGATTCCGGTGAAGTAAATCCGCCCGAACCGCAGCCTTCCGATCTTCCCAACTACAAATGGGAACACAACGATGCTATGCACTGGCAGGTAAACGAGAAAGACGCAAACGACAAACGGGCATACGGCGGACACGTCGACCTTTTGAACAACGAAACGGGCGCAAGCGGTAAAGACGGTAAATGCGACTCCTGCGGACGTACGGGACAGGAGGTTGTAAATTTCGTCACGAACGGCGGTACTGCCGTTGACCCCGTAACCTTGGATTACGGCTCGAAACTCGATAAACCCGAAGATCCTTCGCTCGACGGGCATTTCTTTGACGGCTGGTATAAGGACGAAGAGTTAAAAGTCGAGTTCGATTTCGATAACGAAACAATTACGGATACAACAATTCTCTACGCGAAGTGGAGAGAAAACGACAACGAGGGGCAGTCCGTCAAATACGCGGCGGTTCTTGAAAAGGGCAAAACAAAGTCGCTGTCCTTCGGCGATGCGGATAAACTGTTCTTTACATACACGGCGGAAGCCGACGGCAGATATATGCTTCGTACGGGTCTTGGCAACAGCGCAAGGTGCAAGTTTACCACCGACCTTGACGAGGACGGCGTGTATTACGGCAACGGCTGTGCCGAAAGAACTAAATATTTTGATCTCGATGCGGGTGATAAAGTTGTCGTCACTCTTGTGTGCGAAGAAGAGCTTCCCGACGACGCTACGGTCGGCGTAGTCATCAACGACCCCGACGGTCTTGAAACTTTACCTATCGACAGTTGGTTTACGGGTGAATATATCTCAGGTTCGCTTATCTTCAAAATCAACAGGGAAGAGGGCACGTTCTTGTGGGGCTCGGGCGATATACCTTTGACGCTTCATTCCTATATCGGCGGCGCGACTGATACGGCTGTGTTTAAAGGTAAGTTTGCCGGGCAGGACGTTGAATTTACAATGCACCCCAATGATGACGGTAAGCTTGTAATAACCTGCGACAACAAAAGCGTAGTGCCTGCCGACACGGCTCCTTTTGAATACGCTCCTCCTCAGGATCCTATTCCCCTTGAAAAATTCAGCGGTACATACGAGGGAAAGCATCCCAACGGTATAACCAAGGTGTGCATCTATCCCAACGGTAACGGCTATATAATTCAAAGCGGCATCAAGTATAATTTCATTTACGGGTTGCAGGGTTCGGGTTTTGACCAGACTCACAATTTGCTTAACTTCGGCAACTATAACATAACGTTGAATTTGGAGGACGGCAATCCCGTAAGTATCAACATTTCTTATACAAACAATACCGCAGTGTTCAATCGCGTTGGGGACAGCGGAGATGAAATTCCCACTAAGCTTCCCCTTTTGGATAACACTCAGTATGTCGGCGAAACATACCTGATAAGGTGTCAGTACGGCAATCAATATTGGGGTACGGCAAGCCGCGCCGTGAGCGTAATCGGCTATGTTGCGGCGCAAAATAAATATACTATCGAAGCGGACAGTCGCGTAGGCTCGACTACGGTCACAAACACTTATGTGCTTGTAATAACGGGAGAGGACGACGCCAAAGTTATAGCTATGTACGACGAAGCGGGGGAAAATCTTCTCGATACCCTCTCCGCATACAAGACCGATAACGTAATGCCGACAACCGAGCAGACCGTTACTTTGGAAAGATCACAGTTTAAAAACGGATTTTTCCACTATACGTTTACCGCAACGACTGCCGGTTGGTATAAATTTACCTGCAGCGACGAAACGCTTTCGGCATACAGCGGAATTAATGCAAGCAGTCCTTTCGATACCGAATACGCTACAGAAATTGAACTTGCGGAAAACGGCAATGCGGTTTATCTCACTCCCGGTACTTTAATCGGCTTAAAGATTTCCGCATACAAGGACGCAAGCGGCAATTATTTGCCCGCTATCCAATTGAAAATTGCTCCTTCTCAGGCTCCTTCGGGCTATGAAGAGGATAACCCCTATGTAACGGACGAAGAGGGAGAAGTATCTTTCAAAAACGTATTGAAAGATGAAGGTCGTTACGTTCATTTCGACCTCCCTGCCGGTAAATACTTCGTCAACTTATATAAGTACAACGAGGGCACGGGCAATTCGTACAATCTCTACTTCTATGTAAACGATAAGGCATGGGGCTGGGACAGCACTACATTTAAATGGGTGGACGGCGTTAATCTTTCCCAAAATCACAATGTACCCGTAACCGTAACGGGAAATGAAGGAATAACAATAAAATTTGTAAGTAAAACTATTGTTGCTTCCGAGTTCCGTATGAAAGTGTTCGGAGATTACAGCGAGTTTACCGATATAGAATTCGATACCGCTGGAAGCGGTTCGCTTTCGGCAAGCGGCATTTACGGATACAGCGGCAATTTGAATGAAATAAGCACATATTCCGGTAACGTTAAATTTACAAGCGAAACCGAGTTCACTCTCTCTTGCGAAGGTGTAACTTATAAAAAAATGGAGTTGGAGCTTACGCCTGCTCAGCTTAAAAAAGGCTTTAAACTTGTTCTTGCGGAAGGTAAGACGGTTGAATATACGCTTCAATATGCGGCAGGCGCTCAGCAAAATCCCAATAAAATTACTAATATGGGAACGCACAACATATTAGTTGATTTGGTTACGCATAAAGAGTGCTATGCTACAGTAACTTTGCCTGCCAACAACTACAATTACGGCTATCTTGTTTCCGTCAATTTCGAGGGTTGCTATCTCGTTAAGGGCGATAGTACCGAGAAATTGAAAAGCGTTAAAGTCAACGCAGGGGAAACGGTTACGCTTAAATTGGTTACGGATAAAGAAATATTCCAGTACACGGTACCCGTCGTTGTTACATACGACTTCTCCGACAACATCGTTAAGCCCAATTTAATGAACGTTCCCATTGACGGCGGCGTCGTAAATATCTATACTGCAACGGTAGGGGACAGCAATAACTTCCTGTTCGACAATACTTACGGTTCAGACCTGCTTGTTTCTGCAAAATCGCAGTTTGGTATTGTGCTTGCAAACGGTACGGTTATTCAATCGAGTCTTTTGAACGGCAGCTATACGGCAACCGTACCTGCAGGGGTAAACGTTTCGTTTGTGCTTACAAGCGAAACCGAACAATCTGTGGCTTTCGCACTCGTACACGAGCTCGGCTCCGAGGGCTATCCCGCACATGTTACGTTCGAAGGTTTGACATTTGTGTCCGCAGAGTATAAAGTAGATACGGATACTTACTTCGACGTGCCTGTCGGAACGTATGAATATTCCGTTGCAACAGGCTCTACCGGATATATCTACGTCAACGACTTATACATTACCGCAGGTAAAGTATTTGACGTCAAAGCCGGAGATTTGGTTCACTTCGTGGTACCTTTGAGCGGCAGGCAGACTTCGGCAAAGTATACTTTGACAAGATTGGTTGCTCAATCGGCTTACGGCGAGTGGGAGTACACCGACAACGACGATAAAGTCTATGTCACGGTTGATAAAAATACCGTAACCGTCGGAGAAACCGTATATACCCTTTCGGACGTGGAAGGCAACGTTTATACGTTTAAAAACGAC
Organism: uncultured Christensenella sp.; assembly: GCA_910585685.1. GTDB lineage: Bacteria > Bacillota > Clostridia > Christensenellales > Borkfalkiaceae > Coproplasma. Next base: position 191,139 of record CAJUEO010000001.1, read on the forward strand.
GAGACTACGGTAAGCTTGACGGTCGGCGAAACTCTTAAATTGGGCAACAATACCCTTGCGGAAAAAACGGTTGAAAACCCCGACGACGGCATAAAAATCGGCGCAACGTACTGCGGTACAACCTCCGCAGGCAGCACCATTACGGTAACAGTCAACTCCAACGGTACCGTTACCCATACGGTTGATACGGGAGAAACCGTTACTTTCAACGCCGCATATACCGAACAAGACGGAACCTATACGTTCGCGTATAAGGATGGCGACTTCGATACTAACTGCAGCTTTACTTTAAACGAAGACGGTACGCTTACTTTCACAGACGATTATTTATGTGCTGTTCCCGTTACTTTAACTGCAAGTCCCTTCAAGCTCGGCGTGGCTTATAGGGGTAGCGACAATAACGATATAGCTACTTTGACCTTTAACGCTAACGGTACGGTTCACTATAAATTGCAGATGAACGGCGTAGACTTAACGGTTAAATATACGGGCAGCGGAAATAACTATACAATTACTCACTTCTTGGGAACGGCTTCGCTCGTTATAAACGACGACGGCACGTTGACTTTGAGCGACAGTGCTTTCTGGATCAGTAATATGAAGTTGACGCCTGCCGAGTAATTTAAAAAAATAAAAAATATACGCGACTATTTCGGGCGTAATGCCCGAAATAGCTTCGTAATTTTATCGGAAAATCAAAATGAAAGAAAATTTTTTGAAATTTAAGAAAAAAGTGTGGATAGAAGTGCTTATTAAATGCGCTGTGGCAGGTGTTGCTGCGGCGGTTTTGGCTGTAAACGCAACGCTAATACCGTGCAAGCTATACGACGTACAGCTGTTTTGGCTTTACTACGTTTTAATCGGGCTTGGCGGCTGCGCTTTGGGCTTTGGTATAGCGTTCTTGTTTTTCCGCACAGACGACAAAAAAATAGCTAAGCGGCTCGACGCCGAGCTTTGCTTGCAGGAAAGGGTACAAACCGCGCTTGTTTACGGCAATGCGGAGGGCGCTATGCACGAGCTTCAACGCGAGGATACAAGCGACGTGTTGAAGAATTTACCCGTAAAATCGCTGCATTTTAAAAATATTTTGGCGGTTGCGCTTTGCGGTGCGATATTCTTGCTTGGCGCTGTTTCGGTGCCCGTGTCCGCAACGTTTATACCCCCTGTGCTTGCGCCTGTTCAAGTCGATCCGGATGACAATATACGCGACGTTACCGATTGGGAATACGCGGCTTTAGATGACCTTATCGAATACGTCCGTAACTCCAAAAAAGCAGACGGCCCCACAAAGACGGGTATGTTGAGTCAGCTTGAAAGCTTGCGCTCTCTTTTGCTCTCGACTAAGGTGTCCGAAAGCAGCCTTACTATTTTTGTAAGAAATACCGTAAGCGCTATACGAAACGTAGTAAGCGACGCAAACGAGCGTCCCGAAATTACCGACGAGCAAAGACAGTTCAACTCGGAAGAAGAAACTTATGTCGTAAACACGTTGCTGGAAATTTTCGGGCTCAAGTTAGAAGGAGATGAAAAACCGCCTACAACCGATCCGGATCCGGGAACCGACCCCGACGACCCTATAACTCCGGCGCCCCCTCCCGATGGTGATATAAATATCGACGACGTTCCTTTCTTTGACCCGGAAAAGGGCTATGTAAAGTGCGGAGAAGTGCGAGAGGAATACCTTGCTCAGCTCAGGGCGGCAATGGAAGAGGGGTTAATCTCCGAAGAAGAGTGGGCGAATATCGTCTACACATATTTTGCAAATTTAAACGGAAATAATAATTAAGAGGTAGATAAATGGATAACAAAGCACAGGTTGAAAATTTCAGCCACAAGGTTGCGCAAATAAAGCAGGAAATCAAAAAAGACCTTGTCGGTCAGGATGACATTGTAAACAACGTTATAATCGCTATTATTGCCGGCGGCAACGTACTTTTGGAAGGCGTTCCCGGCGTCGGTAAAACAAGGCTTGTAAGAACTTTGGGTAAGGCTCTCGAATTGCCGTTCTCGCGTATTCAGTTCACACCCGACTTAATGCCTTCCGACGTTACGGGTACAAACATTATAGAAAAAGATGCCGACGGCAAAATGAACACTGTTTTCCAGCGCGGCCCCATATTTGCAAATTTGGTTCTTGCGGACGAAATCAACCGTGCGACACCCAAAACGCAGTCGTCGATGCTCGAGGTTATGCAGGAGCATAAAGTTACGGTTGCGAAAACTACCTATACCATACCCGAGCCCTTTTTTGTGCTTGCAACTCAAAACCCCATCGAGCAGGACGGTACCTATCCCCTGCCCGAGGCGCAGATGGACCGCTTTATGTTCAAACTTTTGGTCGGTTTCCCCTCTGTTAAAGAGCTTGCCGACATCGTAAGTATGACTCAGATAACAATGGACGAAACGGCTGACGCGGTAGTGGACGGCAAAACCATTCTCGAAATGCGCGAGCTTGCAAAGTCCGTTCCCGTAGTTCCCGACGTGCTTTACTACGCAATGCGCCTCGTATCGCGCACTCATCCCGAGCTTGACGGCTGCGGTGAAGTTGCCAAAAAGTATATCAAATACGGCTGTTCACCCCGTGCCGGTCAGGCGCTTATCACGGCGGCTAAGGTGCGCGCTTTGATTGACGGCAGATACAACGTTTCATATGCGGATATCGACGCGCTCGCATATCCCGTTTTGCGCCACAGAATGAAGATTAATTACACGGCAATCAACGAAAAACTTACAGTTGACGACGTAATTACAAAGCTTATTGCGGAAAACGCAAAGGACAAGGGCACGGGCAAACTCGACGACGACCAGACTCAAACGGTCGAGTCCGTAACGGACGAAAGCGGTGCGGAGCAAGCGCCTGTCGCAGCAGACGAACAGACGGAAGTCAAGGAAGAAAAGAAAAAGAAGCTTTTCGGCAAAAAGAGCAAATAAGGGCAGTATAAATGGGCAATCTGGCAATCAATGAAGCGTTTTTGCAGCGTGTGGAAATGTTGCAGACGGTTCTTAAAAACAATGTAGCCGGTCTATTCGGCGGTAATCACAAGAGCAAGACGTTCGGTTCGTCCTGCGAGTTTGTCGACTACCGCAATTATATCCCCGGAGACGATATAACCAAGATTGACTGGAACGCTTATGCACGCAGCGAACAACTGTATTTAAAACTTTATCTCGACGAAAGGCAACTTCACACCAGAATTTATATAGACGCAAGTAAGTCAATGACTTTCGGGGACGGGAAAAAGGGAGAAATGGCTCTGCAAATAGCCGCAACTCTCGCATATATTTCCGTCTGCGAGCTTGACAGGGTTTCGGTTTACGTCATACGCGAAAGCGAAGTTACCGAAGTTATCTCGTCTATTTCGGGCAGAGAGCGGTATTTTGCCGAGATATTAAAATTAAACGATATAGAGTTTGACGGCGACTGCTTTATAAGCGACGGTATAATGCCGAGTAAAGTCGGCTACGGAGACGGACTTTCCGTAATAATTTCAGACTTTCTTACAGACAATAATTACGAGAGCGCAATTGATTTTCTCGCGGATAAAAAACGCGACCTTCTGTGCGTTCAGATACTGACGGCGGAAGAACTCAATCCGAAAATACGCGGTAAAAATATATTTTACGACAGCGAACATTCCGAAAAGAGCTACCGCAAGAACATAAACAAGGACATCATCAAAGCTTACCGTTTAGCGGCGCAGTTTGTTCAGGACAGACTGCGCGGCTATTGCAATGCTCGCGGCGCGGAATATGTGCTGGTCAGGGACGATAAGCCCGTCGATGAGTTTTTCTTTGAATATCTTACCGAGCTGGGGGTTATGAAATGAGTTTTTATTTTCCTCTCGGCTTGATTGGACTTATCGGCGTACCCGTTCTCATTCTGATTTATATAATCAAATCGAAATATACCGAACAGGTCATAGCCTCGACTTATCTTTGGGAGCTTAGCGAAAAGTTCCTTAAAAAGAGAAAACCTATTTCCAAGCTTGCCGGAATTATAACGCTTATACTGCAAATTCTTGCCGTTATCGCGGCGTCGCTTTTAATTGCGCACCCCGTCTTTACCGTGCCGGCTTCCGCCAACGATATTTATTTTATTTTTGACGGCTCGGCAAGTATGAATATGGTTTCGGACGGAAAATCCCGTTTCGAACGCGGCAGGGACGAAATTTTCGAAATTATCGACGAGTCGCTGGACGGCAGCACATATTCGCTCATTTTCGTCAACAACGTCACAAACGTTATGTTCGAGGGCGTGGCTGATAAAGAGCAGGCAAAGACAAATATAAGGGCGTTGAATTCAGGCTGGTGCGCGGCGGACTGTTCCTCTGCGGTAACCATGGCTCAGGATTTTTACGACAAAAACCGTTCGGCTGTGATATATCTCGTCACCGACAAGAATTATCAAACCGAAAATCTCGAGCTTGTCAACGTTTCCGCAAACGAAAACAACTATGCTTTTTACGAGTATTCGTACAGATATACTTCAAGCGGCGTTATCGGCTCGGGCAAGGTTATTTCCTACGAGTCGGACGCGGCGCTCACCGTCGAGCTTTTGGTTGGTAAAGACGACGCTTTGACAACTTCGAAAATTGCCGAAGTCAAGGTCGACGCCAAAAAGGGAGAGCCTTGCGATTTTGAAATTACCGCTTCGGTAGCAAATTTCACTTCGCTGCAACTTCGCATTTCAAACGGTGACGCATTGGCGCAGGACAACGTAGTAACTATGTACGACGAAACTTCGGCGCAGTCGAGAAGGGCGCTTTTAGTCACCGACTCGAACGATAGCGTATATCTCGAACATGCAATTTCAAACGCGGGTAAGGCAATCGTCGAAAGAATACCCACTAAGGAGTATTCCGACGCTTACGCACACGGCTACGGTATGTACGTTTTCAGCGGCTTCACGCCCAAAACATTGCCTAAAAACGCCGCTATCTGGCTTTTAAACGCCGCCGACGGTACGGGCAACGGCTCGGGGCTGACTTACAGAGATATGCAGGTTCCGAGGGACGAAACGGGACCGAACAGCTACTATACGCCCAAATACACTTCGGGCACTTCTGCTCAGGAAAAGGCGCTCACGCGCGACCTTGTCAAAAGCGATATAGCTATAAGGCAGTATGCGAAATACGGCGTTCCCCGTAATTTCGTGCCCGTTATGAGCGTTGGCGGTGACCCCGTTATATGCGTGGGACTCAATGAAAACAACGACAGACAGGTAGTGTTCGCTTTCGAACTGGGTGACTCGGACTTTGCTTTAAAGGGCGACTTTCTGATACTTGTCAGAAATTTAATGAACTATTCTTTCCCGTCGGTAATCGACGCGACGACCTATAATTGCGGTGACGTAATGAACGTAAACGTCGTTCCGGGCTGTGAAAATATCGTCGTCACAACGCCTTCGGGAAACAGCACTACGCTCGACACGGTAGGCAACGACGTGTGCGAGGTCGAACTCAACGAAACGGGCACATATACGCTTCGCGTAAAGACTGTCGGCAATGCCGAAACCACGCTCTATGCGTTTGCAGCCGTTCCCGAGTCGGAAAGTCGCTTTGAAGACGGCGGCGCGCTTGTTTTAAGCGGAGAAAGGGAGTTCGACTACTCGGATGGATACTATGACGAGCTGTTGGCGTTTTTCATATTGATTGCGCTGTTACTTTTAGCGGATTGGGGGATTTATTGTTATGAACAGTATCAACTTCGTTAACTCCTGGCTGCTATTTATAGCTCTGCCGCTGCTCGCGGCGGTAATCGTGCCCTTCGTAATTACGGTAAGGCGCGACAATGCAAATTTTCACAACATAGCTTCGGTATCTTTACACGTTATAATCTGCATATGTATAACGCTTGCCATTGCCGGTTTATCCTTTGAAACGGTTATAACCGAAACGCAGGTCTATGTTCTTGCGGATATATCGTACTCGTCCGAACACAACACCGACGAAGTGCAAAAAAACGTAGAGTTGATATCGGGCAAACTTCCCCGTAACTCGAAAATGGGCGTCATATGCTTCGGCAGAAACTACCAGCTTTTATCCGATCTGGGAGAAAAAGTTCCCGACGTGACCAAGGCTGATAAAGTCGACAGAACAGCGACCGACATCTGCGCGGCGCTGCGCTATGCCGGCAACCTTTTCGACGAAAACGTAATTAAGCGCATAATCGTAATAACCGACGGTGCGGAAACTGTTGCGTCGAACAACGTAATAAAGGTAGTAGGCGCGTTGCAGGACGGCGGTGTTTACGTCGACGCGGTATATCTCGACGACAATATCGCTCCCCAAACGCGCGAAGTTCAGATTGACGGTGTGGAAGCCACAAGCTCGACCTATCTCAACAAGACTGAGGAAGTAAGCGTGCTTGTCCGCGCCAACTGCGGAGTTGACGACTCGGGCAATGCCGTGGATATGTGCCGCGGTTTTGTAGACCTGTATAACGGTAAAGAACACGCGGCAAGAAAAACGGCTGTTTTTTATAACGGCTTGAACGTCATAAATATTCCCCTCGATACCGACGAGGTCGGACACTTCGAATACGAAGTTCGCGTTACCACCGATAATCCCAACGACGATTCTTCCCCCTTTAACAACAACGGGCTGTTTGCGCAGACCGTCACGGACGAACGCAAGGTGCTGTTTATCGGCGCAGGCGCGTCCGACGTAGCTGCCGGCAGAAACATTTACGGGGATAAGGACGTCACTTATATCACGGATGTTACGCAAATTCCGCTTACGGTCGAAAAAATGTGCGGATACGACGAAATAGTGCTCAGCAATTTCGACGTGCGCACTTTGAAATCAAGCACAATGTTTTTGGCAAGTCTTTCAACGCTTGTAAATACTTACGGCAAGACGTTGACGACTTTCGGAAACACCTACATTCAGGAAATTTACGGTGACGACAATTTGACCGCAAACGCAGCGCTCAGGCAGTATCAAGAGCTTTTGCCCGTAAATATAGGCAATAACAATCAAGATAAGCGCCTTGTTGCGATAGTGCTCGATATTTCGATAAGTATGAATTTCGAGGGTCGTTTCGTGGTTGCAAAGCGCGCGGCGGTCGAGCTTTTAAAGGCGCTAAATAAAAATGACGACGTTATGGTAATAGCTTTCTCGGGCGGTGTTACCGAAATGTTGCCGCCGACGCCTTTGACTTCCCCCGGTATCATAATTGACAGAATAAACAAGTGCGAAGCGGAAAACGAAACAAATTTGAGCGCGGCGCTCAAATACACGCGCGACCTTATGCCCAAGCGCTACCACAATAAACAGGTGATAGTAATATCCGACGGACTTAATCCTATTGCGGATAATGACAGGGCTATAACGCTCGCTCACGAAATGTCGCAGGAAAAAATAACGGTGTCCGCTTTGGGCATTTATCCCAAACCCGACGGCAACGCGTTGCTGACTACAATGGTTCACAACGAGTCGGCTCAGGAAGGCGCGTTCTATAAGAGCATCAAGCATGAAAGTGAAGTCGACGTGGTTATTCAGGACATAAGCGAAGAAACTAAGGAAGTGCTTATAGAGGGAGATACCTACAATCTTACTATAGAACGTTCTTCCGAAGACGTCGTCGAAGGTGTTGAAAATATAGGCGCCATAAACGGTTTTTGGTACAATTCGGCAAAAAGCTCGGCAAAAACGGTGCTTACGGCTAAGTATTACCGCGACAGGGTAGAATCCTTTGACGTGCCCATATATGCATATTGGACTCCGGGCGGCAAGGGAAAAGTCGTTTCTTTCCTTTCGGATATCACGTCCGATTGGACTAACTCGTGGCAGAGTACGGACGGCGGACAAAAGTTTTTGTCAAATATTCCCGACGCAACTCTTCCCGACGAGAGAATTGTTACTCCGTTCGTGATAGACGTACAGGGTTCGGGCAGTTCGACTACAATTTCCGTAACAACCTCTAACTCGTTACAGAACAGCACGGTCTTTGACGTAACAATTACCGACCCCAACGGTATGGTAACAACAAAACCGCTTGCGTTCGATTCAAGCACATACGTTGCGAATTTTGCCACGGACGCACCCGGCAGATATACCGTGCAGTTAAACTACAAGCACAATGAGCTGGAATACAAAATCCAATCGTATTTTTCGGTGTCATATTACGCCGAGTACGACGCGTTTGCAACTTACAGCCAGTCGTATCTATACAGACTGTTGACGGAAAAAGGTCAAATTTTGAACCTTGAAGAAATAAAAATGCTCGATAATTCCGAGTCGTCATACACAACTTATGTATTAGACTTTACAATGCCGCTGATGATAATAAGCGCGGCGCTGTTCCTTGCGGACATAGTAATCAGACAGTTGAAGTGGAAGGACGTTACTTCGTTCTTCTCGGGAATATTCAGGAGGCGCAATGAAAAATAAATTAATACCCATTTTAGCGGTAATTTTATGCCTTTTGATTTGCTTGTCGGGTTGCGGCTTGGGCAGTTATATAGACAATAACGGCAATTCCCAGAATCCTTCCCGTCCGGTAAACCCCGACGACCCGTCTAATCCCGACAATCCTTCTACTGACCCTACCGACGATTACACCGCCAACGTATTTTTGAACAACAACCCGTACAGACCGGGTGACGCAAAAGTTACCGTGGTCTGGCGCAACGACGCCAGCATCGTGCGCGTTCCGCTCGGTGCGGACGGCAAGGCAAATGCGGGAGAACTTGACGGAACATTCAACGTATATCTCGAAGGTCTGCCCACGGAATATTCATATAACCCCAACGCCTATGTCGCAAACGCGGACGCGCGCAGGGTTGATATTCTTATTACCACAATAGTTGAACCCATACGCGGAGACGGTTTGGGTATGTACGACTCGGAGGGGTGCTATATAGTCAGATACGACGGAACTTACCGCACGACTATTAAAAACAGTAGTACTCATCTCTATTATCAATACACGCCTACGGTGTCGGGACTATACTCGATTGAGTCTTGGATAAACGTTTATTCGGACGAAATCAATCCCGAAATTCAAATTTACGGCGGCACGCACGCGCTCAAATGGTTTATAAGAACGCTCGACGGCGGTGGCGCGGAACTGGACGGGGGCTTTACAAAAAACTTCCGTTACGAGTACCCCGTTTCAAAGGCGGAGGTCGGCAACTCGTTTACCTTTGCGGTCGGCGGAATCAGTAAGACGGGGGACTATCCCGTTACGGTCGACTTTGCCATAACTTATGAGGGCGAGTATCAGAGCGATATGTACGACATAAGAGTTATCCGTGCGGAAGAAGCAATTGAAAAGGCGGCGCCTCCCGGACCTAATGAAACGTTTAATTATGCAGACTTAGGCACCCGTATTTACAGCATGAAGAACTTCAAGTACAACAACGATACGGGCTTCTATCACTATTACAGCGAGGAAGAGTTCGGTGACGACCCTTACGAATACGGCAAAAATTACGGGCCGATACTCTGTTGTAATCTTAAAGGCTCGCTTCCTTCGTATTCTACAACTACTATTTATAACGCAAACGACGTCGGAGGGGCGGACGGTGTGTCGTTCAACTTCCTAAGGCTTTACAACGTATGGATAGAGGCAGAGCAAAAGTTTGCCGTCTACGACTATACCGAGTTTATACGGACGGACTATAACAGGGTATGTAATTCCGACGGAATGTGCTATGTAACCGAAGAGCTGCGGCAATTCCTGCAAAAATTTGCGGAAAATCACAGCCTGTGGACTGACGGAATCGCTCCCGATTCGGGCACTCCCGAGGGCAAGGGATATACTGCCAATCAGGACGCAATGTGGCTGTTTGCTTGCGGATTTTATATGTAAATAAAAGTAATGCGCGCAAAGCGTTTTGCGCGCATTGCCGAGTTTTTAGAGGGTTTGATAATGAATAGAAAAATACGTTATTTTTTAATAATGCTGCTTGCGTTTACTGCCGTATTAAGTTCTGTATTTTGCTTTTCTGCCTGCGTAAACGCAGCTGAAACGGTGGAGCAACTGACGATAGAAAACGCGAAAGTTAATTTCCGCGTCGGAGACGCTTTTACTTACGGTGACGACTTTGCCGTAATTGCCACTTACGGTGACGGACATACGCAAGACGTTACCGCCGAGGCTGAAAAGAGGTTTGAAAGCGGCTTTAATATGAACATGGTCGGTGACTACCAAATTACCGTAAGCTTCGGCGGCAAGCGCGAAGTTTATACTATTTACGTCAGTGACTTCGACCCCGTTCTGCGCAAAATCGAGCTTGACACAACCAACGTGAAATTAAATTACGAGTTGGGTGAGGGCTTTACCTACTACGGTTTAAAGGTTACTTGCACTTATGAAAATGCACAGGGCAGTCAATTTACCGAAGTTAGTTCGAGCTTAAGGGAATTTACCGTTGAGCTGAAAAATAAAGCCGACAACTCCGTGCTTGAAGGCGTTGCGTTTACAAAGCTCGGGGAGTACATTGTAACTATCTCCAAGGGAGAAGTTTCGGCAAGCTATACTGTAAAAGTCGAGGGAATAAACATTTCAACCGTTCAAAACGCCTTGAATATAGGTAATATTTTCAGAACGGAAGTTGTTTCGGGCAATATGCTTACACAGTCTGCCGTCCGCAAACACAACTCATATTACGATATGGCAGAATATGACTATTCCTTCGGTAAAAACTATACGCACGTTATAGATATGTTCGCGCTCAACGGTGACGAGTATCATTACAGTATGTATGACGACGAAATTTACTGCGTAAGAACGCAAATAGAAGGGGACGGTCATAAAATAGTTTCCAACCAGCCGGTACAGTCTGCAAGCATCAACGGCGCGCCCATATTGCTTTGGTTCAACTCAAATACCGAGTTCGGAATAGAGAGCGCATTATTAAATCTCTATAAGAGAGGGTTAAATTGCACCAATAAAGATTTAAAAGAAACGGCAAACGTATCGAAAAGGGAATATTCATTCTCTTTCTCGGGTCTTGAAAACAGTTCGAATGTTCATTCTACCGACTATTATGAAACTAAGGTAAAATTCAAGCTCGGAAGCGACTATAATATTGAAACGGCGGAGTTCCAGCAGGACTATTATGAAAACAACCCCGTATCTCCGAACTTTGTGACCAATAAAGAAACGGGAATAACCGTCCCTGTTGAGGAGAGAGGATTTTCAAACAGTATTAAGGTCAAAGTCGAGCAGGTTGCCGGTGAGCGCACGCTGACAAATCCCTATGACCGCGATACTTTTAAAGTAAATTCATTTGATTTGTCTTATAACGGTACAATATTGGACGACGGGGCAACTATAGAATGTTCAATGGTGTCCGGGTCTGATAAAAACTTTGCTATTCAGTTAAATGTTGAAAATATATTGCCCGAATATGCGTCGTTCGATCAGGACCCTTTGAAAGTTAATCTCGAAGGCAGTCATTTGCCCGATACCAATACGGTAACAGGTTTTTATTACAGCGGATTTCAGGTTTACCGTCAAAGCGGAAGCAACGTTATAAATATTGTAATTCCGAGAGGCGGAATTTATAAACTGACTTTTAAAACGCAAAACGTCACAAAGAACGTCGTGCTTGACGTAACGGGCGTCAATCCCACTGAAATCAGGTCGCAAATTGCAAACACAAGCATAAAGCAGTTTGTCAACGGAAACTCTAAAACTATAGCTTTATCGGGAGAAATTTATTTCCGCGGCACTACAAACGCCAATGCAAACGAAGCTCAGACTTATGAGATAATTTCGGGAAATGCGGAACATTGCACCATAGAAGAAACGACGTTCGAAGGGGTAAAATGCTTTAAATTTACGGCTACTCAAAACGGAGAATATATAATAATCGTAACTTCAACGCCCGTGCCCGACTTGAGTTGTAACTTCACGTTTACGGTTAGCGAACTTCCCGATTTTGCCGAGCTTTTAAGCGGAAAGTATTCCGTTCAGGACGCGGTGGGTGACATTTACGAGTTGACGTTTACGCCCGGAAGCGACGCACTCAGCGGAACTTTAACGGTAAAACAAACTCCGACGGACAATGACAACAATCCCATAACCGACAGAGCCAAAACTCAAACTTTGAGCTATGCGGTCGACGGTTTGACGATAACATTGTCGCACGTTTCGGGAGATAAGCTCGGTATTTCGCTTGAAATAAATGAGAAAAGCGGACTTTCGCTTATCGACGCTCGCGGAACGGACTATGAATTGAACAGAGTAAATTAATTTTCGAATTTTTAAAAATTCACCCGAGCCTTTAAGGCTCGGGTGCATTTTTTTAAAACGCCGCAAAGGTATAACCTTCTTGCTTGTAGTGGCGTATAATGCTTGTCAAAGCGTTTGCAGTTGCCGATTTTGTGGTTGTGTCGTGTGCCAAAAGCACTATGTTCTGTTTGTTCGACGGGGTGGATAAAGCGGCTTTTAAAAGCTGTTGTGGCGTCGGTGAGTTCAACTCGGCGTCACGGGTGGAGGCGTTCCAGTCAACGTATCGCATTCCGTGCATGGTCACGGCAGAAATAAGCGAGTTTGACAGCCCGAAGCTGCCGCCTGGGAAGCGGTAAAGCGTGGAACGTTTGCCTGTAATGTTATATATAACGTCGTTGCATTTGTCTATGTCGTCAATAAGTTTTTCGGGAGAGGCGTAAATCTTGCGGTACTCGTGCGAGTACGAGTGTACGCCCACGCTGTGCCCTTCTTCGACCTCGCGCTTTATAATGTTTTGCCGTATTTCGGCGTTTTTGCCGACTATAAAAAAGGTTGCTTTAACGTTTTCCTGTTTCAACACGTCGAGAATGCGTGGCGTTACCCTGTCGCTCGGTCCGTCGTCAAAGGTAAGATATATTACTTTTTCGCATTTGCCGTCCGCAAAAGATACGTCGTTTTTCAGCGCAATGCCGCTGTAAAAAACAATTAAAATAGCGCATAGCAGGAAGGCTGCGCAAAGTGCGGTAAAATTCCTGTTCATACCATTAATTTGCACTTTTTTTCCAATAACTATGCGAAAAAATTCTATCAAATAAGTCTGACGTTGATAATCGCGTCCGCCATAGCAATTTGCAGCTTTCTTAAATGTTTTGAAAAAATTATTCCGTCTTTGGCGTCGTCGCAAATAGCCGTCAAAGCTCGCAAATGCGGAGTAAAACAGTTGTCGCTGTTTGAGTTTAAAAGCCCTTTAATTCCGCTTTCGATATTTATTACAACTGTCTTTGCCTGATTTTGCCCGTATTCTCCCGTGTCAAGCTTATTTGCGCAGTCGTATGCAATTCTCGAAAGCGACTGCAAAGTGTTTAAATTTCCGAGATATAGGTTTGCGTTTGAGGTGAAGGACAGGGGATACTCGCTCGTTTCTATTTTCAAAACCTGACAGTCGAGCTCGCGCCGCTTTAAGCTTTCACACACCTTGTCCGCGTCGCTTTGTCGGTAATAACAGGATACGGTAACATAGTATGCGCCGCCGTATTCCAGAACATAGCCTGCACCGCCGAAACTTGAAACCGCGTCGGAAATAGAACCGGCAGACACAGCGTTGTCCTCAATCGAGTAACATACAAAATAAAACTCAGTTTCAAAAGTCAGTTTTTTTGCCGTACAGGACGCAACAATAACTATTATACCGACGGTAACGCAAATTACGGTTACAACGGCAATAAAAAACGGAGACAGTCGGTCTTTAACAACGCTCATATAATAAGGTATTATTTTTTTACGGTCAATATGAATAAACTATTTTTAATAATAAATAAAACAAGCAAACCTTAAAGGTTTGCTTGTTTTTGGAGCTACTGGCCGGATTCGAACCGGCGACCTGCTGATTACGAAGTAAATTATCCTACCCAAATAAATTATATTTAATAAATATAGACCATAATTTTTATGGATTTTCGCTACTTTGTAGACTTTTTTAAATAATTTATAAATTGTATGATTTTTATATGCTCTTTAAAATCGATAGGCAACCTTACCGATTTTTTTACACTTTTATTTATAAAACATAGTTATTGTTCCAAAGACCAATGTAATTGGACTGCCACCTATTAAGGGTACAAAAACAAAAACCTCTAAAAGAACTATACGACTACCCGAACAGCTCGTTACAATACTTGCTGAATATAAATCTTGGTATGACGAACAGAAAATAAACTATGGGGATTTATGGGCTGATACTGATAAATTATTTTTACAGGATAACGGCAACACATTAAATCCCTGTACCATAAATTTATGGTTAAAGAAATTCAACCTTGAACACGGCTTTAAAAATATACCGCCACACTCGTTAAGACATACAAGCATTACAATGCAAATTAAGGCAGGCGTACCTTTAAAAGCTGTATCGGCACGGGCAGGTCATTCAAGTGAAAGAATTACGCTTGATATTTATACTCATAATCTTCAATCACAGGACGAACAAGCGGCGGAGATTTACAATAATTACTTACTTGGATAAAAAATTTTAAAGTGAGGTATTTATATGCAAGACAACCAACAACTAAACAAATTCAGAAGTGAAATATCTTTTTCAAAAGAGTTAGTTAAAATCTTTATGAAATTAATTAATGAAAAGTTACCGTCATTTTTGGACTATTGTATTCAAACCCGAAACGCCCAATCCCTTGAAGAAGTAATTTATATTATTTCTGTCAATCAATTCGATTATAAAGGTTAAAGAACAAAAATAAAAAGGCTTAGGAATTACCTAAGTCTTTTTATTTTGGAGCTACTGGCCGGATTCGAACCGGCGACCTGCTGATTACGAATCAGCTGCTCTACCAGCTGAGCCACAGTAGCACGATTTATTGAGTTTTTACAATGTTTTTTACACTTTTTTTACAGGTATTTTTGAAAAGGGAGTAAAAAGTATTAAAATTACCCTTTTAAGAGCTATTTAGGCTATTATTTAATGGTTAATTAAATAATTACGAATCAGCTGCTCTACCAGCTGAGCCACAGTAGCAATGCTATATTATTATACCAAATTGAAGAAAATTTGCAAGCGATTTTTAACGTAAATTCAAATTTTTATCAAGTAATATTTTGGATAAAACAGCTAAATACGGGCGTTTTTTTAAAGCTTCGCATATTATGTAATACTGCTAAGAGGTTTTGTATGTCTTTAAGCGTATGCTTGATAGTTAGAAACGAAGAAGAGGTAATTGCCAGAGTTCTCGATTGCGCAAAAAAATTTGCCGATGAAATTGTAATAGTCGATACGGGTTCCACCGATAAAACCGTTGAAATTGCCGAGCAATATACTCAAAAAATTTACTTTTGCGAGTGGAACGACAATTTTGCCGAAGTCCGCAATTTTGCTTTTAAAAAGGCGGAGTGTGACTATTTAATGTGGCTTGACGCCGACGACGTAATTAACGACGATAACTGCAAAAAAATAAAAGAATTAGTTGGAAACGGCGGTTTCGATACTGCATATTTGAAGTATGCCGCGGCGTTTGACGGAGATAATCCTACGTTCATTTACTATCGAGAGCGCATTTTCAGACGTTCTACCAATCCTCGATTTACAGGTGCGGTGCACGAAACTTGCTCGGTAAAAGGTAAAGTCGTCTATTCCGATGCGGAAATATATCACAGAAAATTAAAAAGCGGCGACCCGTTTCGCAATCTTAAAATATATCAAAAACTAATTGCAAGCGGTGAAACTCTCGACGAACGTTCGCAATTTTATTATGCGCGCGAGCTGTTTTATTGTGGTATGTACAGGGAGAGCGCGGCGGTTTTCGAGCATTATCTGACCCGTAACGGCTGGGTTGAAAATAAAATAGAAGCCTGCCAAAATCTATATTTAGTATATAGCGCGTTGGGGGATACCGAACGCGCTGAATCGAGCCTTTTAAAATCATTGCTTTACGCTCCGCCTAAAAGCTATACTTGCTGCATATTGGGGGAACGTTTTTTTCAAAAAAACGAACTTAATTCGGCAATATATTGGTACGAACGCGCTTTGGCAACCAATGACGACATACAGAGCGGAGCGTTTGTCAATCTCGATTACGGCGGATTTATTCCCTGCATACAACTGTGTGTGATATACGATAGATTGGGGGATTTTGAGCGTGCAAACGCTTATAACGAGGAGGCCGGGCGCTTGAAACCGCAAAACCAAAGCTATCTTAGCAACAAACAATATTTCGAACGAAAATTTAATGAAGAGGTAAAGACCGATGATAAATCTTAACTTATTTTTCTCCTGCGACAACGGCTGGAATAACGGCTGCAACCCTTGCGGCAATCATACCTGCGGTTCGGGCGTGAGAAAAATATATATAAATACTCTTACCGGTATTACGGGTCCTACGGGCGCGACAGGTGCAACAGGTCCTGCAGGTACCCCCGGTGCAACCGGACCTACGGGCGCAACGGGAGCAACAGGTCCTACCGGTTTTGCAGGCGCGCCCGGCGCAACAGGCCCGACAGGTCCCACAGGTGCAACGGGAGCGACAGGCGCAACAGGTCTTGACGGCGTTCCCGGACCCACGGGTCCCACAGGAGTCACAGGTCCCACAGGTGCAACGGGAGCGACAGGCGCAACAGGTCTTGACGGCGTTCCCGGACCCACGGGTCCCACAGGAGTCACAGGTCCCACAGGAGTCACAGGTCCCACAGGCGCAACGGGTCTTGACGGCGTTCCCGGACCCACAGGACCCACGGGAGTAACGGGTCCCACAGGTGCAACGGGAGCTACAGGCGCAACAGGCGCAACAGGAGCCGCAGGCGCAGACGGAGAGGACGGCGTAGCAGCTTCTGTTGTTGTCGGCACTACCGATACGGGTGAACCCGGTACGGCGGCAATAGTTACAAACAGCGGCACTGCACAAAACGCCGTGCTTGACTTTGTAATTCCTCGCGGAGCAACGGGCGCGACAGGCGCAACAGGAGCCGCAGGAACCACGGGCGCGACAGGCGCAACAGGAGCCGCAGGAACCACGGGCGCGACAGGTGCAACGGGTCCGACTGGTCCCACAGGAGCGACGGGCGCAACGGGAGCCGCAGGAACTACGGGTGCAACAGGTGCAATAGGCCCCACAGGAGCAACCGGAGTTGCAGGTGCAACGGGTGTTACCGGCGTTACGGGTCCCACGGGCGTCACAGGTCCTACGGGTACGGCAGACTTAAACGCATATGGTGGGTTGTACAATACAACTCCGCAAACTCTCAACTTGACGGTAGGGGGAACAACGCAGTTGCCGCTTCCTACCGCAATGCCGTTGAAAAACGTGACGTCTACGCCTGCCAACAGCCTTACTATCGGAACTACAGGTGTGTATGAAATAAACTATTATTCAAACGTGTCGGCGGCGCTCGGTACAACCGTTACAATGGCGGTACGTAGAAACGGAACTGCAATTCCTCAGGCTTCGATATCGCGCGTTTTGGCTGTCGGTGTCGGTTCCCTTTATAACGGAAGCATAATTATCTCGTTGACTGCGGGGGACGTTATCGATATGGCTCTGTCGGCATTGCTCGCTGTGGGTATCACTTTGGGCGGCGGAGTAAACACGACTTTAACGGTAAAACAGTTGAGCGTGTAATGTCTTTTTAAAAATAAAAAGCCGCGGAAGCATTTCCGCGGTAATTTTTATTTTATCGCGAAAAATAATTGACTAAAACAGGTAATATATATATAATATTAAAGAAATTGAGGCGTAGCGCAGTTGGTAGCGCGTATGGTTCGGGACCATAAGGTCGTGGGTTCAAATCCCGTCGCCTCAACCATATTCCGCAGGACGGCTTTTGCCGTCCTGCGGAATGTTTTTAATGAGCGATTTTCGGGATTTGAGGTGAGGCAAGAAAAACTTGTTTTTCGCAGGACGGCGGACTCTAACGCCGTCTTGACAGCAATCGGCTTTTGCTATCAAGCGTACGCAAAAGGAAAACCTTTCGGACGGTGTCCTGTACAACTACAAATTTTCATAAGTTCCTCCTATAATCTGTGGTACTGCGGATTGGCTTAGTATTAATTTAAAAAAAAGAAATATACTTAATTCCGTTAAATATTAGAGGATTAATTATGACTTTAGCGGAAGCTCTTTCATTGAGATTAAATGAATTATTACAAGAAAAGAAACTTACACAATATAGACTATCGATATTAAGCGGTGTTTCTCAGTCCACAATAGGGGATATAAGACATCAGAGAAATAAAACAGTTAATGTTCGCATAATATATGAAATTTCGCAAGTACTTAATATGGATTTGCCTGATTTTTTTAATAGTCCACTTTTTAAAAACGGAAATATTGTGGATTAATTGGAATAGTTTGATTACTTTTTAATTGATCATTATAGATTAGATACTGATTAAAATTTATAATATGACAAGCTAACGGGTTTGGTATGTCTGTCAGTAAATTTTCAGATAGTCAGCTTTTTTCGAAAGAAAATTTAGATATTTGAATATTTTACGCTTAGATTATTTAACTAAAAATACGGAAACAACAAAAGTTGTTTCCGTATTTTTAATAATTTTTATTCGCAGGGATATTTTAAGCCGAGCTGTCTGCGGCATTCGTCGAGTACAGCCATAGTTTCAAGCGTGCATTCAAGCGGACAAAATTTGCTATCTTTTAAACCGCTTTTTATTTCTTTTGCCGTATTTTCAAATTGCAGACCGTACAAAAAGTTTACCGACTTAAAAGTTTCGCGGTATTTTCCTCTCAGTTTAGCCGATTTTGCCTTGTGGTAGAGGGGGACGCATATTTTTCCTTCGCTGCCTTCGATAACAAGCTTTTCTCCTTTAAGCCGTTTCATTGATACAAATATTTCCGCTTTAAAATTGTCATAATTTAAGATAATAGTTTCCTCATAATCCACACCGCCCGAAACAACACCGCGGCATTCCACCAATTTGGGTATTCCGAAAAGTTCCATAGCGTATCTTACGGGATAAATGCCTATGTCAAGCAGCGCGCCGCCGATAAGTTCGGGGGTGGTAAGTCTGGGATTTTTTATAAACTGCACCATGGGCACGGCAAAGGACGCGTAAAATCTTTTAATTTCCCCTATCTTGTTTTCATAAATCCATTCTTTGACTTTGAGGGAAACGGGGTTGTGCCAGGTCCACATAGCTTCCGCAAAATAAACGCCCTTCTCCTGTGCAAAATTTATTAATTCTTCAGCCTGTCTGAGGTTTACGGTAACGGGTTTTTCGCAAAGAACGGGTACTCCGAATTGTATAGCAAGCTTCGAATAGTACAGGTGCATGTCGTGTGTTGTCGCAATATATGCGCAGTCCGCGCCGCCCGATTTCAAAGCTTCCTCGGCGGTATCGAAAACCTTGCCGCCGTACTTTTTTGCAAATTGCTCCGCACGCTGTTTGGTTCTGTTCCACACCGCGCAAATTTCAAACTCTTCGTATCTGACAAGCTCGCTCGCAACCTTGTTCGCGATACTTCCGCAGCCGATTATAACCCAGCGAAATTTTTCCATAACACACCTCATATAAATTATAGCACGCAGCGCGGCATTTTCACAATACCTTTACACAAAAAAATTGACTTAAAAGACGGGATAATGTATAATAATTAAAAACATACGGAGAAGATATATGAGCAGAGCGGACGAAATATTTATTTCGAATATGACAGACATAATGCAGAACGGCGTGTGGGATACACATTTGGACGTCCGTCCCAAGTGGAGCGACGGCACGCCTGCACACACCGTAAAAAAATTCGGAATTGTCAACCGCTATAATTTGAAGGAAGAGTTTCCGATACTCACTATAAGGCGCACGGCTTTTAAATCCTGCGTGGACGAATTGCTTTGGATTTGGCAAAAAAAGAGCCACAACGTTGCAGACCTCAACTCTCACATATGGGACCAATGGGCGGACGAAAGCGGCTCGATAGGCAAAGCTTACGGCTATCAGCTTGGCGTAAAGCACAAGTACAGAGAGGGGGAGTTCGATCAGGTTGACAGGGTTCTGTTCGACCTTAAAAATAACCCGTCCAGCCGCCGCATATTGACCAATATCTACAACTTTGCCGACCTTAACGAAATGAATTTATACCCTTGCGCTTATTCAATGACCTTCAACGTATCGGGAAATACGCTCAACGGCATTTTAAACCAGCGCTCCAACGATATGCTCACGGCAAACAATTGGAATGTGGTGCAGTACGCAGTACTTCTTATAATGTTTGCGCAAGTTTCAAATCTCGAAGTAGGGGAACTTGTGCACGTTATAGCTGACGCGCATATATACGACAGACATATTCCCATAGTCGAAGAGATAATAAAAATGCCGCGCCTTGCCGCGCCCAAACTCGAAGTGGATAAGTCGATAAAGAATTTTTACGATTTTACCGTGGACAGCTTCAAACTTATCGACTATAAATTCAACGAAAAAAAATACTCGATTCCCGTAGCGGAATAAGGAGAGCTTATGAAAGCAATACTGCATGCCGATAAAAATTGGGGCATAGGCGCAGGCAACGCGCTTATGTTTTCCATTCCTGCGGATATGAAATTTTTTAAAAACACCACAACGGGCAACGTCGTAGTTATGGGCAGCAACACGTTAAAGTCTTTTCCCGGCGGCAAGCCTTTAAAGGACAGGCATAATATCGTGCTTTATCCCGACGGGGAGGACAGGGACGACTGCAAGATAGTGCGCTCGCTCGACGAACTTTTTGCCGAAATACGCAAATATCCTTCCGATAAGGTGTTTGTAATCGGCGGACAGATGATGTATAAAACGCTGCTTTGCTACTGTGACGAGGTGCTTGTGACAAAGGTTGACGCCGAGGGCGAGGCTGACGCGTTTTTTGAAAATCTTGATAAAAACCCTCATTTTAAGCTCGTATATGAGAGTGAGCCCGAGCAAACCAACGGCTATACCATACGCTTTACCACATATAAAAATTTAAACGTAAAGGCGTATTGATTACATATGCAATTTAAGGGAAAATTGGCGGTACTTATAATAAATGTTCTTTTATGCTTGACAATCGCGCTTTTGACGGGGTTTTTAATGGCAAGCTGGGGCGTATTTATGCGTGCCGCCTTTTTTTGTGCCGCCGGAACAGGCGTTGTTGCGACTATAGTTTGCTTTTTTCTCGACAAACAGGCTGTTTTAAAGAGCGCCTTTATATTGATAATTCTCGTCGCTATAGTACAGGCTTCGTTTATAGCGGTCGGAGAGATAGGTGATTTAAAAAAATATAGCACCGATTCGGAAAAAATTTTGGCGCTTGCGAAGATGATAGAGGACACGGGCGCCTGGGGAATGGCGGTGTTTGTGTTTTTACAGATACTGCAAATAGTGATTTTGCCATTGCCTGCGGCGCTTTGCTATATCCCTGGCGTGCAAATATGGGGGGAGCTTGTCGCAACCTTGCTCGCTTCGGCAGGTGTGCTTATAGGCTCGGTAATCGCTTATTTTATAGGTAAAATATGGGGCAGAAAGGCCGTAGTGTGGATAGCAGGGGAGGAAACTACTCAAAAATACACCTCGTACTTCGGCAAAAAAGGAAAGACGATATTTGTGCTTATGCAAATTTTGCCCTTTTTCCCCGACGATATTCTGTGCATGGTGGCAGGGCTTACGTCTATGAATTTCGCGTTCTTTTTTGTCACCATGTTGGTGGTGCGGCCGCTTATAATCGCGGCGTATTGCTATCTGGGCAGCGGAGAAATTATTCCGTTTACAGGCTGGGGAATAGCGGTGTGGATAAGCATTTTTGCGGTGTGTATAGTGCTTGCAGTGCTGTCCTGGAAGTATCAGGAAAAGTTTGAAAATTGGCTTGTTTCGAAGTTTTCCAAAAAGAAGGACGACAACTCATAAATTTTTAACCAAATTTAACCAAAAGTTTATAAAATTTCATTCAAATACTTGAAATTATAAAAAAAATGAGTTAAAATGTATAGGATAAATAAAAACTTATTTGGAGGGAACAAATAATGGCAAATAAATATTGCTACCTTTTCAGTGAAGGTAATGCAAATATGAGAGAGCTTTTGGGCGGTAAGGGCGCAAACCTTGCGGAGATGACTAAAATCGGTCTTCCCGTACCTCAGGGTTTCACTATTTCGACCGAGGCTTGCACTCAGTACTATGAAGACGGTCGCAAAATCAACGACGGCATTCAGGCTGAGATTTTAAGTTATATTGAAAAAATGGAGCAGGTCTGCGGCAAAAAGTTCGGAGATAAGGTAAACCCCCTGCTCGTTTCCGTACGTTCGGGCGCAAGAGCTTCGATGCCCGGTATGATGGATACAATTCTCAACCTCGGACTTAACGAGGACGTTGTCAATACCATCGCTGCAAAATCAAACAATCCCCGTTGGGCTTGGGACTGCTACAGACGTTTCATTCAGATGTTCTCCGACGTCGTTATGGAAGTAGGTAAAAAGTACTTTGAAAAGCTCATCGACGAAATGAAAGAAAAGAAGGGTATCGAGTACGACGTTGACCTTACCGCCGACGACTTGAAAGAACTCGCTTACCAGTTCAAGGCAGAGTATAAAAAACAGCTCGGCAAGGACTTCCCCGACGATCCCAAAGAGCAGCTTTTCGAGGCTGTTAAGGCTGTATTCCGTTCGTGGGACAACCCCCGTGCAAACATCTACCGTATGGACCACGACATCCCTTATAGCTGGGGTACCGCAGTAAACGTTCAGATGATGGCGTTCGGTAACCTTGGCAACACTTCGGGTACGGGCGTTGCATTTACGCGTAACCCCGCGACTGGTGAAAAGGGACTTATGGGTGAATTCCTTGTAAACGCTCAGGGTGAGGACGTCGTTGCAGGCGTTCGCACACCTATGCCCATCGACCAGATGAAGGACGTATTCCCCGAAGCTTACGCTCAGTTCCAGAAGGTATGCGCAACTCTTGAAGACCATTACCGCGATATGCAGGATATGGAGTTTACCATCGAGGATAAAAAGCTCTATATGTTGCAGACCCGTAACGGTAAGCGTACCGCAGCGGCAGCTATAAAAATTGCTTGCGACTTGATTGACGAGGGTATGATTACCGAAGAACAGGCTCTTATGCAAATCGACGCTAAGTCGCTCGATATGCTCTTGCACCCTCAGTTCGATCCCAAGGCTTTGAAAGCGGCTGATAAAAACAACGTTGTCGGCAAGGGTATCGCAGCTTCCCCCGGTGCGGCTGCAGGTTCTATCGTGTTCACGGCAGAGGACGCTGTTGTCGAGGGCAAGAAGGGCAAGAAAGTCGTACTTGTACGTTTGGAAACCTCTCCCGAAGATATCGAGGGTATGAAGTACTCGCAGGGTATTTTGACTGTTCGCGGCGGACAGACTTCTCACGCAGCGGTTGTTGCTCGCGGTATGGGTACCTGCTGCGTATCCGGTTGCGGTGATATAAAGATGGACGAGGAGAACAAGCAGTTCACCCTCGCAGGAAAGGTATATAGAGAGGGTGACGGCATTTCCCTCGACGGTTCGACGGGTAACATTTACGATTGCCTTATTCCCACCGTACCTGCAGACCCCAATTCAGGCTACTTCGGCAGAATTATGGAGCTTGCTGACAAGTACAAGGCGCTCGGCGTAAGAACGAACGCAGATACTCCCAACGACGCTAAGCAGGCTGCTGCTTTCGGCGCTCAGGGTATCGGTCTTTGCCGTACCGAGCATATGTTCTTCGACCCTGCAAGAATAGGCGCGTTCAGAGAAATGATTTGCGCAGACACGGTTGAAGAGAGAGAGGCTGCGCTCGCTAAGATAGAGCCTATGCAGCAGTCCGACTTCGAAGGCTTGATGGAAGCTTTGGAAGGACAGCCCGTTACAATCCGTTTCCTTGACCCCCCTCTTCACGAGTTTGTTCCCACAGACGAGGCGGACATCGAAGCGCTTGCAAAAGCACAGGGCAAGACAGTAGCTCAGATTAAACAGATTATTTCAGACCTCCACGAGTTCAACCCCATGATGGGTCACCGCGGCTGCCGTCTTACCGTAACATATCCCGAAATCGCAGTTATGCAGACAAAGGCTGTAATCAAAGCGGCTATCGCTGTACAGAACAGACATAAGAATTGGAAAGTCGTTCCCGAAATTATGATTCCCCTTGTAGGAGAAGTTAAAGAGCTTAAATACGTCAAGGATGTAGTCGTAAAGACCGCCGACGAAGTTATTGCTGCCGCAGGTTCCAAACTCAAGTACGAAGTAGGTACTATGATTGAAATTCCCCGTGCCGCACTTACCGCCGACGATATCGCTAAAGAAGCTGATTTCTTCTGCTTCGGTACTAACGACTTGACTCAGATGACGTTCGGCTTCAGCCGTGACGACGCAGGCAAGTTCCTTCCTTCGTACTATGCAAACAAGATTTATGAAAGCGACCCGTTCGCTCGTCTTGATACAATAGGCGTAGGTAAGCTTATGGATACTGCCGTTAAGCTCGGCAAAACAAGCAACAAAAATCTCCACGTCGGCATTTGCGGTGAACACGGCGGCGATCCTTCGTCAATTGAGTTCTGCCACAAGATAGGTCTTAACTATGTTTCCTGTTCTCCTTACCGCGTGCCCATCGCTCGTCTTGCGGCAGCACAGGCTAACATTAAGAACCCTCGCAAATAATATAAAATAAATTATAATTAGCGCAAATGGGCTTGTTTCGTATTGGAACAAGCCCATTATTGTAATTATGAGAAAGGTTTTGAGTACACAACAGAAATTTATGTCGGCTGACGAAGCGCTTGAAAGGTTAAAAACGGGCAATTTAAAGTACCTTGATTCAAATACGGCTTGCGGAAATATTTCCTCGGAAAGGCGTAAGCATACCTGTGAAAACGGGCAAAACCCGTTTGCGGTGGTTGTGGCTTGCTCGGATTCGAGGGTTATTCCCGAGTATATTTTTTCCGTGGGCATAGGTCGTTTATTTGTTATCCGCGTTGCCGGCAACGTGATAGACAATCACCAGATGGGCAGTATAGAATATGCGGTTGAGCATCTCGGCTGTAAATTGGTGGTCGTGCTCGGGCATACGATGTGCGGCGCAGTCGGCGCGGCTTCGGGAAAAAGCAGCGGCTACGTCAAATTTATTACCGATGAAATAAGGCAAGCGGTAGGTGACGAGATAGACCCTGTCAAAGCAAGCATATTAAACGTCAGGCAAAGCGTTTGTAAGATACGGCAAAATATTGTTGAGGTTGACGGCTTGCGCGTTGAAGGCGCGCTATATCATACCGACAGCGGCAAAGTTGAGTTTGATTTGGACATATAAAATAAAAAGAACTTCGAAGCAGCGAAGTTCTTTTTGTATTTGTTTTAAACAGCCTCGAATTTCATTATAAGCGGTATTGTTAAAATGTTTTTATATATAGTAAAGCGCCCCTTTTCGATAGTCGTCTTTTCCTTGAAAGTCATGCAGAAAATGCCTATTTCCCCCGAAAACTCGCGCGTTTCCGGGTCGACGCTGTACGCGCCTTTAAACGACTTTTTTTCTCCCTTTTTGGGTTTGAAGCTAACTTCGAGCTCGTCCTTGTCTAATAGCGTAATTTTAATAAAGTCGTATTTCTCCAACAAATTTTGGTTGCCGAGCCTTGCTTCAACGCATTCATAGGTTGTTATATAGGGCTTAGTCAGCGATTTAACCGACCCTTTTGCAATTTCGGGGTCGCAGGCGCACAAAAACGTCAAAACCAGAACGCATAAAAGTAACAGTAACGATATTTTCTTTTTCATACAAACAGAGTATGTCCTGATTTTTAAAAACCATACAAAAAAATCCCTCTCACCGCAGGGTAAGAGGGGGGATTAAATTATTTTACGCTTTGCCGATACTTCCGAAAATTTCCATTTTCTCTTTTACGGTATCTCTTATAGCCTGGCAACCGGGGGCAAGCAACTTTCTGGGGTCGAAGCCCTTGCCGACCAAGTCTTTGCCGTCCTCGATATACTTTCTCGTAGCTTCCTGGAAGGAGAGCTGGCACTCTGTGTTGACGTTGATTTTAGCAACGCCCAGAGAAATTGCCTTTTTAATCATATCTGTGGGGATACCCGTACCGCCGTGAAGCACGAGGGGCATTTCTCCGACCTTTTCGTTTACTGCGGCAAGCGTTTCAAAGCTGAGACCTGCCCAATCCGCAGGGTATTTTCCGTGAATATTGCCTATACCTGCGGCAAGCATTGTAACTCCCAAATCCGCAATTTTTTTGCACTCGTCGGGGTCTGCGCACTCACCCTTGCCCACAACGCCGTCCTCTTCACCGCCGATAGCGCCGACTTCGGCTTCGAGGCTAAGTCCCTTTTTGTTGCAAACTTCTACAAGTTCCTTTGTCTTAGCTATATTTTCCTCGATGGGGAAGTGCGAGCCGTCGAACATAATGGAAGAGAAGCCTGCCTCTATACATTTATAACAGCCCTCGTAGGTGCCGTGGTCGAGATGAAGCGCAACGGGAACCGTAATTTTAAGCTCGTCTATCATAGCCGAAACCATAGCCGCAACCGTCTTAAATCCCGTCATATATTTACCGGCGCCCTCTGAAACACCCAAAATAACGGGGGAATTGAGTTCTTGCGCCGTAAGTAAAATGGATTTTGTCCATTCAAGGTTATTGATATTGAACTGACCAACCGCATATTTACCTGCTCTTGCTTTTTCAAGCATGTCTTTTGCCGAAACTAATGCCATAAAAACCTCCAAATAGTTTTATTACCATATATAAGTATAAATGATTATACTTCAAATTTCAAGTCAATTTTAAAAATTTTTGAAAAAAGTATTGCGTTTATTAAATTAATGGGTTATAATATTAAGGATGGGTTTTGTCAAATCCGTACATTTAAAAAATTGTTGACTTAAACAAAGTTATTTGATATAATAATTTTGCTTTAAAAAAATATAAATAAAAATTCGGAGGAATTTAATTTTATGGCAAATGTAAAAGTTGCAATCAACGGATTCGGACGTATCGGCCGTCTTGCTTTCAGACAGATGTTTGATGCAGAGGGCTATGAAATCGTAGCTATCAACGATTTGACAAGCCCCAAAATGCTTGCTCATCTTTTGAAGTACGACTCGGCTCAGGGCAAATATAAGTATGCCGATTCTGTTGTGGCAGGTGAAGATTGCATAACCGTAAACGGCAAAACAATCAAAATTTATGCAGAGAAAGACGCTGCAAACCTTCCTTGGAAGCAGCACGACGTTGACGTCGTATTAGAGTGCACGGGCTTCTATTGCTCAAAAGAGAAGTCGTCCGCTCACATCAATGCCGGCGCAAAGAAAGTCGTTATTTCCGCACCTGCAGGCAATGACTTACCTACGGTCGTTTACAGCGTAAACGAAAAGACTCTTAAAGCAAGCGACACCGTTATTTCGGCTGCAAGCTGCACCACAAACTGCCTTGCACCTATGGCTGATACTCTCAACAAGCTCTGCAAAATCAAGAAGGGCTATATGACGACTATTCACGCATATACCGGCGACCAGATGGTTCTTGACGGCCCCCACAGAAAGGGTGATTTGAGAAGAGCAAGAGCTGCGGCATGCAATATCGTTCCCAACTCTACGGGCGCTGCTAAGGCTATCGGTCTTGTTATTCCCGAACTCAACGGCGTTCTCGACGGTTGCGCACAGCGCGTTCCCGTTCCCACCGGTTCGCTTACCCAGCTTATCGCTGTTTGCGAGGGAGAAGTTGACGCTAAGGCTGTAAACGAAGCTATGAAAGCCGCTGCATCTTCTTCATACGGCTATACCGAAGAAGAAATCGTTTCTTCCGATATTATCGGTATGTCCTACGGCTCGCTCTTCGACGCTACTCAGACGAAGTGCATGCCTCTCGGCGACGGCACGACCCTTGTAAAGGTTGTTTCCTGGTACGACAACGAAAATTCTTACACATCTCAGATGGTAAGAACAATTAAGTACTTCGCTGAATTGAAGTAATTAAAATAAAATTTAAAAGCTCGGCAAAGCCGAGCTTTTTTTTATTGAAAATTATAAAAATCAATCAAACGTTGAAGCGGAAAAGCACCACGTCTCCGTCTTTAATTACATATTCCTTGCCTTCCGAACGCACCTTGCCCTTTTCGCGCGCGCCGTTATAACCGCCGCACTCCAATAGAGTCTGCCATTCAACTACTTCGGCACGAATAAAGCCCTTTTCGAAATCGGTGTGAATTTTTCCTGCCGCTTGCGGCGCTTTGGTTCCGTTTACGATAGTCCAGGCGCGCGTTTCCTTTTCACCTGCGGTAAGGTAGGAAATAAGCCCCAATAGCGCATAGCTCTTTTTAATCAGTCTGTTAAGTCCGCTTTCTTCAAGCCCCAGCTCCTGCAAAAACATTGCGCTTTCTTCGGGCTCCATAACCGACAGTTCCTCTTCTGTCTTGGCGCAAATTACCAACACCTCGCTGCCCTCGGCTTTGGCGTATTGCTTGACCTTTTTTACAAGCTCGATTTCGTCGTCCTGCTTGCCCATATCGAACTCTGAAATATTAGCCGCATAAATTACGGGCTTGTCCGTCAGTAAAAACAGGTTTTCCATAATCGGCTTTTCGTCGTCGGAGAGGGGGAACAGTCGGGCAGGTTTTTCCTCGCTCAAAAACTTTTCCAATCTCTCCAAAAACGCAAATTCAGCGGCTGCTTCCTTGTTCGAACCGCCCCTTGCAACGTTTCTTATTCTGTCCTGGCGCTTGTTTACAGCCTCGATATCTGCGAGAATAAGCTCCAACGTAATTGTCTGAATATCCGAAATAGGGTCTATTTTATTGTTGACGTGGGTAATATTTTCATCCTCGAAACAGCGAACAACGTGAACTATCGCGTCGCATTCTCGGACGTGCGAAAGAAATTTATTTCCCAAACCTTCCCCCCGTGAAGCGCCCTTTACAAGTCCGGCTATATCCACAAACTCTACAATGGCGGGGGTAATTTTTTTGCTTGCGTAAAGGTTTGCAAGCTTATCGAGCCGCTCGTCGGGAACGGCTACCACGCCTACGTTGGGTTCTATGGTGCAAAAGGGATAGTTTGCGGCTTCCGCGCCTGCGTGTGTTATTGCGTTAAAAAGCGTTGACTTACCTACGTTGGGCAGTCCTACGACACCTAATTTCATTTTATCGTCCTTAAATATTTTTTTAAGCTTTTATATTATAATATAATTCTCAAAAAAATCAAAACGAATAGGCGGTAAAGTTGCCAAATTTTTGGCTGTATGTTAAAATAAACTTATGGACTATCGCGAATACATTGTAAATAAACTCAACCTTGAAAATATAACTGCGGCGGACGTCGCTTTGCCTCCCAATTCTCAGATGGGGGATTATGCTCTGCCCTGCTTCAAGCTTGCGAAAGCTTTCCGCAAAAGCCCCGTAGCCATAGCCGAAGAGCTTAAAAACAGCTTTGTCTGCGACGAAGTAATAAGCGAAGTTTCGGCTGTAAACGGCTATTTAAACTTTAAAATCAATAAAATGGGGCTTGTTTCCTCCGTTTTGAACAGGGTTTTAAGCGAGGGTGACTGTTACGGCTCTTCCGACGTCGGCAAGGGTAAAACGGTCTGCGTAGAGTATTCCTCGGTAAACGTTGCTAAACCGTTCCATATAGGGCATCTTTCGACAACGGTTATCGGCGGCGCGCTCTACAAAATATATAAATTTCTCGGCTATAACGTAGTGGGTATAAACCATCTCGGGGACTATGGCACGCAGTTCGGAAAGCTTATAAGCGCATACAAGCGCTGGGGCAACCGCGAAGAGGTGGACAAGGGCGGCATACACGCTATCAACGAGCTGTACGTCAGGTTCAATAAAGAGGCGGACGAGCTTATGGAACAGGAGGCTCGCAACTATTTCCGCCTGATCGAGAGCGGTGACCGCGAGGCAAACGAACTTTTCGAATGGTTCAAAGAACTTACTATAGATTATGTAAATACAATTTACGAAAAACTTAATATAACTTTTGACAGCTACGCCGGAGAGCGCTTTTATATAGATAAAATGCAGCCAGTAATCGACGAGCTGAAAGAAAAGGGATTATTGAAAGAGAGCGAGGGCGCGCAGATAGTCGACCTCGAGCCGTACGGTATGCCGCCCTGCCTTGTTTTGCGTTCGGACGGAGCATCTCTGTACGCCACGCGCGACCTTGCGGCGGCAATTTATCGCAAAAATACTTATAATTTTTATAAGTGCCTGTATGTCGTTGCCTATCAGCAAAATTTGCACTTCAAACAGTTTTTTAAGGTTTTGGAGCTTATGGGCAAGGATTGGGCAAAGGACTTGGTTCACGTTGCTTACGGTATGGTATCGCTCGAAGACGGCGCAATGTCGACCCGAAACGGCCGTGTAGTCTGGCTGGAGGACGTAATAAACAAGTGCGTTGAAAAGGCTTACGCCGTAATTGACGAAAAAAATTCCGCGCTGGAAAATAAACGTCAAATTGCGGAAACCGTCGGGCTTGGCGCGGTAATTTTCGGCGCGCTCTACAACAACAAAATCAAGGACGTAACTTTCTCTTACGACAAAGTTTTAAGCTTTGACGGGGAAACAAGCGTCTATGTCCAATACACTTGCGCCCGTGCAAATTCTGTGCTCGAAAAGAGCGGCAAAAGCTTTGCATTGCCCGAAAAATACGAGCCCAACGCACAGGAATACGAGGTTATAAAGCAGCTTTCGACGTTCCCCCAAACAATAAAGGACGCAGCGGAAAAATACGAGCCCTCGCTTATTGCAAGGTACGCCGTTGACCTCGCGCAAAAGTACAATAAATTTTATATCGACTGCAAAATACTCTCCGCGGAGGGGGAAACAAAGCATTTCCGTCTTTCGCTTACCGAGGCGGTGCACGTCACGCTTAAAAATGCGCTTTCGCTATTGGGTATCGGCGCACCCGAAAAAATGTAATGTACAAACTTGTTATTTTCGATTTGGACGGAACGTTGCTTGACACGCTTCCCGACCTGCAAGCCGTGCTTAACTTTTGTTTAAGAATGTCGGCTCTTCCCGAAATTTCGCTTGACGACACTAAAAATTTTATAGGTAACGGTGCAAAAAAACTTGTTGAACGCGCTGTCGGAGCCGATAACGCGGAGCTTGTCGAAGAGGTGTACCGCAATTATAACAAATATTTTGCGCAGTGCGACAACAGCCTTACAAGGCTGTTCGAGGGCGTGGACGGGCTGCTTAAAAGTTTGAAGGACTTAAATATAAAGCTTGCTATTCTTTCTAACAAGCCTCAGTACGGCGTAACTTCCGCATATCAAAAGTTTTTAAGCGAATACCGTTTTGACGCGGTTTTGGGTCAAACCGACGGCGCACCGCTCAAACCGGACCCTTCGGTAACGCTTGAAATTATAAATAATTTTGGCTTTCGTCGCGAAGAATGTCTGTTTGTCGGAGACGGAGAAACGGACGTTTTAACGGCAAAAAATGCAGGCGTCAACTGCGTTTCGGTGCTTTGGGGGTACAGAACTTTGAAGCAGCTCGAAGAGGTGGGCGCAAAAACGTTTGTAAAAGATTGCGACGAGCTGTTAAATTTAATTATTTTATAAAATTTTCACATAAATTTCTTGTAATTACAAAAAAGGTATGTTATATTAGTACCATAAAGTTGTGCAAAACGGCACGCTTATAAAAGGAGTATTTAAATTATGAAAAAATGTGTAGTTTGTGGTGAGATAGTTGAAGACGGCGTAGACGTATGCCCCGTATGTAAAGCTAAAAAGTTTGTTCCCGTGTCCGGAGAAGCTAAATTTGCTTGCGAACACGTTATAGGTGACGGCAAGGTTGAAAACGAAGAAATTATGGAGGGGCTTCGCGCAAACTTTGCAGGGGAATGCACCGAAGTCGGTATGTACCTTGCAATGTCAAGGGTTGCAGACCGCGAGGGCTATCCCGAAATTGCCGAAGCTTACAAGCGTTACGCTTTGGAAGAGGCTGAACACGCGGCTAAATTTGCCGAACTGTTGGGTGAAGTTGTAACGCCTTCTACTCAGAAAAACCTCGAACTTCGTGCAGCGGCTGAAACAGGTGCTTGCGAGGGAAAACTTGCAATTGCCAAACTTGCTAAACAGCTTGGATATGACGCTATTCACGACACCGTGCACGAAATGGCAAAGGACGAAGCCAGACACGGAGCAGGCTTTGCAGGTCTTTTGAAGAGATATTTCGGCAAATAATTTAAAAAATTAAGCGAATAAAGAGAGTAAGCGTGTTGCTTGCTCTCTTTTGTTTAGCGATACATTATTATTAAAACAAGTGTTTGACATATCGCTGTTTTTTCGCTATAATAGTATAAAGTTATGAAACAAATGAAAATTATCGAAAACAAAAAATTTCCGCTCGAAAGGGATTTGTATGCGGCTGAAAACGTGCTGCTTAAAAACTGTGTTTTTGACGGGGTGGAGGACGGAGAATCGGCGCTTAAAGAGGCAAAAAACGTAAGGCTCGAAGGTTGTTTTATGAACCTGCGCTATCCGCTTTGGCACGACGACGGAGTGCAGCTTTACGACGTTACGATGACGGATAAATGCCGTGCCGCATTGTGGTACACAAACAACGTATGTATTGAAAAAAGCAATCTTTTGGGTATCAAGGCGCTGCGCGAGTGCAGTAAAATTACTATATCGGGCAGCACGATTGTTTCCCCCGAATTTGGCTGGAAGAGCGGCAACATAAGCATAGCCGACAGTAGTATAGAGAGTGAATATCTGTTTTTAATGGCTTGGGATATCAAGCTTGACAGGGTAAATTTCAAGGGTAAATATTCCTTTCAGTACGTCGAAAATATGACGATAGAAAACAGCGTTCTCGACACAAAGGACGCGTTTTGGCACACTAAAAACGTCACGGTAAAAAACTCGGTAATAAAGGGGGAATATCTTGCCTGGTATTCCGAAAACCTTACGCTTATCAACTGTAAAATTATCGGCACCCAGCCGCTCTGTTATTGCAAGGGCTTGAAACTTATCGACTGCGAAATGCAAAATTGCGATTTTTCTTTTGAATATTCCGAAGTCAACGCAACAATTCGCGGCAACATACTATCAGTCAAAAACCCTAAATCCGGCGCAATTACGGCGGACAGCATAACGGAAGTTATCTATACGGACGACAGTAAGTATAGCTGTAATTGCCAAGTGCTGCAAAAGGGCGCGGCTTAATTAAATTTTAAACGACATTATATTCCCGTTGAAATTTCAACGGGAATTTCTTGACAAAAAACTAAAATAATTATAAAATAAAATTGTTGACAACTCAACAATTTGAGTTATTCAGCGAGGTGGTAAATGGAAAAGAGGTTTGAAAATTTTACAATGTCGATACTCAGGCTCAACAAGCTGGTATCAAAAATAAAACTGCATGAAATGCGCGGTTACAATCTTAAAGCCATACACGTTATGTGCCTTTACAGTCTTGCCGAAAACCGCAACGGCCTTACTGCAAGCGAGCTTTGTCGGCTGACGTTAGAGGACAAGGCGGCAATTTCGCGTGCGCTTGACTTGTTGAGGGAAAAGGGATATGTCGAGTGTGATACGCAAAAATACAACTCGCTGATAAAGCTTAGCGCCGAGGGGCAAAAGGTGGCGGCGTTTATAAACGAAAAGGCGCACAACGCAGTGCTTGCAGGCGGCAAAGACCTTACCGACAGCGAGAGGGAAATTTTTTATAAATGCCTCGACTCGATATCCGAAAATTTAGATAAATATTACGAGTATATTTCAAAAAATAACATTTAAGGAGAGAAAATGAATTTATTCAAAAAGGCTTATTGTCGAGTTTTTCAGGGCGTGTTTAAATTGGCTTTGCCCGTTTTGCCCTACAAAGACCCGAAAATAATAGATAAAGTGCAGGATATTCCGACCGTTTTGAAACATAACGGCAAATTAAAGCCGCTTATAGTAACGGACAAAACCGTGCGCTCGCTCGGGCTTACTGTTTCGCTTGAAGAAAAGCTTGTTGCCGAAGGGTTGCAGTACGCCGTGTTTGACGGAGTGGTGGCAAATCCCACTACCGACAACGTTGCCGACGCTCTCAAAATTTATAGAGAGGGTAATTGCGACTGTCTTATCGCTTTTGGCGGCGGTTCACCTATGGACTGCGCGAAGGGCGTGGGCGCGCTTGTTGCAAGGCCTAAAAAAACTTTGGGCAAGCTTGGCGGCATTTTAAAAGTAAGAAAGAAAATTCCTCTGCTTGTAGCCGCTCCCACAACGGCAGGCACGGGCAGCGAAACTACGCTTGCGGCGGTAATAGTCGACTCGAAAACCCGTCATAAATATGCTATAAACGACTTTCCTCTAATCCCCAAATACGCGGTTTTGGACGAGGAAATTACTATGACATTACCCCAAAACGTCGTCGCTACAACGGGTATGGATGCGTTGACTCACGCAATCGAGGCGTTTATAGGCAAGAGCGGTAACCGTAAAACGAGAGCTGACGCGTTGGAAGCGATTAAGCTCGTATTTGAAAATCTTGAAAAATCATACTTCGAAAAGACTGCGGAGTCGCGTAAAAATATGCTTATTGCATCGCACAAGGCAGGCAGGGCTTTTTCAAAATCATACGTCGGTTACGTTCACGCGCTTGCGCACGCGCTCGGCGGCAAGTACAATACTCCGCACGGGCTGGCTAACGCCGTCATTTTGCCGTTGGTGCTTGAAGAGTACGCAAAGTCGGCGCATAAAAAGCTGTGGAAAATAGCTGTTTATTGCGGACTTGTTCCCAAAACCGTCGGCTATGCGGAGGGCGCTAAGGCGGTAATAGAAAAAATAAAGCGTATGAACGTGGATATGGGAATACCTCAAACGCTAACTTTAAACCCCGAGGATTTGGACGAACTTTCGCGCTACGCCGAAAGGGAGGCAAACCCTCTGTATCCCGTGCCCGTGCTTTGGGACAGAAAGAAACTTAAAAAGATGTATTTGAAGATAGGAGGGGTAAATGCAATCAGTTGATTTAGTGGGCTTGGTTGAAAACCAACGCAAATTTTTTGCCGAGGGCAAGACGCTCGACGTAAAGTATCGCATACAGCATCTGAAAAAATTGTACAAGGCAATAAGCTCAAATTTAAGCCTTATTCACGAGGGCTTAAAAAAAGATTTGGGCAAAAGCGAAAGCGAAAGTTATATGTGTGAAACGGGCTTGGTGCTCAGTGAACTTTCGTACATATTAAAGCACATAAAAAAATTTGCAAAACCCAAAAGAGTAAAAACGCCGCTTGCGCAGTATGTTTCGAAGAGCTACCGCCAACCTATGCCCTACGGCACGGTTTTGGTTATGAACCCTTGGAACTACCCGTTTTTACTTTCTATCGATCCGTTAATCGAGGCTGTCGCGGCAGGAAATACGGTAGTATTGAAGCTAAGCGCATATTCTCCAAACACAAATCAAGCGATAAAAACGGTACTCGGCAGCGTATTCCCCGAAGAATATGTTGCGGTTTTATTCGGCGGTTCGCAAATAAATACCGCGCTTATGCAAATAAAATTCGACTATATTTTCTTTACGGGCAGTAAGCGCGTCGGGCAAATCGTCTATGAAAACGCCGCAAAAAATCTTACGCCCGTAAGTTTGGAGCTTGGCGGCAAAAGTCCTTGCATAGTCGACGAAACGGCAAATATCAAACTTGCGGCAAAGCGCATTGTATGGGGCAAATTTTTAAACCTCGGTCAAACCTGCGTTGCGCCCGATTACATTCTCTGTTCAAAAAAGATACACTCGAAGCTTGTTGCCGAAATTAAAAAACAGATTGTCTTGCAGTTTGGGGAAAATCCTATTGAAAACCCCGATTACGGCAAAATTATCAACGAAAAGCACTATTTGCGCCTTTTAAATCTTTTAAACCCCGAAAAGACGGCGCACGGCGGCAGGTGCGACCAAGCCGCTTTAAAAATCGAACCTACAATTCTCGACAACGCAGCTTTTACCGACGCGGTTATGCAAGAAGAAATATTCGGTCCCATATTGCCCGTTATCGAGTATTCGAACGATAGCGAGGTTATAGACTACGTTTCGGGGCACGACGCGCCGCTTGCGCTGTATATCTTTTCCTCAAACAAAAAGACAATAAAAAAGTTTACAACCACGCTCGGTTTCGGCGGCGGCTGTATAAACGACGTCGTAATTCATCTTGCAACCTCTTATATGCCGTTCGGCGGCTATAAAGAGAGCGGACTCGGCTCATATCACGGCAAAACGGGCTTCGATACCTTCACGCACTATAAAAGCATAGTCGACAAAAAGACGTTTATCGACCTGCCTATGCGCTACCAGCCTTTTAAAAAATTTTATATGAAGCTTGTAAGGTTTTTCCTGCACTGAAAAATGGGGTCTGTTTTTAATTGACATACTCGATTTTAAGGTGTTAATATAGTTGTAGGCAGTTCGTAACCATCCTGCCTTGCGTTTTTGCGCAAAAACAAAACTAAGGAGAAGACGGGCGTAGTCTGCCCTAAAATCGTTCCTTATCGGAACGATTATTTGTTTTCGGAATGGAACAGACGCTCGGTAACGTGCTGTTTGCTTCAACGTATGGTGACTTCGCTGCTCGATACGCCTGCGTTGTATGCGGCAAGACAAATAAGCGACGCAAAAAACCGCTACAAAAAATTGCCGCTCGAAAATTAAAAATAAAATATTAAATTCCCGTAGGGCGTGGCAAGTCACGCCCTACGGGAATTTTTTCATATAATGTACTAACTGATTTTACTTGGAGAAGTACATAGGAATGGATTGGCTTTATAATTTTTCAGGCTGGCAGCTTGCGTTGATTGGAACGGCGTTTACCTGGGCAATGACCGCGCTGGGTGCGTCGCTCGTATTCATTTATAAAAACGTAAGCCAAAACGCCTTTTCTTTTATGATGTCGAGCGCGGCCGGTATAATGCTTGCCTCGACTTTCTTTTCGCTTCTTTTGCCTGCAATAGAAACGGGCGGAGAGTTTTCTTTTTTAATTCTTACCTTTGGTTTTATACTCGGCGGCGCGCTTATAATTTTAACCGACATAGTTATAAACAAGCTTAATATGTTTTCGGGAAATTTAAAAAAACGCAGTTGCGCCGTTATGTGTATTGCGGTTACAATGCACAATATCCCCGAGGGAATGGCTGTCGGCGTGGCTTTCGGCGCACTTGCGTCTGGGCAGACGGTAGAGGCGGTTGCGGCGGTTATGCTTGCCGTGGGTATAGGTATTCAAAACTTTCCCGAGGGTATGTGCGTGGCGTTCCCGTTGAGGGCAAACGGACTTTCGCGCGGAAAATCTTTTTTGATAGGTCAGCTTTCGGGTGCGGTCGAAATAGTGGCAGGAGTGATAGGCGCGCTTGCGGTGACTGCTGTAAACGGAATATTGCCCTGGGCGCTTGCATTTTCCGCAGGCGCGATGATAGCCGTAGTATGCTCGGAATTAATTCCCGAAAGCTTTGCGCAGGGCAAAGTCAAAGCGACGGTGGGAATAATTTTCGGGTTTGCGCTTATGATGATTCTCGATTTATGTTTCGGGTAAAATAAAGCGCGCATATTTTGCAAGTATATTACTTTCTTTTTTTCGCAAAATAGTGTTATGGAAAAGAACAGTTTAAAAAAGACTGCCGTCGTTGTCGGCGGCAGTTCGGGCATAGGGTTTGAAACCTGTCAAAAGCTTGTAAACAGGGGCTGGAACGTTGTAAACATTTCGCGTACGCCCTGCAAAAACTCAAAAGTTCATAACATAGCCGCGGACGCCGCGGCAGGAACTGCGCTGTCAGACGCCATTCGCGGAGTTTCTGAAAAATATAATATTTCCGCTTTGATATACTGTGCAGGGTTTTCTATGGCGGCGCCCATAGAATACGCGAAGGAGAGCGATTACAGATATCTTTTCGACGTAAATTATTTCGGCGCGCTGCAATGTATGCAGGCTGTAATTCCGCTGTTCAAAAACAAGGGAGGAAGAATAGTGCTTGTCGGCTCGCTCGGCGGAGATTTTCCCATAAGCTTCGACTGCTTCTATTCGTCGTCGAAAGCCGCGCTGGAAATGCTTTGCCGCGCGGCATATTGCGAGTTGAAGCCTTACAATATAAGGGTAACGGGGCTTTTGCCGGGCGGTACGGCAACCAACTTTACATTTAAAAGAAAGGTATATCCCGACGAGGAAAACAAGTCCTATTCCGGCAACGTCAACCGCGCCGTGGCCGCGCTTGCAAATATGGAGCAAAGCGGTATGCCGCCTTCGGACGTTGCGGAAATTATATACAATTTGCTTACGACGGACAAGCCCCCCGTTATAAAAATCTGCGGCGTAAAGAATACTGTTTTAAGGTTTGTATCCCGGGTAATGCCCGAAAAAGTGACGCTGAAAATTAACGAGAGGATGTTTCATCAATGAAAAAAGATTTTGATTTTTCGCGCAGGGACGAGCGCGAAACGCTTTATAAGACGGTTAAAGAGGGGGGCGTAAAAAATGACAGGCAAATCCCGTGACAATTATAATGCTAATTATTTAAATTACGTCAAAACGCAGGATCCGCCTACGCAGCATTTTAAAAACTGTGCGGCAGCTTTCGGGGTGGGCGGACTAATCTGCTGTATAGGTCAGTTTATAAGGTATATGTTCGAGTATATCGGTTTTTCGGGTGACGAGCTGGCAGGGCTTACTTCGGTTGTTCTTATTTTTTTAGGTTGCTTTCTGACGGGGCTCGGCGTCTATGACAGAATAGGCAGATACGCGGGGGCTGGTTCGATAGTTCCCATTACAGGGTTTGCCAACAGCGTAACTTCACCTGCAATAGAATTTAAAACGGAGGGTTGGATATACGGAATGGCGGCAAAAATGTTCACGGTGGCCGGCGCAATTATAGTGTTCGGCGTATTTTCGGGCGTTCTTGTCGGACTGATATATCTGTTTGTGTAATGAGAAAGGGCAATACGGTATTTTTTAAAAACGCGCCGCGCATAACTTCGTTTGCGGCAGTTTGCGGTTCGAAGGAAAAAGAAGGGGTGCTCGGTTCGTTTGCGGACGTTACTTTGCAGGACGATATGTACGAGGAAAGCACCTTTGAAAAAGCCGAGTGCAAAATGCTGTCGACGGCAATCGCGCTTGCCATTGAAAAGGGCAAGTACAGCGAAAGCGATATCGACGTAATGATTTCGGGTGATTTATTGAACCAGATAATTTCGGCAAGTTTTGCGGCGCGCGACTTCAACTTTCCTTTTTTGGGCGTATATTCCGCCTGTTCTACTATGAGCGAAAGCATATTGCTTGCCTCTATGCTTGTAAACGCAGGGTATATCGAGCGAGCAGTAGCGGCAACGGGCAGTCATTTTGCTTCGGCTGAAAGGCAGTACAGATACCCCCTCGAACTCGGTTGCACAAGACCGCCGCAGGCGCAGTGGACGGTAACGGGCGCGGGCGCGTGCATTGTTTCAAACGAGAAAAAGGGTGTAAAAGTTGTAAACGGAACTATGGGTAAGGTCTGCGATTTCGGCGTAACCGACGTCAACAATATGGGGGCGGCAATGGCGCCCGTAAGTGTTATAATAGGACAAAATTGCGGCGCCGTCAAACCCGAAATACTTTAACACAAAATACAAAAGGAGGTGCGGACTTTTCGAGGTTGGCGGCGCTTGATTTTTTTGACGGATAATGTGAAAAATTGTCTAAATTTCCGCAATGTACACAAACTAAAAATGCAATTATAAATTAATCAATATACTTGCATTTTCTGCGGAATTATATTATAATGAATATTGATTGAAATATTCTCCAAATCTTACATTATATGGCATAAAAATCAATCAAATCGGGGTTAAAAAGTGAAAGTTTACGGGGTTATAATGGCAGGCGGCGGCGGTACGCGCTTTTGGCCGCTTTCAAGGAAACATACGCCTAAACAGCTGCTCAATTTAAGCGGTAAAGAAATTATGGTCAACGAAGCAATAGCAAGGTTGACGGGCGTGGCAAATTCAAACGATATTTTTATAGTTACCAATGCGGCTCAGAAAGATTTGATGATTAAAAGCGTCGGTCAAAGAGTGCTTGAAAATCACATTTTATCCGAGTCTGCAGCAAGAAATACGTCTGCTTGTATCGGATACGCCGCAACGGAAATTTTGCATAAATACGGTGACGGAATAATGGTAATTACTCCTTCCGACGCATATATAAAGGACGCCGAAAAGTTTGCAGGCATTTTAAAAGAGGCAATTTTTGCCGCCGAAACGACGGACAAGTTAGTTACGATAGGAATAAATCCCACCTTTCCGTCGACAGGTTACGGCTATATCGAGTACGATAAAAGCAATATGGATATTGCCAAACCCGTTAAAAGGTTTGTTGAAAAACCTTCTTTGGAAAAAGCGAGCGAGTATATCGAAAGCGGAAACTTTGTTTGGAACAGCGGTATGTTCGTTTGGAAAGCTTCGACTATTTTGCAAAAATTCAGCGAGTTGTTGCCCGAAGTATATAAATATCTTTTAAGCATTTCAGAAGCGTTCGGCAACAGCAATGAAAAAGAGCTTATAGCTGAAATTTATCATAAAATACCGTCTATTTCCGTTGATTACGGAATAATGGAAAAATGCAGCGATATTTTGGTTGTGCCCGGGGAATTCGGTTGGAATGACGTTGGAAGCTGGGATACCTTCGACGCTGTAAGGCAGGCGGACAATGACGGGAATATTCAAGTCGGCGACGTGTTGCTTCTTGACTCGAAAAACACAACGGCTTATTCGAATAAAAAATTGATAGCCGCGGTCGGCGTTGAAAATTTGGTAATTGTCGAAACGGACGACTGTATAATGGTTTGTTCGAAAGAACGGGCACAAGACGTAAAAAAAATAGTTGATAAACTAAAAGAGGAAGGCAGAGAGGAACTGCTGTAATGGATTATAGAAAAGAATATAACGATTGGTGCACAAGCGATACGTTTGATGAACAGACCAAGAAAGAATTGCTTGCTTTAACCGACGAAAAAGAAATAGAGGACAGATTTTTTAAGCAGCTTGATTTCGGTACGGGCGGATTGCGCGGCGTTATAGGTGCGGGAACTAACCGTATGAATATTTATACCGTTGGTAAAGCTTCTCAGGGGCTTGCCAACTTTATAAATTCACAAACAAAAAACGGCAGCGTGGCAATAGCCTATGACAGCAGAATTATGTCCGAGGAGTTTGCTCTTGATTCGGCGTGCATATTTGCTGCAAACGGTATAAAGGTTTTTCTTTTCGAGTCTTTAAGACCCACGCCCGAGTTGTCGTTTGCCGTCCGCGAACTTAAAGCTACTGCCGGCATTGTAATAACCGCAAGTCACAATCCTCCTCAATATAACGGATATAAAGTTTATTGGTCGGACGGCGGACAGATAGTTGCCCCCTATGATAAATTGATTATTTCGGAAGTAAATAAAATCGACGACTATGCGTCTATCAAACGCATTTCCGAGAGCGACGCCGAAAATAGCGGCTTGATTGAAATAATCGGAAAGCAAATCGACGACAAGTATATAGCCGCTTTAAAAAGTTTAGTGCTCAACAGGGAAATTATCGAACG
Organism: uncultured Christensenella sp.; assembly: GCA_910585685.1. Classification (GTDB taxonomy): domain Bacteria; phylum Bacillota; class Clostridia; order Christensenellales; family Borkfalkiaceae; genus Coproplasma. Next base: position 232,567 of record CAJUEO010000001.1, read on the forward strand.
GTATGCCGACAAGCTTACTATCGTTTATACTCCCTTGAACGGCACGGGCAACGTGCCAGTGTGCAGAGTGCTTAGCGAACTCGGTTTTAAAAAAGTATATGTGGTGCCCGAGCAGCAACAGCCCGACGGTAGGTTTCCCACATTAAAATATCCGAATCCCGAGGATAAAGACGCCTATTTATACGCGCTCAATCTTGCAAAAAAGGTTGACGCCGATATAGTACTTGCCACCGACCCTGACGCGGACAGGCTCGGCATTTACGCGAAAGACAAAGCCAGCGGAGAATATGTTTCGTTTACGGGAAACATGAGCGGACTTTTGATTGCGGAATATATTTTATCTCAAAGAAAGTTAAAGGGGCTGCTGCCTGAAAATACTGAGTGCGGCGCGCTTGTGACGACAATAGTTTCGTCTAAAATGGCTTACGCTATTGCTGCCGAGTACGGATTGACTTTAAAGGAAGTTTTGACGGGCTTTAAATATATAGGCGAGCAAATTAAACTTTTCGAGCAAGCTAAGGCTGAAAACAACGGTAAATTGGACGCACAAAAAGGCGCGTTTGAATATGAATTCGGCTATGAAGAAAGCTACGGCTGTCTTGTGGGTACGCATGCTCGCGACAAAGACGCTGTGGTTGCGGTAATGGCGCTGTGTGAAGCGGCGGCTTACTATAAATCGCAAGGCTTGACGCTTTGGGACCAGATGCAAAAGATTTATGCAAAATACGGCTATTATGCCGAAGATCTGGAAAGCATAACTTTGCAGGGCGTCGACGGCGTAAACAGAATAAAAAGCATTATGGCAAATCTCAGGGATGACGTGCCCACGGCTATCGGCAAATTTAAAGTAATAGCCGTCAAGGATTATTTAACTTGCACAGGCAAAGAAATTCAAAGCGGCAGAACTTTCAAACTTGAATTACCCAAAAGCAACGTCTTGTATTTCGAACTTGAAAATAATGCTTGGTGCTGTGCGCGTCCGTCGGGTACCGAACCTAAAATAAAATTTTATTTCGGCGCAAGGGCAACCAGCGCCGAACAGGCAAAAATAAATCTTAAAAGCATAAAAAGTTATATGTTGACGTTGGTAACTGCGGAGTAAAAAATGAAATGTTTAGTTTTAGCCGGCGGCAGCAGCGACAGACTTTGGCCTCTTTCGAGAAAAGAGTTTCCCAAGCAGTTTATGCCGATAAGGGAAAATAGATCTATGTTTCAGGAGACCATTTTAAGAAATGTGCCTCACTGTGACGAGTTTATAATACTTACAAATAAAAGATACGAAAATGTTGCGCGTGGGCAGCTTCAAGTCTTTCAGGGTATAGAATACAGTTTTATATTCGAGGATAAGCCTTTAAAAACTGCGCTTGCCGTATTTTTGTACGTCGAAAAATGCGAACCCGATGAAGAGCTTTTGATAGTTTCGACAGACAGTATAATCGAAGGCGACTACAAAACTACGGTTACTCAATTAAAAGAAGAAGTAAAGGACGGTAAATTTTCGGCTGTCGTAAGTAAAACAGTAGACGGTACGTCGGAATGCAACTACGTCAATATCGACGGAAAATATTGCGTTTTCGGCGGTAAAAAAACTAAAAACAGTTTATATGACTGCGGCGTAATGGGAGCAAAAGCATCCGTGCTTATCGATTGCTATGACAAACGCATTATTAAAAAATATAAGACGTTAAAAATCGGCGGCAGCGCAGTTAAGAACCTTGAAATCGACGACTTGTATCTCAAAAGCCTGAACAAGGTTATTGTTACGTCAAATTACAGTTTAGTTCACGCTAAATTCAGTTGGACAAGAATTACGGATATTTCGTCCTTTTACAACTATTATGTAAAATCCGTCCGCAACAATAAAAATACAATTACCAATAAGTGTAAGGGCATTGAAATAGTAAATATGGTGGACGAGCAGCTTATCGTTGCAAACGGCATAAAAAATATCGCTATTGTCAATACTCGTGACGCGGTGTATATCACAAGCAGCGCACGCGAAGCGGACGTTAAAGACATTGCAAGTCAGTATTATACAAGTAAGAAAAAGTATTTTGACAACCAGCCCAAAAAATACGAAACCTGGGGTTCAGAGGAAATAGTGGGTTCGACAGAGGACTGTAAAGTTAAAGTATTGAATATCTACCAGCACGAAAGCTGCGTCATTAAAAACAAGAAAAATACTATCACAAATCTCTTTATTACGCAGGGAAGCGCGCATTTCGAGGGCATTTCCGAGGATAAAGATTACGAACAGTACAGCAACATAAATATAAGCGATATCGGAGATTACCGACTTACAAACAGCGGTAAATGCACTCTAACCGTCGTCTATACCGAAAAAACAGTCAAATGCGGAAAAATCAACCCTCAAAAGGAACTCCTCGTTAAAATGCAGCCCGTGTTTAAGGACAATCTTTGGGGTGGAACAAAAATCCGCGACGTGTTCGGCAAGGACGTGGGTAACTTAGACGTCATTGCGGAAAGTTGGGAACTTTCCGCGCATAGCGACGACGAGTCGAAAATTGCTTTCGGAGAATATGCCGGTAAAACTTTTAGCGAGTATATCGCTGCTATCGGAACGGAAAAACTCGGTTGGAAAGCGCAGACTTACGATAAATTTCCCATAATGATAAAATTTATCGATGCGAGGGATAATTTATCTATACAGGTGCATCCCGCGGACGACTACGCTTTAAGCGTAGAGGGCGAGTACGGCAAAAACGAAATGTGGCACATTCTCGACGCGGACGAAGACGCCTATATTTACGTTGGATTTAAAAACGACGTCACGGAAGAAGAAATAAGGCAAAGAATAGAAAACAATACGCTTTTACAAGTAATAAATAAAATTCCCGTAAAAAAGAACGAAACTTATTTTTTAAAAGCCGGCATTGTTCACGCCATCGGCGCCGGTTGTCTTATCTGTGAAATTCAGCAATCGTCCAACATAACTTACAGACTATATGACTACGGCAGAACGGATAAAAACGGGCAACAGCGTGAACTTCACATAGATAAAGCGCTTGACGTATTGGATATGCATAAATATGTTCCGCAAGTATATGAGTACGAGGCTATAACGCGGTCCGACTATGTAAAAATGTTGATAGGGCAGTGTAAATACTTTACTGTCAACAAATATTATATAGACGGTGAATGCGCCATGCCGAGAACGGAATCGAGTTTTCAGGCGTACGTCATTTTAGAGGGAAGCGTTACTATATCCGATTCATATAAAAATTATACGACTTCTGCCGGAGATACCTGGTTTTGTGCAAGCAACGAGCAAGTCACTTTGTTCGGTAAGGGAAGCTTGCTTGTCGTAAACATTTGACAAATATTAAAGAGGCTGCTATGCGCATAAAGTTTATGAATACGGAGATTGACAACGTCACGATAGACGAGGCGTTGGACGCAATCGATAATCTTATTAAGGACGGAAAACCGTCATATGTGGTAACGCCTAACGTTGACCATATTGTTCAGTTGGAAACGGATGAGGAGTTTCGCGAGGTCTATAAAAATGCCGACTTAATTTTAACCGACGGCAAACCTTTAATTTGGATTTCAAAAAAATATAAGACCCCTATTAAAGAAAAAATTTCCGGTTCCGATCTTTTTCCCAAATTGTGCGCTATGGCGGCGGAAAAAAATTATTCGATGTTCTTTTTGGGGGCTAAGGAGGGAGTAGCGGCAAAAGCCGCCGAAAACTTGACCTTAAAGTTCCCCAGGCTGAACGTTGTCGGAACATATTCCCCATCGTTTGGTTTTGAAAACAACGCCGACGAGCTTGAAAAAATATTTTCAATGATCCGTCAAGCAACGCCGCATATACTTATTGTCGGATTAGGCGCGCCCAAGCAGGAAAAATTTATTGCTAAATATCTTACAAATCTTAACGTGCCCGTGTCATTGGGGCTTGGCGCAAGTCTTGATTTCGAGGCAGGAACAGTAAAGCGTGCGCCCAAATGGATGAGCGACCACGGATTTGAGTGGTTGTACAGGGTATTAAAAGAACCCAAAAGACTTTTCAAGCGCTATTGGCGAGATATGAAAATGATTAGACCCTTAATAAAGAAATATAATCCCAAAAACGTCAAAAGTAGTGAAAAAAACAATGAAAATATTGATTGATTTGACATCGCTTGCGGATAATTTTTCGGGAATTGAAAGATATGCTGCCGAGATGAGTCGCGAACTTGTAGAGTATAGCGAAAACGATTATGTGCTTGTATTTAAAGAGCGCGTTTTTGAAGGTTTTGCCGACTTGAAAGACAGAGCTAACATAAAAATTGAAGTTTTAAAACGTTGCGGTAAACTTCGTTTTTATCAAGTCAGGCTATGTCGGTTTCTCAATCGCTATAAAGCGGATATATATTTTTTTCCGGCATTTCCGTCACCCTTGTTTTTAAAAAAGAAAAAGAAAACGGTCGTAACCGTACACGATTTATGTTGTTGGGACTGCCCGGAAACTATGAATGCCAAAAGCAGGCTGTATTTTAGAGCAGGCTTAAAAAACGAAATAAAAAAGAGCGCTAAAATACTTACCGTTTCAGAGTTTTCGAAGGGCAGAATAATAGAAAAATTCAATATTCCCGAAAACAAAATAGTCGTTACCTATAACGGTATATCGGATAAATTTTTAAATATAAAAGAAGATTTTGCCGAGGACGCGGCGCTTGATTTTAAATACGGTTTGCCGCGCAAATATATTCTGTCGCTATCCACGATAGAACCGAGAAAAAACATAGCTCTATTGCTTAAAGCATATTGTAAAATTGTCAAAGAAGGCAAAACCGACGCCGACTTAGTGTTGGCAGGTCGCGACGGCTGGAAGAATTCAACTTTAATGGACGAAATAGACGAAGACGTAAAGAGCAGAATTCATTTTACGGGCTTTATCGAAGAAGAGCATTTGCCGTATATTTATAACAGAGCGCAGTTGTTTGTGTTTCCCTCTAAGTACGAGGGCTTCGGAATACCGCCTCTCGAAGCTTTGGCTTGCCGGACACCCGTAGTTTCTTCGGACGCAGCTTCGCTACCGGAAGTGCTGGGTGATTGCGTAACTTATTTTAAAAGCAATGATTTGCAAGACCTTATTAAAAACATTGAACTTTCATTGAACGCACAAAAAACTTTAGACGACGAAGCAGTAATGGAAAGAGTACGTTCATATTCTTGGAAAGTCGGTGCAAAAAAAATAATAGAAGTTTTCAATAGTTTGAAGTAGTTGAAATAGAATGAATCAAGGCAAAAACAAAAATTTATTTTATATTTTAATTATTTTCTTGCTCTACTTTATAGTGGTGCAAGATTTTGCCTTATCTCTTATTTATAAAATCAGCGGCAGTTCGACTTTCGTTAAACTGCTTATCTATTCAAAAGAAATAATTTTTATAATGCTTCTTGCATATGTGGTATTGTTTGTAAGGCTTCCCCAAAAACTTTTGCTGGCGGTGCTGCTGTTCTTTGTCTGCGTTATGTTTTCGGGCATTATCGCTCTTGTAAACGGCAAAGGCGTTATGAATGTGGTTGAAAACATAAGGGGAGTTGTGCTTTTACCCGGATTTATATGTATAGGTTACGGAGTAAGGGACGACGCAAGAATAATCAATCATCTTACAAAAAAGTATATGCCGTTTCTTGTCGTATGCGCGTGCATAGGCATTGTAGAGTATTTTCTTGACAAAACGGTCGGAACAAAGGATTTTTGGCGCAATACGGTTGGTATAACGGAGTTTTATACCGATATAAAGGGGCAGGAACACCGTTTGGTAAACGGATTCCCGGGCAACTTTTACGGTCAATACGGAGATGAATTTTTCTCTGTAAAAAGGCTTGTCGGTATTTGGATGGGACCTCTGACTGCCGGCTATGCGCTTTTTATTCCGTCAATGTATTATTTTATATTGATTTTCTTTAAAGACAAATATAAACTCAAGTATTTTATCGCTCTGTTTTTAACTCTCTTTGCAATTTATTTAACTCATACCCGTGCAATTATTGTAGTCTTTCTGTTTTCTGCGCTTGCATTTCTTGTGTTGAATCCCACAAGACGCAATTTAGCAATACTCTCGGTAATCGCTATATTCGGAATATTTTTTGCGGCATTTAATTGGGACAAGCTTGTAGCGTTTATTTTTGATGGGTCTACTATCGGGCATATTACTTCGATACTCGATTCTCTCAATACAATTAAAATTTCTTTCTTTGGAGAAGGATTCGGAAGATACGGCGTCAGCGGTGATGTCGGTACTGAAAATATATATTTGACTTTGATAGGCAATATGGGAGTGATGGGGTTAGCGCTCTATGTGTTTATAGCCGCATATTCTGTCTATAAGGTTTATAAAGTTGAGGACGGCATTTGGCGCAGAATAGCTCTGTATATAGCGCTTGGATATTTTATTACCGGATTTGTTTCCGAACAGTTGATAGCATACACGTCTATAATGCCTTTCTATCTTCTGCTCGGTTTAACGGGCAAGGGAGCATATCAAGAAAAACTTACCGTAGACGGGAGTCTTATGGTTTTAAACAAGTTAAACGGCAATTTCGACTTAAAATAGGTGTAATAAATGCGTATTCTGTATATTACGTTTGAAAGCCCCTCTAAGTTCTACGGAGGTGGCAAAGCTATAATTCAATCGCTTGAAAGTTTGAGCGCCTTTGCTGAAATTGATTATGTCGGTTTACCCTTCGATTTGCAAAGTTTTCCGCAATTTAATATTAAAAATCACTATTTTTTAACTAAAAAAAAGAACCCTTTTAAGGGCTTGATAAATATTTTCAGGGGCGTACCTACGTTTTTGTATGCTTCGTGGAAAAAAATAAAAAAAAGGTTGCAACCCGAAAATTACGATTTGGCTTTTATCGAGTTTTCAAATATAGATTTTGCAGTCAAGTGGGCAAAAGAAAATAATTTAAAAACCGTTGTCCGTGCTCATAACGTTGAGTACGATATTGTTTGCAGTATATCCAAGGCAAAGCGTTTCGACTATAAAAAATTGCGGGCAACATTAAATAAACGCGCAATTTTAAAAAGAGAGCGCAGATGTCTTAATTCGGCGGATAAAATTATTTTTCTCACGCAAAACGACTTTGAACGTGCGCAGTCGCTTTATAAGCTCGATTTAAGCGATAAATGCATTATTGTGCCTATATGTATGCATTCCTTAAACGAACGCAAATTTGATAAAATATTTGATTTCGAATACGCGCTTGCCACAGGCTCGTTAAACTATGCCGCCAATGTCGAGGGCATAGTGTGGTTTATTAAAAATGTGTGGACGCCGTATTGTCAAGAATATAAATCCGAGCTTAAATTTGTCGTTGCCGGTTCAAAACCGTCTGACGAATTTATAAAATTATGTAACGAAACTGCTAATTGTGTGTTTGTCAATACTCCCGACGACCTTGCTCCGTATCTCGAGTATGCCAAGTTCTATATAGCTCCCATTTTTGTGGGCGCAGGTATGAAGGTAAAGGTTTCCGAAGCTCTGTCGCACGGATTGAACGTAATAGGCACGGCGCACGCATTCATAGGCTATGAAAGTATGAAAAAATATTTGTACTTTGCACAGTCGGCACGGGAATTTACCGACGAAATAGTAAAATTATCGGCTCAACCTCATTCCGAAAAGCAAAAAGAAGAATGTAAGGCAGCATTTAAAAATGAATTTACTTTGGAAATAAGTCAGGCAAGATATAAGGCTGCGGTCAATGAACTGCTTGAAAAAGAGGTCTTATGAAAAAAATTATCGCAGTAACCGTAACTTATAACAGTAATCATTTTCTTACGCGGTGTATTGAAAGCTTGCTTAGTCAAAGCTATGATATTTTTAAAATAATAATAGTAGACAACAACAGCGACGACGAGAACAAATTAAAAAATCAGGCATTGCAGTCCGAAAAGGTCGAGTTGCACTATTTAAACGAAAATACGGGCGGCGCAGGCGGCTTTGAGTACGGAATGAACAGAGCAATGGAATACGACCCCGATTGGGTTTGGCTTATGGACGACGACGCGTTCCCTGAGGAAGATTGCTTAAAAAAGCTTTTGGAAAATGAAAATTATCCAAACGTCGGCTGTATTTGTCCTGCGATATTCGGCGTTGATTTAAGTGCTTATCAGACATATCATCATAAACAAATTTCAAAAAAGCTCTTCAAAGACAGCGCAAAAATAGAAAATTTTCAAAACTTTCCTGAAGTTTTCGAAATCGACGCAAATGCCTTTGTCGGGCCGCTGGTTTCGGCAAACGCTATAAAAGATATAGGCATAGCCAATGGCGGTTTGTTTATTTACGGTGACGATACGGAATATACTTACAGACTTACAAGAAAATATAAGATGATAGTTGTAAAATCCGCCGTCATAAATCACAGGGACGTGTTTGCTTCGGGCACATTTAACCCGAGCGCCTGGTGGAAAGAATATTATATGTACCGAAACAGGATTCTCTTTGCAAAAGAATTTTCGCGTAATTCATTTTGGAAGTTTTGGGCGGTTGCATATGTAAAGTTTACCGTAAGGCTAAGAATAATTTCCACGCTTGTAAAAAGAAAGTTCAAGGGTTATCGAAAGCTGAGAATTTCTCTGTTGAAACGTGCGTTAAAGGACGGTAGCAGAGGCGTTTACGGAAAGATGATTGACCCTAAAGAGCATATAGCTAAAGTCAACGAAATTAAAGTCTAATTTTTTGTTATAAGGTAAAAATTTTGGAAGAACAGGAAAACACTACAAATAACGGACAGAATGAAGAAAACGGCATGGAAGCCCAACCCGAAAAGCCGAAAAGCATAAAAAAGAACTATATTTTCAGTTTAATTGCTCGAATAGTTGCATTGTTGGTTCCGCTTATAATAACTCCATACGTTTCAAGAATACTCGAGCCGGACGGAGTAGGCGTATGCAGCTATGTCGCTTCCATAGTTTCCTACTTTGTGCTTTTTGCAAATCTCGGTATCGAAACGTTCGCATTGAGAGAAATTTCGATAAATCGCGACAATAAGGACTATATAAAAAAGTTTGCTGTCGAAGTAACGCTAATGAAGGCTATATTGACGGCGGCATGCCTGATAGTTTATTATGTGCTGTTTATATGCGTTCTCGACGTTGCCGACAGGCTGTTGTATATAATTTATTCTATAACGCTCATTGCGGTTGCGTTTAATTTTAATTGGTTTTTTCAGGGCATCGAAAAGTTCAATATCATTGCCGCGGCAAGCGTTCTTTCTAAAATTGCATACGTCATATGTATCGTTCTGTTCGTAAAACAAAAAGAGGACATAAACTACTATGCCGCTATAGTTGTTTCGATGACGCTTGTAGAATACTTAATTACCATACCCTTTATTTTTTTCAATATCAGAGGTAAAATATCGGGCAAAGTTAATCCGTTCAGGCATTTTAAAAGCTGTGTTATATACTTTTTGCCTACCGTAGCCGTTGAAATTTACACTGTGGTCGATAAAACGATGATAGGTTTAATTACGGGCTCGTCGTTTGAAAACGGATATTACGAATACGCGGAAAAGCTTGTCAAAATGCCGCTTGCCGCGATAACAGCAGTAAATTTGATTATGCAATCGCGTATGGCGCTTTACTTTTCTCGGGGTCAGTTGCCCGAAGCCGAGTCGCTTGCAAACAAGTCTTGCAAATTTTGTGCAATGTTGTCCGTACCTATGGCGTTCGGAATGGTCGCAATAGCAAGAACGGCAATTCCGCTGTACCTTGGGGAAGGCTACGAAAAGTGCGTAATTTTGGTCTATATATTGGCTTGGCTTGTGCCGATAATAACTATAAGCGACTTTTACGGTTCAAATTATTATACTCCGATAGGTAAAAGAAAAATAAGCGCACTGTTTTTGGGTATAGGCGCGGTAATAAATGTAATTTTAAACTCGTTTATGATTTACCTGTGGCAATCTCTGGGCGCCGCCATAGCTTCACTTGTTGCCGAACTTGTAATATCGATTTTGTATATGGTCTATGCAAGGTCGTTTTTCAAAATAAAACAACTTGTGAAAAATTCCTTTAAGTATATTCTGGCTTCGGTTGTAATGGGTGCGGTAACATTTACTTTAAATTATTTTTTACCGCCGAGCGTGTGGTATCTTATTTTGGAAATAGTTGTAGGCGTAGTCGTTTACGTCTTAATGCTTTTTGCATTGCGCGACGCGTATTTTATCGACAATTTAAAATCACTCATAAAAAAATAAACAAAAAATTTCAAGGGGTGCACCCCTTATGCGTTTGTTACCAAACGCATAATAATTTTAATTGAATTTCAAAAGATAATTATAGAAACTATGGAAAATGTTTTAAACACAGATGACGAAATAATTTGCGGTTTTAAGGTAAGCGCCGCACGCAAACAGGTTTGGCAAGCCGAGCTTGAAATGGTAGAGCTTTTTATAAAAATCTGCGAACAAAACAATTTAAAATACGTTGCTTCCGGCGGAACTTTGTTGGGTGCCATAAGGCACGGCGGCTTTATTCCGTGGGACGACGATATCGATTTGATGATGCCGCGTTCCGACTATGAAAAATTCCTTGAAATAGGACAGGAATTATTGCCGGAAGGCTTTTTTCTTCAAAGTTGCAAAACTCAAAAAAATTATTTTTACGGGCACGCGCAGATAAGAAACTGTAATACAACGTGCTTTATCCCTTCCGACTATGCCAACATGCAAAGAGGTAAAAATCTCGGTATATTTATAGATATTTTTCCCTATGACGAAATTCCCGATAATTTGAAGCTTTATAAAAAGCAAACTAAAAAAATTAAATTAATAAAAAGATTAATTAATTTTAAGCTGGATAATCGTTACGGCGGATTTTTGAAAAGATTTATTAAAAAAGTAATTTCTACAGGTTACTTTTTAATTCACGGAGTGGAAAAACAAATAAAAAAGATAGATAAACTTTCGCAAAAGTATTCCGGGGACAGGGTTGCGCTTATATCGTTTTTGCCCGGTTATGAAAAAAACGTTTGGTCTAAAAATCTATTTGACGAAACTACTAAGTGCAAGTTCGAAAATTTAGAAATTAACATTCCCTTGCATTACGACGAGGTTTTAAAAAAAGAATTTAACGATTATATGCAGATACCAGAAGATAAGGGCGGCAGCATTCACGGCAAATGCTTTTTCGATACTAAAAGACCTTATACTCATTATTTGAACCTTACATCGCGCGAGTTTGACGAACTGTTTGAAAAATTTGTTTTATAGGTGGTACAAATGCTGAATTTTGCAGTCGGTCCCGTAATGATGGGACAGTCGACATTAAATATCGGTTTGGAACAAATTCCGTACTTTCGTACGGAAAATTTTTCCGCTGTTATGAAACAAAACGAACGGCTTTTCAAAAGCTTTTTGAACGCGCCCGAAAATGCTCGCGCCGTGTTTATGACAGGTTCGGGCACTGCTTCTATGGAAGCGGCTGTTATTAATACGCTAACTAAAAACGACAGGGCGCTGATTGTCAACGGCGGCTCGTTCGGAGCAAGATTTTGCGAAATATGCTCTGTGTATGAAATTCCATATACTCAAATAAATTGCGACTGCGGCAAAACATTGACAGATGCGCAACTGTTGCCGTTTGAAAATAAAGGTTATACTGCGTTTATCGTAAACCTTTGCGAAACGTCTACGGGCGTGCTTTATGATTTACGGTTAATTTCTGATTTTTGTAAACGCAACGGTCTATTGTTGATTGTCGACGCCGTCAGCGCTTTTTTATGCGATAGTCTGGATATGAGTAAGCGCCAAATCGACGTAGTTATAACGGGCTCGCAAAAAGCCCTTGCGCTTGCGCCGGGGCTGTCTTTAATGTGCTTTTCTCAAAGGGCGGTTGACAGAATTTTAGCAAATGAACAAAAAAGCTTCTATTTTGATTTAAAAAAATATTTAAAGGACGGGGAGCGCGGACAAACCCCGTTCACTCCGGCAGTCGGCATAATTTTACAGCTGAACAACCGCTTTAAAGAGATTGAGGCAAAAGGCGGCGCGGCGGCAGAAATTGCGGCAGCACGACACAAAGCCGAATATTTCCGCGCCGCAATAAAAGATTTGCCGCTTGAAATTTTTTCGGACAACCCGTCCAATGCGGTTACTTCGCTTACTTTGAATGATAAAAGCAAATCGGCTTATAAATTGTTTGAGCTTTTAATGAACGAGTACGGAATATGGCTCTGTCCGAACGGTGGTGATTTGAAAGATAAAGTGTTCAGGGTAGGGCATATGGGTGCGTTGAATGACGCGGACTATGACCTTTTGGTTGACGCTTTAAAAAAGGGGTTACGCTCGGAGAAGATAAAAAAATGATTAAAGTTATAACTTACGGAACGTTTGATTTGTTGCACCAAGGGCACATCAACATACTCAAACGCGCAAGAGCATTGGGGGATTATCTCATTGTCGGAGTAACAACCGAAAATTTTGATATTACGCGCGGCAAAATAAACGTAAGTCAAAGCCTTATGGAGCGTATGGAGGCGGTTCGTCGTACGGGACTTGCCGACGAAGTAATTCCCGAAGAATACGAGGGGCAGAAGATAGACGATATAATAAGAAATAACGTATCCGTTTTTGCCGTTGGTTCCGATTGGGATGGGCATTTCGACTATTTAAACGAATATTGCAAGGTTATTTATCTTCCGCGTACGGAGGGCATTTCAAGCAGTCAATTGAGGGATTCGAACGCAATTAAAGTAGGCGTAGTCGGCGGCGACCCCACTGTATATAAGCTGATAGAACAAGCCAAAAAAGTAAACGGTTTAGAGATAAGCGGACTATATTCCGACGAGGCAGACATAGTTTTAAAAGCCGATAAAGCTTATAAAACTTTTGACGCATTGCTTGCGGAAAATGACGCCGTATATGTTGCCGTGCGTCCGGAAAACAGGTTTGAATATATAAGTCGCGCTCTTAATTCAGGCAAACACGTTATAAGCGAATCCCCTATATCTATGGACGGTAAGCAGGCTGAAAGCCTTTATAGGCTTGCCGAGGAAAAAAAGCTTATCTTGTTCGATTCAATAAAAACAGCGTACGGTTTGCCCTTTCAAAGGCTTGTGCTTTTGATAAAGAGCGGAATTATCGGTGAAATAAAAAATATAGACGTCACCTGTACAAGTCTTGAGGTAAAGGAATGGTTGAAAGTTACAAAATACTATTCGAGCTTTACGGGTTGGGGCGCCGTCGCGCTTTTGCCCGTCTTTAAAATTTTGGGCATCGACTATGAAAGTATATCCTTTTTAACCTTAAATTCAGACGAATTCAAAGATATCTATACTAAGGCAACGTTAAAATATAAGGACGCCGTTGCAACCGTAAACGTCGGTGTAGGGGTCAAATCAGAGGGTGATTTGAGAATTTCCGGAACGGACGGTTATATCTATGTCCCTGCGCCTTGGTGGAAGTCGGGATACTTCGAGGTAAGGTTTGAAGATTTAGCAAAAAACAAGCGTTACTTCTACGAGAACGAGGGTGACGGGCTGAGAATGGAGCTTGTCCGTTTCGTGCGTAGTATTTCGGATAATGCAAATAACTATTATTTGAGTGATGATATAAGTATTGCAATTTGTAAAGTAATGAAGCAGTACAAAGAGGCGGCAATTTAGGAGAATTGATGAAAAAATTTTTGATTAGTTTCATAATTCTTATCTTCGGTGCTTGTCTGTTCTGCGCGTGCGCAAAAGAAGAAATTACGGTAAACTACGTTTGCGACGACGGCGGTTATATAATAGGTAACACCAATCAGACAATAGAAGTCGGCGGTAACTGCTCGAATATCTTTGCAATAGCCGACGAGGGATACCGATTTACAGGTTGGAACGACGGAGTTATCGCGCCGTACAGAACGGATACAAATTTACAGGAAAGCAAAACTCTGACAGCGTACTTTGAAAAGATAGAGTATGTGACGATAAATTATGTTGCTTCCGAGGGCGGTTATATCTGCGGCAACCTGAAACAGACAGTCGAAGTCGGCAGCGATTGTTCGCAGGTCAGCGCGTTTGCCAGCGAGGGATATAGATTTGTCGGTTGGAGCGACGGACTTACCGCGCCGTACAGAGTAGATACAAAGGTAGAAGAAAGTAAAACGCTGACTGCACACTTTGAAAAGATAGAGTATGTGACGATAAATTATGTTGCTTCCGAGGGCGGATATATCTGCGGTAACCTGAAACAGACAGTCGAAGTCGGCAGCGATTGTTCTCAAGTCAGCGCGTTTGCCCAAGAAGGATACCGATTTACAGGTTGGAGCGACGGGGTTACCGCGCCGTACAGAGTAGATACAAATGTAGAAGAAAGCAAAACTCTGACAGCGCGCTTTGAAAAGATAGAGTATGTAACAATAAATTATGTTGCATCAAGCGGCGGTTTTGTATATGGAAATCTTAAACAAACTGTCGAGGTGGGTGACGATTGCACGTTGGTTTATGCGGTTTCCGACAAGGGCTACAGGTTTGTCGAGTGGAGCGACGGCTTAAAAACAGCGCAGAGGTTGGATACTCAAGTTTCCGAAAGTAAAGTAATAACCGCGCGGTTTGAAAAGATAAACGTTTTGTTTTATTCGGATGATTTGTTGGTAAGGCAGTACGCTTTGAGTGACTTTCAAACGTTGGATATAAGCAAGATAGTGGGATACGTATCCCGTAAAACTTTTGCAGGCTGGGAATTTACAGGTTACTATGTAGGCTATAACGGCGCAGACCCGCTGCCGCTTATAAAAACTTATTTTACAGCGGAAAGCGATATTCCCGACATAACGTTGAACGCAGTATATGAAAGCAAAGAGGGCAACGGGCCGCAGGATTACAAGACTATTGCCCACGGTCTTGGCGGACTTAACGGGAAAACATATATAAATTCAAAGGAATCGTTCGAGTACTATTATAATCTCGGTCAAAGGTTTTTCGAGGCGGATATCAGTATAACGCTTGATAATAAAATCGTTGTTGACCATGATGTTGGACCGAAACATTATACCTACGAGCAATTTAAGGCAAGAGCAACGGAAGGCTATACTCCTTTGGATTTGGAAGATTTTTTTAATTTAGTCAACGAGTATTCCGACATTACGGTTGATTTGGACGTGTTGAGCGTGTATTACGGCAATAATGAGGAAATCGACGAAAACTACCGTATTTTATTCAGTGAAATTGACAGAGTTTTGCGTAAAATCGACTCGACGGCAAGCTTATACGACAGATTGATACTTGAAATATTGCCCAACTCAAAAACGCAAATGTTCGATATTGCCAAA
Organism: uncultured Christensenella sp.; assembly: GCA_910585685.1. Lineage (GTDB taxonomy): Bacteria > Bacillota > Clostridia > Christensenellales > Borkfalkiaceae > Coproplasma. The sequence continues at coordinate 247,850 of CAJUEO010000001.1, forward strand.
GAATACTGTTCCTTCAAAAACTATCTCTATGCGGAGTATTACGGCAGTACTTCACCTATAAACGATGACAACATTGTAAAGATATGTGAATGGTGCTTAGAGAACGGCGTTTTCTATCTATCAATCGGAAATGTTACAAAAAAGTGGGTGGAGATATTTCACAGTTACGGAATATACGTTGCAGTCTTTACCTATAACGACCCCATTGTTATGTATAACTATTTCGACTTGGGCGTCGACTGTATATTTACGGACTTTACGTTTATGTAAAAAACGGCAATCAAAGGAAGCTTAAAGGCTTCCTTTTTTATTTTGTATATTAAAATTTGATAATGGGAAAAATTCTCAATATGAAAAAAAATTCCGATAAATTCAACGAAATTTTAAATAAGGTTGAGTGGCAAGACGTCAAGTTTGACTTCAAAATTAACGATACGCGCGTGCGCGTTAAATTTTCAAATCAGCCCAACGCGCCCACAATAGAAGATTTGCTGGCAAAAATTGCCAACTCAAAACGCATTTGACGTGCTTGCAAGCATAATACAGCCGCGCTATAATAAAAATGTGTTAAAGTATAAAGTAATTAAATGCGGATTCTTTTAGTCGCGTTTAGTTATGCATATGTCCGCAAAAGTACATATGGCAAGAACAAGCAAATACAACAACGAAAATACAGCGCTATACAGCCTAAAACCCAAGTGGCGAGCAGGGCTGTATATCCGTCTGTCACGAGAGGACGGGGACAGGGCAGAGAGCGAAAGCGTTTCCTCACAGCGCGCAATTTTGCAAAAGTTTGTCGACGATAATCCCGAAATTACTTTTTCCGATTACTATATTGACGACGGTTGGAGCGGCACCGACTTCGAGCGTCCGTCCTTTTGCAGAATGCTTGCAGACGTCACGGGCAAAAAAATCAACTGCGTTGTAGTAAAGGACTTGTCGCGTTTCGGCAGAAACTACGTTGAATCGGGCAAATATCTCGAAACGGTGTTTCCGCTGTTCGACGTCCGCTTTATAGCGGTAAACGACGGGGTTGACAGCTATGCAAATCCCCAGTCTATGAATAACGTAATAGTGCCGTTTAAAAATATCATAAACGACGAGTACTGCCGTGACATCTCCGTAAAGGTTCGCTCGGCTCTGGATATACGGCGCCGGCAGGGCAAGTTTATAGGTTCCTTTGCGGCTTACGGCTATAAAAAGGATCCACTCGATCACAGCCGTCTGATAATTGACGAAACGGCTGCACAGACCGTGCGCGAAATTTTTCAAAAGTTTTTATCGGGGCACAGTATTATGGGCATAGCTCGCGAACTCAACGCGCGAGCAATTCCCAACCCGTCGGCTTATAAGGTGCGCAGCGGCTTGAACTGCGTAAAAAGCGGCACTTTATGGTGTGACGCAACCGTCCGCAGAATACTTAAAAACGAGGTGTATATAGGCAACCTTGTACAGAAAAAGAACGAGGTAATAAGCCACAAGCTTCACGTCTGCAAGCCCGTATCCGAACAGAACAGAATAAGGGTGGAAAACACGCACGAGGCAATAATTTGCGTAGAGGACTTCGAAAAAGCCCGTGCGCTGTTGGCAAGAGATACCCGTATATCTCCGACAAGCAAAACCCTGTCGGTTTTCTCAGGCTTTATCAAGTGTGCCGATTGCGGCAGAGCTATGCAAAAACGAACTGTCAAACAGCCGTATAAAACTTACGACTACTATGTGTGTTCCACATATAAAAAATCTCGGCAAAGCTGTTCTAAGCACGCCGTCCGTAGCGACGAGCTCGAAAAAACAGTGCTTGCCTTTCTCAATAAATATATAGGCGTAGCGGTAGACTTCGACAGGTTGGCAAAATTAGTCGAAGCTTCGCAAAAAACGCAGAAAGCAACGGTAAAAATTGACGAAGAGCTAAAAAAGTGCGAGCGTGAAATTGCAAAGATTAAGGGCAATATTTTGGATTTGTATCCCGATTATAAGGACGGGATTATTGACAGAGAGCAGTATTTTGCACTCAAAGAACGATACGAAAACTCGGTAAATACGCTCGAAGCAACTGTGGAAAGTTTTAAAGCGCAACTTGAAAAGGTTAAAGACGGCAAAGTCGGCGGCAACGAGTTTATTTCGACTTTTAAAAAGCATAGCGGGCTTGCCGTTCTCACCCGTGAAGTTGTGGTTGAATTGATAGAAAATATTTATATTCAAGCCGACGGCGGCATCGAAATTCATCTAAAATTCAAGGATTCGTATAACGCCGCGCGAGAATACTTTTCCGAAAGCAAAAACCAAACTGCCGCTATTGACAAAAAAGTAATAAAGTGATATAATATCTATTATGAAAAAATACGATTATTTAGTTGTAGGAGCAGGACTGTTCGGCGCAATTTTTGCGCACGAGGCGGTCAAAAAAGGCAAAAAAGTATTGGTTATAGATAAGCGCCCCAACGTTGCTGGCAACATCTATACCGAGGAAATAGAGGGCATAAACGTACACAAATACGGCGCGCATATCTTCCATACCAACAATAAAGAAGTGTGGAATTATATAACGCAGTTTGCCGAGTTCAACCGTTACACCAACTCTCCGGTTGCAAATTACAACGGTGAGCTGTACTCGCTGCCCTTTAACATGTACACGTTCAATAAAATGTGGGGGGTAGTTACGCCCGAGCAAGCCGAGGCAAAAATCAAATCCCAGCGCGAAGCTGCCGGAATAACCGAGCCCAAAAATCTTGAAGAGCAGGCAATATCCCTTGTAGGAACTGACATTTACGAAAAATTGATTAAGGGCTATACTCAAAAACAGTGGGGCAGACCTTGCACCGAGCTGCCCTCTTTCATAATTAAACGTCTGCCGGTAAGGCTTACCTTCGACAACAATTATTTCAATGCGCTCTATCAGGGCATACCTATGGGCGGCTATACTAAGCTTATTGAAAATATTCTTGAAAATATTGAAGTCCGACTCAATTGCGACTATCTCGAACACAGGGACGAGCTTGATAAACTTGCCGACAAAATTGTATATACGGGCGCAATCGACGCCTACTTCGGGTTTAAGTACGGCGCTTTGGAATACAGAAGCGTAAGGTTCGAAACCGAGGTTTTGGATAAGTCCAATTTTCAAGGCAACGCCGTCGTCAATTACACCGACGCGGAAACGCCGTTTACGCGCATTATCGAGCACAAATTTTTCGAGTTCGGAACTCAGCCCAAGACGGTTATCAGCCGCGAATACAGCTCGGAGTGGAAACTCGGTGACGAGCCATATTATCCCGTAAACGATGAGAAAAACGGAGAGCTTTACGCTAAATATAAGGCGCTTGCCGACGCGGAAAGACAAGTAATTTTCGGCGGCAGACTCGGGGAATACAAGTATTACGATATGGATAAGGTAATCGAGTCGGCTTTAAGCCTCTGTAATAAAGAATTATAAAAATCAAAACGGACGAACGTATTTTCTTGCGTTCGTCCATATTTTTATTAAATTTTCATTTGTCCGTAATTGACATTTACCCCTGCCGCGGCAGACACCATAATTCAGCATTTCAAGGATACGGGCACCAATCCCGAGGACTACGATATGATTTTGACGGGTGATTTGGGCGCTTTGGGCAGCCGCATTGTCAAGGATTTGACTTGGGAAAAGGGCTTTGACATCTCTGACAATCACGTCGATTGCGGAGAAATAGTCTACAAAGTTATCGAAAAAGAATTTCAGGGCGGCAGCGGTGCAGGTTGCTCGGCTACGGTGTTAAACTCGTACATTCTCACTAAAATGAACGCGGGGCTATATAAGCGCATACTTTTTGCCGCTACGGGAGCTTTGCTTTCCACCGTGTCGTCGGGTCAGGGGGAAAGCATACCCTGCATAAGCCACGCCGTGCAGTTGGAGGTCTGATTATGGAAGCGGAAATGCTTGATATATTTTTACAGTTTTTAAAGGCTTTTGCGGTAGGGGGAGGAATATGCCTTATCGCTCAGATAATAATAAATTTTACCGACCTTACCGCAGGTAAAATATTGGTGTATTTTATGCTTGCAGGCATAGTTCTTACGGCAATAGGTCTGTATCAGCCGCTCGTCGAGTTTGCAGGCGCAGGAGCTACCGTGCCCATTTCGGGCTTTGGCTATCTGCTTGCAAACGGCGCGATAAAGGGCGCGGAAAAGGGCTTTTTTTCTGCGATAACGGGCTCATTGAGCGCGGCAAGCGCAGGAGTTACGGCGGCGGTGGTGTTCGCATTTTTAATGGCTTTAATTTTTAAATCAAGAACCAAGCGCAACTGACATACAATATTTATATGAAGGGCGCAAAAAATAAAAAGTTCAAACGTTTTAAAGTAATTCTTCTTATAATCTGTCTGTTGATAATAGTCGTTTTGGTGTATTTTCAGCGCAACGTTACGCGCGTGCTCATATCCATAAGCGAGGCAACGATACGCTCGATTACCACGGTAGCCGTCAACGACGCAATTTACTATACTTTGAACGACACTATGCGCTACGAGGACTTAATTTATATCGACCGCGACGAGCAGGGCAACGTAACGTCCATTACTACGGACAGCCTTAAAATCAACCGCATAGCGAGAGACACGGCGTACCTTTCACAGGAAAATTTGAACAAGATGAGCGAAGAGGGAATTATGGTACCCATAGGCGCGCTCACGGGGGTTGAGGCGCTTGCCGGCTTCGGTCAGAAAATAAATATCAAAATTATACCCATAAGCAACGTAGAGTGCAGGTTTGTATCAAAGTTTGTTGACGCAGGAATAAATCAAACAAAACACTCGCTGTATCTCGAAATAGTGTCGGATATCTCTATAATTTTACCGTCGAAAAGTACCAACCTTGCTTCAACTATCGAAGTATTGATATGCGAAAGCGTAATTACGGGTAAAATACCCGAAACCTACCTTCAAGCCTCGCTTGCAGGCGGCGGTGCAGCTTTGGTGCCCGACGGTAGTAAATAAAGAGCCGCTTATCCTTTGGGATAAGCGGCTCTTTATTATGTCTTTTATCTCAACGTTATGTCAAGCTTAAATTTAAGGTTATTCAAAATCTTTTTAACAAATCCGTCAATCTTATTTTCTATGGGCTCGTCGTTGGGTGTAAACGTAATTTTAAACGCCATAGATTTTTTGCCGCTTTCAACCTGTTCTCCTATATATACGTCAAACAGCTTTACTTCGGTAACAAACTTGCACGCCGCGTAAATTTCCTTTTCAATTTGCGCGCAGGTGATATTTATATCGCAGGTCAACGCGAGGTCGCGGCTGACTGTGGGGAATTTCGACAGCGGAGTAAATTTAAATGCGTTTGCGTGTTTTTTAAGCTCTTCATAGTCAAGCTCCGCAACGTAAACCGCTCTTTCAAGCGCAAGCTCTTCGGCAACCGTGGGCGCAATCATTCCCAAATAACCGACTTCCGTTCCGTCGCACAAAATTTTGGCGGATATTCCGGGGTGGAGGAAGGGTTTTTCGCAGGGTTCATACTCGAATTTTGTATTCAGACAATCGGCTACAACCTCGGTTATGCCCTTAATATCAAAAAAATCGTACTTGCCCCACAGACCTATCGAAAGTCTTTTTTGTTCGTCGGGGAAGGTTGTAAGGGGCAGTTTGTCGGCAAGATATACCTTACTCAGTTCAAACAACTTGCCCGACATGTTTCCGCGCCTTAAATTTCTGACAATCACGTTTACCATAGAGGGGGCAAGCGTGGTGCGCATAATGGATAAATCTTCGCTTATGGGGTTTAAAATTCTTATAGCCCGACGTTCCGTTGCGTCCTCGGGGAAATGCAGCATATCCAAATCCTTTTTGGAATAGAAAGAATAGCTTGAAATTTCATAAAGTCCCTTGGAGGCAAGGCAGTCTATAAGTTTGTTTTCGGCTTTTTGCTCGTCCGTAAAACCGCCGTTTGTGATCGAGGCGGAGGGCAGGAAAGTGCCGTTTATATTTTCGTAGCCGTAAAAACGTATAATTTCCTCTGCAATATCGGGATAACCGTCTATATCCTCGCGCCAACCGGGCACGGTAAGGTTGAGCGAATCTCCGTCAAGCTTTACCCCGAAAGCAAGGTTTTTAAGAATTTTTACAATGTCCTTTGAGGGCACGTCAATGCCGAGCAACGCGTTTATTTTGCTTATGGAAGCGGTCATCTGTTTTTCGGCGGTGTGCGAATACTCGGTTTTAACGTCGATATGCACGCTTGTCACGGTGCCGCATTTTAGCTCGTCTATGAGGTGTAAAGCTCTTGCCATTGCTCGCTCGGTCGTGTATTCATTTACTCCCTTTTCAAACAGAGCAGAGGAGTCTGAGTGCTGTCCCAACGCCCTTGCGGTCTTTCTCACGCTGTCGCGCGCAAATTTTGCCGCCTCGAATAAAACTTCAGTGGTGTCATCCTTAATTTCGCTGTTGAGTCCGCCCATAATACCGGCAAGCGCGCACGGCTTTTCCCCGTCGCATATGACCAGGTTTTCGCCGTTCAGCTCGAACTCGTTTCCGTCAAGCGTAACTATTTTTTCATTGTTCAACGCTCTGCGTATAACTATTTTTCCGTCCGAAAGCGTTCTCATATCGAAAGCGTGCATTGGCTGACCGAGTTCCAAAAGTACGAAATTGGTTATGTCGACAACGTTCGAAATAGAGCGTAAACCGCACAACGCAAGCCGCTTTCTCAACCAACGGGGGGAGGGAGCGCACTTTACGTCTTTTACATAGTGACCTATGTAACGGGGGCATATATCGGGGGCAATGTCCGAAATCTCTATAATATCGCTTTTGACTTGCGTCGTTTTATAGCTGTAATCGGGCTCTTTCAATTTCTTGTCAAGTACGGCTGCAACTTCGCGCGCAATGCCGAAAATACTTTGACAGTCGGGGCGGTTTGCCGTGACGCCTATATCAAAAATATAGTCGTCAAGTCCGAGTATGGGCTTAACGTCACAACCGTTCTTGCTCTCCTTCGGCAATAACAGAAGTCCGCAATAGCCTGCGCCTTCGTACAGGTCCTCGTTAAGTCCCAATTCAACGCCCGAGCAAAGCATACCGAACGACTCGACGCCGCGAAGCTTACCCTTCTTAATTGTCATAACGCCTTCGATAGTGACGTGGTCTTTGCCCGTAGCGTAAACCGTAGCTCCAACCAAAGCGCAGGGCGCTTTAATTCCCACTTTAACGTTGTCCGCGCCGCAGCAAATCTGAAAAGTTCCCTTATCTCCGCAGTCAACCTGGCAAACGTGCAAATGCGTTCCTTCAATGGGTTCGCACTCGATAACTTCACCGACAACCACGCCCGAAACGTCCTTGCCTACTTCAATCAATTCTTCAACTTCAAAGCCGCAGGAAAATAACTTTGCCTGTAATTCCTCGGCGCTGATATCTATATCAACGTAATCTTTCAACCAACTTAAAGGTGCTTTCATATCAATCTCCTTATGCCTTGAACTGTTTTAAAAACCGCACGTCACCCTCGAATAACAGCTTCATATTATTTATGCCGTATTTGAGCATTGCAATTCTTTCCACACCCATTCCAAACGCGAAACCCGAGTATATGTCGGGGTCTATGCCGCATCCTTCCAAAACGCGCCTGTTTACAATGCCTGCGCCGAGTACTTCAATCCAGCCCGTGCCCTTGCACAGCCTGCAACCCTTGCCGCCGCATTCAAAGCAGCTTACGTCTACTTCGACCGAAGGCTCGGTAAAGGGGAAGTAGGAGGGACGCAGCCTTGTCTTTATGTTCTCTCCGAAAATCTTTTTTGCAAATTCATCAAGCATGCCCTTGAGGTCGCAAAGGGTAATACCCTTGTCTACCACAAGCCCTTCCATCTGCGTGAACATGGGTGAGTGCGTTGCGTCGTCGTCGCTTCTGTAAACCTTACCGGGCGATAAAATCTTTATGGGCGGTTTCTTGTTCTCCATAACGCGCACCTGTCCTGCGGAGGTCTGTGTGCGCAGCAACAAATCCTCGGTAATGTAAAAGGTGTCCTGCATGTCCCTTGCAGGGTGGTCGGACGGGGTGTTAAGTGCGGTAAAGTTGTAGTAGTCGTTCTCTATTTCGGGGCCTTCGAAAACTTCGAACCCCATACCTGCGAAAATGGATATAAGCTCGCGTTTTACAAGCGTGTTGGGGTGAATAGCGCCGTCCTCGGGCTTTTTGCCTGGCAAAGTAACGTCGATTTTTTCGTCCGCGTACTTCTTTTTCAACTCAAGGTTTTTAATTCTGTTTTCAAGCTCGTCAAACTTATTTTCGCACCATTCCCTGAGCGCGTTCAAAAGTTTACCCATTTTGGGTCGCTCGTCCGCCGGTACGTCGCGCATATTTTTCATAAGCGCGGAAATAGTTCCCGTTTTTCCAAGGAACTTCATCTTGATTTCCTGCAAAGTTTTGCTCGACTTTACGTCCTGAACGGCTTTGTCGATGCTCTGTTCGATTTCATTAATCTTGTCTTGCATTTTATATCTCCAAATAAAAAATAAAAACCCCGTGCAAAAGCACAGGGCGAAAATTTCGCGGTACCACCTGATTTCGCAGTAAAACTGCCTTCATAAATTCCTTTACGCGGAACAACGGAGCGGACTACTCGAACTCTTTCACCCGTCGGCTCATGGGTGAATACCGTTTCCGCCCTATAAGAAACCTTTCAGCCGTTTTCGGATTTCTCTCTCTGAAAAGGGTTTTTGAAACGTCTGTCCCAATCATTGCCTTTGAAATTATATTAAAATTATAAGCTTTTGTAAAATTAATGTCAAATATTTTAATGTTTTTTTTAAAATCTGTTGACTTTTTTTTCGGGGGGGGGGGGGGGGATAATTATTATGAAGTAATATATACAAAAGGAGTAACTTATGACTAAAAAAATTCTTTTAACGCTATGTTCTGTAATTCTCTTCGTAAGCTGTCTTATGGGGCTTTCTGCCTGTGCAAACGACGCTCACCCCTCAACCGAAAACGACGGTGAATTGTATGACGGTATCTTTACCGTTCAGGCAGCGTATGAACAGGCAGGCAATCTTGGCTATACGGGTACTTTAGACGAATTTATAGCGCTTATAAGCGGTAAAGACGGCGTTGACGGTAAAGACGGTGTCGATGGCAGTGACGGCAGGGGCATAAAAGACACCCGGATAAATGCCGAGGGAGAACTTATTATAACATATACCGACGGGACTATCCAAAACCTCGGCAAAGTAGTCGGCTCTGACGGTCAGGACGGCACAGACGCTTCGATATGCGTACATAATTATTCGGTATGGAACGTGGGATTAAAGCCTACATGTACCTCTATTGGTTATAATATCCGTACTTGCACAAAGTGCGGCGGCAGCGATTATCAATTTACGGAGTCTGTCGGTCATAGTTGGAGCAGTGAAGCGCTGATCAAAACTGCCGACTGTATTAATGACGGTATAATTTTACATACCTGTTCAATCTGCAATACCGTAAAAAGTGAAAGTATTCCGGCAACCGGACATTTAAAAGACGAAAACGGTTTATGTTCTGTTTGCGGTGATATAATCGGTAGCGAAAATATCCGTTTTACTTTGTACAATGACAATACTGAATATGTAGTCAAAATGCTCAACCAAAACATATCTGGAGTCGTTGCAATTCCGTCGACTTATAACGGGCTTCCCGTGACGGAAATATCCGATAATGCGTTTTTTAACTGTAAAAATATTACGGAAGTATTGATACCCGACTCGATACGAAGAATAGGTTCAAATGCTTTTTATAAGTCGGGATTAAATTCTTTATCTATTCCGAAAGGCGTGGAGAGATAGGTTCAAATGCTTTTTATATGTCAGGATTAAATTCTTTATCTATTCCGCAGAGCGTGAAAAGAATAGGTATGCGTGTTGTTGGTCGTTGTTCTTCATTGGAAAGTATTGTTATAGACGATAAAAATGCGTATTATCAAAGCATAAACAACTGTATAATCGAAAAGCAAACAAAGACCCTTATAGCCGGCTGCAATAACAGCGTTATACCCTCGGACGGCAGCGTTACGTCGATTGCAAGCTATGCTTTTATGGGTTGCGACGGCTTGCAAAATTTAATAATTCCCGACAGTATAACGGAAATAAAAACAGACGCGTTTGTTTCATGTAACGGTATTGTCTCTGTTACGTTTGGAAAAGGATTAACGCAACTAAACGACAATATATTGAGAAGTTGCCGTTCAATAGAGAGTATAACAATAAACGGGAATTTGCAATCTATCGGCAGTTTTTACGACTGCACTAACATTACAAGCGTTTATTACAGCGGCACAAAGAAGCAGTGGACAGAAATGCAAAAAAGCAGTATTTGGAATAAAACGGATATTGTAATTTACTGTTCCGACGGAACGGTGTGAAAATTATTTTAATAGATTGAATTTCCATAGCAGTCGTAAGCAACAACTACGGGAAAATCTTTAATTTCAAGCCGGTACACGGCTTCCGACAGCAAATCTTCGAAGGCTATGCACTCGCACGACTTAATCGCTTTGCCGTACAGTGCGCCTGCGCCGCCTATAGCAGCAAAATATACGCCCGTATTGCGCTTTAAAGCCGCCTGTACTTCGGCGTTCATTTCTCCCTTACCGATTATGGCGGCAAGTCCCAAATCGAGAAGAGTGGGGGCAAACCCTTCCATTCTTGCCGAAGTGGTGGGGCCGCAACTTCCCGAAGCGGCGTCGGGCTTCGAGGGGCATGGACCGGCGTAGTATATGACCGCGTCTTTAATTTCAAACGGCAGTCTTTCGTCCTTTTTCAACAGTTCGAAAATGCGCTTGTGCGCACAGTCGCGCGCTGTCAGAATTACTCCCGAAAGGCTGACGCTGTCCCCGGCTTTCAGGTTTTTTATATCCTCTTTACTCAAAGGCAGACAAAGCTTTTTCATATTATCTCCTTTTCGCATCTCACGCAGTGGCACTGAATATTTACGGCAACGGGCAAACCTGCAATGTGCGTAGGCGCATATTCGCAGCTAACGCCCAAAGCCGTAGTGTTGCCTCCGAACCCTTGACAGCCGATTTCAAGTTTGTTAATGCCGTCAAGCGCGCGTCTTTCGATGTCCGCAATTTCTTTACGGGGGTTATGTACGCCGACTTCACGGGTCAACGCCCTCTTTGCAAGGTACGCGCAAGAGTCGAAGCTTCCGCCTATGCCCACGCCCACATACACGGGAGGGCAGGGTCTTGAACCGGCGCATCTGACGGTTTCGATTATTGCTTCGACAATTCCGTCAACTCCTTGCGAGGGTTTAAGCATATACATTTTTGACATATTTTCGCTGCCGAAACCCTTTGGTAAAAATGTAATTGCAATTTTGTCACCCTCGACGATTTCGGTATGTAAAACGGCAGGGGTGTTGTCACCCGTGTTTTCTCGCGTTATGGGGTCGCAGACCGATTTTCTGAAATATCCGTCGCGGTAAGCTCGGCGCACGCCTTCGTTTACGGCTTGTCCAAGCGGTTTACCTTCCAAAAATACCTGTTGCCCGATTTCAAGTATAACTACGGCAAGCCCGGTGTCCTGACACACGGGCATTTTTTCTTCTACGGCTATGCGGCTGTTTTCCAAAAGAGTAGAAAGGGCAAACTCAGCCGCGCCGCTCTCATTTTCGCAGGCTTCTTTCAAAGCCGCCTTGCAAGAGGGGGTAAGGTTTACGCCCGACCTCAAAGCAAGGTTATAAATTTTTTCCTCTATAATAGCCGTGTTAATCTTTCGCATACATAAATATTATAATATTTTTAAATAAAAGTAAATTAAATAATTTACTAAAATTGCATTTTGCGCTATAATTAAATTATGGAACATGAATTTGACGTAAAAAACGATAAAAATTCACAAAATTTCAACGACGGACAGATGAACGGCGTAAACCCTCCACTTTGTGAAGTGGGCGGTTTGGCTTTTAGCGCGTCCGCCGTTTTAATGCTTATAATAAGCGCCGTGGTTGCAGTTATTATCAGTTTATGCCAAATAGCGGAGGGGTCGGACGCCTACACTTATCTCAGATATCTTGCCGCGCCCGTCGCAATGACTTTGGGAGTCATATTTTCGCTTAAAGTTAGAAAAGTCAGTCCCAAAAAAATGCTTCGCTTCAAGTGTAATCCCAAATATTACGCCATTGCCGTACTGTTGATATTCGGCTTGATATTTTTTGCCTCTGATTTGGACGGGGTGTTTTTAGAGTTTTTCAAGCTTATGGGCTATAAACCGCAGGAGGCTTCGTCATATTTCCCTACGCTCACGGGCGGATATATGGTGCTTGCGCTGTTGGTAATGGCGGTTATGCCTGCCGTATTTGAAGAATTTCTATTCCGCGGAGTAATTTTAAACACATGTGAAGAGGAGCTCGGCAGCATAAGAACGGTCTTTATAGTCGGCTTTTGTTTTTCCCTTTTCCATGCCTCTCCCGAACAGACGGTTTACCAGTTTCTTGCAGGCTGCGCCTTCGCGTTTTTGGCGCTGCGTTCGGGTTCGATTTTGCCGTCAGTTCTTATGCACTTTATAAACAACGCCCTCATTGTCGTGCTTGCGGCGTGCAATCTTTTCGACCAGGCAGGGGAGCTTATGATGCCTTTCGAAGCTATGGTTACGGTTAAGGTTCTTGCCGCGTTAAGTTTGATTGGGGCGGCAATATGGCTTGGTTTCGACCGTAAACCCTATAAAAAGGGTGACAGAACAAAGGTCAAAAATTTCTTTATTTACGCGTCAGTCGGCATAGCTATTCTCGGCCTTATGTGGGTGCTTTCGTTTTTTGTTGTATGATTAAAGTAAATATAGTTTGCGTTGGCAAAATTAAAGAAGAATTTTACAGACAGGCGGTTGCCGAGTACGTCAAGCGGCTTTCCCGGTTCTGTAAAGTGGAGATAAAAGAACTTGCCGAAGGTAAAAGTTTGGAGGACGAGGCTGAAGCTATAATCCGTGCCTCGAAGGGCTATATTTTCGCGCTCTGTATCGAGGGCAAAAAGCTAAGCAGCGAGGGGCTTGCAAGTCAAATTAAAGTGCTTTGCGACCGAGGTGAAGAAATAACTTTTATTATAGGTTCTTCATACGGTTTACACCCGAAAGTCAAGCATATTGCCGCCTGTATGCTTTCTTTTTCGGATATGACGTTCCCCCACCAGCTTATGAGGGTAATACTCTGCGAGCAGGTCTACAGGGCGTTTATGATTAACAGCGGCAGCGAGTATCACAAGTAGTATAATTGTTTTTTTCAAATCATATTTTAAAGTGTGATTTATGACGAAGTGAAAAAGTTTTACCAAAGCTATTCAAAGCGGAAGTGTATCATAGGCTACTCTGCGCGCGGCAGAGAAATTTACGCCTTTCACGTCGGGGACGAGTACGGCAAGCAGTTTATAGCCGTCTACGCCGTTCACGCGCGCGAGTGGATAACCGCAAGGCTTGCGCTCAAACATATAGACGTTGAATTACACCGCGGCGGCGGTTGGATAATTCCGCTTTTAAATCCCGACGGCGCAGGTATCAGTCAAAGCGAGTTTCCGCTGTGGAAGGCAAACGGCAGAGGGGTCGATTTAAACTGTAATTTCGATGCCGATTGGGGTAGCGGCAGAAGCAACGTTACTTATCGCGGCGGAGAAAACTGTATCGGAGATTTTCCTTTTTCCGAATCCGAAACGGGCGCCTTGCGCGACTTTACGTTAAAAATAAGACCTTTCGTCACTTTCAGTTTTCATACCAAAGGTGAAGAAATATATTGGGAGTACGGCGGCAAGGGCGACTATCGCGGCGCGGAAATAATTTCGCAGTCGACGGGTTACAAGATAGAGCGCGTCTACGGCTCCGCAGGCGGATATAAGGATTGGTGCATTTCCAAACTTAAAATTCCGGCGTACACAATAGAGTGCGGCTCGGACACATTGACTCATCCGATAGAAAAGCTCGGACATTTAAAAAAGTGTTTTAAAATTTTAAAAGATTTTACGGAAAAATATGGCTGATAAATTTATGAAGTCCGCGCTTTTGTGCGCGCGGCGCGCTCTCGAAGAGGGTGAGGTTCCAATAGGCGCGGTGGTCGTTCTCGACGGCAAGGTAATAGCTCGCGGTCACAACAGGCGCACGCATAAGCAGATTGCAACCGCCCACGCCGAAATAGAGGCAATTGAAAAAGCTTGCAAAAAATTAAAGAGTTGGCGCATTCCCGAGTGCGAGCTTTACGTCACGTTAGAGCCGTGCCCTATGTGTATGGGCGCAATGCTCAACGCGCGCATTAAAAAAGTTTATTTCGGCGCGTACGAGGCAAAGGGCAGGTCTATGACGGACGAGCTGTCTAAATCCAACCTGTTAAATCACACCATAGAGGTCGAGGGCGGAGTAATGGAGAAGGAGTGCGCAGAAATTTTGTCAACTTTTTTCAAGGAAATGCGCGAGCGCACCAAACGTAAAAATGACAATTGAGTTATTTCAAACGGTTGACATTGTTGCATTATAATTATACAATAAAATTGAGGGAAGGCAAATTTCCTTACACAAACGAAAATTCGGAGGATATACCAAATGATTAGTCACGGAAACGAAATTAAGATTTTTTCGGGAAATTCCAACAAACCGCTTGCTGAAAAGATTGCCGCAAAGTTAAATACGTCGCTCGGAGAAATGGAAGTAACACACTTCTCCGACGGTGAAATTTACGTTCGCTTCAACGAAACAATCCGCGGTATGGACGTGTTCCTCGTTCAGTCTACAAGCTATCCCGTAAACACAAATCTTATGGAACTGCTGATTATGATTGACGCGGCAAGGAGGGCAAGCGCCGGCAGAATTACCGCCGTCATTCCCTATTTCGGATATGCGCGTCAGGACAGAAAGGCACGTTCGCGCGAGCCTATAACGGCAAAGCTTGTTGCAAATCTTATAACCAGCGCAGGCGCGGACAGAGTTCTCACTATGGATTTGCACTGTATGCAGATTCAGGGCTTTTTCGATATTCCGCTTGACAATCTTGTGGGCGGCCCCACACTCTATAATTATTTCAAACCCAAGGTGGACGACAACTTCGTCGTAGTTTCCCCCGATATCGGCTCGGTAGCGCGCGCAAGAAAGGTTGCCGCTAAAATGGACGCCAAAATGGCTATAATCGACAAGCGCCGTCCCAAAGCCAACGTAATGGAAGTTATGAACATAATCGGTGACGTCGAAGGCAAAAATTGCCTTATGGTCGACGATATGATAGATACCGCAGGTACTATTGTCCAAGGCGCAAAGGCTTTAAAGGAGGCCGGCGCGAAGGAAATTTATGCCTGCTGCTCGCACGGGGTGCTGTCTGGACCCGCGATAGAACGCCTTGCAGCTTCTCCCATAACCGAGCTTGCAATGCTCGATACAATAAACATACCCAAAGAAAAAATGTTACCCATATTTAAAATGATTTCTACGGCGCCCATATTTGCCGCCGCAATAGAAAACGTTTATATGGACAGGTCAATGTCGAAAATTTACGACTGATTTAAAATTTATCGAGAGCCGCAACCGCGGCTCTTTTAAAAGGAAAATATGTATATAATAGTCGGTTTAGGCAATCCCGAAGAAAAGTATTTAAAAACTTTTCACAACATGGGCTATATCGCGGTCGGTGACGCGGCGGATAAGCTTGGCGTTAAATTCAAAAAAAAGGAGTGCGAGGCGTTCGTTGCCGAAGCCAACGTCGGCGGAGAAAAGGTAATTTTAGCCCGTCCCGTAACTTATATGAATGCGAGCGGCAGAGCGGTAAAGCAGCTTCTTGCAAAGTACAAGTGCGAGCCCTCTGATTTGATAGTTTTGTACGACGACTACGATATTCCCAAGGGCAGTATAAGAATACGCCCCTCGGGCAGCGCAGGCACTCACAACGGCATGCGTTCGGTTATCGCTGAAATAGGCACGCAAAACTTTATTCGCATAAGAATAGGCATACGCGACAACGCGGTAAACATACCCATAATAAATTACGTTCTTTCCGAAGTCAGGCGCGAGGATTACGACTTGTTCATTTCGGCTTGCGGCAAGGCGGCGGAGGCGGCAATAAAAATTGCCAAAGGTGAAACCGTTGCAAACGTAATGACGGAGTTTAATGCCTGACAATACAAATCAAGGGTAAAATCACTTGATTAAAAACTTTTTTTCATTTAAAAACTTAGGGGGCGAATATCTCGCTCTGCAAAACGAAATCCGCCTCGGCACGCCGACGGCGGCATTTGGTCTTTCCGACGCGCATAAATATTTGATTGCCTCGCTGTACGAGGGACAGGTGTTGTATGTCGCTTCCGACCCTATATTTGCGCAAAAGGCGTATGAAAGCGTCAAAACTCTCTCCGGCAGAAAATGCACGCTTTTGCCTGCTAAGGACGAGGTAATTTTATATAAAGACGCACTGTCCAAAGACGCGCTGTTTAAAAGAATTTCGGCAATATACGAGCTTACGCACGGCACGGATATAATAATAACCGATATCGAAGCGGTAATGCAGTTATTTCCCGAACGGGTCGAAGTAATATCTTTTAAAAAAGATTGCGAGCTGGACTATGCTTCTATACCCGAAAAACTCGTGAAAATGGGCTACACTCGCGAGTATTCGGTCGATACACGGGGCTGTTTTGCCGTTCGCGGCGATATTTTGGATATTTTCCCCGTAAACAGCGAAAATCCCGTGCGCATCGACTTTTTCGGAGATACCGTCGAAAGAATACGTCCTTACGATGAAATCAGCGGAGAACGATTGCAGGAAACCGACGAAATTTGCGTGTGCGCCGCAACCGACGTCACATGTAATCCGACCGACGCCGCAAGCATAGTAAAGGTGCTGTCCTCTGAAATAAAAAAGTTTAACACCGCACAGTCATACGAGCGCGCCAAGACAATTGCGGACGACATTACCGAAAAAATGTCGCTCGGCACGGCGTTCACGGGCGCTTCATTTTTAATGCCGCTTCTCAGCTCGTCGCGCAATATTTTCGAGATAATCGACAAAAACACTCTCGTCATATTTGACGAATGCAAGAATATATACGACAAAGCGGAAGGCTTGTACAGGGAGCATTGCGAGCGCGTAAGCGACCTTAAAAAGGGTGGAGAAGCGTTTTCGTTCTCTCAAAATCAATTAATTCAACCCAAAATACTTTTCGACGGCTTGAAAAACTTCCGCAACCTCGCGGTACAGAACTTTGTTTCGAGCACTATGTTTTTCAGACCGCTCAAAACTTTCAACCTCAAAGCTACTCCGTCCCCGTCATATCTCAACGCAATGCAGCAGTTTGTGGTTGACGTTAAAGGCTGGCTTTCAAACGGCTATCGCGTGCTTGCGTTCACGGGCAACGTTCAGCGTCACGACAAACTCTCCGAGGCACTGAGCGACGAGTACTTGCCCGTATATCCCGTGCCCGACAGGCTCGAAGCGCTTCACGGCGTTGCAATAAGTTCGGAAGAGCTTGCCCACGGCTTTATACTTCACGAAAATAAGCTTGCGGTAATAGGAAGCGGAGACCTTTACACAAAGTCGGTGACAAAACGCATACGCAAACGCCGCGGAGATATGTTTGTCGCTCCCGAAATAGGAGATTTCTGCGTACACGAAAAGCACGGCATAGGCAGAATTATAGGCACTCAAAAGATAGAAACTACCGACGGCATAAAGGAATATCTGTCTATTGAATACAAGGGCGGAGACGTGCTGCACATTCCCGTCGAGCAGATGGACATTCTCTCGAAATACGTCGGGGACTCAAATCCCCAGCTTTCCAAGATAGGCGGCGCCGACTTCGAGAGAATTAAAGAGCGTGTAAAACAGTCAATACGCAAGCTGGCGTTTGATTTAAAAGAGCTGTATGCCGAGCGCTCGGCACAGCGCGGTTATTGTTTTCCCGAAAACGCGGCAATGATGGAGGAGTTTGAAAATTCATTTGAGTATGAAGAAACTCCCGACCAGCTTACTTCAATAGAAGAAATCAAGTCCGATATGTGCTCGAAAAAGGTAATGGACAGGTTGCTTTGCGGTGACGTCGGATACGGCAAAACCGAAGTTGCGCTTCGTGCGGTTTATCTTTGCGTATTGGGCGGAAAACAGGCGGCAATAATGTGCCCCAGCACCGTGCTTTCCGAACAGCACTACAATACCGCGTTAAAACGGTTTGAAGAGTTCGGGCTTAGGGTCGAGGCGTTAAACCGCTTTAAAACTCCTGCAAAGCAGGCTAAAATTTTGAAGGAACTTGCCGAAGGTAATATAGACCTTGTAATAGGTACGCACAGGCTGCTTTCGTCCGACGTTAAATTTTACGATTTGGGTCTGCTTGTGCTCGACGAAGAGCAACGTTTCGGCGTCGAACATAAGGAAAAAATAAAACACATCAAAAAAGATATCGACTGTCTGACCATGACGGCAACGCCCATTCCGCGCACCCTTCATATGTCGCTTGCCGGCATACGCGATATCAGTACTATAAATACTCCGCCGTTAAAGAGGCTTCCCGTTCAGACCTACGTCGTAGAGGAGAGCGAGCCGCTTATCCGCGACGCGTGCATACGCGAAATTTCAAGGGGCGGTCAGGTTTTTATTCTCTATAACAGGGTGGAGAGCATCTCGACCTTTGCAGGCAGAATTGCGGAAATTATTCCCGAAGGCAGGGTGTGTTACGCTCACGGCAGAATGGACAGGGATACGCTTGAAAACGCGGTGTTCTCGTTCTACCGCGGAGAAAAAAATATACTTGTTACCACAACGATAATAGAAAACGGAATTGATTTGCCCAACGCAAACACGATAATCGTAATCGACGCCGACAGACTGGGTATATCTCAGCTATATCAGCTTCGCGGCAGAGTGGGCAGAGGCGCGCGGCTTGCTCAGGCGTACTTTACATTCAAAGCTTCGAAAGTGCTTTCGAGCGACGCCACCGAGCGACTAAAAGCAATTATGCGCTTTACCGAACTCGGATCGGGCTTTAAAATTGCAATGCGCGACCTCGAAATAAGGGGAGCAGGCAACGTGCTAGGCGCCGAACAGCACGGTCATATGGATAAGGTCGGCTACGAACTGTATTCAAAACTTTTGAAAGAGGAGCTTACGGGTGACAAACAGCTTTCAACCGAGCTTGAAATAAAGACAACGGCATACATTCCCGAAGCTTACATCGAGAGCAGCGCCGGCAGGCTGGATTGCTATAAGCAGATTGCGGAAATCCGCTCTGTTGAAGACTATAAACGCGTAATAGCGTCAATCGAGGACAATTACGGTGAAATGCCGGACGAGGTTTTAAATCTGTTGATAATTGCAGTATTAAAATCGTTTGCGTCGAAATTCAACGTCAAAAAGATAAGCGTAGACGGAACGGAGGGGGCGTTGGAGCTTCCCTCGCTAAACTCCTTGAGCGACGAAAGACTGCGCGCCGCACTCGACAGATATAGAGGCAGAGTCAAGCTTTCGATGGCAAAAGCGCCGCTTATAATCTTCGAACCGCGGCAAACTCCGACAAAAACGATGCTTGATATGACAAAATTTTTAAAATTTGCCGTAAGTTTTAACTAAAATTCACAAAAAAGATTTGCCATAACTTTTAAAATACTATATAATAATATTTGGTATTTTATAAAATCGCGTATTGCGGTTTAAAATTTATACTTGTATATAATTTTTCGGAGCGACAATATGAGCAAGAAAAAACTTATAAGCGGAGTAATTGCAAGCACGGTAATTCTCTCTGCAACACTCGGCGGATGCGGCTTGGTTTCCGCCAACGCCGCGGCGGATATGAGTCAGGTAATAGCCGAAATCAACGTATCCAATGCCGTAACTTTGGACAAGGAGCTTGACGCGTATAAGAACACCGTAGGTACTTCTACCGTCATAAAGAGGGAGCTTGTAGCATACTTTTTAAATACGGGCTACTCGTATATTCAAAGCGGTCTTTCCTATGAGCAGGTATTTACCATGCTTATGAACGGGCTTGTTGAAAACGGCGTACTCACGCAGTATGCGACAATGTATCTTTTGAAGGAAAAGGCTGAAAGTGAAAATCTCACTGCACAGCAGGTTATCTCAGAGTACGAGAGCAAAGAAACCGAAGTTGAAAAGTACGAGTATCTTTTGGGCGGCAAGGACAGCGACGATGTTAAAATTGCAACTTATTCGCTGTATTCTTCGTTGAACAACGCGATTGACTCGTATGAAAAAAATATTCTTGACGAAGACTCGTCCACGACGGGCAGCGACAAAAGAACCACACCCGGCGGTGTGGATACCGAAAAGGAAAATTTCTTCCCCGTTGACAAAGACGGAGAACTCGACTACAACGTTTATACGGGATACGAGGGGTATTTGCTTCCTCAGAGCGGCGCATATCAAAAAGACGTGCTCGACGGTTCTACTCGCTCGACAAGAATAAGGGCGTATAACAGCTTTATAAGCTCGCTCGCTTCTTCGTCCTATGATCTCGTCGATAAAAAGAACGAAAATTTAAGGGATATTCTTTCGCTTAACTATATTCAAGATGAATATAAGTCCCAGCTCGAGCAGCGTATTATAAATAAGTATTACGAAATTTACGAAACCGAGCAGGAAGAGTTTATTAAAAAGGACGACTATTCCTTTATAGACTCGACCTACAACGACATTCTCAATTTGCAGACCGAGCAGTATGCAACC
This sequence comes from uncultured Christensenella sp., assembly GCA_910585685.1. Lineage (GTDB taxonomy): Bacteria > Bacillota > Clostridia > Christensenellales > Borkfalkiaceae > Coproplasma. The sequence continues at coordinate 268,484 of CAJUEO010000001.1, forward strand.
GAGTCGAGCTTTGCTTCGGCTCTCGGCGATATGTCTGATTCTTCGTTTATACTGTATTCTCCCGATTCCGAAGAAACGGGGACTTACGGCTTTGTCTACAACATCTTGTTGCCCTTCAATTCTTCTCAAAGCGCGCAGCTTACCGCTATGCAGACCGTTTATAAAGATGAAAAGGCAGACGGCGGTTACAAGGCGGATTACTATATTGCAAGAAACGCGCTTTTGCGCAATATTGAAACTACCGATCAACGTTCGGCTTGGTTCAACGGAGAAAAGGAATACGCTTACCACAAGAAAAATGCCGTACCCGGCAAAGATTATTACGGCGACAGCGGTTGGCTTTTCTTCGAAAACAACTTTGAAAACACTTACAGATACGAAACTCTTGAAAAATACGCCGGAAAATACGCCTACAACGGCAAGGTGTTCAAGGCTGAAAACGATTATGTTCTCGTTCCCGAAAAGTTGGATATAGACGAAATGCTTGACGAGTTTATGAATTATGTAAACTTTGTTACAGGCGAAAACATTGTATCCCCCATAACTCCAAACACAAATTACTACAATCTTACAGCCGACAGCCTTTACACAAAAGAGAACGGAAAAGACAAAATTAATTACGAAAACTTTATTTATGCCGAAGGTAAAGTCAATTTTACCGAGGACGAGGCTTATAACAGGGCAAACGTTCTTTACAGCGAAAGCGATCAATATAAAGTTCTCAGTGCGGTAAACGAACTTCAATACGCTTATACCACCGATACTTCCGTCCTTTCGCAGTATCTCGGCTATTCGGTAGAGGCAGGAAAGACCAGCTATATTAAAGAATTCGAGCACGCAACCCACAAGGCTATAAATAACGGCGCAGGTTCGTATGCGGTTTGCGCGGGCGACTACGGCTGGCACCTTATATATGTAACGTACACGTTCGACAACATGGGCGGCAATCAGTATTCCCCTGATTGGGCTGAAAATATCGATAAAGAGGGCACGTTTGAAAACTTGTTCTATGAAATGATAAAGAAAAATACCATTTCCGATATTTCAACCACAAGAAGAACGCAAATTATCACGGAATACAAGACAGACGATACTGTAACTACCTATAAGAATAGATATCAAGACTTACTTGACCTGAAAAACGATAATACCAACACAAACAACAATAACAACAGCGGCAATTAAGGTCTTTTATGGAAATATGGCAGGCGGTTATTCTCGGCTTAGTGCAGGGATTGACTGAATTTTTACCCGTATCATCGTCGGGGCACATAGCATTTTTTCAAGGTATATTCGGAATAAGCGAAAGCGACATAGCTCTGTTTTTCACTATAATTCTGCACCTTGGCACGCTTGTCGCAGTCTGCGTCATATTCTGGCGCGATATTCTCGACCTGTTCAAAAAACCTTTTCACACGCTCGGATTTTTAGTTCTTGCAACAATTCCTGCCGGCTTGGCAGGAATACTGTTCAAGTTATTTGATTTAGACGCGGTTTTGCTAAGTCCGCAGTACATGGGAATAATACTTTGTGTATTTTTCCTCATTACCGCAACGGTGCTTTTTGTTACCGAAATGGTGGTAAAGCGCAGGCAAAACACTTTGCCGCTCTGTTTCAAAACGGTAATTCCAATGGGGCTTGCTCAGGCTCTTGCCGTGCTTCCGGGAATATCGAGAAGCGGCTCCACAATCTGTGCAGGCACGCTTGCAGGTTGCAGAAGCGAGGACGTTGCTAAATTCTCGTTCATAATGAGCATACCCGTCATACTCGGCAGTTTTTTAGTCGAGCTTGTAATGGGACTCAAAGACGGGGAAATTCAGCAAAGCTTTATAGACGGCGGCGCAACCCTCGGTTGGAGCGTGGCGCTCGGCTTTATAGTTTCGGCAATAGCCGGACTGTTTGCAATAAAGGTGATGCTTAAAGTAATAAAAAAGGCAAATTACAAGTGGTTTAGCTTATATCTCGTCTTACTTTCTGTAACTTGTCTTGTATTGCATTTTACCTATTTTAACGTATAATAAAAGACGGGTTTAAACCCGTCTTTTTTCTTGTAAATTTTACAGGAAGTTTGTAAAAACATAGGTAAATTTTACTTTATTTACGCCGATTTTTATTATATAATTAATTTAGAAAATGAATAGGAGAATACTATGCAAGAAATTTTGGTCGTTGACAATCTGACAAAGACTTTTAAACTTTCGCGCAAGCAGCAACGTATCGAAAAGACGGATAAGTCTTTAAAAGTTGCCGTGGATAAGTTGAGTTTTACAGCGTATAAAGGTGAAATTTTCGGGCTTCTGGGTCCCAACGGCGCAGGCAAAACCACAACTCTCCGTATGCTTGCGACACTAATAAAGCCCGACTCGGGCAATGCGGTTGTCGACGGTAAAAATATCGTTACCGAGGACGGAGAGGTTAGAAAAAAGATAGGTTTTTTGACCAGCGAACTCAAATTAGAGGACTTTTTTACGCCCAATTACATTTACGACTTTTTCAGTGATTTGTACGGCGTCGAACCTGCAATACGCGACGCTCGCAAAAAGGACTTATTCGAAAAATTCGGTATCGATAAGTTTGCCGAAGTAAAAATTGCCAACCTTTCGACGGGTATGAAGCAAAAAATATCGCTCGTAATATCGATAGTTCACGACCCCGAGCTTTTAATTTTCGACGAGCCTACCAACGGACTCGACGTTCTGACGGCAAAGGTAGTGACCGACTTTTTGCAGGAATTGCGCAATCAGGGCAAGACTATTATACTTTCGACGCATATTTTCAGCCTTGTCGAAAAGCTGTGCGACAGGGTGGGCGTAATCATTGACGGCAGGCTTGTCGCGCTTGATACCCTTGCAAACCTTACCGTTGAAAAGAATATCGAGCAGGTATTTTTTGACCTGTATGCGAGCGTAATGGGAGAGGACAGAGTATGAAAAGTTTATTTACGATAGTACAAAAAGAATTTAAGCGCTTTTTTACAGATAAGCGCATGATTATTACGATATTTTTGCCTGGCATACTTATATATGCAATTTACTCTCTTATGGGCGGTATAGTGGGGAATATGACGGAAACCGACAAGGACTATAAGCCCACCGCGTACGTCATAAATATGCCGGACAGCCTTTCGGCGGTAATGGAAGAGGCGTTCAGCCTTCAAACTGAAGATATTTCCGAAGAGGAAGCAAAACAGCTTATTACTGATTCCGAGCTGGATATTTACATCGTGTTTCCTCAGAACTTTACTACGTCAATAGGCTCGACGCCCACACCCGACGTAAAGATGTACTATAACTCTGCTTCGACAAATTCATTTACAGCCTATTCGCTTGCTATGGCGTTTTTAAACAGAATAAATACGTCGGCATTCACAATAAATAACGCGCTCGAAAAATTTGATTTGGCTAAAACAAGCGACGTTTCTTCTCAGATTTTGTCAACAATGGTGCCCATGCTTATGTTTGCGCTGCTTGCCTCGGCTTGTATGTCGGTTGCTCCTGAATCGATAGCAGGGGAGAAAGAGCGCGGAACTATGGCAACCATGCTTATAACGCCCGTAAAGCGCAGTGAAATAGCGCTTGGTAAAATTATAAGCTTAAGCTGTTTTGCTCTGCTCAGCGGCATTTCGAGCTTCCTCGGCGTAATCTTTGCGTTGCCGAATTTAATGCAGGGAATGATAAACGCCGAAACCGCAATTATGTATAACGTTGGGGACTACTTCTTGATTTTGGCAATAGTAATATCGGTTGTGCTTGCGCTGATTTCGGCTTTCTCGGTAATATCTGCCCTTGCAAAAAGCGTAAAAGAAGCGGCGGCGTTCATAAGTCCTCTTATGATTGTTGTAATTTTGCTGGGTATGGGAACTATGCTTCTCGGCTCGAACCCTGCCGTCGGCTATTATCTTATACCCCTTGTAGGCAGCGGAATAGCTATGGCTTCGATAATGTCGTTCAGCTCGTCGCTGCTCGGCATATGGCTGTCGATAATTTCCAACCTTGTGATTGCCGCAGGCTTTGTGGTGTTGCTTGCGTTTATGTTCAAGAGCGAAAGAATAATGTTTAAAAAGTAAGAAAAAGCCTCTCGCAAATAATTGCGAGAGGTAATTTTCTAATAAACTGTGCAGTCTTTTTTGCCGAAACAAGCCGAAGCGTAAACCTTACAGGTAGCTCCGCCAAAGCAACCTTATGGCACACCGAACGGGCTGTTTAGTGCTGCTACATCCCTGTCCTGACACGGTTCGCAGTTGTCGGTTGCATAAGACCTTGAAATCAACACCCCTTATAAGGCGCAGCCTTCCACATGCTTCGTCGGGAAAGACATTCAGTCCTGCTATTGCGGATTGCAGGTTCAGGGCACCGCAAACTCCCCACTTAGCACAGCTAAATTATTGTAGCATTTAGCGCAAAAATTTGCAAGCTATTTTACCCAAAAACCATATTTTTAACTTTAATTGGTAATAGCTTGACAATTTAAAGTCGATAATTTAAACTATAATTTAAGAAAAGGAGAAATATATGTCGGAAAATTGTTCGCACGATTGTTCCTCTTGCGGCGAGAACTGTTCTTCGCGCAAGCCCAAAAGTTTGATAAAAAAGCCACACGCAATGAGCGATATAAAAAAAGTTATTGCCGTAGTCAGCGGTAAGGGCGGAGTGGGTAAGTCGATGACTTGCGCCCTGCTTGCCGCCGCCGCTCAAAACAACGGCAAAGTAACCGCGGTTATGGACGCCGATATTACGGGCCCGTCAATTCCCCGAATGTTTGGCGCGCACGAACACGCCGTCGGGTCTGAAAATGGCATTTTGCCCGTAGTAACCGAAGGCGGAGTACAAATTATGTCGATGAACGTGCTTTTGGAAAACGAAAACGAGCCGGTTGTTTGGCGCGGCTCGCTGATTTCGGGTACGGTTCTGCAATTCTGGACGGACGTAATATGGACGGGCGTGGACATAATGTTTATAGATATGCCCCCCGGCACGGGTGACGTGCCGCTTACGGTATTTCAGAGCATTCCCATAGACGGCGTGGTTGTAGTGACAACGCCGCAGGATTTAGTGGGTATGATAGTTCAGAAAGCTGTAAATATGGCAAATATGATGAACGTACCCATACTCGGAATAGTTGAAAATATGAGCTATATCAAGTGTCCCGACTGCGGCAGACACATAAGCGTTTTCGGTGACAGCAAGGTCGACGCACTCGCTCTGGAATACGGAATTCCCAACGTCGCAAAGTTACCCATCGACCCCGAACTTACAAACGCAGCCGACAGCGGTGCGATAGAAAATTTCGAAAATAACTACCTTTCGGAGTTCTTTAAAAAATTAGCTAAAAAAGTTAAGGTGTAAACAAAACAGACAATCAAAACAATACGCTGCGTAGTGGGGTGCGCAGCGTATTTCAATTATTTTTTAATTTATATTTTTGCGTGTACAAAAGTTTTGAACTTTCGCGTATATTATACATTCAATTTGTACATTTGATAGGTATAATGAAGACAAAAATCGCTGAAAATATCAAATTCTATCGCAAACAATTAGGTATGACTCAGGACGAACTTGCCCAAAAGCTGAACGGTAAAAAAAGCCTCGTGTCAAATTACGAAACGGGGTACAGTACCCCCGATATTTATACGCTCTGCGTCTTAGCGGAGATATTTGACGTATCGCTTGACGAGCTTGTCGAGTATGAAAAATGATAAAAACCGCACGATTTTAATTTCGCGCGGTTAATTTTTTTCAGGCAAAAATTTCCAGTACCGTACGGGCATATAGCCCTTCATCTGTTTCTCGTGCGGTCGCGATTTGATATTTACGGCGTTGTAATAGCATTTCCAAAGCGTTTCAAACGTCTTTTCGTATTCCGAAAGATATACTTCGGCTTCCCCGACGTGCGCAATAACCCAACTGTGCCCGTCGTACATGCCCGCAAGCTTCCGCTTTAAATCGTGAATGACAAATTTTTCGCTTGCAAATCTTTCTGCAAAGTGCGGCATAAGCAAGTCTGTAATGTCGTTGTCGGGGGAGTAAGGGGCGTAAAGTGCGCCGCTCGAACTTTCCATAAACCGTAAAAATCCCTTCATACGGTGCGTTTCTCCCGTAACTTTATATAAAATATCGTTAAATTCAATTACCTGCGGCAGGTTGTACGCCTTTTTAATCGCCGCCTTGCGCTCGAAAACAAGTTTTATATACTCGAACGCAATCTGTTCTTTAAGTCCGTCGCAGCTCCTTAGCACGCTTACAACGTCGGGCACGCCCTCAACGTCGTACCTTTGAATACCGCGCTGTATGCGTCGGCTCTTTTCGAGGTCGGTTTCAACTTTCACAATTTGGCTGTCGAGCGCAAGCTGAACTTCGCTGTCGGACGTAATTATACAATCGGTTTGAAAATACGCGTCGAAAACCGCCGAAAAGAAACTATCGCACGTTCCGTCACAAATAAAAATTTTCATCTCGGATATTTTGTGTATTTAAAAGCGCTCTATACTTCCCCCGTCAGTGCCGACAGCGCGACAGCCGAGTTCGAAAACATACTAAGCTGCTCGGTTACTTCGTTTTTTCCGTCCAAAAGCAGTGCGGTCTGAACCTGCGACAAGCTTTCCGAGCCGTAAAACTTGCCTCCGCAGGTTATAAAATGCTTTGCTCGCTTCAACACTATGCGCATTTTTGCAAGGTTGTCAAAATCAAGCTTTGAAAATTTTCGTGCCTCTATAATTTTGTATGCGCTCTTTGCGCCTATGCCCGGCACTCGCAACAGGGTTGCAAGCGGCGCGGTATTTACTTCAACGGGGAAGAGGTGCATATTTCTCAGTGCCCAGGCGCATTTCGGGTCGTATTCGTAGGATAAGTTTTCACCTTCTCCGACTATTTCCGCAACGTCGAAGCCGTAATATCTTATAAGCCAATCGGCTTGATACAGCCTATGTTCCCTCAACAGTCCTGCGCCTACGGCAGGAAGCTTGTTGCTTTGCACGACGGGAATGTATGAGGAGTAGTAGACCCTTTTCAGTCCCATATTTCGGTATAGCGACTCGGTAAGCTGCAAAATTTGTCCGTCCGTTTCGGGTGATGCGCCTATAATCATCTGCGTAGTCTGACCGGCAGGTAAAACTCTGTTTTGCCGCACCTTGTTTTCCTTGTCATAGGTAATTGCGTCGCGCAAATTCTTCATGGGCAGCAATAGGCTCTGTTTTGTCTTTTGCGGCGCAAGCATTTTAAGCGATTTTTCGCTTGGCAGTTCTATGTTATAGCTCATTCTGTCCACAAGCCGCGCCGCCTTAAATACAAGCGTTTCGTCGGCGTGAGGAATGCCCTTCAAGTGAATATAGCCGTTAAAATTATATACTTTTCTAAGCTTAATTACGGTTTCGCACAAAAGCTCCATAGTCCTGTTTGGGTTTTCGAACACTGCGGAAGATAGAAAAAGCCCCTCGATATAATTTCTTCTGTAAAAGTTGATTACAAGCTCGCAAATTTCGTCGGGTGTAACTCTCGCTCTCGGTACGTCTGCGCTTTTTCTGTTTGGGCAGTACTCGCAGTCGTATACGCACTCGTTGCTCATCAAAATTTTAAGCAAAGAAATACACCTTCCGTCGGGGGTAAAGGAGTGGCATAATCCCCCGACGGAACCGTTGCCCAATCCGCCGCCCCTGTTTACCCGATTAGAGCCGGAGGAAGAGCAGGACACGTCATATTTTGCGCTTTCTGTCAAAATTTCAAGTTTATTTGCGTCCAACATAGTATTTCCCTTTTACCGCCTTTAACCCGATAGCGGTAAACAAACAAATGTTTGCTTTATTATAATATCACTGAATAAGGGCTTTGTCAAGACTTTTTTGCATATTGACTAAAAAATTTTTTTATGGTAAAATACTAAAAAGTGGAAGATACGGATAAATTTTGAAATTTCACAAATATTTCATTATAATATTAGTTGAATTTAATTAAGGCGGTTTACAATTAATATGGAGGCTGTTATGAAAGTACTTATAGTTGACGATGAAGAGATGATAAGAGGAGTGTTGAAGGAATACGTCGAGTTCGAGGGCGGAACCGCGTACGAGGCGGAGGACGGTATGCAGGCGGTAAAGCTGTGCCGTGAAAATGACTTTGACATAATTCTTATGGACGTAATGATGCCTAAGTTGGACGGATTTTCTGCGGTAAAAGAAATTAAAAAGTTTAAAAATATTCCCGTGATTATGCTGTCTGCGCGCGGAGAGGAGTACGATAAACTCTTTGGGTTTGAGATAGGTGTGGACGACTATGTTACAAAACCGTTCTCGCCAAAAGAGGTTATGGCGCGCATACACGCAGTGTTGAAGCGCGGTGCTCAGGACGTTTCAAGCGACGTTGTAACGTTTGAGGGGCTTACTATAGATATGGCGGGCAGAAACGTGTTTGTCGACGGGGAAAAAGCCGAACTTACACCCAAGGAGTACGAAATTTTATTCTATTTCGTAAAGAATAAGGGCATTGCTCTCACGCGCGAAAAATTGCTTATGGACGTGTGGGGCTTTGACTTTTACGGAGACGACAGAACGGTAGACACACATATAAAGATGCTGCGTTCCAACCTGAAACAGTACAGAAAATTTATAGTAACCTTGCGCGGTCTGGGGTATAAGTTTGAGGTATGACGGTGGCAACGCAAAGCCTAAAAAGCTAAAAAAATTAAAGAGCGTAAGCCGCGCAATGTGGGGATATTTCTGTATGCTCGCATTTTTGCTTATACTGCTTGTCGAGCTTGTTTTCTATGTTACCGTTGCGATAAATCTCGAAAACGAGGCGCGCGGCAAGGTAGAAGCGGTATGCTTCGATATGGGGCGGCTTTTAAAGTTCAATCCCGTAAAATTCGAGGACGGACTTATAGAGGCGCGGCAGGACGGCGTAAACGTATATCTTATTGCCGGCGACGGACGTGTGTTTTTTCCTCGCGATTACAAGGGGACACCTGACGTTTATAAGGAGGTAATGAACAGGATAGGCGACGAAAAGGACGGCTATTCTTTGACTTACAGAACGGGCAATAAAGTAAGCTGCGCTTTAAAGGTTGACGACGGATTACAGCCGTTTTATATACTTGCAAAATACTCGGTAACGATAGTCACTCGCACGGTAGGTACGCTGCAGTTATATCTGCTTATAATAGGCGTCAGCATATTTTTACTTGCCTTTTTAATATCCTATATCTTTTCTAAAAACATTACCGAGGGTGTGCAAACTCTGTCTGATACGGCGGTAAAATTTGCAAACGGCAGCTACGACGTGGAATTTGTCAACGTCGACTATAAAGAGCTTGCAGCTCTGTCCGATACTTTGAATTATGTTCGCGACGAGGTAAAAAAGAGCGAAGATTTTCAGCGCGAAATTCTTGCAAACGTCACGCACGATTTAAAAACTCCCTTGACAATGATAAAGGCTTACGCCTCGATGATTAAAGAAATTTCGGGGGATGACAGGGATAAACGCGAAAAGCACTTGCAGGTAATTATCGACGAGGCAGACAGGCTTACAGGGCTTGTAAACGACGTTTTAAGCGTTTCCAAATTACAGGCAAATATAGCAGAATTCAACTTAAAAGTATTTAATTTGACAGAATTAGTGTACGGAATTGTAAATAAATTCGGCTATTTGCAGGAAAGTCAGGGCTATAACTTTATGATAGATATCGACCCGGATTTATACACTCGCGCCGATGAAGAAAAGATAAATCAGGTGCTGTATAATCTTTTGGGTAACGCCGCCAATTATACGGGCGCCGATAAAACGGTATATATAAGTTTAAAATCGAGTATGGACGGCAAGCGCGTCAAATTTTCTGTTAGGGATACGGGCAAGGGTATAGAAAAGGATAAAATAGCCGAAATTTGGAACAGATATTATCGTGTAAAGGAAAATCACAACCGCCCCGTCAAGGGTACGGGGCTTGGACTTAGCATAGTAAAGGCAATTTTGGAAAATCATAATTTCGATTTCGGCGTTGAAAGCGAAGTCGGAAAGGGTTCGACTTTCTGGGTTGACTTTCCGCTTGTCCCGTCTGAAATTTAAAAGCTCGCGTCTTTAAGACGCGAGCTTTTAAATTTCTCTTCCGATGATAAAATCCAAAGAACAGTCAAACGCTTTTTTCAACCTCAAAAGATTTTCGATATTCGGCTCGTATTTACCCTTATGCCAATTATTGATGGTATCTTCTGCAACTTCGGCGTCAAACTTGAGTCTGTACTTTGTCTTATTGAAGTATTTAAGCAAAAAACTTAACTGTTCTTCAAAAGGAGGACGTTGCTTAAAAGCGCGGTCGTCCAAAATGTCCGTTTCGCCCAACAAATAATCGGTAGTGCAATTAAAATAATCCGCCAGCTTTACCAAAGTTGCAAGCGACGGCAGCCTTTGCCCTTTTAAAAATTTGCTGATAACAGATTGCTCTATTTTTAAATCTTTTGCAAGTTTAGCTGCGTTAATTTCTTTCTCTTGCATAAGTTCTTTAAGGCGTATGGGAAGTTTCGACAAATTATTCATAAAAAAGAGTTCCTTCGACAAAAAATTATCCCATATTCTGAACAGTTTTTGTTGCTGTGTGTTCAGACTTTGGGGTATAATATAAATATGCTCAAATGTGCATAAGTTAAAACAGAAGGAGAACGAATGATGAATCACGAAACAACTTTTGACAGTATTTTAAAGGCTGAAGCATATGTTTCCGCAAGCGATTTGATTTCGGAAATAAAGCCGTTTATAGAGGATTATTTTGAGGGGGAAATGCGTTTTGACGGGCAAGACGTGGTGTATAAACTTCCAAACGGTCAGGCTTTTATATTAGCAGCTCGGGCGCTTTAAAAGCAATGTGGCGACGATAATTTTTGTATCGTATCAATGCAATAAAAAATTTTCCAAAAAACTAAATTATGGTTAATTTTTTGTTGACTTTATTTGTTTTTCGGTATATAATATAAACCAAGGTTAATAATTTTGGAGGATGAATATATGCCTATAGCATTTGCGCCTACAAATAGAGAACTAAAAATAAGGCGCGTATCTGCGGAAGATAAAATAAAAAGACATTTAAACGAGTTGGGTATAACGGTCGGCGGAAAAATTACATTGTTATCCTCGTCGGGCGGAAGCGTAATAGTCAAAGTTTTGAACGGCAGGCTTTGCCTTGACAAAGCGCTTGCCGGAAAAATTTTGGTTTCTTGAAGGTTCGGTTTACCGAACCTAAAAACATATTTAAAAAATAAACCATAGTTAAGTTTAAAAAAGGAGAAAGAAATGACAAAAATGTTAAGTGAATTTACTGTCGGCGAAAGCGGAAAAATTATTAAAGTTTTCGGGGAAGGCAGGGTAAGACGCAGGCTTTTAGATATGGGGGTTACACCGGGTGCGAGCCTTATACTACGCAAAAAAGCGCCGCTTGGTGATCCCGTTGAAATTACCGTTCGAGGTTATGAGCTGACGTTACGCAAAAGCGAAGCAGCCTGCGTGGAGGTGGAAGTTTTATGAAAACTTTTGCTTTGATAGGAAATCCTAATTGCGGAAAAACTACTCTTTTCAACGCCTTAACAGGCTCGACTGCGCATGTAGGTAATTGGCCGGGCGTAACGGTAGACAAGCGCGAAGGCGTGTATAAAGACGGCGGTAAAAAGATAAAAATTGTAGACTTACCCGGTATTTATTCACTTTCTCCATATACGCCGGAAGAGTTAATTGCGCGCAATTTTATTTTAAGCGACGAACCGGACGCAATAGTAAACATAGTCGACGCCACCAATTTGGAACGTAATTTGTATCTTACCACGCAAATTTTAGAAATTGATATTCCCGTAATAATTGCGTTAAATATGATGGATGAAGTGGAAAAGTCGGGCGACAAGATAAATTTATCCAAACTTGAAAAACAGCTTGGCGTACCCGTAGTTGCAATTTCGGCTTTAAAGGGCAGTGGATTAAAGCAACTTATGGACAGGGCGGATTCGATGCAAAACAAGCGCGTCGGAACTACAATATTGAAGGGTTCAATGGATGAACATCTGGATAAAGCCGTAGACTTTTACAGACGCGAAAACAATTCATCTCCGTTGTTTCATGCCGTAAAATTGCTTGAAAATGACGAAATAGAGCTTAAAAAAAGCGGCGCGGCGGAAATTGTCGAAAGTTTCGGCAACGTCGACTTAGAGGCGGCAATAGCCGACGCGAGGTATTCTTACATATCTGAAAATCTTGCCGTTGCGAAGAGCAAAGGAAACGGGCAAACTTTAACCAAATCGGACAAAATCGACAAGGTGTTGACGCATAGGATATGGGCAATTCCCATATTTTTGTTGGTGCTTTTTGCAATATTTCACTTGACTTTCTCTGAAAATTTACTGTTTTTAAACGGCTTTGGGGATAGTACCGCCTGGATGCCCTCTCTTGTCGAGTGCGGACTTGCCGTTGAAGAGGACGGGGAAACAGTATACAACAATTTCGGAGTTGAAATACTTGCTGTATTCTATGACGGCACAGTTTACTCTCCTGGCGTAATGCTTACAAATTTTTTAAATTTATTTTTGGACCATATTTCGAGCGGAGTGGTAACTCTTATGCAAAACGCCGGTGCGGCGGAGTGGACTGTGGGGCTTGTCGGAGACGGCATATTGGGCGGCATATTTGCCGTGCTTGGATTTCTGCCGCAAATTTTAGTGCTGTTTCTGTTCTTTTCGATTTTGGAAGATACGGGCTATATGGCTCGCATTGCGTTTGTTTTGGACAGAATTTTTCGTCGCTTCGGACTATCAGGTAGGGCATTTATGCCAATGATTATGGGCTTTGGCTGTTCCGTACCCGCAACCGTAAACACCCGAACGCTTGCAGACGATAAGGAACGCACGGCAACAATTCGCGTAATACCTTTCTTCTCTTGCGGCGCGAAACTTCCGATACTCACGGCGGTTGCAGGCGGAATAGTTGCGGCGTTTGGCGTAGGTAATGCCGACGTAATTACTTTTGGTATGTATATTTTAGGTATAGCGGCGGCTATTGTCTGCGTATTATTAATGAGAAACACAAGCCTAAAAGGGGATACGCCGCCCTTTATAATGGAGTTGCCGACGTACCGTATGCCGGGTTTCAAAAACCTTATGCTGCATCTTTGGGATAAGACCAAGCATTTTATCAAAAAGGCGTTTACGATAATTTTTGCCTCGACGGTAATAATTTGGCTGCTTTCACACCTCAGCTGGAATTGGAATTATCTTTCCGACGAAGAAATGCAAAATTCAATTTTGGCTTCACTCGGAATGCTTTTACAGCCGCTGTTTACTCCGCTCGGGTTCGGTTCGCAGCTTGGGGAGTTCGGCTGGGTGTTTGCCGTGGCTGTAATTACAGGGCTTGTTGCAAAGGAAAACGTAATTGCAACTTTTACTACGCTTGCAATTTGTATAAGCGCATATGCCGGCTCGGGTACTCAAGACGGGGTGCAGGAGCTTGTCGGGCTTATAGATGTAATAACTCAAAGTTCTCAAGTGCCTCAACAACAGTTTATTGCGGCTTTAATAGCGTTTATTGCGTTCAATATGACAACTATTCCATGTTTTGCAGCTTGCGCTACTGCAAAATCGGAATTACAAAAGGGTAAATTCAAATGGACGTTGCTTTTTTGGTTAGTTGCAAGCTACGTCGTCGGTGCGGCGGTCTATACTGTGGGCAGCTGGTGGTGGACGGTGTTTATATGGCTTGCGGCGGTTGTAGCAGTTTCTGTAGTAATAGTTTTAAAAAATAAGGAGAAAAAGAAATGAATCCAATAGATATTGCGGTCATTGTTTTGGTATCCGTTGCCGTTTTAGTAATTTCAGGGTATTTGATTTACAAAAAAATCAAGGGGAAAGGGGGCTGTTGCGGCTGTGACTGCTCGGCTTGCAACGGTTGCGGTTCCAACTGCAAACACGATAAAAAATAACTAAAAACGCAAAATCTCCGCCGATACGGCGGAGATTTTGCGTTAAATAAATTTGTCAAGTATTTGAAGCAAAAAAATGCTAAATTTTTACTTACAAATTTTTTGAAAATTCTTTTCAAACACTTTGCTTTATCAATATGTTGTGTTATAATTAAATTAAACTTTATAAATATGGTATAGCTACGGGCAAGCGTCCGAAAGCGGCGGCGTTTATAACAAATATGCTGAGTCCCGAGCGGTAAGCGAGGAAAAAGAAATACACGTTTAAAACGCCTATTACGGGCATTAGTATCATAAACAGCATATTTTTCAGCCTGTATCGCATAAGAAACATACATACATATACGGCAACCGCGCCGCCGAGCATAGCGCAAAGTATAAGTTTGCCGTCCCCCGTAGGCTTTTCACCGGTATCACCGTATTCGTCGCGCTGCGCCTTTACAAGCATGACGGCGTAAAAATTTACGGCGGCAATATACACGGTAATTATAATATACAACAACACCATATTTACATTATGGGTAAAAAATAACTATTACATACGGAGAGAAAAATGCCTAAGATATCGATTTTAATGGGCAGTAAATCTGATTTCAGCGTAGTTAAACCTGCCGTCAGCGTCATTAAAAGCTTCGGCGTAGAGGTCGAAACAAGGGTTATTTCCGCTCATCGCACACCCGAAGAGGCGCACGAGTTTTCAATCAACGCGAAAAAGAACGGCACGGAGGTTATAATCTGCGCAGCCGGCAAAGCCGCACACCTTGGCGGAGTTATTGCGGCTAATACTACTCTGCCCGTAATAGGGTTGCCTGTAAAGACGGATATGATGGGCGGTTTGGACAGCCTTCTGTCTATAGTGCAAATGCCCTCCGGCATACCCGTTGCTACCGTCGGCGTCAACGCCGGTGAAAACGCAGGGCTGCTCGCACTGCAGATTCTGGGCGTAAAATACCATGAAATAGATGAAAAACTTTTGGCGTACAAGCTTAAAATGCGCGAAAAAATCAATAGCGACGACAGTGCTCTGCAAATCGAGTTAGAGCAAATCTGACGTAGTCTTATTATAACCGTAAGTAGCACCTTGCGGTTATTTCAATTATTTTAAACAAATGATGCCCTAAAAGGACTAAATATTTTTTTGAGGAGTTTAAAAAAATGGATAAAAAGGAACAGCTTTATGAAGGCAAGGCAAAAAAGGTTTACGCAACCGAAAATCCCGACTATGTAATTGTGTCTTATAAGGACGACGCAACCGCATTTAACGGGCTTAAAAAGGGTACTATTGTCGGCAAAGGCGTAATCAACAACAAAATGAGCAATCTTATGATGGCAATGCTTGAAAAGAAGGGTATTCCCACGCATTTTGTCGAAGAAATCGACGACAGAAATACCGTTGTAAAAAAGGTTGAAATAGTTCCTTTGGAAGTAATTATAAGAAACGTTGCCGCAGGCAGCTTTTCAAAGAGATACGGCGTGGCGGAGGGTACAAAATTTTCTGCTCCCACAATTGAGTTTTCGTATAAGAACGACGACCTCGGCGACCCTTTAATCAACGACTATCACGCGCTTGCTCTCAACCTTGCCACCTCGCAGGAAATCGAAACAATTAAAAATATGGCTTTTGCCGTAAACGAAAATATGATAGCTTTCTTCAAGGAGCTAAATATCGATTTAATCGACTTCAAGCTCGAGTTCGGCAGATTCCACGGTGAAATTGTGCTTGCGGACGAAATTTCCCCCGATACATGCCGCTTCTGGGAAGCAGGCAGTTGGGATACCACCAAGCACGTCAGTCTTGATAAGGACAGATTCCGCAGGGATTTGGGCGGAGTAGAGGACGCCTACGCGGAAATCTTCAAAAGAATCAATAAGTAATTAAAATTAAGGGTTATTATGTATTTAAGAACAAAAAAGGCGCCTTTTGACAGTATGAATGAAGAGTGCGGCGTTTTCGGCGTCTATTCGCAGGAAAACCGAAACGTTGCGCATACCGTCTATTACGGGCTTTACGCTCTGCAACACAGGGGACAGGAGTCAAGCGGTATAGCGGTTGCGTTTGCCGATAAAATCTCTTACCACAAGGGTATGGGACTTGTTTCCGACGTGTTTGCCGACGGCAATTTGGACTCTTTGCCCGAGGGAGATATCGCAATAGGTCACGTTCGCTATTCGACCACGGGCGCAAGCCAGCTTTTGAACGCCCAGCCCGTCGTATTTACGGGCAAGTGCGGCAGAATGGCGGTTGCTCATAACGGCAATCTTATAAATACTAAAAATCTGCGCGACGAACTCATCGCGCAGAATGCCGTTTTTCAGACTACCATAGATTCCGAAGTAATTGCAATATACATCAACAGCCTTTCCGACGGAGATATACTTACGGGTGTTAAGCGCGCTTGTGCCAAATTCAAGGGTTCGTACGCGCTGGTAATCATGACATGCGACAAGCTTATTGCCGTGCGCGACCCGTTCGGTATCCGTCCGCTTTGCCTCGGCACGGTCGACGACGACGTAATAGTCGCAAGCGAAACTTGCGCGCTCGACGCGGTCGGTGCAAACTATCTGCGCGACGTAAAGCCGGGTGAAATAGTCGTCATAGACAGCGACGGCGTACACTCGTATATGATGGACGGCGTGCCCGAGTGCAGCAGAATGTGTATTTTCGAGTACGTCTATTTTGCCCGTCACGACTCTGTGCTCGACGGTTACAGCGTGTATGAGTCGAGAAAAGAGGCAGGCAAATTGCTCGCTAAAAATTATCCCGTCGAAGCCGACCTTGTTTCTGGCGTACCCGACTCGGCAAACGTAGCCGCGCGCGGTTATGCGGAGGAGAGCGGAATACCCTTTGTAGAGGCGCTGGCACGCAACCGCTATGTCGGCAGAACGTTTATTCAACCCGACCAAAGACAGCGCGAAAACAGTTTGAGCGTTAAAATGAACGCTCTGCGCGGAAACGTCAGGGGTAAAAGAGTAATCTTAATAGACGACTCTATTGTGCGCGGAACCACAATGCGCAAGATAATAAAGATGCTCAGAAACGCAGGTGCCAAAGAGGTGCATATCAGAATTTGTTCTCCGATAATAAAGCACCCCTGTCATCTCGGAATAGATATTCAGACCTATTCGCAGCTTATAGGCGCATATAAAAACGAAGACCAAATTTGCGAAAGTTTGGGTGCGGACAGCGTAAAGTACCTCACGGTAGACCAGCTCTTAGCGACTTGCGGCGGCGCGAAAACAGGTTTTTGCCTCGGCTGTTTCAACGGAGAGTATCCATATGCGCTTGAAGATTACGAAACGGACAAATTAAAGTTTGAATAGTGAGGAAACGCCTTAAACCAAGGCATATTCCCACCCCAATTAAAATTTCAAGGAGAAAAGTTATGTCAATTTCTTACAAGGACAGCGGCGTTGACGTAGAGAGAGGTTACGAAGCGGTCAAATTAATGAAAGACCATGTAAAGTCTACATATACAGAGGGCGTTTTGGGAGATATCGGCTCGTTCGGCGGATTCTTTCAGATGCCTAAGGACGTTAAAAATCCCGTTCTCGTTGCAGGCACGGACGGCGTCGGAACCAAGCTTAAATACGCCATATTGTCGGGTAAACACGATACGATAGGCATTGATGCCGTTGCAATGTGCGTCAACGATATAGTCTGTCAGGGCGCAAAACCTCTGTTCTTTTTGGACTACTTTGCAACGGGCGCTTTAAGCCCCGAAAAGGTCGCTACTGTGGTTTCGGGCGTCGCAAGGGGCTGTCGTCAGTCCGGTGCGGCTTTAATAGGCGGAGAAACGGCGGAAATGCCCGGTTTCTATCCCGACGGGGACTATGATATCGCAGGATTTGCCGTAGGCGTAGTCGACAAGAAAAAGATAATTAACGGCAAAACCATTAAAAAGGGAGACGTTTTAATAGGTATAAAGTCGAGCGGCATACATTCAAACGGATATTCGCTTGTCAGAAAACTGTGGGGAGAGGACTTGGAAACTTTGAAAAAGTTTGACGAAGAACTCGGCGCATGCCCTATTGACGTATTGCTTACCCCTACGAAAATATATGTAAACAGCATTCTCGAGCTTATAAAGGTCGTTAAGGTCAAGGGTATAGCTCACATTACGGGCGGCGGCTTTATAGAGAACATTCCGCGCATTTTCCCGAGCGGCATAGGCTGTGAAATAAACACCAAATCATATGAAGTTCCTGCAATTTTCCGCGTAATGCAAAAACGCGCTTCGCTTACCGATAACCAAATTTACAATACCTTCAATATGGGTATAGGTATGGTGGTTTGCGTGGATAAAAAGGACGTGGACGCCACAATCAAACAGCTTGAAAAGACGGGTGAAGAGTGCGTGATATTAGGCGTTACGACAAAGGGTCAGGGTGTCAAACTCAAATGAAAAGAATAGCCGTATTTGCGTCGGGCTCGGGCACTGATTTTCAGTCGATAATCGACGCCAACGAAAAAAACAAGTTCTGTGAAATAAGCTGTCTTATTGCCTCAAAACAGGGAATAGGCGCAATCGAAAGGGCGCAAAAGCACGGCATATCTACGGGTGTATTTGCAAAAAGCGATTATCCCGACCTCGAAACTCTGTATAATCAGCTAACCTATTTTCTCAATATCAACAGGGTCGATTACATTGTTCTTGCCGGTTGGCTAAAAATCATTCCGGACAGCTTTATAAAGTCGTTTGAAAACAAAATTATAAATATTCATCCCTCGCTCATTCCCTCGTTTTGCGGTTCGGGGTATTACGGACTTAAAGTGCACGGCGCGGTTTTGGAATACGGCGCAAAGGTTACGGGCTGCACGGTGCATTTCGTAAACGAAATTCCCGACGGCGGAGCGATAATAGCTCAGCGTGCGGTAGAGGTAAAAAGCGGTGACACCGCCGAAAGCTTGCAACAACGGGTTTTATCGGTCGAGCACGAGCTGTTGCCCTATTGCGTAAGAAAACTTTGCGAGGGCAAAATAATCAAAAACGGCAGAGAAGTAACTATTATATAAAAAATTAAACATTTTCGGAGGTTTGAAAGTATGGAAATGAAGAAGCGCGCGCTTGTCAGCGTATCTGACAAGGCAGGAGTTGTAGAGTTCTGCAAGGGGCTTTGTGAAAACGGATTTGAAATTATATCTACGGGCGGAACCGCAAAGGCGTTAAAGGACGCAGGTTTGAACGTAATAGGTATTTCCGACATTACGGGCTTTCCCGAGTGTCTTGACGGCAGAGTTAAGACCTTGCACCCCAACGTTCACGCAGGACTTCTTGCAATGCGTTCAAATCCCGAGCACATGGCTCAGCTTGAAAAGCTAAATATAAACACTATCGACGTTGTATGCGTAAATCTCTATCCCTTCAAAGCGACACTGCAAAAGGGCGCGGACTTTGCCGAGTGCGTCGAAAATATCGACATAGGCGGACCTACGATGATAAGAGCGGCGGCTAAAAACTATCAGGACGTCGCGGTAATAGTTGACCCCAAGGACTATGACAGAGTCTTGGCAGAGTTAAAACATGGCGGAGTTACTCTCGAAACAAAAAAATATCTGCAATACAAAGTTTTTGCCCACACGGCGGTTTACGACAGCCTTATATCAAACTATCTTGCCTCGCAGCTCGGCATTCAATTTCCCGACGAAGTTACGTTTGCATACGAAAAAGCGCAGGATATGCGCTACGGAGAAAATCCTCAGCAGCAAGCTGTTTTCTATAGAGAGCAGTTTGTGCGTATAGGCTCGCTTTCAAGCGCAAAACAGCTTTGGGGCAAAGAGCTTTCCTACAACAATATCAACGACGCCAACGGTGCATTGGAACTTTTAAAGGAGTTTGGTTCGACCCCTGCGGTGGTTGCCTGCAAACACGCAAATCCCTGCGGCGTAGGCACGGGAACGAGCGTACACGAGGCATATATGCGTGCCTACGAGAGCGACCCCGTTTCGGTATTCGGCGGAATACTTGCAATAAACGGCACTGTGGACGAGGCTACAGCCAACGAAATAAATAAGATTTTTATAGAGATTGTAATGGCTCGCTCATATACAAAGGAGGCTTTGGCAATTCTCGAACAAAAAAAGAATATAAGACTTTTGCAGATTGACGAAATTTCAACAAAGCGCGCGGCTTCGGCTTACGATATGAAAAAGGTGTACGGCGGACTTCTTGTTCAGCAGTACGATGAAAGCCTTATCCGCGACGAAGATATGGACTTATTTAAAACAAAGGCGTCTTCTCACACCGAAACGACGCCCGGCGGAAAGCAGAGAACGGTTTACGGACTTGGCGTAGTTACAGACCGCGCGCCTACGGCAGAGGAAGTTGAAGCTTTGCTTTTCAATTGGAAAGTAGTCAAACATACAAAATCCAACGCCATTGTAATTGGTAAACAGGGCAGAACGACGGGCATAGGCATGGGACAGACCAACAGAATTTGGGCTGCGCAACAGGCAATAGCTCACGCAGGAGAGCAAGCTAAGGGCTCTGTTATGGCGTCCGACGCATTTTTCCCTTTCCCCGATTGCGTTGAAGAGTGTGTAAAGGCAGGCATAACCGCTATAATTCAGCCGGGCGGTTCGGTTCAGGACAAGGCTTCGGTTGACGCCTGCAACGCCGCAGGTATAGCAATGGTGTTCGTAGGCGACAGACATTTCAAACACTGATAAATTTTTTTGGAGTACATATGAACGTTCTTGTAATAGGAAACGGCGGACGCGAGCATACAATACTTCTTGCTTTGAAAAAGAGCAGGCGCGTTGAAAAACTTTACTGTATGAAGGGCAACGCAGGCACCGCAGAGATAGCCGAAAACGTTGGCGTTGATTACATGAATATCGAGGCGGTAAAAAAGTTTGCCGAAGAACACCCCGAAATAGACTATTACGTCGTCGCTCCCGACGACCCTCTCGCACTTGGGCTCGTCGACGAACTCGAAGCAATGGGCAAACGCTGTTTCGGTCCGAGAAAGAACGCGGCTATAATCGAGTCGAGCAAGGCTTTTTCAAAGGACTTGATGAAAAAATACAATATTCCCACGGCTGAAGCGCAGACTTTTGACAGTTATGACAAGGCACTGCAATACGTTCGCGAAAAGGGCGCGCCCATAGTTTTAAAGGCCGACGGGCTTGCGCTCGGCAAAGGTGTGCTTGTCTGCGAAACGCTGAAACAGGCGGAAGAGGGCTTGAAAGAAATTATGCTTGACAAGTCTTTCGGTGCGGCAGGCAACGTTGTTTTGGTAGAAGAATATTTAAAGGGGCTCAAATACAACCCCGGTGAAGAAGTTTCCGTTCTTGCATTTACCGACGGCAAGACGATAGTTCCCATGATAACCTCGTGCGACCACAAGCGTGCAAGCGACGGAGACAGGGGACTTAACACGGGCGGTATGGGCACGTTTTCTCCCTGCCCGTTCTGGACAAAGGAACTTGAACAGGAAGTTTTAAAGACGATAATGATACCCACTATGAACGCGATGAACGCCGAAGGCAGAACCTTTAAAGGATGTCTGTATTTCGGGCTTATGCGCACTGATAAGGGTATGAAGGTGGTAGAATACAACTCGCGCTTCGGTGACCCCGAAACTCAGGTTGTTCTGCCCATGTTAAAGACCGACCTTATGGACATATTCGAGGCTGTTACAGACGAGCGGCTTGCGGATATTAAAATCGAGTGGGAGGACGGCGCTTGCGTTTGCGTAGTGCTTGCAAGCGGCGGTTATCCTTTGAGCTACGTCAAAGGTAAAGAGATAAATATTGGTGATATCGGAGACGTAACGGTAATTCACGCAGGTACTGCAAGAAAGGACGGCAAGCTCGTTACAAACGGCGGCAGAGTTCTTGGTGTAGTGGCAAAGGGAAAAAACGTTGAAGAAGCGCGCAGAAAAGCTTACTCTGCAGTGCATAAAATAGAGTGGGACGGTATGTTTTACAGGACGGATATAGGCGTCAAATATCGCGAAGGTTAATTTTAAGGTTATCGAGATGATTTACAGAATTTTTGTTGAAAAAAAAGATAATTTACAGGCAAAAAAAATAAAGGAGGACGCACAAAACCTCCTTAAAATAGACGTAAAAGACGTTCGTCAGCTTTTGAGATACGACGTCGAGGGATTGACTAAGCAAGAGTTCGAAGCGGCGGTTCCCTGCGTGTTTTCCGAGCCTCCCGTCGATAACGTATATTATGAAACAGTCGATTTCCCCGAAAATTACGAAGTATTTGCAATTGCTTATCTTACGGGTCAGTACGACCAGCGCGCGGACAGCGCGGCGCAGTGCGTTCAGCTTTTAACGCAAAAAGAGCGTCCGCTCATCAAATGCGCGCGAGTTTACGCTGTTTCGGGCGTGAACGGCAAACAGCTTCAAAAGCTGAAAAATCATCTTATAAATCCCGTCGAAAGCGAAGAGGTTGCGCTTGATAAGCCGCAGTCGCTCGTTCACGAAACCGTCGTTGCCGACGACGTAAAGCAGGTGGAAGGGTTTATAAAATATACGGACGCGGAAGTTCGGGCATATCACGCAAAAATGGGGCTTGCCATGTCTGAGGAGGACTTGATTTTTGTCCGTGATTACTTCATTAAGGAACGCCGCGACCCCACCGAAACGGAAATTAAAGTTATAGATACATATTGGTCCGACCATTGCAGACACACAACATTTGCAACGGAAATAAAAAATATCGAGATAAAGGGCAACAACGCTCACGTCGAAAAGGCTTTAAAGCTATATCAAAACTTATTTGCCGAGCTGTATGCGGAACGTTCGGACAAATATCCTTGTCTTATGGATATTGCAACCATTGCCGTTAAAAAGCTCAAAAAAGAGGGCAAGCTTGATAATCTTGACGAGTCGGACGAAATAAATGCCTGCTCGATAAAGATAGACGCAACATTGGACGGCAAAAAACAGAAATATACCGTAATGTTCAAAAACGAAACGCACAACCACCCTACGGAAATCGAGCCGTTCGGCGGCGCGGCAACCTGCCTCGGCGGCGCTATACGCGACCCTCTTTCGGGCAGAACGTACGTCTTGCAGTCAATGCGCATTACAGGCGCGGCAGACCCTACCGAGCCAATTGAAAACACCATACCCGGCAAGCTTCCCCAGCGCGTGATTACAAAGACCGCGGCAGCGGGATTTTCGTCTTACGGCAACCAGATAGGTCTTGCTACGGGACAGGTAGACGAGGTTTACCACCCCGGATATAAGGCAAAAAGGCTCGAAACGGGCTTTGTCGTCGGAGGCGCTATTTCCGATATGATTTACCGCGAAAAGCCCAAAAAGGGTGACGTAATAGTTCTTCTCGGCGGAGAAACGGGTCGCGACGGCTGCGGCGGTGCGACGGGTTCGTCAAAGGCTCACGATAAAAAGTCGGTTCAGACCTGCGGCGCGGAAGTTCAAAAGGGTAACGCGCTTACCGAAAGAAAGCTTCAACGCCTGTTTTTAAATAAAAACGCAACCACGCTTATAAAAAAATGTAACGACTTCGGCGCAGGCGGCGTATCAGTAGCTATAGGCGAGCTTTCGGACGGACTTATTATAGAACTTGACAAAGTTCCTAAAAAGTACGAGGGGCTTTCGGGCACCGAGCTGGCAATTTCCGAATCGCAGGAGAGAATGGCTGTCGTAATCGACGCGGCAAATGTTGAAAAATTTACTGCGCTTGCAGCGGAAGAAAATCTTACCGCAACGGTAGTGGCTAAGGTCACTGACGACAGAAGAATGAAAATGTACCACCGCGGCAAGGCTATTGTTGATATTTCGCGTGATTTTCTTGATACAAACGGTGTAAAACAAGTTACCGACGCGGAAATTTCCGAAAACGTCACAAACTATTTCTCGTCGACCGAAAAGCTGGGCTTTGAGGATAAGCTTATTAAAAATCTTTCCTCGCTCAACGTCTGCTCTAAAAAAGGTCTTTCGGAAAATTTCGACTCAACTATCGGCGCAAAATCCGTATATATGCCCTTCGGCGGCAAATACCAGCTCACTCCCGTGACTGCAATGGCGGCGCTGTTAACGGGTGGAGAAACAGACGACTGTACCGTTTCCGCTTACGGGTATAATCCCGACCTGATGTCGTCGTCACCTTTTACGGGAGCTATCTACTCGATAGTAACTTCGGTGTCAAAGGTTGTTGCAAGCGGCGCAAAGTTCGAGGACATAAGGCTGACTCTGCAAGAGTTTTTTATGCGCCTCAGAAACGATAAAAAGAGATGGGGTGTGCCTCTGGCCGCGCTGCTCGGCGCGCTGTATGCGCAAATTAATTTAGGGCTCGGCGCAATTGGCGGAAAGGACAGTATGAGCGGCACTTTCGAGGATATCGACGTTCCGCCCACGCTCATTTCTTTTGCTCTCGCGCCTGCAAAGGCAAGTAAACTTATAACCAACGTACTTAAAGAAAAAGAACAAAAATTATATCTCTTGCCCATACCCAAAGACAGCGCGCAAATTCCCGACTTCGAAGCTCTTAAAAAACTGTACACCGCCATATATGCCGCGGTTACGAACCAAAAAGTCACGTTTGCAACCGTCGTTGAACAGGGCGGTGCGGCCTGTGCCGTTGCAAAATCTTGCTTTGGTAACGGGCTTGGGTTCGACTTCGAATGCAGCTATGACGAGGCGTTCTCCGAGCGTTACGGAGATATAATAATTTCGTGCGACGACATAAGCGCATTTGACGGCATACAAACAGTTTATCTCGGTAAGACAAGCGCAAGCGGCTTTACGTTCGGCAGTGAAAAAGTCGAAAACTCGAAAGCGGTAGAGGCGTTTGTAAAAAGGCTTGACGGCGTGTTCCCCTCTACGGCAAAAGCCGAAGGCAACGTTCCCGACTGCGACTATACCTCGGGCGGCAAGTATCAAAATATTTCCGTCAAAACGGCAAAGCCTCGCGTGTTTATTCCTGCGTTCCCCGGTACCAACTGCGAGCTCGACACGGCAAGAGCGTTTGAAGCGGCAGGCGCCGAAACACAAATTCTTGTTGTAAAAAACCGCAGCGCGCGCGACATTGAGGAGAGCGTTCAAGCAATTATTAAAGCTATCGACAGGGCAAACATTATCGCATTCCCCGGCGGCTTCTCGGGCGGTGACGAACCTGACGGCTCGGGCAAGTTTATAGCAACTACGTTTAAAAATCCGGCAATATCCGAAAGGATAAGCGAACTTTTGGATAAACGCGACGGGCTTGTGCTCGGTATCTGTAACGGTTTTCAGGCGTTAATCAAGCTTGGGCTTGTTCCTTACGGCAAGGTTTGTCCGCTTACGTCAAATTCTCCCACGCTTACCTACAACAACATTTCGCGCCACGTTTCGACAATGGCAAATATCCGCGTAGCTTCAAATTTAAGCCCCTGGCTTTCGGCTTGTAAAACGGGAGAAATATATGCGGTTCCCGTATCTCACGGTGAGGGTAAGATAGTTGCTCCGCTCTACGAGCTCGAACTTATGAAAAAGAACGGACAGATAGCCACGCAGTACGTCGATTTAACGGGAAAACCCACTATGGAATCCCCCTATAACCCCAACGGCAGTATGTGGGCAATCGAGGGTATAACTTCACCCGACGGCAGAGTGTTCGGCAAAATGGGACACAGCGAGAGAAAGGGCATAAACCTTTATAAAAACTTTGACGGCAATTTCGATATGAAAATTTTCGAAAGCGGCGTTAAATATTTCAAATAAACAGCAGTACAAGAGGTAAATATGAAGTGTATGTTTTGCGGCTGTGAGGACAGCAAAGTTATAGACAGCCGTTCTGCCGACGAAGGCAGGACTATACGCCGAAGAAGAGAGTGCGTAAAATGCGGTAAGCGCTATACGACTTACGAAACTATCGAGGACACACCTGTTCTCGTAGTCAAGTCAAGCGGCTTGCGGCAAGCTTTCGACGCGCGCAAAATAAAAAACGGCATAATAAAATCGTGCGAAAAACGCCCCGTTTCTCTTGAAGCGATAGACGAAATGGTTTCTGCCGTAGTTAAAAAAGTTTACAACTCTATGGAGCAGGAAATTTCTTCGAAGCAAATCGGTGAAATGGTAATGGAAGAGTTGAAAAAATACGATGAAGTCGCATACGTCCGCTATGCAAGCGTTTACCGTTCATTCAAGGACGTGGAAAGCTTTATGCGCGAACTTCAGGCAATTATGGACAATAAAAAATAATTTTTTAAACAGCCGAACCGTCGCAATATTTTTGCAACGGTTTTGTTGCGCTTTATAACGATATGTCAAAAACAACAAAAAAAATATACATTAAAAACGTAGCCGTCGGCGGCGGTTCAAGCGTCAAAATTCAATCGATGTGCACCGCGAAAACGTCTGATATTTTGTCCGTTCTCTCGCAAATTTCCGCGCTTGAAAATTGTGGGTGCGAGATAATCAGGGTTTCCGTTCTCGACGAAGCGGACGCCGCGGCAATTAAGACTATACGGCAAAATATAAAAATACCTCTGGTGGCGGACATACATTTTTCCGCAAAGCTCGCTGCGCTCGCAATAGAAAGCGGCGCCGATAAGGTTCGCTTAAATCCCGGCAATATCGGCGGAGAAGAAAATATCAAATACGTTGCCGACTGTATAAAGTCACATAAAATTCCCGTCCGCGTCGGTGCAAATACGGGCAGCGTCGAGCGCGAATACCTCGAAAAATACGGTAAAAACGAGCATTCTTTGGTTGAAAGCGCGCTTGCAAGCGTTGCCAAGCTCGAAAGATACGGTGTAAACGACATTGTTATATCGGTTAAAGCTTCAAGCGTTCCGCTAACCGTAAAGGCGTACAGACTGCTTTCGCAAAAAACGGATTATCCTCTTCACATAGGCGTTACCGAAGCCGGAACCGAGCAAATGGCTGTGATTAAATCCTGCGCGGCTTTGGGTGCGTTGCTTATCGACGGAATCGGGGACACGCTGCGCGTATCTATAACCGACGATCCTGTAAAGGAAGTTTTGGCTGCAAAAAGGCTGCTTCGCGCCGTGGGGCTTGACAATGACTATGTCAACGTTATTTCCTGCCCGACTTGCGGCAGATGCCTTTGGGATTCCATGTCGCTCGCTAAAAAAGTGGCGGCTTATGTCGAAAGCTATAATGTTCCATTAAAAATTGCCGTTATGGGTTGTGTTGTCAACGGCCCCGGAGAGGCAAAGGACTGCAATTTGGGTATAGCCGGCGCAAGCGACTACTGTTTGATATTCAAGGGAGAAGAAACGCGCAAAGTGCCGCGCGAAGCCGCCGAGAGAGAGTTTTTCAAGGAGATAGACATACTTTTAAATGACAGAAAAAATAATAAGTGAATTGAGGGCGTGTGCTCCTAATTTCAAAAACTTAATAATCAGCTCGATTGCTCTTGAAAAAAAATCGCTTGTAAGGGTGCGGCTGGTTACGGATATCAGCTTTACCGCCGCCGACAAAGTTCAAGCCGAAAAAATATTAAAAAAATACGTTCCAGATTACTTCGGGCTCGAAGTTGAAATTTCAAAACTTGCGCCCGATGAAGAAATGATAAAAAAGAAGATTTATTCGGCAATCGACACATATTCCAAGGCGGTTTTCGCGACGCTTGACGAAAGCGATATTTCGGTGAAAAAGTTGGACGGCGCGTTTGAATATACTATAAAAATACTTAAAGAAATTGCCCCCGTCGATTTATGCGACAGGTTAAACAAATATCTAAAATCTAACTTCTGCGGTGAATTTTACGGCAAAATCGTCGATTCAAGCATAGATATCGAGTCAATCGAGGTTGAAGAATACCATGACGAGCCGGAGTTCGAAATGCCCGTCAGAACCTTTAAAATAGAAGATTTTTCCTTTTTGGAGGGAGAAAAGCTGCTGTCGCACGCTACTTATCTCAGCGATTTGAACATTGCCAAGGACGAAGTTATTGTTTGCGGCACAATCGAGGACATTCGAGAAAGAAGCTATGTCAATCAAAAAAAAGTGGAAAAAAAGTACTATATTTTTACGCTTAACGACAACACCGCCGTCGCGCAGATAACCTACTTTCCGAGGCTTAAAACCATAGAAAAAATTCAAAATCTGCAAGTCGGTGACAGCATAGTATGTACGGGGCTAAACGAAGAGTTTAAGGGCAACTTACGCTATACCGCAAAGCTTATCGATTTCGGCAAAATTCCAGAGGGCTTTAAACCCGAAAAACGTCAGTCTAAACCCGTGCCGAGATACTATAAAACCGTTAAACCCGTACAATATACGGATATGCAACAGACCGATTTGTTTGCAAACACCGCGGTTCCCGAGTGCTTAAAAAAGCAAACGTTCGTAGTTTTTGACTTGGAAACCACAGGTCTTAATTCCTCTCCCATAACGGGAAATATGGACAAAATAATAGAAATAGGCGCTTTTAAAATAGAAAACGGCGTAATTTGCGAGTGTTTTTCTACTTTTATAAATCCGCAAAGAAAACTGTCCGACGAAATTATTAACCTGACGGGCATAACCGAGGATATGGTAAAGGACGCGCCCACTTATGAAAAGGTAATGCCCGACTTTTTCAAGTTTTGCCAGGGCAGCGTGCTTGTCGGTCATAACATTGTCGGGTTCGACTATAAATTTGTAGATTATTATTGCGCTAACCTCGGCTATATTTTAGAGCGCAAGCTAATAGATACAATTCCGCTTTCTCAAGAGCTGCTGTTTTTATCCAACTATAAATTAAATACGGTTGCCGAAAAGTTCAACATAACTTTCAATCACCACAGGGCAACCGACGACGCGTTGACTACTGCAAAAATTTTTATCGAACTTATAAAACTTAAAAAATCTTTGCCAAAGTTTCAATAATTTGCCAAAACGCTTGCAATTTAAAAGTATATGTGTTAAAATAAGGCTAACCTTAATCGTAATTTTAAGATTGAGTGCCTTTGACAGGCACTCAATAGTTATATAAAGAGGAATTATGAAAATTAAACCCTTAGCGGAGATACTCGACTTTTTGGAAAAAATCGCTCAACCTATGGGCGTTGAAATTGTCGATTTGGAGTGGAACGACAAGTCTTGCTCGCTTACGGTATATATAGAAACGCCGATGGGCGTGGACCTCGACACTTGCGAAAGGTTTCACAATGCGATACTCGACCCCATTGACGAGCTTGACCCGACCTACGATTTGCCCTATACGCTAAACGTATCGAGTCCTGGGCTTGACAGACCGTTCAAAACCGAGCGCGACTTCGAGCGGAACTTGCAGGGGGAAGTCGAGGTAAAGCTGTTTGCGCCGTTAAAGGGACAAAAATTTATAGAAGGCGTGCTTGTTGCGTTCGACGAAAATACGGTAACGATAAAGACCGAAAAGGAAGAACTTAAAATAAGCCGCAATAAAATAGCAAAAATCAACAAAGCAATTAAATTTGACTGAGTCGGGAGATAGATAATGACAAGTAAAGATTTTAAAGAATTCTTTTTGGCACTTGAGGATTTGGAAAAGGAAAAGGGCATTCCTAAGGAGATTTTTTTAGAAGCTCTTGAAAACGCGCTTGTATCGGCTTGTAAAAAGCAATACGCAGGCGCTGTCGGAACGGTTGAAATCAAGACTAATTACGAAAAAGGCACTATGGATTTTTACACTGTAAGAACCATAGTTGAAGAAGTAACCGACCCCGAAAACGAAATTTCGCTCGACGACGCTCGCACTTTGAAAAAGAGTTATAAGCTGGGTGATAAGGTTCGTGAAAAGCTTATTCCCAAGGATTTCAGCCGTATCGCGGCTCAAACCGCCAAACAGGTAATTTTGCAAAAACTTCACGAAACCGAGCGCGACAGGGCTATGAACGAGTTCTCTGACAAAGAAGGCGAGCTTTTAGTCGGAGTTGTCAGAAAAATAGACGGCAAAAACGTCTATATAGAAATCGGCAAGGGACAGATAGAGGGACTTATGCTTCCCTCCGACCAGGTACCCAGCGAAAAATACGTTGTAAACCAAAAGATTAAAGTCTTTGTAAAGCGCGTAAAGAGCGGTGCAAGAAACGCGCAGGTGCTTGTAAGCCGTTCGGCTCCCGGACTTGTAAGAAAGCTGTTTGAAGAGGAAGTACCCGAAATCAAACAGGGCACTGTGGTAATAAAGGAAATCAGCCGCGAAGCCGGAGCAAGAACTAAAATCGCAATTTACTCCGAGGACGAAAGGGTTGACGCAATCGGCGCGTGCGTAGGTAACAAGGGCGCAAGAGTAAACGCCGTTGTCGAGGAACTGCGCGGTGAAAAGATAGATATAATTCCTTGGAGCGAAAATCCGCTTGAATTTATCGCAAAAGCTCTCTCTCCCGCAAAGGTTATTTCCGTAACTCAGCTCGACGGAGAAAAGACGGCTATGGCTGTCGTTCCCGACGATAAGCTTTCGCTTGCAATCGGTAAAGACGGACAAAACGCAAGGCTCGCGGTAAGGCTTACGGGCTGGAAGATAGACGTAAAAAGCGAGTCGGTGGCATCTTCGCTCAATTTGGATAACGAAGAAGAGTTTGATGAAAACGACGATTTGTTGACGGATATAAAAGATATAGAGGAAAACGTCGAAGAGTAATTAAAGGGTTAAAATGCAGGATAAAAAGACGCCGCTCAGAATGTGCGTTGCGTGCAGACAGTTAATCGATAAAAAATCGATGCTGAGAATAGTGCGCAATAAAGAGGGAGAAATTTTTATTGATTTTTCGTTCAAAGCCTCGGGCAGAGGCGCGTACATCTGCGACAATATCGAGTGTGTAAAAAAATTAAAAAACAAACGGCTTTTAAATAAAGTATTTTCCTGTGCGGTTGACGAGCAAGTTTATGCCGCTATCGAGGAGGAGTATTTTGTCAAAAAGCAGAATTGAAACGTTTATTGGCTTTTGTATCAAATCGAGAAAGATATCTCTCGGGTCGGGTGCAATATCCACGCTGCGCGGCGGAGTTTATCTTTTGATAATGGACGGCGGCGCGGCAAATAATTCAAAGCGGCTGGCGCTCAAATTCAAAAACAGGTTCGATTGCCCGTTGCTTATATGCAAAAGCGGATTTGACGTTGCGGTAAATAAGCCCGACTGTAAATTGGCGGCTATACGCGATGAAAGTCTGGCAAAAGCCATTTTGGATAGTCAAGAGGAAAATTACGAATTGTATTGCGGAGGCAGTTTTTAAAATATGGCAAGATATGAGAATATTGAAAATATAAATAAGCTTAGCGGAGTTGCCGCCGAACTTTCGAAAAAAGTTTCGTCGGCAGAAAAGTCGGCTTCCGAAATATTAAAAAAGCTTAACGATTTGCAGGCGGCTATAAAACTTAAAAAGCTTGAAGAGGAATCCGCACAAGTAAAAGCTGTCGAAGAAAGCGTAAGCGTTGAACAAAGTGTAAACAACGCGGCAAACAGCGAGAGGGCACAAGAAGTAGCTACCGCGCCCGAACAGCCTGCAATGCCCGAAAAAGAAAATAAACCTTCAACTAAACCGACCGAGGTTAAAGAAGTTGTAAATTCCGAGCAGCCCGAAAAACAGGCGGACGTCGAAAAGATTGAAAAAATCGAGGAGAAGGCTCCCGTTCGCAAGGCGGAAACCTCCGACAAAAAACCCGTCGAAGCGCCTCAAAAACCTGCAAAACCGGCGTTGCCTCCCAGCACCGCAAGGCGCATAGCTTCATATCAGGAAAATGCTAAAAACTTGCAGGGCTCGGGAAGACTTCCCACTTCGCAGTATAACCCCAAGCAACCCAAGGGTGAAAACAAGACGTTTATAAACCGCGATTCACGTCCTCCGAGAAATAATGCAAACGGCAACGCCGGTTATCCCAACCGCACGGGCGCGCAGCAACGCCCCGGCACGGCGCCCAGGTTCAACGCGCCTGCGCCTTCGGCAGTTCCTGCTCCGACGGGCAAGGCAAAGAATTTCGGTGCGGATAAGAAAAAGAGTTTTGAGAAAACTTATATTGAAAAGGATAAAAAGACCCTGTCGAAGCGTGCGCTTGTTAAACAGCAGGGCGCAACTGTCGAGGACTTTGACGAGAACAAGAGCGGCTACAGAAAATTAAGGGTAAAGAAAGACAAGCAAAAAGCCGCGCCTACCATAAAAATCGAACACGCAATAGTTACGACAGACGATATTCCCATTAAGACGCTTTCGGAAAAAATCGGCGTCACGGCAAGCGTCATTGTAAACCGCCTTTTCAAAGAGGGCATTATAAACAATATAAACGGTTCAATCGACTACGATACTGCCGCACTTATTGCTGCGGATTTCGGCGTTGAGCTTGAATATAAGCCCGAAAAGACGGCTGAGGACGTACTCATCGAGCAACAGGCGGACACTGTCGAAGAAATCGAAAGCCTTGTTCCTCGCGCTCCCGTAGTTACGGTTATGGGACACGTCGACCACGGCAAAACTTCGCTTCTGGACTATATCCGTAAATCCAAGGTAACCGCAGGAGAAGCCGGCGGAATCACGCAGCACATCGGCGCATACACGGTAAAAGTCGGTGACAAGGGCATAACCTTTATAGATACTCCCGGACACGAAGCGTTTACCGCAATGCGTGCAAGAGGTGCGCAGGTAACGGATATCGTAATTTTGGTAGTTGCCGCGGACGACGGCATTATGCCTCAAACGGTGGAAGCAATCAACCACGCAAAGGCTGCAGGCGTAGAAATTATAGTTGCAGTCAATAAAATAGATAAGACGGGCGCAAATATCGAAAAAATCAAGCAGGATTTAATGCGCTATGAAATTTTCCCCGAGGATTACGGCGGCAAGACGATAGTTTGCCCCATATCCTGTAAGACGGGAGAGGGTATCGACAACCTTCTTGAAAGTTTGATACTTGCCGCCGAAATGAAGGAGCTGCTTGCAAATCCCGACAGAGAGGCGCGCGGTATAATAATAGAGGCAAGGCTTGATAAGGGCAAGGGACCCGTTGCAACTGTGCTCGTTCAAAACGGAACTTTGCACACGGGTGACAATATAATTTCCGGACTTACTACCGGTAAAGTCCGCGCAATTATTGACGACAACGGTAAAATTGTCAAATCGGCAGGACCTTCGACTGCGGTAAACGTTTTGGGCTTTGAAGAAGTTCCCAATTCGGGAGAAACTATAAACGCCGTATCGCAAGAGCTTATGAAGCAGGTTCTTTCCGAGCGTAAAGACAAGATAAGCTTTGAAAAGATGAAGTCGCGCGTTAAAACCGACTTTGTTGAAGCGTTCGGGGATATGCCCGATGCCGAGCTTAAAAACCTCAATCTTATAATTAAAGGTGACGTTCAGGGCTCGGTAGAAGCGGTAAAACAGTCGGTATTAAAGCTTTCAAACGACGAGGTGCAGGTAAAAGTAATACACAGCGCGGCAGGCGCGGTTACGGAAACAGACGTAATGCTTGCCGAGTCAGCCAAGGCAATAATACTTTGTTTCAACGTTCGTCCCGACGCCAAGGCAAAGGTTCTTGCCGAGCGCAGCAAGGTAGACGTCAGAACTTACAGAATAATTTACGAGCTTTTAGACGATATGACGGCGGCACTCAAAGGTTTGCGCGCTCCCAGATATCAGGAAATTTTGCTCGGCAAGTGCGAAGTACGTCAGACTTTCAAAATTACGGGCGTCGGCAATATTGCCGGTTGCTTTGTGCTTGACGGCAAAATTCAAAGAGGCGGCAAATTGAGAATTTACCGCGAAGATATTTTGATTGTCGAAGGCAACGTAAAGCAGCTCAAACGCTTTAAGGACGACGTAAAGGAAGTTGCCGCAGGCTTTGAATGCGGTTGCTCTATCGAGGGCTTTACCGACATAAAGATAGGCGATATAATCGAGTGCTATTTAATTGAAGAGATACGCGATTGACCGCCTTAAATAAAGGAGCTAATATGAAAGGTTTAAGGGGTGAAAGGCTCGGCGGAGAGTTTCAAAAGGAAATTGCAAACATAATTTCTTTGAAAATGCGCAGCGAGTTTTCAAGACTTTCGGCAATAATCAGCGTGACAAGCGTAGATGTTGCCCCCGATTTAAAGACTGCTAAAGTCTATATAAGCATATACGACACAGACAAAGAGCGCGCGGAGGACAGCTTTGAAATTTTGAGGCAAAACTCGGGCATAATCCGCCACGAACTTTCAAAAATAATGCATTTGCGAACCGTACCCGAACTAAGAATTATTAAGGATGCAAGTATGGAGTACGGGGAAAAGATCGATAAAATTCTTTCCGAACTTGACAAAGATGAAAAATAACAGTCTTGAAGAGATAGCAGAAATATTAAATTCAGCCGAAAAAGTCGCAATTTTTTGTCATATCCGTCCCGACGGTGACGCGATAGGCAGCGGACTTGCGCTACTTTTGGCGCTTGAAAACCTGGGCAAAACCGCGTATATGTGTTGCGACGAGTTTGACCCGACTAAATTCCTGTTTCTTTCCGCCGTCTCTAAAATCAAAACGCACTTGCCCGAAATCGACTTTGACGCATTTGTTACGGTGGACTGTGCGGACGTGGCTCGGCTTGGCATATACCAACGCGACTATGCCAAAATGAAGGGCGTAACCGTAAATATCGACCACCACATATCCAACGACGGATACGGCAAATATAACTGCGTAACGCAGTGTACCGCAACTTGCGAAATTGTAACTCGGCTTTTCAAAGCTTCGGGTTGGCAGGTTACAAGCGATATTGCAAATCTGTTAATGCTGGGGCTTATAACCGACAGCGGTAATTTCACTCATTCCGACGTCACTCCCGAAACCTATCGTCTTGCGGCATTTTTACGGGAAAAGGGAGCGGACTGTAACCTAATAAACTATCAGATGTTTACTCGTCAACCTAAGCAACGTGCGCTTTTGTATGGCAAAGTTATGAGTAAAATGCGCTTTGCGCTAGACGACAGACTTGCAATTATTACTATTTCATTAAGCGATTTGCAAAGCGTCGGTGCAGAAAAGAGTATGACGGAAGGCTTTGTTGATTTTCCCCTTACGGTCGACGGCGTACAGGTTGCCGCGTCTGTAATGGAGTATCGTGAGGGACAGTATAAAGTGTCGCTTCGCAGCAAGGGCAAAGTAAACGTAAATGCGGTTGCAAGCACTTTCGGCGGCGGAGGACACGTTCTTGCCAGCGGCTGCATGTTGTTCGGCTCGCTTGAAGAGGTAATTGACAGACTCACTTACGCGATATATCAAAATATATGACGGGATTTATAAACGTAAACAAGGCTTGCGGTGCAAGCTCGGCAAAGGAAGTATCGGTAATTAAACGGCTTACGGGTATGCCCTGCGGACATATGGGAACGCTCGACCCTATGGCGGACGGAGTTCTTCCCGTTGCTATAGGCAACGCGGCAAGGCTGTTCGATTACTTTCTCGATAAAAAGAAAAAATATCTGGCAACGTTTAAATTCGGTTGCGACAGCGACACGCTGGACACAACGGGAAATATTGAATACAATGTAGGTAATATACCGACGGCGGAACAAATTCGTGAAGTTTTAAGCGAGTTTGTCGGTGAAATAATGCAGATACCGCCGAAATACAGTGCGAAAAACATTGACGGTAAGCGCGGCTACGAGCTTGCTCGCGCTGGCGTCGAGTTTGATATTCCGCCCAAAAAAGTTACAATTTATTCGGTGGAACTTAAAGAGAATATATCCGACGACAGCTTTACGTTTGAAATAGAGTGCGGTGGCGGAACGTATATCCGCTCTATTGCAAGGGATTTGGGCAAAAGGCTGTCAACATGCGCTATAATGAGCGCGCTTACCAGAACTCAAAGCGGATTTTTTACGTTTGACAATTCGGTTTGCACGGCAAATTTGACGAGAGAGAACATAGAAAAAAGTATAATTCCGACGGAAAGCGTGCTGTCCTTCGACAGCATATATCCGACGGAAAGGCAGGCGTTTAAGCTTTTTAACGGACTAAGCGTTGAAAGCGATAGACCCGACGGTATTTACAAAATTTACAAGGACGGATTTTTTTACGGACTTGCTGAAATTAAACATTCAATTTTAAAGGTGAGGACAAAACTATGTTAGAGATTGTCAAATTCGGACAGGATAATTACGATTTTCCGTGCTTATTGGTACTCGGTTGTTTCGAGGGACTGCATATAGGTCATGTCGAACTTCTAAAAAAAGCCAAGTTACAAGCTAAGATAAACGGACTCGATTTGGGCGTAATGTTGTTTTCCGACGGTAAAGGCGGCAAACAGCTCTATTCTTTCGACGAACGGGCAAATTATCTCGAACAGTTTGGGGTTAAATTTATACTTAAAGTCGATTTTACCGACGACTTTAAGAAGATAAAGCCGCTTGATTTTTTGTCGCACCTCGACGATAAACTTAACATAAAAGCTTTGATGAGCGGCAAAGATTTCCGCTTCGGACTCGGCGCAAAAGGTAAGGCGGCAACGCTTAAAACCTATGCCGACGACGAGGAAAACGGCATTTGGTATATGTCTGTCAAGGATATTGTTTACGGGGAAGACAAGGTAAGCACTTCGCTTATTAAAGCTAAGCTTGAAGAAGGCAACGTTTTGCTTGCAAACGCCCTTCTCGGCAGAAATTTTTCCGTCACGGGCGCCGTCGTAAAGGGCGCGGACAGAGGCGCAAAAGTTCTCGGTTATCCTACAATGAATATTGCTTATCCCGAAAACAAGTTTGAAATTAAACAGGGCGTTTATGACGTGAAATGCACGATCGACGGCAACGATTATCTCGGTATTGCAAACTTCGGCGCGCGCCCGACGTTCGACGAAGAGGGTGCGGTGTTGGAAGTACATCTTCAAAACTTTGAAGGGGATTTGTACGACAGAGAAATTACCGTTGAATTTACCGACTATATCCGCGACATTAAAAAGTTTGAAAGTGCGGAGGAGCTTCGCGCTCAGCTTGAAAGCGATATGCAGACTTTACATAAAGAAGAAAATCAAAACGTAGAGGCGCAAGTTGATTAAATTCGGACCCAGCGGCAACAGCGAAGCTTTTTACGAAGCAGGCTATAAACACACCGAACAAGCCGCTGAATTTTGCAGACAATTAAATTTAGACTGTTTTGAATATTCCTTTGGCAGAGGCATACTTATGTCTGAGGACAAGGCAATAAAAATAGGACAAGCGTTCAAGGAGAGCGGAATAGAGATAAGCGTGCACGCACCTTACTTCATAAATTTTGCAAATCCCGACGACGAGGCTGCGCAAAAGTCCTACGGATATGTTCTTAAAAGCGCGCAGTTCGTTGCGTTGATGGGTGGGGAGAGAGTTGTGTTTCATCCTGCCGCACAGGGCAAGGTCACTCGCGAAGAGGCTGTAAAAAAGACGATTGAGCGTTTGAAAATTCTTACGGAATATATTTATCTTAACAACCTCGAAAATTTGAAATTCTGTCCCGAAACTATGGGCAAAGCCGCGCAAATAGGAACTTTGGAAGAAGTCGTCGAGTTTTGTAAAATAGACAAATGCTTTATTCCTGCAATAGATTTCGGTCATATCAACGCGAGGGAACAGGGCAGTTTAAAGACCAAAGACGACTATAAAAGCCGACTTGAATATATGATAGCCGAGCTCGGTTTCGAAAGGGTAAAAAATTTTCACGTTCACTTTTCAAAGATAATGTACGGCGGAAAGGGGGAAATAAAGCATTTGACGTTTGACGACGACAAGTACGGACCCGAGTTTGAACCCCTTGCAATAGCGCTTAAAGAGTTAAATTTACAGCCCTATATTGTAAGCGAGTCGGCAGGCACGCAGGCGCGCGACGCGCAAATAATGAAAGGCATTTACAATAGTGTTGACATATTGAAATAAGTTTGTTAAAATAGGATATGGTCTATGGTCACAACCAACGCACGAAAACTTTATAACGCGGTTAAAGCCGAGGCGGTTTTGACCGAACGCACCGATTTAAGACAGTATTTAACCGGTGTTTCAACTTCGTTCGGCTATGTTTTGACCGACGCGGAAAAGTCGATTTTTTATACCGACGCAAGATACCTCGAAGCATGTCACAGTCTTTTGGACGGCAGCGAAATAGAGGTAAAAAAATACGAAGGTCCGATAGAAAACCTTTTAAAAGGCTATAAAGAAGTTGCGGTTCCGCTTTCTTCCACAAGCTATCCCGACTATAAAAAGCTTTCGGACGCAGGTTTAAAGATTGTTGACAGCGGCAAAGCTTTTGACAGCTTAATGTCGATAAAACAGGATTACGAGATAGAAAATATCAAAGCGGCTTGTCAAATTACCGACAGGGCTTTTAAGGACTTGTTGCCTCGTATAAAAGAGGGAATGACCGAAAACGAGGTTGCCGCCGAACTTGAATATCTTATGCGTAAGTCAGGTGCAAGCGGAAC
This sequence comes from uncultured Christensenella sp., assembly GCA_910585685.1. Classification (GTDB taxonomy): domain Bacteria; phylum Bacillota; class Clostridia; order Christensenellales; family Borkfalkiaceae; genus Coproplasma. The sequence continues at coordinate 306,715 of CAJUEO010000001.1, forward strand.
AAGCTTCCCCACGATAGTCGGCTTTGGTAAAAATTCAAGCGTGCCTCATCACGAAACGGGCAACACAAAGCTGCAATTCGGCAACGTAATTCTCATTGATTACGGCTGTAAAGTAAACGGATATTGTTCGGACTGTACAAGAACGTTTTTATTCGGGGACGACGGAAAGCATACAAATTTCAAGGCGGCATACGAACACGTTCTAACCGCGCATATGCTTGTTAAGGCAAAAGCGACAGACGGAATGACGGGTAAAGAGATTGACGCAATTGCGCGCGACTACTTGAAAGGGTTTAACCTTGACGGGTACTTTACGCACTCGCTCGGTCACGGGCTTGGTATCAACATTCATGAATTTCCCTTTATCTCCCCCAAGGGTGCCGACGTTATAAGGAACGGAATGGTCTTTTCCGACGAGCCAGGCGTCTATTTCGAGGGTGACTTCGGTATCAGGATAGAGGACACGGTTATGTTAAAAGACGGTAAAGTTATTTCACTTACCGATTCAAATAAAAAATTAATTATTTTATAAATAGTTTAAGGAGAATACAAATGGCATCAATTTTAGCAGGCGATATCAGAAAGGGCTCAACGTTCGAGTACAACGGCAAGGGTGTTTACACCGTAACTGAATTTCAGCACGTTAAACCCGGCAAGGGCGCGGCATTCGTAAGAGCTACTATTAAGAACGTTGTAACGGGACAAGTTCTTTCGGACATTACGTTCAACCCCACAACCAAGCTTGAAACGGCTCAGGTCGAAACGAGAAAGATGACCTACTCATATACGGACGGCGAGTTCTATTACTTTATGGATCCCGATTCGTTCGAGATGACTACGCTCAACTTATCGCAGGTAGAGGAAGCGTTGAAGTATATCAAGGAAAACGATATGGTAACCGTTAAGTCGCTCAACGGCACGGCATTCTCCGTCGAACCCGAAAACTTTGTCGAGCTTAAAATTACCGAGTGCGAGCCGGGCGTAAAGGGCAACACCGCAACCAACGCTATGAAGAACGCAGTAGTTGAAACCGGCGCAACCGTGCAGGTGCCTATGTTCGTTGAAGAGGGTGAAATTATCCGTATCGATACCCGTACCGGCGAATATATGTCGAGAGTCGGCAAATAATGAAAGCCGTAATTCAACGGGTCGGGCGCACTTCGCTTTCCGTTGACGGCAGTCTTATATCCGAAATTGCTTTTGGTCTTGCCGTGTATCTCGGCGTAAAGGTCGGCGACACTCAAGCTCAGGCGCAGGCTATGGCAAAAAAAATTCAGGCAATGCGCATTTTTGAGGACGACGGCGGAAAAATGAATAAATCGGTAAAGGACGTGTGCGGAGAAATTTTGCTCATCTCTCAATTTACCTTGCTTGGCGACTGTTCACACGGCAATCGTCCGAGTTTCATTCAAGCCGAACGCCCCGAAGCCGCAAACGCGCTCTACGAGTACACTGCCGAACTTTTGGAAGGCTACGGTATTACGGTTAAAAAAGGCGTGTTCGGCGCAGATATGAAGATAGAGCAATTCAACGACGGACCCGTAACTATAATTTACGAAACATAATGTATTATGCCCCCTTTGGACAAGGGGGCAATGCCATATAAAAAAGTATCAAGCGAGGAGTGTCAAATGAAAATTCAATTTCTCGGAACGGGCGCTGCCGAGGGAGTGCCTGCAATGTTCTGTGCCTGCCCTGTCTGTAAACAAATAAGGTTAATGGGCAAACAAGAGGTGCGCACTCGCTCGCAGGTGGTAATAGACGGTGAAATTTCGGTGGATTTTCCGCCCGAGGCATACTATCACAGTTTTGAGCGTGGCGTCGATTGTTCCGCGTTGAAGTTTATATTGATAACTCATTCGCATATGGATCATTTCTATGCGCACGATTTTATCTTGCACGGCTATAAGTACGCAAAATTGACCGAGCAAAAGCTGAAAATTTTCGGCAATGCAGAGGTGGAAAAAGTATTTAAAGAGTGTACCGCCCGTGAAATGCGTTCGGAAGTTGCCGCGTCTATTGAGTTCAAAAAAATACAGCCTTTTTGCGTGTTTGAAGAGTGCGGCTATAAAATTATCGCTATTCCCTCCAATCACAGAACAAAAGAGGACAGCTTGCTCTATTACGTCGAAAAAGGCGGAAAGGGGTATCTGCACTTTTACGACACCTATAAGGTTGATATCGAGGTGCTTAAATTTTTAAAAGCCAACGGCGCGAGGGCAAACGTTGTCGCATTCGACTGCACCTTTGCCGAAAACCCCAGCAACGAAAATTCTCGTCATATGAATATATATGACGATATGCAAATGAAAGACGCGCTCAAAGATTTGCAGATAATCGACGAAAATACCAAAATTATAATAACGCATTTTTCGCACAATTCAAACCCTACCCGAGAAAGACTTGCCGCTATTTCCCAAAAATTCGGCGTAATCGCAGCCTATGACGGAATGGAAGTGGAAGTTTAAATATGTCTATGAATTTTTTTAAACATTTGCACACGGTCGGCAAGCACCGAAGGTTAGTCAGAAAGCTGTGTTTCAAATGCGGACTTATCCGCCAGGGCTTAACTCACGATTTGTCTAAATATTCCTTTGCAGAGTTTTGGTCGGGCGTTAAATATTATCAAGGTTACCGCAGCCCTCAGGCAAAGGAGCGTGAAGAGCTGGGCTATTCCGCCGCATGGCTGCACCACAAGGGCAGAAACAAACACCACTTCGAGTATTGGACGGATTTTGCCGACGGAGATAAGATTTACGTCGAAATGCCGCCCAAGTATTTTGTGGAAATGGTGTGCGACAGAATTGCCGCAAGCAAGACTTATTTAAAGGAAAAATATACCGACGCAAGTCCGCTTGAATACTTTCTAAACAAAACCGACAGGGAGGGAATGAATCCCGAAACGGCAAAAAAGCTTGAATATTATCTTACAATGCTAAAAGATAACGGAGAAAAATTTACATTTTCAGCTCTAAAAAAATATGCCAAACAAAAAAATACCCCTCACGGTCAACCGTGAGGGGCTTGTATTTTAATTATACTTTTTTGTCGGAGTCATTTTCCTTTGAGGTAATTGAATACTCGATATTGCGGTTGGCGTGTAGAAGGTCTCCGATAAATTCTTCGTACCATTCCTCTTTTACGACTATAACGATAAAAGTGTTTTCGTCGAAATATACGCTAAGCTTGTTTGTGTTTCTGTCAAGCAATATACTTTGAATTTTATCTACGTCGTACTTGCTTTTTATTATGCCGAAGCTTGTTTTGAAAGTTTTTCCGTCTATGCAGTAATAGGACGAAATCAACAGGCTTAAAAGTACGATAAAAAGCAAAATAGCTACAAAATACATCAAGCAATATTGCAGTATCGGATAAACTATATTTTGCGACGAGGCAAAATCGTACACGCAAATTGAATAAGTGTTAAAGCCAAGCGCTATGGCAGACAGCACAAGTCCGACGTATATAAAAATTTTAATTAGCCTTGTAAACTTGTATTTATAAGTTTTCATACTCGTATTATAAACGACTTATATGAAAAATGCAAGAAAAACGTATTAAATTTGTCAACCGAGTAAAAATAGTTTAAATTTAGTTGTCGTTTAAATTATCTTCGGGAATGTTTGGCTTTTCAGGCGGACGAGGAAAAATGCCGTCCCTGTGCTTGCGGTGTTTGCCGAACTTGATAATAAATATTTCTCCGCCGTCGAACTCACCGTAAAACCCTACCGCTGAACCGCCCAAATCGCGCGGAATAAACTTAAAACCGCCGCCAAAGTTATCCTCGTCAGAATTTTTATCTTCTGTAGCGTCGTCGGGCTGTTCGTGCAAATTTTCGGTGGGTATTTCTGTGTTATTGCTGTCGTCGTTTTTAACACCGCAACCCGTTAAAGCTGCGGATACAAGTAGAAATGCCGCCGTCAATAAAAACAAAAACTTTTTCATAAAATCAGTATGTCAAATTATTCCGCGCATATGCAAACGCTTGTAAAATTTTCTCAAATATGTTAAAACATTAAATGAAAATAATAGGAGTAGGCATGAAAAAATTTTTATATAGCGCTCTGTGCGCAACAATTGTTTTTTTGTCTGTATTCGGCTTTACGGGGTGCGATACGGACGAAAAAGACACAGGATACGTCACGCTTGTAGGCGTTACTGCGGCGGAAGTCGGCGTAAGGGAAGATATCGATTATTTTATTATGCCCGAGCCGGCGGCAAGCACAAAGGTCAACGCGATTGAAACTTTGAAATTTTCCGGCAATCTGCAAAAGATATACGGCGGAGAAAGCGGTTATCCGCAGGCGGTTGTCGTGGCAAAATCAAACCTTATAAGCGAGTATAGCTTTATAAGCGATTTTATTGCAGAGTTGGAAAAGGGGAAAGAATGGTTACTCAGTGACAAGGTTTCCTCAAACGAAATAGTAGACGCCGTAAAAAATCATTTGAGCGAGGGTATGACTCCCACGTTTAACGCAAAAAATTTAAGTAAGGCGGTAATTGAAAATTGCAGCGTGGATTTCGTCTATTCAAGCGACTGCAAAAGTGAAATTCTCGGGTTTATGCAAATCTTAAACAGAGTAAGCGAAACGCCGTTCGGCACACCCGAAGAAAGTTTTTTTAAAGCCGATAAAAATTTCGGCTCTGCAACATATGGAGGAAAAGTAAGAGTTTATGCTCCCGACGGCGCACCGGCGCTCGGCATTGCAAATTTACTGTCTGAAAATAAAAGTTTCGGCGGCGCCGAATTTGAGTACAAGGTTGTCGACGCGCAGACAATACAAAGCTATGTCGCAAACACCGACGAAAATAAGAATGCCGATATATGCGTTTTACCTGTAAACGTAGCGGTAAAGCTTTTGGGCAAAGGGGACATATATAAGCTTCTCGGAACGCTTACTCACGGTAATTTATTTATGCTGTCAAACAGCGGAGAAGAGATTACGCAAAACAACCTGCAAACTCTCAAAGGCAAAAAAGTCGGCATTGTAAATATTGCTCAGGTTCCCGGGCTTACTTTTAAAGCATTTTTAAAAAATAACGATATAGCGTACACGGAATTAAAGTGAAGTTTATTAAATCGCGAAAACTGAATATAATTTTTACGCTGTTTGCGGTTGTATCACTTTGCGCGGCATGGATTATAGCTTACTATGCCGTCGGCAACGACTATGTAATTCCGTCTTTTAGCGATACGTTCGCAAGCCTTTTTAAATGTTTTACCGAAAGTTCGTTCTGGCTTGCGTTTTTAAATACCGCTTTAAGAACGGTTTCAGCTTTTTTGATTTCGTTTGCACTTGCGTTAGTTACAGTGGCTCTGTCAAAGCTAAGCTCCGCCGCGCGTGCGTTTATAAATCCCGTTATGGTGCTGCTTCGTACGTTGCCGACTCTTGCGGTAATTTTAATATTGCTCATATGGTCAAATGCGAAAGTCGCACCCGTAATAGTAACGGTTCTGGTGCTTTTTCCTCTTTTGCACACTCAAATTCTTACAGCGGCAGACGGGGTGGATTGCGAACTTTGCGAAATGCTGAAAGCATATAACGTGCCCTGTAGCCGTCGGCTTTTTAAGGTGTACGTTCCGCTTATTTCAAGCGACGTACTTCCTCAAACAGGCGCAACTTTATCGCTCGGACTGAAAGTTATGATATCTGCCGAAGTGCTGTCAAATACTTATTCCAGCCTCGGCGGACTTATGCAGACTGCTCGGGCATACCTTGAAATGCCGCGCCTTGCCGCTCTTACTTTGACCGCAATATTTTTGGGACTTTTAATCGATTTGATTTTCTCACTTGTCGCTAAAATTAATGCGCAATGGAAAAGGGGGACAAATGATTAAAATTAAAGACCTGAACAAAAGCTACGGCAACGTTGAAGTTTATAAAAATTTCAATCTTGAAGTGAGGGACAGTGAAGTATTGTGCATTTTGGGTGAAAGCGGCTGCGGAAAAACAACTCTTTTAAACTGCATAGCTAGGCTTACCGAGTACGACGGGCAAATAACAAATGCAAAATGCGCCTACATTTTTCAAAAACCGCGGCTGGTTCCAAACCTGAGCGTATATGAAAATTTAAAGCTTGTATGCGCAGACGAGAAAAAAGTAGACAAAATTTTGGAACGCGTCAAATTATGGAGCCGAGCTGCCGCGTACCCCGTTGAACTTTCGGGCGGAGAGGCAAGGCGCGTTTCAATTGCGCGCGCGTTTTTATACAGCGCGGACGTGATACTTATGGACGAACCGTTCTCGTCGCTCGATTTAAAAATAAAGTATGAAATGTTTGCGCTTTTTAAAGAAATGAAAGCGGAGTTTAACAGTACGGCTGTCTTTGTAACGCACGACGTTGAAGAGGCAATTATGCTCAGCGACAGAATTATAGTATTGGATAAGGGCATAATAAAAGCGGATATCGACGTGAAATCTGCAGAGCAATCTGAGCTTCGTAAAAAGCTTATTGCAACGCTTTTGGGAAACAGATATATTTCTTGACAAATAGAAAAATTCAACTTATAATAAAATAAAGAATGGGGAGAAGAATAAATGAAAAAGTTTTTCAAAGAATTTAAAGAGTTTATAACACGCGGCAATGTGCTCGATATGGCTGTCGGCATAATTATAGGCGGCGCGTTTACGGCAATAATTACCGCGCTTGTAAACAATATTTTAACTCCGCTTATAAATTGGATACCCGGTGCGGACGGAACGGGCGCATTGCAGCTCGTTTTGCGCGATGCCGTGCTCGACGCAGAGGGGAATGTGGTTACGCAGGCTTTAATAATTGATTTCGGAGCCGTAATTTCTGCAATTATTACCTTCCTTATTACGGCGTTTGTGCTGTTTTTAATTGTAAAAACGGTAAATTCTGTTCGTGCTCGCGGAGAAAAGCTTAAAGAAGAACACAAAAAGAAGAAGGAAGCAAAGGAAGAGGAAGTTATAGAAGAAGTCGTGCAGGAAGCTGCTAAGCCCGTAGTAGAAGAGGTAAAAGTTTCAACCTCGTCAACCGAAGAACTGCTTGCAGAGATACGCGACTTATTGAAGGCGCAAAGCATAAAAACAGACGATAATAATAAATAAGTAAACAAGCCGCCCTGCTAAGCAGGGCGGCTTTAAAATTAAAGCTCTATTATTTTTGTGGCTATTTCATCGCGAAACGCTTTGTCGTGCTCGACAAAAATCATAGTCGGTTGAAAGTTTTTTATAAGGTTTTGTATCTGCAAGCGCGAGTATATGTCAAGGAAATTCAAAGGCTCGTCCCAGACGTACAAATGCGCCTTTTCGCAAAGACTTTTCGCAATCAAAAGTTTCTTTTTTTGTCCTTCGGAAAAGGTAGCCGCGTCTCCGTCGTAGTCTGACTTTGTAAAACCCATTTTATTCAAAATTGCTCTGAACAGCACGCCGTCAAGGTTGTTTTCAGCCGCGTAATCGGATATAGAGCCGCGCACGCTTTCGCTTGTCTGCGGCACATAAGATATAGTCAAACCCGACGCAAGCTTAAAAGCTCCCGTATAGGGTATGTTGTTTCCCAATATAAGCTTTAAAATACTGCTTTTTCCGCAGCCGTTTTTGCCGCTTAAAGCGATGCGCTCACCCTGCAAAATTTCAAAATTAACGTCTTTACAAACTGTTTTGTCTGAGTAATCGATTGTCAAATTTCGGCAATCCAATAATTTTTGAGAATGAAACTTTTGAGGGAAAAGCTTTAAATCTTCGCTGGTTTCACTGTTTTTCAAAAGTTCGGTTTTCTGTTCTATGGCGCTTTGTTGCCTCGCTTCGGTAACTTTTGCGCGTTTCATCATTTTTGCGGACTTGTGTCCGACGTAGCCTTTGTCGGGCTTCAATCCCGAACTTGTCTTGCCGTTTTTTGAGGCTTCAACTTTGTCCGCCCAAGCAACTGTTCGTGCCGCCGTTTCGCTAAGCCTTGTAATTTCCTTCTTTAAAAGCTCGTTTTGCGCCTCTTCGGCGGCTTGCCTTGCTTCGAAATTATCCAGCCAAGAGGAGAAATTACCGCTCTGTATTTCTATATCCGTCCTGTTAATTGATAAAATATGGTCGACGCATCCGTCTATAAATGTTCTGTCGTGCGAAACGAGTATAAACCCTTTTTTTCTTTTAAGGTATTCCGAAACGGTCTTTCTTGCGTTTGAGTCGAGGTGGTTGGTCGGCTCGTCTATAAGCAAAAAATTTCCCTCGTTCAAGAACAAACTTGCAAGTAAAACTTTGGTTTTTTCTCCGCTTGACAGGGTGGAAAACAGTGAGTAAACGGTATCCGAACTAAGCTGCAAATAGGAGAACTCGCGCATTATTTCCCAATCTTCCGAGTGGGGGCAAAGTTCTTGCATAATTTCGAGAACAAGCCTGTCCTCGTCGTGCACTTTAAAGGGGAAGTAGGTAAATTTGACGTTGGCGCTGATTTTTCCGCTATACTCGTATTTGCCTAAAAGTAAATTTAAAAATGTGGTTTTTCCTCTGCCGTTTCTGCCGACAAACCCGAGCTTCCAATCCGTATCGATTTGAAAGCTTACGTTTTCAAATACGTTTGAATAACTGCCGTCATAGGCAAAAGTCAGGTTTTGTACGCTTATTAAAGACAATATTTATGCTCCTTGAATATTAATTACTGTTCAAGCACCAACGCCTTTTTGGGGCAGAAATTAGAACACTTGCCGCATTTAATGCACTTTTCGTGGTCTATTGTCGGCGCTTCGAAATTGTTTTGAGACAATGCGCCCACGGGGCAAACTTTTACCGCCGGGCACGCATGGTTTTGCGGACAGTTGTCCTTTAAAATAGAAAGAATTTTTGCCATAATATACCTCGTTTATTTTAATAATTTTTTAGCAATGTATTTGACTGTTTTTTCGTTTGTTTTCTTTTGAAAGTCGCAAAGCTTGTCAAAGTTGCTGAAAGTTCCGCCCTCGTTACCCGACCAACCTATCAGGTATTCGTTCTGCAAATCTTCGGAAAGATTTGTGCTGTCGGACTTATATTTGAATATATGAAACAGCTCTTTTCTTACGGTTACCGTGCCCAAAAGTTGAATATCGTCGGGTTCTTTGTTGAGTTCGGTCGGGTACGTCAGCCAATGTACCAAATCGCTTTTTGCAAGATACTCGGGAGTGGAGTACTCTTTCGGGAAAAGATTTGCTTTTCCGTATTTTTGCAAAAGACTGTAAATAAGTTCCGCATATGTCAAATCTTCTGCAAATTCGGCTAAAACCTGCGTTGAAACTTCTTTTTCGTTCTCAAGCAAAGTTTCCAAAGCATAATACCTTATGCGGTTGATTTTTAAAGACATAATTTTTTCAAGTAAGGTAAGCAGTCTTTCGTCGATAAAAAATTTGCACACGTCGGAAATAAATTCCAAGTTGTTTATTTTATTGTCGTCAAGCGAGTTGGAACTCTTCAACAACCGTTCGGTATCGTCTGCAACAAATTTCGCAAGCTGCGTTTTGGCTTCGCTTGTTAAATTTTTGATTTTTTCCTTGTACTCGTTTAAGCCCTGATACAGCATTCCGCGTTGATATTCGTCGGTCAACGGTTTTACTATTTCAAGTACTTTTTCAATATCGGCTTTTTCAATGCTTTCAAGCTCAAACATTTCTTCAACGGCATTTTCTACTATGCACTCGTTATGCGTAAGTTCGAGAATTTCGTTTATAACGGCTATTTTATCGTCGCTTAAATTGTCGGGATTTCCGCCGCTGAGCGTCAAAACCATTAAAAGATTGTTCTCGTAAAAGAATATTTTGCTTTTTTGCTCGTAATTTTCAGCTTTGGGTAAAACCTCTATAAGTTTTTTCATTTCACTTATAGTAAAGTCGACTATAGCCTCGAAATCCTGTGCCGAAACAGGCTTCTTTGTATTTTTAAGAACGTTTCCTATGTATTGCATTAAACGAGCTTTGTTTTGATAATCGTTATTATCTTTAATGTTGTTAAATAATTCTTTAAAATTTGGCATTTTGGACATATTTTTACCTCCAATAAATTAAAAACACGCAAAAGTTAATTTTAATCAATTATACGGGCTTTACCGAATAAAGTCAATCGTTTGCTTTGCTAATAGTCTAAACAGCAGAATAATACAGCAATGAAAAAGACAGGGGGTGCCTGTCTTTTTGTAAGCTTAAAATTGAATATCTATTTGATAGTTCTTATCGATTAAAATATATTCCAAATCGTATTTTTGACACAAAGATAAATTATTTTTATTGTCTTGAATTAATTGCTCTTTTTTAATTTCTGTTAGAACACGTTTTTCTATAACATTTTCAAACTGTAAAATATCGTTAAAATGTGTTTCGATATACTCGGCGGTCATAACAAGGCAATAATGCTTAATAGCGAACAAATAATTATCGTCAAAATCCTTTTGCCAGTCAAAGGGGATATAACAACCTTCGATTATAATGTTCTGTTTGTTTTCAATTACAGTTTTAATAATTTCTTTAACTATAGACCAAAGATAGGGGGTAAGTTGGGCGTCGTCGTTTACAGTAAGCGAGGTTTTTCCGCTTCTTATAAGTCCCATTTTTAAATTGTCAATGGAAAGATACGGAATTTTGTATTTTTCCATTAGCCTTTGCGCTAAATTAGTTTTACCTGTATGCGTTGTGCCCGAAATTAAAATAACCATAAATTAATTATACCAAATAATTCGACGGTTTTCAACTCATAAATCGGGCAAATTATTTGTTTGCGCATATTTGCCTTTTTTTAATAAGAAAAACGGCAATATGATTATAACGCCAAAAATTAAACCTAATATCATACTAACATTGTGGCAAACGGTCGTCCAGCCGAAACTTACCACATATGTTGTCAACACTCCGTAAATTGCCGCAACAATCAAAGTAGGTTTGTCGATTTTTTTGAAGCTTTTAATGTCGAAAAACAATGCCGCAAGCGAAATTCCCACAAGAGCGAAAATTCCGCCCGACGCTCCGCAGCTTGGCATTGCGTAATTTTCTGCCGATTTTTCGGGTGCCATCGCAGCAAATAAAGGGTCGGTTATTAAAAACTGCATAAAACCTACTATGAAATAAATTAAGTATGTAAGCCACCAGCCGTATTTCTTTTCAGTATAGTTGCCGATAAAGTACAGTCCTGCAAGATTTGCAATCAAATGCAATATATGACCGTGCAAGAACATGCTGGTAAATTGACGGTATATATCCATGCCTCCGACAATAGATTTGCCGACGGCCATAGAATTCATTAAAAGTCCGCCGCAAAAGCCGAAAATATAATTTACTGCCGGTGGTAGTTCGTCATTCCAACAATCGAAACCGCTGTAATCTTTAGGCAAAGGCAAATATTTATCTAACAGATAAAAAATCAGCAAAATTACAATCATCAAGTTGGTTATGGTTAAATACTTTTTGTAATCAATTTTTTGCATTTGAGTACCTTATTTATTTTTTTATAATTATACTATAAGTAAACTCTGTTTTCAAGTAAATTAGATAATAAAATTTTGCTGTTTGACGTACGGCAAGACAGTAAAAAATTTATGCTTGCAATGTGAAAAAACATGTGTTATACTTAAAATACGGTAAGGGAGTAACAGCGCGTATGCAGAGCGAAATTCCCGAAGGAGAAAAATGCTACTTTTTAAAATTGCCTTTCGCAACGTGCGGCGGCAGATAGGCGGATATCTAATATATTTTTTCACTGTTGCGCTCACTGTTGCGCTGCTGTTTTCGCTCGCAGGAATTATGTTCAGTAAAACCTTGTTTTACTACTCTATAAAATTCAAAATAGAAATCACGGTAATTTGCGCCTTTCTATCAATTTTACTTGCCGTCGTGTCTGCACTCGTTCTCGGCTACGGCAGCGCCTTTTTGTTGCGCCGCAGGAAAAAGGAATTCGGCACATATCTCACTCTCGGTATGACGAGAGGCAACATTGTTACCATATTTGCGATGGAAATGCTGTTTATATTTCTCTTTTCCCTTGCGGCAGGATTAGGGCTTGGTACGCTTGTATATCAGGCAATAGTCTTCGGTATTTCGTCTTTTATGGGAATAGGTGTTGCATGGGCGGACTATACGGTGGAGGCTTTCATACTCACGGTTGTACTGGTTGGCATAGTGTTTCTTATTACTTCGCTTGTCCCCATAGGTTATCTAAGTTTTGAAAAGATTTCCAACCTATTGAAAGGTGAGAACACGACGGGAAAAATGGTAAAAAATCCGCGGCTTTGGGTGCGCATTACTCTTGCTTCTATCATTGTCTTTGTTCTGTCGGTTGTCGTTGTCACCGTAATTGCGAGCGGACGCCCGAACAGCGGCGTATATGTTTTTAGCTTAGTCGGCGGCGCGACAATCATTTTTATTGCCACGGTATTCATGTATATAGGTGCGATTAAAAGCGGAACGCATTATATGCTGGAAAACAAGCATTTTTCCGGCAGAGGCGTTCGTACGTTCACCTTGCGACAGCTTTCCAATAGGACGAGTGCGGATTCGATATTCTTTGGCGTAATAGCGGTGCTTCTGTCGATAGTTATCGTAGGCGGCAATATTTTTATGACGATACTCGGTACACATGTGGCAAACAGCAAAATAAACAATCCATACACCGTAAGTGTGGAAACTCCGTATGATGAAACGGGAAAACTGACGGCAGATTTACCCGATTGGATGCAACACTTCGGAACAGTGGAGGAATTGCGGCACTATACGGTATTTGAAATAGTCGAGCCGTCACTTCGACAATATTTTCACGGCAACGTTTCATTGCTGCGCGAAAGCGACTATTATGCACTTGCGGCAATGGCGGAAGACAAAACGCTCTCTTTAAACGGTGGCGCGGTTATGATCTGTAACAATACCACTTTTGACGAACTCGAAAAGATAAAACGTGACGCGGAAGAACTTATAGGAAAACTGAGTTGGGATACGGGTGTATTTTCATTGACGTTTAACGGCGTTTCGCCTTCCCATAAAAGGCTTGTCGTCGGTCGTCCAAATTTCATACTCGCCGTGCCTGACAGTGTAGCGGATGCCGTAGAGAAAGCAAAAATATATTCTTCCGCCAATACATATTGTGCCGTCAATTACGAAAGCGGCAGCTTTAATGAAAAATTGATGGAAAACTTTTTCACGTTAAAGAATCAAGAGGACGTCTATGAGAATTTTCCGAACAATCATTACAGTACGTTTTTTTATGCGGATGTATCCGGTTCGTTTCTGCCCTATGCTTTTGAAATAGCTGCACCGTATCTTATGATTCTGTTGTTCGTCACTCTGGCTTTCTCGCTCCTGTCAATGGCGGTTTTGGCGTTGAAAAGTCTTGCAGCCGTTGCCGAGGATAAAAGGAGATACCGTCTGCTGTATCTCGTGGGGGCATCGAGAAAGCAGACGTTTTTCTCTCTCTTCGTGCAGATTGCCGTGTACTTTTTCCTTCCGTTTGCCGTACCGATACTTTTGAACGTGCCGGTTTCCATTATATGTATAGCATTGAGCAAAATGATTTACGGCTCATTTACCAATTTACAGGTGATTGGCTATGCGGCAATGTTTTCGGGCTTACTTTTGCTGTTTTACGCCCTATATTGCACCGTTACATATATTATTGCGCTGGTTGACATCAAGCGCGCACTGCATGCTTCGGGCACGATAACTTAAAAATATAAAAAACTTACGAGGTAAATTTATTATGAGTGAAATTCTTAAAGTCGTGGACGCCGTCAAAGATTTCGGTAGCGGCAGCGTTACCACACGCGCTCTCGACGGTGTAACTTTCTCCGTTGAAAAAGGTGAGTTCGTGGCAATTATGGGACCTTCGGGGTCGGGTAAAAGTACGCTTTTGAACATTATTTCCACATTAGAGCCGCTCAGCAGCGGAAAAATTATAATAGACGGTTTACCAATCTCCTCTTTTAAGGGGAGAGAGCTTGCCGAATTCCGCCGCGATAAGCTCGGGTTTATATTTCAGGAGTATAATCTGTTAGATACGCTCACCGTGGAGGAAAACATAGCTTTACCATTAAATTTGAAAAAGGTCGGCACGATGGAAACCAAGGCAAGAGTATTGAAGGTCAGCGAAACTTTGGGCGTTACCGACCAGCTTGAAAAATTTCCGTCCGGACTTTCCGGCGGACAGCGCCAACGTGTGGCTTGTGCAAGAGCGGTAATAACCTCACCCGCGCTTATTCTTGCGGACGAGCCGACGGGCGCGCTCGATTCGCGCAGCTCAAAAGTGCTTATGGAACAACTGTGCCTTATGAATAAAGAGCTTGGCGCGAGCATATTGATGGTTACGCACGACGCGGCGGTTGCATCCTATGCGCAACGGGTCGTATTTTTGAGCGACGGAAAAATTTACAATGAAATTTTCCGTAACGAAAAAGAACAAAAGCAGTTCCGCCACGATATTCTTACGGTCACGGAAACGTTGGGCGGCGGTGAAGAGGGGGCTTTTTAAAAATAAGTAAGGCATTAAAAATATAGCGAGCTAATCAAAAGTTATTGATTAGCTCGCTTTTTATTTTATGGTGGGAGGAGGTGTGTATTGCCGTTTCCGCAAGCGGAGCCTCGGCAAACCTTCGCTTCGCTCAGTCGAACGGTATAGCTTCTTCTGCTAACACCTTATGTCCACACAGCAAAAGGAACAGGTGAAAAACCTGTTCCTTTTGCTGGTGGGAGGAGGTGGATTCGAACCACCGAAGTCGGAGACGTCAGATTTACAGTCTGATGCATTTGGCCACTCTGCAATCCGCCCGTATTAAGTTTTTACCCCGTCTGCGCGGGGTAAGTTTGGAGCTGGTGATTGGAATCGAACCCACAACCTGCTGATTACAAATCAGCTGCTCTGCCAATTGAGCTACACCAGCAAGCACGCCCATTGGGGTGGTGCCTTGGGGTGGAATCGAACCGCCGACATACGGATTTTCAGTCCGGCGCTCTACCGACTGAGCTACCAAGGCGTTTACGCCTTTCGGCGTTTAAAATATTGGCGACCCGAAACGGGCTCGAACCGTCGACCTCCAGCGTGACAGGCTGGCGCTCTAACCAAACTGAGCTATAGGGCCAAATAAAATAATTAATTTATTAAATTAATGGTGGGCCTTCACGGACTCGAACCGCGGACCAATCGGTTATGAGCCGACCGCTCTAACCAACTGAGCTAAAGGCCCTTAAAGGGACTGTGCATACGCACAATGCTTACATATAATAATATACCTTAAAAATTTTGTCAAGTATTTTTTTAGTCTATTTTCAAAAATTTAACTTTAATTTTTTAAAGTTTAAAATGATGAAAAAATATAATCATTTGCGACAAAGCTAAGCAAAAACCGACAGTCTTTGTCAAAATATTACCCAAAAGATTTAGTAATATTTTATAAAAACGACGGAGGAAGTAAAATGAAAGTTACGGGCTTTGTAAAAGACAAGACATTATACATAGCTCTTTCGGGCGAGATGGACGAGTGTTCCTCGCAGGAAGCGCGGACAAAGTGCGACAAGCTGATAGAGGACAATTTAAGTGTAAGTAAAATAATAATAAATCTTGCCGAAGTGGCGTTTATGGACTCTACGGGCATAGGGTTTTTAATAGGCAGATATAAAAAGGCGTCGCGGCTTGCTCTGCCGCTGTATATAACAAAACCAAATTTTGCGGCGGACAAAATTCTCAATTTAAGCGGAATATATTCACTCATACCAAAAGCGGAGTAAAGGATAAAAATATGACTACAAATTATTTAAAATTACAATTCTATTCACTTCCTCGAAATCAGGCATTCGCGCGTGACGCGGTTGCCGCGTTTTGTCTTGAATTAAACCCTACGCTTGCCGACCTTTCAGACGTAAAAACCGCGGTGTCCGAAGCCGTTACAAACTGCACGGTACACGCGTATAAGGGCAATCTTGGCATTGTAACCATAGAGTGCGAGATAGAGGATAATTCGCTACATATCAAGGTAAGCGACACGGGCAGGGGCATAGCGGATGTAACAAAGGCAATACAGCCTTTTTATACTTCCGCGCCGTCTGACGAGCGTTCTGGAATGGGCTTTACGATTATGCAGACTTTTATGGACGAGTTTAACGTAAATTCCATTCAGGGGGAAGGCACTGTCGTTTATATGACAAAATGTTTTAAAGCGGAAGTGGAGAATGCTTGACGTCGATAAGACGAACGACCTTATTCGCCGAGCCAAAGACGGAGACGCGGCAGCAAAGGAAACCTTAATCGTCGAAAACAACAACTTAATAAAAAGTATAGTGCGCCGTTATTTGAATAAGGGCGTAGAATACGACGACCTGTATCAGCTTGCAAGTATGGGGTTGCTGAAAGCGATTAACGGCTTTGACGAAAGTTTCGGGGTTCGGTTTTCAACTTACGCGGTGCCGATGATTGCCGGTGAAATTAAACGGTTTATGCGTGACGACGGTAGTATAAAGGTATCTCGTGCAATAAAAAGCAGTGCAAAGCAGATAAATTTATTCATTGAAAAATATTCTGTAGAGCACGGCTCGCAGCCTTCCGTAAAGATTATTGCCGAAAACTTCGGAATGCCGGAAAGCGAGGTTGTGTTTACTATGGGTTCGACGCGTATGCCCGTATCAATATATGCTCAGGGAGATTATAAGGACGAGAAGGGGCAGGAACTTTTGGAAAAACTGCCCGTCGAAGATAATCAGGAGGATATAATAGAAGCATTGCAGTTAAAAACAGCCATTGAAAATTTGCCCGAACGCGATAAAAAAGTAATTATTTTGCGATATTTTAGAGATATGACGCAGAGCGAGGTTGCGGCAATGCTCGGCGTATCGCAGGTTCAGGTATCGAGAATTGAAAACAGAATAATGGAAAACTTCAGAAAATCGCTTACAGGTTAAAAGCCGTAGCTTCAAAATTATCGAAGCTACGGCTTTTTTTATTTGTTATTTTAATTGCGGTTCCAAATTACCCTGTAATATCGGCGTAACGTCTTCTTCATGCAAAGTTAGCGTTCTCGAAAGTTCTTCAAATAAAATTCTTTCGCACGTTCTAAGCGCGTTTAAATCTGTGGTACGCAACTTTTTTCTCTGCAATTTAAGCGCCTTTTGTCTGGATAAAATATTTAAAAGTGTACCTGCAATTTCAGAAACGTCGTCGCGTTCAAAAATGTCTTTAAATACCTCACCGCGCGACTTGTCGTCTTTTGTCCAGTCAATCTCGGTCATAGCCGAGGACAGCGATTTTATCTCGTCAAAAGTCAACGGCGGACAAATTTCTTTGAAACAGTTGGCTTTTTCAACGGGCACAAGTATAGTAGAGGAACTTTTACACTGTGCAAGCACATAAAAATCCCTTACTCTGCCGCCGATGTTTTCTTCGCGTATATCAGTAATGCGACATTCTCCGTACGAGCCGTATTTAATTTTATCTCCGATGCCAAACTGTTTCATAACTTATTTTTATTATACCATAAAATAACTTTGATTGCATAGAATTTTTACAAAAAATGAATATATTCGTTAAAAGTTTAAATTTAACAGATTTGAATGAAAAAAGGGCGGCTATTTATGTTAAATTAGTCAAATTTCTTTACATAAAAGAGAAAATTTGTTATAATTAATAAAAAGTATTATGGTAATGGAATGATTAATCAAAAAACAGTTAAGCTCGGAACGGTTCGCTCGTCTATAAGGGAGCTGTTCGAGTACGGAAAAAAACGCAAAGCCGAAATTGGAGAGGACAAAGTTTTCGACTTTTCAATAGGCAACCCGAGTGTTTCCGCGCCGACTGAAGTCAGCGATGCACTTGTGGATATAATAAAAACTTACGACCCCGTTCTTTTGCACGGCTACACTTCCGCGCAGGGGGATTTTAGCGTAAGAAAGACCCTTGCGGAATACATAAACGCAAGGTTTGACACTTCGCTTGACGCCGATTGCCTGTATCTTACCTGCGGCGCTGCAGCCTCGCTTACGATAGCTTTTAACGCGCTGTTAAACAGCGGTGACGAGGTTTTGGTGCCTGCTCCGTTTTTCCCTGAATATAGGGTATTCATCGAGCACGCCGGCGGTAAATTTTTAGCGGTGGACGGGGTTGTGAACACTTTTCAGTTGAATTTGGAAAAGCTCGAAAGCCTTATTACACCCAACACCAAAGCTGTTTTAATCAACTCTCCAAATAACCCGAGCGGCGTAGTTTATCCCGAAAAAGATATTAAATTGCTTTGTGAAATACTTGAAAAGTATTCGAAGAAGTTCGGAAACCCTATTTATCTTATTTCTGACGAACCCTATCGCGAGCTGGTGTATGACGACGGTATAAAAGTGCCCTACGTTATGAACTATTACGCGCATTCTTTGGTCTGCTATTCATACTCCAAAAGCCTGTCGCTTCCGGGCGAAAGAATAGGATATATAGCGGTCAACAATCAAATGCCCGAGTTTAAAGAAGTTTATGCAAGTATATGCGGCGCAGGAAGGGTTTTGGGCTTTGTTTGCGCGCCCAATCTTTTTCAGCAACTTATAAAAAAAGCGTACAACGTAACTTCGGATATTTCAATATATAAAAACAATCGCGACAGGCTATATAGCATTTTAAAGGATTGCGGTTACCAAGTTGTTAAGCCCGACGGCGCGTTTTATATGTTTGTAAAATCTCCCGAAGAGGATTCCAAATCGTTCTGTGAAAGGGCTAAAAAATACGAACTGTTGATAGTGCCCGGAGACGATTTCGGAGGTAAGGGATATGCGCGCGTTTCATACTGCGTTTTGCCCGAAACAATCGAGAAATCGGCGGCTGCGTTCAGGGCTTTGGCTGAAAGCTATAAACTTATATAGTTGACATAAATTTTAAATTAAATTAAAATAATTTTAATGATAATATTAGGTCTTGACCCCGGGCTTGCGACAATGGGCTACGGCGTTGTGGAAAAACTTAAAAACGATAATATGGTTGCAATAGATTACGGCGTGGTTCTCACTCCCAAGACGGAAAGTCTGCCCGTAAGGCTTGCAATGCTCGAAGAGGGAATAAACAAAATACTTCTAAAATATAAACCCGACGAAATTGCCGTTGAGGAACTGTTCTTTTCAAAGAATATTACGACGGGTATCCCTGTGGCGCACGCAAGGGGGGTTATGCTTTTGACTTGCATTAAATACTGCGGAAAGCTATATGAATACACCCCCAATCAAATAAAACAGTCGCTTACGGGCTACGGCAAAGCCGATAAGGTACAGATGATGCACGTTGTAACGTCGCTTCTGCACCTCAATAAAATTCCCCGTCCCGACGATGCGGCGGACGCGCTTGCGGTTGCGCTTTGTCACGCTCACACTTCTCGTTTCGGCAGAATGTTCGGCATTCAATAGGAGAAATATGATAGGATTTATAAAAGGCAAAATTTTATCTTTGACAGCCGATACTGCGCTCATTGAAACGGCTTCGGGCATAGGTTTCGAAGTTTTGGTTACAGGGTCGGCATTTTCAAAGATTTCCGGCAAAAAAGAAGCCGAACTCTATACATATATGCACGTAAAAGAGGACGGCGTAGCGCTGTTCGGATTTTCGTCGCTTGAAGAAAAGGAAATGTTTTTAAAGCTGGTTTCCGTATCGGGTGTAGGTCCTAAAATGGGCATAGCCGTACTTTCGGGAATGACCGTAGGTGACGTTGCCGCGGCAATAGCAACTAACGACGTAAAGCGCCTGTCGGCAGTCAAGGGGCTCGGTAAAAAGACGGCGGAACGCATTATTTTGGAATTGCGTGAAAAGGTTGCCGCCAACATAACTGTTTCCGACAAGGGGGAAGCCGTTCCCATACAATTAGGTTCGGGTGACGAGGATGCGGTGGTTGCGCTTATGACGCTGGGTTTTACCCGTGCGGAGAGTATGCGCGCAATATCAAAAGCCAAGGATAGCGGCGCCACGCAAATAGAGGATATCATAAGACTTGCTTTGCAGGGAATGTAATTAAAAGATATAAGGTAAAAAGATGTTTTTTGACGACGAGGACTATGGCGCGGACGAGGAAAGGCTTGTTCAAAGCACAAAGGGTGAGTACGATTTTGAAGAAAACGTATTAAGACCCAAGACGCTTGACGGCTATATCGGACAGGGCAAAGTCAAAGAAAATTTAAAAGTCTATATGGACGCTGCAAAGAAGAGGGGCGAAGTTTTGGAACACGTCCTTTTATACGGTGCGCCCGGATTAGGTAAAACTACGCTTGCGCATATAATAGCAAACGAAATGGGCGGTAATTTAAAGCTCACCTCTGCGCCTGCAATCGAGCGCAGTGGGGACTTGGCGGCTATTTTAACAAATTTAAACGACGGGGACGTCTTGTTTATAGATGAAATTCACAGGCTCAACCACAGCGTCGAAGAAATTTTGTATTCGGCTATGGAGGATTATGCGCTCGACATAATTGTCGGCAAGGGACCCAGCGCACGCAACATAAGGTTTTCTTTAAAAAAATTTACGCTTATAGGCGCAACCACTCGCGCCGGTATGATTGCAAACCCTTTGCGCGACAGGTTCGGCATTATCTGCCGACTTGAAATGTACACTCCCGACGAGCTCAAACGTATAGTTACTCGCAGTGCGGAAATGCTGGGCATAAAAATCGAGGACGCGGCTGCAAGCGAGGTGGCGCGTCGTTCGAGGGGAACGCCCCGTATAGCAAATAGACTTTTAAAGCGCGTACGCGACTTTTCGACTATCAACAATAACCCCACCGTAACGCAGTCCGACGCAAAGTACGCTCTCTCAAAAATGGAGGTGGACGAGCTTGGCTTGGACGACGTCGACCGTGCGTTGCTTCGGGCAATGATAGAAAAATTCGACGGACGTCCCGTCGGGCTTGAAACGCTTGCGGCTACAATAAACGAGGACGCCGGTACAATAGAGGACGTCTATGAACCCTATCTATTGCAACTTGGATTTATTGCAAGAACGCCTCGCGGCAGAATGATACTCCGCGGAGGGTACGAGCATCTGGGTTACAGCATTACCGAAAGTCAGCGCAAACAGATATATTTGTTTGACAAAAACGAGGGCGAGTAGAATGCAATTTACAAAAAAAGATTTTTATTATGACTTGCCAGAGGAGCAAATTGCTCAAACGCCTGCAAATCCGCGCGATTGCTCGCGTTTGCTTGTATATGACAGAACAACAAAACATACCGAACATAAAATTTTCAGGGATATTACCGATTATCTCAAAGAGGGTGACGTACTTGTTGTAAATAACACCAAAGTTTTACCGGCAAGGCTTTATGCGCATACTCAAAACGGCGGTGCGGTTGAAGTGTTGCTGTTAAAAAGGCTTAACATTAATAGGTGGGAAGTACTTGTAAAACCCGGTAAAAAATGTACTGTCGGGAAAAAGCTTGTTATTTCCGACGAACTGTCGCTTACAGTCGAGGATATAACTCCTTCGGGAGAACGTATAGTCGTATTTGAATATGACGGAGTGTTCGAAGAAATTCTCGAAAAGCTGGGCTCGATGCCTCTGCCGCCGTACATTAAGGAAAAGCTCGAAGATAAAACGAGATATCAAACCGTGTATGCAAAGTTCGACGGTTCGGCTGCCGCTCCTACGGCGGGTCTGCATTTTACGCCTGAACTTATTCAAAAAATCAAGGCAAAGGGCGTACAGATTGCCGAGGTTTTGTTGCACGTCGGTCTTGGAACGTTCAGACCCGTTAAGGAAGAAATTATAACAGACCACAAGATGCACTCGGAATATTTCGAAGTGAGCGCGGAGGCGGCTGAAATAATAAACGCGGCAAAGCGAGAAGGCAGGCGCGTAATTGCCGTAGGCACAACTTCTGTTCGAACTCTCGAAAGCGCAACTGACGAAAGCGGTTTGATAATTCCGCAAAAGGGCAATACACAAATTTTTATTTATCCGCCCTATAAATTTAAGTGCGTAGATGCGCTAATTACAAACTTTCACTTGCCCGAAAGTACGCTGATAATGCTTGTTGCCGCAATGACGGGCAGGGAAGAAATACTCGGTCTCTATAAATTGGCGGTCGACAGCGGTTATAGGTTTTTTTCATTCGGTGACGCGATGCTTATTGTAGGCAGGAGCGACGACGAAAAAGATAAACCGCAAGATATAGTAGATAAATGCTAATCTTGCGGTCTTTTTGCACTATATGTTGTGTTTTGCGAAACGGTCTATTCGTACAGGAATTTGTGTTCTATACCGTTTTTGAAGAGAATTGATAGAATTTTGCCATCCAGAATTACAATTTTTTTTACGACAGAATTGATGAAATCCTTGACGATTTTCGTATCGATTTTTCGTATCATAGTATCGAAGTTTACATACCGTTTGGACTGTAATTGCTGGCTCATAATGAAGTACGATGCTTTTGCTATGAAATCGTCGTCAGAAATCGAAAATGCTGCCGAAGCGTTCTTTTCAAGCTCCGCAAGACGTTCATCAATTTGTTCGAGTTCGTCCGTTAGGGATTTGCGCTCAATGAAGTATTCTGTTTCGGGCATATCGCTGTCGCTATACAGGTATAGAGCTTTAAGACGTGCAAGCGCACGTTCTTTTTTTCTTTTCTCCGTAAGAAGCAAGTCGCGCTCATCAGTTGACGCATTGTCGGTATGGGATATGTTTTTAGGTTCATATACGTCAGCACCGAATTTGCCGGAGCGTAGCATATCGTACATCTCTTGAAGTCCAGCGCCTTCAATTCCTTTTACGCCAACAAACACGTCGCCGCGAAGTAGTTTCTTTTCAAAGGTTTCAAGGCTCGTTGTAGCTCCGAAATTATTTTGCGCTTTAATGATGTTCGCAATATAGTTAAGAACAAACGGGCCGACAACAATATCGGAGATGTACTTGTTTGAGCAGTCGTTAAACCGTCTATGGCGAGAACACAGGTAGATGGAAGGGCGATAGCCATTGTCGCGCTCCCTGTCGATAGTTGATTGCATTTGGGAACCGCATTTACCACAAGCGAGCAGCCCGGCGAATATATGGGTGTTGACTCTCGTGTATGTTCGCGGTTCTCCCTTGTTACTGCGTCTGTTGGCTTTAAGAAGCTCGTTCACAGCAAGCCATCGCTCCTTGTCTATAAGAGGAACGTGGTGGTCCTCAATCAAAATCCATTCCGACTCTGGCCTGCGGTTAGTTTTAAGACGGTAGTTTGATTTGCTCAAATCGTGTTTGTTGTACAGGTAGTTGCCGATGTAGAAAGGATTTGCAAGCATAGTGCGAGCCGTGGTTGGGTTCCACGCTATTCCGCTTCTCGTAGAGTACCCGTTTTCATTCAGGAACTTGCAAGTGTGGAGCAAGGAATGAGTTTCCTCGTATTTGTCGTATATGACACGGATAGTAGCAGCTTCGGCTTCATTGATTGAAAACGTCTTCGTTGTCTTATCGTAGTTGTAACCGAAGGGAATACGACCGCCGTTCCACTGTCCGTTGTTTGCGCGAGATAACATAACAGCAGTAACGCGCTCCGAAGTCATTTTACGCTCAAGCTCCGCAAAGATGAGTATTATCTTCAACATTGCTTCGCCTATCGCGGTAGACGTGTCGAATTGCTCGTTCTTACTGACAAATACCACGCCGAGACGCTTTAACTCTTCGTACATAGCCGCAAAGTCAAGAAGGTTGCGCGATATTCTGTCAATCTTCCATACTACGAGGTGCGAGAACTCGCCAGTGCGTAGCCTTGCCATCATTTGCTGATAACGCGGTCTATCGGTATTTTTAGCTGAATATCCTGCATCCTCAAACACTTCATACTCTGATACGTTCAGGGCGTATTTAGCGTAATTTATGAGGTCATTTTTTTGCAAAGGAAGGCTGTCCTTGTCAATCTGCATTGTGGTAGACACGCGGATGTAAAGGGCAGCCTTTTGTTTTTCGATGTTCACAGGTTTTTGCATACTTCGTCAATGCCTTGTTTTAATGATTTGTACGATGCTATGGTAGGGTTGAGAGATACGAGCGTCCTGAAAGACATAGTGCGCTTGTTCCCAAGTAGCTTTTCAATCTCTGCCGTAGGTAGAATATAGAAAGTCCACTGACTCAAATCCATAGGGTTGCACACAGCCTCGTCCTTACAATGTATCAGGCAGAAAATATACAGTTCCGCGTGATGTTTGGTTTCAGCTCCGTGCTTATGCGTATCGATACTGAACGTAAGCCGTTTAGTTAAGTGTAGATGTTCCTTTTTTTGCAGATAAGCCGACGATTTAACCTCGATAGAGTGTCCTTGATATTCCAAATCGTATGCGGCCCACAAGTTCCTGCCGGAAGAACAATCTATATTAAGTGCTTGCGCTATGATATATTCGGCAAGTGCGCCACGAAGCGGACCGTGCATAAGGTCAGATGCGTACCACTCCCAAAACTCATTTAGCGAGTAATCGAGAGGAGAACCGTTATCCGAAAATTTTTTGTTTCCGTCCATACTACGACCTCACAGATATTGCAATGCGCAGTTTATTGAAATTTGTTTCAGTCGATATTTGTCTTACCTCATCTAATGTTATGCTGGGCGCGGTAATATCTCCGCAGCGCAACACAAAGAATTTCCATTGTTCGAGCTTTATAGGGTCTACCGCATCGGGATTAAGACAGTCGAGTAAGCAGAATACGCATACTGCATCATCATCAGCATCAGGGCGGTAGAGTATAGGTGCTTCAAGTTGACCGCGCTTCAAGTATGATTTCAGGTAAGACGAACAGGCTACGGCGATATGTTTATTGTCTACACTCACGCCTGCGCCCATTTCCACAAGATATTTCGAGAATAAGTGAAGGATGTCTGCATCAAGCATATTGCCGGACATCCAGTACCAGAAATCGGATAACAGTTTACCTGTAGGCATCTGCTCAAAAGACAGATGCTCGTCTCCCGTATAATTCCTATTCATAGTTATTCCCCCTTTGCAAGCATCGCTTTGTCGTTTGGAGTAAGGTATTTATCGAGAAGTGCGAACAGTACGCGCTTATCGTCAGCGGAGATATTCTTCCATACCGAAAGAATGATTTTCTCCTCGATAGATATAGTTTCCTTGCTCTGCGCAAGGTTAGTTATACCTATCAAAAAGTCGGACGATACGTTCAGCGCCTTTGCTATATTGCCAAGTATGACAAGTATAGCCGGGGATGCTTTGCCGTTCAGGTAACGGGATATTGTTGCTTCCGTAGTGTCTGCTTCGTCAGCGAGCCATTTTTGGGTAACGCCACGGATTTCGATTGCTTCTGTAAGTCTTGATGAAAAGTCTGCCATAGTTAAACCTCCATATAGTAAGTATTGTATCATTTTTTGCTCCTTTAAGATAGTAAATTACAGTTGTAAATATTTTTTTCATAAAAATTATAATTTTACGCTACAAAACGCTTTACAATTACAGATGTGTAAGTTATAATAAGAGTACACAATAAATATAGGAGACAGTGAGCCTATGGAAACGAATTTGTTAAAATCAGCGAGAGTGAAGAAAGGTATGACACAAGCCGACGTAGCCTCCTTGATAGAAAAGAATACGGACACTTACTCGAAGAAAGAGAGGGGCGAGATTTTCTTTACTCCTGCGGAGATAGCGAAGATAACGGCAGCTCTCAATCTTACGTTTGATGAGTGTAACGCTATTTTTTTTAACTCACAATTACAGTTCTGTAATAATTGAGCCAAGTTTCATCTTGTAATTACATTATATCGCATCGGGAGCATAATCACAATGGGAAAAGACTGCACGAAGACCAACGAGAATATCTACTTTAAGTGTAGAAAAGAGGCCGCTTCATACGACGAAAGGCTACGGAGCAGAGAAAGCGCCGCAGACCTGCTCGGAGTAAGCCCGTCATCCCTTGCAGATTACGAGCTGGGAAACACGAAAGTAGTCCCGGTAGATAAAGTACATCTTATGGCGGATTTGTACAATGCGCCTCAATTAAGAACGATGTACTGTAAGTACGATTGTCCTATCGGAGCTTTTCTCACAGTGGCAACCGAGATTATGAGCCTCGATACGATAGTGCTAACAGGAGTTGGAGTTCTCGTTGTAAAAGACGGCAAATTCCTCGTAGGAAACCGCGACGATAATAATCAGGTCGGTAGCCCCGGCGGTCATATTGAAAGCTGGGAAGACGCGAAACGCGCCGCAATGCGTGAAACGGAAGAAGAGTTCGGTATTACACTGAAAAACCTCATTCCGCTCGGTATGCTCGATAATCTGCCGCAGGAATACGGCAAATCATTTGCGTTCCTCTCATTATCCTGCTACGGCAGAGGGCATCAACCTTGACTATGCTTGTCAGTTCGGTGGAACGATACGCGAAGAGGGTGCAAGAACGAAGTACAGCATACTGTGTTCGGGTACCGATGGAACGTCCATTCCTGCCGGAACGAGAATAGCATCAACCACTTCGCCGCAAGTGTACTTTACGACGCTCGAAGATAACACGATTTCAAGGTCGTCTTGCAACAGCGTTGTTATAAGGGTTATGCAGGTGGCTGGCGAAGGGCATTACACTGTTTGGCTCAATGATACGGCGTATACCTATTTAAGCCAAACGGAAGACGATAAGATGGCAATCCTCGAAGGGTTGCGCTCGTCGATTACCGATAATGATTTTACGGTATCTATCAATACGGACGACGAGTTCCTTGTTATTCAAAGTAAGAACAAGTATTTAAGCCATTCGATTGATATGACGGAAAACCTCTCAACGGAAGAAGTTACGTCGATTATCGTATTCGATTCGGAAGAGTATAAACGTATT
>CAJUEO010000002.1 GCA_910585685.1 uncultured Christensenella sp.
GCTCATCGATATTTGCATAGAGGTGCAAAGACCGAAGGCTGAAAAAGCTATAGCGGATGAGCATGCTCGGGCTGAAAAAGCAAGCAACCGTCCAAAAATATGCATAAACGAGCTAAACGACTGTCCAAAAATATGCATAGGAGGGTTGAGAACGGAGAATATGCCGAAATATAAGGTTTCAATCGTTGGCGATTCGATATCCACATACGAGGGATTTAATCCGTATGGCTACCCTGTGTATTACAAGGAAGACATGGCATACGATAATGAAATCAATAGCGTTGATGACACGTGGTGGAAACAGGTTATTGACAGCTTGGGTGGAGAGCTGTGTATCAATAATTCATTCTCTGGAAGTTTGGTTACTGGTGCGTTCGAGCCGTCTGCTTGCTCAAAAGAGAGATGTTCAAATCTGCACGATGATATTGCCCCGGATATCATTCTCATTTACATAGGAACTAACGACCGTGGGTATGAAGTGAACCTTGGGTTGGATAACTCAGATGACACGATGGGGTTTTATGGGGCATATCGCACCATGCTGAAACAGATAAAAAACAATTATCCTTTGGCTAAAATCGTGTGTGGTACGTTGCTGATGGGGAGGTTGCAAGCAGGACGAAATCTTGCCTACGATCGCTTTATGAAAGAGGACACACGGTATAACGGTGTGATAAGGTTGGCAGCAAAAGAGGAAGGCTGCTTACTGGCAGATATTGCATTGGCGGATGAGCGGTACGAAACATTGGACTATTGCCACCCGACAAAAAACGGTCATAAAGAAATAGCAAAACTTTGGTTGGCTGAATTAAAGAAATTGCTAACCGAGGAAAACTGAACAAGACTGAAGATGACTTCATCAAGATTATAGAGGTTAACTATGGACAATAAGTATAATTCACTTTACGGGGAACTTCAAAGGCTGTTAGATTCAAGACCAGTGAGCCCCCAAGAGATAGCAGATTACGTGCAATTCATTGAATCATACAGCATGGAGATGAATGCCTTTATTGCAATAGTTAACTATTGCGTAGCACTAAAAGGTTCGAACATTAAGCCACCGTACATTTTAAAGGTCGCAAAATGCTTTGCCCAAGAAGGTGCTTTAACAGCTGAACAAGTTGAAAAAAAATTGATTGCGAAACCGAATGAGGCGAACAGTCCAAAGGAAGAATCACTTTCGCAGGAAGATTATTTAATCAAATTATACAGAAAGCTCAATTCCAAACAAAAGGGATACGTCATCGATATGGTCAAGGGGCTTATTACCTCGTCGGACAATAAATAGCGAATAGTCGTGTGGCAAGGATGCAAGCGAATAGCTAAGTGTGTACTCTTGAAGGATGCTGAGCAAAAAATAAGATTGCAACCTTGCGTGGGTATCGGTAAGGTTGCAACCATCAATGTAATCTTGAATTCTTAAAATCTCACCTCTGCGGGGGTGGGATTTTTTTGGTATGTTTGAAAAAGGGGAGTTTTGGTCAACTGCCTATCAAAACACCCCCTAAAAAGGGGAGTTTCGGTCAACACACGCAAGTATTCAATTGAAATGTTGAAAAAATCCGCTATTTTAATTAATGACGGTGTTTTTGGAATAATTCCATAATTGTAAGCGTTTGAGTATGTTGTATTGCTTATACCGATAATTTTTGCTCGTTTTGATTTACCTTTTTCTATCATTTCATTTGTTAGTTCAACAAACCTGTCTTGAAACTTTTTTGATATTGCCATAAATAATACCATTTCTTTTTTTGTATTGATTAGACAATAAAGTGCCTAATTTTTTAATTATACGGCGTTCTGTCGTCAGTTCTGCCAAGCAAGTAATCAATAGAAACTTTAAAATATTTTGCTAATGGTTTTATATACTCGAGAGAAGGTAAACTGCCTGTTCTAATCCATTCATAAATTGAATTATAAGCAAAAGGCATTTTATTGGAAATAGATGAATATTTTTCTCCGCGCTCATTTGCTAATTGTTCTAATCTAATGTGAAAAGTAGTTGGATTTTCAGACATATAAAATTCAGTATTATCTGTTTCACCTAAAAGATAAGTTATTGAAATATTAACTTTATTTGCAATTTTAATTAAAATTTTTAAACTTGGAATTATTCCATATTTTGTTGCCCGAATTATTACTTCTTTGCTTACTCCAACAAATTTATGGAAATCTTTCTTTTCGCAATCTTGTTCGTCAATTATTTGTTTGATTCTATTTTGAAATTTTTCAGAAATGTTATTGAAATTTTCTGGATTTTTAGCCATATCAACCATACTATAAGGAAAATTTATTAGTCAAAAATCTATAATTATGACTAAGTTTATAGTATGGTAATTATTTGTCTTATATAGTCAATATTCTGTAATATTGACTAAAAAATTATTGATTATGAAATCCTGTGCTTTTTTCGGACATAGCAAAATGAATTTGCAGCCATATAGAGAAAAACTATTGAATATTATTATTGACCTGATAGAAAACAATGGTGTAACGCAGTTTTATTCAGGTTTTCGCGGCGATTTTGATAGATATTGCTGCAATTTAATAAACGAGTTAAAACATATCTATCCGCAAATAAAGATGACTTTGGTATTGTCATATATTCCTGAACAAAAAAAAGACCCGGATTATAATTTCAGTTTACCTAAATGTTTTGACGATAGTGTATATCTTTTGGAAAGAAAAGTACCAAAGCGATTGGCAATTATCGAAACCAATAAATGCTTGGTGGATTTAGTTGATTTTGTTGTTGCAGGAGTTATGCTTCACTGCGGTGGTGCTTATATGGCTTGTGAATACGCTTACAAAAGAAAAAAGCCAATTATAAATATAATTGACGGTTGGGAAATCTAAAATAATGTATTTAATAAAGGAGCAAAAATGAAGTACTTTACAAAAGAATTCTATATATCGGAGTTTTTGTCATACGCAAGTAAAACCGTAAAAAAACGCAAGCGCGCAGCGGTTGCCGACGAACAATTTTTTTTGGAGATGTACAAAAAAAATTGCGACCTGTTTTTAAAAAACGAAAATTTAAGCGATTTTTATAAAGACCCTGTCGAGCAACTAAATAGAATAGAACAATATATAAATGCACCTGATATTTCAGAAGAGGAAAAAGAGCGCAGACTGTTTTTTAAAGAAACATTTTTAGCGCTAAACGAGGACAGAATCAAACGCGGAAAGGTTTATAAATTTGATAAAGAGTTGCACGAGCGCAAATTTAACGAAATTTATAAACAGTCGCTTGAATACTATTCTCATTTACCGGCTGAAATTTTAAATAAAATAGCCGATATCCGAGTATTTGCATTGGGATATGCAAGCGAAGGGGTAAAATTGTTGTTGCGCAAGTACTGTAAAAAACTGCGCCGACAGCTCGATAAAATAATAGAAGAAGCCTTTGCCGAAACCAATAAGGCTGAAGATTTGCTTTCTACGCGCCTCGAACTCAACGATTGCGATAATTTGCTGATTACAAAAATGAATAAAAAAGACGGGGACGTCTATTTATCGGTCGATAATAAAAATTGGTTGATTATCAAAAATGCAAATATATTGGAAGGGGCGGACGGAATTATTCACTTTTGTAATTTAGAGTTACCTAATTGTGCCGAAAGCCGCATTATAGCTGCCGAATTGCACCGCGAGAACGACAAGTTTGAATTGCATTTTTTGGTGGGAAACTATAACGAAATAGAACAAGTGGAGTTTTGGTATTTGACAATACTGGGTGATGATATACAAATAGTTGACGATTAAAAGAGCAACGGATTTAAGTCCGTTGCTCTTTTTATTTTAAAGAATCTATAAACTTTTTCATACAAACGCAGGGCTTTCCGAAGCTGTCATAGCCCGTATCTTTGCAAATTTCGCAAGCGTATTTAGGGGTAAAGTCGGCTTTGTCTATGCAAAGTTCAGAAAGTCGTTTATCCCCCAAAATTTCAAGTTCGGATATGTTTTTAACTATTTCGGAAGCTTTTTTTCTGTCCGAAAGCTCGGCAAAGGCAAGCTCTATCGAAAGTTGGTTGAGCTTCTTTTTTATATCTCCGTAAACCTTGTCGCTTGTGGCGTTTGTCAGCGCAGTTTCGGCGCGTTGCTCGGCTAAGTTCCTCAAATCGGAATAGTGGCGCTCTATAAGCGACTGTAATTCACGGCTCGAAGTGTTGTTTACGGATTTGTTGACGGTGGAGGTCTGCTGTTCGATTTTATCCTTTGTATAAACGTTTTCGGCTTTCCAGGCGGAAAGTACGCCGTTCATATATGCCGTGGGGTTAGATTTTCCTGCCGAAAGCTTAGCCGCCTCAAACAGCATTTCGTCTGAAAAATTCCAGCTACGCCATTTTGCAAGGCTCTCTCTGTCCCAGGGCAAAACTTTTCTGTTCAAGCCCATCACGGAAAGTAACTCTTTCAAAAATTTTTCTTGCGAAGTTAGCGTTTCAAGGTGTTCTGCAACGCTCTTTTCGGCAACAATGCCGCTGTTATACAGCTTTAATACAAACGTGTGCATATCTTCAAACGAGTTCATTCTCTGTCTGAAACAATAGTTGGAAATCTTTTTAAGGCTTTCAAACTCGAAGCCGAAGTTGCACCAGGGGTTGACGTAGTTTTCGACGTAAGGCGCGGAATTTTGCATATATACGCCCAAATTTTTGGCAATTTCCAGCGTAAGCGAATATATCGAGTTCTTGTTTTTGCAGTAGTCGTCAATTTCTTTGACGTCGAATTTTCTGTTTTTGTACAGCTCTTCGAGCGCTAAATCGATTTTTTCGCAGGTCTTTGCCTTAAAAAGTTTAGCGCAGGTTATAATTGCGTTATCCTCGAATCCAAGCTGTGCCGTCCATTTTTTGTAAAGCTTGTCGTCGTCGAGGTCGGGCTGTTTCTTTATGCCAAGCGCGTTGAACAGTGCGATTAGCGCAGGAGTTGAAGAGGTGTAAGCCGCAAGCTTTTCGTCAACTTTTTTTGCCGTCGTCGCGCCTTCTTCGGCAAAACTTTTGGCAACCTTGCGTATGTATTGCAGTCTGATTTTATCTCCGTGCAAATTGACGCAGTAATTTATAATCATAATCAGCGCGTTTTGCTCGAAACCGTAGTCCTCCAACAGCGAAAAATATTCCATAAACTCGTTGGAAGAAATCATTCTGCCCTTTAAAATGCTTTGCACGGTCTTTGTAAAGTCCGAATATTTTTCGGGCTTGAATTTTTTCGGCGTGCCGCTTGTATTTTCCGCTTCAAGAAGTTTAATTTCAAATGGCGCACGCGAAATTATCGAAACAAGCTCGAATTCTTCGAGGTAGTCGAAATATTCCTTAGCCTTATCTTCGGTTATTGAAAATGTTTGCGCAAGGTCGGCAACCGAATATGCCGAACCGCTTTGGTATAAAAACAGCGAATACAGATAAATTTTAACTGCAATCGGGTCCAAAACGGGCAAATATTTAATTATAAATCTGTTTTCTACGCTCGTAGTAGACTTTTTTATAAGCCCGTCCGAAACCGAAATAAACGGCATTTTTACTAAACTCCTGTTTTCGCTTGATTTATTGCTTAAAATGAACTATAATCTTATTTAGCGGATGTTATCATTATAACTGCAAACCGCAAAAAAAGCAATACCAATCACTATAATTTATCACTTTTTTTAAACGGCTAATGAGAATTTTACACACTTCCGATTTGCATATCGGCAAAAAACTTATGGGCAGAGAGCGCTACGGTGAGTTCAGGGCGGTTTTTTTTGAGCTTGCCGATATCTGTCTGCGTGAAAGTGTTGAGCTTGTTCTCATAGCCGGGGACATTTTCGACACATATACGCCCTCGTCCGAAGCCGAAGAAATATTTTATAGCGGAATAAAGCTATTGTCAAAACATTGCGCCGTACTCGTAATCAGCGGCAATCACGACGACTATGTGCGCTTGACGGCGGCGGCAACGCTTGCGGAAGAGCACAACGTCTATATAATAGGCAACAATTTAAAGGCTGTAAATTGCTACAAGCGCGGTAAAACTTACCCCGTAAACTCTGGTTGCGGTTGGGTTATATTTGAAAATTGCTCAAATGAACAGGTTTATATAAACACTTTGCCCTATCCCAACGAGGCAAGGTTTAAAGAGGGCAGAACGGACGAAACTTTTTCCGAGAAAATCTCGCGTTGGATTTGCGTGGGTGAAGAAGGCAAAACTAAAAAAATGCCTTCGATATTTCTCTCGCACATATTTGTTGCCGGCGGAAGCGTCAGCGACAGCGAGCGTGAAATCGACCTCGGCGGCGCGCGTGCCGTGCCTTTGGAGCTATTGCCTGACTGCGACTATTGCGCGCTCGGGCACCTGCACAAACGCCAGAAACTCGGTAAAAACGCTTACTATTCAGGCGCTCCCTTGCAGTTTTCGTTTGACGAGTGCGGCACTCAAAAGACGGTAAATATATTTGATTTAACTATAAACGGACTTGAAAATTTCAGACAAGTAGAAATTACAAGCACAAAAAAGCTTATAAGGCTTCAAACAGACAGCGCGGAAAGCGCAATAGCTCTTTTAAAAAGCAACGCGCAATATTTTGTAGAACTTACTCTCAATCTCGACGCGCCTTTGACGTCGCAACAAAATTCTTCTCTTCATGAATGTGAAAATTTGCTTTCGTTAAAAATCGAGCTTGTCGGCGCACAGGTCGACGAGCAGCGTACTTCGAATAAAGGCAAAAGCTCTTCGCAGTTGTTTTCCGATTTTTATAAACTGAGATACGGTTCGGATGTGCCGCAAGAACTTTTGGAGCTGTTTTTGTCGCTCACGGAGGAAGAATGAGACCTTTAAAACTTGAATTTGAGGGAATAAACAGTTTTTCCGAGCATACAATAATAGACTTCGAAGTTTTGACAAAAAATGGAATTTTTGGTATCTTCGGAGATACGGGCAGCGGCAAAAGCACCATTTTGGATTGCATAAATTTTGCGCTTTACGGCAATGTCGAGCGCAGCCGTGAAAAGACGGACATTATTAACTATAAATGCAACAGCGCCACGGTAAAATTTGTCTTTAATATAATAAACGAAGGCAAACGCAAAACTTATACCGTCGAGCGTACCATAAAAAAGGATAAAAGCGGCACTCATAAAGCTGCATTATCCGAAAACGACGGGGAAAAAGAGCTGTGCATTGCCGATAAAACAACTCAGGTTGTTGAAAAAATAACGCAAATTCTCGGTGTCGAGGCGGATGATTTCAGAAAGTGTATTGCTTTGCCTCAGGGTGAGTTTGCGCAGTTTGTACAGTCCGCACCGAGGGAGAGGCTCGCACTTATCGAGCGGTTGTTTTCTCTGTCGAAATACGGGGACAGATTGCGCGAAAAAATTGCCGCAAAAGAAAAAGAAACCGAGTATGTTTATCAAAACTTGCTTGGTAGAATACAGACGTATGATAATATAACTCTGGAAGCCTATGCCCGTTCGAGCGATTGTCTTGAAGCGGCAAAAGGCAATTTACAAACCTATAATAAGCAGTACGAGTTGCGCATACAAGAGCGCGAACAGCTGAAAAAGCTTTCCGCGGTTGTGCGCGAGCTTGAAGATATTAATATAAAATTAGCCCATCTTGCCGAGCAAAGCTCGCAAATAGAGGAACTTAGAAAAAGTTATTCGGCATTGTCTGACTGTCGCGAGGTTGTAAAACTCGACAGCGAAGCTTGTAAAAAAGCAAACGAAATCAGTACTTTAATCAAAGACGGAATTACTTTTAAAGATAAATATGAGTCGGAGAGTGTAAAACTTTCAAATCTCGAAAGACAAATAAAGGAAAGCAACTTTGACGAGGAAATAGCAAACTGCGTTTCTATAGGCGCGGTACATTCCGCAAACAGCGGCAACGCCAAAAAGCTTGAAATAATTACTGCCGAGCTTCAAATTAAGCGCGACGAGTATGCTAAAAAGGAAAAAGAACTGTTAAAACTCAAAGCAGACTATACTGTAGCTACAGGTGCGCTTGCATCGGCGGAAAAGTCGCTTGAAGAGGTAGTCGGCGCAGACATAGAAAAAATTATCAACGTAGAGTTTAAAGGCGCGGTATTGCGCGACGAGTATGTCTACAATCTCGATTATTTTGCTCAATTTAACGGCGGAATAAAGGTATATAAAGAAAAATCACCGCTATACGACTATGTAAGCGGAGAAATCGAAAATAAAATTAAGGAATATAAACAGAGAATTGCCGACGTTAAAGATTGTGCGTTTGACCGTGTGGAAGAGCGGCTTGAAAAGTTCAGGCAGAACGAAAAAGAGCGCGAAATACGACAAAAACTTGTAAACGACTGTAAATTAAAAGTTCAAAAATTAGAAAACGAAATAAGTTTAAAGCTGAAAGAACTTGAAATTTCCAAAAAAGACGGATTGGAATTGCGCGCCCGTGCGGATGAGATTAAAAAGGAACTTGAAAACGCATTTGGAGCAAACTGTGACGACTATTCCGCCGTAATCGACGCCAATAACAAAAAGTTAAAGGTGTTGAAAGAGCGGCGCGACGAGCTTGTAAAAAGCTTAGAACAGTTGAAAAATTCTGTAAACAGCCTGCAATTGTCGGTAGAACGCATGAAAACTTTGGAAGTTTCGGCACAATCCGAACTGCACAATATTAAAAAGTCGTTGGAGGAAAAGCTTAAACTCTGTGGCTTTAATAGTATTCAAGATTGCAAAACGCTTGTCGAACAGTTTGAAAAAATTACCGACGCCGAAGCTACCATTAAGGATTTTGACAGTAAGTTTGCCGCTTTGACTTTAAGAAAAAGCGAGCTTGAAAAGACTGCCGACTTGAATAGTTTTAGCGATCAAAGGCTGCACGAATGTAATATTGCATGCGGCAAGCTGGACGAAGATATTAAAAAGTTGACAGGAGAAATAGCGGTTCTGTCCGCAGAGTGCAAAAATTTTGAAGTTAAACTTGCTGAAAAGAAAAAGCTTTTGGGCGAGTTTGAAAAAGTAGAGAAAGAGCGCGGACTTGTTTCAAGGCTTAAAGACGTAACAAAGGGAAATAAATTTTTAGAGTATATTGCCAACGAATATCTTTGCGATATTTCTTCGCTTGCTTCGTCCACACTTTTAAAACTCAAAGACGGAAGATATTTTTTGACTTATAAAGACAATAATTTTTATGTGGGTGACAATTTCAACTGCGGAAATTTGAGGGGTGTAAACACGCTTTCCGGTGGTGAAACTTTTCTTGTATCTCTATCGCTTGCGCTTGCCTTGTCGCAAACGATATGCGCAAAGTCACTCAAATCAATTGAATTTTTCTTTCTTGACGAGGGGTTTGGCACGCTTGACAGCTCCCTTGTGGATACGGTGATGAACGCGCTTGAAAAGCTTAAAAGCTCGTCCTTTACAATCGGCGTTATCAGCCACGTTGAAGAGCTGAAATTCAGAATAGACAGTAAAATAACAGTCAATAAAGCGACTGAAAACCACGGTTCTTTCGTGAGTATAAGTTGCTGAGGAGAATATTTTGCCTAACATTTTAACACCAGCTTCGCTTTGGAACAATTTTGACAACTCGGCGGACACTTTACCCGAGGTTGAGTCTACAACGCAAAATAACGAAATTTTTTATGATCGTGTAACTTTTTCAGGCAGAAACACTGAGCAAGGCAGGGTAAAAATTGCCGCTACGTTCGCTTATTCTCAGCCTATGTCGCAGGAAGCCGTACTTATTTTGCCCGACAGCAATAAAACGGTCGATACGCAAATGCTTGAGTTTTTTGTAAGTCGCGGTTACTCTGCGCTTATGGTAGACTACAGAGGCGAGTGGGAAAACAGTGAGTTTTTTACAAAGTATCCCGAGGATATTTCCTATGCAAATACCGCAAAATGCGGTCGTACTAAGGATTTTGTCGACGACAGCGCCGATAAAACTTGTTGGTACGAGTGGGTTGCTGTTGGATTATTTGCAATTAAATATTTAAAGGAACGCGTTCAAAGCGATAAAATAGCAGTAGTCGGTATTCGCGACGGCGGTGAAATTGCCTGGAAATTGGCATATGCCGACAATTTAAAATGTATTATTCCCGTAAACGCCGCCGGTTGGAAAGCGTATGCAAATATCAGCAAGTATTCAAACGAGGACCTTGTGCTCGACGAAGAGCGCTATCGCTTCATTGCCGGAATAGATTCTCAGGCTTATGCGCCCAACGTAAAGTGCCCCGTTTTGATGCTGTGCTCGTTATACGACGACAGTTTCGACTATGATCGCGCGTTTGATACCTTTTCAAGGATTAATTCTGCATATATGTCGGAGAGTTCAATAGCATACTCGATACGCAGCGGAATGGGTATTGACTCTTTCGGCGTTGACGATATGTTTTTATTCCTCGGTAAAAACTTGAAAAACCGTCAGGTTTTTATTCCCAAACCGCCCGTAATTTCCGTCGACGTAGATGAAGATTCAAACCTTATTGCTAAAATTAAGTGCGATACTCTCGGTATTGTTGAAAGTTGTACAACATTTTTTGCCGAGGACAATATCGACTTTGCTTTAAGGGAATGGGACGTTTGCCCTGTCAAAGGCTTTGCCGGCACGGAATCGGCGGCATATTTAAACGTTTATGAAAAGACGGGTGCGATATTTGTTTTAAGCAGGGCTAAATATACCAATGGGTTTACCGTTTGGTCAAAGACGGCAGTTAAAAAATTGAGCGGCAGATTCCGCAACAATACCTGCAAATGTAAGGTGTTGTACAACGATAAAGTGGACGCAAGCGGAATTTTTGTTTCGAAAAACGACGGCGGCATAAGCGGAGTGTTTTATCCGGAAGCATTAGAGCTGCCTCAACTTGTAACAAAAGCGTTCGGCGTAAACGGACTATACTCCGAACACGGGTTATCTACGCTTAGAATGAACAGCCCGAGATACCAGCCGAACGAAAACAATATGTTGTCTGTTGACGCATTTTGCGACGTATCTATTGATTTGACCTTTGTGATTAAGGATATGTCTACGGGTGAGGAATATTTTAATATTTTGAGCGTTGTAGGCGGAGTTTGGCAAAATTTAATTTTGCAGAGTACGGATTTTAAAACGGTAAACGGAGCTACGCTCGATAATTTTACGGGCGCCTATAAATTTTCGATAACTTGTCCAATCGGCTTTGCCGTAAATAATATTATGTGGCTTTAAGGGGTAATATGTCAATTGATGAAAACGGGGTAAACCCCGAAGAGTACGATTTGAATGCCGTCGGAGAAAGCTTATATACAAAAAAACGCTCGGTTTTAAGCTTAGTTCTAAACATAATAATAGTTTTATTCATTGTGGTATTATTTTTTGAATTACTGTTTAATATGTTTTTTACGGGAATTTATGTTGTAAACATATCAATGCAACCGACTTTTATCGGCGCCGAAAGCGAAAATGTCTCGGGCGGAGATTTCATCTATATAAATACTTCTATAAAGCAGCCCCAATACGGTGACGTGGTTGTCGTGTACAGGGAAACGAAAAATCCCAACGGTACGGTCGATAAAGGAAATATTATAAAGCGCGTCGTCGCATTCGGCGGAGATACCGTAAGGCTTGACCGCGGCGTTCTGTATGTGAACGATGAGATTGTCGACGAAAGCTATCTTTACGACGGAAATAATACTCCGTCGCTGCCGATAAACAATTTTTCCACTCATACGGTTAAAGAAGGATGTATGTTTTTATTGGGAGATAATCGCAATAAAAGTACCGACAGCAGAGAAAACGGAGATTATCCAATTGATAATCTTTTGGGTGTAGTTCCTAAATGGTCGCAAGATATCAAGGGATTTACGACCGCAATATATACGTTTTTCAATTTTACTATTTACGGAAAATAGTTTAAACATTACAAATAAGAGGTAAAAAATGAAAAGAAGCGAAGTTAAAGAGCAATATAAATGGAAAGTTTCGGATATTTTTTCAGACGACGAGATATGGGAAAAGTGCTTCGAACAGGCAAAAAACAGCCTATCGTTCTCTCAATATTCGGGTAAGCTGGGCAATAAGAATACTTTACTTGAATTTTTAAATGCAAACAGCGAGTATCGCAAAATGCTTGAAAGGCTTTACGTCTACGCGCATATGCGTTATGATGAAAACAGAGGAGTCGCTAAATATTCGTCATATCACGAAAAAGCTGCGGCGCTATTTTCAAAATATTGTACCGAACTGTCTTTTTTCGAACCCGAAATGGCTCAGCTCGATGAAAGTTATCTCAAATCGCTTGTCACAGACAAAGCTTTTTCAAATTACGACTATGATTTAAAGAGAATAATTGCAAGAAAGCCTCACGTTATATCTCAAGCCGAAGAGCGGCTGATAGGTATGGCAAGTGAAATTTTTGATAATTTTACCCGTACTTTCGGCACAATAGACAACCTTGAACTTCCGCTTGACGAGATAGAGTGGGAGGGAGAAAAAACAAAACTTTCTCACGGACTGTACGGAATAATTTTACACTCCGAAAACAGAGAAAAGAGAAAGGAAGCATATGAAAAATATTATGCGGCATATACGGGTTTGATAAATACCATAACTGCTGTGTATTCGGGCAACGTAAAAAAGGACGTATTTTTGAGTAAAGTTTACAAATATAACTCCTGCCTCGAACACGCACTGTTTGCCGAGGACGTAAATAGAGTTGTTTACGACAATTTGTTGACGGCAGTTGACGGAAGTCTCTCTGTTATGCACAGGTATATTGCCGACAGAAAAAAGATTTTGGGCTATGATAAACAGTATTTTTATGATATATATGCTCCGCTTGTAGACGGTGTAGACGTTAAATATTCCTACGAGGACGCTTATAAGCTTGTTATCGAGGGACTTGCGCCGCTCGGCAAAGAGTATCAAGCATTACTTCAAAAGGGCTTTGACGAGCGCTGGATTGACGTTATGGAGACGGAAGGCAAGCGCAACGGCGCTTACAGTATCGGCTGCCCCGACTGTCACCCGTATGTGCTTTTAAACTATCAACCCACTTTGAGCGAAGTGTTTACCATAGCGCACGAAATGGGGCACGCTCTGCACACTTATTTCTCGCAAAAAAATCAACCTTATTCAAAGAGCGACTATACAATTTTTGTTGCCGAGGTAGCAAGCACGGTAAACGAAACCTTGCTTTTAAAGCATATGGTTGCCAATGCTAAGGATATAAACCTCAGAAAATATTTATTGAATTATTATCTGGACAGTATCCGCGCAACCCTTTTCAGACAGACGATGTTTGCGGAATTTGAATGCGAAGCTCACGCGATAGCGGAAAGGGAAGAGCCGCTTACAAAGGAAGCATTGTGTAAGCTTTACGCCGATATAGGTAAAAAATATTACGGCAATGCAATTGAGCACGACTACAATATTTCTTGCGAGTGGGCAAGAATACCTCACTTCTACAACGCGTTCTATGTCTATAAATACGCCACGGGTTTAACGGCTGCAATAAATATTGCAAAGCGCATTTTGACAGAGGGTGAAGGCGCCGTAAACGATTACTTCAAATTCCTTTCGGGCGGCTGCTCTACGGACCCTGTTTCGCTTTTGAAGCTTGCCGGCGTAGACCTTGAAAGCACTAAGCCTTTCAAGGTAGCTATGCGTGAATTTGAAGAAACTTTAACTCAACTTGAAAAATTAATGAATTTATAAAAATTGTCTAAAAACAAGGCAAAAACGGCAAAATTTGAGGTTTGTGAAGTACTATGTCAGACAAAACAAATGTAATGCCCAACAATTTGGACGCCGAACAGGCGCTTTTGGGGTGTATGTTGATAGATAACGAAATTCTTCCCGACGTGTTGGATATGTTGGGAGAAGACGACTTTTATCAGGATTCACATAAGTTTATAATCAGCGCCATAAAAAACACTTTTGCAGCGAGAAAGCCTGTGGATATAGTCACGCTTTCGGATAGCCTCGAAACGGAAGGCAACTTGCAAAAAGCAGGCGGAATAGCGTATTTGACCGAGCTTGCGCAGGTTACGCCTTCGGCTGCGAATTACAATTATTACTTGGATATTGTAAAGCGTGATTCCACAAACAGAAAGCTTATAAGGGCGGCTCGCGAAGTTATCGACTATTCGAAATCGAGCGACGACGCCGTTGAAAGCATTCAGTTTGCCGAGCAGAAAATTTATTCTGTGTCCCAGCAGCGCGAGTCGTCTACCGTAAAGGATATAAGGACGAGCGGCGGACTTGAACAGGTTCTTGAAAAATTTCAAAAACTTGCCGAGGATAAAAATGCGTTCAGGGGAATACCTACCGGCATAAACAGGTTGGACAGGCTTACAAACGGACTTCAAAAGTCTGACTTGATAGTTCTTGCAGCCCGTCCCGGTATGGGTAAAACTTCGCTTGCAATGAATATTGTCGAGCATGCGGCAGTAAACGAAGGCAAGGTTTGCGCGGTGTTTTCAATGGAAATGCCTGAAGTGCAAATTTTGACGAGGTTGCTGTGTTCCAATGCCGAAGTAAGTATGTCTGACGCGCTTTCGGGCAAGTTGTCGGACAACGATTGGAAAAGACTTGCAAAATCCAACGTAAGGCTAAAAGGATCAAAAATTTTCATCGATGTAGCCTCGCGCGTTACACCTGCCGACATAAATTCAAAACTTCGCAGAATCAAAGCGCGCAACAACGGTCAACTTGACCTTGTTATGATAGACTATATTCAGCTTATGTCGAGCGGAAAGAAGGGCAACGAGGATAACAGAGTTCAGGAAATTGCGTCCATAACAAGAGATTTGAAAATTATGGCAAAGGAGCTTGACGTTCCTGTACTTGCGCTTTCGCAGCTTCGTCGAATTCAGTCAAACGAACCGCAAATTTCGGACTTGCGCGACTCCGGTGCGATAGAACAGGACGCAGATATTGTAATGTTCATTTCAAGACCTGACGTGGGCGCTTCGGACGCAGATTTTGCAAGCGGAAAAGTTGTTAAGGGACAGGCATTTTTAAAGATAGCAAAGCACAGAAACGGTGAAACGGGCACAATTCCGCTTCGCTTCAGAGGAGAGTTGACCAAGTTTGTCAACCCCGAAATGAACGAGGAGTACGAGCGCCGCGGTTCAACCAAAAAACCCGAACACAGTGAAGAAGTTGCACCGCTTACAGATGACGACGCACCTCAAGAGGAAGAAGCCCCTCCGTTTTAAATTATGAATACTCAAATTTTAGAAATAAACGAACAGTCGCTTGCGCTGTCAAAACAGATAATCGTAGGCGGCGGAGTTGTTGCAATACCTACGGAAACCGTATACGGTCTGGGTGCGAATGCGTTCGATACACAGGCGGTCGACAGTATTTTCAAAATAAAAGGTAGACCAAACGATAATCCCTTAATCGTACACGTTCACAGTGATTACGATATTTCTATGTTGGTCAGTGAAATTCCGGAGTATGCCAAATTGCTTGCCAAGGCATTTTTGCCAGGTCCCTTGACTATGGTGTATAAAAGTAAAGGGGTTGTTAGTTCTTCTGTTTCCTGCGGTCTTGATACGCTGGCTATAAGAATTCCTTCGCACGAGGGCGCGCAAAAATTTTTAAAGTATGTCGGTTTACCGATAGCTGCACCCTCCGCAAATATTTCGAAGCATGTAAGTCCGACTTCGGCGCAACACGTTTTTGATGATTTTAACGGAAAAATTCAGCTTATTCTGGACGGCGGCCGCTGCAAGGGCGGCATTGAAAGCACCGTTTTGGACTGTACGGGCAAAGTACCCGTGGTTTTGCGAAGCGGACTTATTACTCGCGATATGATTGCTCAGGTTGTAGGAGAATGCCGCGAATACGTCTATAAGGACGGCGCGCTCGCAATTTCTCCCGGTATGAAATACAAGCACTACTCTCCGAATTGCAGAACTATTCTGTTCAGCTATGACCGCCTTGAACAGGCTGTTCAAACATATAGGCAAGAGTGTCAGAACGGTGTAAAAGTCTTTTTATTGTGCGACGACAGCGTTGCCAAACTTGCCGGTTGTGAAAATGTGCTCAATTTAGGCGCGGACGAAAATCAAATTGCCGCAAATTTATATGCAAGACTTCGGGAAGGGGAGCGAGTAGCTGAGTTAATTATTGCCATAGCGCCGCAAAAAACCGACGGAGTTATGGTTGGGGTTATGAACAGGCTTTGCAAAGCTTGCGCAAATTAATTATGAAAAGAAAGAAAATTCTATTTGTTTGTACGGGCAATACTTGCCGAAGCCCTATGGCTGAAGCGTTGCTTCGCAACAAAATAAAACGCAATAAGATAAAATGGTGGGACGTCGCGTCCTGCGGTATTCAGGCGGAAGTCGGCGGAAAAATGAGTACAAACAGTAAAGCCGTGCTTGAAGAGTTGGGTATAAATACCGACAAATTTATGCCGCGGCAGTTGACGCAAGCTTTAATAGAAAAAAGCACGCTTGTCGTCTGTATGACAAAATCTCAGCAAACTATGCTTGAAGCGTGCGGCAATATTACTTGCGTAATGGATATTTGCGGTTTTGACGTTCCAGACCCCTACGGTTGCAGTATCGACGTTTACAGGCTAACGCGCGAGGCTTTGGATAAGGCTTGCGATAAAATTATAGAAAATTATATAAAAACTTTTAAAGAGGAATAAAAATATGAAAATTGCAGTTGCTTGTGACCACGGCGGATTAAATCTCAAACGTAAGATTATAGCCTATCTGAAAGAGAAAAATTATCAAGTAAAGGACTTTGGAACGGACGAATTTGCAAGTTGCGACTATCCTGATTTTGCCCTTCCTGCGGCTGAGGCCGTAGCAAGCGGAGAGTGTGAGCGCGGAATTGTGGTGTGCTCGACAGGCATCGGTGTTTCGATTGTGGCAAACAAGGTTCCCGGCGTGCGTTGCGCTCACTGTCACGATAGTTACTGTGCCGAGTTTACAAGGCTTCATAATGACTCGAACGTACTTGCATTGGGTGAGAAAGTTGTCGGAGAGGGATATGCCTTAAAGATTGTTGAAGCGTTTTTGACTACGGAGTTCGAGGGCGGCAGACATCAACGCCGCGTCGATAAAATTACCGAAATAGAGAAAAAATACAGTAAATAAAATAGGGCGCGGAACTTTTAGTTCCGCGCCCTATTTTATCTGTTAGGTATTATTCCGTTTAAATACAGTTTTCCGTCATTTACTGAATAGTTTATATTTCCGCAATCGTAGACATTATTTTTATAGCCTTTTAATGAAAAATATACGTTTTGCTTTGTATTACAAACTGTATTTGCATACTTTGAGATAAGCAAATCGCATTTTGTAAAAGGAATTGTTTCTCCCGCACATATACATATACTAACTCCGTTATACTCTACAATAAGGCTGTATCCGTCAACGAACTCGAAATTTATTCCGCAAAGCTTGAAGTCCTTTTCATAGTGGACGACGGCTGTTTTAAAAGGTTGAGCGGGGAAATATAAGTTAGAGACGTAAACGTTACTGCACCGCAAAGATTGGTCATAATCTAAAACACATTCTTCGTTGCCTAAAACAATTACGCCGTCAAGAAAAACCGAGTAGTTTTCATTTAAAAACTTTGCATTGTTCATTGTGTCCGTAGTGACAAGCACTGTGCCTTGCGATGATTTTAAAATTACGCTACCGCCAAAGTTATTTGCAGAAATTGATATGTTTAAAGTGTTAAAAGGCGCAAAGGTCATAAATACAACGTATAAACTAAGCACTATAATCATTGTAGAGGACGAAATTAATCGAAAGACAGCGGTTAAATTAATTTTATCCGAAATTATAAATATAAGCGCAAAATAAATTACGGCAAACCACACCGAGCCCAACCCGGTAACAACAGCGCTGTCAAAGCCTGTTGAAAGTAAAAAAGACAAAAGCGCCTGAATTGGAAGTACGACTGTTGGCACAACAAACGTAGCTATCAAAGGAACAATGGCCGAGATAATAGTGCCGCCGAATAGCAATATAAACAGTATAGAAATAACGGGCACAAAAACAATATTCAGCAGCAGTCCGACTCCGCTGACGTAGCCGAAGCTCGAAAGCATTATCGGCATTGTACCGAGCTGTGCGCCGACAGCCGTGCCTACGGAGGAAGAAATTTTTTGCGGAACTCGAACTTTTTTAAGCAGATTATTGATTTGTCTTGAAAAAATGTTTATGCCGCCAACGGCGCATATCGAAAGCTGAAATCCTACCGAAAACAGACTTAACGGCTTAATTAAAAGAATTAAAAATGCCGATGTTGCAAGCGAGTTTAAAGAATCGTTTTTGCAATAAATTAACCCTGCAATAATCGAAACCGTGCACAT
Organism: uncultured Christensenella sp.; assembly: GCA_910585685.1. Lineage (GTDB taxonomy): Bacteria > Bacillota > Clostridia > Christensenellales > Borkfalkiaceae > Coproplasma. Next base: position 18,278 of record CAJUEO010000002.1, read on the forward strand.
AATAACCGCACGAACGGAGGACACGGTAAAGCCGCAAATTCCGGAGTAGAAGATAATAAGACCTATGCGAATTGCGGCTGAAACATATTTATTTGGTTTAATGGGCTTTAAAATAAGTCCTATGATAAGAAAAATTATTCCTATATGCAGTCCCGAAACGGCAAATATATGAGCAATGCCGCCGTAACGAAAATTGTCCAACGCCTCGTCGCTCATATATGTTGTGTCACCAATGAGCATTGCATAGCAAATTGCAGCCGTATCTCTATCGACATTTTCAAAAAGAGTTTGCCTTATTGCCGTGCGGATAGCGGCAAACAGTGAAAAACGATAGTCGGATTTAAGATCGCCGTACACAGAACAACGGTATCTGATATCTTCCTGAACAAGATAATTCAAATTTCCGTAATTGAATGCGTCATATTTTTGCAAAGCCGAATAAAACTCTACTTTGTACCCGACGTCACAAAATTCACCGTAAGAGGAAGAAAGATTTGCCTGAACTTTTCCTCGAATGCTTTTTCCGTTGACTTTTACGTTTTCCAAAATTATGTACTCGCCGTAATCAGTTTGCGATTTTTCAAGGACAGTAGCCGAAATATATACGGTTTCGGTTGTTTTTATATCGTCGGTGTCGTAACTTTGAATGGCAAAATAAGCATAAAATAATCCGCCCGTAAATACTGCTGTTAATATAATTGTAATTACGAGCGGTGCAGTTTTATGTAGGAGAAATAAAATTATAATTATGATTGCGGCAAACGGAATAACTATCAAACCATAGAGTATTTCAAATCCGTATAATGCAAAAATAAACCCTGCAAGGATACCCAAAGCAAGTAGGCACGCAATCAAAACTTGTAGTCTGAAATTTACAAAACGCTTCATAAATTTTTCATCGAAAAGTTGATTTTAAAGAAACAGAGGCAGGCTTTTGCCTGTCTCTGTTAGCTGGTGCGGACGAAGGGACTTGAACCCCCATGGTTGCCCACAGGAACCTGAAACCTGCGCGTCTGCCAATTTCGCCACGTCCGCAAAAACATTTAAATTATAAAATATTTTTATTTTATTGTCAAGCAAAAAACATTGATAGCAGACGCGTCTTAAAAGAATTTAAAAAAACGAAGAGGAAAACCTCTTCGTTTTTTTAAATCAAGTTTTAGCGTGCTCTTTTGCGAGCGATAAATATTGCTGCAACTATTGCAATAACTGCAACAGCTACCGCACCGATAACAATTCCGGCAATAATCAAAGTATTGTCCTGAGGAGTAGTTAAATCAAACTTACTTCCATCAATCGTAGTGGAAGGAGCGGCAACATTTGCTTCACCGCTAGTTGAAATCAGTACTTTTGCAGGAGCGATAATTTCGTTTCCTCTGTCTACAAGACGTTGAGCCGCCGCATTTGCAATGTATTGAATTTCAACTTCATTGTTGTTTTCCAAGTCGCTATAAGATAGGGTAAGTACACCGTTTGATATTTTGTTTGTTACGTCAACGTGATTGAGAGTTACGCTGTAAATCTGATATCCTTCATCGGGAGTTATAGCGCAAGTATATTTACCGTTTTCGCTTATAGTTTTAATTTTACCGTCGGCTTTACTTAGCTTGCCGCCCCTGCCTTCAATGCTTGTATATACAGTTTTATCGGATGACGCTTTATCAGCGTCGACAACTGCGACCATATAAGGTGAGAAACTTGAAACAGTTGCTACAATGCCGAATTGAGTTACCACGCAAGGTATTTCTTCAATTATGTATTCATCTCCCTTAATATGTTTGCGGTGGAACAGTTTAAATGTTACTCCTGCATTGTTGGGACCGTAACCTTCGGGGAAACCGAGCGCAATTTTAACGTAGCTGCCGTCCGGAATAGTGGGATATTTACCGCAAATCTGTAATGAAATATCGTAAGTTTCGCTCGTTATAATATCATTTTTGTTTACAGTGATGTCGCTGTCGCCGCTTATTTCGTCAAGCATGGTATCTACAGTCTCCGTAGAAGCCGTTTCTGCAACCAGCATCATCTGGCTTCTTTCATTTTCAGAGAATGTGCTATTTCCGTCTTCGTCTTTAAAATCCATTTCGGATAAGTCTGAGTTTGAAACAAGAGTGGGTTGTGCGCAGCAATCTATCCAGAGCCTGCCGTCGTAGTTAAAACGAGCGGGGCATGCTAAATATAATCTTCCAAACCCAAAATAAACAGAATTGGGCAACTTATTTGATAATACAGTAACAGGTTCCCCGTCTACTATTCTTGTTACTTCTTTTGCAGAGCCTACGTTCGTAAAAGTGATGGTATATCCTTCACGGTTGTGTTCATACATAAGGCTGGGAGCAAATTTAAAGCGCAATGTGTTGGGAACTAATGTCGGGTCGCCTGAATTTTTGGGCCTTTCGACAATTTCTACAATTGTGCCTTCACTGTTTAGCGGGAAGAATTTAGCGTACTCGGATGTGTTGGGGTGTTCGGATGTGAAATTGATGCCGATAGGTTGGTTTTCGTCAAGAATGTGCAAAGGCTCGTTGTATGTGACTTCAATCAAGAACGCATTTTTTTCAGCCATAATAACTTTTGTAGTAATATTTTTATCGCGCATTCCGTCATTTATAGTTATTTCTCCCTGATGTGACGGGGTAGAGTTCGAAACATAGGGGGGGGGAGTATAAGTTCCGTACGATTCGTTTACTATAGGTTTGCTTATTTCAATTGATTTATTATCATTTACTATATTACTGCTGTACATAAAATAATAATCTCCGAAGATTCCGAGCGAGGGTGCGTTGACGTTAAGCGGTACGTCGGGCGCCATGTCGAACACTGCAAGCTGAGTATAGTAAATTGATGTATTGTCATAAAAACGCGTTTCTATTCCGTTGTCATCAATATTGCCGTAAGGATTATCAACGCCGAGAAGCGCATACTGGCGGAAAGGCTCCAAAGCCATCCAATCAAACCAATGCAAATCACGTCCGTCATAAATTGCGAAACGACAAACAAGGTAAAGTCCGTCTTCTTCTAAAAGAGTTTTTGCACTTTTGCCGTTATAGCTGACGCTTAAATAGTTATTTACCAAATCATTGCCGTAGTCGTCTTTTTCACCGGTCGGAGTGTAAATTCTCGAGCATTGCAATCCGTCTGTTTCGCCTGAACTGCCGTAATTAAACTTCGAAACTTCGGGATAAGTAAGCTCGTAACCCGAAGAGGAGATAACTCCGTCGGTAACGTGAATTTTTTCTTCGTTGGAAGCGTTCAAAATAGAAAATCTGTTTTTGTTACCTGCCGAATTATTCCAGGTTACGTCTATTGAATACCATCTGCCGCCGCTTGCATCGCGCTCTATCGAGCGATTGTCGTTTTCGGGAGTTGCAAGCCATACATAGTTCCACATATGGTAAACGCTTGCGCCGTTTTCATTTCCGTTCTGGTCTTTTTGATTGCTGTAACCGTTTACCGTTATGCAAGGAATACCAAGTCTATCCATAACGGTCTTGTAAGCAGTGGAGAATCCGCCGCAGACTGCTTTGCCCTCGACAAGCGCGCCGTATGCCGTGTTTATGTAAGCTGCCGCCTTATAGTTGGGGTCGTCTTTGTTTTCATAAGCGGCATAGTCGTAAGTTACGTTTTCTGCTATATATTTGTTTACCTCTCTTGCAAGATAGACATCTCTTTCCGAATATTTGTCCGATGCCTGTTTTTCATTTACATAGTCTACAATTTCATTAATTTTTGCATTTAAAGCCGAAATTGCATTTTCTACGGATGAAAGGCTGTCAAGTCCGTTATCGACATATAGATTAGCTTCACGACCGCTGTCTATGTATGCTTTATACACGCCGTTTGCTCTGCCTACGCTTATTGTCAGTTTATAGAAGTCTATGTAGAAAAGTTCGGGGTGATCTGTAAGAAATGCGTCGCGCGCCGCGCTGAACGCTTTGGGGATAGTTAAATCACTGCCGTTTACATAACCTTGAATTTCCGCTGAAGTAGCTATACTTTCGGGAATGAGATATTCAACGTGACCGTCTTTAAAATCTCCTTGTTTATTGATTTCATCTAAAGCGTTGTAGAACTTTTTGGCAAGAGTGTATTCCTGTTTATTGTCGTCTTCATCGGCAATTGTAAGATTGTCGTAAAAATAATTAGACGCAATAGTTGACGGATTTTCAACCGTATCTGCAGATGCAAATCCGTTTCTGAACAGTTGAACGCCTGAACAGAGTGACAGCGCATATGCTGCAACAATGCCTAGCGCTGCAACGCGTTTTGTTGTTGATTTCATAAAACCTCCAAGAAATCTGTTTGTCTATGCAAAGATACAAAATTTATTTTTGCACATTACAACTTATATCCCATATTTTCGTGTTTGTCAAGCGTTTTAACGAAATTTTCCATTTTTGGAATGTTGTCGCTTTCGCTCAATTTGTTTGTTTTTTTCTAAATTTTATGTTAAAACACAAAAATATTCCTTTGTAAAAAACGGTAAAATATTTGTTGCAAAATTTATATTTATTTGATAAACTTTTATCGATAAATAAATATCAATTCTATACATTATTAATAAGGAGCAGTTATGGATTTTAAGTTACATTACGAAGTTTGCGACAGTATCGAGCGGCTTGAGAAGGAACTTGACCGCGTTCGTAAAGCGCAGGAAAAGTTTGCTTTGTATTCACAGGAACAAGTTGACAAAATTTTTCTTGCCTGTGCTACGGCAGCTAATAAGATGAGGATACCCCTTGCCAAGCTCGCTGTCGAAGAGACAGGTATGGGCGTGGTAGAGGATAAAGTTATAAAAAACCACTATGCTGCGGAGTATATATATAATGCGTACAGAAACGTTAAAACTTGCGGAGTTATAGAAGAGGATAAGGCGTATGGTATAAAAAAGGTTGCCGAGCCCATAGGCGTTATCGGTGCTGTAATACCCACAACAAACCCTACGTCAACGGCTATATTTAAAACGCTTATCTGTTTAAAGACGAGAAACGGCTGTATTTTAAGTCCGCACCCGAGAGCAAAAAATTCGACTATTGCGGCAGCAAAAGTTATCTATGAAGCAGCTGTTGCGGCAGGCGCACCCGAGGGTATAATCAGCTGGATAGACGTTCCCAGCCTCGATATGACAAACCTTCTTATGAAGTCTGTCGATACAATACTTGCAACGGGCGGACCTGGAATGGTCAGGGCTGCGTATTCGAGCGGCAAACCCGCTCTCGGCGTAGGGGCAGGCAATACTCCGGCTATAATCGATGAAAGCGCGGATATTCTTCTTGCAGTAAACTCTATTATTCATTCAAAGACCTTTGATAACGGTATGATTTGCGCTTCGGAGCAATCGTGCATAGTATCTTCCAAAATTTACAAAGAAGTTAAAAAAGAATTTGCTGCGCGCGGCTGCTATTTTCTTGTAGGGGAAGAGCTTGACAAAGTTAGAAAGACGATTATTATAAACGGTTCTCTCAATGCAAAAATCGTCGGACAACCGGCACATAAAATAGCAAAAATCGCAGGGGTAGACGTACCCGACACTACGAAAGTTTTAATAGGAGAGGTTGACAGCGTTGAGCTTGAAGAAGAATTTGCGCACGAAAAACTTTCCCCTGTGCTTGCAATGTACAAAGCCGAAAGCTTTGACGACGCTTTGAACAAAGCTGAACGTCTTATTGCCGACGGCGGATACGGGCACACTTCGTCGCTGTATGTCAACGTTGTTACTTCGCAGGAAAAGATTCACGAGTTTTCTGAAAGAATGAAAACTTGTCGTATTCTTATCAACACTCCTTCGTCGCAGGGCGGTATCGGAGATTTGTATAACTTTAAACTTGCTCCTTCGCTCACGCTGGGTTGCGGAAGCTGGGGCGGCAACTCCGTTTCCGAAAACGTTGGAGTTAAACATCTTTTAAACATTAAAACAGTTGCGGAAAGGAGAGAAAATATGTTGTGGTTCAGAGCGCCCGAAAAAGTTTACACAAAGAAAGGTTGTTTGCCAGTCGCACTTGACGAGCTTAAAAATGTAATGGGTAAGAAAAAGGCTTTTGTCGTTACCGACAGTTTTCTTTACAATAACGGATATACAAAGTGCATAACCGACAAACTTGACGAGCTTGGTATCGAACACAACGTATTCTTCGACGTTGCTCCCGACCCGACGCTTGCCTGCGCAAAAGAGGGGGCAAAGCAGATAAGCGCTTTCAAGCCCGACGTTATAATCGCACTCGGCGGCGGTAGCGCGATGGACGCGGCTAAAATTATGTGGGTTATGTACGAGCACCCCGAAGTTGACTTCCTCGATATGGCTATGCGCTTTGTCGATATAAGAAAAAGAATTTATACCTTCCCTAAAATGGGAGAAAAGGCTTACTTTATCGCAATTCCCACCTCAGCGGGTACGGGTTCCGAGGTTACGCCTTTCGCGGTCATTACCGATGAAACTACGGGAGTTAAGTATCCCCTTGCAGACTACGAGCTTTTGCCAAATATGGCTATCATAGATACCGATTTGCATATGTCCGCACCCAAGGGACTTACGGCGGCTTCGGGTATTGACGCAGTAACGCATGCTCTCGAAGCATACGCTTCGGTTATGGCTACCGACTATACGGACGGACTTGCGTTGCAGGCGCTCAAAGTTATATTCAAATATCTTCCTGCGGCATATGAAAACGGTCAAACCGACGCCGAAGCAAGGGAAAAAATGGCTAACGCGGCTACAATGGCAGGTATGGCGTTTGCAAACGCTTTCCTCGGCGTATGCCATTCTATGGCGCATAAACTCGGCGCTTTCCACCATTTGCCCCACGGCGTTGCAAACGCGCTTATGATTGACGAGGTTATAAGGTTTAACTCTGTCGAAGCTCCTGCAAAGATGGGCACTTTCAGCCAATACGCTTATCCCAAGACTTTGAGAAGGTATGCCGAAGTGGCCGAAAGCCTCAATCTCGGCGGCAAGAACGACAGCGAAAAAGTAGAAAATCTTATCAAAGCTATTGATAAACTTAAAACTCAGATAGGCATTAAAAAGACTATTAAGGACTACGGCATTGACGAAAAGGTGTTCCTTGATAACCTCGACGCAATGGTAGAACAGGCTTTTGACGACCAATGCACGGGCGCAAACCCGAGATATCCGTTAATGTCTGAAATAAAGCAAATGTATTTAAACGCATATTACGGTAAATAAGGAGAGGAAAATTATGACAAACGCAAAATTGATTTTTTCAAGAGAAGACAAAAAGATTTACAAAGAGGGAGACAAACTTATAAAAGTTTTCGAACCTAATTACTCTAAGTCGAACGTTTTGAACGAGGCACTAAACCACGCTCGCGTTGAGGAAACAGACCTCAATGTTCCGAACATACACTCGGTAAACGTCGTTGACGGCAAGTGGGCAATTACTCTCGACTATATCGAGGGTGATACGTTGCAGGCGCTTATGGACGCGCACCCTGAAAAAGAGGACGAATATCTCAATTTATTTGTTGATTTGCAGAGAACGATACTTTCCAAAAAAGTGCCTATGCTCAATAAATTGAAAGATAAAATGCAGGGTAAAATTTCTCAAACCGACCTTGATGCAAGCACCCGTTATGACCTGCACACCCGTCTTGACGCTATGCCCAAGCATACAAACCTTTGTCACGGTGACTTTAACCCGACAAACATTATCATTAAAAAGGACGGTACGCCATATATTATCGACTGGTCGCACGCAACGCAGGGTAACTCCTCGGCGGACGTTGCAAGAAGCTATTTATTATTCTATCTTGCCGGCAAAAAGCAACTTGGAGATAAGTACTTAAAGTTATACTGCAAAAAGAGCGACACTGCAATACAGTACGTTCAGCGCTGGATACCTATAGTTGCGGCATCAAGGCTTGTAAAAGCGCCCGAAAGCGAAGCAGCATTTTTGCATAGCTGGATTGATGTAGTAGATTACGAATAATTGACATATAAAAAGGCTTGCGTTCGGCAAGTCTTTTTATTATAATAAAGTCTATGAAATGTAAGTATAAAATTGTTAACAGGCGCGAACTTAATTCTACCGTTACAATGATGGACGTCTATGCTCCGCTTGTGGCGGCAAAGGCTCAGGCAGGGCAGTTTATAATTTTGCGCGTCGATGAAAACGGAGAAAGAATACCTTTGACGGTTGCCGGATATGACAGAGAAAACGGAACGGTCAAAATAATTTTTCAGATAGTCGGTGCGACAACGGCATTACTCAACGAAAAGAAGCAAGGGGAGTTTATCGAGGACTTTGTGGGACCTCTCGGCTGTCCTACAAAAACAGACAACTTTAAAAAAGTTTGTATTGTCGGCGGTGGGGTCGGTTGCGCGATAGCTTTGCCGATAGCGCAGAAATTGCACGATAGCGGCTGTGAAGTTCACAGTATAATAGGTTTCAGAAATAAAAATTTAATTATTTTAGAGGATGAGTTTAAATGCTGCTCAAACAGCCTTACAGTTATGACGGACGACGGCAGTTACGGCAGACAGGGTGTTGTTACGGTTCCGCTAAAAGAGGCAATCGAAAACGGAGAAAGCTTTGACGAAGTTATTACTATCGGACCGCTTATTATGATGAAGTTTGTTGTTGCAACAACTAAGCCTTACAATATCCCGACAACCGTATCAATGAACCCTATAATGATTGACGGAACGGGAATGTGTGGCGGCTGTCGTCTTACCGTAGGCGGAAAAACAATGTTTGCGTGCGTTGACGGGCCGGATTTCAACGGATTTGAAGTGGATTTTGACGAGGCGATTGCCCGTTCGTCAATGTATGCGGAATTTGAGCAACATGCGCGAGATAAGCATTGTAATTTATTTAAAAAGGCGGCGGAATAATGGCTATACAACCCAAAAAAAATGAAATGCCCGTGCAAGACGCGCAAAAACGCGCAAAAAACTTTGACGAAGTAGCGCTTGGATATTGCGTCGAAGTTGCAGTTGCCGAGGCGCAGAGGTGCCTTAACTGTAAAAATAAACCTTGCGTTGAGGGCTGCCCCGTAAACATAGCTGTACCCGATTTTATTTCCGAAATAAAAAAAGGTAATTTCGAGGGTGCGTATGACGTTATATCCAAAAGCTCGTCGTTACCTGCAATTTGCGGCAGAGTGTGCCCACAGGAAACGCAGTGTGAAAGTAAGTGTACGCTTGGTATAAAGTTCGAGCCTGTTGGGATAGGCAGGTTAGAGCGTTTTGTTGCGGATTACCATAATTCTAATTTTACAGGTAAAATAAATGCGCCTGAAAGCAACGGGCATAAAGTTGCCGTAGTCGGAAGCGGACCGTCGGGACTTGCCTGTGCCGGTGATTTGGCTAAAAAAGGCTATAAAGTTACCGTATTTGAAGCGTTACATACAATTGGCGGAGTGCTTGTTTACGGAATTCCCGAATTCAGACTTCCTAAAAAAATTATAGAAAAGGAAGTAGATACTTTAAAAAAATACGGTGTAGACTTTGAAATCAACGTTGTAATAGGTAAAACTTTGACTGTTGATGAATTGTTTGACAGCGGTTATGAAGCGGTATTTATAGGTTCTGGTGCAGGATTGCCGCGTTTCATGGGTATAAAGGGTGAGAGCTTGAAGGGCGTTTATTCCGCAAATGAGTTTTTAACGCGCGTGAATTTGATGAAAGCCTACTCAACCGAAAGTCATACGCCTGTTATGAGTGCTAAAAATGTTGCGGTTGTGGGCGGCGGCAACGTTGCAATGGACGCAGCGAGAACTGCGCTAAGGCTGGGTGCGGAAAACGTTTATATCATTTACCGTCGTTCTATGGAAGAGTTGCCTGCAAGAAAGGAAGAGGTCGAGCACGCCATAGAAGAAGGGGTAAAATTTCAACTGCTCTGCAACCCCGTAGAGATAATCGGATATAATAACGTTGAGGATAGGCGCGACGCTAAAAACGGAACAGTAACGGCATTAAAGGTTATAAAATGTGAGCTTGGTGAGCCTGACGAGCGAGGCAGACGCAAGCCCGTAGAAGTACCTAACAGCGAGTTTATCATCGATATAGACTGTGTAATAATGGCTATCGGCACAAGCCCCAATCCCCTGATAAAAAATACCACCGACGGACTTGAAATTAATAGGCGCGGTGGAATAATTGTTGACGAAGCTTCGGGTAAAACCTCAAAGGAAGGAGTGTTTGCCGGCGGAGACGCTGTCACCGGTGCAGCTACTGTAATTCTTGCTATGGGCGCAGGAAAAACAGCTGCAAACGCAATCGATGAATATTTAACAAAAAAATAAAAATAATAAAAATATGGTAGTTATGGAAATTTTTGATGTATTTGAATACGCACAAAATATTTACGTTTATAATCAAGGCAATAAATGCGAGTACTCGTCCGACAGCGACGGTTACAAAAAAATTATGACAAGTTGGAATGAAATGGTAGACGGCGCACACCCTATGCCGGCATTCGGAGTAAGCATAAATAATCTCACTTTAAAGGAAATGCAAAGCGGAGTGTGGGTTGAATTTGAATTCGGTAAAGAACACATTGTCTACGGTATGCCGTTTGAACGCTTGCTTATAAACGTTAATGAAACGTATTGCGGTTTTAATATTTTGCGATATACAACCGAATACGGATATGATGGCAGGTGCTATTATCTCGACCTTGTAAACAAGAATATGAGTAATTTTTACACTGATTTGATGAATTTATAGTGTTAATATAGTACTATGTCACGCATAATTAACTAAAAACAGTAAAATAAAGCCCTTTAAGATTTGTCTTAAAGGGCTTTTAGAATTACTTTGAAGCTAACGAGTTTTTGTATGCCTGTATGGCTTTACTTAATTGGTCGGGGCAAGAGGTATTGTTGCGGCACTTAATGCCTTCAAGCGTTAATTGAACTTCGTCAATATTTTTGCCTTCGACAAGTTTTGCAACGCCCTGTAAATTGCCGCTGCAACCGCCAATAAATTTAACGTGGTGAATGTTGTTGTCGCTATCAACTTCAAATACAATCTGGCGTGAGCAAGTGCCCGAAGTAAAAAAAGTAAACATAGTTTTCTCCTAATCGCAAAGATTTTCGTAAATAGCCGAATAAACGTCCGCCGCTTTTTCTTCCCATTTTTTATAAATGGTTTTGGCGGTTTTTTTATCGGGAACTACAAATTTTAATTCAAGTATCGGTTGAACGGGCGCAAGAATTTTTAACGAAACGGTATAAGTTCCGTCCTTGTTCTGGAAATAGTCCGAGCGGCATTCCTGTCTGTTTCTGTATCTTGCGCTGTTCTTTTTGACAAATTGCAAAATTTCTTCTCTGACGCTCTTGGGTATGTTTATGTAAAAATTAGCAAGCGTTTCCCTGCCGTCGGGCGTAAGGGTATATAACGGGTCGTCGTCCTCGTTTACGAAACATATAAAATTGTCGTCGAGAAGTTTATGAATAATGTTGACGCAATCCATATAGCCCATCCAGGTGTTGGACGTGGAGCACATATCGACGATAGTCCTTTCGGATAACGCGCTTTCCATTTTATCAAAAACGAAAAGAATTATTAATTTGTTAATCGAAGTTTCGCCTGTGTTCAACATAAAATACCAAAATAGCCCTTATTTTGCAAAAGCCGATTACATTATACATAATTTTTTTATGAAAATCAAGATATTTAGTTAAAAATAATGTAATTTTAAAATTATCTGTGCTATAATATAAAAAAATCCGCAATTATGACTGCGGATTTACAAAACTGTTGCAAAAGAGGGAATTATGAACAGTACGAAAGAGCAAATTATATCTTTTTTGGATAAGTGCGACGAGCTTAAAAGCTGTAAATTTATTATGGCTACAACAAAAATCAAAGATTTATTGAAAAGCATAGTAAATTGCTGCGAGTTGTACAGGCTTTTTGAGGCGGTGACTAAGGATTTTAATTATCTTGAAGCGAAAAGTCAATGCCTCGTTTCTTTTAACGACGGGCTGTTGCAGAGAAATTACGTTGTACTGCCTAAAACTGTCGGACAGAGGCTCGCGTTTATTTTTTGCCTGTTGGTTGAATTTGATAGAGAAACAATAAATTTTAACGATTTTTTGATGCAGTATTATCCCGAGGACGGAAGTTTTTTTGCAAGCTATCAGGCGTTTGGTAATTCAATAATCAAATCATTGAAGGACTGCGTCGAGCACGCTTTTAAAGATTTGCTTGCCGTGCCGGAGGAAAAGCAGAATGTGTCCCCCGTGACTGCGCTCGGCTTGGTTGTTGCTCAAGAAATGAAGTTTATCGCTTCAAGCTCGATTCTCGAAGAAGATAAAGAAAACGGGATGAAAATTTTATCGGCGCTGTTTGAAAGCGTAAAAGCGAGGGATGAGGAAAAGTGCGACGCACTACTTTGCGGTTATAATTATTTTGTTTTGCACAACAACTGCGTTTCGGACAGTATAGCGAACTTGATAAAACTTGTTGAAACTTGCGAAAAATTCAATAAGCAACCTACATAAAATAAAGCGTTTGCCTTGCGGCAAACGCTTTAATATTAAGTTTTAGTTGCAACCGCAACCGCAGCTGCCGCCGTTTCCGCACAACAGGTTGGAAAGAGTGCCGTTTTTCCACATACTGTACAAAAGAGCGATGAGTATGGGGGTGCAGCTACCCGAAAGAACGCCGTCGATACCGTTACCGCTACAACTTGAAGCGAGCAATAAGAGTATTAATATCCAAAGGCAACTGTTGTTTCCGCAGTTAGAAAAAAAGTTCATAAGTATCCTCCTATGTCCTGCACGGCGATATGTAGAAATTTTTTTGTTCCGTGCAAGCGTATTCCCGCAAGGCTTGAAGTCCTTGGCGGTTTTCGTATATTAAATAATATTTTATTTCTTTTAAAAATGTTACTAATCATTTTTATTTGCTTGCAAAAATATGCTATATTATGGTAAAATTTTTATAGATGCTTTAAAACTTTCGGCGGATATTTTTAATCCGACCGAGTAAAAGTTATTTTTTATTTTTTTGCGGATATTCCCTGTGAAATCCGACGGAGGTTTTTAATGATAAAGGACAAGGCTCATTTTGTGGCGTTTGTCGGCGTTATGTCTGCGCTTATTTTTGTGTTGTTTATGCTTGAAGGCGCTTTGCAATCAGGTTTGGGTATGACCGCGTTGATATTTACTTTGCCGCTGTCGATTTCCCTGAGCATTTACGACGGTTGGAAGCAGAGCTTTTTGGGCGGTACAATCCTCGGCGTGGTAAGTTGCGTATTTTGTTTGATTTTTTCTTCTGCTTTTATATTATACGCCAACCCGATGATTTCTGTTTTGCCGAGAATATTTATCGGCGTTACGGCATATTGGACTTACAGGGGCTTGACTGCGCTGTTAAAAAATGCAAAAAATGCGTTTGTTAAAGATACTTTGCCGCTTTGCATTGCAGGTGCGGTTGGGTCGGTTACAAACACGGCGTTGTATCTCGGGGCTATATTTATTTGGAAGGATTGGCTTGGAGACAGTGCGTATGCCACACTGAGCGGATTTGTTGCGACGCTTTCTTTAATTTACTTTTGCGTTGAAATAGTGGCGTGTATAGTACTTGTGCCCGTCTATGTGAAAGTTCTTAAAAAAATCAGCCATACTTTAATTGAAAAACCGCAAAAGTTTGAAAATACGGAGAAAGTTTAATAAAATGATAATTTGTCTTGACGTAGGCAATACAAACATAAAATTTGCAGTTTACGACGGAGATTTACTAAAATTAAGTTTTCGTATTGCTACTAATGTTAAAAAGACGTCCGACGAATACGGCGGTCAGCTTTTAAGCATATTTACAAACAACGCGCTAAACCGTGAAGAAATTAAGGGCGGAATTATTTCCTCTGTAGTTCCTCAGTTGGATTACACGCTTGAAAGAATGTGTCAGACCTATCTCAACATAAAGCCGCTTTCGCTTGCGCCCGGATTTAAAACGGGGCTCAATATGAAGGTGGATAACGCGAGGGAAGTGGGTGCGGACAGAGTTGTAAACAATGTTTCCGCGGTTAAAAAATACGGTTTTCCGCTTATTGTAATAGACTTCGGTACTGCAACGACATTTAACGTCATAAATGAAAAAAGCGAGTTCATAGGCGGAGTTATCGCACCGGGAATAAAAGGCTCTTTGGATAGTCTTGTGAACGGCACGGCTAAATTGCCGCGAGTGGAAATAGAACGGCCGTCCGCGGTTATCGGAAAAAATACGGTTACAAATATGCAATCGGGAATTTTTTTCGGTTTTGCCGGACTTGTCGAGTTTATAGTTAAAAAAATCAAACGTGAAATGAAGTGCGAAAATATCAAAGTCGTTGCGACGGGCGGCTTTTCGGAAATTATTGCAGACGAAATTTCGTGTATAGACAAGGTTGACAAGTTGTTGACGCTTGACGGGCTTAAATATTTGTATGACCTGAACAATGTGGAGGCAGAATAATGGAAAAAGTGGGAATTGCAATACTCGGATTGGGTGTTGTCGGCGGCGGAACTTACGAAATATTAGTTGAACATAGGCAATTTTATAAAAAAAATCACAATATCGATTTTGTTGTCGAAAGCGTTCTTGAACGCAGTCGCGAACGAGCCGCGGCTCTCGGTATTGAGGAAAGTAAAATTGTTTCCAATATAGCGGAAATTTGCTCTAACCCCGAAGTTGATATAGTAGTTGAGTGCATAGGCGGAATAGAGCCTGCAAAATCCTTTGTTCTTGCCGCTCTAAAATCGGGCAAGTCGGTAGTAACTTCTAATAAAGAACTGTTTTGCAAATACAGTCACGAGCTTGAAAGGGTTGCAAAGAAGAACAATTGCGGACTCTTTTTCGAGGCAAGCTGCGTGGGCGGCGTGCCCGTAATACGCGCATTGCTCGATAATTTACAGGGCAATAAAATTTTGTCGCTGACAGGCATTATCAACGGCACAACAAACTATATTCTTACAAAAATGGCAGAAGAGGGTTCTTCGTATCTTGACGTTCTCAAAGAGGCGCAGTCGCTCGGTTATGCCGAAGCCGACCCCACGTCAGACGTTGAGGGATTTGACGCGGCGTACAAGCTTTCGATATTGTCAAGCTTGTCGTTCCATACTAAGGTGCCGTTTACGGAAATATACCGCGAGGGAATAACTAATATCGACGCGGTCGATATAACATATGCAAAGCAGTTAGGTTATACGGCAAAATTGCTTGCAATCGGTAAAAACGGAGAAAACGGGATAGAAGTTAGAGTTCATCCCGCGCTTATTAAAACTACGCATCCGCTTGCCAGCGTACGCGACAGTTATAACGCCGTGTATATTACGGGGGACAGCGTTGAGGACGTTATGCTGTACGGCAGGGGCGCAGGCGCAAAACCTACGGGTAGCGCGATAGTCGGAGATATAATTTACTGTGCAACTCATCCCAGCCACACTTATTCTACGTTTAAAAACACCGAAAAAGCCGATTCGGTTACCAAGTTTGTGAAAAATTTTGAAAGCGAGTATTATATCAGGCTTGCCGCCGAAGATAAAGCAGGCGTATTGTCCAAAATTACCGCTTTGCTCGGCAAACACGGAATAAGCGTAGCACAGGTGGTTCAAGGTGAAGAGAGAGCGGAAGGCAAGGCTCCTTTAATTCTCATTACGCATTTGACAAAGGAAAACAATATTAAAAAAGCAATTGCGGAAGTAAACGCAACGGGTATAGCAGAGGTTTCTTCTTTCCTGCGCGTAGTATCATAAAATTTGTGCGCATAGGTATCTAAAATTACTTGATTTTTTTTAAAATATTTAATATTATATTAATGCTCGTCTGAAACAAGGCGAGCGGCAATGCAGAGATGGCTGAGCGGTTTAAGGCGCACGATTGGAAATCGTGTGACGGCTAATACCCGTCCGGAGGTTCAAATCCTCTTCTCTGCGCCAGCACCGCGCAACTGTTTGGTTGCGCGGTATTTTAATTGAAACGGGAGGGCAAAATGTCTACAAACAAAGAATTTATAGTTTATTTACAGGAACAACTGCGAGAGCTTTCGGACGTTACGTTCAGACCTATGATGGGGGAGTACCTCGTGTATTATCGAGGTAAATTGATCGGGGATGTCTGCGACAACAGGTTTTTGGTTAAACCTGTTACTGCTGCAAAAAATTTGCTTCCGCTTGCAGAAATGCAGCCGCCGTATTCGGGAGCTAAGCCGATGATCTATGTCGAAGATATCGAAAACACGCAATTGCTGACTAAACTTTTCAATGAAATGTATGAGGAGTTACCTTTGCCAAAACCCAAGAAAAAGAAGGTTTAATTGATAAATTCAGCTTATACCTTATTTAAGATAATTGAAAGTTAATGAATAATTATGCGGTTAATATCTGTTGTAAATGTATAAATACTGTGATATAATTATATCACAATATTTATTATTCACCAACATATAAGGAGAAGCTATGACTTACGTTGAAAAAGTTTTAAAAAATTTGAAAGAGCAAAATCCCGACGAACCCGAATTTTATCAAGCTGCTACGGAAATTTTGACTACGCTTGAACCAGTTCTCGAAAAGCATCCCGAGTATGAAAATCAATCGCTTTTAGAGCGCTTTGTCGAACCTGAGAGGGTTATTATGTTTCGTGTGCCCTGGGTTGACGACAAGGGAAAAGTTAGGGTAAATAAAGGTTATCGCGTACAGTTTAACAGTGCAATAGGTCCTTATAAGGGCGGTTTGCGTTTTCATCCTTCGGTAAACTTATCCATTATAAAGTTTTTGGGGCTTGAACAAATTCTTAAAAACAGCCTTACCGGGTTACCTATAGGCGGCGGTAAAGGTGGTTCTAATTTTGACCCTAAGGGTAAGTCTGACAGGGAGATAATGGCTTTTTGTCAAAGTTTTATGACAGAGCTGTTTCGTCATATCGGAGCGGATACCGACGTGCCTGCCGGAGATATCGGGGTCGGCGCCCGTGAAATCGGTTATCTCTTCGGGCAATATAAGAGAATACGCGACGAGCATGTCGGCGTGTTGACGGGAAGGGGACTTTCATACGGTGGCAGTCTTGCAAGGAAAGAAGCTACGGGTTTCGGGCTTGTTTATATTACGGAAGAAGCGTTAAAAACGCGTGGAGATAGTTTTAACGGAAAGACGGTGGTAATTTCGGGTTCCGGAAATGTTGCTATTTACGCTTGTCAAAAAGCGCAAAGTCTTGGCGCAAAAGTTGTTGCTATGTATGATTCCAACGGATATGTGTACGACCCTGACGGCATTAAGCTTGATATTATAAAGGATATAAAGGAAGTTAAAAGAGGCAGAATAAAAGAGTATGTGGACAGGGTAAAGGGCGCAACTTATACGGAGGGCTGTTCCGGAATATGGACTGTACCCTGCGATATTGCTTTGCCTTGTGCTACGCAGAACGAAATTGATGAAAAATCTGCGGAAATTCTTGTTAAAAACGGAGTAAAATATGTTGCCGAAGGTGCAAACATGCCGTCCACACTTGAAGCAATAAAGGTATTTCAAGATAGTGGAGTGGTTTTTTTACCGGCAAAGGCAGCCAACGCCGGCGGAGTCGCTACTTCGGCTCTCGAAATGGCGCAGTCGTCGGGCAGACTGTTCTGGTCGTTTGAAGAGGTCGACGCTAAATTAAAAAATATAATGATAAATATTTATCACAATATTGAAATGGCGGCAAAAAATTACGGCTATGACGGAAATTACGTTATGGGTGCTAATATAGCAGGATTTATTAAAGTCGCCGACGCTATGATGGCGCACGGAATAGTCTAATAGTTAAATTTTTAAGCGGAGAATTTCTCCGCTTTTTTTTATTTTATTTACTTGACTTTTTAAAAATATGATAGTATATTTAAAACGGTTGTTGTAAAACACTTGTTTTAAATAAAATACAGTGAGGTAAAATATGCCGCCTAAGGCAAAGTTTGAAAGAAAAGATATTGTTTGTGCCGCGCTCCAAATATTGGAGAACGACGGGGCAGACGCGTTGACTGCTCGCACGCTCGGGGAAAAATTAAACAGCTCCGCAAGACCTATTTTTACGGTTTTTAAAAATATGGGTGAGGTTATAAGCGAAACGAAAGCTGCGGCAAAGAGTCTATATAACAGTTATGTTGCCGAGGGATTAGCCGAGTCGCTTGCATTTAAGGGTGTGGGTAAAGCCTACAT
The DNA here is from genome assembly GCA_910585685.1 of uncultured Christensenella sp. Taxonomy (GTDB): domain Bacteria; phylum Bacillota; class Clostridia; order Christensenellales; family Borkfalkiaceae; genus Coproplasma. The sequence continues at coordinate 36,416 of CAJUEO010000002.1, forward strand.
AAAGTTTGCTGCCGAGCACCCGAAACTGTTTCAGCTTTTATTTATGCGCGAACAGGAAAAAATTCCAAAAATAGAAACCGTGCTGGGTTTAATCGACGGTAACAGTAAATTAATTATTCAATTGATTCAATCGGAATACGCGCTTGGCGCTGAGATGTCATATAAGCTTTATGCTCATATGTGGATATATTCACACGGTATTGCCGTATTGATTGCTACGAGAATGTGCGAGTTTTCTCAAGAACAAATATCAAATATGCTTACCGAAGTTTGCGTAAGTATGATAAGAAAAATCAAAGCGGAGGGAAATTTATGATTATAGCTGAAAAAGTATGTAAGTCATATAAAAACGGTGCGGTAAATGTGCTTAAATCGGTATCGTTAAATGTCAGTGACGGGGAATTTGTCGTAATTGTCGGGGCGTCCGGCTCGGGTAAATCTACGCTTATGAACGTATTGTCCGGGCTTGAAAGCGTAGACAGCGGCAGTATTTTGTACAACTCTGTTAATCTTGCGGCAATGACCGATAAACAACTGACCGAGTTCAGAAGAAAAGAAGTGGGGTTTGTTTTTCAGCAATACTATTTGTTGTCTAATTTAAGCGTGGATAAAAATGTGAGATTGGGCGCCGACCTTATCGGCAACAAAAGCTATCGTGAAATAATAGAAAAGGTCGGACTTTCGGATAAAATAAAAAGCCGACCTTCGGAATTGTCCGGAGGTGAGCAACAAAGGGTATGTATTGCGCGAGCGCTTGCCAAAAATCCAAATATATTATTCCTCGATGAGCCCACAGGTGCTTTGGACGAGGTTACGGGCAGAAGTGTTTTGGATTATATTATTAAATTACAGCGCGAAAAGAAATTTACAATGATTATGGTAACGCATAATTTAAATATTGCGGATACCGCCGATACGGTCATTAAAATGAACAGCGGAAATATAGTCGGAACCTATAAAAATCAAATACCTAAGTCGGCTTATGAAATAGGGTGGTAATATGATTGTAAGTTTAAAAGACGCGTTAAAGCTTATAGGAATAATTATAGTTATTTTTTGCGCAACGTTTGTTTGTACATTTTTTCTTAATTTTTATATCGATGCTCAAGCCATTAAAGATTTAATAAACGACGCGCAAACATTGGCTCTTTATAATGCTCAGATGGCAACGGCTACTTTTACAAGCGCAATAAGCGGCGGATTTCTTGCGGTAATTGCGATAGTAATGTTGGTGTTCTATATAAAATTATATATCGATAAAAATTTGAATAAGCTTGGCATATTAAAGGCTATGGGGTATTCAAATTTGAAAATCGCATCAAGCTTTTTGGTTTTTGGGTTCAGCGTGTTTTTGGGCGCGGCTTTGGGTTTTGGAATGGGGTTTGCCATTATGCCCGTCATATATGACGGTATGTCAATTGGCGGCTTGCCCGAAATAACAATAAATTTTCATTTTTGGCTGTTTATTGTTTTGGTTATAGTTCCCAGCGTGTTGTTTGCTGTGTTTGCATTTTGCTATGCTTTGTTGGCTTTAAAAATTCCCGTATGTCAAATGCTTAGAGGCAGGGCGGAAAAACTGCGTAAATTTGTTAATAAGCAAGATAAAGAACAAGGTTTTTTGTCTGAAATGTGTTATAAAACTATTGTTAGTAAAAAAACCATTGCTTTTTTTATTGCGTTCGCATGTTTTTGCTTTTCGTCAATGGTACAAATGTCGGCATCCATGCTTGATTTAAGCTCTGAGCTTATGGGTGGCATTATATTAGGCATAGGCATAGTGCTTGCGGTAACAACTATTTTTATGGCGGTGACGACGCTTGTGAACGGAAATTTAAAAAATATTGCAATGATGAAAGCTTTCGGGTACACGAATTTGGAAATCTCGTTAAGTATTCTCGGCGGATATCATATTTTTGCGTTGACAGGGTTTGCGCTCGGCACGGTTTATCAATACGGCATATTAAGCATAATGGTAAATTTTGTCTTTAAAGACGTGGGAAGCGTTCCCGATTATTCTTTTGACGTAGCTGTGTTTTTTATTACTTTAGCTGTGTTTATTGTCTTTTATGAATGCGTGATGCTATTTTATTTTTTAAAAATGAATAAGGTTTCGGTAAAATCGGTTATGATAGAAAATTAAGCAAAAAATTATTAATTTTTGTATTCGGTTCTGCCAAGCAAGTAGTCGGGTGAAACATTAAAATACTCGGCAATAGCTTTTAAGTATTCCCAAGATGGAATAGTTCCTGCTCGTTCCCATTCATAGAAGTAATTTTTTGCAAATGGCATAGTGTGAGCAATAACAGAATACTTAGTATTTTTTTCGTTCATTAACTCATGTAATCGTGTTTGAAAGGAAGCGTCTGAGTTTGAAGAGTAAAAAGACATATCGTCGCTTTCAGCTAATAAATATTCTAATGAAACATTAAAGGTATTGGCTAATTTAATTAAAACTCCTAAACTCGGTATAATCCCATATATCAAAATCCGCGATATTACAGCATTGCTTATATTGGATTTAGCGGCTAAATCTTTTTTAGTTAGCTCGTTATCGTCCATAAGCTCTATAACACGCAGTTTGAAATCTTGTGATATTCTTTTTTGAGTATTTTCTGGAATTAATGCCATAAATGTAACTTTGAAATGTTAATTTTTGTAGTCTGTTCTACCAAGCAAGTAGTCGGGCGAAACTTTAAAATATTCAGCAATGAAATATAAATTTTCTAAAGTCGGTAAATTTCCACGGCGCATACAATCATAAAACAAATTGCATTGAAAAGGCATTGAATGTGCTATTTTTGAAAACTTTACATTTTGCTCGGCGCATAACTCAATAAGTCTTTTATGAAACGTGGAATTATTGTTTGTTTTTATGAAGTCGTTAACATTAGTGTTGCCTATAAAATAGTCTATAGACACATTCAAATAGTCAGCCATTTTTATTAATGGAGTTATTTGTGGTATAGTTCCATATTTTGTAGCTCTATAAAGAGTGTTGGTACTAATTCCGACTAAAGTAGCAAACTTACTTTTTGTTACGTCGTGGTCGTAGATAAGCTCAAGAAGTTGACGTCGAAAGTTTTTAGATGGTTCCATAAATTAGCAATCCTTGAAATTTTACTTATAATTTGTATTTTAACTAATTGTACTATATTTTTAAACTAAATGTTATATAAACAAGCAAAAAAGCAAAAATAATTTTTAAATTCAGCGCCATAAAAACACGCGATTAAATAACGGTTATAAAATTTGATAATACTTGACAAAATTGATAAGTTGTGGTAAACTTTAAACAATATCAAATATTGCAATTAATGGAGCAAGTAAAAGTTTTTTGTAAGATTTTATATAATAATTTTTGGAGGTTGTACTCCAATGGGTATTTTAAAAATTCAGCGCAATAGAAACTCGGTGTTTCTTTGCGCTTTTTTATTTGAAAATTAAAAGGAGAGCAAAATGAAAAACAAATTAAAGTTTTCTAAATATTTAAAAAGTCGTAGAATTTTTATGACCATTTCATGTGTTGCTTCTTTAATAATGCTTATAATAATTGGTACAATATTTGCAATAAAATTTCAAGATTTGGAAGGCGGACTATAATGTTTGGTATGGCTGCTGTTTTAACGGTTATTTATTTAATTGGTTTGGCGGTATTCAATCATTTCATAACGAAGGCGGAAAAAGAAGAAAAAGAGGCGGAAGCAAAAGACGAAAAAATAAAAGAATTGGAAGAAGCTTTGAAAAAACAAAATGACGACAATACAGAATAAAAAATGCCGAGACTTTATCTCGGCATTTTGATTGTGGTACTCCCGACGGGAATCGAACCCATAACTAACCCTTAGGAGGGGTTTATTATATCCATTTAACTACGGAAGCAAAAGCCTTTTAAAAAAGGCGGTCAAATTATCATAATAAAAGCGAGCGCAAAATCGCTCGCTTAATCTTTTTACGCCATTGCGTTAAGCTTTTTCGCAAGACCCGACTTTTTATTGGCTGCGGTATTCTTTTTGAGAACGCCCTTGGATACTGCGCAGTCAATTGCAGAGCAGGTAGTGGGGAAAAGAGCCGTAGCAGCTTTCTTGTCTCCGCTTTCAACAACTGCGAGGAACTTTTTAATTTCGGTTCTGACTTCCGATTTAATAGCTTTGTTTCTTGCGGTCTTTTTAGCTGTTACAAGTACGCGCTTTTTAGCTGACTTTATATTAGGCATGTCCTATCTCCTTTGGATACGTTATAACTTTAATACTTTACATAGTCTATCACAAAAAATTCATCTTGTAAACTGATTTTTGCGGCTTTTTTGATTTTTTTTAATATATTTTGCATTTAAAAAATATTTATATAATGTGGAAGATTTTAAATCTATCAAAGCACCCACGGTGTGTTTTTTCGATAGCGGTATAGGCGGTTTAAATTTATTGAAGCAAAGCATTCAAAGATTTCCGCAGTTAAAATATTTATATTTTGCAGACAATTACAATGTGCCCTACGGCTCGTTTAGCCATAGCGAGCTTTTAAGGTGTGTTGACGGCATTTTTTCGTCCATGGCGCAATACAGTCCGTCCGCTGCGGTTATTGCCTGTAATACCGTTACAGCGCACTGTGCGAAGTTTCTCAGAGATAAGTTTTCCTTCCCGATAATAGGTATCCAGCCGGCTGTTAAGCCTGCGGTTGAGCTGTTTGGCGGATGTCACGTTTTTGCTACCCCTTCAACGGCGGAAAGCGAAAGCTTAAAGGAGCTTGTTTCGCGTTGTGGCGGAGATAAAACCGAGGTTGTGCCTTGTTCTCATTTAGCGTCGTATATAGAAAATAATATTTTTAATATCGATGACACAAAATTGCAAGAATTGTTGCCTGAAATTGTGCCGCAAGCGCTTGTGCTCGGTTGTACGCACTATATATTTGTAAAGTCGAAAATTCAAAAACGCTATGCTTGTCCCGTATTTGACGGAGTAAACGGAACAATTAATCATCTTGCCGAAGTTTTAGGGATTTTTGACCACTTTTCAGACAATTTATGTCAATTAAGCGAAAACGTTGAATTTATTGGTGGGGACGAGGGGAAAAACCGTGCTGTTTTGCAATATATTTTGTCGCAGCCGTAAAAAGTGTGGGGAAATTTTTCCCAAAAAATCCCTACTTTTTCCTTAAAAAGGGTTGACAATGGACGAAAAGGGTGGTATAGTGTATATATCAAGCTAAAAAGGGTGTTTTATGGTATATCTGACAGGTGAATATTTTCATCAAATGGATACTAAAAACAGAATAAGAATACCCAACAAGTTGAAGGGGGAGGAAAACAAACTTCGTTTCGCTAAGGGACCCAATAATTGTATCTACGTTTATTACGAAGAGGCGTTTCAGGATTTGATAAGAAAAATTCAGGAAAACACTAAACAAGGGGACGAAAAACAGCGCAAGGCAACAAGAGTTTTCGAGAAATCGGTTTATGTTGTAGACGGAGACGGACAGGGAAGAATGATACTTCCGCCAAACCTTAAAATTCACGCTAAAATTGACAGAGAAATTGTCATATGCGGCGCGGGTTCGCACATTGAAATCTGGGCAAAGGAAGTTTACGACGAGTACTTCTCTGACGAGGACGAAAACTTCGACGAGTTGTTTGGAACGCTCGGTATCTAAAAATGAACTTTTCACATATTCCCGTTATGCTTGAAGAGTGTATCGAGGGCTTGAATTTAAAAGACAACGGAATTTATTTTGACGGAACGATAGGCGGCGGCGGACATTCTTACGAGATTTTAAAAAGAACGGCGCCGAACGGCAGACTTATAGCAACCGACCTTGACGACGACGCGATAAACGCCGCAAACGAAAGACTTAAAGAGTTTGATAAAAGATTTAAAATTTATAAATCCAATTACAAGGACTTTGAGGAAGTGCTCAAAGCCGAGCAAATAGAGAGCCTTGACGGTGCAATTCTCGACTTCGGAGTGTCAAGCTATCAGCTTGACAATGCGGACAGAGGGTTTTCGTATATGAAGCCCGATGCGCCTTTAGATATGAGAATGAACATAAGTCAGGACTTTGACGCACAAACCTTGATAAACGAATATTCCCAGAAAGAAATTGCCGATATATTGAAGCGGTACGGGGAAGAAAAATTTGCATCTACAATTGCCGCAAACATTGTTAAAGCGAGAACCCGAGAAGCAATAACAACCTGCGGTAAGCTTGTAAAAATAATCGAAGAAAGCATACCTAAAAAATTTCAACAGAACGGTCCTTGTGCAAGAAAAAGCTTTCAGGCAATAAGAATTGCGGTAAACGAGGAACTTGCAGGGCTTTACGAATGTGTTGTAGGGCTTGCAAAAAGGCTTAAAAAGGGCGGAAGGTTGGTTATATTGACGTTCCATTCCCTTGAAGACAGAATTGTAAAGCAAGCGTTCAAGTATCTTGAAACCGACTGCATATGCGATAAAAATATACCCGTGTGCGTATGCGGAAAGAAGCAAGAGATTGAGATTATAACCAAAAAACCGATAGTTGCAAGCTTAAATGAGATGGCTATTAACTCGCGTTCTAAATGTGCAAAACTCAGAATAGCGGAAAAAATAATTTAATTTTAAAAATGCGGTAGGGAGAAAAATTATGGCAGTCGCAATTTTAGAAAAAAGAACAGAAAATTTAGAAAAAATAGAAAGCTCGGAAAACGTTCAGTTCAGGAACGGTTATGTTGCGCGCGAAATTTCCGATGAGCAGCATAACGCGCAGATAGGCGCAACGTATGCCAAATTGATTAATCCCAATGCCGGAATAGACGAAATTCTCGGCAGAACTCAAGCTATGCACGTTGAAGATAAAGAGGTTGAGTCGGACGGGCTGTATCTTGTTGAAAACGCTCGTGCGGACGCTGAAATTTTCCGTGCAGACAGCCCGATAAACCGTAGGGTAGTTGACGTTCAACCCGTTTATGCCGAGCAGACGGAAGAAGAGGAGGACGAAGAGCTTCGTCCCACTCCGACGACTATGCAATATAAAACTTACGGCATTGCTTCTGCTTCGGAAGAGGGAAAAATAAATACGCGTTCTACCTCCGAAAAGAGCAAAATTTTTTCCAAAAAGGAAAAAATTGCTATCGCTGTTGTTATAAGCGTAATAGTTGCGATGTTTGTTTTAATCATCGTTAACTCGGCTATATTGTCGGGTATAAGCTCGGATATGAGTTCGCTTCAAAGTTCGCTTACCGATATAAAAGCATCATATGCAAGCGTCAGCGACGAAGTGAACGACTACTTGGCAAATGCGGTAAAAAATGCCGAACAGTTTGCAATTTTAAGCGGATTAATAAAATAAAAATTTATGGGGGTTTAAACCATAAACAAGTTTAATAAATCTGGATTTTCCATAACGGTTTTACAAAAGAGGTTATTGTCAGTCGGTCTGGCAATAGCCTTTATTTTTTGTCTGATTTTGGGCAGAATGTTTTTCGTGCAGGTGGTTTGGGGGGATAAACTTACTCTTAAAGCCTTCGACCAATGGAACCGAGAAATTCCCATTATTGCAGGCAGGGGCATAATTTCCGACAGAAACGGCGTTGTAATTGCAGGCAACCGAACAACCTACAGTGTGTTTTTACGACCTCGCGCCGTAATTAACAAAGAATATACCGCTACGGTTTTAAGCGGCATTTTCGGGCGCGACCCATCTGAATTAATTAAAAAAATCGAAGATGTAAAGGTGTCTGAAATAACCGTTGCCCGTCAAGTCGAGAGGGAAAGCGTTGAAAAATTAATTTCCTATGACTTACCCGGCGTATATTATTCTCGCGACAACACGCGAAGCTATACATATAACGACGCGCTTTGTCAGGTTCTCGGTTTCACCGCAAACGACGGAACGGGGCTATCGGGCATTGAAAAGTTTTACGACAATGTTCTCGGCGGCGTAAACGGGGAAATTACTTACACTACGGATATAGTCGGTATTGAAACCGAAAATTCCGTCGCGGTATATCACGAAGCAAAGGACGGGGATGAAATAAGGCTGACAATAGATATGGATATCCAGCTTGCCGCAGAGGACGCAATGAAGAGCGTCTATCATTCAAGCAAAGCTAAAAAGGTTTCGTGTATAGTATTAAATCCGCAAAATTTCGATATTCTCGCGCTCGTCAATTATCCGTCATACGATTTAAACAACGTACCGCGTGACGATCAGGAACTTCTAAACAGTTATTCGAGAAATTCGGTAGTCAGCGATATTTATGAGCCGGGTTCGACTTTCAAGGTTGTGACGGCAGCCGCAGATATCGAGGAATATTTGAAGGGCAATTCCAAAGCGTTTTCCACATCTTACGTCTTTAACGGCAGCAGAACGAGAACTGTCGACGGTACAAAGATAAAATGCTGGTCTGACCATTCAAACGGCAAACATTCAAATCAAACGCTTGCCGAAGCGCTCAACAATAGCTGCAACCCCTGTTTTACGGATATGGCGCTTTCGCTCGGCAGCGAAACGTTTTACAACTATCTTAACGCCTTCGGCTTCGGCAATGTAACGGGGCTTGATTTCAACGGTGAAGCTTTGGGTATGCTTGTGCCTCAAACCGCTGTCAGGGATTGCGATTTGGCGCGCATAGGATTTGGACAGACAATTGCGGTTACGGGTATTCAACTTGCGTGTGCCATAGCGGCGGCGGTAAACGGCGGAAATTACTATGTTCCGCATCTTTTAAAATCAATTGTCACGTCGGACGGCAACACCGTCAACGAAGTTGCACCCGTTCTCAAAAATAAGGTTATAAGCGAAAAAGCTTCTTCGATTCTTGCTCAAATGCTTGAGGGCGTTGTAACCGAGGGCAGCGGTAAAAAAGCTTATATAGAAGGCTACAGGGTAGGCGGTAAGACGGGTACAGCTCAAAAATACGAGGACGGACACGTTGCTCAAGGCAAATACGTTTCCTCGTTTTGCGGATTTTTCCCTGCAAATAACCCTGAATATCTTGCGCTAATCATAGTTGACGAACCGCAGGGAACGTATTACGGTAGCTCTGTTGCCGCGCCCGTTGCTGCGGAAATTTTTAAAGACATAATTCAAATAAAAAATATACAACGGTATGAATAATGAAATTGAGAGAAATTCTTGAATATTTACAAGTGAATGAAATTATAGGTGAAACAGATATAGAAATAAAGGGTCTTTGCACGGACAGCTCGCGTGTACAAAGCGGAGATTTGTTTTTTTGTTATAAAGGCAGAAACGTAGATTCTCATCAAAAGATTGACGAGGTTGTCTCCGGCGGCGCCGTTGCCGTTATAACCGAAAAAAAGCTCGATTGCAATATTACGCAAATTATCGTTGACGACGGGAGGGCGCAAATTGCGCGCGCGGCAAGGGCGTTTTACGGGTTCGCGGATAAAAAACTTAAAATTGTGGGGGTAACGGGAACTAACGGAAAGACAACAACTACATATATGCTTGCAAGCATTTTCAAAGCCAACGGCAACAGTGTGGGCACTATCGGCACTTTGGGTATAAGTTACGGGGATACTTTTATTTCTCCTGAGCTTACTACTCCCGATCCCGTATATCTTCATTCAATCTTTGCCGATATGCTTAAAAGCGGCGTAGAGTACGTCTTTATGGAAGTTTCTGCACACGCTCTACATTTCGATAAAATATACGGCATAAATTTCGAAGTCGGCATTTTGACTAACTGTACGCAGGACCACCTTGATTTCTTTAACACTATGCACGACTACGCCGAGTGTAAAAAGCTGTTATTTAAAGACGGGCGCTGTAAGCACGCCGTAATTAATTCCGATGATAGTTTGGGTATAGAACTATTATCTTCGTTAAAAGGCACTCTGAGTTACGGCTTAAAAAATCCTGCCGACGTGTTTGCTGTGGATATTACCGACGGAGTTGACGGCACTACTTTTGTATTAAATCTTGCTGACGAGCTGTATGAAATAAAGCTGTCGTTGCCGGCTTTGCACAACGTTTATAATGCAATGGCAGCAGCGGCTTGCGCTAAAATACTCGGCATAAAAACTTATGTAATTGCAACCGGTCTTAAAAATTTAAAGAGCGTATCCGGTAGGTTGGAAAAAGTTGCAAACTATAACGGCGCGGATATATTCGTAGATTTTGCGCATACCCCCGACGGACTTGAAAAATCCTTGCGTTCCTTAAAAAATCTTTGCAAAGGCAGGTTATACTGTCTTTTCGGTTGCGGCGGTAACCGCGATAAAATAAAGCGCCCCATAATGGGTGAAATTGCAGCAACGTGCGCGGATTTTTGTATTGTAACTTCAGACAATCCCAGATTCGAGGACCCGTACGATATTATTTCCGATATCGAAGTAGGTATAAAAAAGACGGGTAAAAAATATGTTACGGTAACCGAGCGCGAAATTGCCACCGAGTATGCGATGCGTCTGCTTGAAAAAGGAGACATTTTACTTGTTGCGGGCAAAGGTGGAGAGGACTATCAGGAAATAATGGGTATAAAACACAGCTACAACGACAATACAGTAATAAAAAATATCATCGGTAATAAATGAAACAAATTTTTATAGGGCTATTCAGTTCGTTTTGCGCGGCGGCGGTATTAATTTTAATTTTGCTGCCGCTGCTTCGCAGGCTCAAAGCCGGACAATATATTTTGGGATATGTCAAAGAACATATGAGTAAAGGCGGCACGCCTACAATGGGTGGACTTGCCTTTATTTGTGCGATTATAATTGTGGGAATGTGCCTTCTCGGGTTTGACCGAGGGGAGGTAAATTTAACTTTGACTATAACCGCAAGCTTTATGCTTGTGGGCTTTCTCGACGACTTTTTAAAGATATATCACAAAGAAAACGAGGGGCTGAAACCATATCAAAAGATAATATTTCAAACGGCAATTTCGCTTATTGCCGCGCTGTACTGTTATTTTAACGGTCTGACGGTATTGAATATTCCGTTTTGGGGCAGAGCGGTGGATATAGGCTGGGGAATAATTCCGCTTGTTATATTTGTTTTTGCCGCAACTGTAAACTGCGTTAATTTAACCGACGGGCTTGACGGTCTTGCCGGCGGTACAAGCTGTGCTTATTTAATTATTCTCGGCATAATGCTTGCTATAAACAGCACCTCTTACGCGGTTCTTTGTTTTATAGGACTGGGCGCGGTAGCGGCGTTTTTGATTTTCAACACCAACAAAGCCGCGGTTTTTATGGGTGATACGGGGTCGCTTTCTTTGGGCGGTTTTATAGCTTGTCTATCTGTTTTTTCGGGAAATACTCTATATATTCCAATCATCGGAATAATGTTCGTAATTTCGGGAATATCCGTCATTGTACAAGTCATATATTATAAACGGACAAGGAAGCGAGTGTTTCTTATGGCGCCCATACATCATCATTTTCAGATGAAAGGGTATTCGGAATGTAAAATTTCCTATGCGTATTTTGCGCTCACTTGCCTTGTCGGAATATTCTGTTTGATTTTTTGGTGAGGTAAAATGTATTTTAAAGGTCAGAAGTTTTTTGTAGCGGGTATGTCGGTTTCAGGTGAAAGCAGCGCCCGCTTTTTGCTTGAGCGCGGTGCGGAAGTTTACGTTTACGACGATGTCATAAGCGATAAAATTTCTTCGGTTATGAACGAACTTACACTTCTCGGCGCGCATATCGTAAAGGTCGAGGACTGCGAAACAGCCGCGCTTAAATGCGACGTGCTTGTATTGAGCCCCGGAATCCCCATAGACAATGCTCTGCCCGTTGCTTTCAGAAAGCAGGGTAAAGCTATAATTGGGGAAGAAGAACTTGCGGCAAATTATCTGCGCGCAACGGGCGTAGCCGTAACGGGCACCAACGGCAAGACAACTACCGTAACTATGATAGACGAGGTGTTGAAAGCCAACGGAAAAAACAGTATTGCCTGCGGTAACTGCGGCAATCCGCTCATAAAAGAGGTTGAAAACCTTACGTTTAACGATTATGCGGTAATTGAAATTTCCTCGTTCCAGCTTGAAACTCTGTCAAATCTTCGTCCGCACGTTGCCGTGGTAACAAATATCTCCGAGGACCATTTAAACCGTCACTACAATATGGAGAACTATATTTTTCTCAAATCAAAAATACTTCGCAATCTCAAAGAAAGCGAGTATGCGGTTTTGAATTACGACGACCCGATTGTAAGAGAATTTGCAAAAAATACCCGTGCAAAAGTAATTTATTTTTCTATGCAACAGCGCGTAGACGGGGCGTATTATGAAAACGGCGGAATATATTTTAACGGGGAAAAATATTTCGACCTTATGAGTATGAAATTGAACGGCGTACATAATGTTTATAACGCGCTTGCCTGTGTTGCCGTAGCAGGAATTTTGAAGCTTGACAAAGAAAAAACTGGCGCCGCTATTTGTGCTTTCCAAGGCGTTAAGCACAGGGTGGAAAAGGTACGCGAAGTAAACGGAGTTACATACGTCGACGACAGTAAGGGCACAAACGTTGACGCGGCGTTAAAAGCAGCGCAGACTATGACAAGCCCAACCGTTATTTTGCTCGGCGGTAAAGATAAGGGAGACGACTATACTCCTTTGTTTGAAGGATTGGGCTCAACCCCCGTAGTACACGCTGTTATATATGGAGAAAACAGGTTTAAAATGTTAAATGCCGCAATAAAGGCAGGGTTTGTCGGCTTTTCAATGTGTTCCGAGTTCAAAACGGCGGTTAAAGTTGCGCAGTTTACGGCAAAACCCGGTCAATGCGTGCTGTTGAGCCCGGCAAGCTCGAGTTTTGACAGTTTCTTAAATTACGAAGAGCGCGGTGACGCTTTCAGGGAGATAGTAGAAAGCATAAATGAAGTCGAAAAATAATAAAAAATTCGGCGATATTCCTCTCTTAATCTGCGTTTTCGGAATGGCGTGTTTCGGCTGTATTATGATTTTTTCGGCAAGCTCGTACACAGCCGGAGTGCAGTACGACGATAGTCTTTATTTTGTGAAAAAACAGCTGATAGGCGTCGTTTTGGGTACTGCGGCTATGATAGGCATAAGTTTTTTGCCGTACAAAAAGCTTGTTAAGGCGCAATACCCGTTGGTCATAGTTGCAGTAATTTTGCTGGCGCTCGTCTTTGTTCCAGGTTTGGGCGTAACAAATTATGGCGCCACGCGTTGGATAGGCTTCGGCGGAGTAACTATTCAGCCCTCTGAAATAGCAAAATACGCGTTTGCGCTCTTTGCCGCCGCATACTTTGCAAAGCATCACGAAAAAGTCAAGACGGTAACGGGTATTTTACCCGTGCTTGGCGTAGGCATACTGTTCTGTATTTTAATAATTATAGAGCCCAATATGTCAATTACCATGTGCGTGGGGCTTTTAATGCTCGGCATAATATTTTTAAGCGGAACAAACTTAAAGACTTTTGCCATAATTATAATTCCGTTTATTGTTGCGATTCCCGTGCTTATAATTCTCGAGCCTTACAGATTGCAGAGACTGAGTGCTTTTATAGACCCGTGGGCTTCTCCGCGCGACGAGGGATATCAGCTTATTCAATCTCTTTACGCATTGGGTAACGGCGGATTTTTCGGCACGGGACTGTTCAACTCGACGCAAAAATACAGGTTTTTGCCGTTTGCGGAAAGCGACTTTATACTTGCTATTATGGGTGAGGAACTCGGATTTCTGGGCCTGTTTATCTTTTTTGCCGTCTGCGGATTTATAATTTACAGAGGCATAATAATAGCAAAAAACTGTAAGGACAGGTTTGGGTTTTTGCTTGCCTCGGGCTTTACGCTTGTGTACGGAATACAGGTTGCCATAAACGCGCTTGTCGTAAGCGGAACTATTCCGCCGACGGGGTTGCCGCTTCCTCTTATTTCAAGCGGAAATACCTCGCTGATAATAACTATGGCGTCAATGGGAGTACTTTATAACGTTTCTAAAAATTAAAACATACAATGTATTAGGGCAACAGCTATGTCGCGGATTTGCGGTGTTGCCCTATATTTACTACTCGGAGTCAATATGGAAAAATACATAATAAATGGAGGAAACAAGCTGTACGGCGGCGTCGAAATTCAGGCTGCAAAAAATTCTGTTTTACCGATACTTGCCGCAACCGTCTTAACTGACGACAAGGTCAGTATTTTAAAAATACCCGAAATTTCCGACGTCAAGAATATGATAAAAATTCTTTCGCGCTTGGGTTGCAGGGCTGTATATGACGGGGGAAGCTTGACTGTGGACAGTTCATGCGCCGATTGCTTTGAGATACCAAGCGAACTTGCGCACGAATTGCGTTCGTCGGTGTTTTTGCTCGGTTCGGTAATATCGCGGTTTCATATGGCAAAAATAGCATATCCCGGCGGTTGCGATATCGGTCTTAGACCTGTGGATTTACACCTGACAGGGCTAAAACGGCTGGGCGTGCAGATAACCGAAGAAAACGGATACATAATTTGCAAATGCGAAAATTTGAAGGGCAACGAAATTATGCTCGACTGTCCGAGCGTAGGCGCAACCGAAAACATAATGCTTGCCGCAGTAAAAGCGGACGGCATAACAGTAATTAAAAATGCGGCGCGCGAGCCCGAAATAGAGGATTTGCAGAGACTTTTAAACTGTATGGGCGCAAAAGTTAGGGGCGCAGGCAGCAGTTCAATAACAATCGAGGGGGTAAAAAAGCTTCACGGTTGCGAATTTTTGCCTATCGCTGACAGAATTGAAGCCGGTACTTTTCTCGTTGCTGCGGCTATGTGCGGCGGAGAAATCGAGCTAAATAGGGTCTGCGCGGAAAATATAAGTTCACTTTTACATAAATTACGGGAAAACGGTTGCAAAATCATAGTAAATAATGATAAAATAATATTGGAAAATCACAGAAGGCTTACTTCGGTAAAAAGTGTTGAAACACAACCGTATCCGGGATTCCCCACCGATTTGCAGGCGCAAATGACCGCGCTTTGCTGTATTTGCAGGGGAAATTCTATAATTACCGAAAATCTGTTTGAAACGCGGTTCAAATACGTCCCCGAACTTAGAAAAATGGGAGCGGATATAACCGTAATTAACCGTAACGCGTTTGTTCGCGGCGTAGACAGGTTTAAAGGTGCTACGGTTTTGGCTCACGATTTACGCGGCGGCGCTGCGCTTGTATGTGCGGCTCTTTCCGCCGACGGAAGAAGCGAAGTTCTGGATATTTCTCATATAGACAGGGGTTACGGCTCTTTCGAATATAAACTGAGGCAACTCGGGGGAGATATTGTAAGAGTGTCCGTTTGATTTACTTATGAAATTTGTGAGGAAGTTGACAGTTTTAATAATTACGGTAATCTTTATCGCGGCTTTTGCGATAGGGATTGGCGTTGTGTTTTCTGTTAAAAACGTCAACGTAACGCTTTTGAGCTATGAATACGGTGAGGGTTCGGAGGAAGCTAACAGGCAAATTGCCGAGGTAAAGCAAAAAATTCTTGATTATTGCCGCGGCAATGTAATAGCTTTTGTCGATGAAGTCGACGTAATTAATTGTGTCGACGGTAACGTCTATACCGTCGAGAGCTGCGAAAAAGTTTTGCCTTGTACTATAAACCTTACAATAAAACAGAGAACGGAAGTTTTTGTGCAGTCGCGCGGAGAATTTTATGCTATTTTTGATGAAAACGGAAAGTTTTTGAGAGGTAGCGAAAATATTTTCAATTCTTTTGACAATGCCCCTAACGTAATAGTAAACGGCGCTCATTCCGACGAAGATATAAAAATAGTTGCAGACGTCTGCTCTGTTTTTAAAGCGCGGTTCGGTTCGCTTAGGTCGGTTATTGACAGTGTCGAGCTTGTAAAAGCGCAGACGGCGTTGACAGAGGATAAATTTATTTTCAATTTCCGTTGCGGAATAAAATTAGAATTGCAGGACTATTCCGTTTTTACTGCGGAAAAAATCGACGAAGCTTTCAGGGAATTTTCTTCGCTTACGGGTGAACAAAAGCTTAAAGGCACTATTTATTGTTTTGAAGATTTGGACGGAATAGTGCGCAGAACATATAATCCCGAAATATAAACTAATTAAAAAAAGCGGTTTGCAAACCGCTTTTTTGTTTAATTCAGTTGACAATAAAATCGGGCTATTATATAATAGATTATATAATAGAGAGTGGGGCTTTTTTTATGCGTTCAAATAGCGTCGCAGTGCTCGATATCCGTTCTTCGGAGATTTGCGCGCTGGTCGGAGAAAGAGGCGTAAACAATACGTTCATAATTAAAAGTAAATACGTTTGCGCTTACGACGGCTATGCGGAAGAAGAGCTTATTGACGTGCGCAATTTTACCGAAGCTGTTTGTAACGCGGTCAAAAACACTCTGTCGGCAATGAACGGGATTAAGACTTTTTATGTCGGCGTTCCGGGGGAGTTTTTAAAGCTTAGATGTTTGGATAAAGTATTGAGCTTTAAATCGGCAAAACGTATCTCATCTGCAGATTGCAGTTTATTATTGGACAGTTGCAGACCCGAAAAAAGTGAAAAATGGATTACGATAAAAAGCACTTGCGCCTATTATGTACTGTCGGACAAGCGTAAGGTATTTGACCCGATAAGTTCGGTAAGCGACAGTTTGCAGGGTAAATGTTGTTTTTTTGAGTGTAAAACCGCTTTTGCTGATTGTGTTTTAAACGCGTTCAAAAACTTTAAAGAAATAACTTCTGTCAATCTTATTCCGTCAAACTATGCGGAAGGTATGTATCTTTTCGAACCCGATTGCCGTGACGAGTGCGTTGTTTTGTTCGATATGGGCTATATATCTTCGACTTACAGTGTGGTTTGCGGTAACGGGCTTTTATACAGCGAATCTTTTTCGCTGGGTACAGGACATATTGCACTGTACATTTCTTCAAAGCTGGATATTCCGTTCGAAGTAGCCTCTGCTTTTTTATCGCAAATAAATCTCAACGCAAAAGAAAAACTTACTTCGAATGAGGAATGTGTTTTCGAAGGGCAAACATATACGTTTTCCACTGCAGAGTTGAGAGATATTATCCGTGAGGGGCTTGACGGCATGTGCGAAACAATCGAAGAGTGCCGTCGCAATTTTGTGGGTAGAAATATCGATGCAAAGCCGCTTTTTATAACGGGTGACGAGGTTAAAACAATAAGGGGAACTGCCGATCATATATCGAGCAGACTTGAAAAAACAGTAGAAATAATCGCGCCGAAAGTTCCGTATTACGATAAACCGCAGTTTTCTTCGGTTTTGAGCTTGTTAGACGCGGCATTGAGAGATATAAACAAATAACGGAGGAATAGTATGTTCAACGATTTACACGGAATGGGTTCTAATAATATCACGGGGCGTGCCAAAATAAAAGTTATAGGCGTGGGTGGCGCCGGCAATAACGCCGTAAACAGAATGCTTGACGCAGGTATAAACAGTGCGGAATACTATGTGGTTAATACCGACAGTCAGATATTAATGCTTTCACCCTGTGAAAATAAAATTCAAATAGGCGGAGCTCTCACAAAGGGACTTGGCGCAGGCGCCGACCCCGAGGTTGGCAGAGCTGCAGCAGAAGAGACCAAGGACGCGCTTACAGAAGCAATTAAAGGCACGGACCTGTTGTTTATAACTGCCGGAATGGGCGGCGGCACGGGCACGGGTGCGGCACCCGTAATTGCAAAAATCGCAAGGGATATGAAAATCCTTACCATTGCCGTTGTTACCGAGCCGTTCAGCTTTGAAGGTAAAAAACGCATGGAGAATACGGCAAAGGGTTTGGACAACCTTAAAAAGTATGTTGACACTTTGATTGTTATTCCCAACGACAAAATTAAGACGGTAGTTGCGAAAAATACGCCTATGACAGAGGCGTTCAGGGTTGCAGACGAAATTTTGAAACAGAGTATCAAGGGACTTACCGAACTTATCGTCAACCCCGCGCTCATAAATCTTGACTTTGCGGACGTAAAAACAATTCTCAAAGATAAGGGAATTGCGCATCTCGGTGTGGGCGTTGCAAAGGGAGATAACAGAATTATCGAGGCGGTAAGGGTGGCAGTCAACTGTCCTTTGCTTGAAACGACTATCGAGGGCGCGCGCGGAGTTATTTTAAATATCGTCGGCGGACAGGATTTGACTTTGGACGAGGTTACTGACGCTGCGGAGCTTGTCAAGAGCGTTGTCGACGCTTCCGCAAATATAATTTTCGGTGCGAGAATAGACCCCAACGTTCAGGACGAGGTTGAAATTACGGTAATAGCAACCAGCTTTCCCGGATACGATGACAGACGCGACGACGGCAGGTTTAACAATAATAGGGGCGGTACGGGTTACGGATCGAATAACGGTATGAAAATGACAGTTAACGAGCCCTACTATAATAAGCCTTTGGTGCCTACAATGCCCGACAGGAATTATGCTCAACCGTTTGGCATCACTCCGCCTGTACCCGTGCAGCCTCAACCTATTCAACCGATACGGGCTACCGAGGCTCCTGAAATTGAGAGACCTAACGAGAAAAATGTTCCCAAGTTTGCTCAACTTTTAAAAAATTTCAATAAGAAACATGATGAATAATTAAATATTAAATACACAAAAAAGCACACGTTTCGTGTGCTTTTTTGTGTTACATAATCACATTGCTTAACAAGGAGAAAGAAGCCTCATTTGCTGAGTTCAGCATGATAAGCTGAAAGGATTGCTGTTTTAATCATATCTCGGGTCTCGGTGTTAAGCGGATGTGCAATATCCTTATATTCGCCATCGTTGGTCTTTCTGCTCGGCATCGCAATAAACGGACCGTCGGCGGAATCGATTATTTTAATGTCGTGAATGACAAAGCATTCGTCAAAAGTAATCGAAGCTACCGCTTTAAGTTTATTGCTTTCCTTGCTAACTAATCTGATTCGTACATCTGAGATTTTCATATCTGACCTCCAAGATTATACTATCATAGTCATTGTACAATAAAAAAATAATAAATTCAATAGTTTACTTGAATTATTTTATAAAATTTTGCAAAATATTTTAAAAATCGTGATAAAATGCTTAATTTTTTAATAAAATTTATTATGCAAAATTTTTTTTGGGACAAATTCGACAGTTTTTATTTTATCGGTATCGGCGGAGTAAGCATGAGCGCATTGGCAAAATTTTTGCTTTCACGCGGTAAAACAGTTGCCGGAAGCGACAATTTCAATAGCATTTATACGCAGGAATTGAAAGAGCTTGGAATAGAGGTCGATATAGGGGATGAAAGGGGAAAAATAGAAAGTCAGGTTGTAGTTTACACCGACGCGATAAGCGAAAACGATTATCAGTTATCGGAATCAAAAAATTCGGGTAAAGAAATTATTTCTCGCGGTAAACTGCTGTATGAAATAAGTCTTGCGTTCGACAAGGTAATTGCCGTTTCGGGCTGCCACGGAAAGACCACATGCTGTGCAATGCTTGCTCACATATTTAGTTGTGCAAATAAAAATTTTTGTTCGCATATAGGCGGCAGGGATATTAAATTTTCAAACTTTTATTACGGCGGAAGTGAATATTTTATAACCGAGGCTTGTGAATATAAGAAAAATTTTTTATATTTGAAACCGCATATTTCAGTTATTTTGAATAGTGAGCCCGACCATCTCGAGTGTTATGGAAGCGCCGAAAATTTAAAAAACGCATATAAAAGTTTTGCCAATTCCGCTCAAACAAGCGTTGCAATGTGCGGAGACGGAATAGATTGCTGCGTCGATTTCGGCTATCAAAACACTGCTCAATTTTACGCGAAAGATATTAAAGTCGACAAGGGATTTTATTCGTTTAACGTTTATAATATGGACAAAAATCTCGGATATATTGAGCTTGCCGTCTACGGAAAACACAATATATTGAATGCGCTTGCTGCAATATCTGTCGCGGTGGAAGAGGGTATAGATTTTGAAAATATACGCCTCGGGCTCAAAAATTTTAAGGGTGTGGAGCGCAGGTTCGAGCAGTTGGGGGAAGTAAACGAAGCTAAATGTATTGCCGATTATGCGCATCATCCCAACGAAATAAAGGCTTCGATTTCATCGGTTGAAAATATTTACGACGGCAGGCTTTTCGTTGTTTTTCAACCGCACACATATTCGCGAACAAAAAATTTATTTAACGAGTTTGTCGAAGTGCTTTCGGGCTTGGATAATCTTTTAATTTTTAAGACGTATTCCGCACGGGAATATTTCGACGACTCGGGCAGCGCGCTTACGCTTTCACAGGCAATACCTAAATCAAAATACGGAGACGACTTGCAGGATATATTTGAGTTTATTTCAGATGTGCAACGGGGGGATTTGGTGCTTTTTTTGGGTGCCGGAGATATATACGATATAGCAAAATCGATCATTAAAAAGTCAAATAACATATAAAATAAAAATGGCTCTATTTTTTAGGAAATAAAGCCATTTTTACTTTTCATTTTGTTGTTATTTTTTTAAATAAATGATATAATAAGTAAAGAATAATTTCAGGCTTGTTTTTGGAGAATGAAAGTGAGCAAAAAAGAGAAAAAAAACAGCGGTAAAATTTCATATATATTTACGAGAGAAACTTTAGGAATGACGCTAATGCTATTTTCGGCAATAGTGCTTTTAATGCTTTGCAGCGGAAGCACGGTTTTTGCCGGGGTAGGTCAAGCTATTTGTACGTTGTTGTACGGCACGTTTGGTTTCGGCAGCTTCTTTTTAATTGCGCTTTTGGCATATTTGGGTTTTTGGCTGGTGTTTGAAAAATCTTTTCATATTTCGCTTAGAAAGTCGCTGACAATTTCTTTTACGGTTTTTGCTTTGTTTTTGCTTTTTCACGCCGTAACAACTCGCGACTATGTTCTTGAAAGTTACGGAAAATATATTTCAGACTGCTATTTGAATGCAGATAAAGGTTTTGTCGGTTATACGTTCGGCGGCGTTGTTTCGGCTTTGCTGGTATATCCCGTAGCTAAAGTCGGCGGTTTTGTAACCGCTTATGTATTGTTCTCTATTTTAGTTTTGCCGCTCGGCTATTTGACGGTTTCTGCATTTATGCGCGAGGGTTTGTTTGGTAGAAAGGGCGTTATTCAAGAACAAACTGTCGAAGAGCAGCAGCCTCAGCCCGAACCCGTTGCTCCGCAGCAGGAATATAATACAAGACAAGCACCCGAAAGCAATACGGTGCCTCAGCCAGAGCCTGTGCGCACACAGCCTGTAATGCCGCAAACTGCTAAAAGCAACGATGACGACAATAAGTTTTCAAAGGATAATTTGGGCAGAAAAATATTGTTTGAAAAAGGTGAATTTGCCGCGGAAAGCTATCGTCGCAATATGATTTTTAACGAGGATTCGTATTTTCATCATCCGACTACAAGCGAAGCGGATTATTTAAGCAGTTTCACTTCAAACTCTTCAAAAGATAACAAACCTCAACAAAAAACGTATTCCGAAAGATATCAGGAGAGCGTCTATAATCAACAGCCTGCTATGCCTTCTAATTACGTTTATGGGGAAAAGCCAGTCAGTGAATTAAAAGACTATACGGCGGCAAACACTTATTCCAATAATTTTAGCGAGCAACAAAATAATTATTTCAATAATCAGGATAATTACGAAACTAAACCCGAACCGGTCAATCCCTATCCTGTCGAAGAGCGGTATCCGCGTATGGAGGAAAATGTTGCTCCTCAGCCTGAACCCGAAGTTGAACAGGATAGACCCAAATCTGCTTTTGAAAATTTGCCCGAACCCCGTGACACTTTTGTGAGACCCGGGGAGCGCGGTTTGGTTGGTTTTACCGACGCCCAGCCCGAAATCCCCGAAACACGCAAGGAGGATGATAATAAGGACGGAGTTTTTGACTTTTTGAATATGCAGAAGCCTGCGGACAGGGCGGCAATAAGGCGTGAGCGTTCAAATGCCGAACTGTTTGACGACGAAGAAATGGGTAAAGAAGAGAGTGTTGACGACGAAGATATTTTCGGGAGAAGGCGTACTCCTGTTCAGCCCGAGCCTCAACCTCAGGCAGAGCGCCCCATTATTCGCAGAGAACCTTTAAAACCTGCAGAACCTGTGGCAAAACAGAGGGAAGAGGTTAAAATTGAAGGTGCGCCAAACGAAAATTCCGAGCAAAAGCCCAAGCATGTTTGGAAAAAGTATATAAGACCGTCACTTGATTTGCTTGATAATTATCCCGACAACGCAAATGTAAATACGGCGGAAATTGAGGACAACAAGCAAATTATTGTCGAAACGCTTGCAAGGTTTAAAATTGCCAGCGAGGTTTCAAACGTTACGATAGGTCCTGCAATTACGCGTTACGACGTTATAATTGAAGATAAAACCAATATAAAACGTTCGCTCGGCTACCGTGACGCAATTGCAATGGAATTGAGAAAGGACAATGTAAACGCATATCTCAACTATTCCAAAGGCGCACTTTCAATTGAAGTTCCCAACAATAACCGCGCGATAGTCGGCTTAAAAACTATGCTTGCAAGCCAGAAATTTATAAACAGCAAGTCAAGTTCGCTTACGTTTGCGCTCGGTAAAAACGTTGAGGGAGAAATTGTATGTCCCGATATAACTAAAATGCCGCACCTTTTGGTTGCCGGCACTACGGGTAGCGGTAAAAGTATTTGTTTGAGCGCACTGCTTGTAAGCTTACTGTATAAATACGGCCCCGAGGATTTGAGGTTGATACTCGTCGACCCTAAACAGGTTGAATTTATTTCCTACGATAAGTTGCCGCATCTGATGATAAATGAAATTATATACGACTGTGACAAGGCAATAAAGGCGCTTAATTGGGCTATCAAGGAAATGGAGAGGCGTTATTCACTTTTTAAAGAGATGACAGAAGTCGGAATAGCCACAAAAAACCTTGACGAGTACAATGAAAATATCACGGGTGACGAAGAAAAACTTGCAAAAATCGTAATTGTTTTGGACGAGTTCGGTGACTTGATGTTGCAGGCAAAAAAGGACATAGAAAGCAGAATAATCAAACTTGTGCAGAAAGCCCGTGCCTGCGGCATTCACCTTATTCTTGCAACTCAGCGTCCTTCGGTAGACTGTATTACAGGACTTATAAAATCCAACTTACCTACGCGTATAGGATTTAAAGTAAACTCGTTTGACGACGCGCGCACTATTTTCGATATCGGCGGTGCGGAAAAACTTTTAGGCAAGGGAGATTCATATTTCCGCTCTGCCGAAAGCCCCGACCTTGCGCGTATTCAGTGTTGTTTTGTTGGGTCTAAAGAGGTGCAAAAGGTTACGGATTTTGTAAAAGCAAATAACGAAACTTATTTCGACCAAAGCGTTTCGGACTATATCAATACAGTCGAGCAGGAAGAAAAACCTGCTTCGATTGTCGGCGGTGACGACGAAAATAACGAAACAAAGATAGACGATACCTTTATTAAGGCATTGAAATATTGCGTTACGTCAAATCAGGCTTCGGTTTCTATGCTTCAACGCAGATTCCCTGTCGGATATATTAAAGCTTGCAAAATAATCGATTGGATGGAAAATATGACCTATATCACCCCGTCCGAAGGTTCTAAACCGAGAAAAGTTTTGCTGTCAAAAGAAGAATTTTTCAATATTTACGGAGACGTAGATGATTGATTTTAAAACAAAGAAGTTTGGCTTGATTTCGCTCGGTTGCGACAAAAACCGTGTTGATTCCGAAAAACTTTTGTCAATAATAAAATCAAACGGCTGTAATTTGACCGACGATATAACAAAAGCGCAAGTGCTTATTATAAACACCTGCGCATTTTTGGAGGAGTCAAGAAAAGAGGCAATTGAAACTATTATCGACGGGGCGGCTTATAAGAGCGAAAATTTGGAAATGATAGTAGTAACGGGCTGTCTGCCGCAAAAATTTATCGGGGAAACTTTTGAGGCGCTTACCGAGGCGGACGTATTTTTAGGTACGGACGACTACGACAAATTTTTTGAAGCTCTGCAAGCTTCGTATAACGGAGAGCGCGTAAATTTTGTGGGAACGGGTACAGGGAATTTTTTGCCCGACAGAGTTATTACTACTCCCGAGCATTACGCGTATTTGAAAATTGCAGACGGCTGCAATAATCGCTGTACATATTGTCTTATTCCTAAAATCCGAGGCAAATATGTAAGCTATCCTATGGAGCAGCTTATCAATGAGGCGGAACACCTTGGAGATATTTCAGAGCTTATTTTGGTTGCTCAGGACGTTACGCGTTACGGTATAGATTTATACGGAGAAAAAAAATTAATAAAAATTTTACAAAACCTGACAGCACTTGTCAACATTAATAGTGTAAGATTACTTTACTGTTATCCCGATATGATTGACGACGAGCTTATCGTCGAAATTCGCGACAATCCCAAGATAATCAAATATATCGACATTCCTCTGCAACACAGTCAAGATAGAATTTTAAAGCTTATGAACCGCAAGGGCAGCAGAGAAGAATATCTTGCGTTAATTAACAAATTGAGGCAAAATATTCCCGATATTGCAATACGTTCGACATTTATTACGGGGTTTCCCACTGAATCGGACGAGGATTTTGAAGGACTTAAAAGTTTTATTCAGGAAGCAAAGCTCGATAATTGCGGATTTTTTGCCTATTCCAGAGAGCCTGACACGGCTGCTTATAAGTTAAAAGGACAAGTTCCTTGTTCGGTGAAGCGCAAGCGCGTCAAAGAGTTATATAAAACTCAACAGCAAATTTCAAGGTGCAAGCTTGAAAAATATTTAGGTAAAAAGCTTGAAGTTATGTGCGACGCCATCGACTATGATAAAAACTGCTTTGTCGGCAGGGCTTATTTTCAGGCGCCGGATATAGACGGCAAAGTTTATTTTAATGCCAACTATGCTGTTCAGGGTGAAAAATATCAAATAATAATAAATAAAACTGACAGCTACGATTTGTTTGGCTGTACGGAGGATTACGAATTTGGAAAATAAAAAAGTTGTTTTAAATTTACCCAATAAACTTACTTTAAGCAGAATTATAATGATTCCTGTTTTTGTGGTTTTTTTCTATGTTCAGTTTACGGGGCATTATTTTGTTGCGTTGGCGGTTTTTCTTATCGCGTGCCTTACGGATTTGCTTGACGGAATGATTGCAAGAAAATACAATCTTGTAACTAATTTGGGTAAGTTTCTCGACCCGATAGCCGATAAAGTGCTTGTTTTGACCGCGCTTGTCATTTTTCTTACAATTCCCGACATCGTAATTATGAATATAGGTTCGTTAGGGCTTAATTTGATAGGTTGCGGAGTTGCGCTGATAATTGCCAGAGAAATTATCGTCAGCGGTTTCAGAATGATAGCGGCAAGTACTGGTACTGTAATCGCTGCGGACATTTTCGGTAAGTATAAGACGGTTTTTCAGGACGTTGCAATAGTTATATTGCTTATTGGTTTTGGTGTAACCGAGCTTACGGAGAACTACGTCAGTATGATAATTGCAATAATGGGGTACGCTTGTCTTGCAATGGCGGTTCTTTTGACTCTCATTTCGGGCGTCAATTATATAGTAAAAAATATTAACGTGCTTAAAGATGACAGCAAATGATTGTGCATACACCAAAAAGAATTATTTTTTGGTTTTAAAAAATAAAAAAATTAATAATTTCGATATTTTAGAAGAAATAATAAAGCGTTTTTCATCGCACGGTTATTACTTTGATAAAACGGCTTTTGTTGCCTATGATAATTCGGCGGATATAATTTTTGCATTAAACGACGGGTTGGAAAATTACGAAAATATTTTTATTTACTGTCCCGATTCAATGCAGAGCACTTTAAAAAGTTATATTTGCGAGCATTTGTCAGCGCAATTTGACGACTTGAATTTACTTAGAATCGAACAAAAACTTGTCTTTTTGTTGCTTGAAAGTAATGATTTATATAAATGCGTCGATTATTTTTGCAGTAAACTTGACGAAAAGTACGGTTTAACGTATTCTAAGGCATATGTAAAGACGATAGGCGCGCCTGTTTCTAAAATAAACGCAGCGGTAACTCAGGCAAAGGAAATTTGCGAAGGACTAAGCATAAACGTCAACGAAATTTATTCAGACTGCACTATCGAGCTTGTGTATGACAACACTGTTTCAAAATCATTGTTCGACAGTGCGTACAGACAGATTATTTCGGGGCTTCAAGACTATCTTTATGCGGTGGAAGATGTAAGTCTTGCCGAAAGGTTTGTCGATTTATTGAAGCTAAGACGTATGAAAATAAGCCTTGCCGAGTCGTTTACGGGCGGAGGAATAGCAAAGCGGCTTGTGGATATATCGGGCGTAAGCGAAGTGTATTTGGAAGGTTTGAATACTTACAGTAACCAAGCAAAAAGCAGGCGTTTGGGCGTTGAAGAATTTACCTTAAGAACATACGGCGCGGTATCCAAGGAAACGGCATATGAAATGGCGCGAGGGCTGTTTGATACCGGTGACTGCAACGTATGTTTAGCTACTACAGGAATTGCCGGACCCAAGTCCGATAATACCAAAAAGCCTGTCGGTTTAGTCTATATAGCAGTTGGTGTTGACAGCGAGATAAATGTATATGAATTTAATTTAAAAGGCTTGAGAAAACAGATAACCGAAACGGCAATTAATCTTGCGTTGTTTCTGGCGTTTAAAACTTTAAAATAATTTGAGGTAAAATATAATGAATGAAGAAAAATTAAAGGCACTTAACTCAACCATAGCTATGATTGAAAAGCAGTACGGAAAGGGCGCTATTATGAAGCTTGGTGACACAAACGCAAGCACCGAAATAGAGGTAATACCTACGGGCTGTCTTTCGTTGGACCTTGCGCTGGGAATAGGCGGCGTACCTCGCGGCAGAATATTGGAGGTTTTCGGCCCCGAATCGTCGGGTAAAACTACCGTTGCGCTTCATATTATTGCCGAAACGCAAAAAATGGGCGGAGTTGCGGCATTCATTGACGCAGAGCATGCGCTTGACGCGCAATATGCCCGTGCGCTGGGCGTCAATACAAGCGAACTGTATCTTTCTCAGCCCGATACAGGTGAGCAGGCTCTCGATATTTGTGAGGCGTTGGTGCGTTCAAGCGCTATGGATATAATTGTTATTGACTCGGTCGCAGCGCTTACGCCCAAGTCTGAAATCGAGGGAGATATGGGTGATTCTCACGTCGGGCTTTTGGCAAGATTGATGTCGCAGGCGCTTCGTAAGTTGACGGCAATTACCAACCGTTCTAAGACTTGCGTCCTGTTTATCAACCAACTTCGTGAAAAGGTCGGCGTAATGTTCGGCAATCCCGAAACTACCCCCGGCGGTAAAGCTTTAAAATATTTTGCTTCCGTAAGGCTCGATATAAGAAAAGCCGACTCTCTTAAAGCCGACGGCGGAATAATCGGCAACAGAACAAAATGTAAAGTTGTTAAAAATAAGCTTGCACCTCCTTTTAAAGTTGCGGAGTTCGATATTATTTACGGGGAAGGTATCTCGCAGGAAGGTTGCCTTATTGACCTTGCCGTGGAGTACGGAATATTTACAAAGAGTGGTTCCTGGTTTGCCTATAACGACGATAAAATTGCGCAGGGAAGAGAGAAGCTGAGGGAGCATTTAAAGGCTAATCCCGAATTAAAAACCGAAATTGAGGCAAAAATAAGAGAAGCTTTTAAAACTTCTCAAAGCGATAAATAATTATAAAACAGAAGGAATCGATGCAATACGGATTTATAAAAGTTTGCGCCGCAACTCCCGAAATCAGGGTTGCGGACGTTGAATTCAACAGAGATAAAATAATAGAAGCGATAAGGACAAGCTCAAAAAACGGCAGCAGGCTGACGGTATTTCCCGAGCTTTGTATATGCGGCTATACCTGTGGGGATTTATTTAATCAAACAGCGCTTATTAAAGCTTGTGAAGCTGCGCTCGTTGAAATCGCAAAGTCCACGTCAGGCAATAAAACGCTTGTCTTTGTTGGTGCGCCTATTGCAAAGAGCGGTAAACTTTATAATTGCGCCGTTGCGATATTCAACGGGGAGATTCTGGCGGCTATACCTAAAACGTTTTTGCCCAATTACGGTGAATTTTACGAAAAACGCTATTTTTCCACGCTTGATAGCAGTGACTTAACCGTCGATATCGGCGGTGTGGAAGTGCCGCTTGATAACCGTGTAATTTTTAAGTGCGGCAACAAATCGGCGTTTACCGTTTGTGCGGAAATTTGCGAGGACTTGTGGGCGCCTTGTTCTCCTTCGATAAACCATACTCAAATCGGGGCAAACATAGTAGTAAATCTTTCTTGCAGCGACGAACTTGTCGGTAAAGCCGATTACAGAAGAAACTTAGTCAAAGTTCAGTCAGGCAAACTTATTTGCGGCTATGTCTATTGTGACGCAGGAGATGGTGAAAGTTCGACGGATATGACGTTTTCAGGCCACAACATCATTTGTGAAAACGGTAATATTCTTTCGGAAAGTCAGCTTTTTGAAAACGGACTTTTATACGCAGAAATCGACGTTGAAATGCTTGAAAGTGAAAGAGCGCGTCTTGCAAGCGGCTATTACTCGGCAGGCGTCGATAGCGACTATTTAGAGTGCTATTTCGATACAGTTGAAGAGCAAGTTGAGCTCTCCCGAACATTTTCCAAGACCCCGTTTATTGCCGACAACGCCAATGACGACAGGTGCGAGCTTATTCTGACTATACAGTCAACGGGCTTAAAAAAGAGATATTTGCATACCGGCGTTAAAACTGCGGTTTTGGGTGTTTCCGGTGGGCTCGATTCTGCGCTCGCGCTTTTAGTGGCCTGCCGAACTTTCAGGGCTCTCGGCAGAGATTTAAAGGATATAGTTGCCGTTTCCATGCCCGGCTTCGGTACGACAAGAAAGACTAAAAACAGCGCGTTAAAGCTTATTCAGGCGCTGGGTGTGACGTCTAAAACAATTCCCGTAACTGATTGCGTTAAGCGGCATTTTAAGGACATAGGTCACGACGAAGCGGATAAAAACGTGACGTATGAAAATGCTCAGGCGCGCATGCGCACGCTTGTTTTGATGGACTTAGCCAATGATTTGGACGGGCTTGTGATCGGCACGGGAGATTTAAGCGAACTTGCGCTCGGCTGGGCAACTTATAACGGCGACCATATGTCAATGTACGGCGTTAATTGTTCCGTTCCCAAAACGCTTGTAAAGCATTTAATTGCTTACGAGGCGGAAAAGTTGGGCGGCGCGGTCAAAAAAATACTCACTGATATTCTCGATACGGAAATTTCCCCCGAATTGTTGCCGCCCGATAGCCAAGGCAACATATCGCAAAAGACCGAAGATTTGGTCGGCCCGTATATTCTACACGATTTTTTCCTTTACTATGCGATAAGGTACGGTTTTTCTCCCGACAAAGTCAGATATTTGGCTCTGAAGACTTTTTCGGATATGTTTGACGAAAAAATTATAGATAAATGGCTTGAAAGCTTCTATAAAAGATTTTTTTCGCAACAGTTTAAGCGTTCTGCATTGCCTGACGGGGTAAAGATAGGCTCGGTATGTCTTTCTCCAAGGGCGGATTGGCGCATGCCGTCCGACGCTGTTTCAAACGCATTTTTAAACAATTTAAAAAAATTATAAATTAAAAGCGGCAAACGCCGCTTTATTTATTTTATTACATTGACATTTATTAATAATAGGTGTAAAATAATAATCGGATATAAATTGCTTTCTATAAGCTTTGTATATACTAACTATCTAACCAGGAGGCTAAAATGGATTTATTAGCTAATAGCCGCCTGTTTCTGGCAAGCGAGGCAGTCACGATAGTACTCGGGATTTTGCTTGGCATTGCTCTTTTACTTGCAATCGGTGCTTTTTTCTTGGGAGGAATTTTCAAAGAAAAGAGTATTGACAGAAAATTGGGAAGCGTTCAGGACAGAACCAAACGTATGATTGACGAGGCTGCGCTTGAATGTAAATCTTTGAAGAAAGAAGCAATATTGGAGGCTAAGGAACAGGAGCTGCAATTAAGAAACGATTTTGAAAAAGAGTGCAGAGAGAAGAAACAGGATTTGCAAAAACAAGAGCAAAGACTTGTTCAAAAGGAAGAAATCTTAGACAAAAAAGAAGAATCGTTGCTTAAACAAAATAACACCTTGGAACAACAGAAAAAAGAGCTTGTAAACAAGGAAAACGAACTAAAAAAGACGCAGGAAAAAGTAAATCATCAACACGAGTTAATGATTCAGGAACTTGAAAAAGTTGCTCAACTTACCAGAGAAGAGGCAAAAAAATTGCTTTCTACCGAAATTCTCGACGAGGCGCGCCACGACGTTGCTTTGCAGGTAAGAAAAATTGAGCAGACGGCTACGGATGAAGCGGTTACTCAGGCTAAAAAGATTATTTCGCTTGCCGTTCAGCGCTGCGCAGCCGACCATGCGTCGGAAATAACGGTATCGGTCGTACCTCTACCCAATGACGATATGAAGGCAAGACTTATAGGCAGAGAGGGCAGAAATATCCGCGCAATCGAAAATGCTACGGGTATCGAGCTTATAATCGACGATACGCCTGAAGTGGTTATTTTATCCGGTTTCGACCCTGTAAGGCGCGAAATTGCGAGATTGTCGCTTGAGAAGCTAATCACCGACGGAAGAATACATCCTGCAAGGATTGAGGAAACAGTCGAAAAAGTTAAAAAAGAGATGGATCAGGAAATCAAACAGGCAGGAGAAAGCGCTATGTTTGAAGTCGGAATTTTCGGACTGCATCCCGAACTTATTAAACTTCTCGGTCGACTTAAATACAGAACGAGCTACGGTCAAAATGTGTACAAGCACTCTATAGAAGTTGCTCAGCTTGCCGGACTTATGGCTCAGGAATTGGGGCTTGACGTAACGCTTGCAAAGCGTGCAGGACTGCTTCACGATATAGGTAAAGCAGTGGATCACGAGCAGGAAGGAACTCACATTCAGCTTGGCGCAGATCTCGCTAAAAAATACCGTGAAAGCAATAACGTAATTAACGCTATTATGGCTCACCACGGGGACGTAGAGCCCAAAACTATCGAAGCCGTATTGGTTGCCGCCGCCGACGCAATTTCGGGCGCAAGGCCTGGTGCGCGCAGAGAGACGGGTACAAATTACGTCAAGAGATTGGAGAAGCTTGAAGCCATAGCAAGCGATTTCAAGGGCGTTGACAAATGTTATGCAATTCAGGCAGGAAGAGAGGTTCGCGTAATAGTTAAACCCGACCAGGTAGACGACGCGCAGACACTGTTCCTTGCAAAGGATATTGCCAAAAAGATTGAAAGCGAGCTTGAATATCCCGGACAAATTAAAGTAAACGTTATAAGGGAATTCAGAGCTTCTGAATTTGCAAAATAATTAATTGAAAAAGTCGACAGTTATTGCTGTCGACTTTTTTATTACTTTGAAAATATGTAAAATAGTGTTGCGAATATAGGTATATTGAGTGCCACAAGGCTTGGAATAATTATTTTAGCAACTATATCTCCTATTTCTGCAAAGTTTATGTTGAGTAGAAGTGAAAATACAATTATTATTGCAATGCTTATGATAGCCATAATGATTGTAGCTGACAGGTAGGAGTGGGTAGTTGGTTTTCTCGAACTTTTGCCGAACTCGGTAGTCGTAAGAATAAGGAATATCAGCAGTTGAGCAAAGGCAAGCGTAAGTATGACTATAGGATAGCTTATTGATACGTTTAATGCCGTTTTAAATGCAAGGCTAAGAGCAAACTCAACCAACATTATCACAGCAACAATAAGCGAGCATTTGACAAGCGTGTTGCCGCGATTATATTTTGCTTTGCGCTTACCCGTTATAACTTGCTCGGTCGAGTTTACGGTCAAGCCGTCGCTTGTTGCTTTTACCGTTGCGTCGCTGTATGCTACGGGAGATTGTTCAACCAATTTAGAAGCTTGACGCGGTTCTGCCTGCACGGGCGGATTTACTGTAGGATTGAACAGCTTTTCCAAAAGGTTTTTATAGTCGCGCTCGGTTTCCGGTTTGTTGTTGTAAATTAATTTTTCTGTATTTATTCTGTCGGAGTAAGGCATTGTATTGTCGCTAACTTCGGCTACAGGCTCGGTTATTAGCCTTAAATAATTTTCGTGACGTATCCGCTCTTCATTTAACTGTTCTGCGGTACGCACGTTTACGGGCGCTGCTTGAGGTTGCTGTACCGGCTGTTGATAGATAGGTTGTTGGTAAACAGGCTGTACAGGTTGTACGGGAATTTGCTGATACGCAATTTGCTCGGTTTGAATTGGTACGGGAGCTTGCGCGTACGCAGGCTGAACAGGTTCAACAGGGTTAGTTGGCTGCTGTTGAACGGGTGCTTCCTGAACGGGAGCGGTAGGCTGCTGTATTGGTTGTGATTGCGCATTATTTTCAGTTGGTTGAGTATTATTATCCGATTGCTCAGAAACTTGTTCGTTCGGCTGACTTTTTTCTTCGACGTCCTTTACCGTAGGAACGCGAGTTGTAGACGATTTTAAAATTTTGAAATCGACGGGAGTGGGAGCAGGTTGGTTAAAATCAAAATTTCTGTCGGAAATCAAACTGTCAATTACAGTTCTCGAGTACTCCCACTCGTTTTGATTTCGCTCTGTAATTTCTCTGCCGCTCTCGGTCAAGGTATAATACTTTCTACGTCCGCCGTTTGACACTTCGTCCGTTTTCCAATAAGCGTTTATGTAGCCTTGACTTTCAAGCCTTTTAAGCGCACTATATAAAGTCGGCTGTTTAAGGGAATATTGGCCGTGGCTTTTTGCCTCGATTTCATCCATAATTTCATAGCCGTATTTGTCGCGATCGTAGAGGGTACGCAATATTATTGTGTTTATGTGTCCTCGAATAAGGTCTGCACTTATTGCGCTTTTGTTTTCTTCTTGCTCTTTTTCCTCAATGTCTTCGGATTTTTTCAATTCCTCGTCCAATGTCGTCACCTCCGTAACTTTACAATATTTTACCATAATTTGCCTTGCAAGTCAATAGTTTGAAGAAAATATAAAGTACTATGTCACACATAATTGCCTATTTTTTTAAAATTTGTTGGACATTTTGACGTAAGTTTGATATAATTTAATGAAAAGGATGATTTGCTTATGTACAGAAATATAAAGAAATATGAGTTGAGATATACCGACGTAGACGCATACGATAACTTAAAACTTTCTTCATTGCTTTCATTTTTGGAGGAATCGGCATGTCTTTCCGCCGACGAGCTTGGGTTCGGTTATAAGGACGTTGCGCCCCGTAATATAGGATTTGTGCTTATAAATACTTATGTTAATCTTGAAAAAAATATAAGGCTCGGGGATGATTTGGAAATTCACACCTGGCCTTTGAAGCCGAAGTTCGGGATTTTTTTGAGAGATTTTGAAATTTATTGCGGCGGTGAAAAGGTCGGCGTTGCGGTTACAAGGTGGTGCATGATTGACGTAAATACGTTTAAAATTTTGCCTGCCACCGCATTTTTTACCGACTGTGATTTTGAAGATTACAACACCCTACGCGTCTCCGATTTCAGAGATTGGAAAATCGCACCCTTAGAGGAAGCATGTGAAAAGCTGTATTCAAAGGCAGTAACTTTTTCTGATTACGACCATTATTTTCATGTAAACAATACAAAATATGCTGACTATTTTCTCGATTTGTTTTCTGTGGACGAGCTTAAAAACGCGCTGTTTTCTCCCTTACAGATAACTTATTGCAAGCAGTGCAAAATAGGTGAAGTTCTGGATTTTTATCGAAAGGATTATGACGGCTATATTATTGTAGAGGGAAGAGTCGAAAACGAGCTTAGGGTTCAGTTTAGGGTTGTAAAGCGTGAAATATAGCTACAATTTAGTGTATTCTAAAAGGCGTAGCATTTCCGTAAGTATTTCTGTTGACAATGTAATTACTGTCAGGTGCCCTGTCGATTATCCAAGGGAAAAAGTTGACGAGTTTTTGACAAGAAAAAGCGGCTGGCTCGATAAAATAATTGAAAAAAACAGTCAAAGCCTGTCAATCAATACCGATATAATCTCATTGCAAAAAGCCTACGTTCAAGGTAATATTTTGCCTGTAATCATAACGGATAAAGCAACGGGAATTTATAGCGACGGTATATATTTAAGCTCGCGCTCTATTTATCCTTATATATATTGCGAAAAATTCGACGCAAGTTTTTTGAATAGGGTTAAATATTTGGCAGAGCATACTTGCCTAAAACCGCAGAGTATTAAAATACGCGAGTACCGTTCGCGTTGGGGAAGCTGTAATGCGAGGGGAAATATTACTTTCAATTACAGAATACATATGCTGCCCCGAGATTTGCAGGATTATATAATTATTCACGAGTTGTGCCATTTGCAACAAATGAATCATTCTGCAAACTTTTGGCGACTTGTTGAAACATATATTCCCGATTATAAGCAACTAAAAAAGCGCTTAAAAAATTTTGATTTTCTTACAAGACTGTATTGACATTTGCTTGACTTGTCCCTTGCATTTTTATATAATTAAAAAGATATAAGAGAACGGGTATGAGAAATTTGACTTTTCAAACAACATCGGTCAATAGATTTCTAAATAACGGCGGTATTGATAATTCCGCCGAAGATATTCGTTTTTATAATTTTCGTTTATTTGACTCATTTATTTTTTAAATGGGTCTTTATTTTAATCTTTTGAGGAATTTTACAATGAAGAACGATAAAGTTTATTTAACTTTACAAAACGGCAAGCAGTTCGTCGGAACACGTTTTGGCTCCGACGGAGATATAATCGGTGAGCTTGTATTTACTACGGGTATGACAGGTTATATCGAAACTCTTACCGACCCGAGCTACTACGGTCAGATTGTAACGCAAACATTTCCGCTTATCGGCAACTACGGAATGATTAAATCCGACTGTGAAAGCAGAAAACCTTGGGTTTCCGCATACATAGTGCGCGAAAAGTGTGATACTCCGTCAAATTTCAGATGTGAAGAAACGCTTGACGCGTATTTAAAAGAAAATAATATAGTCGGTATTTACGGAATCGACACTCGCGAGTTGACTAAAATTGTGCGAGAAGCAGGGGTTATGAACGCCGCAATTACCTCTAAGCCCAAGGTTGACTTGCAGGCTGTTGCAAATTATACCATCAAGGACGCAGTAAAAACCGTTACCTCAAACGAGGTCGTATATAGCGGAAACCCCAAAAATTACAGGGTGGTTTTGTGGGATTTCGGCGCAAAGGACAATATCTCGCGCGAGCTTGTAAAGAGAGGTTGTTATTGTATTAAAGTGCCTTCGTATTATACTGCTGAACAAATTTTATCGCTCGATCCTGACGGACTTATGCTTGCAAACGGACCGGGAGACCCTGCTGAAAACGTTGTGATAATTGAAAACATCAAAAAACTTGCAGGCAAACTTCCTATCTTCGGCATTTGTCTCGGTCATCAACTTTTTGCGCTTGCAATGGGCGGAAAGACGAAGAAAATGAAATACGGGCACAGGGGAGCTAATCAGCCTGTAAAAAGCTTAAATTCGGGTAGAATTTATATTTCAAGTCAAAATCACGGCTATGAAGTAATATCGTCTTCACTTGAGGGCGTGGGTGAGCTTAGCTTTATAAACGTCAACGACAACACCTGTGAAGGCGTGGATTACCCCGATATAAACGCGTTTACCGTACAGTTTCACCCCGAAGCTTGTTGCGGACCACAGGACGCCGATAAACTTTTCGATAAATTCCTGAATAATATTAAGGAGAAAAAGTTCAATGCCTAAGAGAGAGGACATAAAAAAAGTACTTGTAATCGGTTCAGGTCCAATTGTTATAGGACAGGCTGCCGAGTTTGACTATGCCGGTGCGCAGGCGTGCAGAGTTTTAAAGGACGCAGGTGTAAACGTAGTTCTTTGCAATTCAAATCCGGCTACAATTATGACGGATAAGGCGCTGGCTGATGAAATTTATCTCGAGCCCTTGAC
Source organism: uncultured Christensenella sp. (assembly GCA_910585685.1). GTDB lineage: Bacteria > Bacillota > Clostridia > Christensenellales > Borkfalkiaceae > Coproplasma. The sequence goes on from CAJUEO010000002.1 coordinate 72,328, forward strand.
TATCAATACTTTAAAAAGAATTATAATAAAGGAAAAGCCCGACAGCCTTTTGGCTTCGCTTGGAGGACAGACGGGACTGAATCTTGGTTGTCAGCTTGCAAAGAGCGGATTTTTAGCCGAACACGGCGTAAAGCTTATAGGCGTAAATCTTGATTCGATAGACAGAGCCGAGGACAGGGAACTGTTCAAAGAAACTATGCAGAAGATTAATCAACCCGTAGTGCCTTCAGACATTGCATATACGGTTGACGACTGCGTAAAAATTGCCGACAAAATAGGCTATCCCGTAATAGTTCGTCCTGCATATACGCTTGGCGGCGCGGGCGGCGGCGTTGCAAACGACGAAGAAGAATTAAGGCTAATTTCGCATAACGGACTTATGCTTTCACCCATAACTCAGGTGTTAATCGAGAAATACATAGGCGGTTGGAAAGAGATTGAGTTCGAGGTTTTGCGCGACGGTGCCGGCAACGTGCTTACCGTTTGCTCTATGGAAAACTTTGACCCTGTCGGTATTCATACGGGTGACTCGATAGTAGTTGCTCCTGCGGTTACGCTTTCAGACAAAGAGTACCAGATGCTGCGTACGGCTTCGCTTGAAATTATTACCGAGCTTAAAATAGAGGGTGGCTGCAACTGTCAGTTTGCTTTAAATCCAAACTCGTTTGAGTACGCGGTAATAGAAGTAAATCCAAGAGTTTCGCGCTCGTCGGCGCTTGCCTCTAAGGCAACAGGCTACCCCATAGCTAAAGTTTCTACAAAAATAGCTTTGGGCTATACGCTTGACGAAATACGCAACGACGTTACGGGCAAAACCTATGCTTGTTTTGAGCCAACTATCGACTATATAGTAGTCAAACTTCCCAAATGGCCGTTTGATAAATTTTTATATGCTCAGAGAACTTTGGGCACAAGAATGAAAGCCACGGGAGAGGTTATGTCAATTGGCACAAGCTTCGAAATGGCTATTATGAAAGCGGTTCGGGGCGCCGAAATTTCCTGCGATACGCTCGATATGCCAAAACTTGCCGCTCTTGACGACAACACTATCTATGAAAAGTTGCACGAGCTGACAGACGAAAGACTTTTTGTTGTTTATCAGGCAATAAAGCGCGGTGTGTCCTGTGACGATATTTTCAATATTACTAAAATTGACCGCTGGTTTTTAAATAAACTCAAGAATTTGGCTGCGTTTGAAAGCGAAATTTCTAATCAAACAATTTCCAAAGAGCAGTATTTGAGAGGTAAAAAGTTAGGGTATCCCGATAAAGCGCTTGAGAGAATTTCAGGCAATAAATTGCCTGCGCACATTAACTGTGTTTACAAAATGGTAGATACCTGTGCTGCGGAATTTGCCGCGCAGACGCCTTATTTCTATTCAACTTACGACGAGAAAGAGCACGACGAAGCTAAGCCCTTCGTTCTCAACTCGACTAAAAAGAGAATAATTGTAATCGGTTCCGGACCTATTCGCATAGGTCAAGGTATCGAGTTTGATTATTCTTCCGTTCACTGCGTATGGGCGCTCAAAAAATTGGGATATGAGGTTGTAATTATAAATAACAACCCCGAAACTGTTTCAACCGACTTCGATACTGCGGACAGGCTGTATTTCGAGGCATTGACTACCGAGGACGTGCAAAACGTTATAGATATTGAAAAACCTTACGGCGTTGTAATAACATTCGGCGGTCAGACGGCAATTAAACTTTGCAGTTATCTCGATAAAAAGGGCACACGCATTCTCGGTACGCCTGCCGACAGTGTGGATTTGGCAGAGGACAGAGAGCGTTTTGACGCGCTTTTGGAGCAGTTCGGTATTGCCCGTCCCAAGGGACTTACCGTAATGAACAAGCAGGACGCAGTGAAAGCTGCCGAAACTTTGGGCTATCCCGTGTTGCTTCGTCCGTCGTATGTAATCGGCGGTCAGAATATGACCATTGCGTTTACTCAAAACGATATCGAGCGCTATATGGACGTAATACTTGCGCAAAAAATAGAAAACCCCGTGCTTTGCGATAAATATCTTATGGGTACGGAGCTTGAAGTCGACGCAATTTCCGACGGTGTGGACGTACTTATTCCCGGAATTATGCAACATATCGAGCGCGCCGGTGTTCACAGCGGAGACTCTATCGCAGTATATCCGCCCTATAATTTAAGCGACGCAATGCTTAAAAAAGTAGTGGATATTTCTACAAAGCTTGCAATTTCATTAAAGACCAAGGGGCTTATCAATATTCAATACCTCATTTATCAAAACGAACTCTATGTAATTGAGGTAAATCCGAGGGCTTCGAGAACAATACCGTATATTTCAAAGGTTACGGGCGTCCCTATGGTGGATTTGGCAACTAAAATTTTAATGGGGGCAAAGCTTAAAAAGCTTGGTTTCGGAACGGGGCTGTTCCCCAATTCTCCCTATGTGGCAGTTAAAGTACCCGTATTCTCGTTTGAAAAGCTAAATGACGTAAACTCACAGCTCGGCCCCGAAATGAAATCTACGGGTGAAGTGCTCGGTATAGGAAAGACAATTGAAGAAGCGTTGTTTAAGGGGCTGATTTCTGCCGGTTTCAATATGAAACACCCGACAAAACATAAGCCTGCCGGTATCTATTTTACAATCAACGATCAGGACAAATTTGAAATTATAAACATAGTCAAAAAGTTTGCCGATCTCGGATTGAATTTCTATGCAACTAAGGGTACGGCGGAGGTTATTAGAAGCCTTGGAATTGAATGTACCGACGTTGCGAGACTCTCTTCAAACGAAGAAATTTTCAAGCTTATGGACGACGGCAAGGTCGACTATATAGTATATACGGGTAAGACCGATATCGAGTCAATCTCAAACTATATAAGCTTGCACCATCACGCAATTTTAAAGGGTATAACCGTTTTAACTTCGCTTGATACCACAAATGCGCTTGCCGACGTTATTGCCGGCAGATACAACGAGTTTAATACCGAGCTTGTCGATATAAATGCGCTGAGAACAAGTAAACTCAAGCTCAATTTCAGTAAAATGCACAGTTGCGGCAACGATTATATTTTCTTTGATAATTTTTCCGGTAATATAACCTGCCCCGAATCGCTTGCAATCAACTTTTCGGACAGGCACAACGCAATAGGAGCAGACGGCGTTGTGTTGATTGAAAAATCGGAAGTTGCGGACGCCAAAGTTCGTATTTTTAACAGCGACGGCAGCGACGGCGGAATGGCGGCTAATCCTTTAAGATGCGTTGCAAAATATCTATTTGACAGAAAGCTTGCAGGGGAAAATATAACGCTTGAAACGTGTTGCGGCGTAAAAAACCTTTCAGTAAACTCATTTAACGAAAAGGCAAGTTCTGTTTGCGTCAATTTGGGAGAGCCCAAAGTTGAGGCAAATAAGAAACTTAATCTTTTAGGCAGTGAATATTGCGCGACGTTTGTTGACGTTGGCAACCCTCATCTTGTTATTTTTAGCGATAAAATAGAAGAAATAGATATGGACGCGCTCGGACAGACAGTAATAGATACGGGACTTTTCCCCGTAGGTACATATGTTGAATGTGTGAGAATTGTCAATAAAGTTGCTGTAAGAATGCGTGTGTGGGGCAAAACCAACGGAGAGATAAGGTCTTGCGCTACAGGTGCGGCAGCAGCGGCAGTAGCCTCGGTTGTCAACGGTAGCGGAGCGCCCGACGAAGTAATTACAGTTAAACAGAACGGCGGAGATTTGTTTGTCAAGTATGAAAACGGCACGGTTGAGCTTGACGGCACGGTAAAACAGTCGTTTGAAGGAACTATTGAAATTTAATGATTTATCTTGACAATGCGGCTACAACTAAGCCAGACAAAGAATGTCTTAAAGCTGCGGAAAAATATTTATACGAAGATTATTTTAACCCGTCCTCATTATACAAGGACGGGTATAAACTCCAAGCAGAAATAAAGGCAGCAAAGACCAATATTTTGTCTTTTATTGCGAACACCGATAATTATGATTTGACTTTTACCTCAGGCGGCACCGAGGCAGACAATCAAGCAATATTTTGCGGCGGAAAGCGAGGAAACATTGTTGTAAGTTCGGGGGAACATTCTGCCGTGTTTGCGTCTGCAAACGAAACAAAACAGCGCGGTTTGGAGGTAAGATTTGCCAAAATTAAAAGTGACGGCAGTGTTGACGTTGAAAATTTGCTTAGCCTTATCGATGATAAAACTTCGCTTGTTTCGGTCATTCACGTCAATAACGAGACGGGTGCCATAAACGATATTTTCGATATTGCAAAAAAAGTTAAATTAAAAAATAAATATACGCTCTTCCATTCCGACGGAGTTCAGGCTTTCGGAAAAATACCCTTTAAATTGACAAATGATATTGACTTATATTCGATTAGCGCCCATAAGATAGGCGGAGTGAAGGGCTGCGGAGCGTTAATCAGAAAAAAGCGCGCAATAATCAAGCCGTATATTTACGGCGGCGGACAGGAGCAGGGGCTTAGAAGCGGTACGGAAAATCTTTTTGCGATTAAAGATTTCGAGTTTGCCGCAGTGAAAAAGTATTCGACTATAAAGAATAATTATCAACTTGTACTCAATTTACAGGAAAAGCTTTGGGAGAAGCTTGATAAACAGCTGTTTACAAGAATATCTGCGCTGACCTGTTCCCCGTATATTTTGAGTGTAAGCGCCGAGGGAGTAAGAGGGGAAACTATTTTACATGAAGCCGACGATTTGGGGCTGCTTATCGGCACGGGTTCGGCTTGTTCGTCAAACGAGAAAAAGAGATTTTCAAGAACGATAATTGCCTGCGGCTACCCTGAAAGTGTGGCGGATGGAGTATTAAGGCTTAGTTTGTCACCTGAAATAACATTAGACGAAATATTAAAAGCTGCGGAAATATTAAATAAAATTGTATCAAACAGAAGGGCAATAATGGCTTAATTATGGAAAAAGTTATAATAGTTCGGTATTCCGAAATACATTTAAAAGGCAAAAACAGAGGATATTTCGAGCGAGTTTTAATTATAAATATGGAAAAAGCTTTAAAAGGCTTTAAGCACGAGATTAAAAGACAAAGCGGAAGATACCTTGTTGAGGGGTTTGAGGAAGAGGAAACCGAAAATTTAGTGTCTCGTTTGCAAAAGGTTTTCGGTATTCACTCGCTAAGCATCGCTTTGAAAGTGCAATCTCAAATGGATGCAATATTTAATGCGGCAAAAAGCGTTTGCTCGGATAGCGGAAAATTTAAAGTGTCGACGCATCGTGCCGATAAAAGTTTTGAATTTGACTCGATGCAAATTAATGCGGAAATAGGCGGTAGGCTTTTAAGTCAGAACTCAAATCTTTCCGTTGACGTGCATAATCCGCAATTTGTTATAAATATCGACGTGCGCGAAAACGGAACTACGCTTGTATTTAACGAGTTTTTTAAGGGAGCTGGCGGTATGCCTGTTGGAACTTCCGGAAAAGGTCTTTTACTTATATCGGGAGGTATTGACAGCCCCGTTGCCGGTCATATGATTGCAAAGCGCGGTATGCATGTAGACTGCATTCATTTTCACAGTTATCCTTACACAAATATGCAGGCTAAGGACAAGGTTTGTGCGCTTGCAAACGTGCTTTCAAAATATACTTGCGGATTGAGGCTTAATATAGTTTCGGTGACGCACATTCAGGAAGAAATTCATAAAAAGTGTAACGGAGAATATATGGTTACGCTTTTACGAAGATTTATGATGCGCATTGCCGAGCGTGTTGCAAAAAAATGCGGAGCGCAATGCTTGATTACGGGTGAAAGTTTGGGTCAGGTTGCAAGTCAGACTGTTGAGGGTATGACTTCTTCAAACAGCGTTATTGAAACTCTTCCTGTTTTAAGACCGCTGTGCGGATTTGATAAAGACGAAATAATAGAGCGCAGCAGAGCTATGGGTGCATATGAAATATCCATTCAACCTTTTGAAGATTGTTGCACTGTGTTCCTGCCCAAGCACCCGGTGATTAAACCGACGCTTGAAAGTGTGTTGGCGGAGGAGGGCAAGCTTGACGTTGAAGCGTTAATCGAAGAATCGCTGTCAACTCTTGAAGTTATGGACTTATAAATTAGTCCAATCCTTATTTACTATATCCGGTATTTTTATATCTAAAGAAGATTTTGAATTATTTACACTTACGGTCGGCAGGGATATTTCCTTGCCGAAAATTTTTTCTTCTCCGTTTATATAATAGGGAGTAACGGTATAGGTGTAGTATCCGTCGTTTGGTTCGTCCAAAATATTTTCCTTCCATTTCCCGTCATATATAACGTCAAATTTGTCGTTAAAATACCGTTTTATCAAATATGCGTAGTACTTTGTCTGACATAATGATATGGTTACCGTATTGTTTTTAACTGAAATTGACGGCAATTTTATAGTTGGTGACGAAAATTTGCTTGATTTTTCCTTTGGCTCGTTGCCGTATAAAACCTTAACTTTCAGCTTATTCAATGCAGGTGACAGAGTGTCGACAATTATAATTTTGTTGTTCGTGTAATATTCTTCGGCATCTATTTCAACTGTTGACGTGCCGCTTACGGTATTAAGCGCAGGCGGAACTTCTTTGTCGTATAGCTTATCAAATATTTCTTTTGCAAGCGAACAGCAGTTTCCGCCGCTGGTTATTTTAAGCTTTTTGTTGTCTTTGTCTCCCAACCAAATTCCTACGCAATGGTTTGAAGTATAGCTTATTGAATATGCGTCGGTGTTGCCCTCCTCTGTTCCGCAGGTGCCCGTTTTGCAGGCAACGTCGTATTTCAAATCGGACAGCTTTTTTGCCGTGCCGCTTTTTGAGGTTTCGAGAAGCATATCGTTCATAAGCGAGCAAGTGCCTTCGGAAAACACTCTGCTAAGCGATTGTTCGTTTAAATAAACTTTTTCACCGTTTTTTGTTACGATTTCTTTAATAAACCGTGACGGCTTATATATTCCGTTGTTTGCGAAAGTAGAGTACCTATCTGCAATATCTTTGAGGCTTATACCGTATTTCATACCACCAAGCGCAAGCGAAAGATTTTTTTCATCATCTTCTAATGCAATATTCATTCTCATCAGATATTTTTCAGCTGTTTTAATTGTCAACGTATTCAGTGTTTTTACGGCAGGAACGTTGTAGCTGTTTTTAATACTTTCTGTCACGGTCACAAATCCGTGATATTTTTTATCGAAGTTTTCGGGAGAATAGCCGTTATAGTCGATTTTTTCGTCTAAAATGCCCGTGAACGGGCTAATTATTTTTTCTTCAATAGCCGGAGCATATACAAGCAGAGGCTTTATTGTGGAGCCGGGTTGACGTTTTGCGCCGTTTATAGTTGATTTATACGCGTTTACTCCGCCGCAATTTGAAGTAATGATTACCGAATTGTCACAATCGTATGAATGATTTTCTATAAAAGACTGTAACTCTGCATTCAGATAGGTTTTTATTATGCAGCCGTCCGTCAAGTCGTATGCGTTGACTCCAAGTTCTTCAAGTTCGTCGAAAACTGCATGTAAATAGTCGTAATTTTTTCCTTTAACGCTGTTTTGAACGGCATTTAGCGGCATTTCTATACTGTTTTGATAGGTGTTTTCGTCAATAAAATTGCATTCAAGCATACATTTCAGTACAGTATTTCGCTTTTTTAAGCTTTTTTCGGGATTTTTAAACGGTGAATAATTATTTGGTGAGGAAAGCAGTCCTACCAAAGTTGCGCTTTCGCACAGATTAAGATTTTCTGCCTTTTTGTCAAAATAAAATTCAGCCGCGCTTTGTAGCCCGTAACAATTGTGTCCGAAATATATGGTGTTGAGATACATTTCAAGAATTTCGTTCTTTGAATATGCGCGTTCAAGTTGCTTTGTCAGTCTTATTTCGTTGAGTTTACGCTTAATCGTCTTATCCTGTGAAAGGTGAGTATTTTTAATCAATTGTTGGCTTATGGTTGAAGCGCCCTCTTTAAACGAGCGGGAAATCATATTTTTATAAGCCGCCTTTATCATTCTGCGGTAATTGAGACCGTTATGCGAATAAAAAGTTCTATCCTCCGAGGCAATGAAGGCATTTATACAGTCATCGCTTAAATTTTCGATTTTAACGCTCTTTTTTTTGCCTGCGACCGACGCGCTTATAAGCTCGTTGCCTTCGTCGTCATATATAATTACGCTTTGATTGGGGTTAATTAATTTACTTTCATCTAAAACGGCGTCTTTGGTTATTATAAAGTAAGCGCTTATAAGCGCGCCTATAATTATTAAAATACTTAAAAAAACTATCAACAATATCTTTAAAAACTTAGTCATCGTAAATAGTATTTATAAAATTAAATTATTGTTGCAAATTTTATTGAAAAATTTTGTAAAAAAATATATAATTATATGGAATATGAGTAAATATTATCACATTACAACATACGGTTGTCAGATGAACGTACACGAGTCCGAGAAGATTGCCGGCATTCTTTCCTCGCTCGGGTATGAAAACTGCGACAATATCGAGGACGCAGATATAGCTGTTTTCAATACCTGTTGCATCAGAGAGAACGCCGAAAATCACGCTTTCGGCAATATAGGTATGCTTAAAAAGCTTAAAGCAAAGAAAAAGGGAATGATTATTGCCGTAGGCGGTTGTCTTACGCAGCAAATAGGCAAGGCGGATATTTTGCACGACAAGTTTCCTTACGTCGATATAATTTTCGGCACTCACAATTTGGGTAAGCTGAAGGAATATGTTATAAAAAAACAGTCGCAGAAAAAATCTGTTATTGAAGTGCTTGAAAGCGAGGGGGAGATATCGGAAAATGAAAAACCCCTAAGGACAAGCTACCCCAACGCCTGGATAAACATAACGTACGGTTGCAATAATTTTTGTACCTATTGCATAGTGCCCTATGTTCGCGGAAGAGAGCGAAGCAGAAAATCGGAAGACATTATAAATGAGGCAAAGGAGCTTATTTCTCTCGGCTATAAAGAGCTTACACTGCTCGGTCAAAATGTAAATTCATACGCTAACGGAACTGACGACATTACTTTTCCCGAACTCTTAAAAAAAATTGCCAATCTTGACGGTAAATTTCGTTTGAGATTTATGACAAGTCATCCAAAGGATTTTTCGGAAGAGCTTGCAAAAGTAATTGCGGAAAATCCGAAAATATGCAATGCCGTGCATTTGCCTGTGCAAAGCGGTTCGGATAGAATATTAAAGGCTATGAACAGGCGTTACACCTCGGCGGACTATTTAAAAAAGGTAGAAATTTTGAAAAAATATGTTCCCGACTGCACAATAACCACTGATTTGATAGTCGGTTTTCCCACCGAGAGCGACGAAGATTTTAACGATACGCTATCACTTGTAAAAGAAGTTGGGTTTTCGTCGGCGTTTACATTTGTTTATTCGAAGCGCGAAGGCACGGTTGCGGCTAAAATGGACGGGCAAATTCCCGAAGAGGTTTCAAAAAAGCGAATAATGCAGCTAATTTCGCTTGTCAACTCACAGACAAGGGAGCAATCGGCGGAATACGTCGGCAAAACTATAGAAATACTTTGTGAAGGGTACGATGATAAAAAGCAAATGTATCTCGGAAGAGATGAATACGGACGAATGGCGTATTTTTATAGCGACACTGACGTTGTCGGTGAGTTCTTGAACGTTAAAATCGAGAGCGCGAGCGGCATTTCTTTGACGGGTACATTGGTTTAAGGGATTTATATGGCACTTTCTACTATGATGAAACACTATTTTTCCATCAAGGAAAAATATAAAGATTGCATAATTTTTTATCGACTCGGTGATTTTTACGAGATGTTTTTTGATGACGCAATAAAAGCTTCCGAACTTTTGGAGTTGACGCTTACAGGCAGAGATTGCGGACTTGAAAAGCGCGCGCCTATGTGCGGAATACCTCACCACGCCGCAGAGGGATATATTACAAAGCTTGTTTCTCTTGGGGAAAAGGTGGCGGTTTGCGAGCAGCTTGAAGAGGCTTCACAGGCAAAGGGAATAGTTGCGCGCGACGTGGTTCGCGTAGTGACTGCCGGTACGTTGACGGGTGACGCTTTAAATGAAAAAAATAATAATTTTATCTGTTCGGTTTTTAAACACGGCAACACGGTAGCGTTTGCCTGGTCGGATATTTCCACCGGTGAATTTTTTGCAACTGAATTTTTCGGCGCGGAAAGCGTAAAAAAATGTATCGCGCATATGACTGCGCTTGACGTAAAAGAAGTAATTAGCAATGACGAAATGTTATTTGCCGCAAGAGATTTACCCGAGGTCAGTCGAGGAATGGTGCCTCATTTTTCAAGCTATCCCGAGTGGGCTTTCGGCTTCGCCGCCGCCGAAAGAACGCTATTAGAGCAGTTTCACGTTCAAACGCTTTCGGCTTTCTCGATAATCGGTCACGACGACGCAATATGCGCTTCAGGCGCGCTTGTCGAATACTTGAAAGAAACGCAAAAGCATGCGCTTAAAAATATAGACGGAATAAAATATCTCTTGAACGAGAAGTATATGCAGCTTGACGCCACGGCGTTCAAGAACCTTGAAATTGTCAAAAATATGAGCAACGGCAGTAAATACGGCAGTTTGCTTTGGGTTTTGGATAAGACAAAGACGCCTATGGGCGCAAGGTTCATTTCTTCGAATATTTTATATCCGTTTTATGACAAAATCGAAATAGAAAAACGCCTCGACGGTGTGCAGGAGCTTTACGATTCTACCGTCGTAAGGCTGAAAATTGCCGATATGCTGAAAGAAATTAAGGATATCGAGCGTATAGCAGGAAAAATAAGCAATAATACCGTCAAAGCTAAGGAATGCAATAATCTTTCAAGTTCTCTGAAAGTTATTCCTTCGCTTAAATTTTGCCTTTCAGGGTTTACTTCCGAGGTAATTAACGAGATAAACGAGAGATTGTATGACCTTGACGAGGTTTATAATTTAATCGATAAGGCAATCAACACTGATAATCCCGACGATGCAACTATCATTAAGAAGGGTTTTAACGAAAAGCTTGACGAACAAAGGGAAATTGTCAAAAACGGCGCTAAGTATATAACAAAAATGGAGGCTAACGAGCGCGATAGGACGGGTATAAGAAACTTAAAAATCGGATATAACAGGGTTTTTGGATATTATATTGAAGTCAACAAGTCCTTTTCCGACAAAGTGCCGCTCAATTACCAACGCCGACAGACGGTTGCTAACGCCGAAAGGTATATAACCGAAGAGTTGAAAGTTTTGGAAGAAAAAATTTTGACGGGCAGTGAACTTTGTGAAAAGCTTGAAACGGAAATTTACAGTCAAATTAAAGAGTATTTGAGCGAGTTTATAGATAGGTTTAAAATTATAGCCTCATCTGTTGCTTATCTGGATATGCTTGTTTCATTTGCCGAGGTCGCAAAGACGAATAAGTATGTACGTCCGCAGATAGTAGAAAGCGATACGCTTATGATTAGCGAAGGCAGGCACCCCGTTGTAGAAGTAATCACAAAGGAAAGGTTTATCCCCAACGACACGCTTTTAGACGATGGAGAGAACCGTACTATGATATTGACGGGACCGAATATGGCAGGTAAGAGCACTTATATGCGGCAGACTGCTGTTATAACTGTTATGGCGCATCTCGGCTGCTTTGTTCCTGCAAAGTCGGCGCAAATTCCGCTTATTGACAGAATTTTTACCCGTGTCGGGGCAAGTGACAACTTGATTTCGGATCAAAGTACGTTTATGGTTGAAATGATAGAAGTTGCCGCAATTTTGCAAAACGCCACAAAAAACAGCTTGCTTATTTTGGACGAAGTCGGAAGAGGTACTTCTACATATGACGGTTTGAGCATTGCCTGGGCGGTAATCGAACACATAACCCAGCATATCGGCGCGCGAACAATGTTTGCGACGCATTACCACGAGCTTACAGAGCTTGAGGACAAATTAGAGGGGATTAAAAATTATAAAATTTCCGTCAAAGAAATAAACGGTACGGTAGTTTTTTTGCGTAAAATTATGCGCGGCGGCGCAAACCGTAGTTTCGGTATCGAGGTTGCGGCTCTTGCAGGTGTGCCTAAAAGCGTTACTGACAGAGCAAAAAAGATTTTGAAAGTTGTCGAAAGTGGGGACAGAAAGGTTGTTGAAAGCGCGGAAGAAGTTATAACCGAAGTTTCGGAAGTGGAAAAAATTTTAAGCGAAGTCGATATGAATAATCTTTCCCCTATGCAGGCGTTTTTGCTTGTGGGAGACCTCGTTGAAAAGGTGAAAAAATGAAAAAGATAAACGTTCTCAGCAAAAACGTATATAACAGAATTGCCGCGGGTGAAGTTATCGACAGACCTTATTCTGCCGTTAAAGAGTTGATTGAAAACAGCCTTGACGCTCACTCGACCGAAATTGAGATTTATATAGAGAACGGCGGAAAACAGCTAATTAAAATAATTGATAACGGGTCGGGTATCGAGCGCGACGACCTTTGCGATGCGTTTACTCCGCACGCAACAAGTAAAATTTCAAAAGCGGAGGATTTGGATAAGATTACTACGCTTGGTTTTAGAGGTGAAGCGCTTGCAAGCATTTCCGTAATTTCAAAAGTTGAGTTAATATCTGTAACTGAGGGGAATCCTGCATATAAAATATGCTGCGATGACGGCGTTGTCGGTGATATTACGCCTGCCGCGTTGGAAAAAGGTACTCAAATTACGGTTCGCGATTTATTCTATAACACGCCTGCAAGGGCAAAGTTTTTAAAGGCAGATAAAAAGGAAGAGGCGGATATTACAAACTTTGTTACGCGCTATATTTTGGGTAATCCTAAGGTTGCTTTTAAATATTTTGTCGACGGTAAATTGATATTGCAGAGCTTTGGCGGCGGTCTTGACGAGGCTGTGGCTCAGGTTTACGGTGCAAAAACGCTTTCACAGTGCTATAAAATCGAAGCGCAGAAGGGTGAGTTTAAGATTAGCGGCTTTATCGGAAATCAAAACTTTTTTAAAGCAAATAAAACTTATCAAAGCATATTTTTAAACGGCAGATATATTATCAACAACACCATTGCAACTGCTATAAACAACGCTTACATAAACTATATGATGAAGCGGCAATATCCGTTTTACGTCTTAAACGTAGACGTTCCGTGTGATTTTGTGGACGTTAACGTGCATCCCAATAAAGCCGACGTGCGGTTTGTCGATAACAGAACGGTTTATTCTGCAATTTATTCCGTAATTGCGCCCGTTCTCGACGGTACGGCTAAAGCCGCGGAATTTGTTATTTCGGAAACTCGTATTCCGGAAATTAAGTCGACTTCGCAATCAGACGGTAACTTAAACAAAGTTTACGCTCAGCCTGTGACAAGCGAGAATAAATTTGAAAAATTTTCTCCAAAGTTGGATGATATTCTTCCCACGGTTAAGGTAATTGAAAACGGAAATTCCGATTTTTTACCGTCATCATTCAATAATAGTGTAAAAGAAAATAAAATGTCTGTTACAGACGACACTATGTTGCCGAATCTCGACAATTTTAAGGCGTATGAGCTTCAAAAAGAATATTTTGGCAGAAGAAAGGACGAGCAACAGAAAATCGAATTTAAAGCTTGCAAGTACAGAGCAAGCCTGTTTGATACTTACTTAATGTACGAGGTAGAGGACAGCGTTTATATAATAGACCAGCACGCGGCGCACGAACGGCTCATTTACGATAAACTTTGCGAGAATTTAAAAAAGCGTGAAATTATAAAGCAACCTATGCTGTTTCCGTATATTTTTACGGTAAATTCAGTAGAATCGCAGTTTTTAGACTCAAATTTAAAAATTTTAAAGTCAATAGGTTTGGGTATTGCGCCGTTTGGATACGGTTCGTACAGGGTTGACGAAGTGCCCGTTGATTTAAAAACCATAAATATTAAAAACTTTTTTGACGAAATTTTATCGCAAATCAACAGTTTGAAAAATATTGACGTTGAAGACGTATTGAAAGACAAGCTGGCTATGACGGCTTGTAAACACGCAATAAAGGGCGGTATGAGGTTGACCGAGCAAGAAGTTGACAAACTTTTTGAAATGCTTGACGGAAATTTGGGATTAAAGTGCCCTCACGGCAGACCTGTGTGCGTAAAGTTGACAAAAAAAGATATCGAGAAAATGTTTAAAAGGATAGTTTAATTTTGAAAAAGGTTCTCGTTATCTGTGGCGCTACGGCTTCAGGTAAAACTTCGCTTGCCGTAGAGTGTGCCGAAAAATTTAACAGCGAAATTATTTCCGCAGATTCACAGCTTATCTATAAGGACTTAAATATTGGTACAGCCAAACCGACAGTTGAAGAGATGCGCGGAATAAAGCATCATATGATAGACATTGTCGATCCAAAATCATCGTTTAGTGTGTCTGATTACTGCAGTTTGGCTGCGCCGATATTAAAAGATTTGTCTAAAAGCAGCAAAACGCCCATAATTTGCGGCGGTACAGGTTTTTATATAAATTCTCTGCTTTTTGATTTTAGCTACGGCAATACTGCGGCTAACAGTGAGGTTAGGGAAAAATATACTAATTTTTTAAATGAATACGGGAAAGAAGAGCTGTTTAAAATATTGCTGAAAGTGGATAGTCAAACAGCCCAAAAATTACACGTCAACGATACAAAGCGCGTTATAAGGGCGCTTGAAATATATGAAACAAGCGGAAAAAAGAAATCAGAGCAAAACGACAAGCTTTTACCTAAGTATAATTACCTTGCAATAGCAATTGATTTTCCGAGAGAGCAGCTCTATGAGAGAATTAATTTGCGCGTAGATAAAATGTTGTCCGACGGCTTAGTTGAAGAGGTTGATGGCTTACTTGAAAGCGGAATCGATGAAAAATGTCAATGTATGCAGGCAATCGGCTACAAAGAAGTGGTTGAATATCTAAAAAATAATATTTTATATAGTACTATGTGTGACATAATTAAGCAAAATACGCGACATTATGCCAAAAGACAGTTGACTTTTTTTAAAAAATTGCCGAATTTAGTTTGGGTAAAACCCAACGAAGCGACGGCAGACAGAATTGCGGAGTTATTGAACGAATGAATTTTATTGAAGAATGCGAGCAAAAGCTTACAAAAAAATTTAAAGATATTGACGAAATTTCATATTTTAATCAGGTTAAGGTGCTTAACGCGTTCAATAAGCATCGCGTTGCTTCGCGCCATTTTAACGGCACTACGGGTTACGGATATGACGACGAGGGGCGTGACTGTATCGGCAGTCTTTATGCAGAAGCGTTCGGTGCGGAATCGGGAATAGTTTCTCCGCATTTGTTGTCGGGTACGCATGCTTTGACTGTGGCGCTTTTCGGCTTATTGCGCCCTAATGATGCGTTGTTTTGTGTTAGCGGAATGCCGTATGATACTTTGAGAGGCGTAATTTTCGGTGAAAATAACGGTTCTTTAAAGGATTTTGGTATAAATTTTGATTATTGCGAGCTTATTGACGGACATTTTGATTTTGACGGCATTAAAAATAAATTAATTAAAAGCGTTAAAGTTGTCTATATTCAGCGTTCTCGCGGTTACGAATTGAGGGACGCGCTTTCCTGCGACGAAATAGGTAAAGTATGCAAATTTGTTCGGGAACTTGGCTTTGAAGGCTGTATTTTCGTTGATAATTGCTACGGTGAGTTTGTAGAAAAAAAAGAACCGACGGAAGTCGGTGCAGATATTATTGTCGGGTCGCTTATAAAGAATGCCGGTGGCGGACTTGCGCAGACAGGCGGATATATTTGCGGCAAACAAAGATATGTTGATTTGATAGGCAAAAGACTTACTGCGCCCTCGATTGGGCTTGAAGTCGGGTCGTTTGCTTCAGGATATCAATATTATTATCAAGGATTGTTTCTTGCTCCGCACACAGTTGCGCAGGCTTTAAAAACGAGTTTATTAATAGGTCAGGCTATGTGGGAGCTTGGTTATAAGAATTATCCTTCGCTCGATAAAACGCCATATGATATAACTCGTGCCATAGAGTTTGACAGCGCCGACAAGATGATAAACTTTATTCGAGAGGTACAGTATGCTTCACCTGTTGACAGCTATGTTACCTGCGAGCCGTGGGATATGCCGGGTTATGATGATAAGGTAATTATGGCTGCCGGTACGTTTGTTTCGGGTTCTTCTATCGAGCTTTCTGCAGACGGCCCTGTAAAACCTCCTTATATTGTGTATTTTCAGGGCGGTTTGACGTATGAACACGGTAAATATGCTTTGGCGCGCATTTTGAGTAAGTTGAAGGGGTAAAATATGGACTGTAAAATTCGTGAATGGCAACTTGACGACGCGCAAGAGCTTTCAAGTATTTTAAATAATAAGAATATTCTCGACAATCTTAGGGACGGATTGCCGTTTCCATATGCTCAAGACGACGCTAAAGTTTTTATTCAATCTATGCTTAATAGCGACAAAAACAGCATTTTTGCGTTTGCAATCGAGTATAACGGGAAGTTGGTCGGCAGTATCGGGGTGTTCAGACAAACTAATATTCATTTTAAAACTGCGGAACTTGGTTACTACATAGACGAAAATTGTTGGAATAAAGGAATAGCGACTTCGGCAATTTTACAGATTTGCGACTATATTTTCAATAATACGGATATTATAAGGATATATGCAGAGCCGTTTGCAAGAAATAAAGCTTCTTGCCGCGTGCTTGAAAAGTGCTGCTTTGTGTGTGAGGGAACTTTGATTGCCAACTCATTGAAAAACGGCGTTGTAGAAGATATGAAAATGTATGCAAAAATAAAAGAGCGGAAGCTTTGAAGCTTCCGCTCTTTTAACTTTTTAATACATACCGCCCATATCGGGATTTCCGCCCATAGGAGGTGAGGGAGGAGTGGGTATGTCAGTTACAATACTTTCGGTTGTAAGGAGTGTTGCGGCAACCGACGCTGCGTTCTGAAGAACTGAGCGCGAAACCTTAGTGGGGTCGATTATTCCGCTTGCCACCATATCGGTGTATTCATTTTTGAGTGCGTCGAAACCGTAATTGGGTTTTTTAGCCGTCAAAATTTTGTTTACAACTACCGAACCGTCATAGCCTGCATTTTTTGCAATTTGACGGACGGGTTCTTCGATAGCTTTCATAACTATTGCAGCACCCGTTTTTTCATCTCCGTGCAAGCCTGCAACAAGCTTTTTAAGTTCGGGAATTGTAGAGAGAAGAGCAACGCCACCGCCGGGGACGATACCTTCTTCAACTGCAGCTCTCGTTGCTGCCAAAGCGTCCTCGATGCGCAATTTCTTTTCTTTCATTTCAACTTCGGTAGCTGCGCCAACGCTTATTACTGCAACGCCGCCGGCAAGCTTTGCAAGGCGTTCCTGCAATTTTTCTCTGTCGTAGTCGGAGGTTGTTTCGGATATCTGCGACTTTATAGAACCTACGCGAGCTTTTATTGCGTCAGCTTCACCTGCGCCGTCTACAATAGTGGTGTTGTCTTTATCGACCTTAACCTGTGAAGCTCTGCCGAGCATATCCAAGGTTACGTCCTTAAATTCATAGCCTAAATCGCTGGAAATTACCGTGCCGCCCGTAAGAATTGCTATATCTTCGAGCATTGCTTTTCTTCTGTCTCCGAAACCGGGAGCTTTAACTGCAACACAGTTTAAAACGCCTTTAAGCTTATTAACTATAAGCGCGGCAAGCGCGTCACCCTCAACGTCCTCGGCAATAATCAACAGTCTTGCGCCCTGTTGAGCAATGGGTTCGATTACGGGAAGAATTTCTTGAAGTGAAGAAATCTTTTTATCGGTGATAAGGATATAGGGATTATCGAGAACTGCTTCCATTTTGTCGGTATTTGTAACCATATAAGCGGAAGCGTAGCCGCGGTCAAACTGCATGCCTTCAACCGTGGAAAGTTCGGTGTTCATGGTTTTGCCTTCTTCAACGGTAATAACGCCGTCTTTGCCGACAATTTCCATAGCGTTGGCAATAAGTTCGCCTATTTTTTCGTCTCCGGCGGATATGGAAGCAACCTGTGAAATGGCAAGTTTGTTTTCTACGGGCTTTGAAATCGATTGAATTTTCGCAACAGCCGTTTCAACTGCAGAGGAGATACCTTTTTTTAAAATCATGGGGTTTGCGCCTGCCGCAAGGTTTTTAAGTCCTTCGTGTACGATAGCCTGTGCAAGCACAACGGCGGTAGTCGTTCCGTCACCGGCAACGTCGTTGGTCTTTGTGGAAACTTCCTTTACAAGCTGTGCGCCCATATTTTCAAACGGGTCTTCGAGTTCTATTTCTTTAGCGATAGTTACGCCGTCGTTGGTTATGAGGGGTGCTCCGAATTTTTTATCGAGAACTACGTTTCTGCCTTTGGGGCCAAGTGTAATTTTTACAGTGTCGGCAACAACGTTGACGCCTGTTTCCAAAAGTTTTCTGGCTTCGTCGCCATATTTAATCTGTTTAGCCATTTTAATCTCCTTAATTATTACTCAACAATTGCCAAAATATCGCTCTGGCGGATTATTGTATATTCTTTATCATCAACTTTGACTTCGGTTCCGCTGTATTTAGCAAGCAGAACTTTGTTACCGACTTTAACTTGCATTTTAACTTCTTTTCCGTCAACAAGTCCGCCGGGACCTACGGCTACGACAAGGCAGGTTGCCGGTTTTTCCTGCGAGGCAGGCGTCAAAAGTATTCCACTTTTTGTCTTTTCCTCGGCTTTAAGGTTCTCAACAACCACTTTATCAAATAAAGGTTTGATTGTCATAATTAAATTCCTCCGAATTTCTTTTTTGTTACAACTATTTTATAAACTTGACAAAATAAAGTTAAACATTTTAAAGTAAAAAATTGCAATTTATTGAAATTAATGGTAGAATTATAATATGGATAAATGGGACAAAAGATTTATGGAGCTGACCGAGCTTATCGGAACTTGGTCAAGCTGTTTTCAGGAGAACAGGCACGTCGGTGCTGTTATAGTCAGAAATAAGCGAATTATTGCCACGGGCTATAACGGTGCGCCGCAAGGTATTGAAAATTGCGTTGATAAAAAGGAGTGTATGCGCAAGACGCTTAAAATTGCAAGCGGCACCATGCACGAGCTTTGTTACGCAGTTCACGCCGAGCAGAACGCTATAATTCAGGCGGCGCGCGTTGGGTGCAGCGTAGAGGGGTGTACGCTTTACTGTACTCACCAACCCTGCGTAATTTGTGCGAAAATTATAATTAATTCCGGCATTTCACGCGTTGTCTATAAGGAAGGCTACCCCGATGATTTTTCACTTCGTCTTTTTGCCGAAGCAGGAGTATTAATACAAAAATTTGACGATTTAAAATAAGGAGATAATATGCAGAATCCCGTAGTTACTATACAAATGCAGGGGGGCAAGCTGATAAAAGCCGAACTTTACCCCGAAAAAGCGCCGAACACAGTCAATAATTTTATAACACTTGTCAAAAACGGATTTTACGACGGATTGATTTTTCATAGAGTTATTTCAGGCTTTATGATTCAGGGAGGAGACCCGCTCGGTGAGGGAACAGGCGGTCCCGGCTATAAAATAAAAGGTGAGTTTAAAATTAACGGCTATATGAAAAACGACATAAAGCATGAGCGCGGCGTTCTTTCTATGGCGCGCTCGATGATGTATGATTCTGCCGGCTCGCAGTTTTTTATTATGCACCAAAATGCTTCTCATCTCGACGGACAATATGCGGCTTTCGGTAAAGTTATCGAAGGTATCGAGGTTGTGGACGAGATTGCAAATGTTAGATGTGATTGGCATGATAAACCTCAGATACCGCAGGTTATGGAAAGAGTAACCGTAGAAACGTTCGGTATTGAGTATGCCGCTCCCGAAAAAGTTTAATAAATTGGAGAAATATTGAGATATGGACAACAGTATTTATCAAAATCCGTTGATTTCAAGATATGCTAGCCGCGCTATGAGTGAAAATTTTTCCGATGAAAAGCGGTTTAAACTTTGGCGCAAGCTGTGGATTGCGCTTGCCGAGGCGGAAATGGAGCTTGGGCTTAATATTTCCCAATCGCAAGTCGATGAAATGAAAAAATATGCCGACGACATAAACTTCGAGCAAGCAGAGAAGTATGAAAGAGAGGTGCGGCACGATGTTATGGCGCACGTTCACGCATTCGGTGACCAGGCTAAGTCCGCTATGCCTATAATTCATCTCGGCGCAACAAGCTGTTATGTGGATTGCAACTCGGAGCTCATTATTTTGTGGGATGCGTTGGAAATAATTAAAGCTAAGCTTGTAAATGTTATCGATAAACTTTCGCGCTTTGCTCTTAAATACAGGCATTTACCCACGCTTGGATTCACTCACTTACAGCCGGCACAATTGACTACTGTGGGTAAACGCGCTACGCTTTGGTTGCAAGATTTAACTATGGACTACAATAATCTTGTCAACTTGCAAAATTCTTTTAAATTGCGCGGAGTTAAGGGCACTACGGGTACGCAGGCAAGCTTTATGGAGCTGTTTTGCGGTGATGAAAGCAAAGTAAAGGAACTTGAAAAAAGAGTTGTTGCAAAACTTGGCTTTGACAAGGTTTACGGGGTTACGGGGCAGACGTATCCGAGAAAGTTTGATTACAATGTTTTATGTGTACTGTCACAGATTGCACAGAGCGCTTATAAGTTTTCTAACGACATTCGCATTTTGCAAAATATGAAGGAAATCGAAGAACCGTTTGAAAAATCGCAGATAGGTTCCTCGGCTATGGCGTATAAACGCAACCCTATGAGAAGCGAAAGAATAGGTTCGTTGGCGCGCTTTGTCGTTTCTTTGCCGATGAACAGCGCGATTACCGCTTCAACACAGTGGTTTGAAAGAACTTTGGACGATTCAGCAAACAGAAGAATTGTCAATGCTCAGGCATTTTTAGCTTTGGACGGCATTTTAAATATATATATGAACGTCTGTGAAAACCTTGTCGTATATGATAAAATAATCGCAAAGCATATTGCTGCCGAGCTTCCGTTTATGGCTACCGAAAATATTATGATGGAGTGTGTTAAAGCAGGAGGCAATAGGCAGGAGCTGCACGAGAAGATTAGGGTACTGTCAATGCAGGCAGGTAAAAACGTTAAAGAACTCGGTAAAGAAAATAATTTAATCGATTTAATAAAGGCAGACAGCGCTTTTGCGCCAGTTCATGATAAACTCGATGAAATACTCGACGCTAAAAAGTTTACGGGAAGAGCGGCTTCGCAAACTGAAGAGTTTATTCAAAATGAGGTTGAGCCAATTTTAAAACAAAACAGTGAACTTTTAGGGCAAAAGGGTGACGTAAGAGTATAAAAATGACATTTTGCGAAGTACTATGTCTAACATAATATAAATAAAAGGCAGTGATGAGCGAGTCACTGCTTTTTTTATTGATTAAAATCTTAAAACAAAGGTAAAAATTAATAAAAAATTAAGAGGTTATATATGTGTACGGCTGTAACTTATAAGACTAAAGATTTTTACTTTGGACGAACTTTGGATTATGATTTTTCATATGTGGAAGAAATTACTGTAACACCGCGCAATTTTGTATTACATTTTCGTGAAACGAAGAAAATGACAGAACACTTTGCTATGATAGGTATGGCATATGTAAAAGATAATTATCCGCTTTATTATGATGCAGTCAACGAAAGGGGGCTTTGTATGGCAGGTCTTAATTTTGTAGGGAACGCCTATTACGCAAAATTGCAGCGCAATAAAATTAATTTTGCTCAATTTGAATTAATTCCATATATATTGGGAAAGTGTTCATCGGTAAATCAAGCTGTCAGTGAGCTGAAAAATATAAATTTAGCGGATATTAGATACAGCGATGATTTGCCTTCCGCAGAGCTGCACTGGATAATTGCTGACAGAGAAAAGGCGGTTACCGTTGAGTATGTTAAAGACGGATTGAAAATTTATGATAATAAGGCAGGAGTATTGACAAATAATCCGACGTTTGACAAGCAAATATTTAATCTCAATAATTATATCGGGTTATCTTCAAAAGACCCCAAAAACAGCTTCTCAAAGAAACTTGGCTTAAAAACTTATACTCGTGGCATGGGCGGTTTAGGTTTGCCGGGTGATTATACGTCGCAATCTCGATTTGTTAAAGCGACTTTTATAAAGCTTAACTCTATTTCAGGCAGTTCCGAAGATGAGAGCGTAAATCAATTTTTTCATATTCTCGGTTCGGTTGCTCATCCGAGAGGGGCTTGTATAGTTGGCAAAGACGGCTATGAAATTACAGTATATACCTCTTGCTGTAACGCAGACAAAGGGATTTATTATTATACGACATATGAAAATCACCGTATAGCTGCTGTTGAAATGCGTAAGCATAACCTAAATGGAGATAAATTAAGCAAGTACCCGATTGGACGAAAAGAAGATATTTTATATCAAAACAAATAACAATTGACTTTTTTTAAAAAATTTGATAAAATTTGTATAGTATAAGCCTGTTCCGTTTAGAACAGGCTTTGGCAGGGGAGACACGATTCGTAAGGAGCAAAGCGACGGAATAGCGATTGTTGCGAAGCCAATCGCGTCACATGCTCAGCGTTCGCAAAGCAGACGCTGCGTTGCATGTCGCTAACAACTAAAAAAACAGCTCCAATTTCTTGGAACTGTTTGGCAGGGGAGACACGATTCGAACATGCAACCGACGGTTTTGGAGACCGCGACTCTACCGTTGAGCTACTCCCCTATGCGTGTAGTATTATATAATAACTAAATATTTTAGTCAACTGTTTTCGGAGGGAATTTAATGAAAAAACAATTCAAGCTTGGCATAATCGGTTGTGGATTTATTGCAACAACGATACTCAGAGGAGTGGTTTTATCTGATTTTTTGCGTGAAAAGAAAATAATAGTCAGCGATATAAATGAAGATAAACTCAACAGTGTCGACTATCTTGGAGTGAATACCTGTCAGAATAACAGATTTGTAGCCGAAAACAGTGAATATCTAATAATCGCGGTAAAATCAAAAAATTTTGGCGAAGTTGCTAAAAGTATTGAGGGGGTACGTCCAGAAAAAGTTATTTCCGTTATGACGGGCATCACAAAAAATACTATCAAAAATGCACTCGGCGTAGGACTGATAAAGGTCGCTCGCTGCGTGCCTAATATGCCGTGTTCCATTGGCAGCGGAGCAATTGGCATAGATATGGTGGATTTTAACAAATCAAATACCGATACCGATTTTATTAGTAATATATTCAATAGGCTTGGAACAGTTGTCAGTATGGAAGAAAGTAAACTTGACGCCGTTACTGCGCTGAATTGCAATGTTTCGCACGCGCTTCTATTCATAGACAGCTTGATTGACGCAGGAGTTAAACTCGGATTAACTAAAAATGAGGCAAAAATTTTCGCAGCGCAGTCTGTTTTCGGTATAACGGAAATGGTTTTAATGGAAGAAAAGTCTATTGACGAGCTTGTCGCGCAAAATTGCGAGAGCGGCACGTTTGCTTTGGAGACGGTAAAGGCATTGGATGAAGGCAATTTCCGTAAAGAAATTTTTCAAGCAGTGGAAGCAAGCTATCATCGCTTAAGTGAGCAAAAATGAAGAAAGTGACTTTATATACCGACGGCGCTTGTTCAGGTAATCCGGGAATAGGCGGCTGGGGCGCAGTTCTTATGTTCAAAGGCGCGGAAAAACAAATTTCGGGCGCGGAAGAGTCGACGACAAACAACAGAATGGAGCTGACTGCCGTAATTGAGGGGTTAAAATGTTTAAAAGAGCCTTGTCAGGTAGACGTTTACAGTGATTCGGCATACACCGTAAACGCGTTTAGAAACGGCTGGATTTACGCTTGGCAAAAAAACGGGTTTAAAAAAGCCGACAATAAGCCTGTTTTGAACGTTGATTTGTGGGAAATTTTATTGGAGCTTACTCAACAGCATAGTGTAACTTTTATAAAAGTCAAGGGTCATGCGGACAACGAGTATAACAATCTTTGCGACAAACTTGCGACCGACGCGGTTAAAAATTTGAAAAGTAATTTATAAATTTTAATTAATTACTATATAATAATAGTAATAATGAACCGCATTGAAATTTTAAAACATATTTTCAATATTTTAGCGGTTGTGCTGATGAGCGCAATCGCGTTTATTTTTATTGCCTACGGATTATTATACAAAAATGTAGATTTTATCATAATATATTTTAATCTGTTGATATCTATAGCCGGAATTTTATCTACTCTGTTTATGGTTTTAGGTATAATTTTTTACGGGCTTAATAAAACGTCGCTTTATCGGTTGACGGTTTGCTTGCTTGTGTTTGTGGATATATGTGCAGTTGTTTTTTATGCTCTTTGCGCAAGTAATTTAATAACCAAAATAAACAGCGTTGACGCACTTAGGGAATATATCGGAAATGCCGGAAGTATGGCGGCGTTTATATATGTGCTTTTCTGTTTCTTACAGGTGATTTTATTGCCCGTGCCCGGTTCTATAGCGGTCGGTGTAGGCGTAGCTATGTTCGGTCCACTAAAATGTGCACTTTTCAGCCTTATTGGAATACTGCTCGGTTCTATTGCGGCTTTTGCAATAGGAAGGTGGATTGGTTATAAGGCGGTATGCTGGATTGTCGGCAAAGAAAGCATCGATAAATGGCTTAAAAAATTGAAGGGCAGGGACTATTTAATACTGTCGCTAATGTTTTTGTTGCCTCTCTTTCCTGACGACGTTCTATGTTTTGTTGCCGGACTTTCTTCGATGACTTGGGTATTTTTTATAGTTATGATTACGGTTACAAGGGTTATTTCTATATTTTCCACGGCATATTCATTCGAGTTGATACCGTTTACCACCTGGTGGGGAATACTTATTTGGGTTACATTGCTCGCTCTGGTGGTTTTGGCGTTCTGGCTTGTATGTAAATACTATGAACGCATAGATAAGTTTTTGAAATCGAAATTCAAATTTATCCGAAAGAAAAGATGACGCTAAAGTCATCTTTTTTTAATATTTAGATAAAATGATAACTAATTTAGTTTGCATTTGAAAAAATTTATGATAAAATGTATTTGTAGAAAGTTGGCATTCTATATTTTTGGAGTAATTATATGGATAAAATTGTGTTATTGCAGAAGCGTAAAAAACAGCTTCTCGATGCCGGAAAAGGAATAAGAGCGGATATAAATTCGCTAATCGACGAGGATAGTTTTGTCGAACTGTCGTGTTTCAGCTTTTCCAAAGACGAGTTCTACGGTGAAAATGCCGAGGGCGAAGGTGTTGTAACAGGGTTCGGTACGATAAACGACTATCCTTTTTATATTGTTGCGCAGAATAGCGAAGTGTTGAGCGGCGGTGTAAGTAAGGCAAACTGCGAAAAAATCGAAAAATGCCTTAACCAAGC
The DNA here is from genome assembly GCA_910585685.1 of uncultured Christensenella sp. Taxonomy (GTDB): domain Bacteria; phylum Bacillota; class Clostridia; order Christensenellales; family Borkfalkiaceae; genus Coproplasma. The sequence goes on from CAJUEO010000002.1 coordinate 97,692, forward strand.
TGAAAAAACCTCAACAGCTGTAATTTGGATATTGTCGACGCTTGGTGTGCAGGTCGGAGAGGGCGTGAACGTCTTAGAAGGTCTTGCAAGCTTAATTTTAAAGGCTTCGCAGATGAAGGGAAGTATTCCTCAATACCTTATTGTAAACGGAGAAGTTTACGGTCAAATTGCGGTTTTGGCAGGTATATGCGACTTTACTTATTTAATAGAAAACAAAAGCGTGTTATGCGCTGCAAGTCCGCTTGTGCTTTCGGCAAAATCGGGCAAAAATCTTTCAAAGTTTAAAGTCGGTGGGGTCGAGGGGCTTGTCAATGCGCATTTGCCTACGTTCACAGTCAAAAATTTTGAAGAAATCAAAAATTCAATTACTTCTATAAACGAAATACTTGCGTTGCCTGTAATTGACAGCGAAGAAATGAACGTCGCTCTGCCTGCGCTCGACAAAAAAGCCGATGCTAAAACTATTTTAAGTATTTTTGACAAGAATTCTCAAATCGAGCTTGGCAAGAGTTACTGTCCGGAAGTTAAATGTTTTCTTGCGCGCATTGGAGGAATAGCCGTTGCGGCAGTGGTATTTGACGCAATTGACGGAGTTGAATTGACGGCTGAAAACGTAAGAAAAATAAAAGATTTTGCGGAATTTGCTTGTTGTTACAGCTTGCCTTATGTAACGTTTGTAAATACGCTCGGAATTAAAAGCGATCTCTCGGTAAACGGCAGTCTTGTTTTGAAAGAACTCGGAGAGTATGTTTGCATGCTCGATTGTATTGATTCGGCAAAAGTTTCGGTTGTCTATGGAAAGGCAATCGGTCTTGGATATACTATTTTTGCAGCAAAATCAATGGGATACGATTACAGCTACGCATTTGCAAATTCAAAAATCGCACTTTTTGACAGCTTGCAGGGCGCTGAAATCGAGTTTAGCGGCACGGATAAGCAAATTGATGCAAATAAGCTTGCCGCCAAATATTCGGATGAAAATTCAGACCCTGTCAATGCGGCGAAGGACGGATATATCGACAATATCATTCAGCCTTCGTTTATTAAGCAGTACCTTACAGCGTCGTTGCAGATGCTTTTAAAGTGAGGACGAAATGCAAAATAATTTATTGGAATTTATCCCGGGTACGGGAAATAATGCCGGCAACTGGTATTTCAGTAATTTCGGTGAAGCCTGTATATACGCATTAATAGGGTTTCTAATTGTATTTTTGGGTATAGTGCTTATTATTTTCATAATCTGGCTTATAGGCTTGATTATGAGAAAGACCGATAACCTTGCTTTTTTGCACAATTGGAAACAGAAAATTAAGGGTAAAAAAACTGCCGTGCAGCAGGAAACGGTTTCCGAGAATAACGATGACAGCGATGATATTCCGGACGAGGTTAAAGCGGCTATAATGGCTGCCATTATGGCTTATTACAGTCAGCAATCGCCCAAGTGCGAGTTTAAAGTTAAGAGAATAAAGAGAATTTAAGGAGTACAATATGCGTAATTTTGTTGTGACAATAAACGGTAAAAGCTATTCTGTAGGCGTTGAGGAAGTCGGAGAAAGCGAAAATTCGGTGCCTGTTTTAAAAACTGTTTCTGAAATGCCCAAGGAAGCGCCCGTAAACAAGAATTCTGCGAAAGGAGAAAAGGTTTTATCACCTTTCCCCGGACTTATCAAAAATATTCTTGTTGCCGACGGCGCTACGGTAAAAAAAGACCAGCCCATAATAGTGCTTGAAGCAATGAAAATGGATAACGAAGTTACCGCGCCTTGCGACGGTAAAGTGACTTTGTGTGTGACGAAGGGCGCTAACGTGGAAACTAACGCGCAACTTGCTGTAATCGGCTAAGCGGAGGAAATATGTTGCAAAGTGGAATAGACTTTGGCAAGATATTTGAAAATTTGTACGAGTCGATGGGTTTTGTTCAGGGTAACTGGCAAAACTACGTTATGCTATTGATATCGTTCGTGCTTATGTATCTCGCTATAGTCAAAAATTTTGAGCCGATGCTGTTGCTTCCGATTGCCTTCGGTATGTTTTTGATAAATATTCCCGGTGCGGAAAAAGTACTTTGGGGCACACATCCCGAAGGAGATAATTCGTATGAGGCAGTCACAAACAGAGGGCTTTTGTGGTATCTGTATTTCGGAGTAGATAAGGTTATATATCCGCCGTTGATTTTCCTCGGAATAGGCGCGATGACCGATTTCGGACCGTTGATCGCTAATCCCAAAAGTATGCTTATCGGCGCGGGTGCACAACTTGGAATATTTGTTGCGTTTATACTTGCTGCGGCAATGGGGCTTTCGGTTGCGGCGGCGGCGTCAATAGCGATAATAGGCGGAGCGGACGGACCCACAGCAATTATGGTTACGTCAAAGCTTGCTCCCGACCTGATACCGACAATAGCCATTGCTGCGTATTCGTATATGGCGTTGATACCTATAATACAAAAGCCTTTAATGAAATTGCTCACCACCGAAAAAGAGCGAAAAATCCGCATGAAGCCGTTGCGGCAGGTAAGCAAGCTTGAAAAAATATTGTTTCCGATAATAGTAACTCTGGTAGTTGGCATTATTTTGCCAGATTCGATAACCCTGCTTGGAATGTTGATGCTCGGCAATCTGTTTAAAGAGTCGGGAGTTGTCGACAGACTTTCCACGCAGGCTCAGAACGGTTTAATGAACACAATTACTATTTTTCTTGGTATATCGGTGGGAAGTAAGGCTAAAGGTGAAATATTTTTGAGCGTTACAACCCTGCAAATTATTGCAATAGGTCTGTTTGCGTTTTTCCTCGGAACTATCGGCGGTTTGCTTGTTGCTAAAATTATGTGTAAAGCGACAAAGGGTAAAATTAATCCCTTAATTGGTTCTGCCGGCGTTTCCGCGGTGCCCATGGCTGCAAGAATTTCAGAGGATATGGGACGCAAATACGACCCTCAAAACCATTTGCTCATGCACGCAATGGGGCCCAATGTTGCAGGCGTTATAGGTTCTGCTATAGCTGCCGGCGTATTGTTGGCATGCTTTGGCGGATATGCCGACGGCAGCGCACCCGAAGCGTTTGTAAATATAGTCAATACAATTATGGCGTAAGGACGAGATAACTTTATGGATACAAAAAAACTTTTAATTACCGATACAATTCTACGCGACGCTCATCAATCCCACGCGGCAACGCGTATGCGCTTTGATGAAATGGAACCTATGCTTTCGCTTTTGGACGACGTCGGTTACTATTCCCTTGAAGCATGGGGCGGCGCAACTTTTGACAGCTGTCTCAGGTTTTTGAATGAGGACCCTTGGGATAGATTGAGAAATCTCAAAAAATATTTAAAAAAGACGCCCATTCAGATGCTTTTAAGGGGACAAAATCTTTTGGGATACCGTCATTATGCCGATGACGTTGTTGAAAAATTTGTAGAGAAATCTATAGAAAACGGAATAGGCGTAATAAGATTATTTGACGCGTTGAATGACCCGAGAAACCTTGAAGCGTCGGTAAAGGCTATTAAAAAGTACGGCAAAGGCGGAAAGTGCGTATGTGAATGCGCAATATCCTATACTACAAGTCCCGTACATACCACAGAATATTTTGTAAAACTTGCAAAACAGTTCGAGGATATGGGCGCCGATAATATCTGCATAAAGGATATGGCAAATTTATTGTTGCCCTTTACCGCTTACGAGCTTGTTAAAGAACTTAAAGCAGAGCTTCGTCCCGAAACAAAAGTGCATTTACACACTCACAACACCACGGGAACGGGAGATATGATATATCTTATGGCTATTCAAGCCGGTGTGGATATTGTGGACTGTGCCCTTTCTCCGTTGGGTAACGGTACGTCTAACCCTGCGACGGAGCCGCTTATCGCTACCTTGAAAGATACTCAATATGATACAGGTATCGACATACAAAAACTTCTTCCTGCCGTAACTCATTTCAACAAGGTTGCCGAAAGACTTGAAAAGGACGGATTCCTTAATCCAAAAGTCAGACGCGTTGATATAAATACGCTTTTATATCAAGTGCCCGGCGGTATGCTTTCTAACCTTATGAACCAGTTAAAACAGGCAGGTAAGGAAGAAAAATTGTTGGATTGTCTTGCCGAAGTTCCCAAAGTAAGGGCTGACAGCGGCTATCCTCCGCTTGTAACGCCATCAAGCCAAATTGTAGGTACTCAGGCTGTTTGGAATGTGTTGCTTGGCAGATACAAAACAGTTACGGCTCAGTTCAAAGATATGATTTTGGGTAAATACGGTGCAGTTCTGGGAGAGAAAAACGCAGACGTCGTTAAACTTTGCCAAAAAGACGGAGAAAAAATTATAGAATGCCGTCCTGCAGACTTAATTTCCAACGAAATGGATACATTAACTCAAAAAGTTAAAAACGACGGTTTTTATACTCAGGAAGAAGACGTTTTGTCTTATGCGCTATTCCCCGAAGTTTCTACAAATTTCTTTAAATGGAGAAAGGCAAAAGATACAGGCGTCGACACTGATTTAGCTTCAAATCCAAATAAGGTTTATCCCGTGTAAATAATTGCAGTGCAGACTTGAACGGGCTGTGCTGCAATTTATTTTTATAAATAAAATCAAGGAAAGTATATGCAAAACGTAGCTGTTATCGGCGCAGGCGCTTCGGGACTTGTTGCCGCATATTTTGCGGCATTAAATAACAACCGAGTCACCGTATTTGAAAAAAACGAAAAAAGCGGTAAAAAAATTTATATAACGGGTAAAGGTCGGTGCAATGTAACGCACAACTGTTCTCCCGAAGAGTTTTTAAATAACGTAGTAAATAACCCAAAATTTCTTACGGGAGCAATATATGCTTTTTCCCCCGAACGCTGCGTACAGTTTTTCGAAAACGGCGGACTTGCGCTTAAAGAAGAGCGTGGGGCAAGATATTTCCCTGTTTCAGACAAAGCAAGCGACGTAACTAAGTGTCTTGAAAAATATTGCAAAAGTCTTGGCGTAAGTTTTAATTTTTGCGAGCAAGTTGAAGAAATTACAGTTTTGCATAGTACTGTGTCTGGCATAATAACAAATAAAGGCACATATTCGTTCGATAAAGTGATTGTCTGTACGGGAGGTATAAGTTATCCGTCGACAGGTTCGACGGGTGACGGATATAAATTTGCCGAAAGTGTGGGACACAGCGTTAAAGATTTAAAGCCTGCGCTTTGCGGATTAAACTTAAAAGGTAATTACTATAAAACTTTGCAAGGGCTTGGTCTTAAAAACGTTAAGCTGTCGGTTTTTAACGAAAATAAGTTATTAAATGAGTTTTTCGGAGAAATGCTGTTTACACATTTCGGAGTTTCCGGCCCAATAGTTTTATCCGCGTCGAGCCTTATAAATAGGTTGGATTTAAATAAAATAAAACTTGTTTTGGATTTAAAACCCGCGCTTTCGGTTGAACAGCTTGATAAAAGAATTTTAAGAGATTTCGAACAATATAAAAATAAAAGTATCTATAACTGTTTAAAAGAATTATTGCCTGTTGCAATTATCGAAGAGGTGTTGAATAGAAGTAATATTTTGCCCGATATGCAGGTCAATTCTATAACAAGAATTCAAAGGCAGAGTTTATTGACAACAATTAAAAATTTTGATATGATTGTTGCGTCACTGAGGGATTTTTCCGAGGCGATTGTTACCTCGGGCGGCGTTAACGTCAAGGAAATTAATCCTAAAACTATGGAAAGCAAGATTATAAAGGGACTCTATTTTTGCGGAGAAGTGCTTGATTTAGACGCATTCACAGGCGGTTTTAATTTACAAATAGCTGTTTCGACGGGATACGCCGCCGGAAGCAGTATAAAAAATTAATTATATAAATTGTATTAAAGGAAATAATATATGAAAGCAATAAGAGGAGCAACTACCGTTTCTTGCGACAGCGCCGAAGAAATTAAAGAAAAAGTACAAGAGCTGCTGTCTGAAATTACCCGTCAAAATTGCCTTGAAGAGCAAGATATTATATGTATAATGTTTTCAAACACATTGGATTTGCACGCATTTTATCCTGCAAAAGCGGCAAGGGAGTGCGGTTTTGTCAACTGTGCGCTGTTCTCGTCGCTCGAGCCCGAAATTGACGGAGCGCTGAAAATGTGTATAAGGGTAATGCTTCTTGTAGAAAAAGATATTTTGCCCAAACATATTTATTTAAACGAGGCAAAAAACTTGCGCAAAGATATTTCTAAAATATTAAATATTGCAATCGACGGACCTGCCGGTAGCGGTAAAAGCACCGTTGCCAAAGCAATAGCAAAAAAACTTAATATTTTATGCCTTGATACGGGCGCAATGTACAGAGCTTGCGCGTTAAAATGCGTCAGTTGCGGCGTTAGCGTCACTGATGAGGGCAATGTTGCAAAAATAATCGAAGATATAAATTTGAACGTGCAGTATAAAGACGGTGCGCAGATTACTTTTTTGGACGAGAAGGACGTGTCTGAGGATATCAGAAAGCCGGAAATTTCTATGCTTGCTTCAACCGTTTCCGCAATTAGTTGCGTGAGAACAAAAATGGTGGAATTGCAAAGAGAAATTGCAAATAAAAATTCTTGTATACTCGACGGTAGGGATATCGGCACCAACGTATTGCCGAACGCGACTTTTAAATTTTATTTGACGGCAAGTTGTGAAGAGAGGGCAAAGAGAAGATATAATGAATATATTCAAAAGGGAAAAAACGTTGACCTTGACGAAATAAAGCGCGATATCGAAAAACGCGACATTCAGGATATGACGAGGAAAATTGCGCCCTTAAAACAGGCGGACGACGCAATTTATATCGATACTTCGGATATGGAAATTAACGAAGTTATCGATTTAATAATAAAAAAAATACAGGAAAAAATATAATGGCTGAAAAATTGAGTAAAGAGGAAAAAAAGGCTATTAAAAAACAGCGTAAATTTGAAAGATGGTTTAAATTTATGCGGTTTATTCATTTTTGTTTTATTTTACCCTTTTATCCGTACAAGCGATACGGAATGAAAAAACGGTACAATAACACGCCTTTTATAATAGTAGGCAATCATTTAAGCGTGCTTGACGTAATACCTGCGGCAATGGCAACGAATAAACCCGTTCATTATATGGCTAAAAAAGAGCTGTTTGTAAAGGGTGTAAGCAAGTGGTTTACTAAAAAATGCGAGTGTATTCCCGTATCCCGTGACGGCTCGGACGTAAGAGCCATGATGCAGGCAATGAAATTTCTTAAAAATGACGGAGTTGTGTGTATTTTTCCCGAGGGAACAAGGAACAAGACCGACGATTTGTTTTTGCCTTTCAAAAGCGGTGCAGCCGCGCTTTCAATTAAAACAAAAACTCCTATTTTGCCCGTGGTTCAAATTACAAAAATAAAGGCGTTTAAAAAGTCGCACATATATTTCGGAGAACCCTTTGAGTTAACCGAGTTTTACGACAAAAAAATGACGCAAGAAGACATCGAGCGTGCAGACCAAATGCTTAGGGATAAGTTTGAAGAGCTGTATTATAAAATGCAGGATTTGCGCAATTGCAAAAAGAAAAAATAATGCAGATAATTTTAGCAAAACACAGCGGTTTTTGTATGGGCGTAAAGCACGCGGTCAATACGGCAATGTCGCTTGAATCGGATAATGCCTTCGTACTTGGGGAAATAATTCATAATCCCGACGTTGTAAGAGCAATAGAGAATAAAGGGTTAAAAACAGTCAACAGCTTAAAAGAATTGCCCGACGGATGTACTGTTATTTTTCGCTCGCACGGGGTTCCCGAAAGCTATTACGGAGAGTGCGCGGCAAGAAATATTAAAATTATAGACTGTACTTGCGGCTTTGTGCGCCGAACGCAAAAAATTGTTAAAGAACAATACTCACTAAAAAAAGATATATTAATTATTGGAGAACGCAATCATCCCGAGGTAATCGGTCTGTTGGGCTGGTGCGAGAACAATGCTACTGTAATAAGCGTTTCCGAGGACGTAAATGAGGATTTGGCGCAAAAAAACTTGTGTGTTGTGTGTCAAACTACCTTTTCTGAGCAGAAATTTGAAAAAATTATTAAAAATATTAGAAAAGTTTGTGAAAAAACAGTTGCTGTTTTTAAGACGATTTGCTATACTACTATAGAAAGGCAGGAAGAAGTAGAAAAACTGTCTGAACAGTGCGAGGCAATGCTTGTTGTCGGAGGACTGAACAGCAGCAACACAAACAAGCTTTACGAGCTTGCAAAGCTGCATTGTAAAAACGTATTCAGGCTTTCCAATGCGGAAAGTTTAGATATTACAAAAATTAAAAATTTTAAAAGTTTAGGTATTGTCTCAGGGGCTTCGACTCCGAATGAGCAAACCCGGGAGGTTCTTTTAAAGATGGCAGAAAACACAGAAGTTAAGGCAACAAATCTTATGGACGAGGCTGTTGCTAAAATGAGCGAATCAAAGTTCAAGAAAGGTCAGACCGTTCAGGCTACCATTTCGCAGGCAACAAACGACGGTTTGGAAGTTCTTCTTCCCAGCGCAAAAAAGGAAGTTGCGCTCAGCAAAGACGAACTCGATTGCGAAGTTTACAACGTAGCTGACTATCTTGTCAAAATCGGTGAAACTATTGATTTGCTTGTTGTGGGACTTAATCCACTCAGATTATCGCAGAAAATGATTAAGACCTTGCAGCAGGAAGAAGCCTTAACCGCAGAGATAGAGGGCGGCAAGGAATTTACTGTTGAATGTACCGGTTCGAATAAAGGCGGACTTACGGCACAGTTCGGCACATATTCAGTATTTGTCCCCGCAAAGGAAATCCGTCCCGGATTTGTAAAAGACTTGGCAAAATACGTCGGCAAGAATTTAAGACTTCGTGCTCTTGAAATCAAGAGGTCCGGTTCGAGAAAAGAAATAATCGCTTCTCAGCGTGTAATTTTACAGGAAGAGCGTGACGCAAGAGACGCTGCAAGAGCCGTTAAAGAAGACGAGTTCTTCGCAAGTATTGCCGTCGGAAATATTGTGGAAGGTAAAGTTGAGCGTGTGACCAATTTCGGCGCGTTTGTTTCTGTAAACGGTTTCGACTGTTTGGCTCATATTTCGGATTTGTCCTGGACGGGCGCTTCGTCTGTTACAGACGTACTTGAAATAGGCAAAACATATGAATTTATTATTTTAAAAATCGACAGAGAAAACAAAAAAGTTTCTATCGGATATAAACAGCTTCAGCCCCAGCCTTGGGAGCTTGCAGAAGGTAAGTACAACGTTGACGACGTTGTTCACGGTAAGGTTGTAAGAATTGTTCCTTTCGGAGCATTTATCGAGGTTGAGAAAGGTATTGACGGACTTGTTCACGTTTCGCAGATAACTCACGAGAGAATCGAAACACCCGCAACCGTTCTTAACGTAGGTGACGAAGTCGACGCAAAGATAATTGCAATCGACACCGAAGCAAGAAAAATGAACCTTTCCATTAAGGCGCTTTTACCCGAAGTTGAAAGAAAAAAGAATAACGAAACCGAAGGTGAAGAGGGCGCGCCCAAAAAAGGCCGTTCACCCAGAAAGAGCGCTTCTAACGAAAACTCGGATGAGCTTTCAAATTGGAGCGAGGGAAGCATAGGCGGTACGTCCATTGGTGACTTGCTTGCAAACGCAAAGAAAAATAAATAATCATTTTAATCCGCTCTTTTAAGAGCGGATTTTTTTGTTTAAAGGCAAAATTTAGTGTTTATAAAATAACTGTAAAAATTTTGTAACTTCGAGGTAACTTATGAAAAGAGAAGGTAATATAAAAATTTCAAGCGAAAATATGATGCCGATTATAAAAAAATGGCTTTACTCGGATAAGGATATTTTTCTTCGTGAAATTGTAGCCAACGGCGTCGACGCTATAACAAAGTATAAAAAATTGGTCAACATGGGAGAAGCTTCTGAAAACAGCGAGGAATATTGCGTTAAGATTTATGTCGACAAAAAAGCTAAAACGCTTACCGTTGAAGATAACGGACTTGGTATGACTGCCGACGAAGTGGAAAACTATATAACGCAAATTGCTTTTTCTGGTGCGTCCGACTTTCTCAAAAAATATGAAAATGCAGGCGGAGAGGGCATAATCGGTCATTTCGGATTGGGCTTTTACTCCGTATATATGGTTTCAGAGAACGTTGAAATATTTACAAAATCATACAAAAACGAGCCTGCCGTGCATTGGGAATCTGACGGAAACGCAACATACAGTATAGAGGAATGCGACAAGGACAGTCGCGGTACAAAAATTGTTTTACACATTTCCGACAATGAAAAAGAGTTTCTTGAAGAAAATACAATAAAAAATCTTGTCAGAAAATATTGCTCGTTCATGCCCTATAATGTTTATGTAAATTATAAGGGTGACGGCAAGGACGAGCCTTTGAACTCGACTACTCCGTTATACGCAAAAAATCCCAAAGATTGCAGCGACGAGGAATATAAAAAGTTCTATACTGATACGTTTATGGACTATAACGACCCAATATTTTGGGTGCATCTGAATATGGACTATCCTTTCAGATTAAAGGGAATACTTTATTTCCCCAAAGTGAGAAATAAACTTGAATTGGAGCGCGGAAAGGTAAAACTTTATTGTAATCAGGTATTTATTGCGGACAATATTAAGGAAGTTATTCCCGAGTTTTTGATGCTTTTGAACGGCGTCATAGACTGCCCCGATATTCCTTTGAATGTTTCGAGAAGCTTTTTACAGAATGACAAGCAAGTTCAGAAAATAAGCAAACATATCACCAAAAAGGTTGCCGATAAGCTTACTTCATTGTTTAAAACCGACAGGGAGAAGTTTGAACAGTGTTGGGAGGACGTTGCCAATTTCGTAAAATTCGGTTGCATAAAAGACAACGATTTTTATGAAAAAGTCAAGGATATAATAATATATAAGGACATTAACGGCAAATTTTCTAATTTTGCCGAGCTGTTAGGCAAAGACAATCAACAGTCTGCAGACGCTCAAGACACGCCCAAGCCTCAAACAATTTATTATGTTTCGGATGAACAGCAACAGGCTCAGTATATAAAGCTTTTCAAAGACCAAGAGCTCAACGCTATTTTGTGCGATAACTTTATCGATCCTCATTTTTTGAGTTATATCGAGTATAAGACGCCCGATAAATTAAAGTTTGTACGCATTGACGCCGACATAGATAGCGCGTTAAAGAGCGAGGACGGTGTTGAGGACAGCGTAATAATAGACATATTTAAAACGGCTGTTTCGGACGATAAATTGACCGTTAAAACAGATAAACTCAAAAATACCGATATTCCTGCAATGATTGTAATGGATGAATATATGCGCCGTTACAGCGAGATGGGGCAGTTGTACGGAATGAGCGAAGGCGATTTAAACAAGACAATAATAATCAACACCGCAAACCCTATTATCGAGCAGTTGAAAAACCTCGATTTGGAAAAACAGAAATTTGCGGCAAACTATGTTTATTATCTCGCGTTGTCGTCTTTTAAAAAGCTTTCTGTTGAAGAACAGGATATTTTCCAAAAAAATTGTATCGAACTTTTAAATAATTATATTAAATAGTTTAATTACCTCCGATAAAACGGAGGTAATTTACATTTTTAGTTAATTGGAAAAATAATGAAATTTCTACATATTTTTTTAAAAAGTATATTGAAATGTTTATTATAATGTGGTATTATATATAAGGTATGGATATAGCCCAAACAACAAGTGATAAGTTGAAAAATTTTCATAGCGGAACCGAGTTTAAGGCATATGAATTTTTCGGCTGTCACAAAATTGACGAGAAACATTTTGTTTTTCGGGTGTGGGCTCCGCGTGCAGATTGCGTTTTTCTTGAAATTGACAACAAACGAGTAGAAATGTTGAGGCTTGACGACAACGAAAGCTTTGAAGTGATGGCAACCGCAAAAGAGGGAGATACCTATAATTTTATAATTAAAACAAAGGACGGGCGCGAGCTTTTTAAATGCGACCCGTATGCGTTCAGGTCTGATTTCCCCAAATCTTTTAAGTCGGTTGTAAGTCGATTGCCTAAACGTTCGAATTATAGTGTAATTTATAATTTTCAAGATAAAGACCAACCTGTAAATATCTATGAAGTTAATCTTTTATCCTGGAAAAGGCACAAAGACAATTCTTACTATACATTTTCCGATTTGACGGAAGAGCTTGTGCCTTACGTCAAGGAAATGGGCTATACACATGTTGAATTTATGCCGATTACAGAGTATCCGTTCGATGGGTCCTGGGGATATCAGGTCACGGGTTATTTTTCGGTTATTTCAAGGCTCGGTTCGTTACAGGATTTTAAAAATCTTATTGACGCGTTTCACCGTCAGGGTATTAAAGTTATAATCGATTGGGTGCCTGCGCACTTTCCAAAAGACGAGTGGGCATTGTACGAGTTTGACGGTAGTCCTCTGTATGAAAGTCCGTTGTGGGACAGAATGGAACACAAGGGCTGGGGAACAAGACGTTTTGATTTTGGCAGAGGTGAAATTGACAGTTTTTTAATATCAAGCGCAAACTTCTTCTTTGATATTTATGAAATCGATGGATTGAGAGTGGACGCCGTAGCGTCTATGATTTATCTTGATTATGACAGAGCGGCAGGAGATTATACCCCAAATATCTATGGTGATAACAGAAATTTGGAGGGAATCGAGTTTTTAAAAAAATTCAACCGCATAATAAAAAGCAATTATCCTGGAGCAATAACGGTTGCCGAAGAATCTACGGCATTCCCCAATGTGTCTAAATGCGTTGAAGAGGGCGGACTCGGATTTGACTATAAGTGGAATATGGGTTGGATGAACGACGTATTATTCTATTGCCGACAGGACCCGTATTTTCGCAGTTATCATCACCAAAAGCTCACTTTTTCACTCGTGTATGCTTTTTCCGAGAACTTCATTTTGCCGCTTTCACACGACGAGGTTGTTCATGTTAAGGGCTCGATAGTAAATAAAATGACTGGTGAATATGCGGATAAGTTTTGCGGAGAAAGATTGCTTCTCGCATATATGTATGCTCATCCGGGTAAAAAGCTCAACTTTATGGGCTATGAAATTGCCCAGTTCAGTGAATGGAATTATAATTCTTCAATTGAATATTTTCTTAAAGACGAGTATGAGTTACACGCTAAAATTCATAAATTTGTCAAGGATTTAAATAATTTATATATTGCTTGCAAACCGCTGTATGAAATCGACGATAGTTGGGACGGTTTTAAATGGCTGGTTGTTGACGACAGCTATAATAATTTACTTGCGTTTTCAAGATATTCTAAATCAGGTCAAACTCTTGTCGCTGTTCTAAATTTTTCCGGCGTAGATATTACAGGCTATAACATAGAAGTCGATAAAGGCAAATATCGCTGTATATTTAATACGGATGATGCTGTTTACGGCGGCACGGGGAAAATAAAAAAGAAACTTTACAGTTCCGTAAATCAGACAGGCATAGAGGATAAATACTTTTTAAAAGTTAATATTCCTCGACTGACTTGTATGTATTTTATAAAAGAAAAATAATATTGAGGGGGATTTTTAGCAATGCTAAAAAAGAAAGAATGTGTTGCTATGCTGCTTGCAGGCGGACAGGGTTCAAGACTTTACGCTTTAACAAGCAATATAGCTAAACCTGCTGTAGCTTTTGGCGCAAAGTACAGAATCATTGACTTTCCGCTTTCAAACTGCATCAATTCGGGAATAGATACGGTTGGCGTGCTTACACAGTATCAACCGCTCGTTTTAAACGAGTATGTCGGCAACGGTCAGCCTTGGGATTTGGACAGAACGTTCGGCGGCGTACATATACTTTCGCCTTACGAAGCTAAAACCGATACGTCGTGGTATAAAGGTACTGCAAACGCAATCTATCAAAACATAAGATTTATGCAGATGTATGAGCCTGAATATATTTTGATACTTTCGGGTGACCATATCTATAAAATGGATTACGACAAGATGCTCACCGCGCACAAGCAATCAAAGGCGGATTGCACTATTGCGTGTATGCAGGTGCCTTTAAAAGAGGCGTCAAGATTTGGTATATTAAATACTAATCCCGACGGTACAATATACGAGTTTGAAGAAAAGCCGGCAAACCCCAAGAGCGATCTTGCTTCCATGGGTATTTATATCTTTACTGCTTCTAAACTTTTTAAATATCTCGAGCTTGACAATAAAGACCCTAATTCCGAAAACGATTTCGGCAAAAATATACTTCCCACAATGCTTAACGCAGGTGAAAAGATGTGTTCGTATCGCTTTGAGGGATATTGGAAGGACGTCGGTACTATAAGTTCGCTTTGGGAGGCAAATATGGATTTGCTCGGCGTAGTTCCCAATTTCGAGCTTGACGACAGAAACAGAGTAATTCACTCTAAAAGTCCTTTGGCGCCGCCTGCATATATACAGGGTGAAGTTTTAAACTCGCTTGTTGCAACCGGCGGAGAAATCGAAGGCAGAGTAGTAAATTCCGTTATAGGTACCGATTGCGTTATCGAAAAAGGCGCAGAAGTTATCGACAGTGTTTTAATGGGTAAAACGGTTGTCAAAGCCGGCGCTAAGGTAAACTATTCAATTATCGACGAGGACGTAGTTATAGGTGAAAAGGCAGTTATCGGCGCACCTATAAACGAGGCGTTGAAAGTGGGCGGTAAAACTGCAGGTATCGCAGTACTCGGCAGAGGCGTAAATGTCAAAAAGAACGGCGTTGTCCCTGCAGGAGAAATAGTCGATAAAAACGTATAAGGGGGGAAAGGATAATGGCTTCAACTGTTGGTGTAATATATTCAAGCATGAACGAAGAAAATATACCCGAGCTCACAAGAGTCAGATCTATGGGTTCGGTGCCAATCGGCGGCAGATACCGCGTGGTTGATTTTGCTCTTTCAAATATGGTAAACTCGGGCATAACGACCGTGGGACTTATAACTAAAAGCAACTATCAGTCGCTTATGGACCACCTCGGCACGGGCAAATATTGGGATTTGGCAAGAAAGGACGGCGGACTTATTCTTTTGCCGCCATATAGTGACGAGACGGAAACATTGTATAAAAACCGCCTCGAAGCGTTAAAGGGCGCTACGGCGTTTCTTAAAAAATGTAACGAAGATTTTGTTGTGCTTGCGGACAGCGATTCGGTATATAAGCTCGATTACAGCAAAGTAATCGATTACCATATCGAAAAGAACGCAGATATAACAATGGTATATCACGAACACGAGGTTGTTAAATCTCACTATTACATGACGTTTGAAACCGCCAAGGACGGCAGGGTAAAAGAAATTCAAATTAATCCCGCTGTCGGAAGCGTAAAAAAGAACTATATAAACGTTATGGTTGCTCGTACGTCGTTTATTTTAAGGCTAATTCAAGACGCAATACAACACGGCTATAAGAGCTTCGGCAGAGATATTTTGAGCCCCGGTGTTTCAACGTACAATATTTACGGATATAAGCTTGACGGTTATTTTGCAAGTATCTCTTCTTTGAGCAAATATTTTGAAATTAATTTTGACCTACTAAATAAAGAAATTCGTAACGAAATATTCGGAAACAGGGACGTCTATACTAAGGTAAACGACAGTTCTCCTGCAAAATTTGCAGATACGGCTTGCGTAAAAAATTCGCTCATTTCGGACGGCTGTCTTATCGAAGGAACTGTAGAAAACTGTATCCTTTTCCGCGGAGTTAAAATCGGCAGAGGGGCAGTTATTAAAAATTGTATTATTATGGCAGACAACATTATCGGAGAAAATTGCAATCTTCAATATGTCGTCAGCGATAAAAATTCGGTTATTCGTGACAACAGAGTGCTTGCAGGTTGTGAAATTCAGCCTTATTTTATAGGTAAAGGCGTATTAATTTAATACAGTAGGGGGGAAATTATGGCTACTAAATCATCTGATACAAAAAAAACAACTAGTAAGACGGCCAAGTCTGCTACAACTAAGAAAACTTCAACCGCAAAGACAACTAAAAAGGTTACGGAAAAAAATCAACCTGTTGCCGTCAAAGTTGAGGGAAAGAAAAAGATACTGTTTGTCGCTTCCGAGTCGACACCGTTCATTGCCACAGGAGGATTAGCCGAAGTTATAGGTTCGCTTTCCAAGGCTCTCGCGGCAACGGGAAATTATGATGTAAGAGTAATTATTCCGCTTTATTCCGATATAAAGAGAGAATACAGGGAAAAGTTTAATTACATAGGTAATTTTTACGTTCATCTTGCCTGGAGAAACCAATATTGCGGAATCTTTTCATATGAACAGGACGGAGTAATATTCTATTTCATCGATAATGAATTTTACTTTAAACGTCCCGGCTGCTATGGATATTATGACGACGGTGAAAGGTTTGCATTCTTTTCGAGGAGCGTTCTCGAAGTTATGCCGTTTATAAATTTTTATCCGGACGTAATGCACTGTCATGATTGGCAGGCGGCGCTTGCAGCTATCTATTTAAAAACAAATTATTGTTTCAGACCCGAATATCAGTTTATACGCGCATTGTTTACAATTCATAATATTGAATATCAAGGGCAGTATTCACTTGACTTGCTGTGCGATTTGTTTGATATTTACGGCAGTTATCAACATTTGGTCGAGTACAATAGCGCGATAAATCTTATGAAGGGAGCTATCGAATGTTGCGAAAGATTTTCTACTGTAAGTCCGAGATATGCCGAGGAAATAAAGGACGCATATTATGCTCACGGACTTGACCGGATTGTAAGAAATAACGCTTTTAAGCTTAGGGGCATTCTCAACGGTATTGACGTCGACGGCTATAACTGTGCTACGGATTCACACTTATATGCAAATTTTACACCCGACGATTTTTCAAATAAGGCATTATGCAAAAAGGGGCTTCAAAGACTTTTGGGGTTGCCTCAAAAGCCGGATACGCCGATAATTTCAATGGTTTCAAGGTTGGTTTCGCATAAGGGACTTGACTTGGTTACAAATATTATTGAAGAATTGTTGCAAGACGACGTTCAGGTTGTCATTCTCGGAACAGGTGACGCGCACTTTGAGGGCTTTTTCCGCAATTTAGCTAATCGATATCCCGAAAAGCTGAGTGCAAATATTGTTTTCAACAGCGACCTTTCAAGAAAAATTTATTCAGGTTCGGATATATTCCTTATGCCGTCAAAATCAGAGCCCTGCGGCTTATCTCAGATGATTGCATGCCGCTACGGCACCGTACCTATCGTAAGAGAAACCGGCGGACTTTATGACAGCATTAAACCGCTTGAAAACGGTTATACTTTCACAAATTATAACGCACACGATATGTTATATGTTATAAGGGAAGCTGTTTCTGCTTATAAAAATAAAGAAGAGTGGGCAAAACTTATGTACCGCGCGGCAACTACCGATTTCAGTTGGGGTCACTCGGCAAAAGAATACGAAGCTCTTTATTTGGATATGCTTAAATAATTTACTATATAACAACAAAACAGGAGAACAAAATGAGCAATACTGCTATTACCGAAAAGGAAGCTAAAGACTTAATTAAAGGCAAGCTGTCGAGATATTTCGGCGTTGCGCCTACCGAGGCTTCCAAAGACCAAGTGTATAAAGCTGTCGTTATGGTTGTCCGAGATATTTTATTGGAGAAAAGACAGCAGTTCCACAAAAAAACTAAGTCCAAACGCGCAAAAAAAGTTTACTATCTATGTATGGAATTTTTAATGGGGCGTTCGCTTAAAAACAGCCTCTACAATTTAGGAACGACATCGGTTTTTGAAAAAGCCGTTGCGCCCTATGGACTTAAGCTTGAAGATTTATACGAGTTGGAACCTGACGCAGGTTTAGGTAACGGCGGATTGGGCAGGCTTGCGGCTTGCTTTATGGACGCTTTGGCTACGGGTAATTATCCGGCAATGGGGTATTCACTGCGTTATGAATACGGCTTGTTCAAGCAAAAGATTGTTGACGGCTGGCAGATTGAATTGCCTGACGTGTGGCTTCCAGGTGGAGAAGCATGGCTTACGCAGAGAACGGATAAAAATTTTATTGTCAGATTTAACGGACAGATTGAAGAAAAATGGACCGAAAACGGTCTTGAAACCAATTATATCAACTGTAACGAGGTTCAGGCTGTCGCTTACGATATGATGGTATCGGGTAAAAACAGCGATGCCGTATCAGTTTTAAGGCTTTGGAAAGCAAGACCCGTTCAAGATTTCAACATGAAGCTTTTCTCACAGGGTGAATATTATCAGGCAATGACCGAGGATAATGACGCCGATTTACTGACAAAAGTTTTATATCCTGCCGACAACCACAATGCCGGAAAATCTTTGAGATTAAAGCAGCAATATTTTCTTTGTTCTGCGTCAATCCAGAATATTGTCGAGGATCACAGACATCGTTACGGCAATTTAAGCGATTTACCTAAGCTTGCGGCAATTCATTTAAACGATACTCATCCGGCAATGGCAATTCCCGAGCTAATGCGTATTCTTGTCGATGAATATTTCTACGATTGGGACAGAGCATGGGCAATTACTACAGCGACGTGCGCATATACAAACCACACGGTGCTTGCCGAAGCGCTTGAAACCTGGTCGGAAGATTTGATTGCAAGGACAATTCCAAGAATACACTCTATAATTAAAGAAATTAACAGGCGTTTTTGCGAAGAGCTTTGGAACAAGTTCCCCGGTGAATGGGCAAAAATTTCAAGAATGTCTATAATCGAGCACGACAGAATAAAAATGGCTAATCTGTCTGTTTACGGCGGACATAGCGTCAACGGCGTTTCTGCGTTGCACAGCGAAATTATTAAATCATCTGTATTTAAAGATTTTTACGATTTTGCGCCTGAAAAGTTTACAAACGTAACTAACGGAATTGCGCATAGACGTTGGCTTAATCAATCGAACCCCGAGCTTGCAGAGCTTCTAAATGAATGTATCGGTAACGGATATGAACTTGACGGCTCGCAGCTTGCAAACTTTAAAAAGTTTGAGGACGATAAAACCGTATTGGATAAACTGGAAAAAATCAAGTTTACCAAGAAGGTTCAATTTGCCGAGTATGCAAAAAGAAAGCAAGGGTTAATTATCGACCCTAATACAATGTTTGACGTACAGGCAAAAAGGCTTCATGAATATAAACGCCAACTTTTAAATGTACTAAACATTATTGACACTTATCTTGATTTGCAGGAAAAGCCCGACGCAGTCATAGTTCCCAAAACTTATATATTTGGTGCAAAGGCAGCGCCCGGCTATGATATGGCAAAGAAAATTATTAAGCTTATAAATTTCCTTGCTAACGAAATAAAACAGAACCGTCAAATTAAAGAAAAGTTAAACGTCGTCTATATGGAAGACTACAACGTTACAATGTCTGAAAAGCTTATGCCCGCGTCGGAAGTTTCAGAGCAGATTTCACTTGCCGGAAAAGAAGCGAGTGGAACAGGTAATATGAAGTTTATGATAAACGGTGCGCTTACAATAGGTACGCTTGACGGTGCAAACGTTGAAATGGCTCAAGCTGTCGGGAACGATAATATTTTCATATTTGGATTTAAATCCGACGAAGTCGACGAAATTTGGCGCAACGGTTACAGCTCAAGTAAATATTATAACGAGTCCCCGAGATTAAGGCGCATTATCGAAGCTTTGATTATCGGCTTCAACGGAGAATCTTTTGCAGATATTGCAAATTATCTTTTAACCGATACTCCGGTGTCTGACCCGTATATGTGTATGGCTGATTTTGCCGCATACAGCAACACGCAACAAAGCATTTCGGATTTATACTTAAATAATAAAACCAAATGGAATCAAATGTCGCTAAGAAATATTGCGGCATCGGGAATATTTGCTGCGGACAGAGCAATTTCGGATTACGCTAATAATATTTGGAATCTCAAAAGCATAACTTCAAATAAATAATAAATAAAGCAATCGAGGCAAAATTTGCCTCGATTGCTTTGTACTATGTGTGACATAATGGCTTATTCTGACCTTTTATAATTTAAAAATTTTTGAATTTTTCATATAAAAAATCACTTGACAGCTATTTTACTATTTGTTATACTGAAATTACGCCAAACCCTTCGTAAAAGCTGTGTTTTACGAAGGGTTGGATATATATTAAAATTTAATAGGAGAGAGAAGCTTAGTCCTCTTTAAAATAAAATTATGTCAAATTATTACATACAGCGAAACAATAAAAATATAGAAACAATCGAAAAATTGTTGGACGAAGTTTTGCCGTCTTTTTGTTACGATTATTTTTTAGCAATTGATAGCCAGACATCTACTTTAACCAGACTTAACTATGCGCACGATTTGAAAATCTTTTTTTACTTCCTTCAAGAAAAAAAATTCAGAAGTAAAAAATGTGTTTTGGAGTTTACGCTAAATGACCTTGAAGAAGTGACAAGTAGCGATATAGAATATTTCTTGGGCTTCCTCTCACACTACACTTACAACGGCAAAATACATACCTGTAACGAACGAGCAAAAGCCAGAAAACTTTCCTCCGTTCGAGCTATGTTCAAATATTTTTTTAATAAAAATATGCTTAGTGTTGATAATGCCGCAAAAGTTTCAACGCCGAAGTTGCATGAAAAACCTATTATCCGACTTGATAATAATGAGGTTTTTAACATAATTGACGTTGTTGAAAGCGGTGACGGCTTAACTGCGCACCAGCGCGCCTATCACGAAAAAAATAAGGTTAGGGACGCCGCTATTTTAATGCTTTTTCTTGGCACGGGAATTCGTATAAGCGAGCTTGTGGGGCTCAATAATGAAAACCTCAATTTTAAGGATAATTCTTTTATTGTTACGCGCAAGGGCGGCAATAAGGCAATATTGTATTTTGACAACGACGTTTCGGCGGCATTACAGCGCTATATCGACTATAAGCAATTGAATGATTTCTCTACTGCCCCATCCGCTCCCCTATTCATTTCAAACAATACCAACAGAATTACCGTCCGCGCGGTAGAAAATCTCGTTGAAAAGTACGCAAAAATAGTTTCTCCGCTTAAAAAAATTTCACCACATAAGCTTCGCTCGACATACGGCACACAGCTCTATCGTGCTACCGGAGACATTTATATTGTAGCAGACGTACTTGGTCACAAGGACGTAAATACTACAAGAAAGCATTACGCCGCAATAAGTGACGATAATCGGCGCAGTGTTGTAGGAAAAGTAAAATTATCCCGTAATGACCCCGACGAAGAAACCGATAATTAAAAATTCAAAAACCGAGGACAACTCAATCATCGTCCTCGGTTATAATTTTATCTATTTTTATGACGGCGTCATCGCGAATATCCAAACATTTACCGCAATTATTACAAATTTTCATAGGGTCTAAATCACAGATATCACACTCTCCGCAGTCAATACACTCCCTATCGTATAAAACACATTCTCTCTTTAATGATTTCATAATCTTCACCTTAATTATATTTTAATACTAATTTAACAAAAGTTCAAGTAAAAAATAGCAAACTTTTGTTTGATTTTTATAAAAATTTCTGTTATAATACTTTTAAGAGGTAAAAATATGGGAAATTCTGCAAGAGCAATCGCAAAAACTAAAAATGAAGAAGCTGTTTTCAATTACATACAGCAATTTATATCGGAAAACGGCTTCCCTCCTTGCGTGCGTGAAGTTTGTAGCGCTTGCAACATAAAATCCACTGCTACTGTATTCAATATAATCAATCGACTTAAAGAACGCGGTCTTCTTGAAAAATCCGACGTAAAGCGTCGCGCTATTTCACTTACAAATAAATCGGTATCCGTTCCCATTGTCGGTAATGTTGCCGCAGGTGAACCTATATTTGCTACGGAAAGTTACGAAGGCTATGTTTCGCTCCCTGAAAACTTTTTTTCAGGAGATGATTTATTTATGCTAAACGTTCAAGGCAATTCAATGATAAAAATCGGTATGTATAACGGAGATAAAGTTGTTGTAAGAAAGCAAAATACCGCCGATAACGGAGATATCGTCGTCGCTCTCGTTGACGATAGCGCCACGGTAAAACGCTTTTACAAACGCGACGGAAAATTTATTCTTCATCCGGAAAACGACGATATGGAAGATTTTATTTATGATAATGTTGAAGTTTTAGGAAAAGTTGTAGGTCTTATAAGAAACATTTAAAAAATTCCGCATTATGCGGAATTTTTTAATCAAACGGATTTACATGTACTGTTATGTGTTTGACGAGAGGAAACTTTTCCTCTATTCCCTTGTGTACATCTTCGGCTATTTCGTGCGATTCAATAAGGCTTAATTCTCCGTCGCAGGCAATTTCTACAATCACATAAATTCTGTTACCGAACATACGGGTCATAAGCTCGTCTATCCTCTTTACCCCTTCAAACGATTGTATAAAGTCACGGATTTCACTTTCTGTTTTTTCGTCGCACGCTTCGTCAGTCATCTTTTTTATTGCACCGATAAAAATTTGTACTGCCGCAATAATAATCATAAGGCAAATTACCAGACAAGCTATCGAGTCGAGAATGGGCACTCCGCACATCGCACCGATAACGCCTATAAGACTACCTATCGAAGAGAGTGCGTCGCTTCTGTGATGCCAGGCATCTGCCTTTAAAGCGTCGGAATTTACTTTTTTAGCCGCAAGCCAGGTGTACCAGAACATGAGCTCTTTTACCACGATAGATACTCCTGCTGCTATAAGAGCGATAAGCTTTGGAATTTCAAAATTTTTATATTCACCGCTAATGATATTTGTCAAACCTGCATAACCGATTGCCGCGCCCGTTGCACAAAGTACCACAGCAAGAAGAATGGCCGCCACGCACTCGAACCGTTCATGTCCAAAAGGGTGCTTTTTGTCTGCTTTTTTTGCCGAAATTTTAACCCCGATTATTACAATAACTGTCGAAAACACGTCAGATGCCGAGTGAACGGCATCTGAAATCAGCGCAATTGACGCCCCGAAAACACCGGCTAGCAGCTTAAACAGCGCCAACAAAGCATTAATTATTATTGTAACTATCGATGTTCTGACAGCCGTTTTTTCAAGATTGGATTTTTGCATTGTTTCCCCGTTTTTTTATAAAATGTACCTAAAATAAATTGACAATATAGTTATTTTAAAATATAATATTCAAGTAAGTTAAATTTTGCTGCTATGGCTCAGCAGGTAGAGCACGTCCTTGGTAAGGACGAGGTCACCGGTTCAAGTCCGGTTAGCAGCTCCAAGAAAACCACCGAATTAGGTGGTTTTTTCTTTTTTTAACACTAATAAATGGTTCTAGAGTTAAAAACATAATTTATTATATAAGACTTTCTTTTATTATGTTTTAAAAACGGCTTATCAAAACCTTGCATATTTACAGCGTTCGGGCAGAATTGCGGCTCTAAGCAGAAACCTGCGTATTGATTGTAAACGCCGTTTTTGCCTGCAACTCCATTTAATTGTCCTCCGGAGTAAAAATGCAAACACGGCAAATCCGTATAGACGTCCATTTTTATACCCGTAACCGCGCTTTCGGCGTGTGCGGCGTGTGCGCTATTCAAAATAAAGTTATGGTCGTAGCCGAGTGTAACTTTTAACTCTTCACTGTCTATATTTTTGCCTATTTTCTTTAACTGAATAAAATCGAACGATGTGCCTTTAACAGTTATTTTCTCACCCGTGGGAATAAGTCCATCGTCAATAGGCGTATATAAATCTGCGTTTATCTGCAAAAGGTTATTTAAGCAGTTGCCGCTGTTTTCTCCGTCTAAATTGAAATAAGTGTGGTTGGTAGGACACCACAAAGTATCTTTATCGCTAACCGCGCTGTACTCTATAAAAAGCGCGTTATTTTCTACCGTGAATTTGACCGTAAACTTTAAATTACCGGGATAATTCTCCTCTCCGTTACAGCTTGTGTATTCCAATGTTACGCTATTTTCGGCATCGTGTGTTACCCTAAATAATTTTTTATCAAAACCCTCGTTACCGCCGTGCAGGTGGTTTTCTCCGTTGTTTTTATTGAGTTGGTACAACTTTTCGTTTAATACAAATCTACCCTTTGCTATTCTATTTGCAACTCTGCCTATCGTTGCGCCGGCATAACAACCGCTCTTAATGTAATCGCTTACAGAATTAAATCCGAAGACTATATCTGTGTCATTTATCCTCAACGCGTTTATTCTTGCGCCCACTTCGCAGATATCAACTTCGATATTGCCGCATTTTATTGTGTAAATGTAAACTTCCTTTCCGTTTATCTTGTCGTAAAGTTTTTTCATTATTAATAACCTTGCAATTAAATATTAAAATATCGTCCAAAACCTATTATATGGAATCAGACGATATTTACAATTAGGGTTCATTTTTAATTTAATGAATGCGCTTTATGCGCGCTATTCTTATTAATTTTTTAGGTTGTTGTTCAAGTTGTGTGTTATCTTGATTTTCAACTTCTTGAACATTATCTATTTTGTTGTCGTTGTCTTGATTTTCAACTTTTGTTTCGGGATTTATATTATTGCACATATTAATTCTCCTTAATCAAAATTATATAGTAAAATTACAGAAATTTCAAGTCTTTTTTTAAATTTCTTTTACCGTAAGCGCATTTAAAATTTCTTCGTACTTAGTTTTAAGAAAGGCTATACTGTACGGAGATGTCACGGAAGCTGTACCGGCAGCCACGCCCGATTTCAAAATGTCTTCAAGCGGTGCTCCTTTTACAAGTGCACTTGTAGCGGCTGCAACCATACTGTCCCCTGCACCGACAGTGGAATTCATTGCAACATTAATACTTTTACAATAAAAATTCTTTGTACCGTCCGTAATTACTGCGCCTCGTTTTCCAAGCGACAAAAGAACACGCTTTGCACCCTTATCCAAAATTTTGTAGCAACCCTTCAGCATATCCGTCTTATCTTTGAATTTGGTTTCTAAGGTTCTTTCAAGTTCTCCCAAATTGGGTTTTACTAAATCCATACCCTCTTTTAAGGCATAATTAAGACGCTCTCCCTCGGTATCTACTACTTTTATTATGTTTTTGCGCAAAGAGGCAAAAATTTTTCCGTAGTAGTCGGGAGTCATTCCTCTTGTTAATCCTCCTGAAACAACTATTGCACTACAAGTGGATGATACTTCGGATATAAGCTCTAAAAGCTTATTTTGGCTATCTTCTCCTACTTCCGGACTTATATCGTCAACTTCGGTAAGCATAGATTTCTGATCTATAAACTTATAATTTTCTCTGACTCTGCCCTTATTCCATATAAATTTGTAGGGAACACCCTCACGGTGAAGCTCTTGCTCAAACTGATTGCCGTTAATTTCATACATAAAACCTGTTGAAAATGCTTCCTCTTGCAATCGCGCAATGCCAATAGCCACGTTTATTGCTTTGCCTGTAAAAAATACTCGTTTATTTATTATTTTGTGGCTCATTCCGACGCTTAAGGATTCAACCTCGATATTTACGTCGATACACGGGCTTAAACAAACTGTTAAAATCATCAAATACCCCTTTGCTTTACAGATAAAAAGCCGCTTTGAAGCGGCTTATAATTACATTGAAATCATCTGTAACGTTTCATAGAGTTCATAATTGAACTTTTTCTTCATACTGACAGCTTCTATGATATCCATATCGATTATTTCATTCTTATGAATACCGACAACTCTGTTACCAATTCCCTCGTTCAAAAGCCTTACAGCCTTATTTCCGAACTGCGCAGCCAACATTCTGTCCGCCATTGTGGGTGAACCTCCGCGCTGTATGTGACCGATTGCGGTAGGACGAACCGAATAAGTTGTTACAGACTGGAGCTGTTTAGCAAACTCGTCTGCCGTGCACACCCCCTCGGCAACAACTACTATATTTGAATGTTTGCCGTTTGCTCTCGAACGATTTATTTTCATAACTATATCGTCAAGGTCGAAAACAACTTCGGGAACAACTATTATTTCGGCTCCGCTTGCTATACCGGCAAAAAGCGCAATGTCACCGCAACGTCTGCCCATAACTTCAACTACCGAAATTCTTTCATGAGAAGTCATTGTATCGCGAAGCTTATTTATAACGTCTATGCAAGTGTTTACCGCCGTATCGAACCCGAGAGTATAATCGGTATATTCAAGGTCGTTGTCAATAGTGCCGGGAATACCTATCGTGGGTACGCCGTAATCTTCCGAAAGGCACTTAGCGCCTCTGAACGAGCCGTCTCCGCCTATTACGACAAGACCGTCAATACCCCTTGCTTCCAAAGTTTTGACAGCTCTTTTCTGTCCCTCTTTGGTAAGCATTTCAAGACAGCGCGCTGTTCTGAGTTTGGTGCCGCCGCGTTGAACTATATCGGATACAGAACGCATCTCCATTGCAACCATCTCATCGTCGATTAAACCTTGATAACCACGCTCGATACCGTAAACTTCCATACCGAAATAAATTGCGGTACGCACAACGGCACGAATACAAGCGTTCATACCGGGAGCGTCGCCACCGCTGGTCAGCAAGCCTATTCTTTTCATCTGAAGAAAACCTCCGAATTTGAACTAAATTCCGTACGAAGCACAACGGCTGCCCCCAATACGCACAGAACAACTCATCATCTTATATTATTATAACAAATCAAAATACAAAATACAAGGCTTTTTAAAAAAAATTTACAAATTAATCTACATATTTAATGTCACTTTGCTCCAAAATGGAATATAATTCCGCCAAGAGTCCGCGACAATAATTTATTCCTGTAGAAAGTTTAAGTTTTTTACTGCCCTTTACTATTTTACAAACTACATTTCCTTCGTAATTTGCTAAAATTCCCAAAAGCTCGTCAAAAGTTTCATCATCAAGGCGCGAAGCATTAATCCAAAGTACGTCGTTTTCAACTTGTTTTTCCTGCATCTTACTCGGTGCTTGTTCTGTTGGCGCGTTTATTTCCGATATTTCATCGACAATACAGCTTATTCCTTTTTCATTTATATCAATTTTTCCGGAAATTTTGACAATTTTGTCGTTAGAAATCAATGATTTATACTTTTCGTAGACCTGCGGAAAGCATACGCACTCAATTGTTCCGTAAACGTCTTCAAGTTCAACAAACGCCATCGACGCGCCCGTTCTCCTTGTAGTCAGACGCTTGTAACTGCCTATTATACCACACATAGTAATACGCATACCGTCATTTATGCGAGTATAAGTGCGCATTCCGTCGTCATCTTCCATATAATCGTTTAAATACGAGCAGTCAAAAGTGCAATCGGGAAAAGAGTTTTGAAATTTTTCGAACGGATGTCCGCTTACATAAACGCCGATAACTTCCTTTTCTTTTGCAAGCTTTTCATTTATATCGAGCTCGGGAATATTCGGATACTTGACTTCGGGCTCTTCTTCCTCGATAAAATCACCGAACAAGTTCATCTGCATACTGTTCTTTTGCTTGCTAATGGCTTTGGCTCGACTACACAGTCCGTCATAAACTTCCGCAAGCTGCGAGCGAGGAACTCCGAATTCATCAAAAGCACCTGCATAAATCAATCCCTCGACAAGCCTTGTATTTAAATCGTCTATACAGCGCGAAATAAAGTCAGGGAAACTTTTAAAGTATCCGTTTGTTTCCCTCTCTTTTATTATGTTGTCAATTACAACCTGCCCTGCGCCTTTTAAAGCCGATAATCCAAAGCGTACGCCGTCCTTTTCAACCTTAAATACCGCACGGCTCTTATTGATATCGGGCGGAAGCACCTTCATTTTTTTATCTTTGAGATACAAAACGTATTTTGTTATCTCGTCTATCTTATTCAATCTATTGTTTAAAAGTGCGCAAATAAACTCTTTACAATAATATTTTTTAAGATATGCGGTCTGATATGCCAACGTTGCGTAAGCTGCGGCGTGAGATTTATTGAAGGCATATGAAGCAAAGCCTTCCATGTCTCCGAAAATCTTATTTGCGACCTCTTCGGATATTCCGTTGTCTTTGCAGCCAACAATTTTAGACCCGTTCGTATCGCTTATGCCGCCGTTTATAAACTTGTCCTTTTGCGCCATTAGCGTTTTTTTGTCCTTTTTACCCATTGCGCGGCGAACAAGGTCTGCTTCACCAAGAGAAAAGCCTGCCAAATCCTGAAATATCTGCATGACCTGTTCTTGATATACAGGTATTCCGTATGTGACTTTAAGAATTTTTTCTTCCTGCGGACAGTCGTACATAATCTTTTCCTGTCCGTGTTTTCGCGCACAGAACGAGTCAATAAACTTCATCGGACCAGGACGGTACAGTGAAACGCCCGCTATCAAATCCTCGAGGCAGTCGGGTTTCAATGTTTTCATGAACCTTTTCATTCCGCCGGCTTCGAGCTGGAACACCCCGTCGGTATCTCCCTCCGAAACAAGCGCGTACGCCCCTGTATCCTCGTAACCGATTTTATCGAAATCAATTATTTTATTGTGATTTTCCTTTATATAATCGACGCATTTCTTTATATCCGTCAGGGTAACAAGCGCAAGAAAGTCCATTTTCAACATTCCAAGCGCTTCAATTTCCTTTGCTACAAACTGAGTAGTTATGTCTTCCCCGTTTCTTGAAAGAGGAACGTTATCAGCTATTCTCTTTTGACAGATAACCACGCCCGCGGCGTGCATACCCGTTTGCCTCGGCATTCCTTCTATATTAAGCGCCATATCTATGACGCGGCGCAACGATTCGTCCGATTCGTAAATTTCGCAAAACTCGCTGTTGCGAGCCGCGCGCAATTCGTTATATTTTCCCTCTAATTCTGCCTTTTTATCCTCGTCGGTTTCATTTTCATACTTTTTCTTTGCGTCTTCAATCCTGCGTCCGAGTAAATCCCCTATCGAGGTCTTACCATCCATTATTTTCGTCAATTTGTCGGTTTCAGAATAAGGCACACGCATAACTCTGCCAACGTCTTTTATAGAGTTTTTTGCCGCCATAGTGCCAAAGGTGACAATCTGACATACATTTTCCTTGCCGTATTTTTCGCGAACGTAATCAATCGTTTCCTCTCGTCTATCCGTGCAGAAGTCGATATCGAAGTCTGGCATCGACACGCGATCGGGATTTAAAAAACGTTCGAAAAGTAAGTCGTACTGTAACGGTTCGACGTCGGTTATGCCAATTGCATAAGCTACAATCGAACTTACACCCGAACCTCGTCCGGGCCCGACGGGTATCCCCTGTTCTTTGGACCAATTGATAAAGTCCCACACTACAAGGTAATAGTCGGCATAACCCATACCGCAAATAATGCCGAGCTCGTACTGTGCACGATCAAGCTCTCGTTGCGACAAATTATTGCCGTATCTTCTGTCTAAACCCTCGCTCGTCAACTTTCTGAGGTATTCCTCAGCAGAGCTGCCGTCCTCGGGAACATACAGCGGAATAAGCGATTTATCCTTTATTGGATAACCTTTTTTATCGAGATTAAATGCCGGCTCATAGACTTTATCCGCTATGATGCGCGTATTTGAAATTGCTTGCGGCAAATTTGGGAAAAGCGCAAGCATTTCGTCCCCCGTCTTAAAATAAAATTCGTTGGTTGTAAACTTCATTCTTTTAGGGTCGTCAAGCTGCTTTTTCATCTGTATGCACATAAGGACGTCCTGCATTTCCGAGTCCTCTTTTTTAAGGTAATGCACGTCGTTAGTGGCAACAAGCTCCACGCCTATTTCCTTGGCAAGCTTAACCAACAGGGGCAAAATTCTTTTTTCTTCCTCTATTCCGTGATCTTGAATTTCAATATAGAAATCTTCCCCAAAAATATCCTTTAAATAAAGCGCAAGCGACTTTGCTTCTGCATAGTTTCCGTTCAAAAGTCGACGAGGAATGCCGCCGGCAAGACAAGCGGAAAGACAAATTACGCCCTCGGAATGCTCTTTGAGTGCGGCATAATCAATTTTAGGTTTTTGATAAAACCCGTCGACAAATGCCATTGAGTCGAGTTGCACAAGGTTTTTATAGCCAATTTTATTCTTGGCAAGCAAAATCAGATGCTCGGACGACCTGTCCTTCTTTTCGTGCATATCTTGCGTCAAATAAAATTCACAGCCGATTATGTATTTAATGCCGGCTTGAAAAGCCTTTTCGGCAAGTTGTAAAGTTCCGTACATATTCCCATGGTCGGTTATACATACGGTATCGATGCCGTTATCTTTACAGTGCTTAATTAAATTATCGATCTTACACGCACCGTCAAGTAAGGAATATTCGGTGTGCAAATGTAAGTGTACAAAATCCGTCATTCGTGGCTCCTATTCAGCAAGCGACTTTGCAAGGTCGCTTATTTTCCTCATTCTATGGTTAAGGCAACTTTTCGATATGTTAAGTCGCTCTGCAAGTTCCTGCATAGACGCATTTTTATCTGCAAGTCGGCACTCGGCTACGTCGAAAAGGTGCTTATCCAAACTTTGCAAACCTATCGTCTGAGCGATTATTTCAATACATTTAACTTGATTTACCGAAGCTGTAACGGTTTTATCGATATTTGAAACCGAGCAGTTATTTACTCTGTTGGCATTGTTTTGCCTGTCCTTATATTCAACTACCTTGTTGAGTTTTTTAAGACATTGATTACAGTCTATTAAATGCAGAATATCCGAAATTACCGCTTTGCTTTTTATATAGACAACAGCCTTATCTTTACGCGAAACAAGCTTAGCAAGTATCTCGAAGTCGCACAGCAATTCACAAAAATCACCTGCCGTAACTTTATTTGAAAATACTATTTCAAAGTGATATCCTGTACGGCTGAACAATTCTTCATCAGGTAAAGTACAACTTCCTCCGCCGAGAAACGCACCTTTTATATAGCCGATTTTACTTTTTTTGCCTTGAAAAATGCTCTCGTCAATATTAAATGTCAGTAAATTTGCGCCGTTTTCCTGTTTGATTATACCGATACTTTTTAACAGTCCGTCCGTTCTTTCGTCAATGCACTCAAAAGAAAGCTTGTCCTTACCGCTCATAACGTCGAACTTGGCGCCCGAAACCGTGAGAGATAGCCCGTAATTTTCTTCAAGCATGTTTAATATAAACTCGGCTGTTCCCTCGTTTTCGGTAGTTATTTCAAATCCAAATAACCCGTTTTTTGAAATGATACTTCCGTTTGTGCGGATAAATGCGGAAAGTAAAGCTTTTCGCATTCTGTCATCGGTTACTGCCACCGATGTTATTTCGTTTTTAATCTCTTCGGTAAAGTTCTGCATTATAAATTTTTGACCTTATACTCTTTAAATCTGAAATTTGGAAGCCTGCCGTCGATATTGTCAATTTGCTCTAACGGAACATTTGCGCTTGCAAGCAATTCCTCCGCAATTTTTGTATCTGCTACTCTGTCCTTGGAATGTGCGTCTGAATCGATTACAAACCTGACGCCCGTTGCCGCCATTAAATTGAGTTCTTCAGCAGAAATATGACGTTTTTTTGTATTGATTTCAATATATGTTCCGTAATCGGCGCAACACTTTGCGACTTCTTCCAAATTACAGTAACATTTATAATTAATGTGCGTGATAATATCGATGGGATTGTTTTTTATTGCATTTATATATGCTTTTGTCGTAGTATCAATAACTTTTTGCGCAGGTACCCTACCAAGCTTGTACGCGATATAATTTTTAATCATAATATTTCGCATATCCGCAAAGGTTTTATATTTTAAAACTTCGTGAATACCGCATAAATATATATCGAAATACTGTAAGTCCTCTTTTCGCATATCGGTATCTCCGTCAACGGAAATGAGGTTACTTTCCATTCCCATTAACACGTTTACACCCGTCAATTTTTCCGCTTCGATAATCTCATTGCGCAAATCCGCAAGATTTTTACGTTTTAAACCGAAAAGTAAGTGATTAAATCCATGGTCAGTAATTGCAATTTGCTGCAAATTATTTTTTTTTGCCGCCTTTGCATTTTCAAGAACGGTATTTTTGCCGTGCGAGTACGGCGTATGTGTATGATAATCAGCTGTCAAAATCATTAAATTCACCTATGTAAACAACTTCCTCTTCAAGTAAAACACCGAACTTTTCAAAAACTCTGTGCTTAACTTGCTTTATAAGCGTATAAATATCCTGTGCTCGGGTTCCGTAATTGATAATAAAGTTAGCATGATTTTTGCTAATTTTAGCGCAGCCATAGCTGTATCCCTTTAATCCTGCTTCGTCAATAAGCTTGCCTGCACTAAACCCTACAGGATTTTTAAATACACAACCACAGCTTTTACCTTCAGGCTGAGTTATTCTGGATTGACGAAACTTTTCAATACTTTGTCTAACTTCGTCCGGCGTCGAGTAATTAATTTTCAATAAAATACTTGTTGTAACAGCATTTATGTCACGCATAGTACTATGTTTATTGGAAAAATTACAATTTACGTTTGATAAATCATTAAAATTGCCGTCATAAACACGGACTGATTCAACATTATTTTCAAGATGAAACGAATTTACTCCACCGTTCATACAAGCAAGACCGCCAATTGTTGCCGGAATTCCGACAAGATATTCAAGTCCGCCAAATCCGTACTTTGAACAAAAACTTAAAATAGAAGCTGCCGAAGTTCCGCTAAGACAGCGTATATTATTCCTTTCGGCGTATATGCCGCACATATATTTTGTACATATTACAGCTCCGTCAAACATATTGTCCGACGCCAATACGTTTGAACCGTTACCCAAAATAATGTATTTTTCAAAATTTGATTTAACAAAATCAAATACAACGGCTGCCTCTTCTTCGGTTTTAGGAAAAAAAGCTACCTTTGCCGAACCGCCAAGACCGTATGTAGTGTTATCAGAAAATTTGAAATTGCTTTGACTTTTTATGTTTTCAATTGCTGTTTTATTCAAGTGCAAACTTTACCTCTTATATAATACCATTTTTTTTTAATTTTTACAATTATTTAAGTAAATTTTTCAGTTTATTTTCGTCGCAATTTATTATCGCGCTATTTATTTCATTTTTTGCGCTTTCGGAAATCGGACTTATAAGCCTGTATTCATAAGTTATCCCTTCCATTATACTCATTTCGTCGCTATAAAGCTTACTACCACCGGAAAACAATCCTATTTTGCTCAAACTGCCATTGCTATCTATTAAATAATCGATAAATTTGTTTGCAATTTTTTTCTTTTTAGCGCTTTTACAAATAATTGAAATATTTTGGTACAGATCGTTAAAAACAGTTATCGGCTTTACGGAAAATACCTCTTCTCTTGTTTTTAAGCGCATTATGTCACGCTGTGTTCCCAATAAATATTTGAATTTTCCGCTGATTAATTTTACATATGCACCCGTGGGTTTATCTAATTCTGCGCCGTTTAAACCACTAAAAAGTGTAGCCGCCTGCACTAAATTATCAATCCCTGCATTTATAATAGTATTATCCCTGGAAACGTCTGAAAAGTCTGCATTTTCACCCAAAGTTAATAGACAGTAGCCTCCGTTGCACCATGTTTTATATCCGTCTATTAAATTTTCAATGCCGTAAAATCCGGCTCCGTATGAGATTAAGTCTGGAACCTTTCCGTCGCTTATATTTAATCTTGCCGCGTTTGCATTTAATGATATAACTGTAATTATGCAGTTTTCGTTCTTTGAAAATTCGTTTGCAATATTTTGCAAATATGTGGCGCGAGAGCCTTTGCCGCCCTCAAAGCTGTCAATCTGCCAAAGTGTAATAACTTGCTTTTCCCCTTCAGCTGACGCGCTTTTATTTAAATTGAGCGCAAAAATCGGCGCGGATATAAGTATGCACGCGCAAACTATAAAAAAGAATATTCGTTTTATAAAATTTTTTATTTTTATCATATAATATTGTATTTAAATAAGCGCCCGAAAATACATTGGGGAGTACCCATATTTTGAATACTCCCCACGTTCACTCTATAAAACGCTCCGAAAGCGTTCTAAAAAGTGAACAATATATATAAAGCGCTGCGCTTGTAAAAATATGTTGTGCCTATTTCAAATTTTTATACAAAAAAGACGGCTGATTTTTTCGCCGTCTTTTTTAATTAATATCCGCGCGAAACTTGCTCACGAGTTTCTTTTATAAAACTGTTGTTATTGTCATACGAGCGCCAATAATTACCTGCATTATCTTTAAAACGAGTATAATACCGCCCATAGTAAGGGGAATTTGGATAAGCATCAGAGCAGTAGTCTACTTTTTTTAAATATCTTGTAAATCCACCGTCATAAACCGTATAATCATAGTCTGCATTAGAAGAGTAACTGCTACTTGAACTGCCGCTACTATATGAAGAAGAAGATGATGATGAATAACTGCTTCCGCCACCACTACTGGCGTTTATCACAATGAATACGATAATAGTTATAGGTGCAAATGCTATGGCAACAGGTAAAAAAGCTATCCAGATTAATACGTTAAATATTATTGAAAGAATGGAATCGTTATACTCGTCTTTAAATTTAAAATGAGCAATAACAATGCTTATTATATATAATATCAAAGTAACGTTAAATAAAATTACTTCAATACCTGAAAAAACATGATCA
The DNA here is from genome assembly GCA_910585685.1 of uncultured Christensenella sp. Lineage (GTDB taxonomy): Bacteria > Bacillota > Clostridia > Christensenellales > Borkfalkiaceae > Coproplasma. The sequence goes on from CAJUEO010000002.1 coordinate 132,212, forward strand.
TTTATACTTTTTATCACCAACAAAATCCAAGCTGCTAAGCACAAGTAAGCAAAACAACAAAATGCTATACCAACAAAATCGTTACGCCAAGCAAATATTATCAGCTTTATCGGTAAAATTAATATCCATAACGGCAAATAAGGTATCCAAGATAAAAAATAGAATATAGCTATTATCGCGTTATTTTTCCACCTATGTCTAAGCATTCTGTGAGATACCGCGCCAAAAACAATAGACAGAATAAAAGCTGATGTAAATATTACACTTATAACAAACAAATTCAAATTCAAGTTGAATATTACGTCAACTTGAGTAGAGACCATATTTAAAAACGGAATATCAAATCCTTTATTATCTATAAAAATTATAATTCCGTAAATTGCTAAAATCAAACTTAAATATGAAATAATGCAACACAGAATGCTTTTAATGCATACCTTGCTTTTACTCATTGATACCTATTCCTCTTCGTCGTCGGGTAATTCAACGTTGTGATAAATATCCTGAACGTCGTCAAGCTCGTTGAGTTTATCAAGCATTTTGTTAAATGTTTCAAGTTTTTCCGAGTCAAGCGTAATATAGTTTTGAGGTATCATCTTTATTTCCGCTTCAAGGAAGGTTAAATTTTTATTCTCAAAATATTTTCTTGCCTGCGACCATTTTTCAGGGGTTGTGAAAACCTCGTAAACGTCATCGCTGACAATATAATCTTCAGCTTCCGCTTCAAGACAGTATTCCATCATAGTGTCCTCGTCAAGCGCCGCCGTTCTTTCGATAACAAACACGCCTTTATTATCAAACATATAGGATACGCAGCCCGTATTGCCCATCTGTCCGCCGTTTTTGCCCATTGTTGAACGAATATCTCCGGCAGTTCTGTTTACGTTGTCGGTAAGCGTTTTGATAATTACCGCTGAACCGCCGATACCGTATCCTTCGTAGGTAAGCTCTTTATAATCCTTGTCCCCCAATTCTCCTGCTGCTTTTGCTATACAGCGCTTGATATTGTCGTTGGGCATGTTTGCCGCCTTTGCCTTTGCAATGACGTCTGCAAGCTTAGAGTTTGTATCGGGGTTGGGATTGCCCTTGGCGGCAACGGCAAGTTCTCTGCCTATTTTAGTAAACACTGCCGCGCGAGCTGCGTCCGTTTTACCCTTTTTTGCCTGTATATTGTGCCATTTTGAATGTCCTGACATACTTATAACCTCTTTAAACCGTATTTTAATTGATACATAGCGATTCCTGCCGAAACAGCCGCATTCAAGCTTTCACAGCTGCTCTGCATTGGAATTTTAATTTTATATTCAGCCAAATCCAATAATTCATCCGTTATACCGCCGCCCTCGTTGCCTATACAAAGACAATACTTTTCGGGCGGTGTAAAATCGAAAATATCGTTTCCGTCCATATCTGCGCAAACAATCGGAACTCCGCTTAATACAGATAAAATTTCCTCGCGCGTACCCGAATAAACTTTTACAAAGAAAATTCCGCTCATACTTGCCCTGACCGCCTTGGGCGAGTAAGGGTCGGTACAGTTAATAAGATAAATTTCGCTGTAACCTGCCGCATTTGCCGTGCGGATTATAGTACCCAGGTTGCCGGGATCTTGCAGGCAATCCAAAAGAATACAGCTATTTTCCGGCTCTTTAAGCTTAAAATTGGGAATTTTCACCACAGCCAGCGCGCCTTGCGGCGTTTTTTCGGTAGAAAGACTTTCAAATACGCTTTCGGAAACGACTATCGGGTTACTAAACTCGTTTTCAAGCTTTTCTATACAAATTATAGACTGTATTTCACAGCCTGCCTGAATACATTCCTTTACAGGTTTGATGCCTTCGACAATATATAATCCCGAAATTTTTCTGTACTTTTTGTCGTTGAGTTTTGAAATTTCCTTTATAGTAGGATTTGATTTTGACGTAATTACCATATAAAAAATTAAGCCTTTATTCAAGGCTTAAAATTTGATTATAATGCTTTTTTAGCCTGTTCTGCAAGCGATGCAAAAGCAGTAGCGTCGTTAACCGCTATGTCTGCAAGTACCTTTCTGTTGAGATTGATACCGGCAACTTTAAGACCGTGCATAAACTTGGAATAGGAAAGTCCGTTGATTCTTGCCGCTGCGTTGATACGAGCAATCCAAAGGCTGCGCATATCGCGCTTTCTCAGCTTTCTGCCGATATAAGCGTAGTTCAACGACTTCATTACAGCTTCGCGAGCGATTCTGTAAGACTTTGATTTATTGCCAAAATAGCCCTTTGCAAGGCGGAAAATCTTTCTGCGTTTCTTTAACGCGTTTACTGTTCTTTTAATACGCATCTATATGTCCTCCCATTAAGCCTTATAGGGAATCATTGATTTAACTGTTGATTCCTGTGTAGTCGAAACAAGCGTATTCTGACGCAAATTTCTCTTTCTCTTTCTGTTTTTAGTTTCAGCCTTATGGTTTTTACCGCCGTGAGGTCTCTTTACCTTACCGCTCGAAGTAAGCCAAAAACGCTTTTTAGTGCCGCTGTGTGATTTCTGCTTGGGCATAAGTTTATCCTCCAAATTGAATTTTAATTTTTATCTGCCTTTATGGGCGAAAGCATCATTATAATCATTCTGCCTTCGGTCGAGGGTTTTTTGTCAAGCACGGCTTTACCGCCAAGTCCGTCAAAAAAGTCCTGCATAACCTTAACTCCCTGATAAGCACGGGCATTTTCACGCCCTTTCATTCTTATCGAAACCTTGACTTTGTTGCCTGATTCCAAGAATTTTAAACATTGTTTGGTTTTGACCGCTATATCTCCGACATCAATTGTCATTGAAAGCCTGATTTCTTTCAACTCGACGACCGTCTGATTTTTGCGGTTCTCCTTTTCGCGCTTTGACTGCTCGTACTTAAATTTGGAATAATCCATAATTTTACAAACGGGCGGTATTGCGTTAGGAGAAATTTTAACAAGGTCGAGTTCGGCTTCGTTTGCAAGTCGCTGCGCCTGAATACTTGACATTACGCCGAGCATTGCGCCGTCCGCGCCGATTACTCTTACTTCCTTATCGCGAATAGCTTCATTGACGGAATATAAGTCTTTTATAATCATTTACCTCTCAAAAAATTTGACAAAAAAATCGGGTTACGCAAAGTAACCCGATAAATGCAAGATTGAAATCTAACAATACATTATCTGCCGAACAAACACTTTCGTGCGGCGAAAGGGGTTAACCTTTGCTTAACGATAATATATTATCAAACATAAAATTATTTGTCAAACGTTTTTAATTAAAAAATAGTCTTTTGCACGTTTTCTTTGATAACTTTTTTTACAAAGCTATCAAGTTTAACCGTTTCTTTGGCTTCAACGCCGCGCTTATTGACGTTTACAGTGCCGTCCTCCGCTTCTTTATCACCGACAACAAGCACATAGGGCACTTTTTCCATTTTAGCTTCGCGAATTTTGTAACCGATTTTTTCGTTACGCTTATCAATTTCACAGCTTATACCCGAGTTTGTAAGTTTTTCGGCAACTTTTTCCGCATAATCGAGCGTTCTGTCGGTAATGGGAAGAATTTTAACCTGTGTGGGACACATCCAAAGAGGGAATGCGCCGGCATATTTTTCAATTAACAGAGCAAGCGTTCTTTCATAACAGCCTATGGAGCTGCGGTGAATAACGTAAGGATGGCGTTTTGCGCCGTCTACGTCAACATACTGCATATCGAAGCTTTCTCCTGCGGCAAAGTCAATTTGAATTGTAATCATTGTATCTTCTTTGCCGTAGACGTTCTTTGCCTGAATGTCGAGCTTAGGACCGTAGAACGCCGCTTCGTCGTCGGCTTCAACGTAATCCAGCCCCAAGTCGTCGAGTATAAATTTCATCATAGCTTCGGTGTTGTTCCAAGCCTCGTCGTCATCTATATATTTGTCCGATTTTGCTTTGCCGCGCTTAGAAAAACGGAACGTTACGTCGTTTCTCATACCCAGCGCGTCGAGAAGGAAATACGATAAATCGAGACAGCGCTTAAATTCTTCCTCAACCTGCTCTTTAGTACAAATGATATGTCCGTCAGAGAGCGTAAACTGCCTTACCCTTATAAGACCGTGCATTTCTCCCGAAGCTTCTTTTCTGAACTCGGTCGCGGTTTCGGAATATCTGCAAGGCAAATCCCTGTATGACTTTAACCCGTTTTTATATATCTGATATTGGAACGGGCAGGTCATTGGACGAAGCGCCATAATTTCTTCACCTTTATCCGATTCGCCCTCATCGTTTACTTCTCCCAAAATAAACATTTTGTCGCGGTAGTGAGCCCAGTGTCCGGAAATTTTGTAAAGATCGGATTTTGCCATATTGGGCGTTTTTGTAATCATAAATCCGCGCTTTTGCTCTTCATCTTCGACAAAACGCTGTAAAATCTGCAATATTTTTGCGCCTTTGGGCATCAAAATGGGCAATCCCTGCCCTACTACGTCGCTGGTCATAAATATACCGAGCTCGCGCCCAAGCTTATTATGATCGCGCTTTTTTGCCTCCTCAACGGCAACAAGATACTCTTCGAGCTGTGCTTTTTTCTCGAACGCAGTGCCGTAAATGCGCGTAAGCATCTTGTTTTTTTCATTTCCGCGCCAATAAGCGCCCGTAAGCGAAGTCAGCTTAAACGCCTTAATTTTGCCAGTATTGGACAAATGAGGTCCCCTGCAAAGGTCGGTAAAAGTGCCCTGCTTATAGAATGAAATGACGGCGTCCTCGGGCAGGTCGTTGATAAGTTCGATTTTATATTTTTCGTCGTACTTATCCATAAGTTTTAACGCCTCGGCACGCGGCAGTTCAAAGCGCTCGATAGCAGTTTTCGAGTTGATTATTCTCTGCATTTCCGACTCTATCTTTTCAAAATCGTCCTGCGTTATGGGTGTATTGAAGTCGATATCATAGTAAAAACCGCTGTCAATAACGGGACCTATTGCAAGTTTGCAAGTCGGATAAATATTTTTCAAAGCCTGAGCAAGAATATGCGCGCAGGTATGGCGGTAAACTTCAAGCCCTTCTTTGTCCTTTAACGTAACAATTTCAAGCAAATCTCCGTCTTTAAGCTTATTCGAAAGGTCGCAAAGCTCTCCGTTTATTTTTGCCGCAACTGCCGCTCTTGCAAGCCCCTCGCTTATTGCCGCGGCGGCGTTTGCACAGTTAGCGCCGTTTTCTAACTGAATTTTGTCACCGTTTTTAAGAATGATTTCCATAATAAAGCCTCCAAAAATATAAAAAATCCTTAAACGAAAAATAATCGTTTAAGGACGCAATTACAAAATTTGCGCGGTTCCACCTTAATTGTCTTTAAAAAGACCGCTTTAAAAGTTACCCGAAATTAAAAAAGTGGTTTCCCGTTCTCCTTGGTAATTATGCGGCTCTCAGCTTCCCACACTCTCTGTAAATCCCTCAGCGGTACTTGTCTTTATTCGAGTGATTATATTGTAGTACAAGTTTTTTTGATTGTCAACAAGTTTAGAATACTTTCCGTCTAAAAATATTTGCCATTTTTTAAATAAAACTGTATAATTATTGTAAGATTGAAATTTGAGGAAACAAATGGCATACATAAATTTTAGCGAAGTAGAAAAAAAGTGGATTAAGTATTGGGACGAGAACAAAACTTTTCATACCGACTTACACGATTTTTCAAAGCCTAAATACTATATTTTGGATATGTTCCCCTATCCTTCGGGCGCTGGGCTGCACGTCGGACACCCCGAGGGTTACACTGCAACCGACATTCTGGCAAGAATGAAAAGAATGCAGGGCTTTAACGTGTTGCACCCCATAGGCTTCGACAGCTTCGGGCTTCCTGCGGAACAGTTCGCGATAAAGACGGGCAACAATCCCGACGCATTTACTCAAAAAAATATAAAAACTTTTACCGAACAGCTTAAAATGCTTGGTCTTTCCTACGATTGGGATCAGACAATTTCCACATGCGACCCTTCTTACTACAAGTGGACTCAGTGGATATTCGTACAGCTCTATAACGAGGGCTTAGCGCGCTACGTCGAAACGCCCGTCAATTGGTGTGAAGAACTCGGCACCGTGCTCGCAAACGACGAAATTATCGACGGAAAAAGCGAACGCGGCGGCTACCCCGTTGTGCGCAAGAATATGAAGCAGTGGGTTATAGATATTCAAAAATATTCCGAACGGCTTTTGGAGGGCTTGGACGAACTCGATTGGTGGGATTCCTCTAAAACCGCACAAAGAAATTGGATTGGCAAATCGATCGGAGCAAACGTTGATTTCAAGGTCGACGGCACAAATCAAACATTCACGGTTTTTACAACTCGATGTGACACACTGTTCGGCGTAACCTATTGCGTTTTAGCGCCCGAACATAAACTTGTAGACGCAATAACTACCGATACACAGCGCGAAACGATCGAAGAATACAAGCGCATATGCGCAAATAAATCCGACTTGGAGAGAACCGAACTCAACAAGGAAAAAACGGGCGCATTTACGGGCGCATACGCCATAAACCCCGTAAACGGGAAAAAGATACCAATTTATATTTCAGATTATGTACTGACTTCTTACGGTACGGGCGCGATTATGGCTGTGCCTGCGCACGACACGCGCGACTATGAGTTTGCAAAAAAATTCGGTATCCCTATTATTCCCGTTCTCGAAGGCGGCAACATTGAAAAAGAAGCGTTTACGGGTGACGGAATACACATTAATTCAGACTTTTTGGACGGACTTGATAAGCAGCAAGCAATTGATAAAATGGCTGAATGGCTTGCAGAGCATAAGTGCGGCAAAAAGACGGTCAGCTATAAACTGCGCGAGTGGATATTCGGACGCCAAAGATATTGGGGAGAACCTATCCCCGTAATCCATTTTGACGACGGAGAAATTGCGGTACTTTGCGACGACGAACTCCCCCTTACCTTGCCCGAAATGCAGGATTATAAGGCGCACGGCGGCAATGCTCCGCTTGAAAATGCGCAAAATTGGGTCAACGTTAAATATCGCGACAAGCAAGGTAAGCGAGAAACAACAACTATGCCCGGTTCAGCCGGCTCAAGCTGGTATTTTTTGAGATACTGCGACCCTCACAACAGCGAGGAGTTTGCAAATTACGACCTTTTGAAGCATTGGATGCCCGTTGACTTTTATATGGGCGGCAAGGAACACCTTGTCGGGCATCTGCTCTACTCTCGTTTCTGGACAAATTTCTTATTCGATAAAGGACTTGTGCCCTATAAAGAACCGTTTAAAAAGCTTTATCATCAAGGACTTATACTCGGTGAGGACGGAAATAAAATGTCCAAGAGCCTCGGCAACGTAATTAACCCCAACGACATTGTCGACGAGTTCGGAGCAGACGTTTTGAGAATGTACGAAATGTTTATGGGCCCCGTTGTCGATTCAAAGCCTTGGTCAACCGCAAATATTGAGGGCGTCAAAAAGTTTGTAGACAGAATTTACAGGGTTTATTGCGAACTCGACGTAATTTCGGATAAGCCCAATAAAAACCTTGAAAAAATTTACCACCAAACGGTAAAAAAAGTTACCGACGACTATGAAAATATGAAAATCAACACCGCAATATCGCAGATGATGATTTTCTTGAACGCTATTTATAAAGAGATTTCAGACGGCAACAAACTGCCCAAGCAATACGCAGAGGGGCTTATTAAGCTTTTAAACCCCATTATTCCCTTTATTACCGAAGAAATTTGGAACACGGTTTTGGGACACAGCGGCACTATAGCTTACGAGCAATGGCCCGTTTACGACGAGGCAAAGTGTGCCGAGGCCGGATTTGAATACGCGGTGCAGGTAAACAGTAAAATTAAGACTAAAATTACCGTACCTGCGGATATGAGCGCCGAAAATATTGAAAAACTTGTAAAAGCCGATAAAGATATTGCGCCGCTTATCGATGGAAAACAAATAAAGAAATTTATTTTAGTCCCCAAAAGATTGATAAACATTATAGTTTAAGGAGCTATTTATGAAAACGTTTACCCCCCCCCCGCAAAAATCGATTAATTAAAGCATTTGCTCTGGTGTTTGCTTCAGCTTTAAGCATTACTTGCTTTTTCGGCTGCAACTTCGGTGGCAGCAATTTAGACAATCCGCCCGATAACGGCAATAACAACGGTGACAACACGCAACCCTCGAAATACTGCAAAATTTTAGAAAGCATTCTAACCGACGAAAACTACAACAGCTTGATTAAAGCAGCAAAAGAAGATTTCAATTTTTATAGATCCGCAAGCTTTGACCCACATCCATATGCCTTTTTAAAGAAAAAAGGTCATAATATCGATGCCGTTAAATCGGGTGATTTGGAATGCAGAACTGTATCTTATGTATTAGATGAAGAGCCCAACAATCTGTATATTATGACATATGTTGAAAATGCTTCGTCAGACCCATATTACACAGAATATACTCTTAAATACACTCTTATTGAGCAAGAGATGAAAGACTATAAATTCTTACATAAAGACGGCTCAGACTACTACGTTCAAGCAGTGTTTATGAACGACGCTATTTCTAAAACTAAGAAAGAAACGATAGTTAGCGAAACTAAAATGAACGTCAAAGCTCATAAGGAGATGAGTGATACTGTTGCTGAAAGCAAGACAGTAAAAAATCAATACAATAATACAAAAATTAATTTTGTAATGAACAGTTTTGATGAATCTAATCAAACATTTGATATCAGAGTTTACCCTATGTATTCAAATAATACCTCTATGATTCTTAACAATAAAATGCTGGAATTATACATGACTCGCGGTACTCAAAAATTAAATATTGTTAATGGTATTTATTATGCACCAACTTTTGGTGGATATTTTGAACTTTTGTCAAACGAAACAAAAAAACACGCTGTAACATATTACCATTCTCAGGATACTATTTTAGGAAACATATATACTCAAGATTTAAACGACCAACTTTAACTTAATTCCGATATCAGTAAAAACATAAAAAAACCCCTAACGGTTACGCCGTTAGGGGTTTTTTAAAAATTAAAGAGATTCAAGCATTTTTACAACATCGCCAACCGTCTTTAATTCGGAAACCTGTTCTTCGGGAATGGATTTTCCCGTTTCGTCTTCCAAAGTCATCAAAAGTTCGACAACGTCGAGAGAATCGGCACCGAGGTCCTTTACAATTTCACTGTTTTCAGTAATGTTGGCAACATTGACGTTCAACTGCTTGGCAAGCAAGTTTGCTACCTTTTCAAACATAAATTATTCCTCCTGATTAAAATTTTAACAAACAAAACTTTATATGTCAAGTTTAATTTGCTTTTTTATTCGATACCTGTTTCAAAGACAGACCTATGCGCTGCTTTTTCTTGTCGAGCGCAATAATTACTGCTTTTACCTGCTGACCGACTTTTAATACGTCGGACGGGTGTTTAATGTATCTGTCGGTAATTTCGGAAATATGCACAAGTCCGTCCTGATGCACGCCTATATCTACAAACGCGCCGAAGTCAATTACGTTTCTTACCGTGCCGTCAACTACCATACCGACGGACAAATCTTCAATACTGAGTATATCGCGCCTCAACTGTCTTTGAGGCAGGCTATCACGGATATCTCTGCCGGGCTTTATAAGCTCGTTTATAATATCCTTCATTGTTACCTTATCAAGCTCGCAGTATTCCGCCGCCTTATCCTCACCGTAGGTTTTGACTTTTTGCGGCAATTCCTTTAATTTGCCCTCTCTTACGTCGCTGTCGTTATAGCCGAACAGCTCGAGTAATTTTTCGGCTTTTTTGTAGGACTCGGGATGCACCGCAGTGTTATCCATAATATTTTTGCCGTCGGTAATACGAAGGAAACCGGCACACTGCTCATATGCCTTAGCTCCCAGCTTGGAAACCTTTAAAAGTTGCGAGCGCTCGGTAAACTTACCGTTTTCTTCGCGGTACGCCACAATATTTTTAGCAATTCCGGCATTGAGTCCGGCAACGTATTTTAAAAGAGAAACGCTTGCTGTATTCAAATCTACGCCTACGTTGTTTACGCAATCTTCCAAAACGCCGCCAAGCACGCTGTCAAGCCGCTTTTTGTCCATATCGTGTTGATACTGACCTACGCCAATGGATTTGGGGTCAATTTTAATTAATTCCGCAAGGGGGTCCTGCAACCTTCTTGCAATGGAAATTGCCGAACGACGGGTCAAATCGTAGTCGGGGAATTCCTCGACGGCAAGTTTGCTTGCAGAATATACGCTGGCGCCTGCCTCGTTTACTACCGCATAAGTCACGCCGCTTACTTCCTTTAAAAGCTCGGCTACAAAAATTTCGGTTTCCTTGCTTGCGGTGCCGTTGCCGATAGAAATTATATCCACGTTATGCTTTTTGATAAGGTCTTTCATTATGACTTTTGCGCCCTCTGTATCGTTTTTCGGGGGCACGGGATAAATTACGCCAACGTCCAAAACCTTGCCTGTTTCGTCAACTACCGCAACCTTGCAGCCCGTTCTGTATGCAGGGTCCAAGCCGAGCGTAACTTTTCCTTTTACGGGCGGCTGCAAAAGCAAGGGACGAAGATTTACTTCGAACATTTTTATTGCCTGTTCACTGGCTCTGTCCGTCAAAATTGCCCTGACCTCGCGTTCAATCGAGGGTTGAATAAGCCTGTCGTAGCCGTCGTCCGCCGCCTCTTCTATCAGTTTGGCGCAAGCTTGATTCCCGTCCATTTTTACGTATTTAACACAGCAAACGCGCTTAGCAATGTCGGGATTGAAATAAATTTTTGCCTTTAAAAATTCTTCCTTTTCTCCGCGGTTAATTGCAAGTATTCTGTGGTTCTTAATTTCGGGAAGAATTTCAGAATAATCGGCATACATTGAATAAGTACCCTTTTCGTCGTCCTTAACCATTTTAACCTGCATTTCTCCGTGATTTTCCAAGAGGGTGCGCAGCTTTTTGCGGAGGTCTGCATTGTCGGAAATAATTTCGGCAATTATGTCCTTTGCACCTGCAATCGCTTCGTCGACGGAATTGACTTCCAATTCGGCGGAAATATAGTTTTCGGCTTCCTTAAACGGGTCTGCCTCCTGCGCAAGTATAAATTCGGCAAGGGGCTGCAACCCCTTTGCAATGGCAACAGAAGCCCTCGTCTTTTTCTTTTGCTTAAAGGGACGATAGATATCTTCGACTTCCGTCATTGTCTGCGCGGCTGCTATGGCTGTTTCAATCTCTTCCGTCATTTTTTCCTGCTCGATAATTGCAGAAGCCACTTCTTCCTTGCGCTTTTGAAGGTTTTTCAAATACTCGTATCTGTCGTTGAGTTCACGGAGAACCTGATCGTCGATAGCGCCCGTCATTTCCTTGCGATAGCGCGCAATGAAGGGAATTGTATTGCCCTCGTCCAAAAGTTTTAAGATGTTCTCGACATGGTCGGGACGGAGCTTAAATTCTTCCGTCAGCTGCTGTGAAATTTCCATACTACCTCTTTATCTGTTTTAAATATGTTTTTTGTTCGGCGGAAAGTCTGTAACTTTCACACGCCTTTTGAATTGCCTTGTTGTGGGTCTTTTTATTAAGCGGAGTTTGCAATAAAAAGTTCACCGTGTTTTGATAATCTTTTACAAGCATTTCCGCAACAAGCCATGCAGCAGCCATATGTACATAATAATAGTCGGTGTCTGCACGCTTAATGCTGTCAAATATGTACTCGGCGTACTCCGCTCCGCAATAATAGTGCAAAAGCGTTGTAAGCGCAAATCTTTGATAAAACTCGCTGTCGACTTTGAGATACTTTTCAATATAGGGCAAAAATTCTTCTCTATGCCGCTCGATACATTTGGGAGTAAAACAGTCGCAAGTTGCCCAATTGTCTATAAGCTTTACGCAGTAGTCAACATAGCAAATAAATTTTTCCCATTTAAGATAAGAAACCGCCGCAAGCTTTATAAAAGTAACGTCGTAATACTCGTCGGGAAAAGTTAAAATATTGTCGATTTCTCCGACATACTTTTTTGCAATCTTCCGCATTTGAGGAATTCTCACGCCCAAGACGTTTATACTGTCGTTCTTCAAAAGCTTTTTATGAAAATCACGATACCCTTCGTCGGCATGTTCAGACAGTTCTGCCAAAAACTCGCGATAAGTAATCATACCAAATCTCCTTTGTAAATCGGGTATTTGCCGGACTTGTCGACGGTAACTTTACATACGGTACGCCGATATCGGAAAAGTTTGCTTCGAATATCGAAAAAGCCTTACCGCCGTTAACTATTATAAAACTTATTTTGGAATTTTGCAATACCTTTTTTATATCGGCTACCTTAAAATTTTTAATAGTATCGTCTTTTGAGCCATCTATTTCACATTCTGTAACTATATCCCAAAGCGCAATGCGGCGTCTCTTTAAAAATTCTTTCTTTTCTTCAACAGTCTGCGGTACTTCGTCACCGAAAAAACCGCTTATGGTTTTCCAGAACCTGTTTTGCTTATTGCCGTAATAAAATTGTACTTGCCTGCTCTTAACCGACGGAAAACTGCCCAAAATAAGCAACTTGCTGTTTTCGTCATAGCAGGGCTCGAAACCGCGCTTAATCTCCGACATAGTTATATGGGCTTGTCCACCGCGCCGACAAGCGAGGCAGCCTTTTTATCGTCACTGAAATTGAATTCGATTGCCGCCAGCACGTCGCTTAGCGTAACCGCTTCAATCTTTTTGACCCTGTCCTCAAAATCATATACCCGACCGCTGTACAAAAGTTCTTTACCGAACAACAGCATCTGCGAGCTTGTACTCTCCTGCGCAAAAATCGAAGATGAAATAAGCTGTTCTTTGCCCCTTAAAAATTCCTCTTCGGAAACCTTTTGCGTCTTTATTGCCCTAATGCAACTGTAAATTGCCTCAACGGACTGCAAGTACTTTTTTGCATTTACGCCTGCATAAATAGACAGCGCGCCCGTTTCGGCGTATGTGGAAACGTATGAATAGACCGTGTACGCAAGCCCGAGCTCTTCCCTTACCGTCTGGAACAATCTCGAAGAAACGCCGCCGCCGAAAATTACGTTCATAATCTGCGTTGCGTCATAAAGCTCGTCGTATCTCTTTACCGTGGGAAAAGCAAGCCCGATATGCACCTGTTCAATCTCTTTACGCTTTAAAAGCGAACCGCCTGCAAGATTGACATCTATTTTGCCGCGTTTACAGCATCTGTTTTCAATCTTGGAAAAGTACTTGTCCACAAGCTCTTCGGCAAGCTTTACGTCGATGTTTCCCGCCATCGAAATTACTATATTGTCGGGAACATAGTGCTTTGACATATAATCGCTGACGTCGCTCTTCGTAAATCCCGAAACGTTGGCTTTGGGGCCTAAAATATTCCTGCCGTAGCCGCGCTCACCGTAGAAAGCGCGTGACAACAGGTCGAGGCACAAATCGTCGGGAGTATCCTCGTTCATATTGATTTCTTCGATTATAACGCCCTTTTCCTTGACCATTTCTTCTTCGGGGAAGGTACTTTCAAGAAAAATATCGGCAAGTATTTCAAATGCTTCCGCAGCGTGATTTGTCGTCGATTTGGCGTAATAGCAAGTAAGGTCTTTACCTGTAAAAGCGTTCATTTGCGCACCTATTCTGTCCATTTCGTCCGAAATTTGAAAAGAAGTGCGTTTTTTCGTACCTTTGAACATCATATGTTCTATAAAATGCGAAATGCCGTCCTCTTTATCGGTTTCTACGCAAGCACCCGTGTGTACGAGAATACCCATAGTAACCGACAAAAGACCGGTCATTTGATTGACTACAAGTTGTAAACCGTTCGATAGTTTTTTATAGTGTATCATTGTTCTCCTAAAATTTGGGAAATAACGGCGGTTTTCAGTCCGTTTTCTCCTATGTATTTTAATATTTCGGGCAAAGCCTCAACTGTCTGCGCCTTGGGGTGCATTAGTATAAATTCTCCCGATTTTAAATTTTTAGTTGCTCGCTGTATCAAAACGCTTACGTCTTTATCTCTCCAATCGATGGTGTCGCGCGACCACATTATTACTTTCATTCCAAGCGAAGCGCAAGCCGCCAAAGTATTGTCGTTATACGCTCCCGACGGCGGTGCAAACAGCTCAACTTTTTTACCGCAAATCATTTCCAACAGCTTTACGCTGGGGCGTATTTCCTCCAAATTTGCGTCATATGACATCTTTGAATGATCCTTATGGAAATAACCGTGGCTGCCGATTTCGTGTCCGCGATTATAAATTTCGCGCACGCAGTCAACATTGTCGTCAGCCCAGCTCCCACCGATAAAAAACGTGGCTTTTGCCTCGAATTCGTCGAGAATATCGAGTATTTTTAATACGTTTTCACTGCTTTCGTAGATATTAAACGTTAATCCCACTTCGTCGTTTTCATTGTTGCCGCTCGCAAACAAATTGGGATTTTCGTAGATTACTGCTGTTGCGTTGCCGCTGTAATAGCCGACAATCGACACGGCAAGAACAACAACCATCAACGCCAAGTTAGTTAAAATTGTAAAAAGTTTGCTTTTCAATTAGTTTACCCCAAAATAATATTACTATTAATATAATATTACGCGAGTATGACTAACTTGACTATCTCAACTTTATAAATGTAACGCCCGTTTCACCTTCACCGTATTTTCCGAGTCTGAAACTCTCCACGCGCCTGTGCCGTTTCAGGTGTTCGGCAATAGCCGTTCTCAACTTGCCGGTACCCACACCGTGTATAACTTTTATCTCTTCAAGGTTGTCCATAACCGCCCTGTCGATAAAATTATCCACTTCTATTATAGCCTCGGGCACGGTCAGTCCCAAAACGTTAATTTCAAGCACGGGCAAAGATTTTGGCATTTGCTTAACAACTTTTATTTTCTTAGGCGCGGAGTTTTCGTTGCCGACTATCAGCAAGTCGCTTAATTTTAAGTGCATTTTTAAGCTTCCGCACACAACTTCCGCCTCACCCTTTTTCTCGTTAAACGCAGTGACCGTTCCCTTGCTTTCCATCGGCTTTACAAAAACTGTTATTCCGACTTTTATATTGCTCTGAGTTGCAGCGCAATAATCTACAACCTTTTTTTTGTCACCCTCTTCTTCAAAGGCACTATGCTCGAGTTTATTTTTAAGCGTGCGCGCGGCAATAAGATCCGCTTCTGTAAGCGTTTCCTTTTTGAAAATCTGTTCTATTTCAGCAAGCATCTCTTCCGCTTTTTCCGTTCTGTCGGCAATAATACGCCTGCTTTCGGTGCGTGCGGAACGGTTGATTTTTTCCTTTTCTCTATTGAGTTCGGTAATTTGTGCGTTTACTTTATCAAGCTTTTCCTTCCATTCACGCTCGATTTGCGAAATTTCGGCAAGCTTTCTTTCCGCCTCTATTCTGCTTTCTTCTGCTCGACGAACCACGTTTTCAAAACTACGAGCCCCGTCTGAAAGATACAGATCGGCTTGTTGGAGTATATCACTGCTCATACCCAGCCTCCGCGCAATTGCGAGAGCGCAGCTTGCGCCGGGTAAACCTATTTTTATGCGGTAAAGCGGCTTTAACGTATCGGAATCAAACTCCATACTCGCATTTTCAATGCCGCCGACAGTATAGGCAAACTCTTTAAGCGAAGTAAAATGAGTTGTAACAATGCCCTTGGAGCCGCAATCAATTAAATGTTTGACGACAGCCTTTGCAAGAGCCTGTCCCTCGTCAGGGTTTGTTCCTCCGCCAAGCTCATCAATTAAAATAAGACAATTTTTTGCGGCGCGGTTGCAAATATCTATTATATTCGTAATATGTGAAGAAAACGTAGATAAGCTTTCCTCTATACTTTGGCTGTCACCGATATCACAGAATATTCCGTCAAACACGGCTACCGAACTCCCCTCCGCTGCACTAATAAACAGTCCGCATGCCGCCATAAGGCAAAACAGCCCCGTCATTTTAAGCGTTACCGTTTTACCGCCCGTATTTGCTCCGCTCAATAGCAAATAATTATAAGATGAGCCGAGCTCTAATGAAACAGGGACAACTTTATCGCGAACTATCAACGGGTGTCTGCCCTTGATAATATTGATATAGCCCCTATCGTTTACCTTCGGCATCAAGCATTTATGCACATATCCGTATTCGGCACGGGCAAATAAACTGTCGATATACGCGAGCTTTTGCATATTTACTGTTAATTGCGCGCACATATCTCCGACGCGCTTTGAAAGTGATTTTAAAATTGCTTCAACCTCTTCGCGTTCGTCTATATATAGCGCAATAAGTTCATTGTTGAGTTCAAGAATATACTCAGGCTCTATAAAAAAAGTTGCGCCCGTCTTTGAACGATCGTGAACAAAGCCCTTGACGTGATTTTTATGTTCGGCTTTGACAGGTATAACATACCTGTCGTTTCGCATAGTGACAACGCCGTCCTGCAAAAACTCGCTGTCTTTACCGAATGAGTACTCTGAAAGTTTTTCCCTGATTCTTGAATTTAGATTTTTAATTCTGTTGCGGATACTCAAAAGTTTATCGCTTGCATTATCGCTTAATGTATCCACCGAAATAATTTTATCGACTATGTCGCGTTCCAAATTTTCGTCAAAATAGATATCTTTAACCAAAGAACGCATTAAAACAAGTTCTTCGTCGTCGATTTTTGTTATCGAAATATAGATATTTCTCGACGACCTTAAAAGCGCGGCTATATCCAAAAGCTCTGCGCAGGTCAAAACCGAACCCTTATTAGCACGCACGAGCTCGTTGTCTACATTTCCGAAATTTTCAACCTTATTTATTCCGTAATTATACAATAACTTGTCGCACTCTTTTGTAAAATCAAGTCGTTGCCTTACTTCTTTTAAGTCTTTTGAAGGTTGACAACCCAAAATAAGCGCCTTTCCGCTATCCAACGAGCAATATTCGGAAACCGCCGACAAAATTTTATTGAGTTCAAGCTTTTCAAGACTCCTATTATCCATACTTTGATTTTAAACGACAGGAGAAGTGCCGTGTCCCTTGGTATAATTTTTTAAAACAGTGCGCAAATCGTCAACCGATTTGCAAACTTTAGTTATAGCTTTGCCGTCAAGCAACGTGCAGTCGCACAATATTCCCGTGCCGCACCCTCCGTTTGCCAAATCCGCACAGTTAAACACTTCAAAACGGCATTCTCCAAAAGAATATCTGCGTAACGGAAATCTTCTGCCGTTTTCATCGGTCAAAACATATTTTCCGCGTTTATCGCAAGTTTTACACTTTTTACCGAACGGACAATATATTAAATCCATAACTTTAATATTACCGCTACTCAAATAAAAAGTTTTTTGAGTTTTTAAACTTTTAATTTCGGTTTCCGTCAACTCTTTGGAAAGACAAATATAGTTCGCTTGACAGTAATTTAAGTCGACTCGGTTAGAAATATTTAAGCCCGTACCGACAAAAAGACGGGTATTCAATTCCTCTGCAAGCTCAAACCCGTATATCCCTTCGCAATATATACCGTCGAAATTCTTGATTAAAGGAAAAAGTCTTTCTATTTCCGAACCTGTCAAATAAGGCGGCAAATATATATATTTTTCTCCGTTGAAATTTTCAGTCAGCGCCGAAATATTTTCGTCTGAACTTTCGAGCTTTAAAATAGCAATATCACAGGCAATTCCGTCAAAAGTTGTACAAATTGCTGCAATTTTTTCGTTATTTTGCTCGCAAACTTGCGGCAGAGTATAATGCGGATTGTAGCTTTTGTTGTGATTTTGCGAAATATTCAGCCAATAATCGTTATAAATTTGGCGGCGCAGAGCATTGAGTTCGGATACGGGAACAAATACCCCATCAGTTTCAAATTGCGTAAATTTAACAGTAAACGGGTATTTATCTACCTTTTTAAAACAATTTTCGTAATCATTTTTGTTCAACGGTCTATTTAATGATTCGGAAAGCTCAACTGTTCCGAAGTAATTTTTTCCGTTTACTGTAACTTGCGCCTTTTCACCCACCATAAACCGCGCGGAAACCGTCAATGAAATGAGCCGTTTTTTGTTCAACAGCCGAGCATTTAAAGCCGTATCAGTCGTAACAAAAAGTTTATCCCCGTTTTTTAAACGTGTTGCTGAAGAAACAACGATATTCGACCCGATTTTATTTAAAAATTTCGCACCCCCGACTTCTTTTCCTTCGCGCAGAACCTTAAAGTAGTCTCCTACAACAAAATTTTGATTACTCTCGCAAATGTATTTGCCATTTGAAACCTTGACGGCGCCGACATATTCACCTATATGTCCCTGAACTGCAGAAGATAAAAAGCTTTTATCCTGCCCCCAGGCAAGGCCCTTTGTATAATTCCCACGATTATAAGTGCGCTTTAAGTCGCTCAAATCGTTTTTTTGAGGTTTGCCGTCTAAAATAGCGCGGTAATATTTTACCGCAGCTGATACATATTCCGCGCGGCGCATTCTACCCTCGATTTTGAACGAAACAACACCGCAATCCAGCAATTTTTCTATATTTTCCCCGACGGATAAGTCGGAAAGCGACAATTTATATGATAAATCCTCAAATCCCTCTCTATCTATCGAGTAACGCTTTCTGCAGGGCTGTTTACACCTTCCACGATTACCGCTATTACCGCCGCCAAACGACGACATATAACATTGCCCAGAAAAACAGGTGCAAAGCGCGCCCTGTACAAAAACTTCGGTTTCAATTATTTCCGCAATAGCCTTTATATCCGAAATATCAGTTTCTCGAGCCAAAATAACGCGCGAAAAACCCATTTTCTTTGCAAATTTTGCGCCATAAACGTTACAAATACCTGCCTGCGTAGATAAATGAAGAACAATTTCCGGAAAATTATCTTTAATAAATTTGCCCAAAAAGACGTCCGAAACAATAAACGCGTCCGCACCCAAATTCCAAGCAGAAAGTGCAGTTTGCAAAAACTCGTCCACCTCACTGTCTTTAACAAGCGTATTCATTGCTACATAAACTTTAACGCCGAAAGCATGACAGTATGCCGCTGCCTCTGAAAAGCTTTCAAAGTCAAAGTTTTCGGCAGAGCTTCTTGCAGAATATTGTTTAAGCCCCAAGTAAACGGCATTCGCACCGGCATTTACAGCCGCAATTAAACTGCTTTTATCTCCGACAGGGGCTAATATTTCAGACATAGTACTACGCAAACCCATACTTTTTTATTATTTGTGCTATTGCTCCGTCATTATTTGTATCTGAAATAAAGCGTGCATGTTCTTTCAACTGCTCGTCGGCATTGCCTACGGCTATACCGAGACCTGCAACTTTAATCATGGATAAGTCGTTTAAATTATCTCCCACGGCTATACAATGTTCAATGCCAATATTAAAATGTTTACAAAGGAATTTTACCGCTTCACCTTTTGTTTCGTTTATGGGTGAAACTTCAACAAGTACCTTTGCACTGCAAGTTATATCAAAGCGTGAACCAAGCCTATTTATTAGTTCTGAATATAGCTCGTTGCGCTCGTTTGGCGCAACAAGGCAGCTTACTTTATGGCAGTCAAGCGAATTATTTAAAACAAACTGCGAAATTTTACCTTCAACAAAAGTTGTTTGCACGCCTATAATGCGCTCATATACCTGCAAGTAATCGTTATCTTTGGGAATGTCCGTATATATCTTGTCTCCGCAATAAATATTAATGTAGCGACCGAGTTCCTCGATATTTCTACATATTTCAAAGGCGTCCGAACAGTCAAGCGATATATCTTTTATTATTTCGCCGCTCTCTATATCTGCAATAACACAGCCCTGATTTGCAATTACAAGCCCTTTTAAGCCCAACTCGCGAACGCGCGGCAATATCGAGCAAAGCATTCTTCCCGTACAGACGGCAAAAATGCCTCCGCATTCAACATATTCATTTATGGCTTCTATAACTTTTTGGGGAATACGTTGATTGTCGTCAATCAATGTCCCGTCAAAGTCAGAAACGATAAGTTTATAGTTTATTTCTTTCATAAGTTTTCCTGTAAATAGGTCTTAATTTTAGCGGCAAGCGCAAGAGATATTCCGTCTATTTCGGCAATGGCATTTATGTCGGCGTTCATAATTCCGTCAAGCGTGCCGAATTTATCGAGCAACGCCATTCTTCTTACCTTTCCTATGCCGTCAATTTCGGACAACACGCTGCTTAAATTGCGTTTTGAATGAATGTTTCTAAAATAAGTTATAGCAAACCTATGCGCCTCGTCGCGTATTCTTTGAACCATTTTTAAGGAATAGTCGCGATGAGGTATTTTGACGCTTTCGCTTGAGTTTAAAGTAAAAATTTCTTCTTCTCTTTTAGCAAGCGACACAAGCTCAATGTCTGTAACGCCCTTCTCTTGAAAAATTTTCTCAACCGACGAAAGCTGCCCTTTTCCACCGTCAATGATAATCAAATCGGGCATAGGAAACTTTTCTTCCTCTGTTTTAAGTTTATCAAGCCTTCTTGTCAATACTTCCTGCAACGAAGCAAAGTCGTTAGCACCCTCTACGGTCTTTATTCTGAACCTGCGGTAACTGCTGCGGTCGGCTTCTCCGTCTATAAATACAACCATTGAACCGACTTTGTCCACTCCGCTTATATTTGAAATATCATAGCACTCGATTCTGCGCGGATATGCCTTTAAAGACAACAGCTCTTGCAAGCGTTTGCAAGCATTTATTGTCATATCGTCCTTGTGCTTAATTTTATCGACCGACTTTTCCAAAAACTCCTGAGCGTTTTTTCGCGCCATTAATAGAAGTTTGAGCTTGTCCCCCTGTTTTGTCGCGGTAATTTCAACATTTTTGTCAAATCTTTCTTTAAAATAGTTTTGCAACAGTTCCTTTTCACAAAATTCTTCAAGAATAATTTCGGCAGGGATTTCGTGATTTTGATAATACTGCGTAATAAAGCTTGTCAAAGCCTCCCCGTCGCTCATATGCGCTTCATCGAGCGCAAAGCTGTTGCCGCCCTGCATTATTCCCTTTCTCGTAACAAGTATGTTGACGGCTGAGTACAAATTATTCGAAGCATATGCTATAATATCGGCGTCAATGTCACGATTTAATGCCGTAATACGTTTGGATTCAAGCTTTGAAAGCATTTCAAGCTTGGTTTTATAGTCGAGAGCAAGTTCGAAATTTTCGTTTTCAGCCGCGTAAAACATTTTATTTTTTAGCAACGTTTCCGCCTCTTTATAGTTGCCGTCGAGAAAGCTTATCGCTTTTTTAACTCTTGAAACATACTCCTCGCGATTTGTTTTACCTGCGCATGGCGCAAGACATCTGCCTATATGATAATTCAAACATTCGCGTTTATTGCCTGTAATTTTAGTATGGCACAGCCTTATGCAAAAGGTAAGCTGTAAGGTATCGAGTATATCCTTACAATTAATCCCACCCATATAAGGCCCGAAATATTTACAGCCGTCTTTTCTTATTTTTCGCGTAATACTAAAATTGGGATACTCGTCGCGCATATCTATTTTTATATACGGATAAGTTTTGTCGTCCTTTAACAAAATGTTGTATTTGGGCTTATATTTTTTTATTAAATTATTTTCAAGCGCAAGCGCATCAATTTCGGAATTAGTTATTATATAGTTGAAATCACATATATTTTCAACCATTTTCATAACTTTTTCGGGTTTCGGCGTATTGTGAAAATACTGCCTGACCCTGTTTTTAAGCACGCGCGCTTTGCCGACATATATGACGTTGCCATACTTGTCAAGCATAATATAGACCCCGGGATTATCGGGTAAAAGTTTTAATTTTTCCTTTATTACGTCCATACAACTATTTTTAATTATAACATATTACCGTATTATTTGCAATCTTAAAAATAAAAATCTTGCCAATAGCGGCAAGATTTTTTCTAACAACCTAAAAATTCAACACCTTTTAACATTACGTCGTTTACGGTATCGTTTACCAAACTGTAAAAAATTATTTTTCCCTGTCTTTCGCTCTTTACAATTCCCAGATTTTTCAACAGCCGCAATTGGTGTGAAATGGTCGTCTGGTTAATTTCAAGTACGCGCGATAAATCTGTAACGCACATTTCCGAAATTGCAAGAGCAGACAACATTCTCACCCTCGTCGGGTCTGCAAAAATAGAAAAAAAGCAAACTATACTGTCAAGAACATCGCCCTCAGGCACATATTCCAAAACCAAATCTTTTGTTCGTCTGTCTAAAAGCATTGTATCAGTCATCACGCTACCTCCGTAATAATTATAAAGCCCCGTATGCTGATATGTCAATGCGTTACAATAATATATATTGTCACAAAATGTCTTTGTTTGTCACTTTGCTTCTATAGACACAACTTTATAGCCGGCGTCAGTTATAAGAGCCTTAATTTCGTCGTCGCTGACCTCTTCACGGCTTCTGATAACCGCAATATTTTTTTTGAGCTTTACGTCGACGGATATAACGTTTTGCGCCGTTGCAAGCTTATCTTCCACTCGCTTAGCGCAATGAGCGCAGCACATTCCCTCGATATTTACAGTCTTTTTCATTATTATATCTCCCTTTATAAGTTTTTTATTTTTATACAGTAACAGTCTCAATGCGTTGCCGACTACAAACAGTGACGACAAACTCATACAAGCTGCGGCTATCATTGGATTAAACACAAAATTCAATGCCGTAAATGCACCTGCAGCTACGGGTATCATTATTACGTTATAGAAAAACGCCCAAAACAAATTTTCTTTAATGTTTAAAACCGTTACTCTGCTTAAATCAAACATTGTATCGAGCGTTCTCAAATCTTCGCTTACAAGCACAATATCCGCCGAGTCAATCGCAACGTCGGTACCGTTACCCATTGCCACGCCGACGTCGGCTTGCTTTAACGCAGGTGAGTCGTTTATTCCGTCACCTACCATAGCAACCTTTCCACCGACCGTCTGCACGTTTTGAACGGCTTTTAGCTTATCCTCCGGCATAACTTCTGCAACGAACTCTTGAATACCTACAAGATTTGCAACGGCCTGCGCAGTCTTGCTTTCATCTCCCGTAAGCATTGCAAGCCTGATATTTCGAGCTTTTAATAATTTTATCGCCTCGGCGCTGCCTTCCTTTACAGTATCGGCAATCGCAATCAAACACATTACAGCTTTTTCAGAAGCAAGATATATTACGGTTTTACCGCTTTCAGAAAAGCTTGCAGCCAAATTTTTTACGTTATCGGGAATTTTTATACCGCCTAAAAGCTTGGTATTGCCTAAATAATACTTTGTACCGTCATATTGCGCAACTGCGCCTTTACCTACTATATATTCAAATCCGCTAATTTCAAACCCGTCTCGAACGTATTCAACTACGCATTTTGCAAGCGGATGATTTGAATTTTGTTCAATGCCGCAGGCAAGCTTTAACGCCCAATCTCTGTCGCAACCGAATGTTTCTACGTCGGTAACTTTTGGCTTCCCCTCGGTGATCGTAGCCGTTTTATCGAGAAGAACCGAGTTTAAGTCGCACACTTTTTGCAAGCTTTCGGCGTCTTTATATAAAATTCCGAGCGAAGCGCCCTTGCCTGTTGCCGTCATTATGGCAACGGGTGTTGCAAGCCCCAACGCGCACGGGCAAGAGACAACAAGCACGCTTATGGCGTAAGTTACGCAATGCTCGGGTTTAAAGCCGCCGTCAACAGCCAGCCATATTAAAAATGTGGCTATTGCAATAATTACCACAATGGGCACAAATATTCCGGCAACTTTATCTGCAAATTTTTGAATGGGCGCTTTGCTTGCGCCTGC
Organism: uncultured Christensenella sp.; assembly: GCA_910585685.1. Taxonomy (GTDB): domain Bacteria; phylum Bacillota; class Clostridia; order Christensenellales; family Borkfalkiaceae; genus Coproplasma. Next base: position 155,941 of record CAJUEO010000002.1, read on the forward strand.
CTCTTTTACCATTTTTATTATTTTGGAGAGAGTAGTTTCCGCACCGACACGCTCGGCACGCATCTTTATAACTCCGCTCTTAACAACCGCAGCGGTAGTGACAAAATCACCTGTCGAAACCTCCACGGGCAAGCTCTCTCCCGTAACGGCGCATTTATCTACAAATGAGCTACCGTCTATAATCACGCCGTCCACAGGGATATATTCTCCCTGCTTTACAACAAGAATATCTCCTACTTTCACGTCTTTAACAGAAATTTGTTTTTGCACGCCGTCAACTTCAACAGTTACGGTATCGGGCGCTAACTTTAATAATTTTTCAATTTCAGAGCCGGTCTTCTTTTTCGACTTTTCTTCCAGCCATTTTCCTACGGTTACAAGCGCCAAAATCATAGCCGCCGATTCGAAATGCAAGTTCATGGCATTTTGAACTTCGTCCATACCGACGAATATAAATACCGTCAAAACTACCGAATATATGAACGAAACTCCCGAACCGAGCGCAACGAGCGTATCCATATTAGGCACGCGCTTGAAAACCGCTATGACTCCGTTTTTAAAAAAGGAATAATTTACGCCTATAATTACCGCCGCCAATATTGCCTGATACAGAGCAAACCACCTTGAATTGCCCTCGTGAGGATTTAGAAAAGGCGGTACGGGCGCTCCGAACATATGCCCCATTGAAACGTACATCAACGGAACAAGCAGACAGACAGATATAATAAAGCGAATAAATAATTGCCTATCCTTGCTCTTTTCCTCTGCTATCGGCTTCTCACCTTCGTTAAAGATTCCGTAACCGAGCGACTTAACCGCGTCGAAAATTGTTTGTTCGGATACGAGTTTTTCGTCAAATTCAACGGTCATGCTCATAGCCATAAGGCTGACTTCGCAAGAATAAATTCCCTCAATCTTTGAAAGTACCCTTTCGATACCCGAAGAACAAGCCGAACAAGTCATTCCCGTTATTTCATATGATTTATTCAATATTTACCTCTTAAATATTATTGGTAACATTATAAAACCTAATTCCCATTAAGTCAATAGGAATTAGGTAATTTCAAAAAAATTAATGAAGTTTTTCAAAAAAATGATTTTTTGCAAGCTCTTCTTCGACGCTCATACCCGAGCCAAGCGCAAGCAAAACCTTTGTTGTTGCCATTTCGAAGCTTATGTCGTAAGCAGTAGTACATTTTTCGACAAGCCCGAGCGCACTTCCGTAAGTTCGTGCGCTACTATCAACTGGAGCAATTACAACCTCTATGCCCAAGCTCTTGCAATATTCAAGAAAGTTATTGAAGTTTGCCTCTTTACCCTTGGTGCATACCGTTCCGCTGTGGTATAGCTGAACCATAACTGCCTTGGGCTTTACTTCTGTAAATCGGTAAAAGTCAAAATTGAGCAGCGAGTGCGCCTGAATTGTTACCATATCCATACAGAGCTTTTGTGCCGCACACGGCTCTCTGTTTTGCCTCAACTGTTCGGGCGTGGGATTATAAGCATTTATATTATATATAAACTTTCCGTCAACAATCTCCCCGTAATGTACGCCCATTATGCTTTCGTAATTTCCCTCAATCTGCGTTGCCGAAATTAACCTGCTTGCGAGATGAATTTTGCAGTTTTCTCCGTGATTTTCAAAGCTGACAAAAACACCGCCGTAATCGACACTATTAATAAAATTAATTGCGTTTGCAAAATTTTCGACGCCTCTGCTTCGACTGTCGTCAAGCGGAAAAAGCGCGGATACAAATACAATGGGAATTTTAATATCGCAGAAAAGCTGACTGAATAAATTTGCAGTAAACGAAAGCGTATCCGTACCGTGAGTGACAATTATACCGTCATAAGCCTGCTTATCGACTCCGCGAACACAGTCTGCCATTTTTTCAAGGTCGGAAGGCTGAACGTTTTCACTTAATATATTCAAAGGGCGCAATTCATCGAAAACGACGTTCGAATTATATCTTTTACGGTATAATTCAATTAAATAGCTCTTTTCTTCCTGCCTTAAATCGACGGTGTCTCCGCTAATCTTCGAACCGATAGTTCCACCCGTAAAAATTACACAAATTTTGTTTTTCATAGAGTAAAACCCACAAAATTAAAGGCTACCTACAGTGCGAGGATAAAGCAACGTATCTCTTATGTTTGAAACGCCGGTGACGTACATTAAAATGCGCTCGAATCCAAGCCCGAAACCGCTATGAGGCACGCTGCCGAATTTGCGCGTATCGAGGTATTCTGTATAAGCTTCAAGCGGCATATTGCGCTTTACCATAGCTTCTTTAAGCTTGTTTAAATCCGCTTCACGCTCGCTGCAACCGATAATTTCCCCGACACCGGGAACAAGCAAATCTGTGGCGGCAACCGTCTTGCCGTCCGAATTTTGCTTCATATAGAAAGATTTTATATCCTTGGGATAATCTGTTACGAAAACGGGCTTTTTATAATACTCTTCGGTAAGATATTTTTCGTGCTCGGTCTGCAAGTCGCTGCCCCATTCAACGGGGAAATTGAACTGCTTACCCGATTTTTTAAGAATTTCAACCGCTTCGGTATAGGTAACTTTTACAAAATCGTTAGATATGACCGTCTGAAGTTTTTCTATCAGTCCTTTTTCAGCCCTTTCATTGAAGAAAGCAAGCTCTTCGGGGCAGTTTTCAAGCACTTCACCTATAATAAACTTTATAAAGTCCTCGGCAATATCTATTATTTCATTTAAGTCACAGAAGCATACTTCCGGCTCGATATGCCAAAACTCTGCAGCATGACGGGGGGTATTGCTGTGCTCGGCACGGAATGTAGGTCCGAAAGTATAAATTTTGCCAAGCCCCATTGCGGCAATTTCTCCCTCTAACTGACCTGAAACTGTTAAAGAAGCTTTTGCACCGAAAAAGTCGTTTGCATAATACTCCTCTTCCGTCTTATACGCAGTATTCCAAGGATGTGTGGTGACGCGGAACATTTCTCCCGCGCCCTCGCAATCGCTCCCCGTAAGAATGGGCGTCTGCACATATTTGTAGCCGTGCTTGTGAAAATATTTATGAATTGCGAACGCAAGCTCGTTTCTGACGGCAAATACTGCCTCGAAATAGCGCGTGCGCGGTCTCAAATGCGGAATAGTTCTCAAAAATTCAAGCGTATGGTGTTTTTTCTGTAAGGGGAAATCCACCGGGCACTCGCCAAGCACGGTTATCTCCCTTACGCTTATCTCAAACCCGTTTCTCTCGGACGGAATAAATATGCCGGTTATCTGCAGAGCCGTGCCTACGGCAAGCGCAGGCTTAACCGAAGCTTCGTCAACAATATTCTTTTCGATTACAAGCTGTACGTTTCTAAGACAGGTACCGTCGTTGAGTTCTATAAAAGAAATACTCTTCGAGTCGCGCCAGGTTCTTACCCAGCCGCAGACGGTAACGCTTTTATCCCTGAATTTTTCGGAATCCGAAAACAAAATTTTTATATCGGTATGTTTCATTATAGCCTCCGCATTATAAAATTACGGACTGCCGCGAGGCAGTCCGTGTGTTTGTTAGTTAGCTTTCTTTTCTTCGTGCGATACTACTTCGACTTTATCGTAGAAACCGCAATTTCCGCAAACCTTATGAGCCTCTTTCAATTCGTGACAATGAGGACACTCTACAAGTGTAGGAGCCGTTGCCTTGTAGTTTGCAAATCTCTTATTAGTTCTGCTTTTGGACTGTTTTCCCTTAGGTACTGCCATTTCTTTACACCTCTTCTTTTTTTATTTAGGAATGTCAATACCTTTACAGTCCTCTTTGCAGAGCAAAATGCTCGGTTGACCGATAAGTATTGCATCATCAACGGCGGATTTCAAGTTTATTTTAATTCCGTCGTAATAGTAATTTTCATCGTCCTCTTCAGGTACGAAAAGCAATTCCGAAGTAAAAGTTACATCTTTCTCGGCGTCGCTTAAACAATACGAACACTTTCCGACAAGTTTGTATGCGATATTTAAGATTACTTCAACGCTGTCATCGTCAAAAATCTCGTAATTGCCGAATACTTTTACTCTGCCGTCGATATTGCTCAAAGGTACCAAACTCAAATCAGAGTCGGGTAAATAGTCAAATTCAAAACTACCCGTGTACTTTTTTAGAGCGTTTAACTTTTTTACTTCTATTTCCATATCTCAGTTGACTATAAAATTATAGTATAAGCCAAAATCTTTGTCAACTTATTTTTGCAGACGATATATAAATTTTTATAAAAGTTCGGCTGTTTCGCGAGCAATTACAAGCTCTTCGTTGGTAGGGATTATAAGAACTTTGACTTTTGAATTGCCCTTTGATATTTCGCGGATTGAACCGTCGTTCTTTGCCTTGTTTGCCTTACTGCTGAATTTCACACCGAGGAATTCAAGCCCCTTACATACGTCTTCGCGCACACAGGGGGTATTTTCACCTATACCTGCGGTGAACACTATGCAGTCAAGTCCGCCCATTACTGCGGCATAGCTTCCTACAAATCTCTTTACCTGATATGCAAACATATCGAGCGCGAGCTGACATCTTTCATTGCCTTTCTTTGCACCTGCGCACAAATCTCTGAAATCGCTTGAAACGCCCGAAATACCTGCAACTCCGCAATTCTTATTGAGGTACGTTACCATATCCGAGTGATTAAGCCCCTTCTTGCGTGCAAGAAATTCAACCGCCGACGCGTCTATATCTCCCGAACGCGTTCCCATAAGCACGCCTGCAAGCGGAGTAAAGCCCATAGACGTATCTACGCAAACTCCTCCGTCGACTGCGCTGATAGATGAACCGTTGCCGAGGTGGCAAGTAACAATTTTAAGCTCTTCGGGAGTTTTGCCGAGATATTTAGCGGCTTCGGCAGCTACAAACTTATGGCTCGTGCCGTGCGCACCGTACTTTCTAACGCCAAACTCCTTATAATCGTTGTAATCTATTCCGTAAAGATAAGCTTTTTCAGGCATCGTGGAATGGAAAGAAGTATCAAATACTAACGCCATAGGCGTATTTGGCATAACTTCTATGCAAGCCTTCAAACCCGTTGCCGCCGCAGGGTTATGCAAAGGCGCAAGCTCGAACGTTTTTTCCAAAGTAGTGATTACTTCGGGAGTAACGAGAGTTGTTTTTTTGAAATACTCTCCGCTTGCAACTATTCTGTGTCCAACTGCGTCAATCTCGTCCATAGACTTGATTACGCCGATTTCTTCGTCTAAAAGCGCGTCAAGCACCAGCTCGATTGCAACCTTGTGGTTGGGCATATTTTCTTTAAAAACCTTTTCTCCGCCGTTTCCCTTTGCCTTTAAAAGAGAACCTCTTATACCTATTCTCTCGCAACCGCCTTTTGCAAGAACTTTTTCGGTTTCCATATCGATAAGTTGGTATTTAAGCGAAGAACTGCCTGCATTTACAACTAAAATTTTCATATTTATATCCTCTTATAATTTAATCTGCCTGTAAAGCCGTTACTGCGACCGTTGCCACAATGTCGTCCACGTTGCAGCCCCTCGAAAGGTCGTTTAAAGGTTTAGCAAAACCCTGACATACGGGACCTATAGCCATATATCCGCCGAAACGCTGCGCGATTTTATAGCCGATATTGCCTGCGTTAATATTGGGGAAAACGAAAACATTTGCGCAACCTGCAACTTTTGAACCGGGAGCTTTAAGCTGACCGACTTCGGGCGCAACCGCCGCGTCAAATTGAAATTCTCCGTCAATCGCAAGATAAGGCGCCGCAGCTTTCGCAAGCTCGGTTGCCCTTTGAACCTTTGGAACGCTTTGAGTAAACTTGTCGTCGTTGCCGCTGCCCTTGGTCGAGAACGAAAGCATTGCAACCTTGGGAACTATTCCGGCGATGTCCTGAGCCGTCTTAGCGGAAGTTACCGCAATGTCGGCAAGCTGTTCCGCAGTAGGTTCGATGTTTATAGCACAGTCGGCAAATATTGCTACGCCGTCAGGATTATATTCATTATTTCCGTCGGGAGCAATCATTATAAAACAGCTCGATACGGTCTTGATTCCGGGTGCAGTCTTTACGACCTGTAACCCGGGACGAAGTGTGTTTGCCGTTGAATGGCACGCGCCCGAAACATATCCGTCAACATCCCCCGCTTTAAGCATTAATGCGCCGAACATGGTTCTGTCTTTTACCTGCTCGTTTGCCTCCTCCCGAGTCATACCCTTGGCTTTTCTTGCCTCATAAAGCATATTTGCGTATTCCGCAGTTTTTTCGGACGTAAGAGGGTCAATAAGCGTAATCCCCGTCAAATCAACTTCGGGAGCAACCTTTTTACATTCTTCGGCATTACCAATAAGGACTATTTTTGCAATTCCCTCCTTGGTAATCTGCGCGGCGGCTTCGATAACGCGCTTGTCCTCTCCCTCACACAAAACTATGGTTTTATTGCGTTTTGACGCTTTTTCTTTAATTTCACGCAACAGCGACGGTGTGCCGTTTACCGCGTCGATTAACTCGTTTCCGGCTTTTTTAAGTTTATCAAGCAATGACATATTAATTTCTCCTAAAACGCTTTATTTTTTTTTATAACCGTTATATAATGGTTATGTTGACTAAAACGTTACCATTATATACCAATTTTTTTAGATTGTAAAGGCAAAATGAGAATTTGTGGAATTATTTGCGAATTAAAACGAAAATCATCTTGGAACATTTATAGACACTAATCATCA
>CAJUEO010000003.1 GCA_910585685.1 uncultured Christensenella sp.
CTATGTGGATAAATTTTTTTAAATTATTTTGTTGCAATCAGTTGACAATTCTACAATTTGTATTGGAAAAATTTTCTTTTAGCTATTGCAAAAGTGAAAACTGTGTGATATAATGCAGTAAATAAAAAATAAGGGCGCGCCCTTAAAGGAGAAAATTTTGAAAAAAAGAATTTTTACTGTTTTGATTGCACTAATTACGGTGCTGACTCTCTGCTTTACGCTTGCAGGTTGCGACAAGTCGGGTTCCATTAAAAAGGCGTTTGAGGACGAAGGCTACACGGTTAAAACCATAGATACTAACAACGAGACGGCAAAATTACTTCTTAGTTCTTTTACCGAAGAGCAAATCGAAAAAATCGATGAATACGAAATTATTCTTTGCGTCGGTGAAGGAGTAATAGGTGCTGTTGCAACCAGCGGTATAGTAATAAAATTCCCCTCGGAAGGAGAAATTAAAAATTTCCTTACCGTTGAGGACGCTGACGGCAACAAGGACACGAAGCTTTACGACAGCGCAAAGGAGAACGGCAGCATAAACGGAAACTGCCTCTATTTGGGCGCACCTAAGGGACTTGGAATTTTTAAAAACGCTTAATAAGCAGGTTTTTATATGAAGAAGAAAATTTTAATACTTATAAGTGCGATTTTGGTTGTTGCGTGTATTTTGGGGATTACGGGCTGCGGCGCAAAGGAAAAAAATTTTTCTAAGGCCGGTATGCACATTACTCTTACCACCGAGTTCTATGAAAAGGAGCTTGCCGGTCAGACGGCATATTGGGAAAGCGCAAGAAATATAGCAACCGCCTTAAAAGAGTCTTATAAAAACGCAATAGCAGAAAATATTACCACTCTCTCCGAATACACAGACGCTGTAATTACAATGAATAATATTAAAAATGCGGAAGTTAATACAAGAGAGGGAAAGGATTATCTGTACTTTACATATGAAAGGTCGGTAAGCGGCAAGGACTTTTTCTATCTTGCCACAACTCATCTGTACGAGGCTGACTCGTTCTGGCTTATTCAGTTTGCCTGCGAGGCAAAGTATAAAGAGGACAGAGTGGAACTCTTCCTCGGTTGGGCTGACACCGTCAGGTTCGGAGATACCGCAGACGTTTAATCGCTGTTTTATAACCGCCGTTTATCGGCGGTTATTTTTTATTCTGTTTGAAATAGCTTCGTGCCGTTCGAGCACGCTTGCCATAACGTTTGGTATCTCCAGAGTTTGTACGCTGTCTGGTTTTTGCTGCGCGTTCGGTACGGGCGGTTTGGTCTCTTCGAAATTTTTATCGCTGCTCTGTCCGCTATTTTGCTTGGGTGCAAGCGTTTCAAGTGCTTTAAGTAAATTTAAAAGCGCAAATTTTTCCAAATAGTTGCTCCTTATTTGTTTTTTTTTTAAAATCAACTCATTTTTTATTGCTTAAAAACTCCGTTTGGTATATAATTAACAATGATTAAATCGAATTTCCGGTTCGGAGTAGTTTATGAGTAAACGTTTTACTAAAATTATATGCATAACGACGGCGGCAATTTCCGTCGTTACATCAACATTTCTTGCAGGTTGCGGCAATTTCTACGGAAACGGCTCGCTTTCGACCGAAGGAGTGTTTACCGAAGCTGCCGCTGAAAGCAACGGCGGTTTTGCCGTAACTAAGGGGGACTACCTCTATTTTATCAACGGTATAGAGGGTAACACCGCAGTCAACGACTACGGCAAGCCCGTCAAGGGCACTATATGCCGTATTTCCAAGGACAACCTTGCAAAGCGCAATTATGCAAGCGTCGACGTCGTTGTTCCGCAGATTGCGTATTCATCGAATTATAACGCAGGTCTGTTTATTTACGGCGACTATATCTATTACGGCACGCCTTCCACGGCAAAGAACTCCGAGGGCGTAGTTCAGAACTCTTACCTCGATATGAAGAGCACCAAGCTCGACGGTACCGAGTCTATGAAAAATGCGTACGTTCAGTTCCCCTCGACCTCGTACGAGTACAGGTTCGTGGAGATGGACGACACGGTTTATCTTATGTACGTTGCAACGAGCGAATCTCTCTTCGAAGAGAGCACGGGCGTAACAAATCTGCACTCTTACAACACAAAGAGCGGAGAGGATACCCTGCTTGCGTACAACGTTGACAACGTGCTTTTCGACGCGCAGGACAAGACCAACCCTCGCGTATATTATACGATGAAGGTGCACAACTACACCTCTTCGTCCGACGAGGGCTACAATCAGATTTATACGGTAACGGCTGACGCGACCGAGGACAAGTTTAAGGACAAACTGTCGTCGGAAAATATTGTCGGCTGGGACGACGAAAACGACAGATATATCAACTGCGGTACCCTTGTTTTGGACGGCGTAGGCGCTAAGGAAGTAAACGCAACGGGCAAAACCCCTTTCAACCACCCCGGTGACGAGGTGAATCTCGACAGCTATACTTACGCCTTAAAGAACTATCAAAACGATATGCTGTTCTATACGAGAAGCACGTTAAACAACAAAAACAACTACCTCTTCTCGCTTAAAGACGGCAATTACGCACCAATATCGGGCAACCCCTCTTCCGAGGCAAGGCTGCTTTCCGACGGTTCCAACGCGGACACTTACAAGTATATTTTCGAAGATAACGAGTTTAAGGGCGTAATTATCTCCGAGGCGGACGGCGGTATATCCATAAATAAGGTATCCAACGACGGCAAGCTTCATTTACACGACAAAAAGCCCGGTATTTCCGACGAAAACTATTTCAAAGTAGTAAAGTCGGGCAGCGCAACTTTGCTTTCGCTCGACGTTGAAAACAGTTTACTGTACTACTCCGTTACAGGCGGTAACGACCTTGCTATCTACCGAGTGGACTATTCCGGCACAATTGCCGATTACGAGCCTTTGCAGGTTGAGGATACCAACTATACGCCCGTTAAACTTCTTGATTTGGACTCTTCGAGTACCTGGTACCGTCCCGAGTTTATCGACGGATATCTGCTGTTTGCAAGCGCAACGACAAATATGACGGCGTATAACTACATTATGGTGTTCGATATGAACAAGGACGGCGGATATCTTACCAACGCGGATATCCGTGCGCTCAACGAAAAATATGACGGTATAAAAGAAATAATAGAAGGCTATACCGATACGGAAAAATATCCTTCCGACAAATATGCAAACTTGTTAAATGCGCTCAATTATGCCTTCTATGACGGGGATATGGAATACCTTCACGAGCTTGCCGAAGTGACCAACGCAAAGGCGCTTGAAGAGGACGAGGAGGCTGACCCCGTATATTCTCAAAAGACGTTTGAAGAGATCGAAGCTTTCCTTAATCCTTCCGCCGACAACGCGTGGAAGGACTACACCGACACTAAAAAGGTAAACGGCAAGGACGTAAACGCAAACACGCGCGAGTATTACTACTCCGTGCTCGGAATTATGAACGACGCCGACAAGGAAGCTTACGGTGAGAATTTAAAGACTTCGTATCTCGTTGCATATCCCGTTGAAGAAGATTTGGGCTGGTACGGCGGACTTAACCTCGCTGCACAGATTTGCTTTATTATAGGTATGTGCGTCATAGGGCTTCTGGTTATCGGCGGCGCGGTTGTGCTTACTATTGTGCTTATCAAGAGAAAGAAAAAGCTGCCGCAGATGAAAAAGGGTATCAAGGTTGATACTACCGACGATAAGTCAATCGACGTTTACGGCAACGAATAAGGCTTAATTGCAAAACAAATAGAGAAATCCCCTGATTTTATCGGGGGATTTTGTATATAATAAAGAATTTTGTCAAATATAATTCAGGAATAAAAAAAATTTAAAAATTGCTTAAAAAGTTTAAAAAAACAGTTTACAAATACGCTGAATATTAATATAATGTTAGCGATTAATGTTTCTTATATTACGGAGAACAAAATGGTAAAATATATCAAATGCCCGAGATGCGAGCTTAATTATATAGATTCCGAAAAACAGGAGTACTGCGACGTATGTATCGCGGAAATTAAGGGCAACAAGCTTCAGTTTGCCGATTTGGAGGACGAGGATTTCGAAGAGCTTGACGCCGAACTCGAACAGGGAGAAATTTGCCCTATCTGCGGCGTAAATCACATGCGCCCCGGTGAAAAAATGTGCGATAGCTGTAAGTCCAATCAAGAGTACGAGGACGACGAGGTTGTGGACATCGACAACGACGAAGAGTGGAAAAACTACCTCGAAGAGGACGACGACGAGGACCTTACCGTTTCCGAGGAGTTGCAGGAGGAAATCGAGGAGGAGTTTGCCCATGAAGAAGAGGAGGAACTGTACTCCGAAGCAGACGACTTTTACGAGGATGAAGTCGACTCGCTTTCCGATTTGGAGGACGACGAGTTCGACGATGACGAAGACGATGAAGATGAGGACGACGATTTTTAATTAATTTAGTAAATTCAAGCGGCTGTTGCAAAAAGTTGTGCAACAGCCGCTTATTTTTTGCGCAAAAGCGCGGCTGTGAATAGTTTAGCAAATTTTGGCAAAAATAATTGTATGATAAAGGCAAATCTTACAATCAATTCAATCAAAGACGCGGTCAAGTCGCTCAGCGGCAAGGACGTCACCGTAAAGCTCAATCTCGGCAGAAATAAGTACGTTACTTTTCCCGCGGTTGTCAACGGCATCTATCCCTCGCTGTTTACGGTAAGTCCGTTTGATAAAAACTTTTTGGGCAAAACGGCTTATTCCTATTCCGAAATACTCTGCGGCAGAGTAAAGCTCAGCGAACAGACAAAATAAAGGCATATTTGTTTTGCACGGCGCATATTATACCTTGTAACGTGAGGAGGCATAATATGGCTATTAACACACAGTACCAGACGGGTACCTATACGCATAAGGTTGCGCAGCTTTCAACGCAGTCTATGGTAGAAATAAAATTTTCCGCACAGGACGCTATCGGAGAAATCGTCGCTGCATATCCGCAGGTTTCTCTGAACTCGTGCGAAGTGTCGTCGGGCAGGGTAAACTACGGCGGCAGACTTATAATTACGCTCGTGTACACGGGTGAGGACGGCAAGCTTTGCCGCATTCAGCGCGGCGCCGAGTTTTCGCATTTTGTCGACGATGAGCGGCTTGCTCCCTCGCAGAGGGGGGATTGCGTTCTTTCCTGCGTCAGATATCAGCTAAAACGCGACGGCTCGGGCTATGTCGTAGCGGTGGTGGTTGACGCCAAAATCAGCGTGTTCGACAGCGCGCAGCGCAGCTATTTATCCTCGCTTGACGGCGCTATTTGCAAGGTGGACAGCGGCAAGCTGTATTCCCCCGTTACTTTTTCGGGAGAAAGCGAGGTCGACGACGACTTTGACTGTGCCGCAAACGACGTGTTAGTGCCTTCCGCACACGCGCTTGTTATGGACTGCAACGTCCGCGCAGGCGTCGTTGAAATAAGCGGAGAAATATATCTGTCCCTTCTCGCAATCCGCGAGGGTGCGCCCGTTTGCTTTGACAGGGTTATTCCCTTTAAAAGCGAAATTGTCTGCGAACAGGCATTGTTCTCGCAGCGCACGTTCTGCCGCGTAGAGGTAAAGAACGTTACGGTCAACTGTAAGGTTTACGAGGACAGAGGCAAGTGCGGCGTAGATTTTAACTGTAATCTTGCATTCTTCGGCAGGTTCTATGAGGAAGAGGAAATTTCTTACGTTTCCGACGCGTTTTCAAAGGACTGCGCGCTCAACCTCAAACGCAGCGAAGAGAGCATATTTATCGATACCGACGAAAAGGTGTATTCCGAACGCGTAAGCGGACTTTGCGCGGTCAAGGCTAAGCTTGACTATACCTGCGCTTTCCTTGCGGCAGTGTTGCCCAACGTCGAGTTTGCACGCACAAGCGGCGGCATCGAGGGCAGCGTTTCGGCTACGCTTTTGTATGAACAGGGTGGAGAAGTGCGCGCCACCGAAGTCAATTTGCCCTTTGAAGTTATGCTTTCTGGGTTGAGTTCCGAATGTACGGAAATTGACGTTGCCGTGTGCGGAGTAAGTTTAAGACAGCGCGCCGAGGGAGAATGCGAGTGCGAGGCTCAACTTAAAATTACCGCAGCCGACGGAGAGAAGAGGTGCATTACATATGTTACCGAAGCTGCCGAGGGAGATAAAAAGAAATTGAGCGACTGTGCGGTCAGCGTATATGTGCCCGAGTGCGGTGACGGGCTGTGGGAAACGGCAAAGCGCCTTTCGGAGAGCCCCGAAAACATTACTGCCGCCAATCCCGAACTCACTTTCCCTTTGACGGGCAAAGAAAGGATACTTATATACCGCCCCAAATGCGACTGAAATATATGTAATTTCAAACTGTAATTAATACCTCTCCCCGTCGGATAAAATGTCCGACGGGGAGTAATTGTCTTTAAAAATAATTGTATTGCCGTATAAAATATGCTATAATAGCTCTATGGTAAAAGTCAAGGCCTATGCAAAACTAAATCTTACGCTCGATATTACGGGCGTTGAGGGCGGATTTCATATGCTTGACAGCCTTGTATGCACTGTCGATATTTTCGACTTAATCAAGCTTAAAAAGCGCAAGGATAAGCTTGTCAATATAGAAATGCACGGGCGCGGACTCGAGCTTTTGCCCTATGAGCAAAACAATGCGGTAAAAGCCGCCGAAAGTTTTATAAATTGCTTCGGTACCGACGGCGCGGATATAGTTATATATAAAAACATTCCCGTAGGCGCCGGACTGGGCGGCTCGTCCGCCGATATTTCGGGCGTATTAACGGGTATGGCGCGGCTGTACGGCGTGGGTAGCGACGCCGAGCTGAAACGGCTTGCCGACGGTTTGGGCAGCGATACGGGCTATATGCTGTCGGGCGGTTTTGCGCGGCTTACGGGGCGCGGAGAAAGGGTTGAAAAACTTAGTTTAAAGCGCAAGCTTTATGCGGTTTTACTTATTCCCGAAAAGGGAGTTTGCACGGCGGAGTGCTATAAGCTTTACGACGCAATGCCGACAAGCCTGCATAATACGGGCGCGGCGGTCGAAGCGTTGAAATCGGGGGACTTGCAGGGGCTGGGCAGTTTGCTTTCCAACAGTCTGTTAAAGCCGGCGGCAACCTTGAATCCCGAAATTTTAGCGGCATATGCTGCGCTTGAAAGTTTTTCACCGCTCGGCGTAACTATGACGGGGTCGGGTAGCTGCGTTTTTGCGCTGTTTGAAAGCCCCGAGTTTTGCGCCTATTTTAAAAGCAGATATCGCGGCAAGTGCGAGTGCTTACAAGTAAAGACAGTTTAAGGAGTTGCATTTATGGCAGAAGAGAGATTGATTGACGACGACAAGGACAGAAAATACAAAACACGCATAAACGAGGACGGAGAGGAAGTTCTGGTTATAGATACCTCTCCCGAAATCGAAGAAGAGGTTGAAAGCATCGAGTTCGAAGTGCCCGAGCTTTGCGAGGACGACGAGGAAGCGGCGGTAATGACGCCCGAACAGCTTGCCGCACGCGAGCGTGCAAAACAGGAGGCGGAGCAGCAAAGAATTGATGAAATTTCTCAAAACACAGTGTTTGCAAAGCAGTTGATCAGCGAGCAAAAGTTTGACGACTGCGTGTTTGTCTGCGACAATATATTACAGCTCGACAGGGCAAACGCCGAGGCATATGCTTTAAAAACGGTTGCTCTTACGGCTGATTTTTCAAATTTGAACCGCGCGGAGGAGGGGCTTGAAGCCGCCGAAGGCTTTAAAACCTTTGCCTCTGCTCAGGATAAAGCGGAATATGCCGACATTTTGGAAAAGGCAGTAAAAATTTTACCCGAACTTCAAAGTCAAACAGCCGAGCTAAACGAAAAGAACAACAGCGCAAAGGCGTTAAGACGTCGGGCTTTTGTAAAAAAACGCGACAAGTCTGCAATTTTTCTTGCGGCTTCGGGTATTCCGATGTTGGTTTTTGCCGTTCTTGCCACCTATTTTTCGACAATTATGCACGCTGAAAAGGACGGCTCGAATATGGTGTTGTTCTTTGTATTTTTGGGCGTTGCCGCCGCATTTTTTGTGGCTACTATAATTGCGCTGCGCGCGTTTTGGAGCAGTGCAAAGCTTGTTTCACGCAACGAAAAAAATTCCTCGTCTAAGCTGGGCAGGGAATACGAGGCAAAGAATACTCAGCTTAAATTTATAAGTACGCTTGTATCGGCGTTTGATAATGCCGATAATTCGGAGTGTGCGCAATTAGGCGATTAAAAAATGATTTATTTCGATAACGCTGCGTCCACAAGGCTGGACGATGAAGTTTTAAAGGTTATGACGCCGTATTTTACTCAAAATTACGGCAACTCGCAGTCGCAACACGCCAAAGGTCGCGAGGCTGCCGGCGCGCTTATTGCCGCTCGCGATAAAATGGCAAGTCTTATCAACTGCAATAGCGACGAGCTGTATTTTGTGTCCGGCGGCACCGAAGCCGGAAATACCGCAATTAAGGGCGCGTGCTCGCACTATAAAACGGGCAGTATAGTGCTGTCCGCAATAGAGCACCCCGCAATGCTCGAAAGCGCGCGGGATATGCAAAAACACGGCTTCGAGCTGATATTGGTCTATCCCGACGAAAACGGCGTAATTTCCCCCGAAAGCGTTGAAAAAGCGCTTCGCAGCGACACGATTTTTTGCGGCGTTATGGCGGCAAATAACGAAACGGGCGTAGTTCAGCCCGTCGAACAGATAGGTAAAATTTGCAGAGAGAGAGGCGTGTTTTTCTACATAGACTGCGTTCAGACCGCCGGTACGCGCAAGATAGACGCAAGCATTTGCGACGGGCTGGGTATTTCCTCGCACAAGTTTTACGGGCCAAAAGGCGTCGGTGCGCTGTATTTGAGGAAGGGCAGTAAGGTCGACAGGCTTATTTCTGGCGGTATGCAAGAGAGCGGTTTTCGCGGAGGCACCGTGAATATTGCCGGAATTGTCGGTATGGTTGAAGCTTACAGCCGCGCTTGCGCCTGCCGTGAAGAGCACAATATAAAGCTTAAAAAGCTGCGCGACGCGCTTGTCAGCGGTGTTTTGTCGAATATCGACTGCGCAAAAATAAACGGCGGCGGAGATATATTGTCGTCGCATGCAAATATTTCGTTTGAGGGCTGCGACGGCGAGAGGATACTTTTCCTTTTGGATTTGAAAGGTATTTGCGTTTCGACGGGCGCGGCTTGCTCCGCAGGGGTGGTCTATTCCTCGCATGTGTTGCAGGCAATGGGGCTTTCTCCCTCGCGAGTAAAGTCGTCGATAAGGTTCAGCTTCGGCAATTATAACACTATGCAGGAAGTTGAAACTACAATTTCCGCTTTGTGCGAAATTATCAAAAAAATACAAGTTGGCGTATAATTATACATTAACTTATGATTTATGCGTCAATAATTTGATATTATGCAGAGTTGTTAATATTTTTCAAAATTTGTGTGAAATATTTATATATTATTAAATTAAAAAAAATATAAAAAAATTGTTGAAAAATAAATTTAAAGCATATATAATCATAAATGTAAACAGCAACAAGGTTTACAAAAATTGCTCATCATTTTCCCCCTTATCATATAGAGGCGGCGCAAACTCCGGTTTGCGCCGTTTCTGTTTTTGAATATTAATATTTAAATTACTCTGCAAATGAGGCAAGCAAAAATTGTTGTGACAAGCGTGGATATGAGAACTACCGCGATGGGCATTGCAAGTTTCTTGTTTTTCATACCTGCAAAATATACCGCGGAAATATAGAACACCGTTTCCGACGAGCCGAAGCATACGCACGCGCAGCGCGCAATATAGCTGTCAGCACCGTAGTTTTTAATAATTTCGTCAAGGTAGGCAAGCGAGCCGCTACCCGAAAAGGGCTTTATAAGTACCAACTTAGTCAATTCCGGAGGTATCCCCAGCACGCCGAACACGGGGGACAAAAGTTTTGTAAGTCCGTCGGCAAGCCCCGAAGCCTCAAACAGTTCGCACATCATAAAAATTGCCGCAAGGCAGGGAATAAGCGAAATTGTAAAGTTGACAGCTTCCTTTACGCCGGCGGAAAACTCGTCGTATATTTTTACTTTTTTATATATCGCAAACGCGAAAACCACAATAAATACTACGGGAATTATCAGCGCCATATCCTTCTCCCGAAAGTATAAAGCGCAACGGCAAGCGCCGTCGAAATACAGGTGCATATCAGTGATGGCAAAAATATATCGAACGCACTTGCGCTGCCTGCGCTTGCGCGAAGCGCGATAACCGTCGTAGGCAAAAGCTGAATGGAGGTTGCATTTATCACAAACAGCAGTTTTTGCGCCCAGTCGTTTTTGTCCTTTTCAAGCTCGGCTATGGCTTTTACGGCGTAGGGGGTAGCCGCGCCGCCTATTCCCAAAAGGTTGCACGACATATTCATTGCAAGGCTTTCAAGCGCGGCAGGGTTGCTTGTTTTAAACATTTTTTTTGTTAGCGGAGTAAGCGCCCTGGCCGCCGATTTTGAAAGTCCGCTCTTTTCCGCAAGGTTGGACAGACCCATCCATACGGCGTAAATGCAGAATAGCGTCAATGCCATTTTTGCCGAATTTTCCGCACCGGACAGCAGTGACGACAGCAATTTTTCGGGTGCGGTCACGGTCAAAACTATTAGCGACAAAAAGAATACTGCGCAAAAAATGACGTTCATACTCGTATATGTATGATAATAAGGTAAGTAATATGCCGTTTGCTTTGCCGCAAAACGCAATAAAATTATTTACTTTTTTTGGGCGCTGTGCTATACTTAAAAAGAATAACAGTTTGTACAGGTATCGAAATGAAAGAAAAGTTTTATCTTACCACCGCAATAACATATACTTCGGGCAAGCCGCATATCGGAAACTCGTACGAAAGCATATTTTCGGACGCTATTTGCCGCTTTAAGCGCAAGCAGGGCTATGACGTGTTCTTTATGACGGGAACGGACGAGCACGGCTTGAAGGTCGAGCAAAAAGCCGCCGAAAAGGGCGTAACTTGCAGGCAGTTCGTGGACGAGGTTGCAGGAGAAATAAAGCGGCTTTGGGACCTTATGGACGTGTCTTACGACAAATTTATACGCACTACCGACGACTATCACGAGAAGGCTGTGCAAAAGATATTTACAAAGCTCTACAATCAGGGGGATATTTACAAGGATTCTTACGAGGGGCTTTACTGCACCCCGTGCGAAAGCTTTTGGACGGCAAGCCAGCTTAAAGACGGCAAATGCCCCGACTGCGGCAGGGAGGTCAAACCTGCCAAGGAAGAGGCGTATTTCTTTAAAATGGGCAAGTATGCGGACAGGCTTGTAAGGCACATTCTGACGCACCCCAAGTTTATTCAGCCAGTTTCGAGAAAGAACGAGATGATGAACAATTTCCTTATTGCCGACGAGTTTATAGGCAAGTCGGACAGCGAGCTTTTAGCCGCCCTCGACGGGGGTAAATTAAAGCATAAATTGCAGGATTTGTGCGTTTCGCGTTCGACATTCAAGTGGGGCGTACCCGTGGAGTTCGATTCGCGCCACGTCGTCTACGTTTGGCTTGACGCGCTTACAAACTATATTACGGGCATAGGTTACGACCCCGAGGCAAGCAACGTACAATTTAATAAGCTTTGGCCTGCAAACGTACACGTCATAGGCAAGGATATTTTAAGGTTCCACACAATTTATTGGCCCATTTTTCTTATGGCGCTGGGGCTCGAACTGCCTGAATGCGTGCTGGGACACCCCTGGCTTTTACAGGGCGGAGATAAGATGTCAAAGTCGAAGGGCAACGTTCTGTATGCCGACGATTTGGCAAATATTTTCGGAGTGGACGCTGTGCGCTATTTCGTTCTGCACGAAATGCCATACGCAGACGACGGTATAATCACCTGGGAGCTTATCTGCGACAGGGTAAATTCAGACCTTGCGAATACGCTGGGCAACCTTGTGAAGCGCACCGTTTCAATGACAAACCAATACTTCGGCGGCAAGGCTGAAAAGACGGGTGCAACCGAGCAACCCGACGGGGATTTTGAAGATATAATTTCCTCGACCTATCAAAGGGTAGCCGAAAAGATGAGCGAGTACAAGGTGTGCGACGCGCTCGACTGTCTGTGGTCGCTGTTCCGCAGGGCAAACAAATATATTGACGAAACCACACCCTGGCTGCTTGCCAAGGACGAGGAGAAGAGGGACAGGCTTTCAAACGTTTTATACAATCTCCTGCGCGCGCTCGACGTCGGCGCAAACCTGTTAAAGCCCTTTATGCCGCAGACTGCAGACAAAATTTTAAACGAGATAGGCGCTACGGAAAGGGATTTCGAAAGCCTTGAAACGGCTGACGTATATACCGTTACATCGACCCCTCAAACGCTGTTTGAACGCATTAAGTTCGAGGATATCAGGGGGGCAATTGAAAAAATAGAGGAGAAACAGAGAATGGAAGCCGCGCCCGTCGACGAGAATAAGAAGCCCGAGATAAGCATTGACGACTTCGCAAAGGTTGAAATGCGCGTTGGAACGGTTGTCGCGTGCGAGGCTGTAAAAAAGAGTAAGCTGCTGCACGAAACGGTAAGTATAGGCAACAGGCGCATATCCGTTCTGTCGGGAATTGCAAAACACTATACGCCCGAGGAAATGGTGGGTAAGCGCGTAATTGTGGTTACAAATCTTCCTCCGCGTGAAATGAAGGGGCTTAAAAGCGAGGGTATGATTGTCTGCGCCGAAGCGCCCGACGGTACGCTTTGCATTGTTTCTCCCGAAAAAGACGTGCCCGACGGGAGCCTTCTGTCGTGAGGTTTATCGACGTTCACTGTCATCTCGAAGGGGATTATTTCGGGGATATATCGGGGTTAATCGCTAAATTCGACGGTGTGGGCGTAGAAAAAGTAATAACCTGCGGCGTGGATTTAAAGTCCAGCGAACAGGCGCTTAAGCTTTCTCAAAGCTTTGATAAAGTCTATTTTACCGCCGGTTTTCATCCCACCGAGCTTAAAGATTATAGCGAGGGGTGTTTAAACGCCGTTGCACGGCTTGCCGACAACAAAAAGTGCGTAGCTATCGGTGAGATCGGGCTGGATTACCATTACCCCGACACGGACAAAACTTTGCAACAGCAGGTGTTTATAGCGCAGTTAAAGCTTGCATACGAGCTGCGTTTACCCGTAGAAATTCATTCTCGCGACGCGGCTGAGGATACCTACAATATTCTCAAAGAAAACGCGCAGCTCATTAAGTACGGCGCACTTATGCACTGTTATTCGTATTCCAAAGAGATGTCCGAGCTGTTTGAAAAGCTGGGTATGTACTTCTCGTTCGGCGGTATGAGCACCTATTCAGGCTCTAAGCGCGCAAGGAAGAGTATCGAAAGAATAAGCCTCAAAAAGCTGCTTACCGAAACCGACAGCCCCTATCTTGCGCCCAAGTCGCAACAGGGCATATTTCCCAATACACCCCTGAATATACCCGAAATAACGGCTAATATGGCGGAAATAAAGGGTGTTTGCGTCGAGGAAATGTCGGATACGATATGGCGCAACGCACACGAACTTTTCAGCAAACTATAATTTAAAAAAAGTCAAAGGCAGTTTATCCGTCGGATAAACTGCCTTCTTCATCATCGGTATGCAAAGGAATTATTTCCTTTACAAAAATAGTATTGTTTGATATAATAATATTATACTTTTAAAGGTAAGTCAAAATATGGAAAAGGATTTAAAGAGCGTACTTGCCGAAAACGGGTTCGGCTTTAAAAAGAAATTCGGGCAAAACTTTATTACCGATAAAAATTTACTTGCGTCTATTGTGGCGCAGTCGGGCGCGGAGCGCGGTGATACCGTTTTGGAGATAGGTTGCGGCGCCGGCACGCTTACCCGAGCAATTGCCGAACGCGTAAACAGGGTAGTCGCGTTCGAGGTGGATAAAACTTTGCAGCCCGTGCTTGAAACAACGCTTTCGGGGCTTGACAACGTGCAGGTCGTATTCAAAGATTTTTTAAAGGTCAATTTGCCCGAGCTGGAAAAAGAAATAGGGGAATACAGCGTAATCGCAAATTTGCCATATTACGTCACTACGCCGCTTATAACAAAGCTGTTGGAAGAGGGCAAAACCTGCAAAAGCCTTACCGTTATGGTTCAGGAAGAAGTTGCGCTTAGGCTGTGCGCCCGTGAAAATACGCCCGACTACGGCGCAATTACCGCGGCTATCGCGCTTTCTGCAAGTGCGGAAATAATAAAAAAAGTGCCGCGCACAATGTTTATGCCCAGACCCAACGTGGACAGCGCGGTTGTAAAGCTAACTATTCAACGCGGCAGAATAGCCGTTTCGGACGAGCAACTATATAAAAAGGTAGTGCACGCCGCCTTTGCCTCGCGCCGTAAAACGCTTGAAAACAATCTTGTAAACACATTCGGTTTTTCGCGCGAAGTTGCTCAAAAAATTCTTTCAAGCTGCAATATAGATTTGCGCGCGCGCGGAGAAACGCTCTCTCCCGAGCAGTTTGCTTCTCTTACCGAAGCAATTAAAAATAATCGATAAAATATTATCGATTTTGCTTGACAAATTGAAAACTGTGTGATAAAATAATACTGTAATTTAAAGAGGGAGTAATTTGCACGGTATTTTCGTGTAGCTCGCCCGTCAGTACAGCGGAGAGGTCCGCTCGGGTTAGTTTTAAAAAATGAGACTCATAGTAACGAAGGTTATTATGGGTTTTTATTATTTAATAATATTAAACTGTTAAAGCACGTCGAAAGACGCTTTATAATATTTTATTAAGAGAGGTAAAAAAATGATTTATTCTGTACTTACTGCAATTGTGTTTATTGTACTAATTGTAGGCGGTGGTTTGACGGTGGCTTATTGCTCGTTGTCTTACAGAAAGGGCAGAGTTATGCGCAAGGGTATGTTCCCTGCGTCTATAGCCTGCATAGCGGTGGGAACGTTGATGCTTATTCTAATTCCCGGTTCGTTCCACACCGTAGAAGCCGGCAACGTAGCCGTTGTAAAGCAAATGGGCGTCATTTGCGACGTGGAGGGGCCCGGTACATACTTCGACTTCTGGCTTGTGCGCAGTTACGAGGAGTATGACGCTAAGGTTCAGCAGCTTGAAATAAGAATGGACGCTTACACTTCCGACGCGCAGTCCATGGACATTTCTATGGACGTTCAGTTCCAAATCAGGCAGGACAAAGTTGAGGACATTGCCGTAACTTACGGCGGACTTACCGCGCTTACCAACAGAATTCAGTCGGTTGCAATCGAGCGCACCAAAGCTACGCTGTCACAGTATCAAGCCGAAAAGCTTATAGAGGAGCGCAACAACATTTCTCCCACGGTCGAAAACGAAATTTCGTTGGCTATAGGGGATAAATACTTTGTTACTTTCAACAGCGCCGTTTTGACGGATATAACTTTCTCGGACGCGTTCGAGGCGGCTGTAGAGGCTAAAATGATGGCTCAGCAGGAAAAGTTGCAGGCTCAGTATGAAAATGAAAAGAAAAAGGAACAAGCCGAAACTCAGCTTTTCGTAGCTCAGCAAGAGGCCAAGGCGCTTGTCGCAAAGGCACAGGCAGAGGCGGACGCGCAGGTTGCCGTCGCTAAGGCGGAGGCTCGCTCCATTATGTTGAAGAGCGTTGAAATTGCAAGAATGCTCGGCTATGAGGTTACTTCCACCGAACATGAAGTCGAGGGAGAGGACGGAGCTGTAGAGATTGAAACCACCTATGAGATAATCTACGACCAAACTCATACGGGTGCGGACATTGCGGAATATATGAAGTATATAGAATACTTGTCCGCTTGGGACGGTAAGCTTCCCCAGGTCGTTGCCGGTGAAAACGGATTTATGATAACCGTACCTATGCCCGGCGGCAGTGAAAACAACTAAATAAAAAGAGCGCCTGCGCAAGCAGGCGCTTTTTAATTTAAGTCGGGCAATCATTATATGTAAAAATAAAAAATTATGTTCTAATTGCCGTTATCGCTTCATAAGCTAAGGTAGAATACAAATTCGGAGGAACTTATGAATCAGGAATTAGACTATGCCGAGATGCTTGAAATACCCGTAAGCACGGTAAACGTAGTAAAGAAAAAGAGCTTTTTCAAGCGCAAGCAAAAACCTACACAGCCCACGCAGGACGAACTTAAAGATATGGTCGTTGACAGCGTAAACGAGCGCATCGGCGCTTTCACATATGCGGAGGACGTTTCCGACCCTCCCAAGCCCGAAAAAAAGCACAAGGGAGCAGTTTCCGACGGGAAGGGCAGCAGAATTATAATTTGCGAACTTGCGGCGGTTTGCCTGTTGGCTCTTGCAATATTTCTGACAAACTTTTTTATGCCGACAAGCGCGATAAATACCTTTATCTCGTCTATTGCAAACCCCAAACAGCCCGAAGCGGAGGCTACATACAGCGACCTTAAACTTTCCCCCGTAGTCAGCGAGCTTTCCGACGCGGAAGTTACGGTTTCCGAAAACGGCGTTTTAAGCTTCACTGCAAAGAGCAGCGTATATCCCATTTGCGACGGTACGGTGACTTCGGTTTCGCAAAACGACGGAACTTACACCGTTCAGATTAATCACACGTCTACCTTCAAAAGCGTTATCACGGGTCTTTCAAACGTCTACACTCCCGTCGGCACCAAGGTAGAGTCAAACATTCCCTTTGCTTACTCTGACGGAGAAAAGCAGGTCAGCGTGTCCATGTACGACGGAGAAACTCTGTTGGACTGCTATACGCTTACGGATGAAGTCCCCGTCTGGAATTCGTGAAAATAAAAATTCATCCGCTGTTTCTGGCGGTTGGGCTTTTGTCTGCGCTGTTCGGCGGTCTGCCGATATTCATAATATGCGCGTTGACCGCACTCCTGCACGAGTGCGGTCATATATTTTGCGCGGCTCGGCTGGGCTTTGACTGCACGCAGATAAGTCTTATGCCGTTCGGTGCGGCGGCGGTATGCGATATCGAGGGTATTTCTCCGACCGACGAAATTAAACTTGCAATTTCGGGCCCCTTTGTAAACCTTGTGATATGCGTTGCCGTCGCGGGGCTGTGGTGGTTTGTGCCGCAAACCTACGCCTATACCGATTTGGTGTTTTACGCAAGCGCGGCAATGCTGGTTTTCAATCTTTTACCTGCTTATCCGCTCGACGGCGGAAGGGTGGCAAAGTGCCTTTTGCGCAAGTTTTTCAGCGCAAAAACTTCAAGCTTGGTGCTGCGTGCCGTCAACATTCTTGCCGTAGTTGCAATAGTGTTGGTGTTCGTATTTGCGCTCAGAAATTACTCGCTGCTTGCCGCTGCGCTGTTGCTTCTTTGTTCTGCGCTCGAAAGGGATAAACCTGCGCAAAAAATAAATTTCGCCGCAAAAAAGAAGAAGAGAGGCAGGGAAATACGCTATGTAATTTTAGGAGAGAACGCAACGTATAAGGACGCGTTGAAGTTCGTCGACGACAGCAGGTATCTTGTTTTGCAGATTTACGGGGAGGAATTTTTGGACGAAATAAGCGAGGACGAACTCTATAAAAAATTGCTCGAAGCAAGCATATACGATAAAATACTCGACGACAAAGTGATTGAAAAATAGCAAACGGCGCAAGCATATTTAAGCTTGCGCCGTTTATATTATAGTTTGAAATTTATCTCTGTAAAAACACTTTTTCAAATATTGCCCCCTCAATATGCCCCGATAAAACGCATTTCACGGCTTTTACGCCCAGCTCTATGGCGTCCTCTACCGCGCCCGTAAGCGAGGTGTAGTCGAAGCCGCATTTATAAGATTGCTTCTTTGTGTTGAAGAGGTAACGCGTGTATTTGAAGTGGCGTATAAGGCAGCGTTCCATTCCCGTTACCGTTACGGTGGGGTCGATTCTTTTAATGCTGTCATAGATTGCCGCAGTACAGGGCAAAATGCTTTCACGCGGCAATATTCTGCGCCGAACCTGATAAAACTTGCTTATATAAAGCCCCAAGTCGTTTTCGAATTTTTGGTGCGCGAAGGGGAAAGAGTGCGCGGCTTCGAAAGCGTAAACCGCCGGATGCAGGGTGCAGTCGAGCGCGTAATGCGCGGCAAAGCCTGCGGCGTAGGACTTGTCCCCGAGCGAGAGCTTTTCAAACAGCTCGACAGTGTCCATATTGTGCAGTTTTCTGCCGATGTTTGATTTTGAAAATTTATAGTTGTAAGTAAAGAAAATATCTCCGCCTTGCGCACCCAAAAGGTACAGGGGAGTGGAGGTTATCTGTAATTTACTCTGTTTATCCAGCCGTTCCAATATTTTTTCGGCGCAGATGTAATGGGAAAAATAATCGGGCATACTATAAGTTTTGCCGTTTTCCGTAAAATAAATACTGTTGAATGTACCCGGAATCTTCTCCGAATAGGTCGGTAAAATATGTGCAAATCTTATTTCTGTCCGTAAGCGTGCCCGAAAAATCCTCTCTGTAAAGTTTTTCAATCCAGGTATCTACGGGGAAGCTGTCGCGCTTGCCGAACCCGAACAGAGCCACGCAGTCGGCAACTTTCGGCCCTACGCCCTTATATGTCAAAAGGGCGGCTTTGAGCTGCGGCGTCGACAGATTGTCGAGGTGGGAAATTCCCTCGCGCTTTACGCGGTTTGACGTTTCGTCGAGAAATATATCTCTGTAGCCGCAGCCTGCGTTTTTGAAAAATTCTCTGCCTGCCGAGGCAAGTTTTTCGCTCGACGGAAAGGTGTAATATTCCTCTCCCAAGAAGTCGCGTTTTTCTCCTAACCCCCCACATATGCGCGAAATAATGCCCTTTATGCGCGGAATATTGTTGTTCTGCGAAATGATAAAGGAATAAAGCATTTCTTCCTTGTTCTGGTTTAAAAGCCTGAGTCCTTTATAATGTTCGCAACTCTTTGATAAAAGGGGGATATTATGGGACTTGGCGCGGTTTACTACCTCGCCGTAATCGCGGTTTAAATCGAAATAATCGTAAAAGTAGTCGCTGTCGTCGCACTCGACTACGGTCTTTATTCCGTCCGAATGCAAATAGCAAGCTTTTTCCCCCGTAAACAGCATATATCCTTGGGCGAACGGGTAAAATCTGAATACCTGACCGCACTCTAAAACGTGTTCTGGATTGAAATATTTTGCGTCGAAATCAAACTTCATTTGTGTAGCTCCGTATTAAAAAATACAACCGCAAACTTTAAGCTTGCAGTTGTATTCTATCATTTTAAACTTTAATTGTCAATTTGAAAAATCAAAGTCGAGCGAACCTGCCGAAATGTTGCCGCGTATGGTCTTGTCGGTGTTGCCCCTGTCGCTTTCAACGTTGCACGAGCCTGCGCTCTTATCGATATAAAAGTTATAGTCCGACTTTGTTCCCAAAATCGAAAAGTATGCGCTTCCTGCCGAAACTTGTGCTTTGATTTGCGGACAAACAGTGTTGTGTGTCGTAAACATACCGGCGCTTACGTCAAGGTCAATGTTGTCGCAGTTTAAACTGTCGATTATGACCGAGCCGGCAGATATGGTGCAGTAAAAATTTTCGCAGCTTGACTTGCTCATATTTACGGTGCCTGCGCTCAGCTCTATATTAACATTGCCATAGACTGCTTCGTCAAGCATAACTTTACCTGCGCTTATCTCCAAATCGAGGTTGACAACCGTGCCTTTGGGAATTTTAATGGTAGCTTTGGGCATAGTTCCGAACCACACCATATTGTACCAGTGCTTTTGTTTATTGGTTATCTTCAACGTGCCGTTATCGTAGTTGCATTCGGTGGTAAAGGCGTGGTTTTCGGGATAGCTTACGGTTATTTTGTCGTCGTCGGTATATACCGTTTCAAACGTACCTGCCGACAGGTCGAATTTCAGCGTGGTCACTTGGCTTTCGCAGGTATATTCCTTCATCTCGAAGTTTCCGTTTACCGTCCAGCCGTTCAAGCTCATAAACACCAGCATAATTATAAGCCCTATTATGAAAATCGTCACGCCTGCAACAATCATTTTTGAAAATCCTTTCATATGGCGTTACCTCTGCCCGAAAACAGGCTCTTAACCCAGCCAAAGACGCTTCTTGTCGCTTGCCAGATTATTTTAACAAATTTTACACTCAAAGGTATAAGCGCAAGTCCTACTCCGAACAGCATCATACCTATGCCTAACACAGCCGCGCCGCTTATTCCGTCCACAAACATTGTGCCTACGCCTGCGCCTATTGTAATTACGCCCGAAATGAGTATCCCGAACGGCGCAACCGTCAAGCCCACTGTCAAACATATGAGTCCAACAAAAAAACCGAACAATGGAGCGGCAAAAACCACGCACAGTACTATCAGCACCCAACTGTTGTCCTGACTTGCAGGTGTGGGTACGTTTGCGTTTTGTCCGCCGTTATTCGGCGGAACCGTCCCCGTACCTTGCGCGTTGTAGTTATAGGTCGGCGGAGGGGGAGGAGGGGGTGGAGTGGCGTTATTGCCGTTTGCTCCGTATTTGGAAAAGGGATTTTGCCTGTTTTGCGAAAAGTTGCCGTAATTTCCGCCGTTATTCGAGCCGTACTGTGAAAAGGGGTCGGGCGGAGTTTGCTTTGAAGTATCTCCCGAGCCGAACGTTCTGTTTTGCGTTCCCTCGGAATTTTCATATAAAATTTTTTGCGCTGCGTCGTAGGGTGCGCCGAACTCGTTAATTATCTCGCGCTCGGAAAAGCCTGCGTCGCGCCTGTCTGCGTAAGCTTCCGCATAGTAGTCGAGAACTCGCCGTCTTTCGGCTTCGGAAACGCATAAAAGGTTGTTTTTCAACTCGTCGCGCCATTCGTTGTAGGTCATACTTTACCTCCAAAATAACTATTTATCATATTCGACCTCCGAAAATCTTTTTATAGATTGTCAATATTTCCTGTAAATCCGCTCGTCCTGAGTAAAGCTTTTTCAAACCGAGGTTTGTTATCTTGTAATACCGTCGCAGTCTGCCGCTGTATTCGACGGCTCTTGTCGTAACGTATCCTCCGGCTTCCATTCTCTTTAAAATCGGGTACAGCGTACTCTCTGAAATTTCGATGGTGCCCTGCAAGTCGCTTATTATTTTGTAACCGTAACTTTCCCCGTTACTTATAGCGTGCAACACGCACACGTCCAATATTCCTTTTTTTAACTGACTGTCCACTAAGAATACCTCGCTTCGTCTAATACTATACATTACATAGTATGCTTTGTCAAGTATTTGTCGAAATATTTTTAAAAAAATTTTTATAAAAAATATAAAAATTGCTATTTTTTGACAGCGTTTTCAGCAAGCCGACTTTTTTCGACAAAATAGGGTAAACAAAGACATATTGCTACAAAATAAGACGGTAGCGCATTGTTGCATACGGAATATATAGGTGATATAATATACATATACTAAGATAAAAGAGGTAAGGTACAGAATTATGGAAAAAATAAACGAACATACGCAGGTTGAAATTTCTGAATGCCGCAACGAAAAAAAGATATTGCCCGAGGATTTGATTGCCGAGCTTACTCCGCTTTTCCGCGAGTATTTTGTTGCCGACTTTTCGGCGGATAAAAATACGATTAAACTGTCGTTTTTCAACGGACAGACGTTCAACGTGCATATAACAGAATAATTAATTTAAAAACAAGCCGCCCCCGTTTGAACCAAACGGGGGCGGCTTGTTGTATTTAAATGCTTCAATTTGCGCATAAGAAAAAAATTATTACAGATTATAATTCTATATGGTAACGTTGGAAAAAAATATCAAAAGCGTAAAAAGCGTTCTAAGCAGCGAGGACATTCTCGTCTTTGAATTCGAGTCCGAAAACGGCAAAAAGTTTGCCGCAATTTACGCCGACGGGCTTATAGATAAAGCCCAGCTTGGCGAGCTTGTGGTAAAGCCGTTGCGCATTGTGCAAAAGGACGACGATTTAAACGCCGTTAAAAGCCTGCTCGCTTCTCCCGAAATTAAGGACGGCAAAAATATCAAAGAGGCAATAAAGGAAGTTCTCGGCGGCAACGCAGTGCTTTTTGTCGACGGGGAAAAGGACTTTGCGGTAATAGGCGTAAAAAATCCGCCTATGCGCGCCGTTGCCGAGCCGCCCACGCAGATAGCGGTGCACGGACCGCGCGAGGGGTTTATAGAGGATATAAAAATAAACCTCGGGCTTATCAGAAAGAGAATTAAAAACGACAAGCTGCAGGTAAAGACGATATTTATAGGTGAGCGGTCGGATACCGCCGTGTCCATTGTCTATATTGACGGAGTATGCCCGATAAACTTACCCGAAAAGATTGAAAAGGAAATTTTGGCAAACAAGATTGACATTGTTCCCGACTCGTCGTACATTGCCAACTTTTTGGCTAAAAAGCCGCGTTCGCTGTTCAAACAGTGCGGTACGGCTGAAAAGCCCGACGTATTCTGCGCAAAAGTATGCGAGGGAAGGGTGGGAATTGTTGTAGACGGTTCTCCGATTTGTCTGACTCTGCCGTATATGATAGTCGAAGATTTTCAATCCGTCGAGGACTATTATATTACTTCGTACCGTGCCACAACGCTTCGCGTTTTGAGGGTGGCGGCGGTGCTTATCGGGCTGTTGTTGCCGGCTCTATATATTTCGGCGCAGCTTTTCAAGATACAGATTATACCCTTTCAGTTACTTTTAAAAATTTCAAGTTCGGTTGCCGGGCTTGCGCTCTCTCCGAGCGTGGAAATGTTTTTGACGCTTTTCGTGCTGGAAGTTTTAAACGAGGCGTCTATAAGAATGCCGAAGTACGTCGGGCTTGCGCTGTCGGTCGTGGGCGCGCTGGTGCTCGGGGATACTGCGGTAAAGGCAGGTATAATTTCTACTCCTGCGATTATAATTATCGCATTTTCGGCAATTTGCCTATACACGGTGCCGTCGAACGTGGAAACTACTACGACGCTGCGTTGGATGTATCTGATTATTGCCGGTTCTATAGGACCTTTCGGAATGATACTTTTTACCGCATATCTGATTTCCTATCTCGTTTCCGAACAGAGTTACGGCGTGCCGCTTGTGGCGCCCTTTGCTCCGTTGATACGCGGTGACTTGTACGACAGCTTTGTGAAAGCCAATATGTACACGCTTAAAGAAAGACCAAAAGTTTTTAAAACAAAAGATAGATTGAGGTTGAAAAAGGATGAAAATTAGCTCAAGACAAATTTGTTTTATTATGATTGCATATACCGCCGCAACAAAGCTGTTGATGTATCCTACGCTTTTGAGTATGGCGTCGGGCAACGACTTGCTGTTTTCCGCGCTTATAGACTTTGTTATAGGCACGGCGGTGATCTGGAGTATAAGCTTTCTCTGTTCGAGGACGGACAAAACGTTTTTCGAGCTTATAAAAGGTACTTTGGGTGAAGTTACCGCGCGCATTGTATTCGGCTTTTTTGCGGCGTTTTTTCTGCTTTCCACGCTGCTTCCGATTTTTGAACAGGTAGGGTATATACACAATATTTTCTACGACACCGTTCCGTCTTTGGGCGTGTTTTTGCCATTTTTCGTGTTTACGGTGTATGCGGCTACAAAAAAGTTTACAAACATAGGCAGGTGTGCGGATATCTGTCTGCCGATTTTTGCGGCGTCGATATCCTTTATATTTATAACGGCGTTTTCAGACGTTCGGTGGGACAACCTTATGCCCGTTTTAAAGACCCCCGTTTTCGATATCTTCCGCGGCGCGGCAAACACGGCTTACGCGTTTGTGGAGCCCTGTTGGCTTCTTATGTTTATGGGGCATTTTAAATATAAGAAGGGTGACGTGACAAAAATAACCCTCTCTTACGCGCTGGGGGCTGCAACGGTTTTACTGTTTCTTGCAATGTTTTACGGCATTTACGGCGCGGTTGCACCCTCGCGCACATACGCAATAGCGCGCACTTCGCTGTTTTTCCCCGCGATTGAGGTGATAGGCAGAATGGACCTTATTGTGCTGTTCGTGTTTGAAATAGTTATGCTTTTCGCGCTGGTTTTAAACATTCAGCTTGCCGTATATACGCTTGTTAAATGCACGGGCTATGAAAACAGAATGCTTTTATCTTTTTTGGTAAACGGCGCGCTTTTGGCAATAACAATTTTCTGTAACAGTTTCTACAACAATATAAACGAGCTGTTTTATAATTGGATGTGGATAATGTATATAGTATTTGTCGTTGCTCTGCCTGTGATTGCCTGGCTATTTAAAAGGAGGACGGCATAACCGTGAAAAATTTTTTTAATATAAATAAATTTGCCGTAATTGTCTATTGGGCAATTTTTCTTGCGCTTGCCGGCATGTTTTTTACAAACGATTTCGGACTGGTCGACATTCATAAATCCTCTATAATTACCGCTATCGGAATAGATAACGAAGGGGAAGAGGTCAAAGTTACCGCCGAAATTGCAATGCCTCAGCCCTCGCAAAGCGGAGAAAATATCAGGTATGCTCAGGTGCAGGGCAGCGGACTTACCATTGCCGACGCGCTCAACGAAATAAATTCCAAGACGGGGTTCTATACAAAACTGCAGTTTTGCAGGCTTATATTGATAGGTGAAAACTGTCGCGACAACCAGCTTTTTCGCGTTCTCGGCTGTCTTTACCGTAAGAATTATTCCGAGCTTACAGCGCTTGTAGCTATGTGCGAGGGCAAAGCTGCGGATATGCTTGCCAACAAGTCGCAGGTTTCTGATATGACAAGCGAGGCTATACGCAAAATTCTGTCCGACGAAATAGAGAAATCGGGCAATGCAAACACCGCAAATTTAAAGGATATAGCGCTTGCCGAGTTTTCGCACAGTCGCTCGTGTTTTATGCCGTTCGTGCAGATAAGCAAGCCCGGCACCTCTGAAGAGGGCGGAGACGGGGACAATGTTGGCGGAGACCCTGTTGAAGGCGGTCAAGGAGAGTCCGGCGGTCAAGGAGAGTCCGGCGGTCAGAGCGGAGGCGGCGGCTCGGGCGGTCAAGGCCAGTCCGAGGGGCAAAGCGGTCAAAGCGGACAAAGCAGTCAAGGCGGCAATCAACAGGGGCAGCCCGTTGAGTTTACCGCGAGAAAGACCGTTTATTTTTCGAACGGTTTATACAAGGGAATTCTCGACGAGCAGCAGTCTTTTGCGCTTGCTATGTTCAAAAGTAACATACGCCTTGCCATTTTGCCCTGCGACAGCGGAGATATACACTACACGATAGGGCTTAGAAACGTTGAGGGTGACGTTGGCGTAAAAGTTGAAAACGGCGTTCCTAAAATTTCGTTTTCATTCTCCGCCACGGCGCAAATTCAGGGTGCAAGAGTCAAGGTCGACCCCAGCGCCACGAATAAGGACGACAACGTGGACGACAAAGTTTTACGCGGCGCAGAGGAAGAGCTGAAAAAAAGGTTTGAAAGCTTGTTTTCGGTCTGTAAAGAGAGCAACTGCGATATTTTGGGGCTGAAAGAATATCTTTACAAGCACGACTATAACAATTACGGTTTGGTTGAAAAAGATTTTTATTCGGTTGCGGAAACGCATTACAAAATCGACGTCAGAAGCGTGCATTGATAAAGAGCCGCGGCGTTAAGCCGCGGCTCTTATTTACGGAATTAAATAGCGGTGGTATGTGCGAGAGTTTCTATAATCAACTTTGACAAAAGCTGCACGTCGACTTCGGTCGTTTCACAGTCGACGTTTTGCTTTAAAATCTCTGCGCAGCGCGTCGCGCCGTTACCCGTCACGTCTTTTTCTATCGCTTCGGCAATGGTTGCCGCAACTTTTTCAACGCTCGATTTGGGAACGTAGCCCTCTATAAGAGTTGAAATAATACCTTCGGCAGGAGAAAGATACTTTTTCTCGCGCACGAATTGCTCGTACAAAACGTATAATAACGTAGCAACCGCGCCGACGGAAATGCCGTGTTCGAGTACCGTGACGTATTCTTCCAAAAGGTAGTTTATGCTTAGGTTTATTATTGCGCCGTAAGTTGCATAGAACAGCGTGCCGAGCATAAACGGCAAAAACGTCAAAAGCTTTTTCTTTATTTTTTTGAGAAAAGTCAGTTTGCAAATTTGCACGCATATTGCCGTTAGCGCGGCAAGAAGAATGACGTCGATTCCGTAAAAGGTGAAAGTGTCGATAATTTTTATGATAGTCAAAATTCCCTCCATAGACTTCGACCGACGCTTCGAAGTCGCTCATTGTTTCACCCGACGCTTAATTTATAAACGCCGCCTGGCAATTCAAACGGCTGTTTGTAAAATATAAATAAAATTTTCTTGTTGCCGTTTCACACGGGTTGCATTGCACGCTCCGTTGTGGTAAAATTTAACTATGAGAATGCATAAGAAAGGTCATTTGGAAGAAAGAATTTCAGCCTGCGGTGACATTGTTACCGTAGCTGATTTGAGCGACAAAAATATGAAGCGCGCGGCGTTGACCCCCGAATATCTGCCGTTTAACGAGCTTTTCGGTAACGATAATCCCGTTTGTCTCGAAATAGGCTGCGGCAAGGGCAAGTTTGTATGCGAAATGGCAAAGAAAAATCCGCACGTCAATTTTGTGGCTGTCGAAAAGATATCAAACGTTTTGATAGAGGCGCTTGAACGGGCAAAGCAGGAGGAAATTAAAAACGTCTATTTTTTGAATTGCGCGGCGGAAGTGTTGCAAAAGTACTTTAAAAGCGGCAGCGTGGACGTAATTTATCTCAATTTTTCCAACCCTCTGCCCAAGGAAGGATATAAGAAACAGCGGCTTACGCACCCCCGGTTTCTGGGCATATATGGGGGGATACTTAAAAAAGGCGGCAAAATTATTCAGAAAACCGACGACGAAGCGTTTTTTGATTTTTCGCTGGGCAGTTACACAGAAGTGGGTTTTAAGATACTTGACGAGCGCAGGGATTTGGCAAACAATCCCGTTGAATGCGACGTGGAAACCGAACACGAAAAGAAATTTAAAGAGCAGGGCAAGCGCATTTATCGCGTTGAGGTCGAGGTTTAATTTGCTGTATTTGTGGATTAGTTTGGGCATATTAGGGGGTATAGCGGTAATTTGGCTGTTTATTTGGGTAAACAACAACGTTTTGGTTACCGCAAAATACACCGTTGAGGCGTATATAGAGAATAAGGTGAAAATTGTTCAGCTTTCCGACCTGCACGGCAAAAGTTTCGGACACAAAAATCAAAGACTTATTGCCAAAATAGTTGCTCAAAAGCCCGACGTTATAGCTATTACGGGAGATATAATTCATAACTACCGCGAGCGTGACAAGCGCTGTGCGCTTGAACTTGTTGCCGCTCTTTCGGGCATTGCGCCCGTTTTGTACGTTTCGGGAAATCACGAAATGCGCAACAAGGGTTATCGGTTTTTCAGAAAGCAGTTAAAGGAAGCCGGAGCCTGCGTTTTGGACGATTGCCCCGTGGATATATGCGGAATAACGGTGGTAGGGCTCAACTGCGCTTCGCTCAGAAACGACGTAATTTATGCCGTTACGCCCGAAGCGCCGTTTAAGGTTTTGCTTGCGCACAAGCCGCATTTTTTCAAACACTATGCTTCCGCCGACTATCAGTTGGTGCTGTCTGGTCACGCGCACGGCGGACAGTGGCGCCTGCCTTTTACGAGGATAGGCTTCTATTCTCCCGGGCAGGGCTTGTTTCCAAAGCTCACTTCGGGTATGCACGTCGAGGGGGAAACCAAAATGATTATTTCTCGCGGACTCGGCAACTCGCAGTGCCCTGTAAGGTTATTCAATCTTCCCGAAATAGTTGTAGTCAATATTGTACCTATAAAAGAGAGCGCCGCTTTGTAGCGGCGCTCTCTTTTATAAATTTAATTATTCCTTTATAAGCAAAGCCAAAATGGCCTTTATGCTGTGCAGTTTGTTTTCCGCCTGACTCAAAACCAAACTTGCGTCTCCGTCGATAATCTCTGCGGTAACTTCTTCTCCGCGCTTTGCCGGCAGCGAGTGCATAAAAAGCACGTTGTGCTGGGCGTAAGATATGAGCGCATTGTTGACCTGATAGGGCATAAAAATATTTTTTTCCTTTTCGCTGAGCGGCGCGTGGTAGTTATAGTTGTCGGTATAAACTATATCCGCGCCGCGCACTGCCTCTATGGGGTCGTCCGTTTCATATATATTTCCGTATTGCCTTGCATTATCCAAAATGTCGCTGTCTATGGCGTATTCGGGCGGAGTAGCAACGGCAACGTTCAATCCGCATTTAACCGCGCAGTTTACAAGGCTCGAGGCATTGGCGCATCCCTTGCCCACATAAGCTATTTTCAAGCCCTCGAGTTTGCCCTTTCTCTCCCAAATTGTAAACATATCGCAAATTGCCTGCATAGGCACGCAGCTTTCGTTGGTCGAGTTGATAATGGAAATGCCCGAAACCGCGCAAAACTCCCTTAAATCCTGATGCTTTATTCCTCTTGTGACAAGCGCGCCCACGCCGTAGCGCGGAAGAACCTGAACTATATCTTTTACATTTTCTCCGCCGCTCATATCGGATTCGCTGTAATGCAGGCTTACGCTTGTTCCGCCAAGCTGGTTTATGCCTATAACAAGCGCCGAGCGCGTTCTAAGCGAAGTATCTCCAAACAGCAGCCCCACGGTAACGTCCTTTAAAATGCGCGTATCTTCGTGCGCGACAAACTTTGCTTTCATTGCCTTTGTCGCATACAAAAGCTCGAAAATCTCTTCCGGCGCATAGTCCGAAAGCCCAACCATATGCTTATGAGCTATTCCGAACGAGGGGGAATACCTGTTAATATCCATAAAAAACCTCTCTTTATCAAATTATAACACAGTTTTCAAGTCATTGCAATAAAATTTCAATTACAAGTCCCTTTTGCTGAAAATACAGCCGCAATAATTCTGTCTGTAAAGCCCGAACTTTTTTGAAAGCTGCAAACTTCTCAAATATCCGTCGCACTTTTTAAAGTCGGAAAACAGCCATTTTTCCCTGCCGAGCGCAAAACCTATGTCGTTTATTGCCTTGGCGTTCTTTAAAGGGCTTATTGTCAAAGTGGTTGTAAAGTAGTCGAAATCTTTTGCAAGTTCAGCCGTCTTTGCAAGGCGTAGCTCGAAACATTTAAGGCACCTTGCGCCGCCCTCTTTCAGGTCTTCGAGCCCTGCAACAATTGAATAGAACTCGTCGGTGTCGTGGTCGCAGTCCATAAAGTCAGCCCAGCCCGTTTCCCCTATAAGCCGTTTTAGTTCGGCTTTGCGCTTTTGGTATTCCTCGTCCTCGATATTCGGGTTGTAGAACAGAACGGTTATTTTAAATACGTCTTTCAGCCTTTCAAGACAGGCGGAAGAGCAGGGGGCGCAGCAACAGTGCAGCAATAGGGTTTTGCCCTGCGCGTCTTTCATCTGCCCCTGCATAAGTTTGTCGAAATCAACCTTATTCATACCCGTATTTTAACACAAATATTCGGGATAGGCAAGTATGCGATATTAAATACTTGACCCGATTGTCAAAATATGGTATTATTAAATGAGCAAAACGCGTTTAAAATTCGGAGATTGCATATGTCAAGTTTAAAACTTACCAACGTAAATATGGTCTATCCCTCGGGAGAAACCGCGCTGTACAACGTAAATTTGCAGGCGGAGGACAGGGAATTTTTGGTTATTTTCGGGGACGACAAAAGCGGTAAATCCTCTCTTTTGAGGGCTATTGCCGGTTTGGAGGACGTTACCGACGGCACGATTTCAATCGACGATAAGGACGTGACAAGTGCCGAAGCAAAGGACAGGGACATTGCAATGGTGTTTAAAAGCGGCACATTAAACGCGTCTTTGAGCGTCGAGGACAACCTCGCTTTCGGACTGCGGCTTAGAAAAGCGCCCGAAGCGCTGGTAAAAGAGCGCGTTAAAATAGTTTCGGAAATACTTGGGTTAAACGACGTGCTTACGCGCAAACCCAAGGTTTTGACCGCGGCGGCAAAGCAGCGCGCGATAGTAGGCAGAGCAGTTGTAAGGGAGCCTAAAATTTACCTCTTCGACGAGCCGTTTTCGGGACTTGACGAAAAGCTTAAACAGGATATGCTGAGCGTGGTTATAAACTTGCAGGCAAGACTTTCGGGCACATTTGTGTACGCGACAAAAAGCCTTTCCGAGGCAATGTCGATAGGTACGAGAATTGCGGTATTGAAGAACGGCTTTGTTCAACAGATTGATTTGCCCGAAAATCTATACGACTATCCCACCAACGAGTTTGTCGCTTTTACAATAGGTTCTCCCACGGTCAACTTTATAAGAAAAGTTAAAATTACAGTCGAAAACGGGGTATATTACGGGGTCAACGGTAATATAAAGCTTGAAATTCCGCAAAATATCGTAGCTCGGTTTGAAAATATTTCGGAGTACGTCGACAGCGATAGATATGTTACTTTGGGCTTGCGCCCCGAGGATTTGAAAATAGCAGAGCAAGGTGGAATTGCGGCTAAGGTTTCCAAGGCGGACGAGGGCAAAAAATTTGCCGAATGCGAAGTTACCCCCGATATATGCCTCAACGTAACGGCAAACGGAGAGGTTTCAAAGGGCGCGGAAGTAAATATTGCGGCAGATTTATCAAAGCTTTTGATATTTGACGGACAAACGGCGCTTACGCTTTTAAATCGCGACGGCGGCTATAAACTCAATTCATATGCGGACAGTCAATTTATGCCGATGCCAAAAGCCGACGAGCAGAGCATACACGAAAGTTTGAACCCCAAAAAACAGGTTAAGAAAAAATAATAAAAATTGCTAAACCCCCGTCAGTCGGGGGTTTAAAAAGTTTAAAACAGTCAATAACCGATTAAGTCGGTTGCATAATATATGGAAATTTTTCTCGATGCGTTTTGGGATACGTTAAAACTTTTCCCTTTCTTATTTTTAATATACGTTCTTATTGAGATAGTCGAACACCGCACAACCTTAACTCAAAACCAAGGGGTACTGCAAGGTCCGCTTGCGCCCGTTATAGGTTCCGCCACGGGGCTTATACCTCAATGCGGTTTTTCGGTTATGGCGGCAAAGCTGTACGATAAGGGACTTATCCGCACGGGCACCATGCTTGCGGTGTTTATAGCCACCAGCGACGAGGCGCTTATTATAATGCTGTCGGATATGTCGGCGGCGCACGCGGTTATGCCGCTTGTACTGTTGAAGCTGTTGTTTTCGGTGGGCGTAGGCTATCTTGTAAACTTCATTTTTTCAAACGAAAAGCTGGACGAAGCCGGCATTTCGCACGAGGTGCAGGCGCACTTTTGCTGTAACGACCACGGCTCGGGACTTCTCGGCGGACAATCCGACTTTAAGGCTTATTTTCTTACTCCGCTCATTCACACATTGAAAATATGGCTGTATCTTTTTATCGTAAACCTTGTTTTCGGTTACATTATGGACGCGGTCGGCGGAGAAAATATAGCAAATTCCATTGCCGGCGGACCCTTCGTTCAGCCGCTTATTACGGGGCTTATCGGGCTTATTCCCAACTGTGCTTCGAGCGTAATTTTAACGGGTGCATATACAAACGGCGCAATATGCTTCGGCAGCCTTGTCGGAGGGCTTTGCTCCAACGCCGGAATGGGGCTTATAGTGCTGTTTAAAAACACGAAAAAATTAAAGCGAAATATAATTTTGGTTATAACAATGTATGTGATTGCGGTAGTTGCCGGAATTACGGTCAACGGATTTATGATGCTTTTTAATATCATTTGATTGATTTTTAAAAGCCCCTCGCGTCGGTGCAAACCGCGAGGGGCTTTTTACATTATATATAAGCGAGATTTTCGTTAATATATGGAAATTACTTGAAAAATTTTAATTTTTATGTTATTATATTTCCAAACTTTGTCAGAGGAATGTAAATGGCGTTTAACGTAACACAGTTAGAAGGCAACGAAATTGTCGACGATTATATAAAAACTCCCGTGCAGGGCGGCAGGTGGGGGGATACCTGGGGCGTGTTCAAGGCTAACTTGGGCAAGCTTGTGCTTATAAACATTTTTGTGCTTATAACCTTTGTGCCCGGCATTGTCGCGCTGTTTTATCGCGGCTACTATATTGCACAACTCGGGTTGACCTATCCCTTTAACCCCAGCGTAATTTATCCGCTCTATCCCGACGTGCGCGGACTTACCGAAAGAATGTATCTTTCCACGGATATCGTCTTTTATGCGCTGCTAATTGCTTCGGGGCTTGTTGCATCTCTCGGGCTTTCAGGCGCGGCGTATTCCATAAGAAAGCTTGTTTCAACGCACGGTGACTTTACTTTTAAAACGTTTTTCCACGGAATAAAGGTCGGATATTTAAAGACGTTAATTGCCGTAACCTGCGTGGCTATCACGCTGTACGGCACGCTGCTTTGTTATGATTGGATGAACCTCGTACTTGCCGAGGGCGGAAACGCCGCAGGAGCGATAACTGCGTTTGTGTTTGCAGTCATAGCCGCAACGTTTATATGTATTTACTGCGGCTGGCTGTTTGCCGTCGGCAACGCATACCGCATAAAAATTACTCAAATCTTCAAGTACGCGTTTTTGTTTATGGTAAAAACGCCGCTTCAGACCGTCATAATGTCGGCGTTCACGCTCGTTCCCATCTGGATTTTTATGATAGGCGGCTTTATGCAGTTTGTCGCGTATGTGCTGTTTATTCTTCTGGGTTTCTCGTTTATGCTTATAAGCTGGACAACCTTTGCGCAGTGGGTGTTCGACCTTTATATCGAGCCGAGCGCAAAGCCCGTTGAAAAGGAAAGACCGCAAAAGAGCGAAAAAGAGCTTGCGATTGACAAGGAAGAGGCTGAAAAACGCCGCGTGCGCGAGCTTCTTGCCGCAGGCAGAAGCGAGCTTATAGCCCGTCCCATTAAACCCATTGACGCAAAGTGCACAATTTCCGTACTCGGTGAAACCTTCAATCGCGCGGATTTGTCGATTTTAAGCGACGGAAAAAGCAAGCTTGCCGCCGACGTGCTTGCGTATGAGGACGCGCACAAGGGAGAAGCTTCATATACGGAGTATAATCGTCTGTTTGCCGACAGAGAAAAGGCGTTGCCCTCGTCCAACGGCAAAAAGGGCGGAAAAAAGAAAGTAAGTTCGGATAATTTATTGCGATGAAAAGACCGTATTCCGCTTTGGGCGGTGCTTTTGAATACCTTAACAACGACTGCGGCTATGAAAAATGGTCGCAGTATTTAATTGAAAAGCTCGAGCTTCTCGGCTGTAAACGCGGCGCAAGGGGCGCGGATATCGGCTGTGGCAACGGCTATTTTACCCGTGCGTTTAAAAGATACGGTTTTGACGTTTTGGGTATGGACATATCCCCCGAAATGCTGTCGCGTGCGTGCGAGCTTTCGGCGGAAGAGGGAATAAGAGTTGAATTTTTACTTGGAGATATAACCAAACTAAACTTAAACTTCAAGTGCGATTTTATTACCGCCGTCAACGACTGTTTAAATTATGTTCCGCAAAGCGCCGTGGCGCAGACCTTTAAAAAAATAAATAAAAACTTAAAAAAAGGCGGCGCGTTTATTTTCGACATAAGTTCGGAGTATAAGCTCAAAGAAATAATAGGCAGCAATCTTTTTGCCGAGGACAGGGGAGACGTTGCATATATGTGGTTCAATAACTTCAA
Source organism: uncultured Christensenella sp. (assembly GCA_910585685.1). GTDB lineage: Bacteria > Bacillota > Clostridia > Christensenellales > Borkfalkiaceae > Coproplasma. The sequence continues at coordinate 33,528 of CAJUEO010000003.1, forward strand.
GGGTGACTGCGTGGATATGGACATAACATTATTTTCGCGCCGTGCCGACGGACTGTACGAGCGGTCGGACGAGGCGCAAACGCAGTATTGCCACAGTGAAAGCGACGTTTTAACGGCTTTGAAAGAAGCCGGCTTCGACGCGACTTGCGAGGGGCACCTCGGAGAGGACAGACGGGAAAGAATTAATTTTATTTGCAGGAAGTTATGAATAAACTATACAAATCGCTAATCTATGACAAGCAAGTGTCGTTATCCGTGCTCGAAACTACCGAGCTTGTAAACGACGCCATTAAAACGCACGGGCTTGACGACAAATCCGCCGAGCTTTTGGGCGGACTTTTGACGGCGTGCGCCTATATGGCAGGCTGCCTTAAAAGCGAGCGCGGTGCTGTTTCCATAACAATAAAATCGGGGGACGAAAGCGCTACCGTCAGCGTTTCGGGAGATATAAACGGAAATATCCGCGGCTATATCGACGGCGGAGAAAACGGGCTCAAGGGCGGCACAATGACCGTAGTCAAAGAGGACGGCTTGTTTAGACCGTTTGTCGGCACCTGTCAATTAAAGTGCGACGACGTTGCCGAAAATCTTATGCAGTATTTCCACATAAGCGAGCAGGTGCCCACGGCGGTGGCAATAGGCGTAAGGGTCAAGGGCGGCGTTTGTTCGGTTGCTGGCGGCGTAGTTATGCAGCTTTTGCCCGGCACAAGCGAAGAAAATATGGACAGAGCCGAAAACCAAATGCAGCATTTTGTCGACGTTGCGACAGTGTTGGAAAATTTCGGCGCAACGGGAATTATGCGCGAATTTTTTGCGGACGAAACTTGCGAAAAGAGCGTATATCTCACTTCCCCCGCATATAAATGTAACTGTTCGCGCAAAAAAATAGAGGGGGTTTTGCTGTCCTTGGGGGAGGCGGAACTCTTCAACATAATTGCGGAGCAGGGCAAAGTCAGTGTGCATTGCCACTACTGCAATACCGATTACGATTTTTACGACAAAGATATCAGGGAGCTTTTGAAAAAGTAATTTATGGCAAAGATTTTGGGAATGGACTTCTCCGACGACAGATTGATTTCGATAGCCGCGGATTTGGTCGATAACCACAACTATATAGGCGCGTTGAAAATGCTCAATAAAAACGCCGGACTTTCGGGCAACGACGAGGACTCGCTTATGCTGTATGCCGAAATTTTCGACGATATGGGCTTGTACGAAAAGAGCATAAACGGCTGGTTCAAGTATATGGATATTTCCGACTTGATAGATATAGCCGAGTGCTACGAGGGGCTGGCTACCTGCTATATGAACCTCGGCAACGAGCATTTTGCGGCATATTATTACAATAAATTGCTTATGGAAACGGACGATATGGACGCCGACACGCGCGAGGATATACTTCGCGGCTTTCTTTCCGATGGGGGAAATTGCCTTAAATTTGCGTATCCGCCTGCTATTGCGGACTGTTCCGAAATTTTCAAGAGCGGTATAGGGTATATGAAGGAGGGTGAGTTCGAGCTTGCCTGTGAGGAATTTGAAAAAGTGCACGAGGAAAACCCGAAGTTTGCCTCGGCAAGAAATTACATTGCAATGTGCAAAATTATTTCGGACAAGACCGAGGAAGCCGAGCAGGAGTGCCTTGCAATTTTAAAGAGAAAGCCAAACGACGTTCAGGCGTTGACTACGCTTGCGGCAGTCAAAACCGAACAGCAAAAAGCCGACGAGGCGCTAAATCTTGCAAACAAGCTTTTAAGCTTAAATACGACCGACAGCGACGATATCTACAAAATAGCCACGGTGTGCTGCGAAAATAAGCTGCACAAGCAGGCTTACGATATGTTTTGCAGGCTTGGAGAAGAGTACGATTTCGATTTAAACGTGCTGTATTTCAAGGCAATTTCGGCGTTCAACGCAAAAATGTATGACGAAAGCTTTGCGGCGTTCGATAAGCTTGTTACCGTATTCCCCGAGTCGGTTACGGGAGAGTACTATTATAAGACGGCGCGAAAGCTGCGCGAAAAAGGTGAATGGGAAGAGCTGGGGTATTTTTACCGTCTGCCGACCGAGCTTAGGGAATCCTCCCTTAAAGTGCTTGCCGCAAGCGCAAAGCTGCCGCAAAAGTACGCTAAAAAGCTTTCGTCGCAGGTTGATTTAAGCTCGTGCATACTGTGGACGTTTGACGAGTGCGAGGGCAAGGGCGGAGGAGATTTGCAGCTTCTTGCGGCGCAGGTTGCCGTCGCGTGCGGCAAAGACGAAATCGTGCGAGATATTTTGTTGAACGCGTTTATCGACGGCAGGCTGAAAATGGAAATGCTGTCGCTAATAGCCGAGCGAAACGTTTTCGATTGCTTCGGCGTGGTTATTTGCAACGTTTACAGGCGCGTTTCTACGCAGGCGCTCGATTTGGGAAGGGCTAAGAGAAAGATGTTTATAGAGGCATATGCGCATTTGTTCGCGCACTTTGCCATACTCGACGACGACTATTCCCTGACATTTGCAACTGCTTGCGAAGAGCTGTACGCGCGCCTTGAAAGCGAGGGCAGACTTGGAGACGTAAAAAATACGGAAGCGCTGTGCGCGGCAATATATCAACTTTCCGAAGTGCGCGCCGCCGACGTCGACGGGGAAAAGATTTATTCGTTTTTCCAGACAAGTAAGTCCGCTGTCGATAAAATTTTATACAATAGACGAGGTTAGAATGAAACTGTACGACTTCGACGGTATGTTCGACGAAAAACTTTCGGCACATATTGCCAAAAATTCGGGCAAGCTGAAAGAGAGCGAGTGGGAGGACAAAATTCCCGAGCTATATAAAAAATTCGGCAATACGGTAATTAAATCCATAGGTAAAACGCCGAGGGAGTTTTACGCGTCTTTCAGTGACGTCGAGCTTATAAAATGCCTGCGCGCACACTTAAAACAGGAAGTGCCCGTTTCGGGGTTTCTTAGCGCGGAAATAGAGGAGCGCGGCATTGAAAAACAGCTTTTGCCGCTTCTCGACGGAAGCGCGGCGGAATGCGAGTACGCTATGACCGTGTTCGGCGCTGCGGAGTGCGCAATTGAAAAGTATATGAATTTGCTTTTGACTTCGAGCGATAACGATATAAAGGACAAGTGCTTGGAGTATCTGGTCGAAAATGCGGACGCGGCAGCAAAATACGCGCTGGAAAATTATAAAAACGGCGTTGAGAAACCGCTTATGGTTGAAATTTTGTCAAAAGTAAACAAGCTTAAAAGCGACGAAATTTTCGATATTTTAATTAAGGAATTGAAATGCGACTTTGAAAATCTGCCTCTGCACATAGGGCATATCGTCAGTTACGGTGACGACAGGGCGCTAAAATATCTGTCGGAAAAGATTGACGAGGAGGGGATTTCGTATCTGGATTTCCGCGAGTTGAAGTTTGCTATCGAGGCGCTCGGCGGAGAGTATTTTAAGCAACGCGATTTTTCCGACGACCCGTTGTATAAACTTATAAAGCCTCAGGGCTGAAAATTGCGGCGTTTTTGCGCCGCTTTTTTATTGGTTTAAAAATTTTCGAATATGTCAAGAATATAGTCGGAGGTAATTTATGCAAGAAGTAACTTCGAAGGAACTTGAACTCATTTCCGACGCATTGACGGCGGAAGCGCTTATCTGCAAAAAGACGAGGGCGTATTCAAAGACGCTTACCGACGTCGAGCTGGCAAGCTGTATGTCTAAAATAGCAGACGAGCACGAACAGCGCTATAACGCGCTTTTGGGACTTATAGGGGGTTAAACAATGAAACTTACAAAGAGCGATTGCACGTTGAACGAAAAGGACGCGCTTTTGGATATTCTCGAAAGCGAAAAACAGCTTATGTCGGTATATACCACCGCGCTTTTCGAGGGCAGCACCAAGGCAATAAGAAAAAGTTTTTCCACAAACCTTTTGGGCGTAGCCGAAAACCAATATCTTGTATATACGCAAATGCAGTCACGCGGATATTACGAGCCCAAGCCGGCAAATAAAAACCTGATTGACGAAGCTAACCAGACTTTCAAACAGCAGAAAAAGTGTCTTAAAGCACAGTAGTTAAATATTATAAAGTGAAAAACGGGCGGTAAACGTCCGTTTTTTTGTATAACAAAAATTTACTTTCACATACTGTTTTTACGGCATTAATTGCCATATACAGGAGTTTTTATGAAAGCTACGGGAATTGTAAGAAGAATAGACGAACTCGGCAGAGTCGTAATCCCCAAAGAAATAAGAAGTACGCTTAGGTTAAAGTCGGGTGACCCGTTGGAAATATTTACCGACCGTGACGAGCTTATGCTCAAAAAATATTCACCCATTGCTTCTCTTGAAAAGTTTTCGGAGGGAACTGCCAAGTCCCTTTCCGATTTGTCGGGACACGTTGCGGTAATCTGCGACACCGACGGCGTTTTGCACGCTTCGGGCAGAGGTCAGCGCGAGTTCGACGGTAAAACCCTATCCGAAAATATGGAAAAAATTCTGCGCGACAGAAAAAGTTATATAGCAAACCTTTCGGAGGGCGGTGACGTCGTGCCCATTTACGCAGGGCAAAATTCCTCGCTTACTGCGCAAATAATAGTGCCCATAGTCTGCAACGGGGACTGCCTTGGCGCGGTTGCGCTTATATCTATGGAGCAGGGCGCGAAAATAGAGCCGGCGGCGTGCAAGCTTGCTCAACTTTCGGCAAATATTTTAGCGGGTCAGTTCGAGTAAATGCAAAAGGCAAAGAGAACGGGACAGTCGTTCTTGACGGGCGCAATAATAATTTCGCTCGGCGGCTTCATATCAAAAGTTTTGGGCGCGCTTTACCGTATTCCCTTAACCAATATTTTGCACGCCGAGGGAATGGGGATATACCAAATGGTCTATCCTCTTTATTGTATTTTGCTTACCGTTTCCGCCTCGGGCATACCCACGGGCGTTGCGCGGCTGATTTCCTCGGGCAAGGGAACGGGTGCGGAACGTCAGGCGTTCAGGCTTTACGGCGCGATAGGCGTCATAGGCACGCTTATAATGTATATGCTTGCCGAACCTCTCGCTTCAATTCAGGGAGAGGCGGCAATTTCGCTGTGCTGTAAGCTTTTGTGCCCGTCGGTATTTTTTGTGTCCGTACTGTCGATAGTCCGCGGCTATTTTCAGGGCAAGGGAAATATGTTGCCCACAGCCACAACCGAAATTTTGGAACAGCTTATAAAAGTCGGCGTGGGCGTCGCTCTGTCGTATATCTTCCGCGACAATATGCCCATAGCGGTTGCTTCGACTCTTTTAGCGGTGACGGTAAGCGAGGTTCTTTCGACCGCTATCGCACTCGTTTGGTATAAGAAGAGAAAGTCGAAGCTTCCCCTATACGCTATTCCGTCGGTACCCGTAAAAAGCATTTTACGCTTTACCGTGCCGCTCACGCTTACCGCGATAGCTTTGCCTGTTTCTCAGCTTGCCGAAAGCATAATTGCCGTAAGGCTTTTGAAGGCGGCAAGCGAAAACGCAACTTCGCTGTACGGCATATTTTCGGGCTGCGCCATTACTATTATAAATTTACCCGTGTCTGTAACCTACGGTCTTGCCGCGGCTTCGGTGCCGCAGATATCTCCGCTTGCCGAGTCGGGAAATTTACAGGGGGCAAAGAAAAAAGCGTTCAAGTCCCTTTTGATAACTTTGGCGGTATCCCTGCCGTCGGCGGTCGCGCTGTACTTTTTGGCGCCGCTTGCGGCTAAACTTATATTCGGTTCGTTGACGGGTGAGGAGAGGGAGCTGCTTGTAACTTTAATCCGTATTCTTGCGGTATCGTCGGTTACGCAGTCCCTTGTTCAAACTTCGTCCGCCTGCCTTACCGCGCTGGGAAGCCCCGTAAAGAGCACAGTTACGCAGTGGTTTACGGCTATTTTGCGCGTGGGACTGTGCGCCGCGCTTATAAAATTTACTCCGCTTTCGATAAGCGGCGCGGCTTGGGCTGCCAACTGCGCATATTTTGTTGCAATGCTCATGAATTTTTGGTATATTATTAATGTAAAAAATAAAGAGGGCAACGCAAATGAAAATAACGCTGATAGGATTGGGAATGTGCGAGGGAGACTTAACCCTGCGCGCTAAGTCTGCGCTTGATGACGCAACTAAAATTATTGCGCGTACGGCAAACTCGGACAGCTTTAAAAGTTTAAAGGGCTATGAGGTTGAAACGCTGGACTGCATATTTGAAAAATGCAGAAATTTCGACACTTTAAACGCTAAGCTTGCCTCCGCGGTATTGAAGGCGGCAAAGCAAGAGGACGTCTGTTACTGTGTCGACGGCGGAGTGTGTGAGGACGAGGCGTGTAAAATTATTCTTTCAAAGCACCGCGACTGCGTAGTTTACGACACGGTTAGCAAGGCGGCGCACGCCTATTCCGCGGCAAAACTGACGTCGTGCGGAGTTGTGAATATTTCGGCTTACTCGGTGGACGAGCTGAAAAGCTGTGCCGCCGTGTGCGTGTACGACGTTGACTGCGACTTGATTGCAGGGGAAGTAAAGCAAAAGCTTTCCTATCTGTTCGGGGAAGAAAAGGAGTGCGTGTTTATCCGCGGAACGCATAAAAAAATTATAAAGATTTACGAGCTTGACAGACAAAAGGATTATGACGCAACCTGTGCCGTAGCTGTGCAGGAGAGTGAATTTCTCAAAAAAGACAGGTACGATTATGCCGATTTGCTGCACATGTTGGAGCTGCTTCGCGCGCCCGACGGTTGCCCGTGGGACAGAGTTCAGACCCCTGAAAGCATTAAGGGAAATATGATTGAAGAGGCGTACGAGCTGGTTGACGCAATCGAGCGCGCCGACGCGGACGGGATAGAGGAGGAAACGGGTGACGTGTTGATGCAGGCTGCGTTTCACTCGGTACTTCAAAGCGAGCGCGGCTGTTTTACGGGCGGTGACGCGCTTACGCGAGTGGTCAAAAAGCTTATTTTCAGGCACTCGCATATATTTGGCGGAGATAAGGCGGCAAGCGAAAGCGAGGCGCTTGGCGTATGGGAGAACAATAAAAAAATAGAAAAGGGTATGTCGTCTTTTTCTCAAACGGTGCTTGCCGTGCCAAAAAATTTCCCTTCCTGTATGTATGCGCAAAAGGTGCAAAAGCGCGCCTCTAAGTCGGGCATGGATTTTACTTGTCCGGAGGAAGCGGCAAAAAAACTTGCGGAAGAGGTAGAGGAGTTGCTTTGCGCGCTCAAACAAAGCGACGGCGCGGCGGTTTGCGACGAGGCGGGGGACGTGCTGTTTTCGGCAGTCAACGTTTGCAGGCTTTCGGGCGCAGACAGCGAAAACGCGCTTCGCGCTTCTGCATTGAAGTTTGCGGCGCGGTTTGTCGAGTGCGAAAAGCTAATTGCAGCGGACGGCAGAGAGATGACAAGCTTGTACCCTTCAGAGCTCGATAAATATTGGGAAAAGGCAAAGCGCAACGTTTAAATTATGCAGTTAAAAGAAATTAAAATAGGCAATTTACATACCAAAAACAACGTGTTCTGCGCGCCGCTTGCAGGCTATACAAACAGCGTTTTCCGCGGCATATGTTGGGGTCTGGACGCCGGACTTGCTTTTACCGAGATGGTCAGCGCAAAGGGACTTTGTTTCGGCAGCGAAAAGACGGAGCAACTTTTGCACGTCGGCAACGAGTACGGCGGAATAAAGGCGTGCCAGATTTTCGGCAAAGAGCCGTACTATATGCGCAAAGCGTGCGAGAGCGAGGCGCTTGCGCCATTCGAGCTTATTGACATAAATATGGGCTGTCCCGTGCCTAAAATTTATAAAAACGGGGAGGGCAGCGCGCTTTTGAACGATTTGCCGCTTGCCGCAAAGATTGTTTCCGAGTGTAAAAAGAGCGGTAAATTTATATCCGTAAAGTTCAGAACGGGTGTTGACGAAAACAGCATTGTTGCCGTGGATTTTGCAAAGGCTTTGCAGGATTCGGGCGCAGATATGCTTTGTTTACACGGCAGAACGCGCGATAAAATGTATTCGGGTAAGGTTGATTTTTTGCAAATAGAAAAAGTAAAAAACGCCGTCGGCGTGCCGCTTATAGCAAACGGCGGAGTATTTTGTAAAGCCGACGCGGACGAACTTATGCAAAAAACGGGTGCCGACGGGGTGGCAGTGGCACGCGGCGCAATGTACGCGCCCTGGATATTTGCCGAAATTACAGGGCTTGAAAACGTTGATAAACAAGCCATAGTACGGGGGCAACTTAAAAAAACGCGCGATTTGTACGGGGAAAGGTTTGCCTGCGTGTTTATGCGCAAGATGGTGGGCTTCTATCTGAAAGGTAAACCCAACGCCGCCGAGTACAGGGAAAAGCTGTTTAAATGCGAGAGCTGCGACGAGGTGGAAAAGATAATAGACACACTAAATTTCGAGTTAAATTAATATCGACAAAAATCGACGCTTGTCGTCGGTTTTTTTTATTTTGCGACAAAATTTAAAAGCTATAATACCTTCTACAATGCAGGTCTATCTCGAGCTTGCCCTGATTGAAAATTTCTGTATGGATTTTACCTTGTTGACCGCCGCCAAGTTTACCTCGAAAAATGCTTGTGCATATTGGCGCGTTGCCGTTGCCTCGGCGCTCGGCGCGTGCTTTGCCGTAGCCTTTCCGCTGTTCGGGCTTGTGGGCGTTTGGGCGGTCGTAATCAAAATTTTGTCGGGTTTGCTGATGTGCCTTTTGGCAGGTAAATTCAATAGCGTAAAAAACTTTGTAAAATTTTCGGGCTGGTTTTTAATTTTTACCGCTCTGTCGGGCGGCGCGCTGATAGGCATATTTATGCTTGCCGGCGTCGACTATCTTTCGGGAGAGGGATACTTGCTTTCGTCCGTTCCGATAGGCATACCGCTGTTTTTTGTTATGTTGGCGGCGCTCGGGGCAAAGCGGCTTGCAAAAAAACTTACTAAGGGGGAAAAGAACGCCGTTATTTGCAAAATTGTTTTAAACGGCAAACAGGTTGCGGTTAAGGGATTTTTCGACAGCGGCAACAAGGTGTATTCGGGCGGCGCGCCCGTAAGCGTAATACCTAAGAGCGCCGCGCAAAAACTTATCGACGAAAGTGGTATAAAAGACGGCGTTGTAATACATACTGTTGCCGGAAGCGAAGTTATGAAAATTTTTACCGCCGACGCAATCGAGTTCGAGGGCGGAAAAAATAATATTATAAAAAAAGTAAAAATAGGTATAAGTCCGCAAAATATAGACCGCGCGGTCTTGCATTGCGACTTGCTGGAGGACTTATGTTTGAAAAAATAAAATCATTGTTTGCGGCTATTTTCGGCACTAACACACTCGACTACATATGCGGAACGGAGGCGCTGCCTCTGCCTCTGTCGCAGGAGGAGGAAAGCAATAAAATTTCTCTTTTGGAAAGCGGAGACGAGCGCGCCAAAGCCGAGCTTGTAGAGCATAATTTAAGGCTCGTCGTGTACATAGCCAAAAAGTTCGACAGTTCCGGCGCGGACGGGGACGACCTTGTTTCGGTAGGAACAATAGGGCTTATCAAGGCTATTAATTCGTTTAAGTCCGACAAAAACATAAAGCTTGCAACCTACGCTTCGAGGTGCATCGAAAACGAAATTTTGATGTATCTGCGCCGTATGTCCAAGCTCAGGCAGGAGGTCAGCTTCGACGAGCCGCTGAATACCGATTGGGAGGGGAACGAACTGCTTTTATCCGACGTTATGGGCACGGACGCGGACAGCGTTTATTCCGACATAGAGGGCGGAGTGGAGCGCGATTTGCTTGCGGCGTCGCTTTCAAAGCTTTCGCAGCGCGAGCAGCGTATAATGAAAATGCGCTTCGGGCTGGAAGGGGGAGAGGGAATGACCCAAAAGGACGTTGCCGATACTTTGGGCATATCGCAAAGTTACATTTCGCGCCTTGAAAAAAAGATTATTTCAAAGCTTAAAAAAGAAATTTCCAAAAAAATATAAATTAAAGGCGCAAGCCCCGACATAGAGTTTAACACAATTTTTTCTACATAATATTAGGAGGATTTATTATGTTGCAAAAAGTTGTAATCTGCGGCGTCGATACGTCGGGACTTCCCACACTGTCGGCAAAGGAACAGGAAGAACTTATGATAAAATTGAAGGATGGTGACGCGGACGCGCGCGAAAAATTCATTGTCGGAAATATGCGGCTTGTACTGTCGCTTGTAAGGCGGTTTTGGGCAAAGCGCGCAAATGCCGACGACGTTTTTCAGGCAGGCTGCGTGGGGCTTATAAAGGCAATAGATAACTTTGACATTACGGTCGGTGTAAAATTTTCCACCTATGCCGTGCCTATGATATTGGGAGAAATCAAGAGGTATTTGCGCGACGGAAACTCTTTAAGGGTTTCGCGCTCCATACGCGACACCGCATATCAGATTTTGAAGGTAAGGGAGCGGCTTGAAGTTGACGACGAGGACGTGACTTACGACAAAATTGCAAAGGAGATGAATATTGCCGTTTCCGAAGTGGCATATGCGCTTGACGCCATTTCCGACCCCATTTCGTTAAACGAGCCCGTTTACAACAAATCCGGAGATACGTTGCTTTTAATGGACCAGATTTTCGACACCAAGAACAACGACGAGGTCTGGACGGAAAAGGCGGCGTTGTACGAGGCAATAAACAGGCTGGAAGGCAGAGAAAAGAAGATTTTGTTTTTAAGATATTTTGAGGGCAAAACGCAGACTGAAATATCTTCCGAAGTCGGCATATCGCAGGCACAGGTTTCACGCCTTGAAAAAACGGCTTTAAAGCAAATTAAGGCTTGTATTTCTTAAAAAGAGATGCGAACTTTTTATAGTTCGCATCTCTTTTATATATTTGCTTGACAACAACTTGAATGTAGTGTATAATTACCTCAAAATATTTAGGTAAATTTTTTAAAATAGAGTAAAATAATGAATGACAGAAAACAGCTCGAAGAGAGCGTTGAGGTAAATTTCGAAAAAATTTATCGCAATTTCAGGTTACAGCTTTACAAATACATTTTCGAAATTATGGGAGAACGCGAGGGCTCGCTTACGGTAACTGAATTTTTTGCCGTTGAAACTATAGGGCTTATGGGCAGCCCAACAGTAACCGAGTTTGCCGACTGTCTTTCGATAACTTCGTCGCATGCCGCGTATAAGGTGAGGCAGCTTGTGGAAAAGGGTTACGTCAGCCGCGTGCCTACCTCGGATAAGCGCACGTTCAGGCTTGAAGTTACCCAGAAATTTTATAAATATTATCATAAGAATAACGCATACGGTAATTATGTGTTGAAGATACTGTCTGAAATTTTAAACAGCGATGAGCTGGAGCAGACCGACAGACTGTTTAAAAAGTTTGTTGCAACTATCGAAAAAAAGGAGAATTGATATGTTAAAGATAATAACCGACTCGTCAAGCAATATAACGGTGGAGGAGGCGGCAAGCCTCGGAATAGGGGTTGTGCCCCTGACTATAAACTTCGGCAACGAGGAGTTTGTGGACGGCGTGGACATCACTTTCGACGAGTTCTATAAAAAAATGCGCGAGAGTAAAGATTTCCCTCATACCTCGCAGCTTACCGAAGCGCAGGTGGAAGAGGCGGTAAACGCCGCGCTTAAAGAGGCGGACGAAGTGCTTATTATGCCCCTTGCCTCGCAGCTGAGCGGCTCGTACGAGCGCTGCAAAGCCGTGGCGGCAAAGTATGACAACGTGTATGTGTACGATACCAAATGTACTACCGTTATGCTTAAACTTTGCGTGATAGAGGCGTTGAAAATGATAGATAAAGGCGTTGACGCAATTTGCGCGATGCTCGACGAGCTTAGACCCAAACTTAAAATTTATGCGGTGTTGGATACGCTTGACAACCTTCGCAAGGGCGGCAGGCTGTCCAACGTTTCGGCTGTTATCGGCTCGCTTTTGAAGATAAAACCCGTAATAACATTTTCGGTTGACGGCAAGGTCGAAATGATATCCAAACAGTTCGGCATAAACAAGGGCATCAATTATATTTGCTCGATAATAGACAAAAATAAGATTGATTTTACTAAGCCCGTCTATCTTATTTATACGGAAAACGATAAAAATGCCGAAGTTTTAAGCTCGAAGCTGGGTATAAAATTTTCTGAAAAGGGCAATATCTGTCCTGTTATAGGCACTCATATAGGTTCTGACGCCGCCGGCGTAGTATTTGCGGAAAAATAGATTATGTAGACAAATTCCCGTAATTTTTACAACTTTCCTGTGTGTTTTACCTATATAGCGATTTTTTTAATAAAAGTGTTTACATTTTTAAAAAACTTTGCTATAATGCAAATACAAGGAGGTTAAGAGTATGGTTTTTGCCGATTGGATGGCAATCGTAATAGTTCTCGGTTGCATAACGCTTGGCGTATTCGTAGGCTTCGGTTCGGGCTTGAAATTTTTTACAGGCGGCATTTTCGGATTTATAATCAGCATAGTCGTATGCGGTTTGTTCGGCACGGTTTTTCTCGACGTTGGATTTATCGGCGACTTGCTCAAAAAACTTTCGGATTGCTGGGCAGGTAACGAATTTCTGACAAATATGCACCTCGAAGTGATAATTTATTATATCATTTTGTTCGTAATAGTGCAGATTTTAAGAGTGATACTCGTCCTGATAATAACAAAGTTTCTCGAAGCGGACAATTTTATTTCAAAACTTTTGAATAAAGTGCTCGGCGCGGCATTGTTTTTATTTATAGGCGTGCTTATTTCCCTGCTTATTTTGAAGATTATAGGCTGGGTAGGCGGAGAAACCGCCGCTAATTTGCACGACGCGTTGAAGGGCAGTTTGTTCCACCTCGAAGATTTGTTTACCAACATCAGCAATTGGATGCCCTGATAAATTAAAGTAAATTTGTGCGCAAGGTCAATTTAAACAGACCTTGCGCATATTTTATTATTATGGAAGTAACATTTTCCGATTTAAAGCAAAAGGATGTAATAAATCTCAACGACGGAAAAAATCTTGGCAAGGTTTGCGATTTGACTTTTTCTTTCCCCGACAACAACGTGACGGGCTTTACCGTGACGGGCTGCAAGGGGTTCAGGTTTTCAAAACAAGAAGTTTTTTTACCCATTTCCTGCGTTGTGAAGATAGGGGACGACGCCGTGCTTGTCAAGTTCGGCAAGTCGGAAAATCCTCAGCCTAAACCTCCGCAAAAACCCTCGTGTCCGCCGCCCTGTCCGCCTTGCCCTCCGCCGTCACCCTGTCCGCCGCCGCATAACAGGCGCAGCTATGACGAGTATGAGTGATTATAGAATATTCTCGACCTTTATACTGTAGGTTTGCGGTAGATTTTTTGCTATTTCTTTTAATACTTCAACCTTGCCCAGCGCCAGCTCGAACTCGTCGTTGTACAAAAGTCCGCAACACTCGCTAAGCCAATAGTCGACGTAAGAAATGTCGTTGTGCGGCACCAAAATCTGCAATTTGGACTTTTTGTCGTTCCACATTGTGCGCACGGCGTATCCGTCCTCGGGAGTGGCGGTGCGGTTTTCGACCTTGGTATAAAGCGTGTCTAAGGCATTTGAAAACTCTTCAAACTGTCTGTTCAAAAATATTTCCGCGTAAATAAATATGCCGAGGCAAAGTAAAATTGCAGCCAGGGTATAGCATATGGATTTTACCATTTGCCGCGTACCTCCATATTCAATATCTTATACTTTTCTCCGCGCTTTTGGAAATACACTCTGCCCTCACCGTTAATGGTCATTGCAACAACTTCCTTTAATTTCGCGCCCTGTTCCTTTAAAAAGTTTTCAAGCTTGTCCCTGTCAAATCCGCAGCGGACAAGATTTTTTTTGTCCGGCTTGCCCCTGTCTATAAGCATCAGCGGTAGCGAAGTCGAGGCTTTTTCCTCCTTTTCAAGCGCGGAAAACGAGCCGTTGGCTTCATAAAGTCCGTAATACACGTCGTCAAGGTTGAAATATCCGGCAACGCGCATGCTTTCTACAAGGTCGCTCACGTCAAGGTTGTTCTTTTTTAACTGAAACTCGTCTATGCCGTCGCGATTTATTACTACCGACGGTTTGCCGCTTACGATTTTTTTGACGGGCTGGAACCATAGCTGTAAGAGCCACACAACCTGGTGCAGAATAAAAATTGTAACAATTGCTATTATTCCGTAAAAAATGGGGATAGAGGTATCCGCCATAGGTATGCAGGCAAGCTCGGCTATTACAAGACTGATAACAAACTCGAACGGCTGCATTTCTCCTATCTGGCTTTTGCCCATAAGTCGCATTATCAAAAGCAATACTATAAATATAATTGTAGTTCTGATAAAAATAAGTGCCATATCAACAGTATTCTCAAAAAATTTTACAATATTCTTGATTTATAGCTGCGCATATGATATAATTTTATTTCGGTTGAGGTGGAATTTTGTCCTTTGAAACTACGTTAAATTGCGTGCGCTCTCTGTCGAAGAGGGGAATGGATTTCGGTCTTGAACGCGTTCGCAAAATTTTGGACGGGCTCGGCTGTCCCGACGAAAAACTTAAAATAATTCATATCTCCGGCTCGAACGGCAAGGGGTCGGTTGCTGAATATATGACTCAAATTTTGCTGTGCTGCGGTAAAACGGTGGGCACCTTTTGCTCTCCGGCGGTGTACGACTATCTCGAACAGTTCAAAATAAACGGCAAAAATATTGACGAGAAAACTTATGACAGGGCGTTCGGCGCGGCTTTGAAGCTTGCAGGCAGTGCAACGCAGTTCGAGGTTGAAACGGCGGCGGCTATTTACGCGTTTTTCCTTTGCGGCTGCGAGTATGCGGTGCTGGAATGCGGATTGGGCGGCACATATGACGCAACTAACGCCGTTTGCGGCAAAATTCTTGCCCTCATAACTTCGGTGTCTTTGGAGCATACGGGCGTGCTCGGCAACAGTATCGAGAGTATCTGCGCCCATAAATCGGGAATAATTAAAAACTGTAAGGCTATAGTAAGCGCGTTGCAATGCGAAAAAACCGTCCGTTATTTTAAAGATTCGGGCGCAAGCTTTGCGGACAAACCCATTCAAATTATAGACGACGGGCACTTCATATACGGCGACGTAGAGTTTGAAAACGGAATTTTGGGCAGCGTTCAACCGTATAACGCGGCTTTGGCAATAGAGGCGGCAAGATACCTTGAAATACCCGAAACTGCGATATATTCGGGGGTCAAACAGGCAAAGCTCGGCGGAAGAGTCGAAGTTATAGACGCAAACGGAGTGCGGTATATACTCGACGGGGCGCACAACCCCTCGGCGTTTGCGCCGCTTAAAAATTACCTTTCGGGTTTAAACGGACAAGCGGAAATAATATTCGGCTGTCTTGACGACAAGGATTTGGAGGGCAACCTTAAAATGATTTGCGAGGTTGCCGAAAAAATAACTGCGGTCGAGTGCCCGAGCCCGAGGGCGGCAAAGCTTGAAAAAATTTCTAAGGCGTGTAAAAAATACTTTAAATATTGCGCCGAAGCGCAAAGTGTTGCTTGTGCGCTTGAAAGTGCAAAGTCGTTGAACGTTGTTGTTTGCGGTTCGTTTACGCTTTTAAAGGAGGCAAAGGAATGGATAGAGAAAAGGCAATAAAAGCTATTGAGGATCTGTTAGACGCGCTGGGTGCGGACAGAACGTCGGAGGGGCTGAAAGATACGCCGCGGCGCGTTGCGGACGCATACGCCGAGTTGCTTTTAGGAGAGGGCAAAACCGCCGAAGAGCATCTTTCGCGCACCTTTAACACCAATTGCGGTGATATGGTCGTCGAAACGGATATAAGCTTTTCGTCCACTTGCGAGCACCATTTAATGCCCTTTTTCGGTAAAATAACCATAGCATACATTCCCGACGGGAAAGTTATCGGGCTCTCTAAGCTTGCGCGCACGGTTGAAGTTTATGCAAAGCGATTACAGCTTCAGGAGCGGCTTACCCGTCAGATTGCCGAGGAAATTATGCGCTGTTTAAAGCCGAAGGGCGTTTTTGTCGTCTGCGAGGCTGAGCATACCTGCATGACCTGCAGGGGAGTAAAGAAGCCGGGCAGCAAAACCGTGACGTACTGTTCGCTTGGAGAGTTCGGCAAAGAAAACAGAGAAGAGGTACTTTCGATAATCGGAAAATGAAGATAGGCAATAAAATTTTTGAAAACTACACCTATGTAATGGCAATAATCAACCTTACCCCCGACAGCTTTTGGGCGGCAAGCAGAAAGAGTGCGGACGACGTGCTTTTTGCCGTTGAAAAGGCGCAAAGGGAGGGCGCGGCTATAATCGATTTGGGCGCGCAGTCCACGCGCCCCGGCTACGTCGAGGTCGACGCGGATACCGAAATAGAGCGATTCGCAAAGCCGCTTGAAATGATTAAAAAGCGGTTTGATATACCCGTTTCGGTCGACACTTATTTTTCAAAGAGCGCGAGGGTTGCGCTGGAACTTAAAGCCGACCTCATAAACGACGTCTGGGGTTTGACTTATGATAAGGATATGGCAAAAACCATAGCGGAATACGGCGCTTCGGTATGTATTATGCACAATGCGAAATGTCCGTTAACGGGGGATATATGGGGGGCAATTACGCAATTTTTGCAAAACAGCGCCTCGTTAGCTCTGGAAAGCGGCATTGAAAAGGATAAAATCTGCCTTGACGGCGGCATAGGTTTTGCGAAAAACAGGGAGCAGAATATCGAGCTTTTAAACGGCTATGACAGGCTGTACACCCTGGGATATCCCTTACTTTTGGGCGCAAGCCGCAAATCTTTGTTCGGCGGATTGCCCGAAAACAGACTTGAACAGACGGTGGAAAGCTCGCGGCTTGCCGCAAGAAAAAAGGTGCTGTTTGTGCGCGTTCACGACGTTTACGAAAACGCAGAGGCTATAAGAAAGGTTTATGAACAAGGTTAAAATTCAAGGGCTTGAAATTAGCGCCTGTCACGGCGTTCACGCCGAAGAAAAAGTAAATCCCCAACCCTTTGTATTCGATATCGAAGTGTATTGCGATTTTGAAAAGAATTGGCAGAGCGACGACTTGGGCAATACCGTAAATTATTCCGCAGTTTGCGACCTTGTGGCAAGAACGGTGTGGGAAAACACTTTCAACCTCATTGAAACGCTTGCCTATACCTGCGCATATTGCATACTCGATAATTTCGCGGCGCAGGGCGTCGATATAACCGTCTACAAACCGCAGGCACCCGTAAAGCACAAATTTGACAGGGTGGGCGTAAGCATAAGCGTGAAAAGAACGGTTGCCTATCTTTCGCTCGGCTCGTCGATGGGGGATAGAAAGGCGTACCTTGACAGGGCGGTCGAGCTGCTTTCGAAGTCGAGCGGAATAAAAGTAACAAAGGTGTCAAGCTATATTCAGACGCAGCCTGTGGGCGGTGTTGCGAAAAATACGTTTTTAAACTGCGCGGCGGAAATTCAGACTTATCTTTCTCCGCACGCTCTTTTGGATCAAATTCACCGAATAGAGAGCGAGTGCGACCGTGTTCGCAAAGAGCGCTGGGGGGACAGAACGCTGGATATAGATATAATTTTTTACGGCAAGCAGCAGGTTCGAGAGGACGATTTGATTATCCCTCATCCCGAGTATTTAAACCGTGAGTTTGTAATCGAGCCGCTTAAGGAAATTTGCCCCGAATTTTTGTGTCCGTCTTGTTTAAAAAAAATCAAAAATCTTTAAAAAAAGTCAAATAATTAAAAATTCTTTTGTGCAATTTGCACAAATTTTTTTGTAAAAACTGTACAAATGAAAAAAGGTGTGTTATAATTCTGAAAGAGAAGTTTATTTATAGACGCGTGCATAGTCACCGTGAGGAGATGGTATTTTGGAAAAGATAGGTATTATCGATTTAGGCTCGAATTCTGCGCGGCTTGTCATTGTCAACCTCTTCGCGGAAGGCTATTTTATGGTTGTGGACGAGCTTAAAGAGAGCGTTAGACTCGGGCAGGATATGGAGCGCGACGGATTTTTGAAACCGGCGCGTGTAGCTGAAACTATCAAAACCTTGAAAATGTTCAGAAAACTCTGCGACGCAAGCGGCGTTACCAGAATTATAGCCGTCGCTACAGAGGCGGTAAGACGGGCTAAAAACCAGAGAAGTTTTTTAGACGAAATTCAAGCGACCTGCGGCATTAAAATAAGGGTGCTTACGTCCGAGGAGGAGGCTATTTTAGTCTACCGCGGCGTAATCAACACAATGGACATTCCCAAGGGAATAGTGCTTGAAATAGGCGGCGGTTCGACAAAGATAGTTTACTACAACCGCAGAAATATGTTAAATTACGTCACTTTGCCCTTCGGAGCGGTAACGCTTACAGGGCTTTTCTCGGGAGACGGATTAAAACCCGAAGAACAGGCTGCTAAGATTGAAGAGTTTTTTACCGAACAGTTGAAGCAGGTTGAGTGGCTTAAAGAGGTAGACCCCGACGTGCAGATGATCGGCGTTGGCGGCTCTTTCAGAAATCTGTTTAAAATTTCGAAGATGGTGCACAAGTACCCTCTCGATTGCGTACACAACTACAAAATGCAGACCGAGGACTTTAATCCCGTCTACGATATGATTAAGGTGCTCGACCTTGACCGCAAGAAGAAGATTAAGGGGCTTTCCGCCGAGCGTGCGGATATTCTGCCCGCCGCGCTTGCGGTTATTCGCGCGTTTATCAACTATATGAACGTGGAGTCGTTTACTTTCTCGGGCGCGGGACTTCGCGAGGGCTTAATGTTCAATCAGGCGTTACCCTCTACAATCGAAAAGCCCATTGCCGACGTTTTGAACTACTCGCTTACAACGCTTGTAAAATACTATGACTGCGACGAAAAGCACGTCGAGCACGTTGTAAATTTAAGCATACAGTTATTTAAACAGTTGCGCGTGCTTCATAAATTCCCGAGGCAATATCTCAAAATACTTAAAGTTGCCGCAATGCTGCACGACTGCGGTATGCGCATAAAATATTACAATCATCAGCGCCACAGCTGGTATATGATTCTGAACGCCAACCTTTACGGCGTGTCGCACAGGGATATAGTGCTTGCGGCGTTTACGGCTTGTTGCCATAAAAAAGAAGATATTAACGCCTACGATTGGGCGCGTTACCGCGATATAATTACCGAAGACGATTTGGACGTAGTTAAAAAGCTGGGCGTAATGCTTAGAATTGCAGAAAGTCTTGACAGGGCTAACTCGGGCGTAATTAAAAGCATCAACTGCGATATTTTGGGCGATTCCGTAATTATGAAAACCGAAATCGAGGGTGACGCAACGCTTGAAATTAAAAATGCGATGGCGGCTTCGACGGAGTTCAGAAAATCCTTCCACAAAAATCTCGAAATACTGTAAAGTGTAACGGTGCCGCGGTTAAATACGCGGCACAATTATTTTTCAATATAATTACTTGAAATTGTAAAAGAATATGAAATACGTTTTAGCAAGTGCGTCACCGAGAAGGCGCGAACTTTTATCGCAAATATTGCCGCGCTTCGAGGTGGTTCCGTCCGGTGCGGAAGAAAAAGTTAATATTTCGCTGTTTCCCGAGAAAATGGCTTGCGCCCTTGCGGAAGCTAAGTGCGACGACGTGTTTTCCCTCGACGACTCGAAAACGGTAATAGGCTGCGATACTATAGTTGTGTTCGGCGGTGAAATTTTGGGGAAGCCCAAGGACGCTGCCGAGGCGGAAACAACGCTTAAAATGCTTTCGGGTAAAACGCATTACGTCATTACGGGCGTGTGCGTGCGAAACAAATATAAAAAATTGATTGATTTTGACAGAACTGAAGTCAAATTCAATATTTTATCCGATGAATTTATCAAAAGCTACGTCGAAAGCGGTTCACCGCTTGACAAGGCCGGCAGTTACGGCATTCAGGACGGAGGGTTGGTAAAGGAATATTTCGGAAGCTATACAAACGTTGTGGGCTTGCCCGTTACGTTGACGAAAAAATTACTTGACGGAGTAAAAATAGACTTATGAAAAGCATATCTGTCGATTTCGGCTCGGGCGTAACAAAAATATATATGTCCGGATGCGGAGTCGTTTTAATGGAAGCAACCTGCATTGCCGTCGAGGAATGTCAAGAAAAGGGAGAAAGGTTTCTGTCCGTAAAGGCGTACGGGGACAAGGCTCGCGCGCTGTCGGGCAGGGCTGCGGTAAACACGCATATCGTAAACCCCGTTCGCGACGGGAATATCGTTCACGAAAATCTTGCTGCCGCGCTTTTGGGACACTTTCTCGAAAAAATAGAAATTCCGCGCAAAAAGGCAAAAAAGACGGAAGTAATTTTCGTATTGCCCTGCGGCGCTAAAAGCGAACTAAAACAGGCGTATCTGCGCGTTGCGGAAGAGTGCGGAATAGGCGCGGTATATTTTACGCTTGCGCCCTTTGCCGCGGTGCTCGGCCACAACGTGGCAATAAGCGAAAGCGCGCCTATGTTCTGCGTGGATATCGGAAGTTCTATAACAAATATAGCCGCCCTGTCGCAGGACGGAATTGTATCGGGCTTTAACGTAAACCTCGGCGGCGGAAATATCGACGTGCATCTCATCGATGAGCTTGCCGAAAACTACAACACCAAAATCGGCGCGCTTACCGCCGAAAAGCTTAAAAATACCGTCGGAAGTCTGCTGGTCGACGACAATAAAATTAACGTGTTCGAGGGCAGGGAAGTGTCGAGCGGCGCGCCCACTTCGATAGCCGTCAATTCCGAACAAATTTGCGGCGTCATAAATATGTACGTCGATAAAATTTTGGAATACGTCGAGCTTGTTTTAAAACAGCTGCCTGCGGAAGTTATTTCGGGCGTAATGCACGGCGGAATTTATCTTTCGGGCGGTCTTGTAAAAATGGACGGGCTTGCCGAGTATATCGAAAAGAGGCTGGGAATTAGCGTCAACGTTCCCGAAGAGCCTCAGCTTTGCGCCGTTATCGGCGGCGGTATGATGCTTTCCAACGACGACCTTTTGGATAAGTTTGCGACGCAGGAGTAAATAGATTGTAAGAATATGGCAAAAAAAAGTAATATTCGTAATTTTTGTATTATAGCGCATATCGACCACGGCAAGTCCACACTTGCCGATCGGCTTATGGAGCGCACAGGGCAGGTTTCCGAGCGCGATATGGAGGCGCAACTGCTCGACTCGATGGATATCGAACGCGAGCGCGGCATAACTATAAAGCTTACGCCAGTCAGAATGTTTTACAAGGCAAAGAACGGAGAGGAGTACGAGTTTAACCTCATCGACACTCCGGGACACGTTGACTTCACATACGAAGTTTCTCGCTCTCTCGCTGCGTGCGAAGGGGCAATTTTGATTGTCGACGCGTCGCAGGGCGTTGAGGCGCAGACGCTGGCAAACGTCTATCTTGCGCTCGAAAACAACCTTGAAATTTTGCCCGTAATAAATAAAATTGACTTGCCGAGCGCGCGTCCCGACGAAATTAAGACGGAAATAGAGGACGTTATCGGGCTGGACGCTTCCGACGCGCCCTTGGTTTCCGCAAAAGAGGGGCTTAATATCGACGACGTGTTGGAGGCAATTGTTACGCATTTCCCCGCGCCGGACGGAGACGACGGTAAGGAGCTGCAAGCGCTAATCTTCGACAGTTATTACGACAACTACAAGGGCGTAATTTTGTTTGTCAGGATAAAGGAGGGGTGCGTAAAAAGCGGTGACAGAATTAAAACTTTCCGCTCGGACAAGATTTACGACGTTGTGGAAACGGGCGTGTTTGCGCCTAACCTTACCCCTAAAAGCGGACTGTTTGCAGGAGAGGTCGGCTATATAGCCGCTTCTATAAAATCAATTCAGGACGTGGCGGTGGGTGATACCGTTACCTGCGCCGACGCCCCCTGCGCCGAGCCGCTGCCCGGTTACAAGACCGTACAAAGCGTGGTGTTCTGCGGCATATACCCCCTTGACGGAAGCCGTTTCAACGACTTAAAGGACGCAATTTTAAAGCTTCAATTAAACGACGCTTCGCTTATTTTTGAACCCGACAGCTCGGTTGCGCTCGGGTTCGGTTTTAGGTGCGGCTTTCTGGGGCTTCTGCATATGGAAATTATTCAAGAGCGCATCGAGCGTGAGTTCGGGCTTGAAATTATAACCACCGCGCCCTCGGTCAGCTATAAGGTTGTAAAAACCGACGGGGAAGAGGTGTTTATCGACAACCCGTCGCACCTACCTCCGCTTTCCGAAATAGAGCATATGGAGGAACCTATCGTAAAAGCCGATATCTATTCTCCGCCCGATTATTTGGGGCAGATAATGGATTTGTGCCGCGAGAAGCGCGGAGTGTTTTTACAGATGACTTACCTCGATAAAAGCCGCGTAAGGCTGGAATATAACTTGCCGCTCAACGAAATAATTTTTGATTTCTTTGACGCGATAAAGTCGAGAACGCGCGGCTATGCAAGCTTCGATTACGAGCTTTTGGGCTATGAGCGCAGTAAGCTTGTAAAGCTTGATATCTTGTTGAACGGGGACGTTTGCGACGCTCTGTCCATGATAGTTCACGAGGACTCGGCTTACGCCCGAGGCAGAACTCTTTGCGAAAACTTGAAGGAAGCAATTCCCCGTCAGCTTTTCGAGGTGCCCGTGCAGGCTGCAATCGGCGGCAAAATAATTGCGCGCGAAACGGTTAAAGCCGTAAGAAAGGACGTGCTTGCAAAGTGCTACGGCGGAGATATTACCCGAAAGAAAAAACTGCTTGAAAAACAGAAAGAGGGCAAAAAGCGTATGCGCCAGATCGGAAACGTAGAGGTGCCGTCGGAAGTGTTTATGCAGATTTTAAAGACCAATAAAGATTGATTTTTTAAAGATGTGTATGTCTTTTTTCGAAAGAGTGTATGCCGAGGTCAGAAAAATACCCAAGGGCAAGGTTGCAACGTACGGGCAGATAGCCGCGGCTTCGGGCAGTCCGCGCGCGGCAAGGCAAGTAGGTTGGGCGCTGCACTGCAACCCCTATTTCGGTGACGTTCCCTGTCACAGGGTGGTGTTCAAGGACGGAAGCCTTACCAAGGGCTTTGCGTTCGGCGGAATAGAAAATCAGGCTGCCATGCTCAAAAGCGAGGGCGTGGAAGTGTCGGCGGATTTTAAAGTCGATATCAAAAAATTCAGTTATGAGGTGGCAGATTGAGCGGAATTTACGTTCATATCCCGTTTTGCAAAGCAAAGTGCAGGTACTGCGATTTTGCTTCGTTTCCCGACAAAATAGGCTTTGCCGAGAGCTATATGGCTTGCGTGTACCGAGAAATGGCAATGCGCTCGAGCGAGCTTAAAAGCTATAATTTCGATACGCTGTATATAGGCGGCGGCACGCCGTCGGTAATCGATGAAAACTATATAGTTATGCTCGTTGCAGCGGCGCGCAAGAACTTTAACCTTGCCGAAAATGCGGAAATAACCATTGAAATAAATCCCGGCACGGTAAGCGCAAAAAAGATAGAAACCTATTTAAAGTGCGGTATAAACCGCTTTTCGGTGGGGCTGCAAACTGCAATAGACAGGCAGCTTACAGAAATCGGCAGGATACATAATTTGAAACAGTTCGAGCAATGCGCCAAGCTGTTGAAGGGCAGAAATTTCAGTGTCGACGTAATGATAGGGCTTAAAGACCAAAGCATAGCCGACATAGAAAAAACCATTGAAACTGCGGCATATTCCGGGGCCAATCATATTTCTATGTACGCGCTTTGCCCTGAGGACGGAACTCCTATTTATACCGATTATTTAAACGGGGAGCTGCCAGACAGCGACGAGGTCGCGGCAATGTACGAGTTCGGCGTAAAGAAATTAAGACAGCTCGGATTTGAAAGGTACGAGGTTTCCAATTTCTGTAAAAAGGGGTTTGAATCCAAACACAATTTAAACTACTGGAAGCGTGGGGAGTATATAGGCTTCGGCGTGGCGGCGTCCTCCTGCATAAGCGATACGCGCCTTACAAATACCTTTGATTTGGACGAGTATTTCAAGTGTATTCTGTCAAACCATTTTGCCGTAAAAGACAGCCAGAAGATAGAGGAAGCAGAGCGCAAGGAAGAATTTATTATGCTCGCTTTGCGCACTTCGAGGGGCTTGAATTTGAATGAATACAAGACTTTTTTCGAGGTCGATTTTTTGCAGGAATTTGCCGAAAAAATTCAAAAGGTACGGGAATATACCGAGGTTTCGGACGAATTTTTCAAAATAAAAGACGAGTATTTGTTTGTACAAAACCAAATTATTACCGAGTTCATTTAAAAAACCGCAAGGCTTGCCTTGCGGTTTTATGCTTATTTTTTAGTGCTTATAATTTTGCCTCTTTCCCCGTCTACAAGGTATGCGTAAACCGTCTTATCCTTGGTAATAATTCCCACATAGTAATAGCAGCCTTCGTCGTAGATAAGTCTTACATATATTTCCCCGTTGAAAAGCCCGTTTGAAGTCAACGATGAAACAAGCTCGCCGTCATGTTCTATTACGCACTTAACTGCGTCGTCACAGCTCAAAACTCCGTCATATGTGGCGGTCAACGCCTTGTACGTCTTGCTTTCTCCGTCAATATTTAAGGTTATATCGAGGCTGTCTGTTTCAAACGCTTTTTCGGAGAAGCTCAAATAGAACAAGTTGTCTACCGCCTGATAGTTCATTTCACCCTCGTGTCCGCAAAGGCTTATCGAAAGTTCGCTCGGGTTTTTATTCAATTTTACGAAAACTTCGCATAAGTCGCACATTTCTCCCTTTATACCGTCGGCGCAGTAGGGCTGTTCCTTTTGCGAGCAGTAGATTTTTATATCGACCTCGTCGTCGGAGTAGAGGTAAATGTCGCTGCGTTTTTCGGAAATATATTCAAGGTAGTCGATGTTTTTCGAACAGCCGGGAACTGTTAAAATTATAACGGTTGCAAGAAGTACGGATATAAAAAGTTTTTTCATAGTATCAAATATATTTTGTCCGCGCGCATTTATGTATAAATTTTGTATTTTCAAACACTTGCATTTTTGTTTTTCTTGTGATAGAATAGATAAAATAAAAAATCGGCGGATGCAAATGATAAAATGTTTAAAATAATTATCAAAACTGCATTAAAAACTTTGCTGATAGTTCTTGTTGCCGCGGTGCTTGCTTTTGCGGTTGCAAGCCTCGGCTTTCCGCGCAGTATGGCAAGCTTTTGCGAAAAGTGCGGCAATTATTCAATGTCCGCCGCGTACTACTCGCTAAGTTTCTCTTATACGGGAGATATAGACGACTTAGCGCGCACCGTTTCGAACAACGTCGAGGCGGAAAATCACGCAAACACATCGTCGTTTGGGGACAAGCTTATTTCCCATTCAGACTTCGACGGCTACTGCGAAGATAAGAGCGAGGACTTTGGGCTGGATTACAGGCAGTATATCTGCGGAAAAATTTGCATAGCAAAGTATGAATCTGTCGGTATCGATTCGGCTGTAAGCTGTGCGGTTGAAGCAATGCGACACGTCGAGGGCTTTCCCCGTAACAACGCTTTAATGCAGCTTATTTTGAAAGTCAATTCCAAACGCGACAAGAACAGCGGAGAAAAACTGTTGACCGAGGTGGAAAAAATTGTACCCTTGGAGCAACAGACCGAGTATTACGAACAGAGCAAAAACATTCTCATCGAACTTATCAGATAAATCATAAGGACATTACGTTATTTAAGGAGAAAAAATTTATGAGTAAAATCGTGAAAGAGGCTTTGACTTTCGACGACGTGTTGCTTATACCTGCGGCGTCGGACGTGCTTCCGGCAACAGTGGATTTGCACACTACCCTGTGCGAAGGCATCAATCTCAATATTCCGCTTATAAGCGCGGCTATGGATACCGTTACCGAAAGCAAGCTTGCAATTGCTATGGCTCGCGAGGGCGGCATAGGTATTATTCACAAGAATATGTCTATCGAAGAGCAGGCTTTGCAGGTGGACAAGGTAAAGCGCAGCGAACACGGCGTAATTACCGACCCCTTCCACCTCACGCCCGAGCAGCCCGTGAGCGCGGCTTGCGAGCTTATGGCTAAATATAAGATAAGCGGCGTGCCCATTACCCGTGAAGGTAAGCTTGTAGGTATTCTCACCAACCGCGATTTGCGCTTTGAAACCAACTTCGACCAGCCAATAGCCGACGTAATGACAAAGGACGGTTTGGTAACCGCGCCCGAAGGTACGTCGCTTTCCGAAGCGCAGAAAATTTTGGGCAAGCACAGAATAGAAAAGTTGCCCATAGTCGATAAAAACGGCTATTTGAAGGGCTTGATTACAATTAAAGATATAGAAAAGACAATTCAGTATCCCAACAGCGCAAGGGACAAAAAGGGCAGGCTTCTTGCCGGCGCGGCTATCGGCGCTTCGGCGGACGTGCTTGAACGCGTTGCCGAACTTGTAAAGGCAAAGGTCGATATTCTTGTTATGGACTCGGCGCACGGACACTCTGCCGGAATTTTGAAGGCGGTTGAAAAAGTTAAAAAAGCTTATCCCGATTTGCCGCTCGTTGCAGGTAACGTTGTTACGGCGGAGGCTACGCACGATTTAATGAGCGCAGGCGCCGACGTTGTAAAGGTCGGCATAGGCCCCGGCTCTATATGCACCACAAGAATTGTTGCCGGTATCGGTATGCCCCAGCTTACGGCGGTTTTGGACTGCGCGGAAGAGGCGGACAAGCTCGGCAAGCGAGTTATCGCAGACGGCGGCGTCAAGTACTCCGGAGATATAGTAAAAGCTATTGCAGCAGGCGGCAGTGCGGTTATGATAGGTTCGCTTTTTGCAGGAACGGCCGAATCCCCGGGTGAGCTTGAAATTTATCAGGGCAGAAGCTTTAAAACTTACAGAGGCATGGGTTCGCTTCCGGCAATGGCAAGGGGCGGCAAGGAGAGATATTTCCAAGCCAATGCGAAAAAATTTGTGCCCGAGGGCGTCGAGGGACGCGTGCCTTACAGGGGCGCGCTTGCGGAAATCATATTCCAGCTTTTAGGCGGACTTCGCGCGGGTATGGGTTACACGGGCTGCGGCACCATCGAGTCGTTGAGGCACGACGCCAAGTTCGTAAAGATGACGGCGGCTTCGCTTGCAGAGAGCCACCCTCACGACATTTCCATTACCAAAGAGGCACCCAACTACTCACCTAAAAATTAGATTTAAGAAAAAATAAGGCGTAATTTTTTACGCCTTATAAAAATTATCAGGAGAAAATATATGCAGCATCAAAAAGTTCTGGTTTTGGATTTCGGCGGTCAGTACAATCAGCTTATTGCAAGGCGCGTAAGGGAACACGGCGTGTTTTGCGACCTTATGCCCTCCGAAATGAGCATTGAAAAGATAAAGGAATACAACCCCATAGGAATAATATTTACGGGCGGACCCAACAGCGTTTACGAAGAGGACAGTCCCAAAATCGATAGCGAAATTTTCGAGCTCGGTATTCCCGTACTCGGCATTTGTTACGGCTGTCAGCTTGCCGCTCTGCTTTTGGGCGGTACGGTTGAAAGCGCCCAAACTTCGGAATACGGCAAGGCGGAGGTTATATGCACTGATTCACCGCTTACAAAGGGTATTCCCGAAAAGTCGGTGTGCTGGATGAGCCATACGGACAGAATAACCGTGCTTCCCGAAGGATTTAAAAAGATTGCATACAGTGAAAACTGCCCCTTTGCCGCGTTCGGAAACGAGGAGAAAGGCATTTACGGCGTACAGTTCCACCCCGAAGTAAACCACACGCAGTACGGCGCGCAGTTATTGCATAACTTCCTTTACGAGGTTTGCGGCGCAGTCGGGGATTGGACAATGAAAAACTTCGTCGAGAACCAGATACGGGATTTAAAAGTTAAACTCGGTGACAAAAAAGTGCTTTGCGCAATGTCGGGCGGCGTCGACTCTGCCGTTGCCGCCACATTAATTCACAAGGCAATAGGGGACAATCTTACCTGCGTTTTCGTCGACCACGGTCTTTTGAGAAAGTACGAGGCTGACGAGGTTATGTCGGTTTTCAAGGACGGGTTGAAGATGAACCTTATAAAAGCCGACGCTGGAGAGGTGTTCCTCAAAAAATTAAAGGGCGTTTCTGACCCCGAGCAAAAGCGCAAGATTATCGGAGAAGAGTTTATCCGCGCGTTCGAGGTAGAGGCAAAGAAGATAGGCAAGGTGGATTTCCTTGTACAGGGCACGATTTATCCCGACGTAATAGAGAGCGGCAAGGGCAAAAGCGCCGTAATTAAGTCGCACCACAACGTAGGGGGGCTGCCTTCTGTAGTTGACTTTAAAGAGATTGTCGAACCGCTTCGCGACCTTTTCAAGGACGAAGTGAGAAAGGTGGGCTTTGAACTCGGGCTGCCCAAGTCGGTAGTAATGCGCCAACCCTTCCCCGGGCCCGGGCTTGCCATAAGAATTATGGGAGAAGTTACCGAGGAAAAGCTTGAAACATTGCGCGACAGTGACTATATACTGCGCGAAGAAATTGCAAAGGCAGGGCTGGACGAACAAATCTGGCAGTACTTTACCGTTATTACCAACAGCAAGACGGTCGGCGTAATGGGGGATTTCAGAACGTACGAAAACGTAATTGCAATAAGGGCGGTAACGTCGCTCGACGCAATGACGGCGGATTGGGCGCGCATACCTTACGACGTTTTGGAAATTATTTCAAACCGCATTGTAAACGAAGTTAAACACGCAAACAGAATAGTGTACGATATAACATCTAAACCTCCCGCAACAATCGAGTGGGAGTAAGGTATTAAAAAATTGCCGACAGTTTTATAATTGTCGGCAATTTTTTATGTCAATACGACAATAATTATACCTGCAGCGTTCAAGCGGCTTTTTTTAACCGCTTGCAATTTTTAAAATACTGTGATATACTTAGTTTTAATGACTGATTTCGAGGCGTTGAAAAATTTAATAAACTCACACAAGCAACCCGATAAGCAGTTCTTTTTAGAGCTTTTGGACAGCGAAAAACAGTTGGTATATGAAAACGAGCATATAGCGGCAGTTATGAAAATGCTGCGTGTAGTCAGGCTTGGAAGACTTAAAGAAAAGCTTAAAGAAGCGAGAACCGAAAGGGAAAATCTTATCGGTGCGGAGGACTATAACGCCGAAAAGTATAAAAGAGTGCTCGAGCTCAATGCTTTGATTTCGGATTTAAAGCGGCAGACCGACGAGTTTAAGCCGCTGTTTGAAGAGCCGTATTTTGCGCGTATGGACTTAACCGACAATATCGAGGGATACAACAGCTACTATATCGGCAAGCGCGGTGACGAAAAGCTGGAAATTATAGATTGGCGCGCGCCGCTTGCAAGGCGGTATTATCAAAAGAGCAGAACCGAGTTTTCTATAAACGAGTATAACTATAAGCTTGTTTTGAGGCGCGCGCTGCGCACTTCTAACGGCAAGGTGCTCGATATGAAAAACGAGTATCTTTCGCTGTCGGACTATCTTTCGAAAGACGAAATCGGCGGTCGCGACGAAAAGTTGATTTTCGACCCGTTTTTAAAGGAGATTTTGCGCGGCAGAAAGGAAAAGCACGAAATTTGCGATATAATCGAAACAATTCAAGAGCAGCAGTTTGAAATTATAACCTTGCCCGAGCGCGACGAGTTTGTGTTGCAGGGCGTAGCCGGAAGCGGCAAAACTATGATTTTGCTGCACAGGCTTTCGTATATTATGTACAACAACGAGGGGCTGCGCCCTTCCGACGTTCTTGTAATAACTCCGTCCGACTCGTTCAACGCGTTTATAGACGAGCTTTCAACCGTGCTGGAACTCGAAAAGGTGAGAACGAGCACGCTCGACAGTTATTTTTTGAATATGTTGAAGAGCGTAGGCGCGGACTTAAAAGATAAGTTCGATTTCTCGCTTTCGGTAAACGAGGAATACCTCAAATACATCTATTCTCCGGCTTTTTCCAAGGACGTCGATAAAAAGCTTTCAAAGGTGTACGACGGGGTTTACGGGCTGTTTGCTTCGGAGGACTGCATAGAAGTATCAAAAGAAGTGGAGAGCATTCTGGCAAGCCAGATTAAAAGCTACGAAAAAATCAAAAACACTTCCCTGCGCGTTCGGCGCTGCGTGCTTGGAGAAATAAAGGAAAAGAAGGACGGCGGACTGTACTATACCAAACAGTTCAGGTATCTGTTCAACTGCGTGCTTGACGTACGCGAATTTTTGTCGCTTGTGGATAACGACGAAAGAATGAAGGGATACGCCTACTTTTACAGACAGCTTCTGTCTTTCTATAAATCAATCAAGTATATTAGGCGGTACTCGTATAAAATATGCCTTACAGCCGTCGAGGATTTGAATAAGCTTAAAGTCACGGTCGAGAAGGAGATTGTCGATTTAAGGAGGTATAAGTACAAGTCGGGAGATATCGAAATAATGACTTATGCCGACCAGATTGAGGCGCGTGAAAGGCTGCTTAGCGAAATTGGGGCGGTAATATGCCTTATCGAAGGCATTTCAAGCGGTTTTTCAACCGTACACGATTTTGTCGACGTCTTGCGCGGAGACAGCTATCTTACGGCAATAGGCAAATGCGAAAACACCCTCGACATACTTAGATTTTTCTATCGGGAAACGGTTAAACGTGCGAAAGTAAGGCATAGTATGGGGTTAACTAAACTTTTAAAGTGCGACGCGTTTGCGCTTTGCCACATTTTAGTCAAGCTCGGGTTCAACCTTTCCCCCAAATTTTCCTATATTTTCGTGGACGAAGCGCAGGACGTTTCAAAGGCGGAATACGAGGTTATAAGATATGTGAACGACCGCGCCGTGTTGAATATATTCGGTGACTTGAAGCAAAATATCACGCATTTCCGCGGAATTAAGGATTGGAGCGAGCTAGGTTTAAAGACCTATAATTTAAATTTGAACTACCGCAACACCAACGAAATAGTCGAGTATGTTTCTAAAAATCTCGGCATTGAAATGAAGTCGATAGGCTTTGACGGAACTGCTGTCGAGAGAATACCGGCGCGTTCCTGCGCGAGCTGGTTCAGCGATAAAAACGGTCTTAAAGCGGTCATATGTACGGGGCAATCGATTGAAAGGTATATAAAAAAGAGCTATAACGTACTTTCCAAGACGGGCAAAATATCAAAAAATAAGATAAATATTATGACCGTGTATGAAAGCAAGGGGCTTGAATTTACCGCAGTTGCCGTAGTTGACGAGGATATGACCGACAATGAAAAATATATTGCCTATACGCGCGCTTTAAAAGAGCTTGCAATTATAGAAAACGGCAATTAGTCAATAACGTAATAGTGCAATAAAGCTTAGGAGAAAGATATGGCAGGCAAAACAAAGAAGAATTTTGACGCAATAGAAATCGACGGCGAACTTTTAAACGCTGTGAGCTATGCGACGTATTACTCGCGCCAACAACTTTTTAATTCGTTCAAAATTTTTAACCGCGCCGTCGAGAGCGTAAATAACGTTACGGTAAGCGTAACGGGTTCTACGGCTCTCATTTTGCCGTGCGAAATGCGCATCGAAGAGATACCTCACGAAAGCAGCGTCGAGGCAATACCTCAAAACATTCTCAATCCCAAGTACCTTGCCGAAATAGACGCGCCCGAAACCTGCCGTATTCAGGTTATTTTGCTGTGCGGTGCCGACGTCGTCTGCTCGCTCGAAGCCGAGGTGGTGGCGCTTCCCATTAGCTGTTGGAGCGGTCTTTCGGGCAACGCCGAAATGCTTGCCTCTTTCGTGCGACCCAAGCTTGCCGACTGCCAAAAAATTATGGCTGAAGCCGGTTTGCAGCTTAGGACCTGGGGCTATTCCTCCGAGTTTTCGGGCTATTCGGGAACGGATAAAAACGGCGTGCGCAACGCTGTTGCTTCGGTATTTTCCGCCGTGCGCAGGCTGAATATAGAGCGCGTCGGAGAGTGCGATTTGTCGGGCGTCGTCGATACGGGTGACGTTACAAAGGTAATAGAAAACAAGAGCGCTACGTTTATCGAGCTGGCTCTTTTTACAGCAAGCTGTCTTGAAGCCGCAAAGCTTAATCCTGTCTTGTTGCTCGGTAAATCGGGCATATGTGTGGGTGTATGGCTGTATGAAAGCTGTTTTTCCTCCTCCGTGCACGACGATATGCTGCTTATCGACAAGTATGTTTCCGAGGGCGTAAACAATTTAACCATATTTGATTGCGACGATTTGTTCGCGCACAAGAACGCGAGCTACACAACCAGCGAGTCGCACGCACGTGCAAATCTGCAAAAGGACTGCTACGAACTTTGCCTTGACATAAAGCGTTGCAGAATAGGCGGAATTTACCCCATGCCACTGAAAGTCAAAACGGCTTCGGGCTACGAGCTTTTGGCAGACAGGCAAATTTCATTCGACGAAAAGCCTCAGCAGGTGTTTGACGCGACAAAGTACGACTATGACAGGGGCGCTTCCAAGGAAAACAATTGGCAGCGCAGACTGCTGGATTTATCGCTTAAAAACAATTTGTTGAATTTCAGATACACGCGCGACTGTCTGCATATGATAAGCGCGGATTTATCGGCGTTTTGCAGCCTTATAGACGAAAAAAGAAAATTTACCGTCTTGCCCAACACAACGGCTATACCCGACGCGGTGTACTTCGGCGGCTGTAAGACAGTTGCAAATATGCAAGAGCTTACCGTAATAGAAATGAAGAGCGGCAAAATGCGCTGTATGTCCTCGCAGGATACTTTATCCGAGGTTGCTTCTACGCTTATAAGAAAGTCGCGTGCCGCCGCAGAAGAAGCAGGCGTAAACTCGCTGTATCTTGCCTGCGGCTTTTTGAAATGGCGCGCGGAGGACGACAAGGAAGAAAGGTATGCGCCAATCGCGCTCTTGCCCGTGACTTTGAAAAGGGCAAAGGCGCAGGGGGTTACGCTCGAAGTAGACGAGGATTATGAAGTAAACACCACGCTTTTGGAGTTTTTAAAGCAGGACTTCGGCATCGATATACGCGGTCTGGACGGCAAGGGACTAAGTCCCAAGGAGATAATAGCCGTATTCCGCGCAAAGACGGCAAATATGCGCGGCTGGGTGGTTTACGAGGATATTTATCTTGCGCAATTCACGTTCGCGCGCTATGCAATGTGGGCGGACGTTAAAAATAACGTTAAAGTATTTGCAAAGAATAAGCTTGTTTCAAGCCTTATGTCAAATTCAAACCAAATGTCGGGTAACAGGCTCGAGGGCGTAAGCGAGGACGAGGGAGACCCTTGCGGAATATTGACTCCTCTCGCTTGCGACAGCACGCAGTACGCGGCGGTAGCCGAGTCGGAAAAGGGCACTACTTTCGTTCTGCACGGGCCTCCGGGCACGGGCAAAAGCCAAACTATTACAAACATAATCGCAAACGCGGTTGCCAAGGGCAAAAGAGTGCTGTTTGTAGCCGAAAAGCAGGCGGCGCTGCAAGTTGTTAAAAAGAGACTGTCCGACATAGGAATAGGGGAATTTTGCCTTGAACTGCACTCGGGCAAGTCTACGGACAAGTCCGAAATTGTGAGAAATATCGAAGCGACGCTTTCGCTTGCAAGCGAGGGAGATGACGAAGCGTTTAAAAATTGCGGAGAAAAAATAAGCGAAACGCGCTCGGCGCTGCTTTCTCCGCTCGACGCACTGCACAAAAAGCGCAGGCTTGGCGTTTCTGTTTACGAGGGAATTGTCTACTATCTGCAAAACAAAAACGCGCCCGACCTTTTGAATATCGAAACTACCTTCTACGACTCGCTTACAAAGCAAAAATTCGAGGACTACGAAAATATGCTTATTTCCGCTCAGGCGGCGGCAAAGGAATGCGGCGGAGTCTACCGTTCTCCGTTTTCGGGCATTAAGCTCACCGATTGCGACGAAAAAACCAAAACGTCGGTTTTGTGCTCGTCGGAAGTTGTGCTTGCGGAGTTAAAGCATTTTAAAAACTACCTCGGGCTGTTTCTTGAAACGTTCAATCAAAAGGTTTCCAAATTCACTTATAAAAAGCTATATAACCTTATAGAGATTGCAAAAATTTTAAAAAGCGACGATTTAAACGCATTTTTCGAGTGTGAAGAAGAGGCGCTGTATAAGTTCTATAACGCAAATTTGAGGTACGACAGCGAGGTAAAGCATTGGTTAAACAATTTTAAGGTTTTGCCCGATATCTCCAAATTTTCAACTGAAATAGAGAGCGAAATAGATAATTGGGGAGAAAATTACCGTTCTTCTCGCACGCTGTTGCAGGTGATAAAGCGCATAAACCGCTGCGGTTCGCAGCCCGTAAAACAGAGCGACGAGCTGGAATGGATAAAGCGCGCGTACGAAATTGAAAAGGCAAGGGAGCGCATTCTTAAAAATACGAATTTAAGCTCGGCTTTCGTCGGGTTCGGCGGCATAAACGATAAAAAGCGCGAAG
This sequence comes from uncultured Christensenella sp., assembly GCA_910585685.1. Lineage (GTDB taxonomy): Bacteria > Bacillota > Clostridia > Christensenellales > Borkfalkiaceae > Coproplasma. The sequence continues at coordinate 67,872 of CAJUEO010000003.1, forward strand.
AATTTTTAAAACCCTTGTACGGTTTACACAAGCTGTGCGCCGAAACGTTTATGGACTATAATTCCGACGCGTTCAACAGTATATGCGTGTCCTCGTCGGGCGGAACGCTTAAACCGCTTATAAACGGGCTTATTTCGGCGGCAAAAGGCTTTAACGAAAGCGTAAATTATTTTCTTAACACTGTCAGGGCAGACAAATCGGACTGCGACGATAGGGATTTATTCGAGTACTACACGGAAAAATGCACCGCGCTTATCGACAATATCGATATGTTGCCGTCCTGGTGTATCTACAAGTCGGCGGCAAAGAAAATGGCGGCTTGCGGACTTTCGTTCATGACCGACGCTATGGAGAGCGGCAAAATTTCAGGCAAGCAGATTTTGGCTTCGTTTAGAAAGAACGTTTACCGCAATTTTATTCAGACAAATATACCTGCCGACGAGTGCCTCAGCGCGTTCTCGGCAAGCATTCTCGACGAAAACGCCTCCAACTTTGCAAGGCTTTTGGAGGAGTTTACAACTCTCACGCGCGAGAAAATAAGGCGCGATCTGGTGTCGAGGTTGCCGTCTATGGAAACGGAAGGACCGCTCGCTTTGGAAATTATGACCTTCCAAAGGCAGATAAAGGGCAACTTGCGCAAGCTGAATTTGCGCACGCTGTTTACCGATATACCCGAACTTATGAAGGTGGTTGCGCCCTGTTTGCTTATGAGCCCGGGCACGGTATCGCAATATCTGCCGCCCGACCCCGAGCTGTTCGATATAGTAATTTTCGACGAAGCCTCGCAAATTCCCACCTGCGAAGCCGTGCCGTCGCTTGCAAGGGCAAAGAGCGCGATTATTGTGGGCGATCCCAAACAGATGCCACCGACTTCCTTCTTTATGGGCTCCGGCTCTGACGACGACCACCCCGAAACGGAGGACTTGGAAAGCGTGTTGGAGGACTGCCTTGCGCTCGGTATTCCCGAAAAGCATTTGAGCTGGCACTACCGCTCGAAGCACGAAAGCCTTATTGCCTTTTCAAACAGTATGTACTATTCGAGCAAGCTTTGCACGTTCCCCTCTCCCGACGCGCTCGACAGCAAGGTTACGCTGCGGTATCTTGAAAACGGCGTCTACGAGCGCGGACTGTCCAAATGCAACAGGCAGGAGGCGGAGGCGCTTGTTGCCGAAGTAGTAAGGCGGTTGAAGGACGAAAGGCTCAAAGCTTCGAGCATAGGCGTAGTCACTTTCAGTACTCCCCAGCAGGATTACGTCGAAAAGCTGTTGCAAAAGGAGATAGTCAGGCACGGGCTCGAGGAGGCGGCTTACGAGCGCGAAGAACCTCTGTTTGTAAAGAACCTCGAAAACGTTCAGGGTGACGAGCGCGACGTAATACTCTTTTCGGTGTGCTACGGCCCCGATAAAATGGGCAGACTTTCGCTCAATTTCGGCCCGTTAAACCAATTCGGAGGTTGGCGCAGGCTGAACGTCGCGGTATCGCGAGCGAGGGAGGAGATGATAGTGTTCTCGTCGATGAGATATTCAATGATCGATTCGTCGCGCACGACCTCGCGCGGTGTTGCAGGGCTTAAAGCCTTTTTGGAATTTGCCGAAAAGGGCAGAACGAGTATCTCGGTCAAGAGCGGAGATATAATTTTGAACAAGCAGGGCATAGGCAAGTTTGTTGCGGAAGAGCTTTCTAATTACGGCTATGACTGTCGCTGCGACGTAGGCGTTTCCGACTTTAAAATTGACGTCGGCGTACTCGACCCCAAAAATAAGCACAATTTCATACTCGGAATACTGTGCGACGGCACCAAGCAGTTCTCCGTAAAGGATCGCTCGGTTATGCAGGTGCAGACTTTGAAGCGCAACAATTGGAACGTTTACAGGCTGTACGCAATCAACTTTTTCAACAATCCCAAGCGCGAAATTAAAAAGATAAAGGAATTTCTGGACAAGCTGTGCGACGACGGCAAGCCGTCCGCAATAAGCTTTAAAAAGCCCTATCGCGCGGCTAAGTTGGAGAGCAAAACGCAGACGCCCGACTACATTCTTTGCAGCGACAACGACAACGAGATTTGCAAGGTAATAAAGGCGGTGGTTTGCGCAGAAGAGCCTATTTCAACGCAATTTCTGATGAAGAGAACGCTTGCCGCGTACGGCATCTCCAAGTACGGAATAAAGCTTGAAAGCAAGTTGCGTTCGCTTATAGACAAGTGCGCGTTCGAAAGCTGTGAGATGACAGGTAACGTGTATCATTTCAGGGCGGATAAATATTCGCTGTTTGACAGATACCGCGTGGAGGTGGATACCGCACTGCGTTCGGCGGACGTCGACTATACGCCGTACGACGTAATTTCTTTGATAAAGGGCATACTTTTGAACAAGGTGAGTATGTATGCCGACGAGCTTGTGCCTATGGTATTGCGCGAGTTGAAGGTTCCCCGTTCGAGCGACAAACTCAACTCGTTTGTATATTCCTGTATTGACGAGGGGGCGCGCCGCGGTCTGTTTATACGCAGTGTGTCCGATAAAATTTCCCTTTCGTAATTAAAAATAATAAAGCAGGCGCGGTTTTAAACCGCGCCTGCTTGTTTGTATATCGCTAATTATAAATTTTCGAAAATATCGTTCATATCGTATTTGCCGCAGGGCTTGCCGACAAGCCACTTTGCCGCGCGTATTGCGCCGACGGCAAAAACCTTTTTGGAACGGGCGGAGTGTGACAGAGTGATAATTTCATCCTCTCCGGCAAAAATAACCTCGTGCTCTCCCACGATAGTGCCGCCTCTTACGGCGTGAATTCCAATCTCGTTTCCGCGCTTGCCAACGATGCCGTCGCGACCCTTTAAATAGGGTTTGCCCCCGTCATATGCCTCGTTTACGCTTTCTGCAAGCATAAGCGCGGTACCCGACGGCGCGTCGACTTTCTTGTTGTGGTGTTTTTCTATTATCTCGATATCGAAGTTTTCAAGCGTCTTTGCCGCCTTGTTTACAAGCTTAACCAAAAGGTTTATGCCAAGAGAAAAATTGCCCGTCTTAAATACGGCAATGCTCTTTGCCGCCTCGTCTATTTGCTTCAACTGTTCGTCCGAGTATCCCGTCGCTGCAAGAACTACGGGCACATTTTTTTCTTTTGCCCACTTTAATTCCGCACCTAAAACGGAGGGGGAGGAGAAGTCCAAAATTACGTCTACCTCCTCTTTTACGTCGTTAAACGAGGCATATACGGGGGGTAACGCAGCGTTTGTCGCCAAGTCTACGCCGCAAACAACCTGCATTTCGCTGTCCCCGTCTAAAAGCTCGACAAGGTTTTGCCCCATTTTTCCGTTGATTCCGCAAATCAATAATTTTTTCATATTAAACCTACCTTTTTAATTTCGGCTTGTAAAACCTTTTTGTGCTCGTCCTCAAGCTCGGTAAGCGGCGCGCGCGGCGTGCCTGCGGCAAAGCCGAGCATATTCATAGCCGCCTTTACGGGTATGGGGTTTACTTCGCAAAACAGCGCGTTTTCGAGCGGTAAAATCAAGTCCTGAATTTTCATTGCCTCGTCAAATTTGTTGTCGCGTGCAAGCTTAACCATTTTTGTAACAAGTTTGGGCGCAACGTTGGAAGCTACCGAAATTACGCCTGCGCCTCCAATTGCCATTATGGGCAGGTTGAGCGCGTCCTCTCCCGAAAACAAATTCATTTTGCCGCGTATTCTGCGCATTGTTTCCATTGTCTGCGCCATAATGCCGCTTGCCTCTTTTATAGACTCCATATTGGGAATGTTTGCAAGCTTTTCGGCTGTTTCGGGGGTAATGTTCACGCCCGTTCGCGAGGGCACGTTGTAAGCGATTACGGGAATTTTTACGGCTTCGCATATAGCTTTGTAGTACTCGTAAATTCCGCGCTGCGTGCATTTGTTGTAGTAGGGGGTAACTGCGAGAATACCGTCCGCGCCCAGCTTTTCGGCTTTTATAGACGAGGCTACTGCTTTTGCCGTGTCGTTGTTGCCCGTGCCTATAATAATTTTTACGCGTTTGTCGGCTTTTTTAACGCAATATTTTATGACCTCGGTCTTTTCTTCCTCGGTCATAGTGGACGGCTCTCCCGTAGTGCCGAGTACTACCAGCCCGTCAACTCCGCCGTCGATTTGAAAATCAATAAGCCTGCCAAGTTCGTCAAAGTTTACGCCGCTTTGATTGAACGGCGTTATAAGCGCGGTAAAAACTCCCTCAAAATATCCTTTCATAATACCCTCAATATGATTGATTTTTAAAAAATGTTAATCGAAATAGCCCTTAGCCGCCAGAAGTTCGGCAAGTAGTACGGCGCCGCCTGCCGCGCCGCGCAAGGTATTGTGCGAAAAACCTATAAATTTATAGTCGAAGAGGTTGTCTTCCCTCAATCTTCCGCAAAGCACAGCCATTCCGTTTTCAAGGTTTCTGTCAAGCTTGGGCTGAGGTCTGTCGTCCTCGTCGAAATAGTGAATAAACTGTTTGGGTGCGGAGGGCAGGCAGAGCTTCTGCGGTTCACCTGCAAACTCGCGCCAAGCCTGTATAATTTGTTGCTTTGCGGGCTTTTGGGTAAATTTAACAAAGCAAGCCGCCGTGTGTCCGTCGGATACGGGCACTCGCAGGCACTGCGCCGTAATTTTAGGGCAGTCGGCGCATACAATTTTGCCGTTTTCGACCTTGCCCCAAATTTTCAAAGGCTCTTTTTCGCTTTTTTCCTCTTCTCCGCCGATATAGGGGATTACGTTGTCGCAAATTTCCGGCATGGTTTCAAAGGTCTTGCCCGCGCCCGATATGGCTTGATAGGTCGTTACCGCCACACTCTCTATGCCGAATTTTTTCAAGGGGTGCAACAGGGGAACGTACGATTGCAGCGAACAGTTGCTCTTTACCGCGATAAATCCGCGCTTTGTGCCAAGCCTTTTTCTCTGCAAGGGGATAACCTCGAGGTGTTCGGGGTTGACCTCGGGAATAATCATAGGCACGTCGTCCGTAAACCTGTGCGCCGAGTTATTTGAAACAATGGGGCACTCGAGCTTTGCATAGGCGTATTCAAGCTCGCGTATTTCGTCCTTTTTCATATTTACAGCGCAAAAGCAAAAATCGACTTTTTTTGCTATTGTCTTTATGTCTGCGGTTGCGTCCAAAACTTGCATATCTGCAAATTTCTCGGGCATGGGCGCCGACATGTGCCAGCGCCTTACCGCGTCTTTATAGCTCTTGTTTGCGGAATTTTTGGATGCCGCAAGTACGGTTACTTCAAATAAGGGGTGGTTTTCCAGCAACAGCAAAAATCTTTGCCCTACCATTCCCGTGGCGCCGATAACGCCGACTTTGTATCTTTTTTGCATATTAACTCCATAGATTGATATAGTACGTTTTAAAAAAATAAAAGACAGTACGCCGTACTGCCGCAAAAAGCAATTAGCGCAACACATAAGTGACAGTCGCAAAGGTATTAGCCCGTGCGCCCGACGGAATTTCAAGGTAAAAAACCGCCTCGGCGGAGGTACCCTTTTGCCGAAACTTAAAGTCGGAATTTCCTTTAAATTCCTGTTTTCGGTTACTTTTGTCCGTCCGCTCCTCTAATTTGCAAGGTTATCATATCACAACGCTTTAAAATTGTAAAGAAAAAGCGCTCGGTTTTAAAAAATTTATTTCGGGCAATTGTGTGAAAAAATAACATTATATTATATAATGTAGTTTACTTGACAAAATCAAAGGGGGGGGGTATATACTTATTATGGTGAATATTATAACAAATCAAAGGAGAGAAAAAATGAAACTTATCAAAAGACTTTTGGTCGTTTTTGCGGCATTTGTTCTTGCGTTTTCGGTGTTTGCGCTGTCTGCTTCGGCGTGCAATCCTTCAGATAATACCGAAAATAACAATAACAACGGCGGCAATAACGGCGGTAACAACAACGGCAACAATAATAACGAAGAAGACGATATTAAGGGACCTTCCGTAAGCCCCAACGCTTCGCTTATAAACGCCGTTTACAATCAAAGCTACGTTGCTGCTTCGTTCACAGGCAAGATTGACATTACGCGTGAGGAAGCACTTTTCAGCGTAAGCGAGAACGGCGGAAAGGGTGAGCAATTAAAACCCTCGGAAGTTGTAAAAACTATGCATATGTTCGGCAGCGGTAAAGTAAACCTTGCCGACGCGGACGCCGATTTGGTAGTCGGTATGGAAGAAAAATATTCTTCAAGCGAAGCGCCCGACTTAACGCTGATAAACATTTTAATGCGCGGCGGAGAAGTTTATACTGCCGTCGAGTATGGTGACGACGGCAATCCCATAGAGATTAAAGATTATACGGGCGTCGATTTATACCATCAATTTAACTTAATAGAAGAACTCATTCCGTCGTTACCCGGCGGCAGTTCGATAAGGGAATTGGTGGACGGTCTGCTTGAAGAAATTGCCGAAACAAACGGTATTACAATCGAACAAGCCGAAGAGCTGCTAGACGAAGAGCTCGCTGAACTCGGCATAACGGTTGAAGAGTTGAGAAATATTAATCCGGCGGCTGTTCTTACGGAATATGCGCTGAATTTCGAAACGTTTATAGTTATGTCGCTTACCGATAATTTCGGCGCGCTGAAAGTTGAAAATAGCACAGCCACCGCCGATTTGCTTTTAATGGCTCAGAATATAGTTAAAGAAGCAAAAGATTTTGTAAATTCAATCAACGGTGACACAACTATCGGAGATGTACTCAACAATAAAGCGGTAAAGGGAGTTTTAGAACCCCTGCTGAACGTAATCGAGCCTGAAATTTTCAGACAGATGCTTCCTCAGTTGACTTTGCAGATATTGGTAAGCACGGTGCATTCGCAGGACGCATTAATGCAATTGTTGGAAATTTACAACAGTGTGGATTGGGAAGCTATTCTTGTTGAACCCGACGAGGGCGCAACTACATACGACTACCTTATAAAGTTTATTTCATCAGAGGCTTTAAGGGTTGAAGCGAGCAAGGTTATAGCTGCGCTCGAAAATACCGAGGATATGCAGCTTCCCGTGGAAATCGAGTTGCCCGTAACACTCGACAAAATGACAATCGACTATTTTGTCAGATTTTCAGGCCATACCTTGGCAGAGTTGAAGGAAGAGGTTTTGCCTTATCTCGACTGTGTTACGGAAAACGGCGTTTCCCTCAATCCCGAAATTTTGGACTTTAATACGTTGGACGTGGAAATCAACGAGGCAAAAATAATTTATACGCTTGACGGTAAAAAAGTTACGGGGCAACGCGTTAAAGCTGATTATGTCAGTAAATATTATGGCAGAGAATATATAACCGACAACGATGTGATTACTGTTTTTTGGAATGAGGAAAGCGTTTCCTGTACTTTTGACGGCAATGTTATTTATACCGACACAGAGTATGAGCTTTACGACGTTTCCGAAAATATAGAGAACATCGGTGTGTCAAATATTACGGGAACTTATTATTTTGAAGCTTTGAGAATTGATTTAGGCGGTGAAGTTACCGAAATTAGGGTTGGAGAAGAGTATTTGGAATCAGTTTTAGATAGGAATTTTTACGTTTTGACGATGAACGAAGACAATACTTATGCTCTTACCGCTAACGGCATAACCGTTCCGGGGCATTGGGAGTATAAAAACGGCAATTATTTGTTGGACGACTCGATAGTATGTGTTTTCAGCGGTTCGCAAGTTACGCTTGAAATACAAGAAAATCAAAAAATAGTTCTCAGAAAATAAATTGAAAATACGGTTTTCCCGAAAGGGGAAGCCGTATTTTTTGTTTTCGTCGCAAATTATTTGCGTTAAGCGATAAAACTAATTGACAAGCATTTTTAATTATTGTAAAATTAACAGGTACAAATAAAATTAAAAGTAAAAGTGCAACGTTTTTTGATTGTGCTTTGAATATGTGAGTTTAGCTTATGAAATCTTTGAGATTAAAATTATTTTCTATAATTGCCCTTGCTGTCGCGTTTGTGGCTTGTGTAGGCGCGTTTTTCGGATTTAATTTCGCAAACGCGGACAGAAACGTAACCGTTTCGGGTTCGAGTATTTTCTACACCACGGGAAATGCCGAAGTTTGGGCGCACGAGGTTGCCGCGGAAGAGGGCGTTGAAGACAGCACTTCTACCTATTATTCTATGTTTGTCTTAAAGTCGGACGGAGACGGCGTCAATTACAGAAAAAATCTTGCTCATCATTGGTTCTATAACGCAAACTTCAAGTACGAAGACGAAAATGACAAGGATAAAGACAATGACGAGGGCAACGAAGAGGTAAAAGTACTTGAAAAGGCGGAAGGCTTTTTCAATATGGATATAGGCTTCGAACTCGAGGACGGCAAGCTTGCTTTCAAAAAATATGTAATTACCTTTGAAAGTCAGCAGTTTTCCCAAACCAAGGACAGTAAGTCTAAAAACTATATAATATTCTATCCCACGGCTTCGGGCACCGGTCTCAACGTAGTTATAGGCAACGACGCGGAAGCGCAACTGCCCGAAAACCCCGTTGAAATCGGCTACGACAATATCAGTATCAAATTTTCCAAGAGCGAAGTCGGCGGCAACTACAATGTTACCGTATCCACGAGCGAAACTGCAAAAGTCGAGGGGGAGTTTGAGAATATAGGCGGCAACTACGCAAGATATTCTTCCTCATCGACGACGCCCGTAACGCCTCTTTCATTCAAAGCGGAATTCGAAGAGGGTGTTACCGCAAACGCAAAAATGGTAATGTACAACCTCAACGGTCAAAGCTTTTTGCTTACAGGCACGCGTGAGTCGGACGGTCATCGCGTCGGCGGCACCGTAAACGACACTACGCCCCCCGTGCTCTGCCTTGACAAGGGAGTTTCCTTTATTCAGCTCGGCGGAGAAATTAGCTTCAGATATACCGTTGTCGACGTGCTCGCTTCCTCTCCCAGCATTACAACTTCATACTTTATGCTCACCAAAAATCAGGTAAAAGACGGAGTCAATGCAGAGGACTACACCAACGAAAGTTTATTCAGAAAAGTAGCGGACAGCGACGACCAGAAGATGATACCCCACGCTACTCACTATATCCCCAACTCAAACGACTTCGGCGCCGACAGCAGCTTCGGAGACCAGCTCGAGGCAAAGGCGGCGGTAAAGGTTTGCCTTAAACTTACCGATACTTCGTCGAGCGGCGGCGTTTCGGACTATGTAATGCTCGATTGGTTTGTTGAGGACGAGTTTGTTCTTAACATAGACAGTCAAAACTATATCGCAGTTGCCGAAGATACTGTCGGCACAACGTATGCATATACAGACGGCACGGCAAGCAACCCCGACTCGGAAGAGTGGGACAACCTTGTAAAGGAATATCAGGCGGCTGTTGACGAGGCGGCAAAGGACTTGCTTGCGGGCAGTAAAAACTACTTCTATCTTCCCTCGGCTGAAAAGCTGTTCAAGGACAATGCCACAAGATATGCGGATATGACGTTTGCTATCTATTATAACAACGGCAGTCAGCAACAGCAATCGAACAAGGCGGCAAACGCGCTTTCGATAAATATCAGCAAAGCCGGCAGATATATGTTTACTATATTTGCAAACGACTCCGTAGCGAATCCTATGTACTATTACGACGCCGAGAACGAAAAGAAAGAGTTCACGACAAACGATATCTGGAATATGTACGAGGAGAAGAAGGACAGTGATTTTGAGAATACGAGAAGGTATTTGCCTTGGTTCTACTTCGACGTTGAAGCTTCGGAAATTTCAATAGAAACCCCCGAAGAGCAGGACACTGCGTACGTCGGCAGCAGCTATACTCCCGAATCTTTCGATATCAACGGCGTATCTTACAACACCGAATACAATTTATATCTCTTCAATAACGACAAATATTTCGAGGATAAGGGCGTTGCTCTCACTTACGAGCAGTTTTTAGAGCAGAAGGACGAGCTTTTGAACGACGACGTAAACAGAAAGTGGTTCACTTATATCTACTCGAGTTCCGAGCTCAACGAGGGTACCGAGGAGTACGAAAAGTATAACGAATACGCTTGGAACAGCAGTTCGCTTACCTTCGTTCCTCAGGACGAAAACGCGTTCTACCTCATTCAATGCGTCGTAAAGAGCACCACGGGCAGCGCGCAGGAAGCTACGGCGTATATGGCTATTGCTTCGGCGCCTCAGGTAAAGCCCTTGACAGGTGAAGATACCTGGGTTCGCGACAATATGATTTCCATTGTGCTTTTGAGCATTGCCGGCGTTTCGCTTATCGGCATTGTGCTTCTCATAGTCATTAAGCCCAAGGATAAGGGTGACCTCGACGATATGGAATTGGAAAAACCCAAAAAATAACAAATAAATTAAAGCGGTTGCTTAGCGCAACCGCTTTTTTTGTTTGAGTTATTTGTTAAAAGAAAGTGTAATTTCGTAAATAATTTTATTTAAAGTATAACCGATATTTGTGTGATAGCAGTCTGTTGTTTCATTGATTTTGATTTTAATGACTCCGTTACACACATAAAAACCGTATTCAGCTCTTTCGCCCTTAAAACTTATAAATGAAACACTGCTGTTTTCCGACTTGGCGTTAAACTCCGCGTTATCCGTAGCTTGAAAGCACGCAATCGAAAAAAGCTCTCTTACGTTTTTAAGCACGTCCTCGTCGTAAAAGTTTCCGCGCAGGTTGGGATTGTTGCCCTCGTCTGCGTACATTTCGGTAATCGCGTCGTCAAAAAACGCCCCCAAGCCTATTTGATAAGCATCTTTTATCGGTTTCTCTCTATCGACCGTCATTGCAATTATCGATAAAATAATTGCGGCAATCGACAAAACTATTGCAATTACGGATAAAATAGATTTAAGTTTCATAAATTTAGCCCCCAAAAATTTTTTTGTTCAATATAATTTTACATCTGAATTGAATTTTGTCAATAGAGATATCAAAAAATGCTTGACAAGGGTGAAATTACATATTATACTATTATCATATGAATAAGCATTCATATAAAAGCATATAATAATAACGGAGAAATAATATGGCTATAGAGTGCGGCAGCGAAAAGCTGCATGAAGAAAGAATAAAGGTTGCGCTTGAAAATATGCCTGCGGACGGGCGTATCGAGGAGATGGCGGCAAGATTTAAAGCAATAAGCGAGCCGTCGCGGCTTAAAATTTTGCTTGCGTTGGAGGGCGGAGAGCTGTGCGTGGAACACATAGTCGACGCGGTCGGCGGAAATCAAAGCGCGGTTTCGCACCAGCTTAAAACGCTTAAAGACAACAAAATCGTAAAGAGCAGGCGCGAGGGCAAAAAGATTTTATATTCCGTGTCGGACGAACACATTATGAATATGATAGAGCTTGCGAAACAGCATTTGGACTGCGAGGAATAAATTTATGAAAAACATAATAAAAATTTGCGGGCTCGATTGCGCCAACTGCGCAAGGGAGCTGGAAGAGGAGATTCAAAAGATAGACGGGGTTGCGGAAGCAACCGTCGACTTTATGGCTCAAAAGGTAATTTGCGATTGCGACGGCGCAACGCTTGAAAAAGTAAAGCATTGCTGCAACAACTTCGAGGACGTAAAGGTTGTAGAGGAAAATCCCACTCAAAGCCGAGCGTTTGGAGAAAAAATAAAGATAGCAAACTTATGCTGCGCCAACTGCGCGAGGGAACTCGAAGAGGAGTTGAATAAGCTCGAGGGGGTTCAAGCTACCGTCGATTTTGTCAATGCGAGGGTTGTTTTAAACGCGGACTCGACGGACTCGCGCGAGAAGGCAATATATGCCATTACGCATTTCGAGGATGTGAAAATAGTCGACGGCAGCGAAAGAAAAAGGTCGTTTGTACGGGAGCATTTAAAGGATATAATCTGCATAATTATAGGCGCGCTGTTCTTTATACCCGTATTTATAATCGACGTTATGGGTCTAACCGAAAATAATTTTACGCTGCAAATAGTTTCGTATGTACTGTTTTCGGTTGCGTATATTTCGGTCGGGCACCCCGTGCTTATAAACACTGCAAAAAATATTATAAAAGGCAGAGTTTTCGATGAAAACTTTTTGATGACTATTGCCTCGCTCGGCGCGATTGCGCTTGGTGTTTTTGCCGGTGACGGTTTTGCCGAGGGCGTGGCGGTAATGCTTTTGTACCAGCTTGGAGAGCTGTTGCAGGCGGCGGCAGTCGGCTCGTCGCGCAATTCAATTTCGCAGCTTATGGATTTGAAGAGCGAGAGCGCGACTATTCTTGCAGACGGGGCTTGGCGCGTAGTATCACCCGAAGAGTTGAATATCGGGGATACGATATTAATCAAAGTCGGGGAAAAGGTGCCCGTAGACTGCCGAGTGACGGACGGCGCAAGTTCGCTGGATATGAAGAGCCTCAACGGAGAAGCCCTGCCGCGTTCGGTAAAGGAAGGGGACGAAATTTTGTCCGGCAGTATAAATTTGTCGGGGGTAATTCAAGCCGAGGTTATAAGGCGGTATTCCGACTCAGCGGTATCCAAAATACTCGAGCTTGTCGAAAACTCTACCGCCAAAAAGTCAAAGCCCGAAAAATTTATTTCTAAGTTTGCAAAGTACTATACCCCTCTTGTGTGTCTTGCGGCGGTAATTGTTGCCGCGCCGGTGCCCACGGTAATTTGCGCCGTGTCGGGCGCGTTCGGTTGGCCGACCTATCTCGATTGGATATACAAGGCGCTCAACTTCCTTGTAATTTCCTGCCCGTGCGCGCTGGTTATTTCCGTGCCGCTTTCATATTTCGGCGGTATCGGCAGATGCGCAAAATTCGGCATTCTTGTCAAGGGCTCGACCTGCATAGACGCGCTTGCGCTTGCAAAGGTTGCTGCGTTCGACAAGACGGGTACGCTTACGGAGGGCACTTTCGAGGTTGTTTCAAGCTCATCGAAGCAGGCGCTCGAGCTTGCGGCTGCGGCGGAAAAATATTCGTCGCACCCCATAGCCGCGGCGTTCAAAAAAATTGCGGTCACGGCGGAGGTTACGGATATAGAGGAAGTTGCCGGCAAGGGCGTAAAATGCAAGGTGGAGGGCAAAACTTTACTTTGCGGCAACATAAAACTGCTTTTAGAAAACGCAGTCGAGTGCGAGCCGCGCGACAGCCTGTCCACGGTGGTCTACGTCGCGCTTGACGGAAAATTTGTCGGCTTTGTCGAAATTGACGACAAGATAAAGGACGACGCCGCGCAAGCTATTGCCGAGCTAAAAAGTTCGGGCGTGGAATACACCGCAATGCTTACGGGTGACAGGCGCGAGCGCGCGCAAGCCGTTGCAAACAGCGTAGGGCTGGACGGCTTTGACGCCGAGCTTTTGCCCGATGAAAAGCTGCGCATAGCCGAGTCGCTTAAACAGCGCGGCAAGCTTATATACGTCGGTGACGGAATAAACGACGCGCCCGTTATGACCGCGGCGGACTGTGCGGTTTCGATGGGTAAAGTTGGTTCGGACGCCGCCATAGAGGCAAGCGACATAGTGCTTGTGTCAGACAATATAAACCAGTTGCCCAAGGGCAGAAAGATAGCCAAGGGAACGCGCAGGCTTGTCATCGAAAACATAGTCGGCTCGCTGCTGGTCAAGGCGGTGATTATGGCGCTCAGCGTTGCGATAGCCGACTTTCCGCTCATTGTTTCGGTAGTGGCGGACGTGGGCGTAATGCTGCTTGCGGTGTTAAATTCGCTAAGGACAAATCTGATGGGCGGAAGCGGCAAAAAGCGTTAAAAAATTAATGTAAAATTCAATCAAATTCTGCAATTGTAATTCAAACGATTGCAGAATTTTTTTGTATATGTTATCATTGTAATATACTTGTGAAAAACGAGTGAAAAACGCAAAGGAGGTTCACTTTAATGAGTGAAGAAACAAAGGAAGAAGTAGTTCCCGAAACCAACGAAGAAGTTGTTTCAGAAACTGCGGAAGGTACGCAAGCTGCGGCACAGAGTCCCTACAAGGGCTTTTTCGGAAAGGTAGATAACTTTTTCGGAATAACAAAAGCCAAGTCAAACTTTAAGGCTGAAATAGTAGCCGGTCTTACGACGTTTATGGCTATGGTTTACATTTTGATTGTAAACCCCAGCTTGTTCAGTAACATACCCGGTGTTTCTTTTCAGGGAATGTATATAGCGACCTCCGTAGGCGCGATTATAGGCACACTGCTTATGGCGTTCCTTGCAAAAATGCCCCTTGCGCAAGCTTCGGGTATGGGCGTAAACGCGTTTGTAGTATTCAACCTTGTACTCGGCGGCGGTTTAAGCTATCCCAACGCAATGGTGTTCACCCTGCTCGACGGCGTAATTTTTATAATTCTGACCGCAACGGGACTGCGTAAATACATATTTACCGCTATACCCGACGAAGTTAAAAAAGCAATTACCGTAGGACTCGGTATGTTTATCGCGTTCATCGGCTTGCAGAACGCAAGCGTAGTTATCGACAACGGCTCGACGCTTGTTCAGCTTGTTTCGTTAAACGTGCTTGTAAGCAACCTTGTGACATACAGCGCAGGTACTGTCGGCGCAATGCTTCCAGCATTCGTTGCATTGGCAGGCGTAATTGCAATAGCAGTGCTTTCGCACTACAAAGTCAAGGGCGCGATACTTTGGGGTATCTTGGGCTCGACCGTTTTGTTCTATGCACTTGCAGGAATAGGCTGCCTTATCCCCGGCGCAGATTTGATTACTTATACCGCTCCCGTAGCTTCGGAGTCGGCTCCGCTGTTCCTTGACGAAAGCCTTTCGTCCTATCTCTCCACAAATTGGAACGCTATTACAGGCGCATACGATTATACTTTGACCAACGTTCCCAAAGAGGCGTTCGAAGCGGTGTTCGGCAATCTTGCGGAAACCGAGCTTACCGTTTCCCACTTCTTTACCAACGGAGAGGCTTGCAAAGCTATATTCACAAACATTGCTTTCAGCAATCCCTTGGCGGCATTCAGCGCGTGGGGTGTTGAGTCCGCAGGTAAGGTTTTCTATGAAGGCTTCGATTTCAGCGGCTACCTCGCAGTCGGCGGCAACACCGTAGGTTCGCTTATAGTTCTTTTGATAACCTCGGCGCTTTCGCTTTGCATGCTCGATATGTTCGATACGCTGGGCACGCTTTACGGCGCATGCTCGAAGGGCGGACTTTTAGACGAAGAGGGCAACCCCTTGAATATGAACAGATGTATGCTTTCCGACGCGATAGCAACTTGCTGCGGCGCAATTGCGGGAACTTCCACCGTAACCACCTTTGTCGAGTCGTCGGCAGGCGTGGCGGCAGGCGGCAAAACAGGCTTTACAGCACTTGTAACGGGTCTGTTGTTCCTTGTTGCAATGTTCTTGAGCCCCTTGGCGCAGTTAATTCCCTCGGCGGCAACGGCAACCGCGCTTATCTGGGTAGGCGTGCTTATGATGAGTTCCGTAACGGACATCGAGTGGACAAATCCTCTTGCAGCGCTTCCTGCATTCCTTACCATTGCGGTAATGGCGTTCGGCTATGAAATTTCATACGGTATCGGTATCGGCATTATTTCAAGCGTTATCGTAAGGGTTTGCGCAGGCAAGGTGAAGACGGTTTCCATAGTTACCTGGGTAATTGCCGCATTCTTCCTTGCAACGTTTATCTTTACCCACTAATAAATAAACTTTTGTTGCCCTCGCCGTTGTTACAGCGAGGGCAACTCTATATTCAAATAAATTTTTGTGAGATTTTCAAATTATTTGCGGCGCGGCTAAAAATCGCACTTTTTAGACGGCGCACCCGATTTGCGCAAACTTGCGCCTCAGCGAGGTGAATTTGCGTGACTTGATAATTGTGTGCCCTTATAGGTCACGCAAAGAGGGCAAGCAGCCCTCAGGTCACGAAAAATTTGTTTCGCAGAATAGAAATAAATTTTTGTGAGATTGATATTTTATGTTAGAAAAATATATAAAAGCTGCCCGTTGCGAAGTTGACAGCGATTTAGTATTAAAAAATGCGTCGTATGTAGACGTGTTCACTTCTCAGATAAGAAGGGGAGATATAGCGATAGTCGACGGAAAGATAGTCGGCATAGGCAGCTATAAAGGCATTAAAGAGATAGACTGCACCGACCTAACCGTTTTGCCTGGGTATATAGACGGACACGTTCATATCGAAAGTTCGCAGCTTTCCCCCGAGGAGTTTGCCTCGCTTATAGTTCCGCGCGGCACCACCACGATAATTGCCGACCCCCACGAAATAACCAACGTCTGCGGAATGGCAGGCTGCGAGTACATAGCCAACGCCTCGAAAAGCGTTCCGCTGGACGTAAAAATTCAGCTTCCCTCGTGCGTGCCTGCAACCCCGTTTGAAACGAGCGGCGCAATTTTAAACGGCAAGGACATAGAGCAAAACATAGGCAACGACTACATATTCGGCTTGGGAGAATTTATGAACTACCCCGGCGTTATCTACTGCGACGCCGATGTCATTCAGAAGCTTGAAGCCGCGCACAGCCACGGCAAGGTAATCGACGGACACGCGCCTGCCGTCTACGGCAACGACTTGAACGCGTACCTCTGCGGCGGCATAACCACCGACCACGAGTGCGTAACCAAAGAAGAGATTGAAGAAAAAATTTCAAAAGGTATGTACGTCCATATCCGCCACGGCTCGTCCACGCAAAACCTCGGCAACGCAAAGTACATTACGGACGGCAATATGCGCCGTTTTCTGCTTTGCACCGACGACAGACACGCGGCTGATTTGAAGGAAAAGGGACACCTCGACGACGCGCTCAGGCGGCTTGTAGCCGAGGGCTTAAACCCCGTTACCGCCGTAATATGCGCCACTTTAAACGCTGCCGAGTGCTATAATTTAAAGTGGAAGGGCGCGATAGCTCCGTTCTATACCGCCGACCTCGTTATAGTCGGGGATATGTCGCAGTTTAACGCCAAATACGTCATAAAAGACGGCAAAATAGTTGCCAAAGACGGCGCGCCGCTATTCGACACTTCAAAGCGTTATCTGCCCGAAAACGTGCTTAACACCGTGCATTTGGGTGAGCTTAGCGAAAACTGCTTCAAGCTTACTTTAAAGGGCAAAAAAGCCAAGGCAATGACGATAGAGCCTGGCGGCGTTGTCACGGGCTGCGAAATTGTAGAGGTGGAAAGCCGCGACGGAGACGTGGTGCTCGAAGGCACGGATTTGTTGAAGCTTACCGTTGTAGAACGCCATAAAATGACGGGTAACATAGGCAAGGCGCTTTTCAAGGGTTACGGCTTTAAGGGCGGAGCTATGGGCATAACGATAGCGCACGACTCGCACAATATAATTTTGCTGGGTGACGACAATAAAAGTATGGTAAAGGCTTGCGCAAAGCTCAAAGAAATAGGCGGCGGCATGGTAATAGTCGACAAAAATTCGGGAGAGGTGCACTCGCTCACGCTGGATATTGCAGGGCTTATGTCCTCGCGCGACGCCGACGGCTTGCAGCGCGACAGCCGCGCGCTTATCGAACGCGCCCACTCGATGGGAGTAAAGCGCGACTACGAGGCGTTTATGTCCCTTGCGTTTTTGTCGCTTGCGGTAATACCCAAGCTTAAAATAACCGACGCAGGACTTTTCGACGTCGAAAAATTTTCGTTTACCGATATCAACGCATAAACATATAACATTAAACGTGCAGGCGCCTGCACGTTTTTAATTTTTTAAAAAGTTTAACAGTTGCTCTATCTGGTTAAGCCTGTCGTGCATTTGCCTTATCACATTTTCTATTGACTCAACTTCCCTGTTGATTCTGTCTGCGTATTCTTCGAAATGCTCGCAGTTTTTTTGCAGCGCGCATTTATTTTTCTTTCTGCTTTCGTACAGCACGGCGTTAGAGCAGTGTCCGCTGTTCAAATTTATAAATCTTGTGCCGTCTTTTGAGTAGTAGTGCCGCAAATAATACCTGCATTTTTCGCATTTAAAATCTTTGTCGTACATAAAACCTCCAAATATACAGAAAATTCTGTATATTTATTTTACAACAGAATTTTCTGTATGTCAAGACTTTTTACAGAAAATTTTGTATAATGGATTTGAGGTGTAAAATGGGTTACGGAGAAGCATTAAAACGTCAACGCGAATTAAATGGTATATCTCAAAACAAACTTGCTAAATTGACAGGCATATCGCAACAAATGATAAGTCATTGGGAAGCAAATAAAGGTGTACCGGGTGTCGATTTTTGCGAAATTTTGGCGGATTTTTACGAAATAAGCATTGACGAGTTAATCGGCAGAAAAGTTATTAAAAAAATAACAGAAAATAAAGATTAAAGTTAAAAAGTAAACCTTAAAACCAATTGATTTTTTTAACGATGATTATATCATATTCTTATTGTTTATATATAATTGTAGGTTTTTTTATAAAAATCGAGGGGAAACGGGTTTACTTATTTCTTATTTTATAGTACAATAATATTTGGCGGAAAATAAAAAACCGATTGACCGCAATAATTTTAAAAGGGTTTTAATTATGGGACTTATCAAATTCATTTTCGGCGCAGATTCGAGAAGCGCGTTGAGAAAACTTAATAGACTTGCCGACAAGGTCGAAGAACTCGACCCCAAGTACTCGGCTATGGACGACGCCGAGCTTAAAAGCCAAACTCAAAAGTTGAAGGACAGGCTTGCGGCTGGGGAAACGCTGGACGACATTATGTTCGACGCGTTTGCCGCGTTCAGAGAGGCAAGTTGGAGAGTTCTCGGAATGAAGCACTTCCACGTTCAGATTGTGGGCGGTATCTGCCTGCATCAGGGACGTATTGCCGAAATGAAGACAGGTGAAGGTAAAACGCTTGTTTCTACCCTGCCTGCATATCTGAACGCACTCACGGGCAAGGGCGTGCACATTGTAACAGTCAACGACTACCTCGCTAAGCGTGACGCCGAGTGGATGGGTAAAGTTCACAAATTTATGGGGCTTACCGTGGGCGTAGTTGTGCCCGGTATGGACGACGCCGAAAAGCAGAGGGCGTACAAGTGCGACATTATTTACGCAACCAACAACGAGCTGGGCTTCGACTACCTTCGCGACAACCTCAAAACTTCGATATCCTCGATGGTTCAGCGCGAGCTTAACTACTGCATTATCGACGAGGTTGACTCTATTTTAATAGACGAAGCAAGAACGCCGCTTATTATTTCGGGCAAGGGCGGAGAAAGCTCGAAGCTTTACGAGGACGTGGACAAGTTTGTAAGAACGTTGAAGGGCGGCTTTGACGACGACAAAAAGGACGCCGAAAAGCACACTCCGTCAAAGAAGAAAAAAGAGCTTTCCGACGAGGACAGGGCGGCTGAGGAAAAGCTGGCGGCAATTCTCGAAGAAATGGAGAATTGGGACTATATAATCGACAGAAAGGACAAGTCGGTAACTATTACCGAAAAGGGCGCGGAGAAAGCCGAAAGGTTCTTCAACATTAAAAACCTCGGTGATATCGAAAACGCAGATTTGAACCACCACATTCAGCAGGCGTTGAAGGCGCACGAGCTGTTCCACAACGGTGAGGAATATATCGTTTCGGGTGACGGTGAAATTTTAATAGTAGACGAGTTTACGGGCCGTGTTCTAAACGGCAGGCGCTATTCGGACGGACTGCATCAGGCAATCGAAGCCAAGGAAAAGGTCAAGGTCAAGGAAGAGAACAAAACTCACGCTACCGTTACTTTCCAGAACTATTTCAGGCTGTACAAAAAGCTTGCAGGTATGACGGGTACGGCTATGACCGAGGAGGACGAGTTCAGAACTATCTATGCGCTCGACGTCGTCCCCATTCCCACTAACAGACCCGTGCAACGCGTCGACTACGCGGATATGATTTATTCTACGGTAGAGGGCAAAAAGCGCGCTATCGTAAACGAGGTTGTCGAGCGTCACGCAAAGGGACAGCCCATTCTTATCGGTACTATCACGGTCGAAAAGTCGGAAGAGATTTCAAGACTGTTGAGAAGAAACGGCGTAAAGCACAACATTCTGAACGCAAAAAATCACGAGCGCGAGGCTGAAATAGTCGCGCAGGCAGGCAGGCTCAACGCAGTTACCATTGCCACCAACATGGCAGGCCGTGGTACCGATATTCTGCTTGGCGGCAACCCCGAGTATCTCGCTAAAAAGCGTATGAGGGAAGAGGGCTACGACCACGAAATGGTGGAAGTTGCTATCTCCTACGCCGACAGGGAATTTACCGAGGAAGAGAAAACCGCCCGTGCGAGATATGCCGAGCTGTACGCCACATATAAAAAGGAAACGGAAGCCGAAAAGCAGGAAGTTATCGCGGCAGGCGGACTTTGCATTTTAGGTACCGAGCGGCACGAGTCGCGCCGTATCGACAACCAGCTTCGCGGACGTGCGGGTCGTCAGGGTGACCCCGGCGCTTCGGTGTTCTTTATCTCGCTCGAGGACGACCTTGCAAAGAGGTTCGGCGGAGAGAGCATGAAGAGGCTGTACACAACCTTCAAAATTGACGAGGACACCTGTCTGCAATCGAAGATGCTTACAAGAAGTATCGAGGGTGCGCAAAAGGCAATAGAGGGCAGAAACTTCGGTATCAGAAAGCACACGTTGCAATACGACGAGGTTATGAACGAGCAGCGTAAAACTATGTATGCCGAAAGGTTAAACGTTTTAAAGGGCGCCGACGTTCACGGACAGATGCTTAAATATATTCCCGATTATATAGCAAAGGTCGTCGGGGAAACGGTAAACACCGACGCGTTACCCGAAAAGTGGGACGAAAACGCGCTTAACGCCGCGCTTCAACAGAGGGTATATCCCGACGAGTGCAACTTTGTTATCACCCGTGAAATGTTGGAAAAGTGGGACACCGAAACCGCTATGCAGAAAATTACCGAAGCGGTCATAGCCTCCTACGAGCAGAAAATTTACAATATCGGAGAGATGACCGACGGTCAGGTCGACTATCATCAGGTAGAGAGAAACGAGCTGTTGCGCAGCGTTGACAGAAACTGGATTGACCATATCGACGCTATGGACCAGCTGAGAAAGGGTATCGGGCTTCGCGGTTACGCCCAGCAGGACCCTGTAATTTCCTACAAGCAGGAAGGTTACGAAATGTTCGAAGAGATGATTGACCGCATTCAGACAACTACAATTTCAAGGCTCTTGAAGGGCAGAATAGTGCGTGTTCAGCCGCAGCCCCGTCAAAGGCCCGATATAAGGCGCGCGCCGCAGCCTACTCAGGAGCAGAGCGGCGAGCAGTCCGCTCCTTCCCGTCCTATGCCGCCGCAGCTTCCTCCCGAGCTTATCGAAAAGGCAAGGGAGCTTATGGCAAAGAGGTTGAAGGAACACGAGGAGGCTATGAAGCAGCAACAGGCGCAAAACGCCCAAACCGAAGATAGCGGCAACGCCGGGCAGCAGAGCAAAGCTTCTAACGGCGGACCCGTCATAGGTGACGCGCCCGAAGCGCCCACCGACCTTATGGCAAATATCGGCGGCAAACAGCTTCCCAAAGTTGCGCAAAAGAATACCAAGGTAGGCAGAAACGACCCCTGCCCTTGCGGAAGCGGCAAGAAGTATAAGGATTGCTGTTATTGGAATGACCACAAGTAAAAAGTTCACGAAAATCTCGGCTACTTATGCGCCTTGGCAGTAAGTTAGTAAATTGAGTTCACGAAAATTGCGACGTTTAAGTATGTCGCGATTTTCAATTAATTAGGTAGAATATGTTTAAAGCGGATGATTACAGATTAAAACTTAAAGCGCTTGCCGACACGCTTTCCGAAGCGAAGTATGCGCTGGATATCGACAACCTCGGGGAAAAACTTGAAAAATTGAAAGCCGAGCAGGAGCTGCCCGAAGTCTGGCAGGACTTGGAAAAGTCAAAGAAAATCGGCAGGGAAATTTCCTCGGTCGAGGGCAAGATAGCGTCGTACAGGGGCGGAGAAAGCGCGCTTCAAGACGCGTACGCCTTTATCGACTTAATCGAAGAGGCTGACGACGAAAGCCTTATTCCCGAGCTTGAAAGTATGATTTCTACGGCGGAAGAGGACATTGAAAATATGCGCATACGCGCACTTCTTCGCGGCAAGTACGACGCAAACAACGCAATTTTGAACCTGCACTCGGGCGCAGGCGGCACCGAGGCTTGCGACTGGACTTCTATGCTGTACAGAATGTATATCCGCTATTGCGAGCAACAGGGCTTTAAAGTTACCCAACTCGACTTCGAGGACGGTGACGAAGCCGGCTTGAAGAGCGTATCTTTCAAGGTTGACGGTGAAAATGCTTACGGCTTTTTAAAGGCTGAAAAGGGCGTGCACAGGCTTGTAAGAATTTCCCCGTTCGACTCAAACAAGCGCAGGCATACTTCATTTGCCTCGCTCGAAGTTATGCCCGAAGTCGACGACGACGCCGCTGTGGAAATACGCGACGAGGACATCAGAATCGACGTTTTCCGCGCTTCAGGCGCAGGCGGTCAAAAGGTAAACAAAACCGAAACCGCGATAAGAATAACCCACTTCCCCACGGGCATTGTAGTTACCTGTCAGAACGAGCGCAGTCAGTTGCAGAACAAGGCTATGGCGTTCGAGTACCTTCGGGCAAAACTTGTAGAAAAACAGATTGCCGAGCGCGAAGCCGCAGACGCCGAAATTAAGGGTGAAATCAAAAAAATAGAATGGGGCAGTCAGATACGGTCATACGTTTTCTGCCCGTACACGCTCGTCAAAGACCACAGAACGGGGTTTGAAAACACCAACGTTCAGGCGGTTATGGACGGGGACATTCAGGGCTTTATTATCGACTACCTTAAAAAGACGGTATAAAAGCTATGTACGATATTTCCAAATTTCAAATTAAAGAAAACCCCGTTATCTTGGGGCTCGAGTCGAGCTGCGACGAAACCGCGGCGGCAGTAATACGCGGCAGAGAGCTGTTGTCAAGCAAAATAATTTCCTCCGCAACCGAACAGGCTAAGTTCGGCGGAGTCGTTCCCGAAATAGCTTCTCGCGCGCATACAGAGGCGGTCGACGAGGTTGTGGCTCAGGCGCTTGCCGAAGCGCACGTTTCGGTAAACGAGCTTGACGCCGTGGCTGTGACGTACGGCGCAGGGCTTCTCGGCGCTCTGCTTGTCGGGCTGTCGTTTGCCAAATCGCTTGCGTACTCGCTGAATATTCCGCTTATTGCGGTAAATCATATACGCGGTCATATGGCGGCGGCGTATCTCATCGATAAACAGTTGAAGCCGCCCTTTGTCACTTTGCTTGCAAGCGGCGGACACACGGCTATTTTACACACCAAGTCTTTTACCGAGTTCGAGATACTCGGCGGCACTTGCGACGACGCCGCCGGTGAAGCGTTCGACAAGGTTGCGAGGGTGCTTTCTCTGCCCTATCCCGGCGGAGTCAACGTGGAAAGGCTTGCAAAAAGCGGCAAAAACAATATTGCCTTTCCCAAATGCCTTGTCAAAAATTCAAAGTCGCTGCAATTTTCGTACAGCGGCTTAAAGACTGCGGTAATAAACTATTGTCACAACCTCGAACAGAAGGGGGAAAGCGTAGTGCGCGAGGACGTTGCGGCTTCATTTCAGTTTGCGGCGGTGCAACCGCTGGTTCAAAAGACGGTCGAGTGCGCAAAACAGCTTGGAGTCGGCACGGTTACGGCAGGCGGCGGAGTTATAGCCAACGGCTATCTCAGGGAAATGCTTAAAGGGGAGTGCGACCGCGAAAATTTAAGGCTTGTGCTGCCCGAAAAGGCATACTGTACCGACAACGCGGCTATGATTGCCGCAGAGGGACTGATAGGGTATATGAACGGTAATTTTGCTTCGCTCGATATCAATGCGAGGGCGCAGATACCTTTAAAATAAAAAAGTAGCAATTGCGGCGTAGGCAAACGCCGCAATTTTTTTGTCGGGGCAAAATTTTCCAAACGATTGCCGCTCGGCTTGCCGCAACAATACGGTTAAATACTTGCTAATTTCAATAAAATATGCTATAATTTTTGACAATGAAAAGACGGACGTTTTTAATTTTTTGTATAATAATTTCCGTATTTGCAGCGTATACCGCGCTTTACGGCTGTCAGGTAAAGCTGGACGTCGAAAAGCCGCACGAGCACGCCTTTGTCGAAAGCGTAGTTGCGCCTACCTGTACGCAAAAGGGCTATACGTTCCACTTATGCAACTGCGGAGAAACATTTAAAGACAATTTTACAGAAAGTACGGGACATTCCCCCGTTGAAGTCAAATATTCTGCGCCCACATGCTCGGCAGAGGGCACTACGGGCGGCACGCGCTGCGAAGTTTGCGGTGCGGCTATCGATGGGTGCGAAGTTATTGAAAAGCTTCCGCATACCGTTGTCTATACGCAAGGCAAAAGCGCAACATGCACCGAGGACGGCTTCTCTTCGGGCGCAAGTTGCAGTGTGTGCAATGAAGTTATTTTGCAAAGCCAGCCCATTAAAGCCAAGGGGCACCGCGTTCGTCGCGGAGAAAAAACCCAAAACCGCGCAGAGTGCGCAGTCTGCAACAGCTATTATACCCCCAGACTTGGCAACAGCGCGTTCGGGTATTACGATTTTTACTACACCTCCAACGGCGCGGCAAAACAGCAGCTTTATTACGACATATATCTTGCGTGCGAAAGGCTTGTTTCCGGTCGCGACGACCTGCAATCGTCATTTGCGGAGGACGGGGACGGCAACAGGATTGTTTATTATCCCATTGACGAAATCGAGCTTACAGGGCGCAACCTCACCAATGAGGAGGCTGTGGCGGTCTGGCAGGTGTTCTACTTTGAAAATCCTGCCTACTATTGGCTGAAAAACGACCTGCTGATAATAAATAAAATTTCGTCGGAGGACGAAAGCGTAATTGCGCTTGTACTTATGGCGGACGAGGACTTTGTTGAATACTCCGCCCGTGCCGAAATGGATTTAAAAATCAGAGATATGGAAGCTGAGTGCGCAAAGTATATAGACGGCAGTTCGTCCGACAGAGAAAAGGCGTTAAAAATTCACGACTATATAGTCAATAAAATTGATTACGCGTATAAAGACGGCACAAACAAGCCCGAGGACGCAGGCTGGGCGCACAGCATTGTCGGCGTTGCGGACAAGGGGTTGGGCGTTTGCGAGGCGTATGCAAAGACGTTTTTGTATCTTTGCGAGTTGTACGACGTCAACTGCGTGATAGTTGCAGGTTGGGCAAACGAAGAGCACGCCTGGAACTATATTCAAATCGACGGCAGTTGGTACGGTGCGGACTTGACCTGGGACGACGGTAAGACGGTAACTTATAAGTACTTCGGCGCGTCGGAAAGCGATATGTCAAAGGAGCACCGACCCTATTTTTCACAGGACGGCTATTACGATTTGCCGACTTTGAGCAAGAATAATTTAAATTAATATTACTGCATACAGGAGTTTATTATGTATAAGAAAGTGGACACGTCCTTGAACTTTATCGAGCGTGAAAAGCAAGTTATCGAGTTTTGGAAGGATAATAAAATTTTTGAACAGTCGATAGAAAAAAACGACGGCAATCAAGAATTTTCTTTCTACGACGGCCCCCCTACGGCAAACGGAAAGCCGCACGTCGGGCATATCCTCACGCGCGTTATGAAGGATTTGATTCCCAGATATCAGACTATGAAGGGCAAGCACGTTTTAAGGAAGGCTGGCTGGGATACTCACGGTCTGCCCGTAGAGCTCGAGGTTGAAAAACTTCTCGGTCTGGACGGCAAACAGCAGATTGAAAATTACGGTATCGAGCCGTTTATCTCGCAGTGCAAACAGTCGGTCTGGAAATACAAGGGCGAGTGGGAAAAGATGAGCGACAGAGTGGGTTATTGGGCGGATATGGACAACCCTTATGTGACCTACGACGATAAATATATCGAGTCCGAATGGTGGGCATTGAAGGAAATGCACAAAAAAGGGCTGTTATACAAGGGGCACAAAATAGTTCCCTATTGCCCGAGGTGCGGAACTGCGCTCTCCTCGCACGAGGTCGCTCAGGGCTATAAGCTTGTAAAGGAGAACTCCGCCGTTGCAAGGTTTAAGGTAAAGGGCAGTAATAACCGCTATATTCTTGCCTGGACCACAACGCCCTGGACGTTGCCTTCAAACGTGGCGCTCTGCGTTAATCCCGACGAGCAGTACGTCGAAATAGAGAGCGAGGGGGTAAACTATATTCTTGCGGAAGCGCTTGTGGGCAAATTCTTCGAGGAATATAAGCTTATATCCAAAAAATGCGGCAAGCAGCTCGAATATCTCGAATACGAGCCGCTTTTTAAGGAAACTACTGCGGAAATTGCACACATTTCCCCAAATAACGCAAGCATAAAGGCGCACTTTGTCGTATGCGACGGCTACGTCACTATGGGTGACGGCACGGGCGTCGTTCACATTGCGCCGGCGTTCGGTGAGGACGACTATAAAGTAGGTAAAAAATACAACTTGCCCGTAGTTCAGCTTGTAAACGAGCGCGGCTGTTTTGACGAAAGGTTTGCCTCTCTTTCTGGCGTGTTTGCAAAAAAAGCCGACAAAGCCATACTTGAAAGACTGACAGACAGCGGACTTTTATTTAAAGTGATACCTTTCGAACACGACTATCCCCATTGTTGGAGGTGCGATACGCCGCTTCTGTACTACGCAAAATCGAGCTGGTTTATAGAGGTAACAAAGGTCAAGGACGACATAATAAAAGCCAACCGTTCGGTAAATTGGATGCCCGACAATATAAAAGAGGGCAGAATGGGCAACTTTCTTGAAAACGTCATCGATTGGGGTCTGTCGCGCGACAGGTATTGGGGAACGCCCCTGCCCGTATGGGTTTGTCCCGACTGCGGAGAAATAGAGGTAATAGGCAGCAAAGCCGAACTCAAAGAGAAGTGCGGACTTGACAAAGATGCGGATATCGAGCTGCACCGCCCCTATCTTGACAAATTAACTTGCAAATGCCAAAAGTGCGGCGGCAAAATGTCGAGAACGCACGAGGTTATCGACTGCTGGTTTGATTCCGGTTCGATGCCGTTTGCGCAGTATCACTATCCGTTTGAAAATAAAAATTTGTTTGACGAAACTTTTCCTGCAGACTTTATTTCAGAGGCGGTTGACCAAACTCGAGGTTGGTTCTATACTCTGCTTGTAATAAACACTATACTTTTCGGCAAGGCGCCCTTTAAAAACTGCATTGTGCTGGGGCACGTCAACGAC
The DNA here is from genome assembly GCA_910585685.1 of uncultured Christensenella sp. Classification (GTDB taxonomy): domain Bacteria; phylum Bacillota; class Clostridia; order Christensenellales; family Borkfalkiaceae; genus Coproplasma. The sequence goes on from CAJUEO010000003.1 coordinate 95,008, forward strand.
AAAAACGGCATAAAAATGTCAAAGCACAAGGGCAACGTAGTTGACCCGTGGAGCGTTCTCGACAAACAGGGCGCCGACGCTGTGCGCTGGTACTTCTATTCTTCGAGCGCGCCCTGGCTGCCTTCGCGCTTCTCGGAAGAAACGGTAAGCGAGGCGCAGAGGAAGTATATAGGCACGCTGTGGAACACCTACGCGTTCTTTACGCTGTATGCCGAAATCGACAAGTACGACCCGTCCGAATACAGTTTAAAGAACTGCAAACTGTCTTTAATGGATAGGTGGATTTTATCTAAGCTCAACTCGCTTGTTAAATTCATCGACGAAAGTTTGGCAAACTACGAAATTTGCGAAAGCTCGCGTAAGTTGCAGGATTTTTCGGACGTGCTTTCAAATTGGTATGTTCGTCGCTGCCGCGACAGATATTGGGGTGCGGATATGACCGACGACAAGGCGGCGGCTTACACAACGCTGTACACCGTGCTTGTAACGCTTGCAAAGCTCACCGCGCCTTATACTCCGTTTATTGCCGAGATGATGTATCAAAACCTTGTTCCGTCCTTCTATGCAAGCGAGCCCAAGTCGGTACATTTGTGTTCCTTCCCCGTTGCGGACGAGAGCTTTATAGACAAAAAATTAGAGGACGCAATGGACGAAGTTACCGAAATAGTAATTTTGGGCAGAGCGGCAAGAAATATCGGCAACCTCAAAAACCGCCAACCGCTTTCCGAAATGTACGTCGTAACCGACAGAGATATTGCACTCGACGATGAAGAGGTGTCGATAGTTCTGGACGAGCTGAACGTCAAAAGCTTGAAAACGTCGAAAGACGCCGACAAATTTTTAAGTTATAAATTAAAGCCCCAGCTTAAAACGCTTGGGCCCAAATACGGCAAGCAGCTTGGATTGATTTCAAAATTCCTTGCCGAATGCGACGGAAAAGAGGTTGTAAACGCCGTTAAACGTGACGGTTCGTACACAATAAGCGGCACGGATATCGAGCTTAAATTGGAAGATTTGCAAATTTTTCCTCAAAGCGCGCAAGGCTATATAGCCGCGGAGGACAGGGGCATTACCGTGGCGTTGAACTCGCAACTTTCCGAAGAACTCATTTTAGAGGGTATCGAGCGCGAGCTTGTTTCCAAAATTCAGAATATGAGAAAGGAAGCCGGTTTTGAAGTTACCGACAGAATAGAAGTCTATTTCAAGGCTGACGGAAAGGCATTGCAGGTTTTGAAAGCTGCGGCGTTTGCGGTCGACGTACTTGCCGAAAAAGTGGAAGAGGGCACAGCGGACGGATTTACGCGCGAACAGAACGTAAACGGAGAAAAAGTAACTTTGACGCTTGTGCGCAAATAGAAAATGTACGATATCGCAAACAAATTAAAGCAATTAAGAATAAAAAATAAGGTTTCGCAGGACGAGCTTGCCGACGGTATTTTGGTATCGCGTCAGACAATATCCAAGTGGGAAAACGGCGTTGTTTTGCCGAGCCTCGATAATCTGCAAGCGCTGTGTGCATTTTTCAAAGTTGAAATAAATTATTTTTTCGATGAAAAATACGACGTGCGCAACGGCGCGGAGGAAGAGGGCGCTACAACAATTTCTGCGCAAGAAGAGGGTAAGAGCTCTATCCGCCGTTCAAGGTCGACGGAAAAATATTTTCGTATAATTCTTTCGTGCTTCGGTTCTGTCGATTTTGCCCTTCAAGCAATACTTGTCGGATTTTTATGTATTTATTTCCCGACTTTCGGGCGTGAAGACGCTGCGCCTATTGTGGATATTCCATTGCCGTTAACTGTGGCCGTTATAATACTTTTTTGCATGTTTTGCGTATTTACGGCATTTTCAGCCTTAAAGTATATTAAATATAGACGCGCAGTTTATGGGAAACGTATTATTGTAGCCGCCAGGCGTTCGCAAATTGCAGACTGCCTATATCCCATTACGCTTGTTTTTTTAGCGCTTTGCGATATTGTTTTGGAAGTTATTGTAATAACTTTTAGCTGTTTGTGTATTTTCGAGACCACGCACTTTGAATTTATTGTCGTAATTTCAGTTGCACTTGCCGCATTTTTGATATTTACAGGTTTGACTGTGTTCACTATATTCAAGTTTGTAAATTACAGGCGGTCAATAAGTATTTCAGAATAAATTTTTGTAAATAAACCCACGCAATTTTGCGTGGGTTTTTATTTTTACGACGTTTGTAAACAACCTTTTACACTAATGTAAACAAGTTTATACGTTGTGAAGTCTTGCTTTGTTAAATTTTAATAGTACAATGAAAATGTAAATATTTACAAAGAAATAAATTTGAGAAGTGGAAATTTTATGAAAAGATTATTGATTTTAAGTTTATTAATAATTTTAATAAGCTTGAGCGGTTGTGGGTTTAAGCCCGAGGCGGAGTATTACTTTGAAATAGGAGATGTCTATCGTGTAATCGAGCTTGAAAATGCTGAACCAGAGCATAAGGAAAAGTTCGGATTGGAGGCTTATAATTATATTTTGTTTAACGAAAATGAGAAAAACGACAGTAAATTGAAAATTACTATAAATTCGTTTTACATAACAAACGATATATTGTTTGATAACATAGCGGCATTAAATAGAGACGGGGTGGAGGTTGTATATAATTATTTGGGGATAAGACCAAATAAATTGAAAAATGATTTAACTGCATGTTTTAAGACAGGATTTTATTCTTATTGTGGGAAAACAGGCGCTTCTGTAACTTTTGACGTTGACAAAGATACAATAGATTTTAATGCCGATAAACTGTTTGGGCAAATTGCAGATGTGGATATTTATACCTTTAAATATACGGATTTATCTGTTATAGACGGTAGCGAGATGGATAACGGTAGTTTTAAAATTATTATAGTTACAGGTAATTATTATGTCGGTTATTTTTCAACTGACGATAACTTAGGAGTAAAGTTAGTTTGAAAAAATTTTATGTTTTAATTGTAAGTATTGTATTGGCAATAGCGATGCTGTGTGGTTGCGCGTCTTTCAAGCCCGAGGCGGAGTATTACTTTGAAATAGATAGTTTTTATTCAGAGAATAACGTAACTAAAATATGCAAAGTCTACCGCACAATCGAGCTAAAAAACGACAAACCCGAACATAGAGAAAACTTCGGTTTGGAAACGTTTCTGGTTGATATGAATACCGGTATATTTGATAGTTTAACTATTACCGAAAACGTCAAACCCTGCTATGTCGAAAACGATTTGTTTTTCACTAAGCCGAACATTTTAAATAAAGAGGGGGTAGATGAAGTTTACAGATGTATTGGATTAAAAGTTCCCTTTACATTATGTGAAGAACGAAATGATTGTTCAAGAACGGGATTATACACTTATAATGCAAAAATCAGCGGCGTTACGACTTCAATGAATTTTGATATGGTTGTAGAAAACGAGCGTTTACCCGAACGCATAGGCTATATGGCGGACGTGGATATTTATACTTTTACTTATACCGATTTATTAAAAGATGACGGTAGCGCAATAATAAGCGGAGAATTTAAAGTTATAGTAGTTACGGGTAACTCGCGCTTGGGTTATTTTCAACCTGCTATTGTTTAAAAATCAACATTAAAACAGACAAACTCTCATAGTTTATTCTATGAGAGTTTTTGATTTAAAGACGGGTGACAGTGCGCAAATAGTAAAAATACAGTTGGATGGCGGCGCGTTGGAAAGACTAAACGCGCTGGGCATACGCGTGGGAGAAAGAATAGAGGTGCTATCTTTTTCGCTGTTTAAAAGCAGTATTTTAATATCGTGCGCGGCGGTGCGCGTAGGGCTCAGGCGTTCGCTTGCGCAAAAAATAGAGGTGCGCGTATGAACTTAACAAAATTAAAGGCACGCACCGTCGAAAATACGGCAACCAAAAAAATAGTACTTGCCGGAAATCCGAACGCGGGCAAAACTACGCTTTTTAACGCGCTTACGCACAGCAGTTTGCGCACGGGCAATTTTCACGGAGTTACAACTTCTCCTTCGGAAAAAACAGTAGGCGGAATTAAGTTTGTAGACGTGCCCGGAGCGTATGCCTTCAGGGTATATTCAATGGAGGAGCGTTCGGCTGTAGACGAGCTTAAAAGCGCGGATATAGTTGTAAACGTTATCGACGCGCTTACGCTCGAAAACAGCCTTAACCTCACAAAACAAATAATTGCGCTTGGAAAATATACCGTCGTTTACATAACAAAGTATGAAAAACTTTTAAAGCGCGGCGGTAATATAGATGCGCAAAAACTTTCCGAACATCTCGGCATACCCGTGTTTATATGTTCCCCCAAACAACTTTTAAAGGAGTTGGAAAAGGGCGCGTTGCCGCAAGCCGTCAAAAACGTAAATACGCTATTAAACGCGGCATATAACGGGGGCAATTTAAAAGTATCTAAGGTTGACAGGCTGTTTTATAACCGCTTTTTTGCACTGTTTGTGTTTATAGCAAGCATTATTTTAATGTTCTTTCTTGCTTTTCATCCGTTGATGCCTGGCGCTTGGTTGAAAAATCTCACCGAGGGGCTTATATGCGATACTTTCGGCGGATTTTTGACCGCCAATATGAGCAACGAAGCGGTCAAATCGCTCGTTAGCGAGGGCATATTAGGGGGTATAGGCGGAATTTTGTCGTTTATACCGCAGATAATGATACTATATCTTTTTTTAACCTTGCTCGACGAAAGCGGCGTAACATCCGCACTTGCGTTTGCAACCGACGGGGTTTTTGAAAAGGTAAAGCTGTCCGGCAGGGCTGCGTTTTCGCTTATTTCGGGGTTCGGCTGCACGGCGGCCGCCATTCTTACAACGCGCGGTTATTCCTCTGCTTCGGCGCAAAGGCGCACGGTAGCTATATTGCCCTTTATTCCCTGTGGTGCGAAGTTGCCCGTATTTTTGACTTTTTTATCACCGCTGTTCGATAATCCCTTCCCTGCAATAACTCTGATGTATTTTTCGGGCTTGGCGTTTGCGGTGGCTGTATCTGCGCTTTTAAAGGGTGAGAGGGAGAGTATGCTTTCCGAAGTTACGCCTATTTTTATCCCTTCTTTTAAAGCCGTCGCTGAAAAGTTGTGTTTTTATTTAAAAGGGTTTATAATAAAGGTGGTCGGCGTGGTCGCGCTGTTTTGCGTGGTTTCCTGGGTGCTGTCGCACTTTTCGTTTACATTCGAATACGTCGATGCGGACAAGAGCATGCTTGCGGCTATCAGTCGCTTGATTTTGCCGCTGTTCTATCCCATGGGCATAACCGATTGGAGGCTGGCTTACGCCGCGCTGTGCGGCTTTATCGCAAAGGAAAACGTAGCCGCAACAGTGGCAATGTTGATGGGCGGCAACATAGGACTGGGGCTTGCGCCTACGCTTGCCATTTGTACGTTCGAACTTTTGTGCCCTGCGTGTATTTCGGCGTTTTCCGCTTCGTGTAAGGAGTGCGGTTTGATTTTTACGTTGAAATGCGTGGGATTTCAAATTTTAGTCAGTTTTGTATTTGCATATCTGGTAAGGCTTGCATTTTTTTGGGTTTGATAATGCGTGAATTTACAGTTAAAGAAAAACTTAATTTAAAGGATTTTACCGACGCCGTCTATCCGCAGGGCTCGTTTTGCTATGCAAGGCTATTGAAGGACAGGGACATAAAGGTAAACGGCAAACGCGTCGATAAAAACGTTAAGCTGGAAATCGGGGATACCGTCACTTATTACACCACGAAGAAGCAGGAAGAGCTTAAAAGCCATTTGATAGCCTATGAGGACGAAAACGTATATATTGCGGACAAGTTGTCGGGAGTGAGCTTCGAGGGGCTGTACAGCGAAATTTCGGCGCATACGCAGCTGTTTGCAATACACAGGCTGGACAGAAATACGCAGGGGCTGATAATTTTTGCCAAGACACGTCAAGCCGAGCAAGAGCTGTTGCTTGCTTTTAAGCAGCATAAAATTAATAAAACCTATCTTGCGCTCTGTAAAAACAACTTTAAAGAGGATAAAAAGCTGCTGCGCGCCTATCTTAAAAAGGACGAAAAAGTTAGCTTTGTCAAAATTTTTCAAAACCCTCAACAGGGCGCGGAAGAGATTGTTACGCTGTATGAGGTATTACAAAAATCAAGCGACGTTGCGCTTGTCAAAATAAAGCTATACACGGGCAGAACGCACCAGATAAGGGCGCACATGGCGTTTATCGGCTGTCCCGTTCTCGGGGACGGCAAGTACGGAGACAGCGCGCTCAACAAAAAATACGGCTTAAAGAGGCAGTGCCTTGTGGCTAAATTTTTAAGTTTCGAGCTGTCGGGCAGTCTTGCCTATTTAAACGATATGAAAATTCAGAGCGCGTTTGAGCCGTCAATTAAAAATTGAGTGTTTTTAAAGCGTTGTTGAAGTTTATAATTAATATATAAGAACATTTTTACAGGACGGGAAATATGCAACAGGTAAAACTTATTTCGGCGGACGAGAGGCTTGTTTTTGAGCTTTCGGGTGAAATTGACGCCGCCACAAGCGAGGATTTTTACGCACAGGTTTCGGCGGCTTACAACCACGATAAAAAGGACGTGACGTTCGACTGCGCCGCGCTGTCTTTCATAGACAGTACTACTTTGGGCACTTTTGTTAAAATTTTTAAGATGCTCAGACAGGACGGAAACAATATGCTGCTCGACAGAGTGCGCCCAAACGTAAAAAAGCTGTTTGACATCTGCGCGCTCAACACTATTATGGAGATAAGGTCATGAACCAATTTACCGTAAAATTCAACCTTGCCGACAGCGAGTATATGACGGCTTTGCGGCTTGTCTGCGGCGCGATGGGAAGCGTTCACGAGCTGGATATCGACGCTTTAGAGGACTTTAAAGTCTGCGTTACCGAAAGCGCCATTATACTTAAAAACTGCGGCTTTGAAAGCCTTGTTGCCGCATTCTCGGGAGAGGGGGCGGCTTGCACGCTTTACGGTGAGGGCGGAGTTCCTCAAGAGGGGGACAACGAGTTTTCGCTTGCGCTGATTTCCGCACTTGTCGACGAGTGTGACATTGAGCGTAGCGGTGACGTTATAAAGAGAGTTACTATTAAGCTATGATGGATATAAACGCGTCGGACGAGCTGTTCAGACAATACAAAATAACGCGCGACGTAGAGTTGCGCAACAAGCTTGTCGAAAATTATTTTTACATTGCCGAGATACTTGCCAAAAAGTTTTCGGGCAGAGGTGTGGAATACGACGATTTGTTGCAGGTCGCTTCGGAAGCGCTTATTTCGGGCGTTGAAAAATTCGACCCCGATATGGGCAACCGCTTTACTTCATACATAACCCCGACTATTACGGGAATGATAAAAAATTATTTCCGCGACTTTTCGCGTTCCGTCAGAATACCGCGCAGAATTTATACGGTGGCGGCAAAGGTAAAAAATCAGATAAACGAGTACTATAAAATTCACGGCGTAAAGCCGACCGTAAGGCAGCTTGCGGAATCGCTCGGGCTGTCCGATGAACTCATTGTGGAGGCGCTTGAATGCCGCGCAACCGTAAGCCTTGACCAAAAGGTAACAGGTGACGACGGAGAAGCCGACACCGCGCTCAGCGATTTGATTGCGTCCGACAAGGACAATTTCGAGGAGTTCGAGGACAGCGAGTCGTTAAAGACTGAAATTAGCAAGCTGGAGCCAATCGAGCAGCAGGTAATTGCACTGCGCTATTTGCAGGGGAAGTCGCAGACCGAGGTCGGTAAAATTCTCGGCGTAAGTCAGATGTTTGTGTCGCGTGCCGAGAGAAAGATATTTGAAAAATTAAAGGACGCGCTGTCATAATGTTTACTTTCAGAGTCGATGATTTAAGTAAAATGAACGAAAAGCTGCGCGCGTTTGCCGAGTTTTTGCGTTCGGAAAATATTGAGGACAACGACGTGTTTTTCTGCCGTCTGGTTTCGTGCGAGCTTATATCCAACGTAATCCGTCACGGCGGAGAGGCTGCGGAGTTTAACGGCGGCATAGGGGACGGCAAGGTTGTTATTACGGTCGTAGCTTCGAGTTTTGACGGCGTAAGCCTAATGTCTGAGTTGCCCGACGTGCTTGCCGAGAACGGCAGGGGTATGTACATTGTCAGAAATATCTGTTCGGGAGAAGTTGAAAAGTTAAAAGGCGGCGTGCGCGTGACGTACAGGCTGAATAAATAATAGAATAAAGTTAAACGGCGCAGGGCTTGAAAGCCCTGCGCCGTTTAAAATATAAACCCCCTTCCGTGAGGAAGGGGATATTTATTACATCATATTAGCCTGTTTATAAAGCATATTCATAAGTTCGTCCGAAACAAGGTCGCGTATTCTTGCATAGTAGATAAAGATAGAGGTAAAGAACTTTTCGTTTTTGCCGCCTACCGTGTAATCGGGAATGCAGGAAATAGGTCCGTTCTGACGTTCGAGGAATACTCTCGAAAACTCGACTTTCTGCTCGTTGGCAAGCGTGCGAATGAAGTCGTCGGTGGGTCCTTGGTATATGATAGGTGTGTAAAGCCTTTCCGTATTTTCGACCGTGGGCGCCGCCTTTGTATCCGCAACGGGAACGGCCCTTGCAGGCTGTTCCTCTGCGTGAGGCTTCTTTTTCTTTTCGGGTTTTTCCGTTTTTTCCGCCGTAGGTTTTGCGGTTTCTTTCGACTTTTTAGCTTTTTTCTTGCCTGCTGCCTTAGCCTTCTTTTTGTCGAGAAGGGCTACGCGGAACACGTTGATTACATGTGAGATAAGAGCAAGTATAGCCGCAATAATTACAAAGTTGCCAAGCGCCACGCCTTCCGCAAAGAAGGTGGTAACAACTATTACAATCAACGCCGCGACTTCGAGGGAGTATCTTATTATATTTACCACAAGCATAAACTTGTTTGTCTTTTTGCCGAGACCCATAAGGTCAAGCACAAGGTTCACAAATGCAAGATAGCCGAATACGACCGCCGCAAGTTCGAGCGTGATTATAGTAATTTCTCTGCCTTCGAACGCAAGCCCCGTTGTGAACAGCGAGTTGATAAGGCCGAGTACGTCGGCAGCATTTTCACCCGACGTGTACAGCGTGAGGTTGAGCCCCGACGCCATATCCGTGAGGAAGGGAAGCATAAACGGAATGCCGTAGATAAAAACAACGACGATTGCCGACATAAGCGCAAGTAAAAATTTTATTAAGCCAGAGCCGCCCTTGTAGAAAATAGCCTGCACAATCAACATCAAAAGCGTGCCGCCGAATGCGGAGATAAGTCCGTAATTTGTGAAATCGGCTATTGCTTTACCGTCGATAATGAATTGATTTAAAAGAATAATTACGAAGGTCGACAAAGTTGCTATCGCAAGCACTTCGATAAACGAAGCTGCTCTCAAAGCGACGTTTTTGTCCTTCTTGCCCTTTCCGCCGGAAGTTTCGTCCATTGTTTCGAGGTCGGCAGAAGCGTCCTTCGACTTTTTCTTGCCTTTTTTTCCGCTGAACGCGCTGACGCAGACGGGGATAAGCGCAACCACTCCCGCAAGAGTGATAAGCGCGTAGAGTACTACAAGTATAGCGGCAAGATTAATTCCGCCCTCGGGCCATCCGGCAACGTTGAAGGGGAAATTGTAGGCAAAGTCGGGCGTGTTGAACATACCCTGCAAACCTGTTTCACCGATTTTCCAGATGCTGTCAATAGCTGCCGGAATCTGTAATCCGAGCATAGAGTCGGCCGCATTTGCAAAATCGGAGGGCAAAAACAGACCTAACAAAAGGCAGACAAGCGCGATAAAATAGGTTATCAACGCAAAAATTTTATTGGGCTTTTTAGATTTTTTCTCGCTTCCCATAATGTGTTTCTCCGTTAAGCTTTAAAATTCCGTTCTAAACGAAATGTGTAGTTTGATACAAACAGTTATGTACTCTAACATTTTATACCAAAAAGTATGATATGTCAAGGATAAATTTAACAAAATTATATAGTTGACAAAAATAAAACGTTTTAAAACGTTATAAACCGATAAAATTGTGAGTATAATCGTTTGTAAAGAGATTGTGCAATTCAAAGGCTTAATATTCCGCGTTTTTTTATCGGGATTGAGATATGCGACAAAAATAACAAAATCTATTGCTTTCCTTTGAAAAGACTGTTATAATGGCGGTAAAGGCAGTTTTATTTGCCTGTATAAATTGCCGTTGCGGCAATATGTAAGGACGGTTAAAAATTTTGGAAAATATTCATAGGGTGCCTAATATGCCCGAGTTAAGCAGGTTTAAGGACGGCGACACCATAAATTTCGGGGAGGTAATAGCTACGCTTCCGAAGTCTGTTCGCGAGAAACTTGCAGAGGGTTTCGATATGAAGTGTTTTGCAAAAGTTTTCGAGGATACCGATATGATGCGCACCATAGACAGCTTTTTGGAAAACGGTATGAACGTATCGCAGGCGGCGCGCACGCTGTATATGCACAGGAATACGCTTATATACAGGCTGAACTCGGTAAAGCGGCTTACGGGGCTGGATTTGCGGAACTTTGAAATGGCTACTACTTTTATGTTATTACATTATTTATATTTATTAAAGTGAGGTTAAAAATCCGTGAACGACAGCGAAAACAAAGTGTTTGACAACGGCGGCAAAAAAGTTAAAATCATAGTCAGCGTAATTGTCGCTTTGATAATTGCGGTTTCGTCTTTTTTTATAGGTTTTTTCACCCATAAACTTACCCGTGACGAATATGTTTCTTCGGTGGAATGGGTAATGTCGATGATTGAAAAAAACTATTATTTTTCTGAGGATTTCGACAAGGAGGAAGCGAAAAATCTTTCCCTTAAAGCGCTTGTAAGCAAGCTGGACATATATTCCGAATATTACACGGCGGAAGAGTATCGAGCGGTAATGTCCGATAACGAAGGGGAAAAGAGCGGCATAGGCATAACCTATCAGTTTCTCAAAGATAAGGGAGTTTTGCTTGTATCCGTTATGGGCAACTCCCCTGCCTGGATTTCCGGTCTTAGGTCGGGTGACATACTTACGGGCGGAATAGCCGACGGTGAGCTATATCCGTTCGACACGTCAGCCGCATTTACCGATTTTATAGTGGCGCAAAATCCGGGAGAGGAGTTTACCGTAACTACCGAACACGCCGAATATACTCTGTCGAGGGAGGTATATACAGCGAGTTACGCATATATGGCAACAGCCGACACCTCGTGGGAGTTTGTCACTTCGGGTGACGGCAAGGGGCTTGCCTTGGTCGAGAATCGCAGCGGAGCTATTCCGTATTTGCCCGACGGCGCGGCGTATATAAATCTTTCGCAGTTTTTCGGTACTATGGCGGACGAGTTCGGCGTGCTTATGTCGAAATTCAATGCCGAGCACTACACTACGATGTATCTCGATTTGAGAAACAACGGCGGAGGCTATGTTTCCGCAATGCAGGATATCGCAGGTTACTTTACCTCCTCGCTTTCAAGCAAAACTCACGTCGCAATGACGGCTAAGTACAGAAATGGTCGCAACGAAGTCTACGACTGCGTAAAACATTCGGGCAGCAGTCTTGTTTCCAAGGATACAAAAATTTACGTTCTTGCCAACAGCGGTACTGCAAGCGCTTCCGAGGCGCTGATAGGCGTGCTTGTCAGTTACGGGTTTGTGGACTACCGCGATATATTTGTTTCAAATTATTCGGACGACTATATGAAGTTTATAGGCGTGGGACAGAAAAATGCGCAGACCTACGGCAAGGGTATAATGCAGTCGACTTATTATAATTATTATACGGGGGAGGCTGTCAAGCTGACTACCGCGCGCATCTATTGGCCGAACGACAAGTGCATTCACGACGTGGCGCTGTCCGAAAGGGACGGGGTAACTCTGGTCGACGCAGACTGGATTGTGACGAGGGAGGATACCGAACTTCAACGCGTTGTGCAAATGACGACAAATTAAATTATTAAATTAAACCGCCTTGCGATTTTGCAAGGCGGTTTTTATATGGGTTTTTTAACTGTCTTAATTCTGCGTGCCGAAAAAATTACGCACACCAAAAATCCTTCCTCGGTTCGGGTTACGTCAATCGACGCGTCGTCGTTTCTTTCAAAGTATTCGTCGGTCACGCGCTGTAAATCCTTTAAAAACAAGCCGCGCTCGAACTCGGACATATCGTCCCTGTCTAATATTACTTTGTTCATACATGCTCCCTCAGTTTTCTCTTTAAATATCCTATAAGTCCCCTGTAATTTTTTAAAACGTCGTGCACGTCCTTGCTCTTGCCCGTCAGGTTTTCTGCGGCGGATTTGAACGCCGCAAGCGTGTTTGCTCTCCATCTTCCGACTGGCAGCGACAAGTCTTCGGGTATCGCGGCGGCAAGTTCTACGCGTATAAGGTTGGAAATTTCCTTTGCCGTCATACTTTCTCCGCTGAGTATAAGCGCGGCGCTGAGTTTGTTTACTATAAGCTTAATATCTTTTACTCCGCTGTCCCAAAGCGCCGAGCGGCATACGTCCGCACTCTTTACGGAATAGGGGAATGGGTCGGTTACTATTACTGCACTGTCGCAAGTTTCGGGCGCAAATTTATCCAACAGCAGATAGTCGAACAGCCCCTCTAAATCTTCGACGGCTCTTTTTGCGTAAGCCTCGTCCTTTAAACCAAGCGAGGACATAAAGTGCAGGTTTGAAAATTTGGGGTGAGAAATTATTGTCTGTTTTGCTCGGCACGCACCCTTTTCGTAGTCGGACAGGGTGTACACAAGCATATCTCGCACGTCACCCATAATAAGTGCGTCCGCGCCCCGTCTGTCTCCGTCGCAGATAAGGGTGCGTTCCCCAAGTTCGGCAAGCGCGCGACCAACTCCCACGCAGCAGGTAGTGACGCCCGTGCCGCCTTTAAAGCTTGTAAAAAAAATCTTTTTAGCCATAATTAAAATTTTATACGCGCGCGAGGTGAAAAATTTCACTATTTGCGTCGAAAAAGCGCTAAGTTTGGGACGTATATAAGCACAAGTCAAATCATACCATATTATATGAAACTTCTCGAACAGATTTTAAACGAACTCGGCGCGGACACTTTAAAGTCGTTTACCGTTATACCTTCCTTCGGCGGATATTTTCAATGCGTAAGAAGCATTGCCGAGTATTCTCCCCAAAAAATTTTGCTTGTGCTCAAAAAAACCGTTGTGACTATAGAGGGGGAAAAGCTCGAAATAGGCAAATATTTTGAACAGGACATATTTATAAAGGGTAACATTAAGGTGATTAACGTTGACTGACCTTACTGTAATTTCAATTGTTTCCACGGCGGAAAACGCGCTAAACAGACTTAAAAAGGCGGAAGTAGCCGTTTTTAACTGCAAAAAAGAGGGCGCGGAATTTATATTTTCCATAAAAAGCAAAGATATTAAAAAAGTTTTTGCAATTTTCAATAAACCGTGTTATAATATTAAAGTCAAAAAGCACGGTTTAATTCGGCGTATTTTGTCGTTTGCCGCACTCAGAGTAGGGCTGTTGGTCGGCGCGGTTGCGTTTGTTGCGCTTGCCGCCGTTTCCAACTCGTTTGTGTTGAAAATCGAAGTGAGCGGCAGCGGCAGTTATTTGGAGCCCGAGATACGGCGCATAGTTCTCGACGAAGGCGCGGCGGAATTTAAAAGCTTTTCCGCCTTTAACGGCGCGACGGCTACGGGCAGAATTCTTGCCCTTCCTCAGGTTACTTACTGCAACATTTTAAAAAAGGGCAGCGTGCTTATTGTCGACGTTCAGGTTGACGAAGAGCACTACGCTTCGCAGGAACAGGGCAGCCTTTTGAGCGATTGCGACGGGGTTGTCAAAAATGTAGTGGCGGTGTGCGGAACTGCGGCGGTAAATGTCGGTGACGCTGTAAAACGCGGAGACGCGCTTATTTACGCTCACACCGTTATAGGTGAAGAACAGCAAAGCTGCCTTGCGGTGGGATATGCCGAGATAGAGCTTTATCGCACCGTGGAATACTTTGCCGACGAGGATAACGAGCAGAACCTGAAAGAAGCGTACGCTTCTTGCCTTATAGAAAACGAGCAGATAACCGAGCGCAAGCACACGGTAAAACCTACCGAGGGCGGAGTTATTTACGTTATAGAATTTACCTGTTTGCACAAATTAAGTATCAATCTCAATTAATTATGGATAAGAGCATAAGAAAAATAAATGCGGAAAGCGCCGATATATTGCAAAAGTTTTTGGGGACGTTCGACGAGAACGTCAATTTGATTATGCAAGAGCTCGGCGTCATTGTGCGCGTGGACGGGGATAAAGTAGTCATAAGCGGCGCGGAGGACAAAGTAAACTGCGCTACGTCTGTTACGGAAAGCTTACTTGAGCTTGCCGCCAAGGGTGAAAATATCGACAGGGGCAGGGTTGCGTACTGTCTTGAGCTTGCCAAGGAGGGAAAGGCGCGCGACATAAACAAACTGTCGTCGGGAGCGATTGCAATTACCTCTCGCGGAAAGCCCATAAAGTGCAAGACGGTCGGGCAAAAGACTTATGTCGACGCAATACGCAAAACAACCGTCACGTTCGGCATAGGTCCTGCCGGCACGGGCAAAACCTATCTTGCCGTCTGCCTTGCCGTTCAGGCATACAAACAAAAGCAGGTCGATAAAATTATTTTAACCCGACCGGCGGTTGAGGCGGGGGAAAAGCTGGGCTTTCTTCCCGGAGATTTGCAGACGAAAGTCGACCCTTATCTTCGGCCACTATACGACGCGCTCGAAGAAATGCTGGGTACGGAAACATATTTAAAGCTTATGGAGCGCGGTACTATCGAGGTTGCGCCGCTTGCATATATGCGCGGCAGAACGCTTTCAAACGCGTTTATAATTCTCGACGAGGCGCAGAACACCACGCGCGAGCAGATGAAAATGTTTTTGACAAGGCTGGGTGATTCAAGTAAAATGGTGGTGACGGGTGACGTTACGCAGATTGACTTGCCCGACGGCAAAAAGAGCGGACTTGAACATTCCGTTGCGATATTAAAGGACGTGGACGGAATTTCTGTAATTTACCTTACTGACAAAGACGTTGTGCGCAACCCCCTGGTTATGAGTATAGTCAGGGCGTACGAGGCGGACGCGTCGAGGAGGAGCAATGACAAAGATAAAAATGAGTAAAAAAGAGATAGTTATAAGCGCGTTTATGTTTATATTTGCCTATGTCTTTTTGATGCTCTCTATGTTTTTAATGTTTTTCATAAACAACGGCGATCAGGTTTTTGCGCTGTTTCAGGAGAGATTGAACAACGTCATAACCGTGACGGTATCTTCGGCAATACTTACAATCGTCGTGTACTTCTATTTCTTTATAGAAAATAAAAACGTGCTTGCAAGACCCTCGAAGATAATAGAAATGTTTATGTTGATGTACATTGCGTTTCTTATCTGCGGAACAATTGCAAAGTATATAGCGCCCACGGCGCGCCCGTTGCTTTTTTACTCGCTTATGACCGCAATGATATTGCGCCGCCGCGAGGCAATTTTCGTAAACAGCGTATTTGCGCTTATTCTTTTCATCTTCAACAGACTGTTGAACAGTGCGGATATCGTCAGCGGAGAAATTCAGCTTATAGAGAGCTTTTCAAGCCTTTTGACCGTATTTGCTGGCGGCGTCGTTGCGATATTTATGCTTAAAAATATCAAAACGCGCCTTGCGTGCGTTCTGATAGGCGTGGTGCTGTTTATCCCCACCGTGCTTATAAACGTGGTTATGCAGCTCACTATAATCAGCGGAGACGTTGGTTTTCAGGTCATAGAAGTGTTTTTGTACAGTGCGTTCGACTGCATGTTTTCCGTACTGCTGTTTATGGCTATTTTGCCGATAGTGGAGGCGGTTTTCGGGGAATTTACTCCGTTCAGACTGCGCGAGTTGACTTCGGACGGAGCAAAGCTGATATCCAAAATGAAGCAAAACGCGCTTGGTACTTACAATCACTGCATTGTGGTTGCTCAGCTTGCCGAAGCCTGCGCTTCCGCAATAGGGGAGGACTCCGAGCTTGCAAGGGCGGCTGCATATTATCACGACGTCGGTAAGCTTAAAAACCCCGAAATGTTTGCCGAAAACCAAAGTGAGTTCGACCTGCATAAAGAGCTTACCCCCGAGCTTTCGGTGGATATAATCCGCTCGCACACGCGCGAAGGGGCAAAGCTTATAAAGAAGAACAGGCTGCCCGAGTTTTTCGCGGATATAGCCGTAGAGCACCACGGCACAATGCCTATAAAGTATTTCTACGCAAAGGCGCTTAAAATGAGCGACGGTGAATTGAACGTCGCTAACTATTCATACCCCGGACCCACCCCGACCACGAAAATTGCGGCTATAATTATGATAGCGGACGCGTCGGAGGCGGCGTGCCGTTCGCTTCGCGACCGCTCTCCCGAAAACGTCGCTGCGCTTGTGGGAAATATCGTTGAAGAGCGTATGAATATGGAACAGTTCTCCAACTGTGAAATTACGATGCGCGAGCTTACCCTTATTACTCGCACGGTAATCAACCAGCTTGCCGGAGTATATCATTCGAGGGTAAAATATCCCAAGCTTCAGCTTTCACGCAAATAGGGGGAGATATATGTTATACGTCTATTGCGATGAGTACGATTTTTCAAAGCTTTCTCAGGTTTTCGAGGGAGAGTATCAAAGTAACTGCGATTTGGCTGCGGAAGTTGTGTTTGTCGACGAGCAAGAGATACGCCGTCTGAACCGCGAAATGCGCGGCGTTGACGCCGTTACCGACGTGCTTAGTTTTCCTTCAATCGAGCATATCAGGGGGGTAACGTTGAATATCGAGGACTTTCCCACCGAAATCGACGAGGAGGATAACCTGTTTTTGGGCAGCATAGCCATATGCGTAAAGCGTGCAAAAGAGCAGGCGGAAGAGTACGGGCACAGTTATTTGCGCGAGCTGTATTATCTTGTAACGCACGGGCTTTTTCATCTTTTGGGCTACGACCATATGACTGATTGCGACAAGGCGGAAATGCGTGAAAGGGAAGAGCGCGTTTTGGAAAAATTGGCGTTGACGCGCGACTAAAACGACTGTAATTAAGGCATATATAGGGGTCAATTAATATGAAAAGCGGATTTATAGGTGTAATAGGCAGGGCTAACGCCGGCAAAAGCACGCTGGTAAACGTACTTGTCGGGGAAAAGGTTGCCATTGTTTCACCAAAGCCACAGACGACGCGCCACTCCATAATGGGCGTTTTAAATAAAGATGAGTATCAGCTTGTATTCGTCGACACTCCCGGTATCTATAAAAGCGCAAACTATCTTACCGATATGATGATGAAAGCGACTGACGACACCGCAAAGGACGTGGATTTTATTTTGTACGTTCACGACGGGCACGGCGGCATTTCCGAAAACGATTTGCAGCTTATGAAACGCTATTCGTCGGGGCATATTCCCATGGCAATTGCCTATACGAAGATAGATATTATGCCCAAAGAGGCAATTGCAGACGACGTTAAAAAGCTGTATGAAGCCTCGATCGACTGCGACGTTTTTCCCGTTTCGGCAAGAAAATATCAAAATATAAAAAAACTTGAAGCTTATCTCGCGGAAAAAATGCCCGACGGGGACAGAGTAATTTCCGAGGATATTGTTTCCGACAAAAGCGAAAAGTTTATGATAGCCGAAATAATGCGCGAAAAAATATTGCTTAAATTCGACGAGGAAATACCGCACGGCATAGCCATAGTGGTAAACGCGTTCGAGCGCAAGGACAACGGCACATACGATATAAACCTCGATATAATCTGCGAAAAAGCCAATCATAAAGCAATTCTTATCGGTAAGCAGGGCAGAGCCATTAAGGAAGTTTCCAGCTTTGCGCGCGAGGGAATGGAAAAGTTTTTGGGCGCGAAGGTGTTTTTGACTACATACGTCCGCGTAGAAGAGGATTGGCGCAACAGACCGGGGCTTATAAAGGACGTATTTATAAATTAAAGGTATAATTTTTTTAAACGTACGCACCTTATTTGTAAGAGGTGAAGAATGAAAAAGGATAAAGACGCAGCCGAGCTTGCCTGGAAAATGTTTGAAAAAACGGGCAACGTGAGCTACTATATGCTGTATAAAAATCTTACCGAAAGATAAATCAAACGTTTATGGATATTAAAGTAAACGCGCTTGTTTTGCGAGCGACGGACTACAATGAAAACGATAAAATTCTGACGCTTTTGACAGCCGAAAACGGAAAAATTTCCGCAGGTATAAAGGGCGTGAAAAAGCCTAACGCCAAGCTGAGGTTCGCGGCGCAGCCATTTTGCTTTGCCGAGTACGTTCTTGCAAAGCGCGGAGAAAAATATACGGTAATAAACTGTTCCGAGTGCGAAAGCTTTTACGATTTAAGGACGGATATCGACAAATTTTATGCGGCAAGCGCGGTTGTCGAGGCGGCTTCGGCGCTGACTTTCGAAGGCGGAGAATGCGCCGAAATTTTTTACGACTGTATAAAAACGCTTACAAATATGTGTTTAAGCGACGAGAGAGCGCTGCTTTTGCAATTTCTTATAGGCGCGCTCGAAAAGTCGGGCTATGCGATTTCTCTCGGTGACTGTCGGGTCTGCGGTAAGCCATTGTGCCGTGAGGAAAAATTAAGGTTCGATATGGATTCGGGCACGTTTACCTGCTTTGATTGCGGCAAGGGGTCGGGCGTAAGCCGAGTTACCTATAACGTTTTGAGAAAGCTTAAAAATAAGAGTTTCGAGCGCGAGTTTATAACGCCTGACGGGGAAATGCGCGCTTTGAAGTTAATAAAAGAATACTTTTATTATAAGACCGAAAACCCCGTAAAAAGCCTTTCGGAATACATAAAAATAAAACAATAATTTAACACAGCGGCTCGGACAACTTATCGTTGTCCGAGCCGCTGTGTAATAGCGCGTAATTTTTCCTATTTTTAAGTGACAATTTTGTGAAATAATTTTTTTAAAACTATTGCTATTTACATTATTATATGTTATAATCAAAAAGAGTTTGTGTACAAACAAATTGTACAAAAAAATGATAAGGAGAACAGTGTGGCGGAAGAAATTAACGATTTAAAGGAAGAGCAGCCCGAAAAGGTTGTAGGCGTTACCGTCGAAAGTGTAAATTACGACGAGTTTAAGGCAACGCTCGACAGATATTACGATAAATTTGCCAGACTTATAAAGACCTATAAGGCAAAGGACGACACCATCGCAAAGCTCAGCGACGAGGTTACGAAATACAGGGGCGGATTTGCGCTTTCTATTGTAAAGCCGCTCTGCGTTTCGCTTATATCGCTGAGGGAGGATTGCCGCAAGACGCTTGCAAATATCGAAAAATATTGCAAGGACGTTGAAAGCGTAGTCAGGTATTCGGACTATCTTTTATCCGACGTGGACGAGTTTATGTCAACTTACGGGCTTATGTACGGAGAGGACGGGTTTACTTTGAACGGAAAAAAACTTAGCGACTGCGTGTCGAGAAAAGCCGCGCCCGTTTGCGCCGAAGAGCAAAATTGCGAAAGTATCGAAAGCAATAGCGAAAACGTCGACGAAGAAGAGCAGGACGAAGCGTGCGGCAAGGAGAGTTATTCCTTCAATACTCTGCTTTCCGAAATAGATTACGGACGGGAAAGAATAGAACGGCTTTTAGCGGATTGTGCAAAAGCCGACGAAAATCTCGAGCGCTATGCCAAGCTTGCGGCGTCTATCGAGGAGAATTATACCGACGCAATGCTGTTGCCGCTTTACAGGGAAATAGCTAATTTTTACGAAAAGCTGAAAGACAACGTCGAAGATGTCAAACAGAGGATAAACGAGGGCAATCTTGTACAGAGTTATTCCTCCTCGGTAAGTCTTGTGATAGACGAAACCTGGAAGCTGCTTATGCAAGCTGGCGTTACGGTAGAGCATGACATATCCGACAGTTACGATATGCGCACCAACAAGATAGTCAAAATTGTAAATTGCGACGATGAAAAACTCGATAGAACGGTTGCCGTAAGGCATACCGACTGTTACCTTTTCGACGGAAAAATTTTGTATCCCTCGAAAGTAGACGTATATAAATACGTCCCCAAAAAAGTTGAAGAATAAAAAATATTAAATATATAAAAAAGAGGAGAAAATCACAATGGGTAAAAAAGTAGGTATAGATTTAGGTACGACGTATTCAGTCGTAAGCTATGTTGACGAAACGGGAACAATCGTCAATATCGAGAGCGAAGAGGGAGAAAAGACCACTCCTTCGGTAGTATATTTCGACCCTGACGGGCAGACCGCAGTTGTCGGAACGAGAGCGAGAGAGGCAGGCGCTATGAACCCCGAGTTCCTTGTCGAGCGCGTAAAACAGTTTATGGATGACCCCGAATACCAGCTTGAAATGCACGGCACTACATACTCGGCAAGCGCGGTTTCGTCTATTATTCTTAAAAAACTTATAACCGACGCCGAAAATGCGCTCGGCGGAGAGGAGATTGACGGCGCGGTTATTACCTGCCCCGCATACTTCGGTGACGTTGCCAAGGACGCAACGAGAAAAGCCGGAGAAAACGTAATTCTTTCCAACGGCAAAAAACTAAACGTTATGCGTATAATCGACGAGCCCACCGCAGCGGCAATAGCTTACGGTAACTCGCGCAGGGAGGACATGCACAAGACAGTTCTTATTTACGACCTCGGCGGCGGTACTTTCGACTGTACCGTAATGAAGCTCGACTTCGAGGGCACAAAGAAGGATTACAGAGTTATTACCACCAACGGCAACCACAAGCTGGGCGGTAAAAACTGGGACGATACTCTTTCCGAATACGTTATGAGCGAGTTCTGCAACGCTACGGGCTGCGACATCGAGCTTATGCGTCAGGACTTCGAGGTCAAGGCGTGGCTTTCCGAAAACGTTGAAAAGGCTAAAAAACAGCTCACAAAAATGCCCAAAACAACGCTTACGCCCAGCTTTGACGGACAAAAATACAGGGTTGAAATCGAGCGCACTCTGTTCGACGAAATTACCGACGGTCTTTTCAACGAAACCATCACTCTTATCAATCAGATGATGGATCAGGCAAATTTAAACTTTGCAACCGATATCGATGAAATTATACTTATCGGCGGTTCCACGCGTATGCCTCAGGTTGAAGAAAAGCTTACCGCCATTTACAATAAGCCCATTATGCAGTACGACCCCGACAAGGCTGTTTCAAACGGCGCGGCGTTGGTTGCAAGCGGAATGGACGCAGGCAATTCAACTTACGACCCTGCCGGCAGTTCGGTGCCCTCAACCCCCGGAAAACCTTCTAACCTCGAACCTACCGAGTTTACGGATAAAGACGGTAATGAAGGTTGTATTTACGAAGTCTGCACCAAGTCGTATTGCCTGAGATATTACAGCGGCGGACAGGAAACTTATGTCAACCTTGTAAAGAAGGACACCCCCAAGCCTGCAACGGGAACAACTGCTTTCCTTTTGCCCGAACTTGTGATAGGCGGCGGTGACGGAAGCGGCATGACAAGCGAAATAGGCTTGCTTATTATGGAAAACGATTATAACGGCGATGAAGTAAGCCGCGACCAGTGCGTTGAAATTTACGAGGAAACTCCCCTTAAATTCGATACGCCTATTCCTTCGGATACAAAGGTTTCGGTCGAACTTTACGTCGACATTTCGGGTACGCTTACCCTTATCCTCACCGAAACGGACACGGGCAGAACGCATAAGCTCTATCCCGAGCGTATCGGCGGAGGAAATATAGGCAACGGTATGGACGCGGCTGCAAAAATTACGCTGGGTTAATAATTTAAGGTATAAAAGTTAAAATTCCGCCGACGCCCGTTTACGACGTCGGCGGATAAGCCTATTTAAAAGTTAAATAAAGCGAGAGTAAATATGAAAGAAATAAACGTCGGCATAGATTTGGGAACTACATATTCCGCCGTGGCGGTATTCGATAGCGCAAGCGGCAGTGTAAAAATACTTAAAAACCACTTGGAGGACGAAACTACGCCCTCGGTCGTGTGCATAGAAAACGGAAACGTGCTTATCGGCGTGGAAGCAAAGGACGAGCAAGCCGCAGGCAACGTGGGCGTTGCCGCGTTCTATAAAAATATGATGGGCAACGACGATTTGAAGCCCTATCTCGACGGACGGGAATACACTGCGGAGCAGCTTTCGGGAATATTTTTAAGCAAGCTTAAAGAGTCGGTCGAGGGAGCAAACAACGTCAAAATAGGCGGCGCGGTAATAACCGTTCCCGCGTACTTCAACGAGGCGCAGCGACAGGCAACGATACGCGCGGGAGAGGCGGCTGGGCTTAAAGTGCTTAAAATTATCAACGAGCCGACGGCGGCAATTATCGCATACGGACTTACGGGCACGGGCAAGCGCAACGTAATGGTCTACGATTTGGGCGGCGGCACGTTCGACGTGACTATAGCAAAAATCGACGGAGCAAACGTTCAGGTTATAGCGACCAACGGCAACCACCAGCTCGGCGGCAAGGATTGGGACAACGCGCTTGTCGAAATGGTAACTTCGCAGTTCGAAAACGATTACGAAATAAGGCTTGCGGAATATCCCGAGGAGTATAACGAACTTTTAGTCAAGTGCGAAAAGGCAAAAAAGCAGCTTACTGCAATGCCCTCGACTACAATTTCAATAACCTGTTCGGGCTATACGGGCAGATATACCGTCACACGGGAGGAGTTCGACGCGAAAACTGCACCCTATCTCAACGAAACGCTTACGCTGTCCGAAAACTGTTTTTCGGAAATCGGCGGCGGCTTCGGCTGGCACTCGATAGACGAAGTGGTGCTTGTCGGCGGTTCCACGCGTATGCCTCAGGTATCCGAGCTGATAACAAAAGTTTTCGGCAAACCGCCCAAGATTATAGGCAATAAGGTTGACACCATTGTTGCGACGGGCGCGGCTATGCAGGCAAGCCTGTGTACTTCGGGCACGATAACTTTAAACTTGCAGAGCTTCGGCGTCAAGACTTCGGTAAACGGCGGAAGCGCGCCTGCAACTTTGACTTTGAGCAACGACAATATCAAGGACGTAACCTCGCACAGCCTCGGAATGCTGGCGTTCGCAAAGGACGGGGTCGATATTGTAAACAGTATAATTATAAAGAAAAACAGCCTTACAGGCGTGCCGTACGGCAGGCAATATAACTTCAAGGGAGAAAAACTCGAAGTCTATGTGTTGCAGGGAGAGCTTACTTCACCCTACGAATGTACTCTGCTCTACAAATACATAGTCACGGGTATGGATAAAAACGTCAAAAACGAGTTTACCATAAACTTTCAATACAACCAGAACGGCGTAGTTGAAGTTACGGGCAATCTCAAAAACGGCAAGGCGTTGGCCGTACAAAAGACAATTGCCGACGAGAGTATAGAGGAGATTATTGCAAGATTAAAGCGCGAGAGGGAGGAGGCACAAAGCCGTATGCGTTCCCTCGACGTAACGTTTGCTATCGATACTTCGGGCAGTATGGCGGGCTCGGGCATAAAGGAAGCCAAAAAATCAATTACAAAATTTATCGAAAAGCTCGATTTGAAGTATGCGCGAGTGTCGGTAATAAGCTTTGACAGCAATTACAGGTGGATTTGCAAAAACGACAAGTCGGCAGGTTCAATCAACTCTGCTGTCGAAAGACTTTCGGCTGAAGGCGGCACCAGCGCCGACCCGTTTGAACTCTATCTCTCCGACGTAAATTTAAGCGTCGACGAGCAGAGGGTAATTATAGCTTTGACGGACGGGGAATGGTTCTATCCCGACGAGGCAATAAGAAACGCGGACAATTTGAAGTCGCGAGGAGTAATTATATATGCCGTCGGCGTGGACGGAGCGAACTATTCGTTCCTTGAAAAAATCGCTTCCACCGGCGGAGCTAAAAAAATAGATTTGTCGCAGTTGACAAAGACGTTTTCGGACATTGCGGCGTCAATTGCTACCGAACAGTAATTTTATATTAAATACAGCAGGTTAAAGGAGTATTTTATGGCAGCGGTTAAAACGAGAACTGCAGAAGAATTAAAACAATCGAAATATAATTATTTTATCGTCCTCGATTTGAGCGTCAACGAAAAGAATCCTACTACAATACTGCAGGCACTTAAAAAGAAGTTTCCTGCCAATCAGGGTACGCCCAAAGACCCCTATTTAGCTCGGCTTTTAGAGTTAAAGGGGGATATGGAGCAGGTGCTTGTAAACGACGCAAGATATGACGACGCTTCCGGACAATACGTTGCAAAGAGCGGAATAAGAAAGGAAGAGGGAGACAGGGCTAAAAACTTTAAGCTTTCCGAAGTTATGGCTATTGTAAGGGTCAAGTGCCAATCAAACGGCATAATGTACAAGACCGAGCTTAGAAAGCTGTGCGTAGACGCAAACAAAAAAGCCGTGTTCTTTGAATTTGCCGAGCTTGAAAAAAAGTTTAAAGCCGAAAAGCTCGATTCGGTCGTAAAATACATAGACAACGAAACCAACACCATAAACTTTATAGGGTTCGACGATATTTCCGATTTGTTGCAGGTCGAGGGCTTTGCCGACTTATACGCATATCTCGGGCTGACAAATTCCGCAAGCTCGCAACAGATATTATCTGAAGAAAAGAGAATTACAAACGATAAGCTTGCAAACACGGGTGACAAGGAAAAAAAGAACCGTATAAACGCTTTTTCGGGCAACATTCAGACGATATTCAAGACGCCTGCTTCGAGAAAACAGTACGACGACTATCTGAAATCGCGTGAAAGCGTTTGGTCGCAGTTCAAAATAAGAAAGGCGTACAGCAAAGAAATTTCGCTGAACGAGTACATAGATTTCGTAGAAAAGCTTATGAAGGCTTTGAATATCCGCTTGGACGACGCACAAACTATGCTCGGCGCAGGTTTAAAAAACTACGGCTTTATAGTCACGGGCGGCACAGCCAACGGCGCCGAAAAGAGCAAAATGGGTATTACCGACCTGTCCTCTTGCCGTTTCTGCGGCTCGCTGTATAAAAAGGGCGCAAAAAGTTGCCCCAATTGCGGAAAATTGCTTGTTTCGGCGTGCTGGAACTGCGGTGCTTCAATGGATTTGACCGTCACAAGCGTCTGCGGCAAGTGCGGAGCGAGCGAGGCGCTGCAAAAGAGCTTTGCGGCGGAAGTTATAAATTTAAACAAGTTGTTTCAGTCGGGACAGTACAAGGAGTATGCGTTAAAGAGCGAGGCGTTCAAGCGCACTTATTCAAGCTTTAACCAGCCGCGTTCGCAGGTGGAAAGGGAGATGGCGGCAATAACCAAGACTTCCGACGACATCGTTTCGAAACAGCGCGAAAAGGAAACTACTTCAAAAAACTATCTTGCAAAAATAAATGCGGCAATAACTTCGAGAAAGTATTTCGAGGCGCAAAACCTTTTAAGGCAGTTAAAGCAGGTTGTTCCCGACGCAAACGTCAAGGCGGAAGAGAGCAGAATAAACACCGTAATTGCCGAGGTTCAACAAATTTACAGGCAGATATGCGCTCTCGGCTCTGACGAGGCAAGAATTATCCCCGAGTATATGCGCCTTTACGAAAAGTGCGTTGACTATTCCGAGGCGCAGTCGGTTATAAAAAAATTCCCTCCCAAACCTCCCGTCGAAGTTACCGTATCCGTGAGCGAAAGGGGCAACATAGTTAAGTGGAATGTTCGTCCCGACGACACTATTACCTACTCGGTAGTCAGAAAAATAGGCGCGGCGCCGAGAAGCGCAAGCGACGGAGATTTGCTTGTTTCGGGTCTGCGCGCGTTTACCTTTACCGACCTTAAAGCCGAAAACGTAGTACCCTATTTCTACGGGGTTTTTGCGACACGTTTGGGCAGCGATTCTGCGCTGACATGCACCAAAGCTTCTTGCCAAAGGTACGCAAACGTCACTATAAAGAGCAGTAAAGTGCTTGTTAACGGGCTAAAAGTAGAGTTTGCCACTCTTTCGGGCGTAAGCAAAGTTATAGTTGTGCGTTCAAACGACGCCACTCCGCCCAAGAACATTTCAAGCGGCACCAAAATTCCCGTCGACGAAAACGGGTTTACCGACTCTACTTTGCCCGGTTCGGGATTATACGGCTATTTCATTGTCTGCGAGTACATTGTAAACGGCAAACCCGTGTACTCGTCGGGCATATCCGAAACTTTCGAGTTCTACGAAAGACCGTCGTTTGTTGAAAATGTCAGGTTCAAAAAGGAAGATGGCAACCTTTTTAGCGTAACTTTTAACGAGCTGGCTGTGGGTAAATTTGATATTTACGCTTCTAAGACGGCGGTCGTCGGTTTGAAATCCAACGAGTACTACAATATTTCAAAGCTAAACGGGCTTACCGATATCGAATGTAAAAACGTAAAGCCCACTTCGGTAAACTTCGAGTTGCCGGGCAGGGGAGATTGGTTCTTCTACCCCGTGTGCGTGCAAAAGAGCGAATTTACGGTGGGTGACGAGTATGTCTACCGCGACACCTCTCCCAAGTCCGCTGTGGTGCAGTACGAGGTTAAAGTAAACAAAAACAGTACTTTATCCATCGATTTTGCCTGTGACCACCTTGTGGAGCTTGACGCGGTGAGGGTTGTCGGGACTGTCGGCAGACGGCCGAGAAACGTAAACGACGGAGAATGCGTGTCCGTGCTTGACGGGATAAAATTCAAAAAACCGCTGTTTTCAAAGGAATACAAGGCAAGTATAAAAGTGTCTGTAGAGGGCTGTAACCGCGGCAACGTTTACGCCGTATTTGCCGAAAACGACCAAGGAATAATATTTAAGAGGAAAGGATAAAATGTCGGGAAAAATTATTTGCCCCTATTGCTATACCGAACAAAAACTTAAACTTATGAAAAAAATCTGCATAAGCGACGGTTGCGAGGAAAACACAAAAAACACAAAGTTTTCCGCAAAGGAGAGCAACTGCCCCAAATGCGGCAGCAACCTGCGCTATGCCTGCTTAAATCCCAAGTGCGGACACTCGATTGAAAAGGACGAGTTGGAGTGCAAAGACCCCCTGCCCATAGCTATAATCGGGGCAAGGTATTCGGGCAAATCCAACTATATAGCCGTTGCCGTGCACGAGTTGCAAGTCAAGGGCAACAGGTTCGGAATAGGTATTAGAGCCAACGCCGCTACGGCTTCAGTGTATTCACAGGAATACGAAGCGCCCGTTTTCAAGCGTCAGGTTCCAATTACCACCACGCGCGCAGCGACCAAGAAAAACAAGCGCGAGCCGCTTATATTTATGCTTACCACGGGACTGAACAAGGGTAAGCGCGGAACGTTTCCGCTGTCATTCTACGATACCGCAGGGGAAAATATGGAAAAGAGCGACCTCGATACCGAGGAGTACGTCGGATATATCTCCTATGCAAAGGGACTTATTATACTTATGGACCCGTGGCAGATACCATACGTCAAAGACAGGCTCGGCGGCATAATTCCGCCCGAGGCAAAGAACGCCATAGGTTTAAGCCCCTACGAAATTTTGGAGCGAGCTATCCGCGTCATACGCAGTCAGACCAAAATGAAGGTAAACGACAAAATTAAAATACCCATTGCAATTGCGTTCAGTAAAATAGACTCGCTTGAAAGCGGAGGGCTTTTGGAGGACGGCAGTTGCCTTACGCGCCCGTCGTCGCATATAGACGAGGGCAAGTATTCAAAGCTCGAACACGACGACACTAACAGCGACATAATGAGTATGCTTCAATACTTCGACGAGGACGAGGCGGAAAGGTTTTTAAACCTTACTCGCAACAATTTCGAAACATATTCGTTTTTCGGGTTTTCGTCGTTCGGCTGCGGACTTACGGGCGGCAAGCTCAGCCAAAAGGTCAAACCGAGAAGGGTGCTCGACCCGTTCCTTTGGCTGCTTAGCATAAACAAACGTATTCAAACTACAAAATAAGGGGAATTGAAAAAATGAGATATAAACAGTTGATTTATACGTCTTACAAAAAATACAACTCGGACGTAACGGGTGAATCAAGCGGTTACGACGTGTTTGCAATGACGCCCGGTATAAGCGAAGAAGAGCGCGACGAGCTTATTGCAATGTTCACAAACTATGCCGTTCCCAACGACCCGAGGTTGAACGATTTGGAAAATATCGAAAAAAACGTAGAGCTGTACGCGCCCAAACAGCGCGCATACCTCAAGCTTTCCACGGGCAGGTACTGCTGGTGTCAGGTTTCGCTTATGCCCTACGATTTCAGCGGACGTTACAACAGCATTTACTTTCACGCCGTTTTATCGGACGAAGAGCCCGATTTTGCGCCCGTCGACTTTTTCGAAAACTTTACCTTTAAAACAAAGCTCACCGACGACGAGTTTCACGCGCGCGTTACGCCGCCCGAGCTCAGGGAGGAAAACATCGACGGCAAGCTTATGCAGAGGGCAAGGCAGACGGTTAAGTTCGAGCGCGCGGTTTTAACTAAAATTCTCAACTCTGTTTTATATTGCGTAAGGGAGAATAAGCCGCTGTTTTTCAATTGCAAGACGGAAGAAGCTTACGACACAGTAAAATCCGTGCTCGCATTTTTGCCCGTTTCGCTTGCAAGAGCTGTGTATTTTTCTACATATTCCTCCGACGAACAGGAGGACGGACGCGCGTTCAGAATTTGCCATATGGGGGATGAGTTCGGCTATTCGAACAGGCTTTCTAACACCTATGTAGCCGTTGCCGATTTAATTGAAAACAAATTTTCCGAACACATTCCCGACGACGCGTTTATTGCAAGGCTTGTCGAGTACGCGTACACTAACGCGGCTAATTTGGACAGATTAAAGGCGTTTTACGAAAATTATACGAAAGGCTCGCTCGGCTTTTCGTCGGAGGCGCTTGTCAACGCATACGACTTTATGTACACCGAAGCATACGAGCAGTTTGATTTGCACACTTTCAAATCGGTAATTTCGGACGCGTACATAACTGTCGTGCCCCAGAATGCGAGGGCGTCGAGAATAAACGCATATCTTGCAGCAAATATGCTGGATTTGCGCGAGCGCGGCGTACTGCTCAATGAAATTTACAAGCTTACGGCAGACAAGCGCATTCTTAACGACTACACAAGCGAGCTTTTGAATTCGGTTGTTGACGGAGAGCTTAAAACCGACGAAGCGGCGGAAATTTTAAGGACCGTTTTCGGCTGCGATTTAAGAATGGTCGTCTTAACGGAGCTTGGCACATACACAAATCTTTTGTCGGCAAACATCGCTAATACTGCGGTGTTCGAGCTGGTTGTCGGGTTGCTTTTGAGCGCGGAAAAGGTGGACAGAGCAAAGGCTGACGCACTGTATTCGTTGCTGTTTAACGGTATTTCGGCTAAGGGTGATTTGAATTTATTGACGGGCATGCTTTTGCCGAGCTTGAAAAATAGCGCATATTTCAACGTGTGCGTTAAAAAGATTTTTTCAAGCTACTGCAAAAATGCCGAGCACGCGGCGTATTGGCTTGATTTTTGCAACAATTGCGCCGACGAAACCATACGCGACGTATTTTTAAACCTTACGCTCGAGTACGTCGGCAGCGACGAGCTTTTGCGTGTTGTCGCCGTCAACCCTCAGATATGCAATCACATTTTGGCTCTGCTCAAACAAATCGACCAAAAGAACCTTTGTAAGGACGCAATTTTCAATATTATTTGTAAGCTGCTTCGCGCGGCGCTTGCCGTATCTCCCGTTGCGGATACTGCGGTAAACATTATCAAATTTTACGACGTGTTGAAGTATGAACGCGTAGGGGAGTTGTACGACATAGCTTACGAGGTATTACAGAGCAACATTTCAAACGTGTTTATAAAACTTGCCGAGCAGTACGGGGACGACTATGTAAACGCAATTGCGCGCGGCAAGTGGAGCAATTTTGCCGAAAATATTCTTATTTCAAGCATTCGTACCGACGAGGACGTAATTTCGAGATATATAAAGAAGTATTACGTTAAGGGCAACTTCCGCGAGTGTTACGACGGGATTATGTCGGCAATCGAGTTCAGGGACGACACTCGGCAGTGGCTGTTCTACGGCAGGCTTTTAAACGAAGTAAAGGGGTTGCACGATAACGCTTTAACTAAGGTATATACCTTGCTCAACGCCAAACTTTTCGACATTTCTCACAGTGACAGAAAGGCTGTTGCAAAGGTAATTTCGGACATTTGCGCTATATCCGACATACGCGTTTCAAAGGAAATAGAGCTTGTTTCGAGGCTTATTAACTTTGACGGAAAATATAAGACGGCTGTTGAACTTGAGGACTTTATTTTAGCAATTTGCTCAAACGACGATAAGGTCGGTTCGGGCGTGTTCGCCTACTACTATGACGTACTTTTGGGCGTTTCGCTTGTAATTGTCAAAAAGAAAAAGCCGTCAAAGCTTTTGTCGCTCATTTACGCAAGCGGCTTGGAAGACGAGTATATTGCAAAGCTTTGGGACGTCTATTTTAAAAAGGACAAAAAAGCGCAGATTATGTATTTGCTTGAGCTTATGCGCGAGGATATAAGCTGTGCGGACAGTGATTATAGAAACAGTCTTTTAAAATATTTTTACGGACATTCCGACGAGAAGTTTATAGCTAAGTTCGATAAATTGCTTTCAAAGCAGAAGAACGATAAATTTACGGCTTCGGCGGAAAAATATAAAAATTAATTTTCGGTTTTAATTATATAGTGCGAAATGATATTATTCGCGGTATTATCTCTTACGGCGTGAGAAAGTATTGGAAAAATTGAGGTAGCTATGGGGTATTTAATTTTATTTGGTATTATACTCAGTATTTTAGCAGGTATTTGCTACGGAATATACGAGCTGTGCGTGCTTATCTGGAATATGCAGGTATGCTATCACGGCAGTATGGACGCCATGTTCAGCGTAGCGTTGATTATGGTCGTTTTGTTGGCTGCTTTAATTATAGCATGCTTGATTGTTTCCGCATTGTTTGAATTAGACGGATTGAAAAAATTTGTAGTGCGCTTTATGTTTCCTGCGGCTGTAGGACTTATGGCTCTTTCGGGCATAGTTTATATTTACGGCTATTGCGAACCTGTATTTTTGGGTGTTGACGCATTAAGTGACCCCGCTTTTAACAATTATTTTGAGTACATCGAACGTGATATAATGATTAATGATTTAAGTCCGTTTACTACAATTCGGGCTTCGGTCATATTTATAAGCGGAATCTTAATTTACACCGTCGCTGCATTTTCGGTTATAATGGCGCTGATATCGTGCGTTGAATACAGAGGTATCTATCCGGGCAACGGATTCAGAATGTTGTTTAAATGTTTATACCGCATATTTTTACCTGTCATAATTCTTGTTGCGGCGCTTGCAGGCTGGTACTATTTAACCACTATCGTTCTTTGGGACTACGATTTATTCGACTTGATTATTCACGGTACAGCAACCTCGGGCGCGCTGCTCGGAGCGGTAGTCGGGCTTGCTTTTCTTATCAACAGACAGCCGCTTGCCGCAGCCTTTTCGCTCGGGCTTGCCGCGGCTATAGCATTTGTAAGTTACACCGTGTTCGGCGCAAAGATACTGCTTGATTTGATGAGCGAGTATTATCTGTTTATAATTTTAGGCTTTATAGGGCTATATTTATTGCTCGGCGTTATTTACTGCCTTACAAGAATTAAAGTAATAAGAAATATCATAAGACGAGCAAAATATATGTATTGGTTATAATTATTCGGAGAAAATATGAAAAAACAAAGATTGGAAGAACCTGCAAGAACTAAACTGTTTTGGATTCCCATTTACAACATTCTTTTTTATACCGTCAAAGAAATTCTTTTGGACGTATGGGATTTGGCGTCGACGGTCGGCAATAAATTTTTCCGCCTGCTCTGGGTGGTAGTGTTTCCCTTTCTTCTGGTAATTTATCCGGCTACCTGTCTTGTACTGTTGCTGGTAATTATAGTTCTGCTGTTTGTTACGCTGGTAAACTATATTTTCGGCGGCATTAGCTATGTGGTGGACAGCCTGTATTTAAAAATTCACGGAATAGGGCTTGTGTGCCCTGCGTGCAACAACAAGTATCAGTTGCCGACATACATATGTCCAAGCTGCAACGCCCAACATAAAAACCTGCGCCCCGGCAAGTACGGCATAGCAAAGCGCACCTGTAAGTGCGGCGCTAAGCTGCCTACAACTTTCTTTAACGGCAGACAGCACCTTGATGCTATATGCCCTAATCCGGCTTGCCGCTATGCTTTCAAATCGAAGATACTGCCGGCGCGCCCCATATGTATTCCCATTATCGGCGGCGTGTCCTCGGGTAAAACAAGCCTTATAAACGCAGGTATCGACGGGTTGAATAAATATTGCCAAATCCCCGGTAATAAAATGGAGTTCGAGTATTGCTCGCACGAGGACGAACAGAGGCACAAGAGAAACCTTGAAATTTTAAAGACGAGAAACACCGACAAGACTCATAAACAGCAGTTCGACTCGTACAAGTTCTATTTCTCTCCGCAGGGCGCAAAGGTAAAGAACAGGGTTTACGTCTATGACGTTGCAGGAGAGGTCTACGACGCCAAAAAGCAGAATATTGTAGAAAAGACGCAGGTGTTCGACTTTACAAACAGCTTGCTGTTCGTATTGGACCCTCTGTCTATCGACGATTTTTACGACGACTGCGTTCAGGCAAAGGTGCCCAATCTCGAAAGATACAAGCGCTCGGACAGAAGTATGAACGACGTTGTTACAAATATGATAAACAGCCTCGGCGTGTTTGAAAGTCTTACGCCCGAAAGGTGTAAAAAGGTGTTTGTAGCGATAGTTATTACAAAGGGTGACTTGCCGCTTATAAAAGACCAGATCGGTGACGAGTACGTCGCAGAGCTTGCAAAGCAGAACAGAACAACCTGGAACAGGGCT
Source organism: uncultured Christensenella sp. (assembly GCA_910585685.1). Classification (GTDB taxonomy): domain Bacteria; phylum Bacillota; class Clostridia; order Christensenellales; family Borkfalkiaceae; genus Coproplasma. The sequence goes on from CAJUEO010000003.1 coordinate 127,850, forward strand.
AAAAATATTGCCTGCGAACAGTTCCTCGACAAGTATCAGGCTATGAACTTTCTCAACATAATAAGGGATAAGTTTGAAAAATATCAGTTTTTCACAACCAGCTCGTGGAGCGGTGAACAGAACAAGTACGTTGCGGAAAATGCCGAGGACCCTTTCCTTTGGTTGATTGATATGGAAAGTCCCGAAATTGACCTTAAAACCAAGTGGAACAGCAATAAATAGGAGGCCATAGAAAATGGGTTCGACTTATTCGGCGGTGTGTCCTGGTTGCGGCGGCAGCCCAAAACCCGGTACAAACATATGCGAGTTTTGCGGAAAAGAGCTGTTTATAACTACTTTCAATCCGCTTTTCAATATGAATTTTCCCGACGTAAACAAGTATATGAGGTCGTATTCCTCGGGCGGATTCGGAGAAACCGACGAGCAGAGGGCAAAGCGGCTTATGGCGCTCGGGCTATGTCAGTTAAAATTAAAACTTTACGATAAGGCGGCGCAGAGCTTCGAAGAGGTAGTAAATATCGCGTACGACTGTGCGGAGGCATATTACTGTGCGGCGGTGTGCGTGTTCAAGGGCAACAGACCCTTTCTTTCAAACATTAAAAGCGTCGAAAGAGCGGAACAGCTTTTAAGCGCCGCGCTGTCCGTAAGCGGAAAGGGAATATATTATCTGTTTGCCGCGTTTATAAAAAAGGACTTTTACGAGCGCAAGTTCTATAAGACGAGCCCGAGCAGCAGGGACTATAAGGCTGAAGCCGATAAATTGGGCGTGCCGCAGGGAGATAAAACTTCGCTCGAACAGCTTTTAAACACAAGAATAGATATTTAAGGAGTAGAATATGACGCTTTATTCTGTTATAAAAAACCAAAGTCCTGCGCCCTGTCTTTTATGGAAACACCCGGGTGAGGACTTCAATAACAACTCGCAGCTTACCGTATCCGAGTCGGAGGTGGCGCTGTTTTACAAAGAGGGAGTAATAGTTCAGGAGTACACGGGCGGCAGATATACGCTCAATACCAACAACGTTCCCTTTATAAGGCGCATAATTTCAAAGTTTTCGGGCGGTGTTTCGGCGTTCAACTGCGCGGTATATTTTATAAGCAAGACGCATGCAATGGACGTGAAGTGGGGAACGGAATCCCCCATTCCCATGCGCGACGCACAGTACGGGTTTGCCGTCGGCGTGCGCGCGAGGGGCTCTTATACCGTTCAGGTAAAGGACGCAAAGAAATTTCTTTTAAAGATGCTCGGCACAAATATGACGACGTATTCGGTGGATGAGTTAAACAGTTGTTTCAGAACGGCGTTCCAGCAAAAGATAAAGGTCGAAGTTGCGACCGTTATGAAGAACCTTAAAATGACTATTCTCGATATGGCTACGGAATACGAAAATATCGCAAACAAGCTTCACCCCGTTATAAACGGCTTGTTGGATGAATACGGGCTTCGCTGCGTAAACTTTTATGTTTCGGACATTTCCATACCGCAGGACGACCCCAATTATCAAAAGATAAACGAGGCGTATGCGCGCGTCGGTTCGAGAAATATCGAGGGAATAACCTGGCAGCAGGACACACAGGCAAACATTTTGCGCGATATGGCTAACAATCAGGGCTTCGGCGGAATGGGCGCAGGTATGGGTATGGGCTTTGCTGCAGGAAATATTTTCGGCAATATGGCTAACGGCGCTTTCTCGCAGCAGCAGGCTCCCCAACAGCAGGGCTCAAAGTGCCCTTCGTGCGGAACGGATAATGCAAAGTCGGCAAAATTCTGTTCCAACTGCGGCAAACCGCTTGCGGCTGTCTGCCCCAATTGCGGCGCTTCTTTAACGTCGGGCGTAAAATTCTGCTCGAACTGCGGATTTAAAGTGTAGAGGTGTACATATGAAACTGCTTCCCAAAATAATTATATACGTCTTGTTTTTAGTTGCGTATTCCCTGCTTGTATTTCTTCTAAACTCCGATTATACCGTTGTATTCGGTATGGCATACGCATTTGCGGTGCTTGCCGTGCTGTTGCAATTTACCTGCACAATACTCGTCGATAAAAAGATTAAGGCAGAATTTTTGACCTATCATCTGGTCTTTGTATTGCTGTCGTACACGGTTATCAACCTTATTGCAAATACCCTTTGCGCGTTTTTCCACAGGGAAATTACCTATCTTGTGCCGTTACTTGTAAACGTGTGCCTGCTTGCAGGTTATGCAATATACTTTATAATTCATTTCAACAGCGTTAAAGCCATTGAAAGCAACGTCAAAGAGGAGCGCGCTCGCTTGCAGTTTGTAAGGGTTGCGGCGCAAAAGCTCAAACTGATAATGAATTCAATTACGGATATTTCCGTCAGCAAAAAAGTGGAAATAATTTACGACGCAGTGAGGGGCAGTCAGGCGCTCGGCAACGAGGGCGTTGCCGCTCTCGAGCTTGAAATTTTATCCGACATAGATATGCTGCAAATTTTGTATGACGACGACAATTTCGAGGGTGCGGACAGACTTTCGCAGAGCATTCTGACAAAATTAAACAGGCGCAACGCATATATAACTTCTTCACAGGTGGTGTAAATGAGGCTTTTAAAAATACTTACCACGTTGTTTGTGCCCTTCCCCGATATTACGGGGCAAGAGTTTAAAAGCCTGTTCAATTTCAAAATGTGGGGCAAAGCCAATTTGCACAGGCTGCCCGTTTACGAACAGAACAGACTGTTTTTTACCTCGGGCGCGTCTAAAATCAACTACGTTGCGGTGCTTGTCTGGCTGCTTATAGGCGTCGCGCTGGTAACTTCGGGCTTAATTTTTGCAATAGTTTTGGGCGTTTTGCTTGTCGTGTCGGTTTTGAGCTTGCTTGTTATGCGATTAATGTCGATACCTAAAATTACAAGGCTCGACGTGGAAAACAATATTCAGATAATAGTCGGCGGAATCGAGCAGGAGGGTTTGAACGCAAACGGAATCGACGCCTCGCAGGTGAATATTGCCGGTGATCCGCTCTGCCTTATGCAGTACATAGACGAGGATATTGCCGACCGTCACTATGTCAAGGACGGAATTAGCTCGAACATTTCGGTCACATATTTCTACGTCGGTATAGACCAGTTTTTTATATATAAAGTGAGGTGTTCGCTCATCTGCGAGTTTGAAAAGGTCTGTGAATCGTACGACTATTTTTACAGAGATATTATGAGCTCGAATATAAGAACTGACGCCTCCCGTCCGAATTGCTATATGCTCGAACTTGTGTTTTTAAACAACAGAACGGTAAGCTTTGAGTTCAGCGGCGGCCCCGAAGTGCAGCAGACGTTGTTTGCGATTAAAAATTTAATAAGGGATAAGAGAAATACAATATAATAAAACTGCCGCAAAACTTTAAGCTTTGCGGCAGTTTTTAAATATAAATTAATTTTCTTGTTTGGGTACAGGCGCAAGCCCTACTGCCTCGTCAACGGCTATAGAAAAGGCTATGCCTTGACCTTCGGTCTTTAATCCAGCCTGACGGTAGACGGCGTGGAGAACGTCGTCCTTAATTTCCGACGGCACAAGTATCATAACAATTTCCTTGTCGGGCTGAATGGAGATGTGGAAAAACTGTTCGGCTTCCTTGTTTGCCGTGCCGCGCGCGTGAATTATAGTGCCGCCGCGTGCGCCGACTTCCTTTGCCGCGTCCATAACCGTTTCGGAAAATCCCGTGTTTACTATGCACAAAATCATTTCATAATTGCTGCCTGTCATTGTTTGTTCTCCTTTACCGCCATTTTGTTGTTGCTTAAAAATCCGTATATCAACGTGCCTATTACGCTTGAAAGCGAAACGGTGCAGGCAATGCCCTTGCCGCCCTTGATGGTGTTGAACTTCTCTTCCAGGGTGTGCAGTGCGTCGGGAATTTTACTTTCCTGTATCACGCTTAAAATTACCGATTTATCCGAGTTGGCAAGTCCCAAGAGGTCGAGCATTTTTTCGTTTGCCGTGCCGTTGCCCATAAGTATCATCTGCATATTTACTTCAAACGATTGAATTAGATCGGCAAAGAACTCGGTCTTGTTTCGCGCGACTACCGTAACCATAAGTTTGAGCTTCTGCGGAGCGGTTTGTTTATCTCTGTTTATCAATTTTTTATCCGGCATACGGCACCTACTTAAAATAAATAATCTGTTCGTCGTCCGCGGAAAGTATGCGCTTCATTGTAATGCGCGAGCGCATCTTTGACGACATTACCGCTTTAAAGCCCAAGGATTGGATTGTTATAAGCGGCGTCATTGCTACCATTGCCACCACGCCGAACGCGTCGGTTAAAATATCTCCGCCTATCGCGGCGCAAGCGCCTATCGCGAGGGGGAGAATAAAGCTCGAAGTAAGCGGTCCGCTTGCAACGCCGCCCGAGTCGAACGCTATAGCCGTGTATATCTTTGGTACAAAGAAGGAGAGCCCAAGCGAAATTATGTAGCCGGGGATTATGTAGTATAGCAGCGAAAATTTAAAAATCATTCTTATCAGCGAAAGCCCTATCGACACGCCTACCGCTATCGACAGCGCGAGAAGCATTTCGATTTTTTTAACTCCGCCGCCCGTGACTTCTTCAACCTGCCTGTTCAAAACGTGAACGGCGGGCTCGGCAAGTACAACCACAAGTCCCAGAATAAATCCGAACACAACAAGCAAAGGTTCGCTGAACTCTGCAATTTGCTGACCCATTTTAAAGCCGATAGGCATAAACCCTACCGTTACCGCGACAAGGAATATTACAAGCCCCAAAAGCGTGTATCCTATTCCGACGGCAATTTGCAAAAGCTTGTTTTTAGGCAGCTTCAAAATCAAAAATTGAAGTACGAGGAAGAACAGCACCACAAGCCCGAGCGCTTGCAAAACATCGAGGAAGTGTTCCAAAAGTATTTCTCCGAAGCGCGCAAGCGACGCGTCGACCGAGTATTCCGCAAGCTCGTAAACAATTTCCCCCTGCGAGGTCATTGCAAGCGCAAGTACGGCAATCATGGGGCCTATCGAGCAAAGCGCAATCAGGCCGAAGCTGTTTTCGTTTGCGCCCTTGCCGCCTATGGTGGTTGCGATACCCACGCCCAGAGCCATTATAAAGGGTACGGTTATGGGGCCCGTGGTTACGCCGCCCGAGTCGAAAGCCAGCGCGAGAAAGTCACCCTTGCCGCACTCGATAAGTATTGCGCACAGCGCGAACACAAGCAGGTAAAAGAACATTAAAAACAGCGACAAATCTTTTCTGAACACTATCTTAACGACTGCAAGCACGAGAAAGAGCCCCACGCCCACGCCGACGGTAACAATCAGCAAAGTGCCGTCTATAACCGCGCTCACCTGACCTGCAAGCACCGAAAGGTCGGGCTCGGCAACGGTAATCAGCACGCCCATTATAAAGCATACCGAAATTAAAATTATAAGCTTTTTCGACTTGGTAAGACCTGCGCCGACGTGCTCACCCATTGGCGTCATGGCAAGGTCCGCGCCCAGATTGAAAAGCCCTATACCGAACACCAAGAACACGGCGGACACGGCAAACGCCGTAATTTCAGTCGGCGTCAAATCGACGAGAGGAGTAAAAGAGATAATAAGCACTATCGCTGTGACAGGCAAAACGGATATCAATGCTTCTTTAAGTTTTGACAGTAACGCTTTTATCATTTATGTTCCCATGGCAATATATTCATATATATTATATCAATTTTCTGCAAATTTTGCAAGAGTTGAATTGCCCATAATCGACGATTGGCAAAAAAAGTATTTTAATTTTGGGGTTGACTTTATATTTTTTATGTTATATTATTAGAATAGCGAGGTATAAAATGAAAGAAAACGTTTTGGTTACGGGCGGTGCCGGATATATCGGCAGTCATACAGTTGTAGAGCTTTTACAGTGCGGTTACGGCGCGGTGGTTGTAGACAATTTGTCCAACTCATGCGAGGAAAGTTTGAAGCGCGTCGGGCAGATTACCGGTAAAGAGGTAAAGTTTTATAACGCGGACGTGCGCGATAAGTCCGCTCTGGATAAAATTTTCAGCGAAAATAAGATAGATTGGGTAATTCACTTTGCCGGGCTTAAAGCCGTCGGGGAAAGCTGCGAAAAACCCGTGGAATATTACGACAACAACCTTTACGGCACGCTTGTGCTGTTGCAGGCTATGCGCGAGCACGGCTGTAAAAAAATAGTTTTTTCGTCGTCGGCAACAGTTTACGGCGACCCCGAAGTTCTGCCTCTTACCGAGGAGTGCGCAACTGGCGGAACTACAAACCCCTACGGCACAAGCAAGTATTTTCAGGAAATTATGCTTACCGACGTGTACAAGGCGGACAACGAGTGGACTGTGGCGCTTTTAAGATACTTTAATCCCGTCGGAGCGCACGAGAGCGGACTTATAGGGGAGGACCCCAAGGGCATTCCCAACAACCTGACTCCTTACATTGCGAAGGTAGCGATAGGGGAATTGAAGGAAATCGGCGTGTTCGGCAACGACTATCCCACCCCCGACGGCACGGGAGTGAGGGACTATATTCATGTGGTCGACCTTGCAAAGGGGCACGTTTCGGCTATCGACTGCATTGAAAAATCGGGAGTTTATATCTATAATTTGGGCACGGGCAAGGGTTACAGCGTGCTTGAAGTTATTCACGCGTTTGAAAAGGCTTGCGGACATTCCCTGCCCTATTCCATAAAGCCGCGCCGTTCGGGAGATATTGCGGCTTGCTACGCCGACCCCTCAAAAGCTAAACACGAACTCAAATGGGAGGCAAAATCAGGCATTGACGAAATGTGCAAATCGCTTTGGAATTGGCAGAGTAAAAACCCCAACGGCTATAAAAAATAACGCCGAACAAGACAAAGGGTACCCTTTGTTATATCGGTTTTACCGATATAACAAATACATTTAATGGTTATAATACTAATGACGAGGATTAAGTATGATAAATATAGCGATAGTCGAGGACGAGAAAAAGTATCAAGAGCTGCTGGTTTCTTACTTCGACAGATATAATGCGGAAAAGGGAGAAAAATTTCACGTTGTATGCTACGGCAACCCCGTGGATTTTTTATCGGGATACACGCCCAATTTCGACATTGTACTTATGGATATCGAGTTGCCCGACTTTAACGGAATAGAAGCTTCCCGAAAGTTACGACAGCTCGATAATACAGTCGCGCTTATTTTTGTCACCAATATGGCGCAGTTTGCGGTAATAGGGTATGAGGTAAACGCGTTCGACTATATCGTAAAGCCCGTTTCCTATTATGATTTTGCGCTTAAATTAGAGCGCACCATTGTTAAATTAAAGAGCGAAAACTCGTTCAAAATAAATATTACCGTCAACGATATGGTTATGTGCATTAACACCGCCGACCTCAAATATATAGAGGTAACGGGGCACAACCTAATTTTTCATACCACGGGCGGCAACTACTCGACTACGGGGAAACTAAAAGCTTACGAACAAAAGCTTTCGGAGCTGGGTTTTGCGCGCTGTAATAACTGCTATCTCGTCAATTTGCGGTACGTCACGGCAATAAAGGGCTTTACGGTAACCGTCGACGGAGAAGAATTGCTTATCAGTCACCCCAAGCGCAAGGATTTCCGCCGCGCTTTAAATGAATACTTAGGGGAAAAACTTTAATGACTCAGTTCGAGTTCTATAAGTCCTTTCAATTTATAATCGAGCTTCTTGTTGCCGAGGGCATATTTTTATACAACCTTTCGCTTCGCAAGTTTGCCGTATTCAGGATATTGGGCGGCGTCGCTTTGACGTTCGTCTTTTCATATTTCTTTCCCTTAGTATATAACAGCGCGTTCTATACCTCGATGATGTTCTTCGTACTGTTCGCGTTTACCGTGCTTGTTTCGGTGTTCATTTTCAACGAGTCGTGGCTTAAAATAGTTTTTTGCTGTATAGCCGGCTATACCCTGCAACACCTTGCCTACGAGTTTTACAACCTTTCGCTGAATATTATGAACGTAAACGCCGACTCACCTATGGGGCAGTACGGCAGTCAGGCTTTGAATATATTCCCGAACGCTTTTATTGCGATAGTGTATTTCTATATCTATATAGTAAGCTATTATTTTGCCTGGTTTTTGCTGGGCAACAGAATTCAGCGCGGAGAAAAATTGCAGATAAAAAGCATATTTATGTTTATGCTCGTGCTTGTAATTATCGCGGTGGATATAATATTGAACGCGTTTGTGGTGCACAATCTTGCCCCCGAAGGCAACAGGGCGTATCTGATAATAGTCGGCGTGTACAACAGCGTGTGCTGTGTTGTCGCTTTGGTGTTACAGTTCGAGCTGTCACTGAGGTACAAGCTGGAAGAAACCTTAAACACAGTAAAGCTTTTAAGACATAAGGAAAAGGAACAGTATGCGCTTAGCAAGGAAACGATAGAGCTAATTAATATTAAGTGCCACGATTTAAAGCACCAGATAAGAAGTATAGGCAGCCGAAGTTCGATAAGCGAGGACTCGGTAAAAGAAATAGAAAACCTTATTTCCATTTACGACTCGACAGTCCGCACGGGCAACGAGGTTTTGGACGTAATACTAACTGAAAAAAAGCTGCACTGTACTAAGAAAAATATCGGGCTTAGCTGTATAGTCGACGGACAGAGGTTGAAGTTTATGAAGGACTCGGACATATACTCTCTGTTCGGAAATCTGTTGGACAATGCAATAGAGGCGGTAAGCGCGTTGGACGACGGCAAAAGAATAATAGGGCTGAGAGTGAGGGCAGTGGGGGATTTACTTTCTATAAACGCCCACAACTACTATGAAAACAAGCTGACTTTAGACAACGGTATCCCCGAAACCACGAAAAAGGACAAGCAGTACCACGGTTTCGGTTTGAAAAGCATACAATACGTCTGCGATAAATACGGAGGAGATTTGTCTATAAACACGCAAAACAATGTGTTTACCGTAAATATTCTTTTTCCACTTGCGGCAAACTAAATACAAATTAAAGACTCGTGAAAGCGAGTCTTTTTTTATTGCCAAAATGTAAGGTTATGCGTTCAAAATGCAAGCTTACGAATTAGTTATTGAAAAATACAAACATTATTTGTAATATGACCTCACTAAAAACGAGCGGTAAAAATAGAAAAACCGCAAAAAAAGTAAAGGAGAAATTTGATGAAAAGCAACTCAATTAAAAAAATTGTGGCAGCGACAATGGCGGCGTGTATGATTACACCCCTTGCGCTAACTACGCTTGCAGGCTGCGGCGGTGATAACGGCGGTGGCGGCGGTGACATAACCAAGCCCGAAGTGGAAGTTTTAAGCATATCGCTTGATACAAGCGCGGCAAAAACCGAGTTTAAGTTCGGAGAAAATTTCAGCTATGACGGACTTAAAGTTACCGCAAAAATGAGCGATAACACCGAAAAGGAAATTGCCCTTTCCGATTGCAGGGTAAGCACGCCCAATATGGAAACTGCCGGCAAGCGCAACGTAAACGTTACCTATAACGGCAAATCGGCGCGCTATCAGATAACAGTGCTTGAAAGGGAGCTGCCGATAATTTCGGAAACTTCGCTTTTGGATATCACCCAAGAGAACGACAGCGTCGCTTACCGCGTTGAAGCCGAAGCTATGAATTTGGAGCACCTTACAAAGCCCGACGGCGTTGAGTCGTTTGTTGCGACGGCGCCCGAAGAGAGCGAAACAATTACAAGCGGCAACGAGTACATTACGAAATACGGAGTTAAATACAACTATTTCGGATTTACATTTACTGCCGCTAAGGAATTTAAAGACGTAACTATGGTTTTGCGCCTTGCAAACAGCAACGAGTCCAATATGGCAAACCTCGGCGACAATATGAAGCTGTACCTCAACCGCGCGGTTGTTCCCGATGAGGAAAGCGAGGAAGAGGGCGCAACCAAGGTTGTAGGAGAAATTCCTCTTTCGGCATCTATAGACGCAGGCGTTTGCGAATGGAGGGACGTAGTTGTAAGAAATCTTACAATTCCCGAAGGCAAAAACGTGCTTACGTTCGATGCAATGAGCGACATGGTTCCCGATATCGACTATATCGATTTCTACGTCGGGATGCGCTACATTTCGTCGGTTGTCGAACTCCCCGGCGTTACCGAAGAGCCTAAAATGGTCGATTTGGAGGACTTCGATACCGAATATGCTTCAACCCGTAAGGACTGGGCTGACGCTAACCCCGACAAGATTGTAAACGGACTCGGACTCGAACCCGTAACCCACCCCGACCAGGTTGGAAATACCAGCAGAGGTACGTCTGTCGCGGCGCTCGAATCAGGCTCGGAGCTCTCCACAACATTGAGAGTTGCGCAGGATTCCACAGTTCAGCTCTATTTCAAGGGTGCAAGCGTTTCTTCATATATCGTAAAAGACAGATGGGAATTCTATATTGACGGCATTAAATTAATAATGGTCGAAAATACCGACATCGTCGGCGGTGACGCAGGTCAAGGCGCTTATTGGGATTGGAAGAACGTGTTGCTCGGAACGTATAACTTACCTGCAGGAGACCACTTCTTCAGCGTTAAAAACGTGGGCGGCGCGTGCAATATCGACGGCTTGCTGTTCAACGTAATGACTTCGGGCTCGTATGACGAAAACGGATATGACCTCGACAAGCAGGTTTCCATACACGACTGCGAAGACAGATGCCCCACTTGCAACAAGTGCCTTAACGTTGTCTGCGAAGAGGAAGTCTGCGCTTCGAAATGCGATTGCCCCGATATAGTTCTTCGCAGGGACGGCACGTTCAGACTCGAAGCAGAAAACTTGAATATGACGGGCAACAAGTATCAGGACGGCAAAAACTCGTTTATCGAGGAATGCGGAGATATGGGCAGCAACGGCAAGTGCCTTGCAGGTATAGGCGTTGCAGGCAACAAAATTGTAGTAAATTTCGAGCTTAAAGGCAGTGCGAAAGTTGCGCTTTCGGCTTATATGGCAAAGTATGAGGCAGATTTCAAACTTCTGAACAACGCATACTTCACGGTAGACGACAGTCAGGAAAAAATTTACCCCGACACCACTTTCGGTACGGCTCCCGGCAACGATTGGTATAACTGGAAGAAGGTCGAAGTAGGTACTTTCGATCTCGAAGCAGGTAAGCATACTTTGACAATCCACGTTGAAAAAGAGTGCCCCAATACCGACTATTTTGAATTTGAAGTTTCAGAGTACGACGGTGTAATCGATACTACTATCGACGCCAACGGTGATTTTGTAAAAGACGCCAAAACTCTCGACGGTTCCGAAGCTGTAAAGCGCCCCGACTTCGGCGGCGGTATGGGCTTTGTTACAGGAGCAGACGGTATATACGCATTTACCGGCGGCACCAAGTTCAGAGTAGCTTTGAAAGCTGAAGCAGACTGCGTGGTTGATATTTTCCTCAAACTTCACAGCGACAAGACCGAAACTTTCGGACAGAATTTCAAGTTCTATATCGATGACGTCGAAGTTGAAATGGCTGACCCCGAAGCAACTATGACCCCCAACGACAGCTGGCACGAGGAAATCGCTCTTCGCGGAGTACAGCTTTCCGCAGGCGTGCACGAGTTCCGTATCGAAGTTTTGCAAACACACTTCGACCTCAACAGCATCATTTTCAAAACAACTTCGTACAACGGTGAAGAAAGACCCGGTGAAACACCCGAAATACCCGAAAATCCCGAAGTTCCCGCTCTTCCCGAAGAGAACACAGAGGAATAATTTGAAAATTTAAAAAAGAGGCGTTCTCCGCCTGACGACGGAGAACGCCGAAAAATAAAAACAAGGAAAAAAAGAAATGAAATTTAACTTAAAAAAGTACATTCATCCCATAATAGCCGGCGTAGTAAGCCTTATACTTGCCGTCGCGCTCATTGTAGGAAACGCACTTTGCTTTGTCAACTATAACCTTGTTACCGCATTCCTCTGCGGTTACGGTTTCGACGAAAACAGCGAAGAGGCAAAAGCCGCGCGCGAGAGCGGTATGGCTCTTGCCGAGGACGTTGAAGAGGACGGCGCGGTATTGCTTAAAAATAACGGCGCGTTGCCCCTTAAAACCAACAAGGTAAACGTATTCGGCTGGACGGGCAGCGACGGCGGATTTATTCCTCAGGGTACGGGCTCGGGCACAGGTTCGAGAAACGACCTTGTAACTTTCCTCGGCGGACTTAAAGCAGCAGGCATAGACTACAACGAAGAGCTGGCAAAAGCTTACGACAACCTCGGTTGGAAGAGAGTAGAGGGCGGCTCGTACGTCATCGAAGCTATCGGAGAAGAGGCTTATCACAAGTTTTACGGCGTAACCGAAGCTCCCGAAAGCTTCTATACCTCTGACCTTATGAACAACGCCAAGGCGTATTCAAACACCGCAATAGTCGTGCTCGGCAGAATTCTCGGTGAAGGCAACGATTATTCTCACTATCAGTATGTAAACCGCGGAGAGGACGACCGCGACAGAAGATTGCAGAGTATCTCCGCACTCGAAGAAGTGCTTATCAAACAGGCTACCGATAATTTCGAAAATGTAATTATAGTAACAAACACCACCAACCCTATGGAACTCGGTTTTGCCGACGACGACAAAATCGACGCAGTTTTGCATATGGGTACGCCCGGCACGCGCGGCACGATAGGCGTTGCCAATCTTTTAAGCGGCAAAGCTAACCCCTCGGGCAAGCTTGCGGATACCTGGGCATATAACCTCAGCACTGCGGCTTCGTTTGCAACCTCCGGCAGAGAGGGCGTAGGCAGCTACACCGATATTTCGAGCGATACTTCGCTCAACAACCGCCAGAACAAGTATTCCGAGTACCTTGAAAATATTTACACGGGATATATGTGGTATGAAACAGCCGACGCCGAAGGATTCTGGGATAGCCAGTATGCTAAAGAGCGTTGGGGCATTTCCAAGGGATACGAGGACGTAGTTCAGTACCCCTTCGGATACGGACTTTCTTACACCTCCTTCGATTGGCTTGTAAACTCGGTTCAGCTTGTAAGAAAGGGCGTTGCAGTAAACGACAATGTTACAGACGGAGCAACTATTACAAAGGACGACAAGCTTGTAATCGAAATAAACGTTACCAACACCGGTGACGTTGCCGGCAAGGACGTTGTAGAGCTCTACTATTCCGCACCCTATACAAAGGGCGGCATTGAAAAGTCTGCAATCAAGCTCGGCGCGTTTGCAAAAACTCCTCTGCTTCAACCCAAGCAGTTTGCGACTTTGAAGTTGGAAATGGATATTTCAACAATGAAGTCCTATGACTGCTATGACAAAAACAACAACGGCTTTATGGGTTATGAGCTTGAAAAGGGTGACTATACCGTAAGCCTCAGAACGGACGTTCATACTTTAAAAGAGACGCTTGACGGAGTAAATTCATATAAACTCAACGTAGCAAGCGACATAAAATACGAAAACGACACGACGACGGGCAACCCCGTTACAAACCAATTTACAACTTATACAAACACGACTTCGGGCGCAAGCAGCACGGTAAACGAGCCGTTTGCAAACAAACCTCATTCGATTGACGGTGCGGACAACAGCGGAGATAAAATCACATATATGACCCGTGAAAACTTTGTCACCACCTTCCCCGAATTTGAAAACATCGCTTTCACCAAGAATGCAGGCAACGTCAAAGCCGACGTGCACGATTTGTCAAACGTCAAGTTTGAAGAAGAGGGCGTAGTCGCTCCCAAGTTCGGCTCGAAGGAAACTTCCTGGACTATTCAGGACTTGTTCGGAGTTCCTTACGATGACGATATGTGGAACGAACTTGTCAGCCAGCTTGATTTCGACACGGCTTGCACGCTTATTACAAAGGCAGGTTTCGGCACAATTGAAATTGCTTCCATAGGTAAACCCAAGACTTACGATACCGACGGTCCCAGCGGATTTAACACCAACGTCACGGGCGGCAACGGTCTTAGGGCTGTCTGCTATCCCAGTTCGACCGTTCTTGCTCAGACGTGGGATTGGTATATGGCTTATCAGGTAGGTCTTGCAATAGGTATCGAGGGCAATGCGCTCGGTATCGACGGTTGGTACGGTCCCGGAGCTAACCTGCACCGTTCTCCTCTCGGCGGCAGAAACTTCGAGTACTATTCCGAAGACCCTCAGCTCGCAGGTATAATGTGCGCATACCATGTGCTCGGCGCTAAGGAAAAGGGCGTTATATCCTATATCAAGCATATCGGTCCCAACGAGTGCGATACCGGACGTAACGGCGCATATAAGTGGCTTACGGAACCTCAATTTCGGAAGTTTCATAGTAAAGAAACGACAGGGCACCCTACATATGTTTATGATAACGACGGTAAAGTTTATAAAGTTATCGGTATAACTAAAAGTAGCAAAACAAATGATATTTTAAATATTCGCCTCGATAAAAATCCCGAACCAAATAATAATTCTCCTGCTTATATTCGTCCTAAGTCTATTGAAGTTTCCAATGGGACGAAAAGCACCAAGTTAAAAGGTTGGAAATTTGCGAGTAGTGATAAAGCGAAAGTACAAGCCGTTATTGACGGAAATGGTAAGAAAAAGCCCCGTAAAAAATAACGGGGCGTAAAAAAAGAAAAGGTTGCGAGCGGTAAAACCACTTATTCGCACTGTTCAAGCCGATAATGACGAACAAATAACCTTTTCTAATAATTATTATACGGCATTAATTATCGTTTGTCAAATAAATTAAAGAAGAGGATATTATGAAAACGTTGGAAGAAAAGTTAAAGTATAATTCTTTGAAGCATACAGATTTTTCGTTCGGCTATAAATTAGGCGTTCAAATATACAAAGATTATCCTAAATTGAAGGAGAAAGGGAAGCGAGAGCTTGTAAAGCTTGTGGACGGGTATAGAGAACTTGCCCGTGACGGCAATGAAATAAGTAAGGGCTTTATGTGCGGTTATCGCGACGCAGCCAATGATAGAAAAGTGAAGAAATGAATTACTCTTTAAAAGAAAAATTTCCCGAAGGGTGTTGCTCCCTGCAAGGGTGATAAAATAAAAAAGAAAAGTGAGGCAGTTGCAGCGGTTTAGCGCGCAACGCCTCACTCTTTTTATTACACACAGAAACGGAAAAAAGAGTGATATTTAAAATGTTAAAATTGGGGGCAATTGGGGGCAAAATATGAAAAAATAGTAAAAATGACATAAAAACAGCAAAAAACGGGCAAAAATACCCGTTTTTTTGGTGCACCTTCAGGGACTCGAAGCAAAGAATAAGTCAAAAAGGCGCGTTTTAGGGCAAAAATAATATAATTCCAATGAATTTTATTGAATTTTAATAAAAATATTTAATCCGTTTTGGGGGAAATTTGGGGGCAACGCTCAATATTTGAACTTTTCCCCCTCTTTTAAAAGGAAGTCATCGGATAAATCTGTGTATGTATCTCCGAGAGCGCCGAGAGAGTGTCCGACAAACTCCATACGGGCAACGTCCGCGATTCCGCATTCTTGGCAGCGAGTGTAAAACGTTGTTCGCAAATCATATAAAATATGATTTGATAAAATTTCGTTTATTTTATCTCGCATATATTCGACCCGTGGGAATTTAAATTCGGTAACGTTCTCGAGGTACGGTCTAAGCATAGGAGTAATAGGAATTTTTTTGTACTCGACAGTTTTTGATTTGCGTTTGCTGTTTACTGCGACAATAAATTTTCCCTCGATACGAGCCGTTTTATATTCGTTGGGTCGTAACCCTGTATAAAGAGCAACGGCAAACAGCAATTGATAACGGGTATTAGCTGTTTTTTCGAGTAGTAATTTTTCTTCTTCTCGCGTTAAAGCTTTGCCGTGCTTGCGCTGATGACGTTCTTTATAGATAATCGATAACGGGTTGCGCTCAATGATTCCGTGAGCAATAGCCATTTTGAAAATGACGTTTAAAAGGGAGTAGACCTCTTCGGAAGTGCGATAAAGTTTTTTGTTCTCGAGCTCATCGATTAAAGCTTGGCATTGTGCCGGTGTAATTTGACGTATCGGAATAGACTGAAAAGTCGGCTTTAAGTAATTGTTGTAACGGTACGTATCGTTTTCGAGAGTGAGAGGTTTAACTTTACGCTTTCGGAAATTTTCAAAGTAGTACATCGCAAATTCGTGGAACGTTGACGGCACTTTTGGAAATTGCTTTCGGTATTCGGCTTCTTTAAAAGCTTCAACAAATTTAATTTTAAGCTCGTCAAGAGTTTTTGCCGATACGGATAAATTAAACCCGTGCCGACGATATCGCGCTTCGAAGCTGCAAGAGGTTGTGCTGCGTTTGCGTTTACGGTAGCTGATAGTCTGACCTTCCGCTCGGAAGGTTTTTTTAATTGATTTAGGCATTTTAGAAATCTCCTTATCGGTTAGCTTTAAAATACCGTAAATATCTCCGTTTTCCTGTTCTGAAAAGTAATCTTGTTGTGGAACCTCCTTTGTGCCCGGAAATGAAATAATTTCCGCACCATTTTTTTTAGTTCAGAATTACGCGTGTTGTCTACCACAATACGTAAATCGGGCAGTTCTTCGGAAAGCTCTCCGTAGAACAGAGTTAGTTCTTGAATAAATCCGAGAAGCTTATCCAAAATTTGTTGTGTTCTCATAAAAAATACTCCTTTCGGCAAATGTGCCTGCGGAGTACATTTTAATACAAAAAACGGCAAAAAACTTAATTACTTTTTAAGAATTAAAATAGTAACTAGGTTAAAATCTTGACAAATTGTAAATTATTATTCATCTATATAATTTATTTCACCTTTTTTATATTTCGCAAGTTTTATATCTAATGAAGTATCTACATCTTTCATATCTTTTTCATATGTACTGATTAGGGTTATTTTTTTCTCTTTATACTTTGGAATTTTATACTCTTTTCTTTTTGTATATTCTAAATTGCTTTCATCAAATCCCCAATGTTCAAGGTAAATATCTAATTCAGGCAAATAGAAATCAGGGTGAAATATTTCTGTATCAATTACTAAAGCCTTTTCATATGCATGAGCAATTTTGTGCTCGAAAAGATAGTTGTCAATATCGCGTTCCGATTTGGATTTAACAACGTGTCCATCTTTACATACATATAAGCCTTCGTATGATTCGTCAAGTAATTCTAATTGTTGGTCTTTTGCAACAGTTATTTTTAATAACAACGTTTTATTGCGGTATTTAGCAAAACAAGTCTTACAGAAAATAAATTCTCCGCTCTCGTTTTCACAAAGTAAGCATTTTTTTGAGTTTTGATTATCTGTAGGTTCTTTAATTTGATTTTCAATAACTATGGTTCTTTTGCATTCACATTGCTTATTAGTTTCGTGCCATTTACCGCAGTCAGAACATTGTTCTATTTCTTTATTGAAAAGCATTTGACTGTGCTTATAGCATAAACCGTCTTTGCGTGGATGCTTGCCATAAACTAAATAAGTAGATGTTCCGCAAATTGGACAATGCTTATCGTTTGTATTCATATTATCTCCTTAGCATTTATTGACAGATAGGCGTTAAGAGTATTTCTTCGCACTCGAGGAAGAGGACGAAGAATTTAAAGTATCAATAGTTTGTTTGACAAGTTTTTTGCCGGAAGGGTTGAGAGCCCGATAATTCTCAATGATTTGAAGCTCTTCGGCGGAAAGCTGAGGGGCTTCTTTTTCTATTATGACGTTTCCAAAGTCATCTTCAAGTCCGAGTAAATAATCAGTTGTAACACCGAAGTATTTTGAATAAACAATTAAAGTATGGCTTCCTGGTTCTCGTTTTCCAAGTTCTAAATGACCAATGGCAGCGGCTGTAATTCCTAATTTTTTACTTAATTCCATTTGTGATAGTCCGCTTTCATAACGCAATTCTTTTACGATTTTTGCAAAATTCATTTCAATTCCTTTTACTTTATTTAGATTTTATTAAAAAAAACTACTTCTGTTATTGACAACAACAACTGTATATGATAAAATTTTAAACAACAACAGAAGTAGTTGTAATAAAAAAAGGAGACAGACAAAAAGGAAATGGAAAACGACAGAAAAGGAATTACAGTTATGAAAACTTATTTATTGTATGTCAGGAGATTTTCTTTTTTATCTGGTTCCTATCAATTATACGTTTATAAAGTTACAACCGATAATGTTTATCGTATAATCGGGAAAATAGTTGTAACAAGTATGGAACATATAAAACGAATAGATTTTAACCTTTGGACTCCTGAACGCGAGGACTTTTGGGTTCAAAGAGGTTGTGAAATAAAAAATTATAAAGAGCCGATTTTAAGTGCAGAAAGAGATTAATTCTTTACAATATATGTCTGTAATCGGGGAAATCCGAGCGCAGGCTTATAAACCTCTAAGCCCCCGGGCCGCCGAATAGCGTACCGGGGTGTAAGAGGGTTTTATTGAACAAATAAGAGAGGTTTATAATAATGAAGCAAATAGATGTAAGTTTGTGGGAGCTTAGATACGACGAAGTTTTGGCGTTGATTCCCGGGACACAGGTTTTACGAATGGACGTGGCGTTTAATCTTTATAAAGTTATAACGTTGGGAACGGACTTTATTTCGTCAAATATGCTGCGCTACAAATACTTTGCTTTTGACGAGCCAAACAAGGCGGTGAAGTAATGGAAGAGCTGTTAGATATAGTCCGTCGCGAGTTCAAATCCGCCAACAGGTATTTCAGTGAAGAGTTCGGCAGTTATATGGAGATGTCGGACGATATAGTTGAAGAGAAGTTCACCCGTTTCCAATACCTACATTCATATCTTTGGCAAGCGCAGCAGGGTGTGAAGCAAAATTTTATAGATATCGGTCGGTCGCTTTTTGAGTTGCGGTGCGACGAGATATACAAAGCTGTGTGTCAGGAAGCGCACGGCGGTGTGGGATACGGTAACTTTTATAAGTTCTGTCAGGACGTCTTCGGTTTTAAGAAAAAGACCGTGCAGCGGCTTTTAAAAGTTTTCGAGGAGTTCGGCAACAAGGAAAGCGGACTGTTGGACGTTGAGTATGTAAATTTTTCATTCAGACAACTTGTCGAGCTTGCCGGAATGGACAAGTACCGGGAGCGTGTGCCGGTAACGGCAAGTACTCGAGATATCAAAAGGCTTAAAGAGCTTTATAAGAATTATACGCCAAAGCCCGGACAGACTGTAGAGGACGATTTACGGGAATGGCAGACTCGCCATAAAGCGGAATTAGACGAAAAGAACTATAAAAAGAACTCGATAAGCTTTATACCGTCAAAAAAATCGGACGAGGTAGAGTTAAAAATCGAGGGGTCCGCGCGGACCCCTCGAGGGGAAGAGGAAGTTTCGGAGTCGGATTCGGAGGACGAGCGACTACTTAGTACACCCGAAGTGAAGTGCGATTTGAGTTTTGAGCAAATTCGGAATGGACTTTTAAGACAGTTGGAGCTATTGAGTGGCGTGTTGGGTTGGAATAGCGCGGCGGCCACGTTTATGGACGCGCTTAAGCAGAACCTTCCGGCACGAATTGCCAGGATAAAGGACGTTGTAAAAATAATATCCGAAAATGAAGAGCTTAAAAAGAAAGTTGCGGTAAATATTCCGGCAAACGGCGCAAGGCTGAATTTGAAAAATGAAAAAGCTCGTCGGGAATGGTTAGATAATTTTCGTTCTTGGGGAGTATGGCGCGAGCTGCCTGAAGTCAGCAAAACGTTTTATCGGTACGATTTTATAAACGGCTATTCAATAATCGTCGAGGTTGGTGTTGGTTATAACAATACATACGACTGTAAGGGTAGCGTTAGAGAATGCGAGCGTGTAAAATATGCGTTTTTGGACGGGAAGCACGCTAAATACAGTTCGGACGGAGAAAGCTATACGTATGCGATAAAGTGGCTTACGGAGTTCGGTAAAGAGATTTAGGGAAAAAGCCTGAAAAGGTTAAAAAATAATTTTGCAAGTCCTGATTGGCGTTCGAGCCGATTAGGCAAGGAGACAAGATGGAAAAGAAGGCAATTTTTTTAGGTGTTACTAATATTCACAGTAACAAGAAGAACGCGGATTATCGCAAGGTGGATTTTTATGTGCCACCTTATAAAAGTTCGCAGGGCTTTATGCGCGGTGGCGTAATGTCGACGTTTACAGCGTTAGACAGCAATCTCGGCAACGATATAAAGGTTGGTTCGATAGTTGTACCCAAGTACGATTATGACCCCTGTTCCGACCGTGCCGAGCTTGTGGGAATAACGCAAGTAATGGAGACCCCGTATAACACGTCGGATTTCGAATAGGGGGTGTTTAGAGAAGTGAGATAATAAAACGAGTTCCGAAGCGAGCAGAGGGACGGCTTGCTTTGGAACTCCCTTGATATTTATAGAAAGTACTCGTCCCAAAAAAAACTTGAAACGAAAAAATAGTCCCCGGGTAAAACTATGTCTGAAAACGTCAACGAAATTGAAATAGCAGAAAAAATTGAATTGACCGAGGACGAGTTTTTAAGTGTTTCGCGGCGTTGTCGGTACAATAAGTTTATCGCTGATTTTTATGATGATATGGCTGAAGAGTATTCGTATGCAATAGGCAATCAGTCAGACGGAAGTTTTATCTATGCGCCGGATGAGTCGTTTATTAAAAAAGCTCAAGCATTGCGAGAGTGCAGCAAGAATTGGAGTTTTGACTTATTTTCGAAAGCCGGTGTAAAGAATTTAATTCGTATAAATCGGTGTCGGGATAGATTTTGTTTAAACTGCCAAGCTCTTGCAGCCGACCAGAGGTTTGTGCAGTACAGTAAGGTCTTGGACAGTTACGCTTGTGATTATGACTTATACCATATAGTATTAACTGTTCCGAACGTCGACGCGATAAATTTAAGCGATACGATAACGTTGATGTTGGATAAATTCAGTTACTTTGTCAGGTTTTTTGACGGTCGTAAAAAAATACGAAATTTGGATTTTAAAAGATTTGGATATGTTGCAGCGGTCAGAGAATTGGAAATTACAATCAGTAAAAAGAACGGGACTTATCATCCGCATTTACATACGCTTTTTGTACTTAAAAAAAATTTGAATTTTGAGCCGGTGTATTGGAACAGGTTTTCTGAGGACAGGCGCGGTAAAAACCCGACACGGCTGTTTAGCTACTTCGAGCTTATGATTCAACGCATATGGTGTTTGTTGATAATGCAAGAGACCGTAACGAAATACAACATAGAGAACATCGGAGAGGTTCTTCCGCAGTATCCGGACGGGTTCAGTTGCATAGCGGATTTGAGTAACGGTGATTATCACGAAATTTTTAAGTACGCTATAAAAGGAACGTACAAAGAGGAAACGCTGTTTACGAAAGAGGCGTTTAAGACTATGTATCGGGCGTTATATCAGCGAAAAGTTTATGAAACATTCGGTGATTTGCGGCGGTTCGATTTCAATACATTTGACGAGAGTTTGGGTTTTAACAGTCCGGACGAAGCGTTTGAGTTGTTTCTTGCGAGATTACAAAGCGAGGAATTGCCGCAAAGAGTAGAAGAGCAATTGTCGGATATACTTAAAACAAAATTTTCGGACGAAGAGCGACAGTTTAAATACGTATCGAGGTCGACGTTTGTAAAACATTTTAAAGCTTTATCCGACGAGGACAAGCAGGACGAGCTTCAAAAGCTCCAAAAATTATTAAATTAAACTCCATTTTTTAATGGATTGGTAAAAGCGAGGTGAAGAATTATATGTTTGGAAAAAACAAAAGAATAAGGTTTGATTACGACGAGAAAATTAAAGCGGCAAAATATGAGCGGATATATCAAACTTTAAAAGATATTTTAAAGATAGAAGTAGCCGCACCTTTGCGTGAAGGTAAAACTGAAGTAGATTATGCAGCAACTTGCAGCGCGATAAAAACTAAGGTTCGGCTTGCAATAGACTTTGTAACCGACCTTGACAAGGACGGAGACGACGAAAAATAACAGCGAGGTAAATTAAAGTTATGAGAAACGAATTAAACCGCCATAAGCGCGGAGACAAAATCAAATGGATAATTACGGCAATTTGTATTGTTCTGTTAACCGTTATGGTTGCAGGGGTGTGTATGCAGTTGTTTGCAACAGACGACAAATTTAAACCGTCCGAGTGGTTTAAGCCTTCTATAAAATTTGTAGACGTTGAATTATCGGAGTACGATAAGGACGACGAAGGCAATCTGTTGGAAACGTTTACCGTACTTGAACCGGACGAAAAGGGACAGGTAACATTAACTTATGACTCTAATCGAAAGTTAGCTAAACCTATTGTTTCGGAATTAGATAAAGCAAAAATAGAATATACGATAAAAATAGAGTTTAAATCTCCTACTTCCGAAGAATTTACTGAAATAACGCTGGAAAGTTATTTAGAGGGTAATTCGGGTACATATACTTTTGTAATTATCTTTGCTAACGCAAATTGCGGTTACAAGCAATCTGAAACCTCGATTGTGCTTGTTATTGAAAAAAAGAAAGTTGATATAGATTGGGGTCCGGGTGGAAAAACAGGAACGGCTTTTGCCGTTCCTGAAACCATGTACGCAAAAACTGCTTCTACCGTCGATACGGGAATTATGCCCGTATATAATTTTAATATGACAGAAAGCGAGTTGAAAACTATAACGGGTAATAGTACTGCAACCTTTCTTTCGGAAAGTGAGCTTGCAGCATGGCAATCAATTCTTACTGTAAATAACAATATTACAAGCGAAACATTAAATAATTTTATTTTCTATTATGCCTATTTACCTGCGCCTTCTGTTTGTATTCTTTTTCAACGCAGTAATGTATTTGAAAGTTTATCAGATTTTACGCTTGATAAAGTTTTGGAATATAAAAACGGCTCAGGTGCTTTTACTTATGGTTGTAGCAATGAGTATTCAGATTATTTTTATATGATTTGCGGAACAGGCAGAACTCCTTCTACTTGTAACCCTGTTGTCAATAGCATAGTCCTTACTTATAAATATATAGACGACCGTGTTCCTGTTCCACTTCCTCCAGACCCCGTAAAGGAGGGACATACCTTTATTGGTTGGTATTATGACGAAGAGTTTTATATCCCTTATAACGGCGGCGCGATATTCGAGGAAACTAAACTTTATGCGAAATTTGAAATAAACACATATACGGTAAATTTTAATTCAGACGGCGGTTCTACGGTAGCAAGTCAAACGGTAAATTGGAATACTTCGGTAACACTTAGTGATGTTAGTCGCGACGGCTACATTTTTAAGGGGTGGTATATGTCAGACGGCACAAAGTATGAAAATCAGCCTATAAAAAACGATATAACATTAATCGCTCATTGGGAAGCTATGATGTGTACGGTTACGTTCTACGTCGGAGAAGAAGTTTATACAACAAAAACTGTTGAATACGGTACACCTTTAATAAAGGTTGTTGAAAGCGCAAAAGAATTGAATTTAATTGTAATGGCGGTTCGTTCAGCAAGCGGCAATATTGACAATGCAAATATGCCCAATGCAGTTGTAACGGACGATAGCCTTGAATTTGTTTCGGAAGTGTTTACGGGCGCGGACAAGATTATAAATACCGTTAAAAACAACAAATGGCAGATAGTCGGCGGTGTTGTTGGCGGAATTGCTTTAATAGCGATTATAGCGGCGGCTGTCGGTGGAATTAAACGCAAGAAGCGTTAAGTAGGTGCGTTATGAGAAAGTCAAACAAAATATTGACTGCAATTATGAGTATATTTATTGTGCTTTTATTGTTTTGTGGGGCTGCTTTTGCGTTTGCGTTTATCGGTAACGGACAGAAGAATTTTTATGTTCGCTACGGTAATGAAATCTTAATGTCGGAGACAAAAGATATCGTATTTGAAAAAGACGTATATACAGTATTAAATTGCGGAACTTTAACGGGACAGACGGTAGCATATGATGTAGCGGTTACTTTTAACGTAGAAGATTTCGAAACTTTTGTATTTTTTGTCGGCAGCGCTCCGGTTGATTTTAACCGTAATTTTATTGACTTTGATTGCTCTACATTATTTTATCTGGAAAAGAGTGACGATTATTTTATGTTATACATTTCGGAAAATATAACAGTTGAGCAAATAATTAAATTGAAATATCCAAACGAGGTGCTTACGGAAATTCCTGAAATTGAGTTTTGGGGGCGTGATAACTTTATCATAACGGTTAAAGATACAGTTGAACAAAGCTTAACGAGGATAGCTTTTCATTGAGGTGTTTTATGCGAAAGATGTGTAAATTAAAAAGTTCTGCATTATTAATTTTAATTTTAGCACTTTATTTTTTTGCTTATTTATGCGGTAACGTAATTATAGTTCGCGCGGATAATAAAATCGATATGCAAAATGCGTTTGAAGAGCGTAATGTTATGGACGATTTGAAAGGTAGTATGATAGACGGGAAAGCGTTTAATCTTAAAGATTATGGATTGAATAGTCGCGGTGCCTTGCGTGTATTTTCGTTCGTAGAGTTCGGCTATTCTTATGATTTTACCCGGCAAAATGATTATGGCCTATATGTCTATGTATATAATCCGCAAGCTGAAAAATTTGTTTATAATAGTGTGCAGAATAAAATAGAATTTGGTGTAGGCAGTTCCGCCGATAGTATAAGCACGTACAATAAGTATTCTTTAATGTTTTTAAATATGTGTATGGATACCGATTATGTGGGCGTGTTTTTAAAGTTTAAAGTTATAATGAGTAACGTTCAAAAACAAGCAATTTTGGACATTTTAAATTCATCTGAGCGCATTTATCGGGTAAGCGGAATAGAGTTATTACACCAAAACAGTTTAAATGCGCAAGAATATTCGGCAACGGGAGTGAAAGCAGACGGTTCAGAGGGGTCGATTTTATACAAATATAGCGGTTATTCCAAGGGCTACGGTGTGGACGTCGGAGCTGAAACTTTGAATGTAACACAAGAAGAGGGAGACGTTTTGCGTTTACAGGTTTATCATACTTCTTGGCGTGAAAAAGGCGTTACCAACGGCAAAGATATGTTTACGCAGGATAGCATAAACAGCGTGTATTTTGCCGTTCCGAAAGAGATTTCCCAAAAATACGGGTATCTTTCCGAAGTACACGCTGAATGGCTAAACGCGGTCACGGCTTGGGGATTAGTGACAGGCAATCGCGATGTTTACGAGCACTTATATAATTACGTTGGCAAGGATATTGGAAAAAAGAACGCCGACGTCGGTAAAATATTCTATGGCGCATATTCGAGTAAAATGGGTGAGGATATGGGGCACGGAATTAATTCAGGTTGGGGCAGTCAAATTGTGTACAATCCTTTTTCAAACTTAGAAAACTACTATGAAACCATTACGCAATTAAATTGGCTCTTTTCTGCCGGCAACGGAATTGACGTTGCGGACAAGACTGTTATCGACTCTGATACTCTGTTTAAATGGTATTCAGAGGACTTCTTAAAAATTGTCGGCAATAATTTTGACAGTGAAACCGTTGAATTAAAAGACGGTATTAAAATTTATAAAGCGCTCTTTGATGATATCGATACCGAAATTAAAGATTATCATATTAAAGCGGACGATAAACACAGTATAGTTTCTCAAAAATGGTCGCAAAGTTGGTGGGAAAAATACGTGTCAGGTGGTCATCATAAAGACGGGGATATTACTTTTACCGATGATATAGAGGCTATTCACGAAGTAAAAGACAGTGACTTTTTGGCTGATGAAGAACTTACTTGTAATAGCCTTTACGTTTCTCTATTAGATTATAGCGAATTTAAAAGCTTTTATGACGAGAACAAAGCCGATAAAGATATCTTTCTTTTAAGATTTGCAACAACCGATTATCGCAGTATGGAAGTACGTGAAGTCGGCATACGCGAAGTTTTTGGCAAATGGGAAGAGGACGTTACCAATTATAATACGAACGGTTATTTTTTTAAACAAAACGTATTCCTCGACTTCGATATTATAGATGTTACATATACAAACGGTAAGATTGATACTGTTATTCCTTGTGTAAGTAATCCTGTCGATATAATTCCGGAAGCTTCTCCGCCGGTTATTACCACATCAGACGAAAAGTTTAATTTGATAAAATTTATATTATCGATTTTGGGGATTATCGTACTTATCATAGTTTTAATACCTGTACTGCCTATCATTATACAAGGTATCGTTTGGGTCATTGCGCTTCCATTTAAGTTAATAAGTTCGCTATTCAAAGCTATATTTAAGAAAAAGGAATAAAACACTATGTCGAAAAAAATTACAAGAAAACCGCCTCTTAAAACAGAGACGGAAAAGACTAAAAAGAAAGTAAATCAGGGACGAACGTCAAGTGGCAGAGTTCCTCAAGGCAGAACACTGTCGACGAGAGATAAATATCTTGATAAAAATTCTAAACAACCTGATAAAGAACGTCCCGTTGTGGTAATTGAAGCTAATGCTCGCAACGACCTTGCTGTTGTACAATTAACTTCCCGTGCCGGTAAAGACCGTACACGGTTGCCGAAATATCAGCAAGGGCAATCACATTTTAAGCATTACGTTGAGATTATGGACGATGAGGGAAACCCTATACGAGTAAACAAGAAGTTTAAAGAGAACCACCCGAATATGGACGTATCCGACAACGACGTGGAAATTATCCGTGATACGTTGTTTAATCACTCTAAACCTATGCAAAAGAATAGAAAGCGTATCAATAAATTTCGCGGTAAAAAAGAATAAAAAAATTCCCCGAAACTATCCGTTCGGGGCAATGCCGCAATCCAATATCGGCAGGTGTAAACGCGCTTTGAGCCGCTTACCTGTTTGTTATTATAAAGGATAGTGCGTCAAAAGTCAAACGATTATTAAAGGTAAAATCAAAAATGAAAACGTTTAAAAATGTATTGTGGGTATTGTTCGGAATGCTCGTTGCGCTTTTTATAGGTTACTTTATCTATACGGGGTTTCAGGTATGAAAGAGCGATTTAATTACCGGCATATAATCTGTATTTTTATCACTATCGGGTTTCTCGCCTGCGGCGTGATATTTTCGAACGCCTTGGGTAGACTTCTTGAAGGCGTTCGTGATTTCGGCTTATCGATAGCGTACTATTTCTGCGAGATATTCGGGTTTGACGGCGTAATAACTCCGACAGTTACCGACTTTCCGCAGATACCGTTTTTCCCCGTTGTACCGCCTGAAGCTCCGCCCGTTGCCCCCGAAATTCCGTCTATTCCTTTACCGGACAATTGGGAGCAATTTACTGTTAATTGGGGTATATATTGGGGGTTATGGGCGTGTGGGGACAATTTTTTGGGTTATATGACTACTGTCAGTAACGGAATATATACGTTTTGTCAATTCTTAATTATTGCTTTGCCGATAATCGTACTTTTGATAGTATGTTTTAAACAGTATTTGAAAACTCAGAATAATGACTATGACAAGGACAGTAAGCCGCTTAAAGCGTTTAAATGGTTTTTTAAGCGCATATATTGCCCGGTTAAAGCGTGGTTTGCGGAGATATTTATATTTATAGGAAAGCGTAAATATTATTGGGTCCCGTGGCTGTGTCTGTGGCTGTTTTATTTTAATGTATTTACAATAGTCGTTGAGTTTTTCGCGTTTTATTTCTATTTTGTAATATCATTCGATATTTTAAATATCTATCGACAGGTGTACAAGATGTTTTTAGATTTATCCGTGCCGTTTACATTTATACCGCTGTGGGTGTGGGTAATTGTGGGGTTATTTTTGTTCAATAAATTTCGAAGGAATATAGGATATGCGCGGCTTAATCATAACGAACGTAAAAATTGCGGTTTTATAAATGAAAGAGCGTTGACAACGCTTGTATGCGGAACAATGGGTAAAGGCAAAACCACGATGCTTACATCAATGTGTCTTTCTACCGAGGTTTTATTTCGTGATAAGGCGTTTGAACTCTTGTTGGCGTGTGATTTTAAGTTTCCTAATTTTCCTTGGATAAATTTAGAGAATACTTTACGTTGGGCAATTCGAGACCATAAAGTTTATAGTCTTGCAACTTGTAGGCAATTTGTACGTTTGAAATATTCGCGTTGGTTGAAGAACCCCTGCAAAGAGAAATTGTTTAATTACGATTATGAGCAATATGGATTTACTTATAATGACGACCTTAAAGTTGTAGACGTTTGGAAGGTTATCGAGGACTATACACAGTTGTATTTTATTTATGTAATGCAATCTTCGCTTATTGTTTCTAATTATTCGATTCGTTCGGATATGCTAATGTCCGATGTAGGTAATTTCCCGTTATGGAACGGAGATTTCTTTCGCAGAGATAGCCGTTTAATAGATAGCTATTCCAGACACGCGCATATACTTGATTTTGATATTTTAAGACTTGGTAAGACAGTCGTTGCCGAAAATAAATACCGCAATTTATTTGAGTTTGGAGTAGTTGCCGTGAGCGAAATAGGAAAAGAGCGCCTAAATTCCAAAGTGTCGCAATCGCGCGGAATTAAGGCAAAAAATGAGGAAACTAATCAGGCAAATGACGGGTTTGTTGACGGGCTTAAAATGGCGCGGCATAGAGCTACCGTATGCGATTTTCCGTTTTTGAAAATTATATCCGACGAGCAGCGTTCAATGTCATTGGAAGCTGATGAGCGTGAGCTCTTTGATATTGTAAATATATCCGATAAATCCGAAACCGCGCTTTTTATGCCTTTTTTTGCTTTGGAAGAGCTTATTTATGACGGGATATTCAGTAAATTCTGTGATTTATACGTTAGATATAGATATAATCGCGGAGATAACACCCTGTTAATATATTTGATTAAAGGCATTGTTGCAAGATTACATCATTATTATTGTCGTACATATAATTTGTTCGGTTGTCATTGTTTAAATGTTCAGCTACAGAGCGGAATGAATGACGGAAAATTTAAATTGCAAAAGTATTATATAAGCCATAAAAAAGATTATAGTAAACGTTTTGCGACTGATTGCTTTGCTGATTTCTTCCGTGAAAAGTCTCTGTTGTCCGACGTGGGTTTTGATGATTTACCGGAGTATAAAACAGAACGGGCTACGTGGGACGAGCTTAAACGGCAGAGCAGTTATTTTGTCAAAGATTTGGAAAAATATAAAGATAATAACAATTAAGGTATAAAAAGTTATGGCAAAGAAAAGATTTCAACCTCAATTTCGGAAGTTTCATAGTAAAGAAACGACAGGGCACCCTACATATGTTTATGATAACGACGGTAAAGTTTATAAAGTTATCGGTATAACTAAAAGTAGCAAAACAAATGATATTTTAAATATTCGCCTCGATAAAAATCCCGAACCAAATAATAATTCTCCTGCTTATATTCGTCCTAAGTCTATTGAAGTTTCCAATGGGACGAAAAGCACCAAGTTAAAAGGTTGGAAATTTGCGAGTAGTGATAAAGCGAAAGTACAAGCCGTTATTGACGGAAATGGTAAGAAAAAGCCCCGTAAAAAATAACGGGGCGTAAAAAAAGAAAAGGTTGCGAGCGGTAAAACCACTTATTCGCACTGTTCAAGCCGATAATGACGAACAAATAACCTTTTCTAATAATTATTATACGGCATTAATTATCGTTTGTCAAATAAATTAAAGAAGAGGATATTATGAAAACGTTGGAAGAAAAGTTAAAGTATAATTCTTTGAAGCATACAGATTTTTCGTTCGGCTATAAATTAGGCGTTCAAATATACAAAGATTATCCTAAATTGAAGGAGAAAGGGAAGCGAGAGCTTGTAAAGCTTGTGGACGGGTATAGAGAACTTGCCCGTGACGGCAATGAAATAAGTAAGGGCTTTATGTGCGGTTATCGCGACGCAGCCAATGATAGAAAAGTGAAGAAATGAATTACTCTTTAAAAGAAAAATTTCCCGAAGGGTGTTGCTCCCTGCAAGGGTGATAAAATAAAAAAGAAAAGTGAGGCAGTTGCAGCGGTTTAGCGCGCAACGCCTCACTCTTTTTATTACACACAGAAACGGAAAAAAGAGTGATATTTAAAATGTTAAAATTGGGGGCAATTGGGGGCAAAATATGAAAAAATAGTAAAAATGACATAAAAACAGCAAAAAACGGGCAAAAATACCCGTTTTTTTGGTGCACCTTCAGGGACTCGAACCCTGGGCCCACTGATTAAGAG
>CAJUEO010000004.1 GCA_910585685.1 uncultured Christensenella sp.
CTTTTATTGTACTTCTTCTTTTTTATCTTTCTCTTCTATGCAGTTGTCAATCTTCGCAGGTTTCTCTTCCAAAGTATGCTTGCGCATTTTTTGAAAGAAAAACATCGCTGTCAAACCGACAGCTTTTGTATCTTAACACACTGTGTAAATTATGTCAAGCAATTTTTACAAAATAATTGAAATTTTTTAAATTAATGATTATTGCTTGCGATACGACAAGCAATTAATTAAGGAATATCTATTCTATAATATATATATTAATTCTTTAACGTACTCAATGCAATGTTTTAGTCTGTCCTTATCTGCGCCTTTAACCGTATCAATTATCAAACTGCCGTCAAAGCCGCCGTCATATAATTTTTGCAATATATCTTTAAAGTTTAAACAGCCTTCACCCGGCAAACAAATTTTGCCTGATTTATCCGCATCGGAGATACGCACCGCAGCAATTGCCCCCGACATATGTGCCAGATACATGCCAATCGGATAGCCTGCTGCGCGAGCTTCCGCCATATTTAAAACACCCCAAAGCGAAGGAACGCGCTCCTTTATTTTGCTAAAAGTTTCAGGCTTCGAATATATGCCGCAATGTGAATTTTCAAGCAAAATATTGACACCGTAGCTCGCGCAAAAATCATAAGTTTCGCGCACAGCCCCACTAATGCAGTCGATATTTATCTCATCAAAGCAAGTTCCGCGAAAAATGTAATTATCCGCACCCAAAATTTTTGCCGAACGCAAAATTTGGTCAAACCAATATAAGCCGTCTCCGCGTACGCGTCGCGACGAGCTAAACATATTTACCTCGAAATTGAGTGAAAAACCACGCACGAAAGGCACGTCAACACCGCATATATTGGGGGCAATCGACTTTGCAAACTCGGGACGGTATTCGTAAAAGGTTTTTAAATAAACTTCCGCCGTATCTACACCAAGCTCGCGCAAGCTGCTAAGTGCGCCTTCCGTTTCGCAACAGTCTTTTAAATTTTCCGTCGATATCGCTACTTTCATAGTTCAAGTATAGCATATGTACGGGGCAATTGCAATAGGCAATTTAAAATATCGCTTTGTTATTGTCAACAGAGTTGCCCTGTCTGTTCGGTAAAGTATTTAGATAATGAATATGTAATTTCGCGGTCGGCTATGTTGGATATTGGCGCCAGAGGAAATGCTATTGCCGAGGATTGCTCGTTTTGAGTTGTAAAGCCGACGTCGGGCTCGAAAGTTTGCGATTGGTTTTGATTTGCGGAGCCTGTGAACTGCTTAACAACGTTTAAAACGCCCGTCAGTTCTTCGGCGCTTTTAAGCGCCTGCTTTACCTCTTCCCCTCCGAAAGTTTCGAGCATAGGCGCGACTTCGGATATAAGCTTTTGAGTATCGCCTTTACCGCCGTACAGTAAAAGCGCAAGAATAATTAAAAGTTGCATAATTTAAGTTCCTTGCATATTTTGATAATAACATTATATGCGGAGTTGTTATGAAAGATTTTAAAAGTTACTCAAACGAACACCCAAACGAAAAGCCGCCTGAAAAATCTCAAACGGAATACAACAACACGGTGGAGCTTGCCAAAGTTTTGACAAGGGCAATGAACGGCAAATCAGAGGGACAAATTTTACATACGATAATTTCAGAAGCCGAGCGAGGCAAACGCGACGGTTCGCTTTCAAACGAGGATTTAGATAATTTTTACAATGCGCTTTCACCGATGCTTGACGGTTTTAAAAAGCGGAAGTTAAAAGAAGTTATCACAAGATTGAAAAGTATTTAATAATACGCCCGTGGCATTTAGCCACGGGCGTATTCTATACCATTCGTTTAACCGCATCTATAAATAATTTACATTCGTTTAAGGTATTGAAAGGGGACAGTGAAGCGCGTATAATACCTTCGCTTGACAGCGCGTTGTGCATTTTAGGCGCGCAATGCAGACCTCCGCGTACACAGATATCAAACCTTTCGGATAATGTATAAGCCGCCATTTCGGACTGCATATTTGACAGATTGAACGCCACAATTCCGAAAGCATTTGGCTTTGAATAGAGCTTTACTCCATCGATTTTAGCAAGATTTTCCAAGAGATATTCGGTCATTTTAGTAAGTGACTGTATATGCTGCGACATATTTGTCTGCAAATACAGCGCACCTTCCCCGAGAGAAATTATAGCCGGATAGCTCAGAGTTCCGCTTTCAAGCGCGTCCGGATAAAAATCCGGCATATTTAAATTGTTACTTTCGCTGCCCGTGCCGCCGAACATAACGGGCTTGGGATCAAACCTCTCGGAAAACAGCAGCGCGCCGCTACCCTGAATACCCAGCATTCCCTTATGCCCGGCCACTGCAAGCGCGTCGATA
Organism: uncultured Christensenella sp.; assembly: GCA_910585685.1. Classification (GTDB taxonomy): domain Bacteria; phylum Bacillota; class Clostridia; order Christensenellales; family Borkfalkiaceae; genus Coproplasma. The sequence goes on from CAJUEO010000004.1 coordinate 2,356, forward strand.
CCAAGCGCACGCATATCTATATCTAAATGTCCGCAAGCCTGAGCGCCGTCGCAAATCAACAATACGTTGTCTGGAATATTTTTACGCACCTCTTTGATTTCAGGCGCAGTGCCCGTAACGTTTGAAGCGAGCGTGAGTATTACGGCTTTGGTATTTGAAGTAACTTGCGAGTAAAGCGCCGCCATATCAATTTCCCCGTTTTGAGACAACGGCGCATAGCTTACCTTTACTCCGTAATTTTTCAAATATTCCAAAGGTCGAAGTACGGAATTGTGTTCGGCAACCGTTGTTACAACTTCGTCACCGCTGCCTATGCCGCCGAGTATGGCAATATTGAGAGCCTCGGTACAGTTTTTTGTAAATATCACCCTGTCATAGCTATAGCCGCCGAAAAACTCGCAAAGTATTCTACGACAACTATACACCCGTTCAAGACAGGCAAGCGACAATTTGTGTCCGCTTCGTCCGGGGTTTGCGCAAAACTCAAGCGCGGTTTTAGTTGCCGAAACTACGTTAGATGGCTTGAACCCACCCGTTGCGGCATTATCGAAATATATCATAATTTTTTCCTCCGTCATATTATATAATATTCCAACTTTTATATTCCGTGAATTTAACGGAATAGTAAATCGCGCTTTGCGCGTTTAGGTACACAAATATGACTGAAATACTTGCAGTGTTCCGCTCGAGAGCGCAAGCCGCAGACTGCAACTCGAGGCTGAAAATGAACGGAATAAACGCAATTTTAATTAACACCCCAAAAGAAGCCAATGTTGGCTGCGGACTTTCCCTCAAAATTCCGAAAAATTTGCTGCCGAGGGCAAAACAAATTATTGCCGGAGCAAGATATTCCGCATTCTACGGATTTTTCGTTATGAAATCGCTTTACGGAAGAACGTTTTTAAGCAGAACCAATTAACTTGATTTTATTTGCCGCTTATGATAAAATTGAATTATGGAACAAAAGAACATAGCAATTTTAAACGAACTTGCAAGCCTTTACCCCTATGCAAAACCGGCGCTTGAATTTAACTCGGCTTACGAGTTGCTTGTTGCGGTAATTCTTTCCGCACAGTGCACCGACGAGAGAGTAAATAAAGTTACAAAGGTGTTGTTCGAAAAGCACAACACCCCTTTTTCAATGCTTGAACTCAGTCAAGCCGAGCTTGAAAAATATATATATTCATGTGGGTTTTACCACAACAAGGCGGCACACATTCTTTCTGCCTCCAAAGACATTATAGAAAAGTTCGGCGGAAACGTTCCCGACAACCTCGAAGAGTTGCGAACGCTTGCCGGAGTAGGACGCAAGACGGCAAACGTAGTTTATGCCGTAGGGTTCGGCGGTGACGCAATTGCGGTTGATACGCACGTTTTTAGGGTTTCAAACAGATTGGGACTTGCAGAGGGTAAAACGCCCGATAAAGTCGAGGACGGGCTGTGCAACGCTATTCCGAAAGATATGTGGTCGAAAGCGCACCACTACCTTATCTATCACGGCAGACAGGTTTGCCACTCGCAAAAGCCAGACTGCGCAAACTGTACATTAAAAAACTATTGTAAATATTTTAACAATCTGTAAAATAAAAGCTCGGACTTATCGTCCGAGCTTTTTAAATTTTTTTAAATTAAAGTACCTTTACAATCGTACCCGAACCAACGGTTCTGCCGCCTTCACGGATAGCGAAACGAAGCTTTTCTTCAACTGCAACGGGCTTGATGAGCTCAACGCTGATTTCAACGTTATCGCCGGGCATAACCATTTCTACGCCTGCGGGGAGTTCGATAGAACCGGTAACGTCGGTAGTTCTGATGAAGAACTGAGGACGATAGTGATTGAAGAAAGGTGTGTGACGGCCGCCCTCGTCTGCTTTAAGAACGTAAACCTGTGCGGTGAACTTAGTAGCAGTTTTAACGGTGCCGGGTTTAGCGATAACCTGACCCTTTTCGATACCCTTTCTGTCGATACCACGAAGAAGTGCGCCTACGTTGAAGCCTGCGATAGCTTCGTCAACGCTCTTGTGGAACATTTCAAGACCGGTAATAACGGTGGAAACGGGCTTTTCGATAAGTCCTACGATTTCAGCGGGGTCACCGACGTGCGCGGTACCTCTCTCTACTCTGCCGGTTGCAACGGTGCCGCGGCCGGAAATGGTGAATACGTCCTCGACGGGAAGAAGGAAGGGCTTCGCCGTATCTCTTTCGGGAGTGGGGATGAAGCTGTCGATGGTATCCATAAGGTCAAGAATGCACTTGCACTCGGGAGCCGCAAGAACTTCTGCATCGGGGCAGCCCGAGGAAGCCTTTTCAAGAGCTTTAAGAGCCGAACCTCTGATGATGGGGCAATCTTTGAAGCCCTGAGCTTCAAGGGTGTCCGTAATTTCCATTTCAACGAGCTCGAGAAGTTCGGGGTCGTCCATCTGGTCGCACTTGTTGAGGAATACAACGATATAGGGAACGCCTACCTGACGGGAAAGCAGAATGTGCTCTCTTGTCTGGGGCATGGGACCGTCGGTTGCTGCAACTACGAGAATTGCACCGTCCATCTGTGCAGCACCCGTAATCATGTTTTTAACGTAGTCTGCGTGTCCCGGGCAGTCAACGTGAGCATAGTGACGTTTTTCAGTCTGATACTCAACGTGTGCCGTGTTAATTGTTATACCACGAGCCTTCTCCTCGGGAGCCTTATCGATCTCGTCGTATTTCATTTTCTCTGCCTGACCTTTGCACGCCATTACCATAGTGATAGCTGCGGTCAGAGTGGTCTTACCGTGGTCAACGTGTCCGATTGTACCAATGTTGACGTGCGGTTTGCTGTTGTCGTACTTAGCCTTTGCCATTTTTGTTTCTCCTTGATTTATATTTTTTTATAAAAATGATAACTTCCGTCTGACAGACGTCGCAGCTATCTATCATTATTGCTGCTATTTGCGCGTTTTTTTAACGCTTTGCCTATATTATATATTAAATGTATAAAAAAGACAATTAAATTACGCGACTTTTTTAAAAAATTTGTGTGAACGCAACGTGTGCGATTTGCGCAAAATTTCAAGCGAAATGCAGCCTGAATTTTGCAAATATAGTTAATTTTTCTTAGCGCGTTCGCCGATAACTTTTTCAGCTACCGACTTGGGAACTTCCGCATAGTGGTCGAACTGCATTGTGAACTGTCCGCGTCCCTGCGTTCTCGAACGGAGGTCGGTTGCATAACCGAACATTTCGGAAAGAGGAACTTCTGCGTCTACTACCTTTGCGCCGGCTCTGTCGTCCGTCGAAACGATAGTGCCGCGACGAGCGGTTACGTTACCCATAATATCACCGAAGTAGTCGTCGGGAGTGATGACTTCGACCTTCATAATCGGCTCTAACAGAACTGCCTTAGCCTTTGCCATACCGTCTTTAAAGCCCATCGAACCTGCAATCTGGAAAGCCATTTCCGAAGAGTCGACTTCGTGGTAGCTTCCGTCATAAACCTGAATTTTGAAGTCAACAACTTCATATCCTGCAAGGAAGCCGTTTCTTGCCGCGCCCTTGATACCCTTGTCGATAGCGGGAATATATTCCTTGGGAATAGAACCGCCGACAGTCAAGTCCTCAAAGACGTAGCCCGAGCCGGGCTCACCGGGAATTAAGTGAAGCTTGCAGTGTCCGTACTGACCTTTACCACCCGACTGACGCTTGTACATACCTTCGCAATCGACAGCCTGACGGATAGTTTCGCGGTATGCAACCTGAGGTGCACCGACGTTTGCTTCGACTTTGAACTCTCTCAAAAGTCTGTCAACGATAATGTCGAGGTGAAGCTCACCCATTCCGGCAATGATTGTCTGACCTGTTTCCTGATCGGTATAGGTCTTGAAAGTGGGGTCTTCTTCGGCGAGCTTGATAAGCGCCATTGTCATTTTTTCCTGACCGGCCTTTGTCTTGGGCTCGATTGAAAGCTGAATAACGGGATCGGAGAAAGTCATCTGCTCCAACACGATAGGATGCTTTTCATCGCAAAGCGTATCGCCCGTAGTCGTATCTTTAAGTCCTACGATAGCGCAGATATCACCCGAATAAACTCTGGGAATTTCCGTACGGGTATTTGCGTGCATCTGAACAAGACGGCCGACGCGCTCCTTCTTTCTCTTTGTCGAGTTATAGCAATAAGAACCCGACTCCAAAACGCCGGAGTATGCTCTGAAATATGCAAGACGGCCGACAAACGGGTCGGTTGCTATTTTGAAAGCAAGTCCCGAGAAAGGTGCGTCATCGGAAGTTTCTCTCTCCTCTTCCTTTTCGGTATCGGGGTTGATACCCTTAACGTGAGCTACGTCGACGGGGGAGGGAAGGAAGTCTATAACCGCGTCCAAAAGCATCTGAACGCCCTTGTTTTTATATGACGAACCGCAGAGAACGGGCGTACACTTCATAGCGATAGTTGCCTTGCGCAAACCCTTTCTAATTTCGTCGGGAGTAAGTTCCATAGTTTCAAGGAACTTTTCCATAAGCTCGTCGTCACCCTCGGCAGCCGCTTCCATAACAGCCATATGCCCCTCTTCGGCAGCAGCTTTGAGTTCCTCGGGGATTTCGTCCCTGTGGTACTGCTTGCCGTCGTCGGAGTCGTAGATTTCAGCGTTCATTTCGATGAGGTCTACTATGCCCCTGAACGTATCTTCCTTACCGATGGGAATTTCGATGGGAACGGGGTTGGCGTTGAGCCTCTCCCTCATCATGCTTACGGCTCTGTCGAAGTTAGCGCCGTTGATATCCATTTTATTGACGTATGCGACGCGGGGAACCTTGTATTTGTCAGCCTGACGCCAAACGGTTTCGGACTGAGGCTCGACGCCGCCCTTGGCACAGAACGTTGCAACAGCGCCGTCAAGTACGCGCAGCGAACGCTCGACTTCAACCGTGAAGTCAACGTGTCCCGGGGTGTCGATGATGTTTATCCTGCATTCATCCTTTTTGGAAAAACCCGTTCTTGTCCAATGGCAGGTAGTTGCCGCGGACGTAATTGTAATACCGCGCTCCTGTTCCTGAACCATCCAGTCCATTGTCGCGGTACCGTCGTGGGTTTCACCGATTTTGTGATTGATTCCGGTATAGAACAAAATACGCTCGGTAGTAGTCGTTTTGCCGGCGTCGATGTGCGCCATAATACCGATATTTCTTGTATGCAATAAATCGTATTCTCTTGCCATAACCACCTCTTAGAAACGGAAGTGAGCAAACGCCTTGTTTGCTTCTGCCATTCTGTGTGTATCTTCCTTCTTTTTAACGGCGCCGCCGGTGTTGTTGTATGCGTCCATAAGCTCTGCCGCAAGCTTTGCGCTCATTTCGCGCTCGCTTCTCTTACGAGTAGCTATTACAAGCCAGCGAATTGCAAGCGTCTGACGTCTTTCAGGTCTAATTTCGATGGGAACCTGATAGTTTGCTCCGCCCACGCGCCTTGCTTTAACTTCGAGTACGGGCATAATGTTGTTCATAGCCTGCTCGAAAATTTCCATAGCGTCTTTGCCGAGCTTCTCGCTCATAATGTTAAATGCGTCGTAAACGATGTTCTGTGCCGTTCCGCGCTTACCGTCGTACATAATTTGGTTGACAAGCTTTGTTACAACCTTTGAATTGTACACGGGATCGGGTAAAACGTCCCTCTTGGGAACTCCGCCTCTCCTGGGCATAATAATATCCTCCTGTTGATTTTTAGGGTTAATTACCTTAAATAAGCTAACGCTTGCCGCACTGCGGTAGCGTAACTTCTCCGCTTCTTTAAGCGAATACTGCCTACTTTTAATCGGTCAAGGGTAAAGTGAAATACTCCGAAAAAGTAGGATTAATAAAAATGTTCTAAATTACTTTTTGGGGCGTTTTGCGCCGTAACGCGAACGCGCCTGCATACGCTTTGAAACACCTGCCGTATCGAGTGCGCCGCGAATAATGTGATAACGCACGCCGGGCAAGTCTTTAACTCTTCCGCCTCTAATTAAAACGGACGAGTGCTCCTGCAAGTTGTGACCTTCGCCGGGAATGTACACGGTACCTTCCTGTTTGTTTGTAAGTCTTACCCTTGCAATCTTTCTTATAGCCGAGTTAGGTTTTTTAGGCGTAGTCGTGGTAACCGAAAGACACACGCCGCGCTTCTGAGGGCAGTTGTCCAAAATGGGCGACTTCGACTTATAAACCTGTCTTTCTCTGCCGTGTCTGATGAGCTGGTTGATTGTAGGCATTTTTTACCTCCTTAATTTAATGAAATATTTCACCTCTTCCGCATACCCTTAAAGCGAAAGGAAGTCTGTCGAATGATAACAAAACATAGCACGCCATACTAAGCGTGCTATGGTATTTTAACAAAGATTTGTGCGTTTGTCAAACGTTTTTTACAAATTTAGCACAGTTTATAGTACAAACCTCCGGCTAAACCGCTGTCGGCTTTGAGAACGTACACCGAGCCGTATTGTTTTACGGTATAAGAAGTGCCGGCGTTGATTGTGAGGCTTAAAATATTGTTATTGTTGAAGTTGTATACAGTAAACGTCCGTGCGTAAGAATCTCTGACCGTGAAAAATCCATCATATACGTCCAGCACCGCGCCCGACTCTTCATATTCAGACAGGTCTGTTTCAGTGCCGTCCGATTTAAGCAACACATGCGAAACCGAGTTGTTGTCGTTGACTCTCTTGACATATGTAACTCCGTCGTAGAACTCGAAATCCCCACGGTAATTAGCTTCGATAACAACCTTGCCCGACAAATCGGTGAAGCCGTATAAGCCGTCTTTACCGAACTTTATAAGCCCCTCGTCAAGATAGATGTTTCCGCTTGAAGCACTGTTTAAAATATTCAGGTCGTTATCCACTATGTAGTTGCCTATGATATATTTATCCGCACCGAATTTATAGAAGTTTCCAAGCGAAGTTACGTCGAGTTTGCTGAGGTTGCACGCCGGTCTGAGCTCGGTATCCATTACATACGCGCTGCCTGCCCCCGCACCCGACGACGCTTCAACAAAGAACGCGCCATCATACTTTTCAAGAGCTATACAAGTAGCCGCGTCGTAACACTTTTTATTATAGTTATACAGCGGCGTCATATCTATTACCGCATAATCACCGCCCATTTCACGCGTGGAATTATCGATAATATCGTATCTGAATAACTTGTAATCAAATTTCGTATTATTGTATGTGGACAGAATTACAAAATTATATCCCCAATTATCAGGTTTTACGGGAGTAGCCGTAAAGTAATAAAAATATCTGTCTACAAAACCGAGCTTTGCACCCTGTTTAATATGTACGCTGCCCGTTATTTCTCCGTCCTTATAGAACGTGTAGACGTCCCCGACGTTAATATAGCCGTAGTCGCAAATTTCCCCCTCGACTGGACGGGTTTCGCTTTCCTCATAAATTTTGGTTATAAGCGGATTTACGACCGAGCCGATTGAATCGTCCCCCGAAGCCGATTGAGAAACCTGATACTTTTCAACATAGAAGTAATCGGTTATTTTCCCGGTTTCCTCGTCGCGAGCAACTAAGTAATAAAGTTGGTTTTCTTCATCGCGGTTGTCGGACGCGTCATAAGGAATTATGCAAAGCACCTCCGCCTCAACTCCGTCAACATACAGCGTTTTAAGCTGGCAATCCAAACGTGGACTTTGACCTACCAAAAGTTTGCCGTTATAGTCGTAATAATCGTAATACGAAATCCTATTCTTACCGCGAAGAACGCGTATCATTCTTACGTCTCCGCAAGGATTGTAGCTAAGACTGTACGGTTTTTCGACAAGATCTGCTATCAAAACTTTTTCCGTATCCAAATTATATACCAGATATCCCGAGGTGCCCCTCAAAGTTACTATTTCCTGCTCAGAGTCAACGACGGACAAGCCCGACCATGCCGAAAGTTCGCGATATTGATATATGCCTTTGCCGCTTTTTGTGCCGTGCGTATATTCCTGCGCATAATCGGCAAGATTTACGTCCGACTCGGAAGAACACGCCGACAGGGGCAACATAACGCCGCAAATTACGGCGGCGCCGACCATTAAGGCTGCCAATTTGCCAAACAGTTTAGTTTTCATTTCCATTTCTCTCCTCAAATTAAAAGTTCAATAGTATTGTACCACACAATATACAATTTGTCAACGGCGTCAGATAAATTAATTGAGAGTAACGTCGGCAAGCGCGCGGTATTTTTCGACCGCAATGCGAGATAGCGCGTTGATATCGAGCGAGCCCGAAAACGCGTCGTCGACTATTGCCTTTGCCGTAAATATCGTTTCAACGGGGAAACGCAAATTTTTGATTTCGGAAAGCATTTTTCCGCTTTGGCGCGTACCGAGGAAGTCCCCTCCGCCGCGCATCTTTAAATCCGCTTCGGCTATTTCAAATCCGTCGGAGCAATTTTTCAAAATACCGAGCCGCTCCCTTGCTTCGTCGCTGTCCGTACCCATCAAAAGAAAACAATAGCTTTTTTTATCCCCCCTGCCTACCCTGCCACGCAATTGGTGCAACTGCGAAAGCCCGAACCTTTCGGCATTGTAAATAATCATAGTGGTGGCGTCGGGAACGTCCACCCCCACTTCGATAACGGTTGTGGAAACAAGGCAGTCATACTGCTTATTTTTAAAGGCGAACATTACATCGTTTTTTTCCCTGTCCTTCATTTTGCCGTGCAACAGCGCAAGCCGCACGTCGGGCATTTTGGTTTGCAGCTCCTCGAAAAGCTCGCTGACGGACATTACGGTGCCCTCGTCGTCGCCCTCTATTTTAGGGCAGACAAAATAAGTCTGATTGCCGAGTTTTGCCTGTTCGGACACATACTTCAACATATCCCCGTATTTGCGTTCTGGAATGATTGACGTGGATATATCCTGCCGTGAAAGGGGTTTGTCCTTGATTGTGGCAACGTCCAAATCACCGTAAAAAATCAAAGAAAGCGTGCGCGGTATGGGCGTTGCCGACATTACGAGAACGTCGCAACCGTCACCTTTTTCAAGCAAAGAGGAACGTTGCGCCACCCCGAAACGATGCTGCTCGTCACAGACGGCAAAGGCAAGCTCTTTAAATGTCACGTCGCTTTGAATTACGGCGTGCGTGCCGCAAACTATATTAATTTCTCCGTCCGCAAGTCCCTTTTTTATTTCCCTCTTTTCGGCTGCGGAGGTCGAACCCGTCAGAGTGCTAACGTTATACTCGGGAAAATATCGCTTGATAAGTTCGGCATTCTGCCTTGCAAGCACCTCCGTCGGAGCCAGCATTGCAGCCTGAAAACCAGATTTGACCGCCATATATATGCCGACTAACGCCACAGCGGTCTTTCCGCTGCCCACGTCTCCCTGTAACAGCATATTCATTCTGCGCGGAGAATTCAGCGAGTCGAAAATATCCTTAGTAGCTCCCTTCTGCCCCTCGGTAAACTCGAAAGGAAAGCGTGCGATAAACTCCCTTAACTCCCCTACCGTTACGTTGTAGCGCCGAAGCCTTGCTTCGTCGCGTCCGCCCTTTATTACTTTAAATGCGGCAATGAGTAAAAAATATTCTTCCAGCGCAATGCGTTCGGAACCCAGTCGCACGTCCTCGGCGCACTCGGGACAGTGTACTTTGCGGTATGCTTCCGAAAGCGGCATTAAAGCGTACTTTTTTTGCATTGGGACGGGAATATGGCTTACTTTCGGCACTTTTGCAAGAGCTTGACGTATAGCCGAACGCACAACGCCCTGCGTCAATCCGCCCGACAGCGAGTAGACGGGAACAAGCCCTTTGAGGTTATTATTTTTCTCGGTAGGCTCGAAAGAAGGGTTTGTCATTTGACAGCCCATACCGTATTTGTTTGACACTCTGCCGTAAAAGAGATACTCTCCGATTTTGAGTTTAGCCGCCACATATGGCTGATTGAACCATATAGCGGTAAAAATATATCCGCCCTGCTGACACAGCGCCTTGACGAACGGACGACGGGAATAGCGGTTTGTTTCTACGTTTAAAACCTCGCACTTTGTAAGTATAACGTCGTTGTGATAGGCGTCCTTTAAAAGCGTAACTTTTCTCAAATCGAGATAGTCGCGCGGAAAGTGCCCTACAAGCTCTTCAAGCGTGTAAATATTAAGTTTGTTGAAGTCCCTTTCGCGCTTTTCGGAAATGAACTTTAAAGAGGTAAGTTGCATAGCCATCCGTTAATTTAAAAGCGGAAAAAACAAAAGTCTTTTCCGCTTGAATAAATAAAATTATTACTCCAAAGAAACCATATAGTAATATACGGGCTGTCCGCCGTAATGGAAATCCACGTCGCAGTCGGGGTATGCCTCGGACACCTTTTCGGCAAGTTTTTGCGCGTCCTCTTCGGTCACGCCCTCACCGTAATAGAGAGTAATCATCTCGTGGTCGTTGTTCTTTAATGATTTTATCAGGCTCAACGTAGTGTCGTCAATCTTGCTGCCCTTTGCCAAAATACGCTTGTTGTCAAGACCTATGATATCTCCCTCTTTCAGCTTAAAGCCGTTCATAGTAGTTTCTCTTACCGCGTAAGTTACCTGTCCGGAAGCCACATTATCTATTGCGTGGGTCATATCGGTCTTGTTTTCTGGTACCGTCGCTTCGGGATTGAACGCAAGCGCTGCGGCAAATCCCTGCGGTACGTTTTTGGTGGGAATGACGTGAACGTGCCTGTTTGTAACAAGGTCCTTTGCCTGCTCGGCTGCAAGTATTACGTTAGAGTTGTTGGGGAATACAAACACGTTTGCGGCGTTTATTTTCTGAACGGCGTCGGCTATATCCTGCGCCGAAGGGTTCATAGTCTGTCCGCCCTCGATAACCCTGTCGCACATCAGATCCTTGAAAATTTCTTCAAGACCCTTGCCGGCGCAGATTGCAAGCATACCCATTTCCTTTTTCTCGGCTTCGAGTTTTGCCTTCAACGCGCGATTCTCTTCAAGCATATTTTCGATTTTTATTCTGTCAAGTTCACCAAGCTCAAGCGCAAGCGACAAAGCCACGCCGGGGGTGTTTGTATGAACGTGAATTTTAACAAGCTCCAAATCCCCTATGCAGATTACGCTGTCGCCTATTTGCATAAGCTTTTCTTTGAGCTTGTCTATGTCGGCAAGCGTCGTCATCTGCTTTAAGTTAATTACAAAAAACTCGGTGCAATATGCAAACTCTATCTCGCCCAAGTCGAGGTTTATTATATCGGAATTATCACCGAAAACGTCCTCGTCGCCCGACTTACCGTCGATAGCTTCGGTGGGAATTTCACCCAGCTCGCTTTCATCTCCCGAAATTGCGGCAAGAAATCCGCGCATTATAGTCATAAGACCAACGCCGCCCGAGTCGACTACTCCTGCCTTTTTGAGTACGGGAAGCAGTTCGGGCGTCTTTGCAAGCGCTTCGTCGCCCACTTCGATTAACGCCGTAAGAAAAGCTACAAAATCCTTATGCTTGCCGGCAAGCTTCATAGCGGACTCCGCCATAAGTCTGACGACAGTTAAAATAGTGCCTTCCTTGGGTATGGAAACCGCGCTGTACGCGACTTTCGAGCCCGACTCCATAGCCTTTGCGAAAGTTTTGGTATCGAACGCGTCCTTAGTGTTCTTTAAAACGGAGCAAATGCCCCTGAAAATTTGTGAAGATATAACTCCCGAGTTGCCTCTCGCGCCCCTGAGCGCACCCTTTGAAACGGAATCGCAAATTTCCTGAAAACGGTTCGAGGTGCAGGCGTTCATCTCTTTTACTGCGGATTGCAAAGTGAGCGACATATTTGTACCTGTGTCGCCGTCGGGGACGGGAAAAACGTTGAGCGCGTCAACTTTTGCCCTGTTTATTTCAAGCATTCTTGCGCCCGATAAAATCATCTTTCTGAATTCGGTGCTATTTATCGTTTTCTGCATAATACTCCCAAAATATTTTTAACTTAAAAAGTGTGTATTTTATTTTTACAGCAAAAAGTAAAGCCTTACAGCTTTACTCCTATAATATTGACGTTGACCGTATCAACAATCATACCCGTAAATTTTTCCACTTTGTATTTGACGCCCTCTTTGAGGGATTCGGCAACGGCGTTTATGGATACGCCGTACTTGATAATAACGTTTACGTTGATAAAAATTCTGTCTCCCGAAGTTACTATTTTTACGCCGCGTCCGTCGGGTTGCTTTTTGAATAAGTCTGACAAAGAGTCGGTCAAGCGCTTTGATACGGTGTCTACAATACCGTAACATTCGAGCGCAGCATTTTTAGCCACCTTTGCGATGGCTGCATCGGATATTGAAATTTTTCCGTAAATGTTGCTCGTATTAACCGACATAATATCTCCCATAGCTATATGCTACTCTATGATATTTTAAACTATTTTATTTTAATTTGCAAGTATTTAATTGAAATAATAGCAATTATTCTATCTATATAATAAGTATTTTTAAAATTATTTTGCAAAATACTTAAAAATTTAAAACTTATCCCTCATTTTTGATTGATTTTTTTTAAAATGCGTGTTATATTATTTTAGTCGTTTGAAACGACCTTTATTTTAGCTTTAAATCCCACGGAGGTGAGAATATATGTCAAGAGTATGCACAGTTTGCGGAAAGGGTCAGACTACGGGTAACAACGTAAGCCACTCCAAAAGGAGAACGAGAAGAACGTTCAAAGCCAACGTTCAGAAAGTTTCGTATGTCAGCGGTGGTAAAACCGTTACGGGTTACGTTTGCACAAGATGCCTTAAAACCGTAGAAAGAGCGTAATTTTTTAAGTTAGGTTTAAATTAAAAAACATAATAAAAAGCTCGTTGCAAATTTGCAACGAGCTCTTTATTATCCTATAACTTCCTCAAATACGCGCATAAAATTCAAAGTTGCAAGTTTTTCCAATACTCGGGGCGGAATTTTGCGTTTTAAAAGATATTCAAAGAGGTTTTGCATTTTTTCGCACCCCTCCAACCCCTCGCATTTTGGTATGCCGTCGAAATCCGAACCCAAGGCAATAACGTCCTCTCCGCCGATATCCATTATATGAGCAAGATTTTTATATACGCACTCTATAGGCACGCTACCCAAAAAATCCGCGCAAAAGTTTACGCCTATCACTCCGCCGCAGTCGGCAATTTTTTTAATTTGCCCGTCGGTTAGGTTTCTCGATACGTCCAGCACGCTTTGCGTGTTCGAGTGACTTGCCACGACGGGGATTTTTCTGTTTTCAAGAATTTCGTCCGCGCCGCCGTCGGAAATATGAGAAATATCCACTATTATATTATTACCGTCGAGCATTTCCGCAACCTCACGGCCGAGCGGTTTAAGCCCTCGCGCTTCCCTTAAAGAAAAGTCGGGAATACCGCCGACAAACTTCAAATTGGGATAAGCGAGCTTATTTTCGTAATTCCAGACAAGCGAAGCCATTTTTACGCCCGCTTGTTTGAGGTTTTTAACATAGTCGGGACTCGGTAAAAAACCCAGGTTTTCAACGGTCAGAATACAGCCGATTTTGCCGTCGCGTTCGGCAACGGCAAAATCGGCTGTGCAATCTATTGATTTTATACGGCTTTCAAAATGTTTAAGGGCGTTTTTATAATAGTCAAGATACACGTTAAATTTTTCAAACGCGTCTTTGCCCTCGGTAAAAATTGCAAAGCATTGCGCTTTGCAACCGCTTGATTCAAGCTTTGTCAAATTTACCTGCAAACTTCCGCCGTCGAGGTCGAGCCCGTTATCATGACACACGGTAAACGTGTCACAGTGCATATCGATATACTTTATCATTTTTGTACAAAAATTTTCAAAATCTTTCTTATCGGTTTAGGCGGTTTAATGCAGATTACGGTCATACTCTCCCCCTGTCTAAATTTTCAGCAAAAAGCTATTATTACATAATATGCGATAAAAAAATTATTTGCGCAAGTCGGATATAGTCTTTTTCATATCGCTTGACTTGAACACAGTCGAGCCCGCGACAAGCACGTTTGCACCGGCGGCAATAATTTCCCCTGCGTTTTCAAGCGTCACTCCGCCGTCAATCTCTATATCCATATCTCCTCTGCCTATCTCGCGCGCGTAATTTCTGGCTTTTTTTATCTTTTCAATGACGTCGGGTATAAACTTTTGTCCGCCGTATCCCGGGAAAACCGACATAAGCAAAACCATATCGCACAAATCGAAAACGGGGAAAATATTTTCAACGGGCACGTCGGGGTTTACAACCGCACCGCACTTTACGCCGTATGATTTTATAAGTTCAAGCGTTTCCCTTAAATATGACTGTGAAATCTTCGCGCACGCGCCGTAATGCACGGTAATTATATCCGCGCCGGCTTCCGCAAAGAACTTTATCTGCGTTTTGGGGTGTTCTATCATAAGGTGCGCGTCGAGCGGCAGTTTTGTTAGCGGACGAATATTTTTAATCATCTGTCCGCCGAAAGTTATCGGTTCGACAAAGCTTCCGTCCATAACGTCGCAGTGTATCAAATCGGCGCCGCACGCTTCGAGCTTTTTAATTGTTTCACCCATTACCGAGAAATCCGCCGAAAGTATCGACGGAGCTATTTTTATTTGCATATGTATTACTCCTGATTGTTGTCGTCTAAATAACTTGCCCTGAGCTGTCCGCACGCGCCGCCTATGTCCGAGCCTATCTGTCTGCGCAGCGTTGCAGAAAGTCCGCCTCGTTCCAAAAGCCCCAAAAATGTGTAAGCCTGCTTTTGCGTCGTTGACTTTAACGACCTCTCTTTTACCTCGTTAAGCCTTATCAAATTGACGTGGCAAGGTCTGCCGGACAAAAGCTTTATAAGCCCTTCAGCGTGTTCTGCGTCGCAATTTTCCCCTGAAATCAGTGAATATTCGAAGATATAGCGCCTGCCCGTCTTTTCAAAATAGTACTCGCACGCCTTTAAAATTTCCGAAATTGTGTATTTTTTTGCAATTGGCATAGTGCGCGCCCTGCCCTCGTCCGTCGTTTGGTGCAGCGAAATAGTGAGGTTTACAGGAATTTCAGCGTCGGCAAGTTGATAAATTTTCGGCACAATGCCGCAAGTCGACAGCGAAATATTTCTTGCCGAAATATTTATGCCCTGCGGCGCGGTTACGTTTTGTAAAAATTTAAGAGTTTCGTCATAGTTGTCCAACGGCTCTCCGCTGCCCATAAGCACTAAGTTTGTAACTTCGCGCTTTTGCGTTGATCCGCCGTGCAGCGCGTTTACGACGAGTACTTGCGACAAAATTTCCCCCGAAGTCAAATTGCGCACAAGTCCGCCGAGAGTACTTGCGCAAAACTTACAGCCCATACGACAGCCGACCTGCGTTGAAACGCATTGAGTGTTGCCGTACTTATATTTCATAAGCACGCCTTCTATCACATTGCCGTCGTACAGCCCGAAAAGATACTTTTCCGTTCCGTCCGTCGATTTGAAGGTTTTAATAATTTTTACAGGCTCGTCGACGTACTCGCTCAAAAGCCTGTCCTTTAACTGTTTGGGGACGTTTATTTTCGAAATCGGCTTGCCCTGCATAAGTCCCGTATAAAGCTGTTCTGCACGGAACTTTTTTTCTCCCAGACTTTCGACAAGTGAGGAAAGCTGCGTATATGATAAGTCCTGTAAAATCTTTTTTTCAAGCATTGCCGATATAATCCTTTTACGATTTTTTAAAGCCAGTCAAATAGAACCCAACGCCCTGCGATATGTGCGGCAAGAACTGCAAGCCGTAGGGCGTTTGCCTGTGCTCTAATGCGGATTGGGGTTTATTTAAGGCATATTCGGGGTGCAATTTTAAAAAATTAAATGCGGTAGTGTCGTTTTCTTCTGGCAAAACAGAGCAAGTGGAGTAATAGAGCATTCCGCCGCTTTTGACATAGCGCGAACAGTTTTCCAAAATTTGAAGCTGTATTTTGCTGAGCGCCGCAATATCCTCTTCCCGTCTGAAAAGCTTTATATCGGGATTTTCGTTTATAACGCCCGTTCCCGAACAGGGCACATCGCACAGTACTGCGTCAAAGCTTTCCTCAAATCGAGGATTGAACTGCGAGCTGTCGGCTTGCATTACCGACACGTTTTTTACGCCCATTCTCGAAACATATGAATTGATAAGTTCAACCCTGTGCCCGTGCAACTCGCAAGAGGTCACGCTTTTGCATTTTTCGGAAAGCAAAACCGACTTTCCGCCGGGCGCCGCGCAGGCGTCCAAAAGCCGTTCGCACGGGGATATAGCCGAACAAATGGCTATTGAACCCAATGATTGAAAGGTATAGTCACCTGCAAAAAACCCTTCGTCACGCACAAAATTTTCAAATATATAAACGCCCTTAAACGGTGTATTTTTGCGAGGCTTGTCCGCATACTTTTCCTCGTCACGCACAAAACGCACGCAGACGCCCTGCGACGGAGCGCATAAAATTTCCCTTGCCTCCCCCTTGTACGAGCGGCGCAACTTTTTGACAAGCCACAGCGGACTGCTGCATTCAACCGCAATTCTTTCGTCTGTTTTTTCGGGCAAAGGAGGCAATTTGTAGCTACGCAAAAACGCATTCACATATCCCGAAGCGCCCTCTTTACCCAGCTTTTTTGTGAGATTTACGGCAAAATCAACAACCATATAGTCGTGCTTTTGCATAAATTCCAGCATATACAGCGCAATTTTAAGTATTATTTTTATGGCGGCTTTGGGCGCCTTTTTCGAGTTTGCCCCTATAATATGCTCCAAATAAAGGTCTTTTTCAAGCACGCCGTAACATATTTTTACCGTTCGGGACTTGTTTAAAGGCTCTATCGCCGTTTCCGCAATTGCCTGTTTTAAGTATTTGCCCCCACAATATACCTTAGTTAAGACGAAATACGCATCGCACAGAGGGTTAGTCAAGGATATCGCCCACCTTGATTTTTCTGCCGTTTACAAAGTCGCAAGCCCGCATTCTTTTGGAGCCCGAAGCCTGCAATTGAGTTATTATTATTCCGCCGCCGCCGCATTTAACGGTTATACCATTTTTATCGGCTTTGACTACTTCCCCTATTTTGCCGCCCTCCAACTCGCATATTTCACAGTCGTATATATTGAGAATTGCGCCGTTAAAATTGCAAGAAGCAACGGGTTCGGGGCTGTAAGCCTTAATTAAACGGCATATATGTTGGGGGGAATTGTTAAAATTAATCTTACCGTCGCACTTTGAAATTTTTCTGCAGTAAGTTGCGGAAGCTTCGTCTTGCATCAAAAGCTGACAGTCTCCATGCTCTAAAAGTTCGACAGCTTCGATAGCCGCTTCCGCTCCGAGTTGCGACAAGGCTTGGCAAAGCTCTCCGTACGTCATACTGCCGATTTCGCACCTCTTGACAAGCAGCATATCCCCCGTATCCAAACCCAACTGCGTTTTCATAACGGTTACGCCCGTATGCGTTTCCCCCGATAAAATTGCGGACTGAATGGGGGACGCGCCGCGGAACTTGGGAAGAAGCGATGCGTGAATATTCCATACTCCGCCCGAAAAACAGTCTAAAATCTGTTGGGTAAGAATTTGCCCGTAGGCGCAAGTTATCATTATATCCGCGCCAATCTCTTTTAAAGTTTGAACGTTATCGCGGATTTTTACAAAGTCGTAAACGGGAATGTTGTGCTCTGAGGCAAATGCCTTGACGGGCGTAGGCGTCAGAACCTTTTTTCTGCCGACAGGCTTGTCGGGCTGGGTTATAACGGCAACCACGTTTTTACCGCACTGTAAAAGCTTCGAAAGCACGGGCACGGCAAACTCGGGTGAACCGGCAAAAATAATTTTCATTGTTACCTCGCTTTAATTTTCGGGCGGCAAGTCGTACACTTCTTCCGCACAGTCGATATAAAGTTTTCCCTCGAGGTGATCAAGCTCGTGACACACGGCGCGCGCAAAAAAGCCCTCTGCGGTAAGCTTATGCTTTTTGCCCAACCTGTCGCGGTATTCCACCTTTACTTTATAGGGGCGCTTTACCTTGCCCTGCTTTCCCTTTACGGAAAGGCAGCCCTCTTCCCCCAATTGCTCTCCCTTTTGAGAGATAATCACGGGATTTATAAACTCAAAATATCCCTCTTCAACGTCTATTACAACCGCTCTTATGCCAAGCCCTATCTGCGGTGCGGCAAGCCCTGCGCCGTTTTCAAAACGGACGGTATCCTTCATATCGTCCAAAATTGCCCAAAGCTCGGCGTTGAAGTTCTTTATTTCGGTACATTTTTTTCTTAAAACGGGGTCGCCGCTCTGAACGACGTATCTTGTTGCCATACAGCCTCCAATTGAAATTAACTTAAATTTGTGGGGTTTTCCTCAACATACACTAAAACGTCGTTTGAGGTACACTTTAATGCAATATCGTAAATGCTTTCAAGCAGCATGTCCGATTTGAGGCGCATAAGCACCTGATAACGGTACTTGCCCTGCAACCTTTTGAACGGGGAGTGCATTCTGTTGAAAAATATAAACTCGTCGGGATATTTCTTTTGCATTTCTTCAATGGCAAAATAAACTTCTTTAAGCTTTTCGACGGTGCGCTTTTCGTCGGCGCCCGTCACCATTACCCGACATATAAGAGAATACGGGGGGAAAAAAGTTGTCTTTCTCAGCCTAACTTCGTTTTCGAAAAACCCCTTGTAATCATAGTTTACTGCATAGCGCAAAATATAATTTTCGGGGCAGAAAGTCTGCAACACCACCTTTCCGCTTGCGTCGGCGCGGCCGCTTCTGCCCGAAACCTGAGTAATAAGCTGAAAGGTGCGCTCTCCGCTTCTGTAATCATCGAAATAGAGGCTCATATCCGCGTCGAGTATTCCGACAAGTGTTACCGACGGAAAATCGTGACCCTTTGCAATCATTTGCGTTCCGACAAGTATGTCTGCCTCGTGCTTTGAAAATTTGGACAAAATTTTATAGTGCCCGTCTTTACCCGAAACGGTGTCGTTATCCATTCTCAATATTTTAGCCTGCGGAAACAGCTCGTTCAAGTCCGCAACCACGCGCTGCGTACCCGTACCCGAATAGCGGATATGTGTGCCGCCGCACTCTGGGCAGGCGGAAAGCATTCTGTACTTTGCGCCGCAATAGTGGCATTTGAGGCAATTTTCCTCGCTGTGATACGTCAAAGTGACATCGCAGTTTTCGCATTTTGCGACGTAGCCGCAGTCACGGCAGATAACTTTTTGCGAGTAGCCGCGTCGGTTTAAAAAAATTATCGCTTGATTTCCGCTTGATAAAGTACTTTCAAGCTCTTCCCTCAACGCGGCGGAAAACGCCGAGTTGTTGCCGCGCTTGACTTCCTTGCGCATATCCGAAATTATGACTTCGGGCATCGGTTTTTTATTAATGCGTTCGGGCAAACAAATTAAATTATATTTCCCCTCGCTTGCCTCGATAAAGCTTTCGACAGATGGAGTCGCGCTGCCAAGCACCAATTTACAGCCGTTATATTCGGCGCGGAGTTTTGCTATTTCTACCGTTGAATAGCGAGGCGCGGTTTCGCTGAGATACGACGGGTCGTGCTCCTCGTCTATTATTATAACTCCGAGATTTTCGAGCGGAGCAAAAATTGCGCTTCGCGCACCTATGGCTATTTTAGCTTCTCCCGAACGCAGCCGCCACCACTCGTCAAACTTTTCCCCTGCGGAAAGTCCGCTGTGCATAATGGCAGCCTCTCCCTTAAACCTTGCGCGAAGCTGCGCCAGCATTTGCGGAGTAAGCGAAATTTCGGGAACGAGAAAAATAGCCGTTTTTCCGTCTTTTATTGCCGAAGCGATTAGTTGCAGATATATTTCCGTTTTGCCGCTGCCCGTAACGCCGTGAATTAGATTGACGGTTTGCGCAGTGTTTTTTATGCTCTCAATGGCATCGCGCTGTGCAAAGGTCAAAGTTTTAGGCTCGTCGCCAAAGCCCAATCCATCAAAGGGGTTGCGCTTTATTTGCCGTTTTTCGATTTTCACGGCGCCTTTTTCGACAAGCGCGTTTACCGCGCCTCTGCCGTAAATTTTGCAAAGACCGATATAATCATATTCTTTTTCCGCCTTTATAAAATCGAGTGCCGCCTGTTGGTTTTTTGCGGATTTGGAAATTTTGACTTCCTCATCGCAAAAAACGGCGTATTTTTTAAACGCCTCGCGCACCTTGCCAAGCCGCATTTCGGAAGGCAAAAACAGCCGAAGTGACAGAGCTTTCGGCACTTTATAGCGTGAAGAAATGCGCTCCATCAACGAAAAACATTCGGGAACGAGCGCAGGTAATTCATCGAATACTTCTGCCACGGGCTTGATTTTTTCGGGAGGGTAGTCGGATTTATCCGAAACGCCGATTACAAAGCCGTCGATAAGTCTGCCGCCGAACGGCACCTTGACGCGGCTGCCCGTTTTTACGCAGTCCGAACAGGAGTATTCAAATATTTTGTCCACAACACTGTGGGCTATGTCGACAATGACTTGTGCGTACAAGTAAACTTAGTCCTTGACGTACTTGATTTTTCCGCTTGCTATTTCACGGCTTGCAACGGCAAGTTCCTTTAATATCTCGTTGCCCTTGGGGTTTGAAGAATTTTGTTCTATTATCTGTCTTGCGCGCTTTGCCGCAACAACGCAGAGGCAATAACGCGAAACGGGCTGTTTATCCGTGCCAAGCTGTTCTATAAGTAAATCTACGGGGGGTTGATTAATCATTGCGTTTCTCCTTTTCGCTTTTTATTATGTTCTCTATGCTCGAAACACACGTTTCAAGCACGTCGTTTACTACCGTATAGTCGTATTCTTCACGTTTGGAAAGCTCGTATTGCATTCTCGCTATTCTTTTTTCAATCTTTTCCTCGCTCTCCGAACCGCGCTTTTTCAGCCTTGCTCTAAGCTCGTTTTCGTCGGGCGGAGCAATCATTATAAGCAGCGCGTCGGGATATGCTTTTTTGACTTGCAACGCGCCGTCAACCTCGATTTCGAGAATTACGTCGCGGCTTTTGAGCTCGTTTTCGACAAACGCGCGCGGCGTGCCGTAAAAGTTTCCGAAGTGTTCGTTGTATTCCAAAAACCCGTCGTGCCCGATTAAAGCTTTGAACTCGTCCTTGGAAATGTAAAAATATGAAACTCCCTCTCTCTCTCCGTCGCGCATTTCACGTGTAGTGCAAGAAACGCTAAGCGCGTAATTGCCGTGCTTTAAAAGCTCGCTTACGACGGTGCCCTTGCCTACGCCGGAGGGGCCAGACAATACAACTAAAATATTTTTCATAAAATTACTCTACGTTTTGAACCTGTTCTCGTATTTTTTCTATCTCGTTTTTCAAAGCAAGCCCAAGCCTTGTAACCTCGAGGTCGTTAGACTTCGAACATATGGTGTTGGATTCCCTGTTAAATTCCTGCACAAGGAAGTCGAGCTTTCTGCCCACATACTTCTCACGGCAGATTTCCCTGAACTGCGAAACGTGCGAGTGCAGGCGCGTAAGCTCCTCGTCAATGTTGCTTTTGTCGGCAAACAGCGCGGCTTCGGTAAGCAGCCTGCCCTCGTCGACTTCAACGCCCTCCAAAATTTTTTTCATTTTGGCTTCGAGCTTTGTTCTGTAATTTTCCGCAACGAGCGGCGCGCGCATTTCAACCTCGCTTACAAGCTTTTGAATAGTGTTCATACGGGAGAGCATATCATCTTCCAGCTTCTTCCCCTCGTTTTCGCGCATTGCATTTAAGTTATCCAGCGCAACGGCAAGCGCGCATTTCAAAGCCGAAATAAGCTCGTCGTCCGCAGCGGACGCGTCGTCTGCCTTTAAGACCTCGGGATACCTTAAAATATTTACTACCGATAAATCGTCGCAGATATCGGGAAACGTTTCTTTTATTTTTTTTGCGGCGCTGACGTATGAATTTGCGGTAGCCTCGTCAAGAAAGAGTTTTTTCTGCTTTTCACGCTTGTCCGACAGCGATATAAACAAGTCGGCGTGTCCGCGCGTAAGTTTTTCGCGGACTATACGGCGTATCTCCTCTTCAAGGGCGTTAAAAATTCTCGGACATTTGACGTTAATATCGAGGTATCTGTTGTTTACCGTCTTGATTTCGACGGTTAGCTCGATTCCGCCATCCTTATATTCTCCCCTGCCGTAGCCTGTCATACTGTACATAACAATCCTCGCCGCATAATTTTACAAACTATATTATAACAGAAAGATTTACAAAATACAAGCTAATTTTAAAAATAACAAAATTTTTTAATAGTCCAATTTACACTCTCCCGAAATGCCTTTCGCGCGCGTTGTGACAAGGTGATAGCGGTTTTGCGGACTTACCTCGAAAAGCGCATATCTTTGCGTAGAAGTTGCAATTGCCCCCGATATATCCGCGAAATAAGCGGTATTTCCGGCACAGAGGACTACGGGCACTCCGTACAGATATGAGTATGCCCGTACAAGCAGCGGCGGTATATTGTCCCTCACTTCTTCCATAAGTGCGACCACGGCGTTGCAGCCGCACAGCGACAGACTTTTTATTGTGTCGGGAAACAGCAAATCGTTTTCGATACAAAGCCCTATTTTATAGCCGTTTACTTTATATAGCCCGAGCGTTGCGCCGCTCTTATACTCCTCCCCGTCGAGAACGTGAGTCATATCGGAAATTCCGAGCAACTTGCCCCTGTCCGCGACTGCGCAGGACTTGCGGACAAGTCCGCGGCTAACGGTCTTGCAGGCGGAAAAAATTCCGCAGGAAAACTTTTTGGAATATCTTGCCACCTCTTCAAATTTTTCGGTTTCTCCCTTTAATTCCCGTTCATAATCCACTTCACCCAACGCGCCGAAGCCCGTAACAATCAAGTCGCACTCGGGCAAACTATCCATTTCGTCTAAATTATTGCCTGTCACAATGCAGAATACCATATGTTTATTCTATTAAAAACAGAGAAAAAATGTTAAATAAGTTTTATTTGATTTTTTTTGCGCATATGATAGGCTAAAAGCCTTAAAGAGGAAAAAAATGAAAAAATTTTTATCGTTTATCCTTGTTTTGTGCGCGTTTTGCGCGACGTTGACGATTTCTGCCTGCGCACCCGACAGCGAGGATATTTCAAGCTATGACATTTTGATTATTTACGACGAGGAAAAGGGCACCGTGACGGGCAGTATGGACTTTTGCTACTATAACTCGACCGATAATGAATTAAACGATTTAAAATTTAACCTTTTCGGCAACGCTTTCAGGGAGGGCGCGCGCTTTAAGCCCGTTTCGGAAACTTATAAAAACCGCGCCTATTACGACGGAGTAAGTTTCGGCGGTATGGAGATACAAAACGTAGAAAACTGCGCCGGCTGGGATATTGTGGGAGAGGACGAAAATATACTTGTCGTAAACCTGTTGACCCCCATATATCCCCAAGATACCGTTGATTTGAAGATATCCTACACCCTTACCTTAGCCAAGGTAAACCACCGCACGGGCATAACCGAAAACACGGTAAATTTAGGTAATTTTTACCCCGTTTTATGCGCGTATTCAGCGCAGGGTTTTGTAGAAACGCCGTACTATTACTGTGGCGACCCGTTTGTGTCGGAATGTGCAAATTATAACGTTACGGTTGATTTGCCCCCCGAATATACCGCAGCTACGAGCGGAAAACCCGTTTCCGAAAGCCAGACGGGGGACAGAAAAAAGTGCCTTTACACGCTTGACAACGCACGCGACTTCGCGCTTGTGTTATCCAAGAATTTTAAAGTTGTTTCCAACGAAGTAAACGGCGTAAACGTAAGCTATTATTACATTTCCGACGAGAACGCGCAGACGAGCTTAAACGTTGCGTGCGAAAGCTTAAAATACTTTTCCGAAGCTTTCGGCAAATATGAGTATCCCACTCTTTCGGTAGTACAAACGGGATTTTGCTACGGCGGCATGGAATACCCTGCGCTTACAATGATTGCAGACGGGCTTGACTCTGACAACAACGTTTATACGATAGTGCACGAAAACGCGCACCAATGGTGGTACGCAATGGTTGGCAGCGACCAGGTAAACGACAGTTGGCAGGACGAAGGACTTACCGAGTATTCCACCCTTATGTTCTTTGAAAACAACCCCACTTACGGGTTTACGAGGACGGGTATAGTAAACTCCGCCACAAGCTATTACAGAGCGTTTTTCAAAGTATATAAACAGCTTACAGGTGAAGTTGACACCCGTATGCACAGACATCTTTCAGAATATACCAACGAGCTTGAATACAACAACATTGCTTACAACAAGGGTATAGTAATGTTCGATATGTTGAGAAAGTCGGTCGGCGACGACAAATTTGCAGCTTGCCTCAAATCATATTTCAAAAATAACAAGGGCACTATTGCCGCACCGGAAAACCTTTTTGCCGCGTTTAAAAGCAGCGGCGTTGACCTTGACGGACTGTTCACTTCATTTATGGAAGGAAAGATTTTAATATAACGTTTCAAAGCCTCCGCCAAAGCGCGGAGGCTTTGAGTTTAAATAGAGTAATTTAAATTTGCAACAATCGCTTGCAAATTTTAATATAATGGTATATAATACTTTTACAATAAATTTTGGAGAAAGTAATGGACGTTCCGGATAGTTGTTGCAACTTAATATTGTAGACGATTAGTTCCGTATGAGAGTTTTATCCTGCACGGAATTATTCCGTGCATTTTTTTATTCAAAAATAAAGAGGATAAGCTTATGGTTAAGTACTTTATTTCCAACGAGTTCGGCAAACTCGAAAAAATAGAAAATTTCAAAGATTTTTGTTGGGTTGATATGGTTGACCCGACCGACGACGAGTGCGAGGACGTAGCTAAGTTTACGGGCGTTGCCGAAGATATGATTAAAGCCGCGCTCGACGAAGAAGAGCGCGCGCGTTCGGAATTTGACGAGGGATGCAGCATGTTCGTCCTCGACTGCCCCATGCTCGAAGAGGGCGCAAACGGTGACAGCTATACCACCCTTCCCCTTTCGATAATATATAATAAGAAATGTATTATTACCGTCAGTCTGAAGGGAAACACCGTTTTAAAGGACTTTATTACGGGCAGAGAAAAGGTTTACAGCGACAAGCCCGTTCACTTTGCGCTGACTTTTATGCTGAACAATGCAAAACGTTTTTTGTACTGCCTCAAACAGATTGACAGAAAGAACCACCGCATTCAGAACGAAGTCGACAAGACGATGAAAAACGCCGAAATAATTCAATTGCTCGACCTGCAAAACTCGCTTGTCTACTTTTCCACCTCCTTGAACGCCAACGAGCGCGTACACGAAAAACTGTCAAAGGTTGAAGCCGTTGCCAAACACGAGGACTATCAGGACCTTTACGACGACGTGAGCATCGAAAACAAGCAGGCTATAGAAACCTGTAACATTTATAAAAACATACTAAGCGTTACAATGGACGCGTACGGGTCGATAATTTCCAATAACTCCAACGACTCTATGCAAAAGCTAACCATAATTACGGTATTGCTTGCCGTACCCACCATGATTGCTGGATTTTGGGGAATGAATATGCCCGTACCGGGAGAAAACGGCGTATCGTTTTTACAGACGGGTTGGTTTTGGCTTGTTGTAATTGCAACTATAGCTCTTACCGCAATAATCGCAGTTGCGCTGATACGCGGCAACCCCTTTAAAAACAAGACGCACAAAAAGCGTAAAAAGAAGGATAAAAAAGAAAAAAAGGATAATTAGCAGCCTATGCCTATTTTGCAATACCGCTGTAAGGCGTGCGGAAAGCAATTTGAAGAACTTGTAAAAAAATTCGACGACCCCGTGCTTTGCCCCGACTGTAAAAATATTGCCGAGCGAAGTTATTCGGGCAAAGTGTTTTCGGCAACGGGCGCGACGCAACGCAAGTGCAGCGGAAACTGTAAAACCTGTTCGGGCTGTTCAAAATAAAAATCAACAATGACTTGTCAAATACGGCAAGTCTTTTTTTTTGCTTTTTTTGTTTATATTTTAAAAATGCGGCAATAACAACTTTGTAGCACGACTAAGGGAGGTACGGTTTGAAAGCTTTGAAACTTGCATTTTTAACGCTTGCAGCGGCATTAATACTGTGCGCGGTAACGGTTTTTCCGCAAAAACCGTGCTTTGAAAGCGGAGAAAGCTATACGTTTTTCGTAGGCTCAAGCTCGAAAGACTGTAAGGTTGTTACCGTAACCGAAAACGTCGCGCTCGAAAAACTTTTACTTAAAGACGTTTGCGGAGAATGCACGGAATATAAGGACTTTGACTTGGACGACATTTTAAAAAAGTATGACGGGGAGATACTTTTTTCGGAGGAGCTGTCGGACAGCGTCAATTATTATTGCCGCGCAAATTTGCCGTATTCCGTCAATTTATACGGAAAAGAGATAAACCTGCACATTTCAGTGCGAGGCGACAGTGCAAAAATAGCTTCACCGATAATTTTCGGCGGCTATTGAATAAAAGGCAATTTTGCCGTCAACAACTAAAAATAAGGAGTTAAAAAATGAACAACAAAGAAAGAAACAAACCCACTAAGAAGAAAGTTTTAATGTATTACCTCATTTTGGCGGCCAGCCTTTTGGTGGTTGCCGCTGTAACCTGCGGACTTGTATTCGGCTTGCGCACGAACGACGTTACCCCTCCCGACTTCATCGAAAACCCCGATGACAACAATGACCCCGACGACGACAAGAACAATGAAGGTGAAAACCCTCCCCCCGACGAAACGGTTGACACCTCTACCGCATACGAGTTTATCGTACCCGTAAAGGACGTAAACCTTTCGCAAGCTCACGTCTTTTACTACGACAAGACGCTTGACAGATACTGCCTGCACGAAGGTATGGACTTTAAGTGCGACGCCGGCGCAGAAGTTTTAGCGGCGGTTGACGGAACCGTTAAAAGCGTTTCGACAAACGATATGCTTTACGGCGCGGTAATTACAATCGAACACGCAGACGGCGTTACCACCGTGTATAAATTTATCGCTCCGGTCGAGAACCTTAAAGCAGGCGACAAGGTTTCGAGAGGTGACGTCATTGCTACTGTTGCCACAGCAGTCGGCACCGAAAATGCAGACGGAGACCACCTTCACTTTGAAGTATTTAAAAACAACGTTATGCAGGACCCTGACGACTATTTGGATATCATATCTAAATAAGTTTAAATCCGCCCCCTTTGCGAGGCGGATTTTTTATTATTTAAAAAATGTTAATTTTCAAAAATATTTGTCAAATGTGTCAATTTATCACATTGTAA
Organism: uncultured Christensenella sp.; assembly: GCA_910585685.1. GTDB lineage: Bacteria > Bacillota > Clostridia > Christensenellales > Borkfalkiaceae > Coproplasma. The sequence goes on from CAJUEO010000004.1 coordinate 29,504, forward strand.
TTATTAAATAACTGTTAAATTCACATAAATTATCGGCAATAACATAAAATAGTGTTGTAAAATAACAAAAATTAAATTTGTAAAAATTTGCAAAATGTTATTGACTAACAAAAAAATTAGTGTTATATTTATAGCGCAAACAAGGGAAATACCTTTTTGAAAGGTTAATCGGGAAATGCTTGATAATACTAATAAATGAGGTGAATTATGAGATTTTTTAATTGGCTTCGTTACATCAACAGCCTTATGTCTCCCACAAAGAGCAAGAAAAACTAAAAGAAACTAATTGCACGAAGTATAAAGAAAAATGAAAAACGCATTGCGCTTTTTGTTTGCGAGCCGCAATGCATTAAAAACAAAAGAACGAAAGTCGGGCTATTGCCCGACTTTTTCATTTATAGCTTTGAACCACCGTTTTTTACAGAGTGCGGAGAAATGTTTTCAAGTATGCCCGTATTTATAAGCTTTTTACCGCGAACGGCGGCAAAGTCATACTCGGCTTGCTCGATAACCCTGTCGAGCACAAAACAGAAATCTTTAAATCCGCTCGACAGCAAATAGTAGGAAAGCGAGCCCGGCACCGTGTTGACTTCGCTCAAATACACTTCCCCTTCGGACAGAATAAAATCAAACCTCACTATTCCGCGCATATTTAGTTTCGAGTACACCGTTTTGGCGGTATTTTTAATTAAATGCGAGATATCACGGGGGATATCGGCAGGCATAACGCTTTTTCCGCCGCCGCAATACTTGTCGTCAAAGCTTAAAATATCTCCCCCCGTAAACGCCTCTTCGCACTCCGAGGTAATAATTTCGTCCCTGTAAAAGTAAGCCGCACAGTTGATTTCTCTCCTGTTTGACAGGTACTTTTCGACTATTACCGCTCTGTCGTAAATTAACGCGCACTCAACGCTTTCTTTGAGCTGTTCAAGCGTTTCCGCCTTTTCCACGCCTATACTCGAACCGAGGCTTACGGGCTTGATAATGACGGGAAACTGCGGCATATTGCCGCACGAATCAAGCTGTGCCATACTTTTAACGTAAGCATAATCGGCTGTCTTTACGCCGAGAGAGGACAGTATAAGCTTAGTCAGATACTTATCCATAAACAGCGACGATTCGAACACGTCGGCGCTTGCAAGCGGAATACCGGCAACCGTGCACGCGCCGCTCACGCCGCCGCCCTCTCCAAACCCACCGTGACAGCAGTTTAAAGCTACGTCTATCTTAATGAATTTTTTGGGCTTTTGACGTTTATTTAAGGCATATATGCCGCCCAATCCGATAATTGCCTGCGGATTGCTTTTATATCCGCCGCCCTTGAACGAGGATATATCGGCAAGCTTTTCGCCCGTATATGACTTTCCGCTTTGCGATATGTAGAATGGCACGACCTCGTAACCGCCGCTCTTTAAAACGTTGATTGCCATTGTTCCCGTAATTACGGAAATTTCGTTTTCGTTTGAATTGCCGCCGAATATTACCAATACTGTCTTTTTCATAAAAAAATTACCTCCGCTAATTTTTCAGCTTTGGTAATTCAAAATGTTTTCATTTGTTCAGTATATATCGGGTAAATCGTTCAAAAACAGAACTGTGTCTCCCGGCTTTAAAATTGCTTTCAATTTTTCCTGAGCCGCGTTCAAGGTTTGCACGATACATATTTTTTCGGGGTCTCCGCCGTTCTCGATGTATCCCTCTTTGACGGGAATAACAAGCGTTTCCCCGATTAAAATTACATTGTCAAGCCCTACAAGGTGCTTGCCGAGCGCGCGGTTTTCGCTCTCTTCAAGCATACCCAGCTCTACAAGCCCCGGCGTTACGCAAATTTTGCAAGCGTTAAAGCTTTTCAAAACCTCTATTGCCGCCGCCGCACCCTTGACGTTGGAGTTGTAGCCGTCGTCAAGAATATTTACTCCGCCCGAGCAAATAAGTTGAAGCCTGTGTTCGATATAGTTCAGCTTTTCGCAAGCTTCGGCAATTTCCTTTGCGCTCATGCCCAGCTCGTGAGCGAGCATTGCCGCTATAGCGATATTGTCAACCGCGTGCGCGCCCAGAAGCTTAGTATGCGCAGGCACCGTTTCTTTGCCGAAACAAAGTGTAAACGTACTTCCGTTGCAGTCGCTTTTTACGTCCTTCACACAGTCGACTGTAAGTTTGGGGCAGGAATATGCCTCGAATAACGCCGAACAGTCGCTTGCAATGATTGCCTTTTTACAGCCCGATAAAATTTCCCCTTTTGCCTTTACTATGTTTTCGATACTGCCGAAGCTCTCCAAATGTTGCGGACAAATACCCGTTATAAGCGAGTACTCAGGGGGACAAAACTCGCACAGCTCGGCAATATCCCCGACGTGCCTTGCACCCATTTCCGCAATAAAAAAGTCGAAATTTTGAATGTCGTTGTTGTTAATCGACATTGCAAGCCCCATGGGCGTATTGTGCGAGTTCGGCGTTGCAAGCACCTTGAATTTGGTTGCCAGAATTTCGCAAAGAATTTTTTTGGTGGAAGTTTTGCCGTAACTGCCCGTTATTCCGATTACCCTTATGTTTGAGCTTTTTAGCTTGGCTTTTGCCTTTCTTACAAACTTTTTATTGTGCGGAACCTCGTAAATTTTCGCGATTGAATTTGACAGCGCGAGTATCGGCATTATAAGCAAGCCGAAGAGCGACAGGGCGCAGTAACGCAAAAGCGTAAACACGCTGTTACCCCAAATAAAGTCGGCAAAATTCAAAAGCGTAACCGCCAAGTAAACCAAAATCAGAGATACGACCACTAAAACTACATACAGCCGTTTGAGCCGCGGCGTAAACGTTACGGGCACTTTGAGCGCAATTTTGTTGTCCGCCCAGATGAATACAGCGAAGAACACAGCAAAGCAGGCAAGGCTAATTACCGCCGCCCACTCCCCCGAAAAGGAAAAACACAGCGCGACCACCGCAGTTGACAGCACGCACAGCATTGTCAAAAGAACGTGTTTGCCAAACGTCAAATTTCCCTTCTTTCTTGCCCATTTAAAGAGTTTTGTTCCGCTGTATGAAAGCGACTGCAATATGCCCGTCAAGCGGTAAAAACAGGCGCAGTACAAGAGCGCGAACAACACGGCGCACACAACGCATTCAATTGTCTTTGGTACGGAAATAAATATGCCCATTTATAGTTCACCCAAAAAGGTTAAAATTTTTTCGTTGAATTGTTGAGGATGCTCACAAAAGCAAAAATGCCCCCCGTCCATTATTTCTAACTTACTGCCGGCAATGAGGCAATTAAAAATTTTGCCCTCCTCGTCGGGAGGCGTAACGCTATCTTCCCTGCCGTATAAAAGATAGGTCGGGTTGGTTATTTTTTGCGCGGCTTCGCGCAAGTCCTCGTTGACTATTTTTTTGTAGCTCTCCTTCATCATAGGGGAAAGCTCTCTGTATTCTTTACTGCCGAAATGGCGTTCGGCAAATTTGGGAAACAACTTTTTGACAAGTCGATAAGTCCTTACTTTGCGCATATATTTAGACGAACGCGGCTTGACAAGCCCTGCGCCACCCGTAATGACCAGACCGTCGGCAAGACAGCCGAACTCGGAAAGCAATTTTATTGCCACCCTTGCCCCGAACGAATGCGCGAGAACATGCGGTCTATCGAGGTTTAGTTTATTTATAAATTTTGCAAGCCAATCGGCATAGTCACCCACCGAAAACGCAAAATCGGTCTGTTCGCTTGCGCCGAAACAAGGAAAATCGAGCGCGGTAACGCAGTAATATTTCGACAGAAATTCAATTTGGTAATAAAAACTTTCTTTACTTGCGCCGTAGCCGTGCAGAAGAAGCAGATTTTTACCCTCTCCCACTCTCTTGTAAGAAACGAATTTACCGTCGATTAAAATATTATAACTCCTTTACCATAACGAGGCAGTCCTCTCCGTCGGGGTAGTATCTTGCGCGCGCGTACATGCCTTTAAAACCGCATTTAAGATACATCATCATAGCCTTTCGGTTGGAAACGCGCACTTCCAAAAACGCTTTTTCCGCGCCGCAATTTTTTGCTATATTCAAAAGCTCGGCAAGTATTGCCTTACCTACGCCGCTGCGCCTGAAATAACCCGTTACGCCCACGTTTGCAATATCCGCGGTATCAGAAACCACCGTAATTCCGCCGTAGCCTATAATCTCTCCCCCGTCCTCGGCAACCACGCCGTGAAAGGTTTCGCTTTCAAAACTGGAAACGAGCATCGCATACGACCAGTGTTCCTGCGGAAAGCACTCCTCTTCCAATTCGGATATGCGCAAAATGTCCTTATATTGCCAAGCCCTAAGTTCCACTGTAATTCTCCTCAGCCTGACTTTTGCGAACGTACAGAGCGTGCATATCCGAAGCCGTTTCGCACTTTTCGACGGCAGTCGAAAGACATATGGACGCATTTATTCTTGTATAGTTGTCAAAATTAAGGTTTTCAAAGCCGTAAACGGGCAAATGCAACGCCGCTACCTCGTCGAACGAGAGATAGCAGGGATTTTTTATTATTTTGCCGCCCTCGAAGCCGCAGACGTAAAAATGATTGTGCGCTGCGTCCACGGCAACGAGAAAGGGCTTTTCGCTGTTGACATTATATGCGATAAGTTCGAATGCCGTTACACTTTTCAAGGGCTTGTTTGTTGCAAGCGCAAAGCCCTTGACGGTGGCTATACCTATCCTTATGCCCGTAAACGAACCGGGCCCCGTTACCGCCGCGAAAAAGTCGCAGTCCTCGGGCTTGAGTTTTAATGCGTCGAGCGTCCTTTCGATTTCCTGCATAAGAATGACCGAGTGCTGCATAGCGCAGTCGGGCATATAGTTCAAAACCGTATTTTTACCCTTTTTTGCAAATACCGTAAGGTAGCGCGACGAAGTGTCGATTGCAAGAAAATTACTCATAAATTATTTTCCGCTCCCTTTCCCCTCGCTTTTGAATATTTACTTTTTTACAATTGCTTGGCAAAACTTCGACAATATTTTCCGCCCACTCTATTATGCAGATTGCGTCCGCATAGAAATAGTCGCAAAGCCCCAGCCCTTCCGCCTGCTCTCCGCTTTTTAGCCGATAACAGTCAAAGTGGTAAAGTATGCCGTCATAGTCGTTCATATACGCGTAAGTCGGGCTTAAAACTTCGGCTTCGACGCCCAAGCCGCGCGCAACGCCCTTGACAAAGACCGTTTTACCTGCGCCCATTTCACCGCCGAGCAACACCACGTCACCTTTCTTTAAAGATTTAGCGTATTTTGCCCCGAACTTTTGAGTGCTTTCGGGACTGTCCGATATAAAAGTTGCCATAACAATATTATAAACCAACGCTTTAATTTTTGCAATAATATTTTAACCGCAAAAAAATAAACCCCGAAGGGTTTATTTTAATTATTCTTCTTCAATTACGGGCGGAGTATAGTTTTTAAGCAGTTCCGCCAATACGGTATAAGATATACTGTCGCTTGCGTCGAGGCTTGAATAGTCTCCGTTAGAGGCAAATTCCAAAGTTACGGTAGTGCCTGCGTTGAGATAATATACCGCATAGTATTCATTTACGACAACACCGTCCTCACGCTTTGTTTCTTCAACCGCCTCTACTACCGAGTTATTGGCAACCAAATCAACAAAATAAATTCCGTCGCTTGCCAACGCCGAAGACAGCGCGATTTTATAATAGCCTGCCTGCTCGGTTCTGAACGTTATATTGAAATTTTCTCCCGTAATCCATTCGAGTACGGGGCTGCCTTCCAAAGAGGTATTTACAAGCGGAATTTCAAAGGTAGACGCCTCTCCCACTTCAACTGCGTGCGAACTGTTGGGCCTTGTAAAGCTCAACTGAAGGCAGTTTGCCGAGTCGGTAGCTTTTACCATAAAACCTTTACCCACTACCGCTACAAACGTAGAAGTAGTATTGTGACCGTCAACGGTAGCCGTAAAATTTTTGCCGTTTATCTGAACGGACGTATTGGACATACCGTTGTCGATTTTCTCAGGGTTATAGAAGTGATAGGTTGAATTTGCCTCCGCCTTAATAAACGCGGCGTCATAATTCGAAGCATTAAATGGTGAATCCTGCTCGCCGGTAGGTATATTCTCCAAAATAATAAAGAGAGTAAACCGCATTAAATCAGCGGTACCGATCTCTACGGTGTCACCGACTTCGAGATAGACAAGCGAAGAGTTGCCGCAACTTACATTTCCATATCTTTGACTTTTTAACACAAAGCGGCTGTCCGCTGCTTTAAACTCGTACAGACCGTTTTCGGGAATATAGTAATCGCTTTCGGGGTCGTCGTCAAAAGTCATAGACAGCGTAGGATTAGTTACCGATAATCTTACATTGACTCTAAGAAAAGTTTTTTTTTCCGTATCGGGTGCCTTTACAAGCGTAATCGTCGTGCTGTATCCGTCGGCAATATTTACTTCTTTACCGTCGTTGTCGATAGGGTCTTCGCTGTAAGGATTACCGTCTTCGTCAACGTAAAGATAGCCTTCGGGGATATCTAAAAGATGAACGTTAAAGCTTGTGGAACCGTTGTCGTAATATGATTTGAGATTTACCACCGCAACGCCCTGGTCGTCAACTTCAAGGGGCTGGGCGCAACCGGGTCTGCCGTCGTTTGCGCACATCTGTACGAGAACGTTGAGCGCGGGAGAACCGTCTTCGAGAAGTACCTTTACCGTATATGTTTCATGCTTGGTGAGTTCTTCCTGAGGTTGGCACGCAGCGGCAAAGCAAACGCAAACTATTGCGCAAACAGCAAGACAAGCTGCCATCAATCCTTTTAAGACTTTATTCATAATAACCTCCTAATTAAAATTATCAATATTATATAACAGTATATATTTTAGCATTATAAAAAAAAATATGCAAACAAAATTTATATCGTTGCGTGAAAAAATACAAAATTTCGCATAAAATTCACTTTATGTTGAATAATTGCATAAAAAAATGCCCGACCGCAGTCGGGCATTTAACAAAGAGGTTACTTTTTGCGCGAAGCAAATTTTTCACTTGTGAGCTTGATAAGTTTTGAAAGCGGTTTGTATATGATAAACACCACCGCCGAAATTATAACCGACTTTATAAAGTTGAACAAAAGCGCCCAATACCAAAGCTTTATAAATAGCTGTTGACCTGCCTCCCAAGTGCCCTTGAAAGCTACAGAAAACGCAGGGAAAGTTAAAAAATAGTTTACGGGCATAGACAAAGCGCACTGCGCAAGGCAGCCCACAGCCACCGTCCAGATTACCGTTTTAATGCCCTTGTGTTTTTTGTAAATTATCGACGGAATAAGCATATAGGGTAAAACCATTATAATATTTGCAAGTTCCCCGACAAACGCCGTGTGTCCGACTGTTATTGCGTGAAGCAGTTCCTTTAAAACAGCTATTATAGAGCCGGCAACGGGCCCCAGCGAAAAGCCGCCGATAAGCACGAAAATGTTTGAAAAATCAAGTTTTAAAAAGTCGACGGGCGTGCCGGGCAACAGCGAAAAGTCAAACAGTCCCAAAACGTATGAAAGCGCCGTAAAAATTGCCATATACGCAATTCTCGTTGCGGTAAAGTAGCTTTTTAATACTTCTTTAGCGGCTTTTTTGGGTTTTTCCGTTTGGTTTTCTTGAGCCTGAAAGGCATTTTCGTTTGCAGCCGTCTGCTCGGTTACGGCAGAGGCAGCCGCCGTTTCGACGGCCGACTGGTCGGTTGACGTGCAATCAACGGTGGATGATGTTGTTTCTGACATACAAAAAACTCCTAAAAAATAATTATTTTTTAAAGTCGTTCTTTGCATTAAAAAACGCTCCGAAAAAAATCGGAGCGAAAAAAACGGTTAAACGCCTTAATTCTTTTATCATCCGGACTATACCGTCGGTTTCGGAATTTCACCGAATCGGGAATGCAGAATAATTGCACTCTTCGCAGACTTTACTGCCGGTGAGGAATTGCACCTCGCCCCAAAGAATAACTTTAAACTATATAAATTATATACTGTCATTTTTTTGCTGTCAAGCGTTTTAAATAATTTTATTCATAAAAGAACAAAACGCCGAGCGTATTTTTACCGCAGTGCGAAGTTACCACGCAGCCCGCCTTGGTTTCGTTTATTTCTTTGAAATCGAATAGGGATTTTACCTGCTCTTTAACCTTTTCCACAACCTCGGGTTCGCAGTTTGAATGAGTTATAAAGCAGCGAGTTTTATCGTAATTGCGATAGCTGTCGGCAAGGTCGTTTACATAGGTTTTAAGGCACCTCTCGATATTGCCCATATATTTCTTTTTTGCGTACATCTGCCCGTCCTTCATATCTATCATAGGGTGAAGCTTCAACACCTTTGCGCCTATAAGCGCCGCAAGCGAACATCTGCCGCCCTTGTGAAGATAGTCGAGCGCGTCGGGAACAAACGAAGTGTTGGTTTTGGGAATGAGTGCCGTCAAAACTTCCAAAATCTGTTCGGGCGTTTTGCCCTCAGCCGCCAGATCGCAAGCCTTCAATACGAAAAGTCCCTGACCTGTCGAAAGCGCGTAAGTGTCGAACGCAAACACCTTGCCGCCAAATTCCTTCGAGGCGGTAACGGCGTTCTGATGCGACGACGAAGCCTTTGACGAGATATTGAAGTGTATAAGCGCGTCGTAGCCGTCGAGCTGCGACTTAAAAAACTGCGAGTACTCGTCAACCGACGGCGCGCTGGTTTTTGGTAAAACGCCCGTCTTTGCCACAAAGTTAAAAATATCCTGCGGAGTTACGTCCACGCCGTCGCGAAAATCTTGCTCTCCCAAAATTACGGTAAGAGGCAATATCCCCACATTATATTTTTTAACGAGTTCATCGCTTAAATCGCAGGTTGAATCAGATGTGATTTTAATTTTCATATATGTATCCTTTACTTTACGTCGTTTTTATACAGCGGATATTTTTCGCAGAGCTTTGCGACAGCCGCGTTTACGAAGTCGGCGGCGTTTTCGCGCTGCGCAATAACCTTTGCAATTAGCTGCGCTATAATGCGAGCGTCGTCCTCTTTCATTCCCCTTGTGGTAATTGCAGGGGTGCCTATTCTTATACCCGAGGTTACGGAGGGCTTTTGAGTTTCGAAAGGTATGGTATTCTTATTTACGGTAATGTGCATACTGTCGAGAAGCTCGGTAAGCTCCTTGCCCGTAATATTTTTGTCGGTGAGGTCGAGAAGAATCAAATGATTGTCGGTGCCGCCCGAAACCATTTTAATGTCGAGCTTTTTAAACTCGTCCGCCATTGCCGCGGCGTTTTTGACTATCTGCGTTTGATACTCTTTAAACTCGGGACTCAACGCCTCCTTGAAAGCAACCGCCTTTGCCGCGATTATGTGCATAAGCGGTCCGCCCTGCAAACCGGGGAACACTGCTTTATCGATGGCTTTACCCCATTTTTCTTTGCACATTATAACGCCGCCGCGAGGGCCGCGAAGAGTCTTGTGCGTGGTTGTCGTAACAAAGTCGGCATAGGGTACGGGTGAAGGGTGAAGCCCTGCGGCAACCAGACCTGCGATGTGCGCGATATCGACGAACATAAGCGCGCCTGCCTTATCGCAAATTTCGCGTATGCGCTTGAAATCTATAATTCTCGGATAAGCGCTCGCACCTGAAATTATAACCTTAGGCTTGCATTCGAGCGCAATTTCCAGCATACGGTCGTAGTCGATGACTTCGCTGCCCTGTTCTACGCCGTATGAAACGATATTGAAATATTTTCCCGATATGTTTACGGGGGAGCCGTGTGAAAGATGTCCGCCGTGCGACAGGTTCATACCCATAACGGTGTCCCCCGGCTGACAGGTTGCAAACAGCACCGCAAGATTTGCGCTCGCGCCCGAGTGAGGCTGAACGTTGCAGTACTCGCAGCCGAACAATTCTTTAAGACGGTTGCGCGCCAAGTCTTCGGCAATATCCACGCACTGACAGCCGCCGTAGTAACGGCTTGAGGGATATCCCTCGGCGTATTTATTGGTTAAATGGCTGCCTGCCGCGGCAAGAACCGCCGTCGAAACAAAATTTTCGCTTGCGATAAGCTCGATATTGTTCTGTTGACGGTAAAGTTCAAGCTTTAACGCTTCGGCAAGCTCGGGGTCGGTCTGCGCAATTAAAGAAATATCTATCATAAAAACTCCAAAAAGATTTGTTGGCAATTATATTAAAATTATAAAACATTTTAACTTAATTGTCAACAGTAAATAAAAATTAGAAGCTCCGAGTTTTCAACCCGGAGCTTCTGACATAAGTTAAATATTTTCTTTGACAAACTCGTCCGCTTCTGATTTGGACATATAGCCGACCGCCTTTGCCGCTTCCTCACCGTTCTTAAAAACAGCTACAAGCGGAATTGACATAATGCCGAAGCGCGCGGCAAGCTCGGGGTTCTTGTCGATATCGACCTTTACGAACTCGGCTTTATCACCGTATTTCTCGCTAACTTCGTCCATTACGGGCGCGAGCATTCTGCAAGGCGCGCACCAGGTTGCGAAAAAGTCGCAGACAACCGGCTTGTCTCCCTTCAAAAGTTCGTCGAACTCCAAAGTTTCAATTTGTTTCATTTTAATTTCCTCCGTTTATATTATGTGAAAAATTTATTTTTATAAGACGTATTTTTTCAAATCGCGATTGCGCGTTATGTTTTCAAGATGCTCTTCAACGTATTTCGCGTTGACTTCGACGGGGATTACGGGATAATCGGTTCCGCCTGCGTTAAACGAAATGTCCTCGAGCAGATACTCCACAACGGTATGCAGCCGCCTTGCGCCGATATCCTCGGAAGTGCTGTTGATATCCTCGGAAATTTCGGCAATTTTCTCGATAGCGTCGGGAGTAAAATGCAAATCGATGTTATCTACAGCCAGCAAAGCCGCGTACTGCGACGTAATTGCGTTTTGAGGTTGAGTCAAAATATTTATAAAGTCGGCTTTTGTAAGGCTTTTAAGGTCGACCTGAATGGGAAACCTGCCCTGAAGCTCGGGAATTAAATCCTCCACCTTGGAAACGTGGAAAGCGCCTGCCGCCACAAAAAGAATGTAGTCCGTTTTAACGGGGCCGTATTTGGTCATTACAGTGCATCCCTCGACTATCGGAAGTATGTCGCGCTGAACTCCCTCGCGAGATACGTCCGCACCCTGATTGCCCTTGCCTGCGATTTTATCAATTTCGTCGATAAAGATTATGCCGTCGTTTTCGGCGCGACGAAGCGCCTCGGCTGTTACCGCGTCGTTGTCTATAAGCTTATCCGCCTCTTCCGAAATTATAAGGTTTCTTGCCTCTCTTACGGTAATTTTTCTCTTCTTTTTTCTGCCGGGCAAACCCATACCGCCGAAGATAGAGCCCAAATCTATAGCCGTGCCGCTACCGGGAGTAAGCTCCAAGGGCTTGGGCATATCGTTTACCTCTATCTCTACAAACGTATTGTCGTATTTGCCAGCGTGAATATCTTCTACCAGCTTATCTTCAAACAGCGCCTTGGGTGTTTCTCCGCGCTCGTCCTTCTTCATTTCGGCAAGCACCTTTGCTATGCGGCGCTCGGCAAAAGAAGCAGCTTTGTAGCTTACCTCAGCCGTCTTTTCTTCCTTGACAAGCCTGATTGCGCATTCGGTCAAATCGCGCACCATTGACTCGACGTCGCGCCCGACGTAACCGACTTCTGTATATTTTGTAGCTTCTACTTTTATAAAGGGAGCTTTAACAAGCTTTGCAAGCCGCCTTGCAATTTCGGTTTTTCCCACGCCCGTGGGTCCCTTTAAAATTATGTTCTTGGGCGTAATTTCCTCTTGCAGGGCAGGGGAAAGGCAGCTTCTGCGGTATCTGTTTCTAAGCGCAATGGCTACGGCTTTTTTAGCTTCGTCCTGACCTATGATATATTTATTGAGTTCGTGTACTATTTGTTTGGGCGTCAAATCCATAATTTACTCCGATTAATTTGTTTTAAATTGTTTCGCACTTGATATTGTCGTTCGTAAACACGCATATCTCGCTTGCTATTTTAAGCGACTTTTGCGCTATTTCCGCCGCGGTATATTGAGTATTTTGGTAAAGCGCGCGCGCCGCCGCCAACGCATAGTTTCCGCCGCTGCCTATAGCGGCAATACCGTCGTCCGGCTCGATAACCTCACCCGTGCCCGAAACTATAAGCATGGTATCTTTGTCCGCGACAATCATCAAAGCTTCAAGTTTTCTGACCGCCTTGTCGCTGCGCCAAAGCTCGGCAAGCTCTACTGCGGAACGCATCAAGTTGCCCGAAAATTTATTGAGCATCCCCTCGAACTTTTCGCTCAAAGAAAACGCGTCGGAAACAGAACCGGCAAAACCCAAAATAACTTTACCGCCGTAAATTCTTCTTACCTTTTGAGCGGAGTTTTTGAAAATTACGCTCTCACCCATAGTGACCTGACCGTCACCGGCAATTGCCGTTTCTCCTCCCCTTTTGACTGCGCAAATTGTAGTTGCGTGAAATTCCGTCATAATATTTATCCTCTAATTTTTATTTTAAATTCTATAACCTAAAACAACTTTGCATAAAAGTCTTTTTTCTTTGGCAATCCAGGAAAAGGCTTTTTTGTCCCACTCTTTGTAGTCTATATCGAACCCGTACTTATTCAAAAAATTGTACAGCGCTCCGTCCAAACTGTAAATTGCCTGTAATTTGTTGTCGTTCTTCTCAGCCAAAGCAATACGGAAACATAATTCAGACAACGAAGCGTATGCGTAAAATAAAAACTGCATTCTATCAAACGGAACAACCTTGCTGCCGAAAATATCCTCTTTCAAGATAAAGCCGCTTTCGTTTATAACGCCTTTATCCTTTAAAATTTGCGTCGCTTGTTCAAGCGGCATGTCCTCAAACTCTTTTTCGATTTCGGCGCATTTTTCGTCCACCAGCCGTTTTCTCAAACGGCTTGCAAGAATAACAAAAATTATCATACCCACGGCAAATATCGAAAAACTTACTATCAGGGTGATATAGGTTATTGTTGCTTCACCGTAAATTATTCCGATAACCGCCATAAGCGGCAGACAGAGTGCAAACCAAGCTATGAAAAAAGTAATAAGCGCTACGTTATAAAAAAATATGTAAGGCGGAAGATTTTTCTTGTCAAAGCTGATTTTGCCCTTTAAGACCAACTCAATTCTCCTTTGTACTTTCTCACGTTCTGCAAAGCGCGTTCGGCAAGCGCCGCGTAGCGCTGTTTCTTGTCGCGTATGATTTTATCAAGCGGCTTTAATATGCCGAAGTTTGCGTTCATAGGTTGAAAATTTTCATTTGCCCCCGATATATGCGCCGATAAAGCGCCTATCACGGTTGTTTTATCGGGAATTACGGGTTGATTTCCGCTAAGTTTTTCGTATAGGTGACAGGCCGCTAAAATACCGCTTGCCGCGCTTTCGACGTATCCCTCAACTCCCGTAATTTGCCCTGCAAAGAACACGGTAGGGTTGCTTTTTAACGAAAAATCAACATTCAAACAGTCGGGAGAATTTAAAAAAGTGTTTCTGTGCATTACGCCGTATCGCAAAAATTCGGCATTTTTTAATGCAGGAATGAGCGAAAAGACCCGCTTTTGTTCCCCCCATTTTAAGTTAGTCTGACAGCCGACGAGATTATACGCCGTACCTTCGGCATTCTCTTTTCTGAGCTGTAAAACGGCGTAAAAGCTGTTTCCGTCCTTATCCTTTAAACCGACGGGTTTGAAATTTGCAAACCGCAGGCTGTCAACCCCGCGCGAAGCCATAACCTCAATGGGCATACAACCTTCGAAAATTTCTCGCTTTTCAAAGTCGTGCAAGACGGCTCTTTCCGCGGACAACAGCTCAAAAACAAACCTCTCGTATTGCTCCTTGTTCAACGGACAATTGACGTAATCGTCTCCGCCCTTGCCGTATCTGTCCCCGAAAAAAGCGCTGCCAAAATCTATACTTTCCCTTGAAACAATGGGGGCGGAAGCGTCATAAAAGTGTAATTGCCCCCCACATATGCCCGAAATACTTGCGGAAAGCTTATCCGAAGTGAGCGGTCCCGTGGCAATAATGCTCCAACTGTCGGGCAGTTTTTCAACCTCTTGACAAATTATTTTAATGCGCTTGTTATCGGTTATTTTGTCGGTTACATACTTTGCAAATTGCTCTCTCTCGACAGCAAGCGCGCCCCCCGCGGGAACGGCGGTTTTTTCAGCCGCCTCCATTGTAACAGAGCCGAGAATGCGCATTTCCTCTTTCAAAAGTCCGCAGGCGTTTGAATAGGGGTCCTTGCCTTTAAGCGAGTTCGAACAGACGAGTTCGCAAAAGTTTTTATCCGAATGTGCAGGCGTAAACGATTTGGGCTTTATGTCGTAAAGCTCTACTTCCACGCCGCGGCTTGCAAGAAAATAAGCCGCCTCGCAACCGGCAAGTCCGGCTCCGATTACTTTAATTTTCATTTTCGGGTATTTCCACAGAGTAGTTGCAATTTTTGTCAGAGCACTTTATTTTGTTGCCCTTTTTAATAAGATAGCTGTTGCATGTCGGGCACTTCTCTCCCGTAGCTACGTCCCAACTCAAAAATTTACAGTCGGGATAGCCTGTACAGCCGAAATAAATTTTACCTGTCTTTGAACGCATACGCCGCATAGGCTTTCCGCACTCGGGGCATACTCCGTCGACGTGTACGCTTTCATCCTTCTTTTGTTCGGAAACATAGGGGCGCTTAGCCGAGCAGTTGGGGCACTCTATATACTTGCCGTACTTGCCCTTTTTAAGCAGCATAACCGCTCCGCAGTCGCGGCAGGTTTCATTGGTAACTTCGGCGTCTATGGGAAGAATCGACGAGCACTCGGGATAGTTGGGGCAGGCAAGAAATTTGCCGTACTTGCCGCTTTTAACCACCATATTCGCGCCGCACTTGGGACAGCGCATAGCCGAAATTTCAGCCTCACCCTCGCTTACTATATTCGAGCAGGCAGGATAGTTCGAGCAGGCAAGATACTTGCCGTATTTGCCTATGCGCCTTATCATTTTACTGCCGCATTTCTCGCAGACAACGTCGGTTTCCTCGTCTCCGTCGGTGGAGGCGTTTTTCAAATGGTCTGCAAACGAAGGATAAAAGTCGGCTATAATTTTGTGCCAATCGCAGCCGCCGTCCTCTATTCTGTCCAAATCATCCTCCATACGCGCCGTAAACCCGACGTCCATAATGTCGGTAAAATACTTTAAAAGCATATCGGTTATCTGATACGCAACGTCGGTCGGCAGCATATACTTTCCTTCTTTTTTGACGTATTTGCGCTTATTGAGTACCGAAATAATTGAAGCGTAAGTCGAAGGTCTGCCTATACCCTTCTCTTCCATAGCCTTTACAAGCGACGCGTCGGTGTACCTGTAAGGCGGCTTTGTGTACTTCAATTCCTTTTTAAAGTCCTTTAAATCAAGCTCGTCACCTTCGTTTAAAGGCGGCAATAAATTGACGCTCTCTTCCTCGTCATCCTTTTCCTTAGCCGCGTCCTGATACGCCGCGGTGTAACCTGCAAACAACATAGCTTTACCGCTGGCTTTAAAAGTATAGCCTGCGCTCTGCGCCTCTATCTGCATTGAGTTGTACTGCGCCTCCGCCATTTGCGAGGCAATAAACCTGTCGTAGACAAGCTTATAAATATTGTAGTGCTTTTTATCGAGAAAGCTCTTTACGCTTGCAGGGGTAACGGCAAGATTTATGGGGCGTATAGCCTCGTGCGCGTCCTGCGCACCCTTTTTTGTGGCATAAATATTTGGCTTCTGCGGAACGTAGTCCGTTCCGTAATGCTCCCTTATAAAGCCCAGCGCATTGTCCTGCGCGTCCTTGGAAATTCGAACCGAGTCCGTTCTTATATACGTTATAAGCGCAATGTGGTCTCCGCCGACGTCCATACCTTCATAGAGGTGCTGAGCGATAAGCATTGTTTCGGGGGAAGTCATATTGAACTTGTTCGAAGCGTCCTGTTGTAGCGACGAGGTTGTAAAAGGCGCCGGAGCGTGCTGTTTGGTTATACCTTTTTTGACCTTTGAAACAACAAATTTACCGCTTTTTACCTTTGCTTCAACTTCGTTTGCAAGCTCTTCGGAGATGCTTTCCCCGTTCTTTTTAAATTGATATACCGCCTTGAAGGGCGCGTGCTTGCCTTCGATGTCGCGCAAAAACGCGTTCATAACCCAATAACCCTCGGGAACAAACGCCGAAATTTCGCGCTCTCTGTCAACAATAAGCCTTAACGCAACCGACTGAACCCTGCCGGCGGAAAGTCCGTTTTGAATGCGCTTGTTGAGCAGCGGAGAAAGCTTATAGCCCACAAGCCTGTCGAGAACGCGGCGCGCCTGCTGCGCGTCGACGAGATTATAGTTGATTTTTCTCGGATTTTCGAGCGCGTTTTGCACGGCTGTGGGAGAAATTTCATTGAACTCTATTCTGTTTTCGGCATTTTCGTCCAGCCCAAGAACGGACTGCAAGTGCCAGCTTATAGCCTCTCCCTCGCGGTCGGGGTCGGTTGCAAGAAATACTCTGTCAGCCTTCTTTGCCTCCGTGCACAGCCTTTTAATGACTTCTTTTTTGTTGGGAGTAATTTCGTATTTAGGCTCGAAATTGGCGGAAATTTTGACGCCCAGCGTGCGTTCGGGCAAATCGCGGACGTGTCCGCCTGACGCGTCCACCTTATACTTACCCTTTAAATATTTGGAAATTGTCTTTGCCTTCGAAGGCGACTCAACTATAATCAAATCCATATTAACACCTCTTATTTTTGTACCGCCGAAAATCTGTTGCCGCCCAATCTTACAATCAAGCCCTTCATTTCAAGCGAAGTCAACGTCGGAATTATCAGGTAGGGGAGTTTACCTATTTTGTCCGCAATCTGCGCGACAAACGCGTCACCGAGTTGAGAAACCGCCTCGTAAACGGCAATCTCTTCCTCGGACATTTCGCACCTTTCTTCCCTTTTAAAAGTTATATTGAAATCATAGAAAATATCGTCGGCGCACTCGACAAGTTTTGCCCTGTCGGTTTTAATCAGATTGTTGCAGCCCACGCCCGAGCTTACGCCCAGCCCGTAAGGAAAGGCATAGACCAGCCTGTCCGTATCGTTTGCATAGCCTGCGGTAATCAACGCACCGCTCTTTTTGCCTGCCGAAACTATCAAAGTTCCCTCGGCAAGCCCTGCAATTATGCGGTTGCGCACGGGAAAGTTATAGGGCTTAGGCTGTATTTGCGGAGTATATTCCGTAATTACAAGTCCGCGCTCCTCGATTTTTTTGAGAAGCGGCTCGTTCATAGCAGGGTAAACGTGGTCAAACCCGTTTGCAAGCACGGAAATTACCTTTCCTGTCCCTATTGCGCCCTCTATAGCCGCGGTATCCGCACCGTCGGCAAGCCCCGTAACAACGGTAAACGCCCTTGACAGCTCTGCGGAAATTTTACTGCACTCCTTCAAGACGTTCGGAAGCGTCCTGCGAGAGCCGACTATCGCGAATATACGCGTTTTCAATAGATCTGTATTGCCCTTGCAGTACAGCACGAGCGGCGGACATACCGCGTGCTTCAACGGTTCGGGGTATAACTCCGAAAAATATGTAACGCATTTTATGCTGCGTTCGTCAAGTTTTTGCAAAAGTTTTTGTCTGTATGACGCGCTGTAAAATTTTCCCTTCAATTTATTATATACGCCGTCTTTGAAGCTTTTAATCAATAAATTACGATATTTCTCGAAATCGGGCTCAAAGCTTTGAAAATCCGAGAGTAAAATTACCGCGTTTTTATAGCTCAACTCTTCAAACGAACTCAGCGTTATAAGGTTTATCTCTTGTTCGGAATACATCTCAATTGACGTCCTGATGTCTGTACGACGCCGCCTCCAATATGTGTTCAGGTTTTATGTCGTCCGAAAACGCAAGGTCTGCAATAGTTCTTGCTACCTTGATTATTCTCGAACGCGCGCGGACTGACAGATGCAGCGAAACAAAAACGTTCTTTAAAACTTCCTCGCACTCGGCGGAAAGGCGGCAATATTTTTTAATATGCTTTTCCCCCATATTCGAGTTTAAAGAAATTCCTTCGTCCGCAAATCTTTGCCTTTGAATTTCTCGCGCCTTTTCTACGCGCGCCTTTACCGCAGACGACGGCTCTTCATTGCTATCACCTGCCAAGTCGTCGTACTTTACCCCATCCACTTCGACCTGCAAATCTATTCTGTCGAGCAGGGGGCCCGAAATTTTACTTCTGTACTTATGTATCTGCGACGGAGTACAGGTGCAGGTCTGGTATGCCGAACCGTAGTTGCCGCAGGGGCAGGGGTTCATACTTGCGCACAGTATAAAATCGGCAGGAAAAGTTACCGAACCGCCGGCACGAGCAACTGTGATTACCCTGTCTTCAAGCGGCTGGCGTAAAGACTCTATTGAATGGCGCGTATATTCGGGCAACTCGTCCAAAAACAACACGCCCTTGTGTGCCATTGAAATTTCTCCGGGGTGAATTTTAGTATTGCCGCCGCCGCACAGCGAAACGGTGCTTGCGGTATGGTGAGGCGTTCTGAACGGGCGCATAGAAACAATGCCCTCGTCCCCGAGCGCGCCGGCAACAGAGTGTATTTTGGTAACTTCGAGCGCCTCGTCAAAGGTCATATCGGGCATAACCGTGGGAATGCAGCGCGCAAGCATAGTTTTGCCCGTGCCCGGAGGGCCCGACAATAAAATATTGTGACCGCCGGCAACGGCTATTTCGAGGGCGCGCTTTGCCACCTTTTGTCCGCGGACAAGCGACATATCGTAATTGTACTTAACAAGGTTTTGCACGGCTTGAAAACTTTTTGCCTGAACGGGCTCAAAACTCTTTTCCCCTGTCAGAAAGCCGACGACGTCGGCAAGGTTGTTTAATGCGTAAACTTCCGTTCCCTCGATATAGCTTGCCTCGTTGGCATTACAAAGCGGCACCACAAACTTTTTAAAGCCGCAGCTCTTTGCCGAAATTAAAATAGGTAAAATGCCCTGCACGGCGCGAAGCGTGCCGTCAAGCGCAAGTTCCCCCAAAAACACAGTGCCGTCGGTATCTGCAACAAGCTGGTCGCTCGCTTTCAATATGCTTATTGCTATCGGCAAATCGTAGTGCGAGCCCTCTTTTTTAATGTCGGCAGGGGCAAGGTTTATTGTAATTTTATTTATAGGGAATTTCAAAACGCTGTTTTTTATAGCCGAACGAACGCGCTCCTTACTCTCTTTTACAGCCGCGTCGGGCAAGCCGACAAGGTCGTACGAAACCATTCCCTTGTTTATATCCGTTTCCACCTCGACGGCAACCCCTTCAAGTCCGTTCAAGGCAAAGCAAGTAATTTTAGAAAGCATAAATATTCCTTTAAAACTAAAGCTCCCGCACAAAGCGAGAGCTTTTTTTATTATTTAATTTCCTTTATCTTAGCAGCCTTACCCGTCAATCCGCGCAGATAGTAGAGCTTAGCCCTTCTTACTTTGCCGCGCTTAACGACAGCGATAGACGCAATTTTCGGAGAATGAAGAGGGAACGTTCTTTCAACGCCCACACCGAACGAAAGACGACGAACGGTAAAACTTTCTCTTATACCGCCGTGCTTTTTAGCGATTACTACGCCTTCGAAGTTCTGAATTCTCTCTTTCGTACCTTCTATGACCTTGAAACCTACCTTTACGGTGTCTCCCACGTTGAATACGGGAACCTCGGTTTTCATACCTTCCTTTTCAATGGCTTCTACCAAACCTTTCATAACTTACCTCCAATTTACTTGACATTCTTGCTTTTCAGCAGAGGACTGTCCGAAGTCGTTTTTAATATTATCATCTATTTTTGAAAAACGCAACTCATTTTCAGGGGGTGTATCGCAATTTTCACAAATAATTTTTAAAACCCACCGCTTATATATCATTATATATAATGCGCTCGCTCTTTTAAATAATTTTGCTGTAACCGTAGGAATTTACCACAGCGTCCACCTTTACGCCGCTGCGGCAAAGCGGACAGTCTGTAGGCGCAAACGACGAGTAGTCCGGCACGTTGTCAAGCCCGAAAAGCTTCAATACGGGCACGCCGCAGTCGAAATTACTGCCGAAAACGGTTGCGACTCCTACGGGCATACCGCCGTAATACCTTATGCCCTCGACAACGCTGTTGGCGTCCTTACCCGTAGTGGCGGAAGCCGTTAATAAAAGTACGTTTTTATTTTTGACGTATGATAAAAAATTGTCGCGCAGCAGCATTTTATCGTTGGAAATTTCGGGGGAAATAACGCCGATATTTACTCCGCTGTTTATGTGGGTAGTCGAAAGGTATTCCGCCAAAAACGCGCCGACCATTTTCATTCTGTCGAGCGTAATTATAGTGTCCACGGGCGTGGACGAAAACCCGTCGGCAAACAGCCGCGCGGCAAGCTTTGCGCTTGTCAAGTCCGACTTGACTTTTGTCATATCCACGCAATAGTTGACGTGGCTGTGCCTCGTTGCAAAGTGCCCGGGTATCACCCTTATCATCACTTCGCGGTTTGATTTGGAAAAAATGTCGTAAGCCCTCTTTTCCATTATGTACCCTCCTATCATCACGCGTAAAACGCGTTTTCTATGTGATTGATTTGTCCCTCGAACACCTCGATTATATCGAACCGAACGACAAAATCGTTGATTTTATTCCTCAAAAAATAGTTTGCCCCCGATATATACCGCAGTTTACGCCGTTTGTCCACCGCTTCCGAGGGGGTGCCGTACTCGTCGGAAACCCTTGTTTTGACTTCGACAAACGCCATAACTTCACCCTTCCGAACAATAATATCTATCTCTCCGAAGGGGGAAACATAGTTCTTTTTGATTATTTTCCAGCCGTGACGCTTCAAATACTTCCGAGCCGCCTTTTCTCCCTTAGCGCCAAGCTTTTTGTTGTGCATGTTGCTTTCTATTGCCATTTTTTTGTAAAGCTCCTGCGGTGAATGGGGCATATTCCGTGGTCAACAATTGCCTGTATATGTATTTTTGTGCCGTAACCCTTATGCTTTTCAAAGGCGTACTGGGGATACTGCACAGCATAATCGCACATAAGCTTGTCCCTGAAGTGCTTTGCGACAATAGAAGCCGCGCCTATCGTATAACTCAAATAGTCACCCTTAATTATACTTTTCTGCGGAATATCTATATCGAGCTTCATATTTCCGTCGACAAGCACAAATTGAGGCTTGATTGCAAGGGTTTCCACTGCATTTTTCATACACAGTTTAGTAGCCTCCAATATATTTATTTCGTCTATAATTGAGGGTTCAACGCGGCATATTGCGTAGGCAATCGCATTTTTCTTGATTGTTTCAGCGAGAGTTTCCCTCTTTTTTTCGTTTAGCTTTTTGCTGTCGTCCACTCCATCTATAGGGGTGTCGAGCGGCATTATAACAGCCGCGCAAACTACGGGGCCGGCAAGCGGACCTCTGCCCACTTCGTCCACGCCGCAGATATACTCTATGCCCTGCGCACGCAGCTCTCTTTCATATTTTAATTTATCAATCAAATCCAACACCCTTAACGTCCTCGGCGCAGTCGAAAGTTACCCTGCCGAGTCTGCCTTTTCTCAAATCGTCTATTACGGCGCGTTCTCCGCGCTCGTAGTCATACTCTCCGCCGCGAAGCATAAATCCGCGTTTAGCGCACACCTTTTCAAGCATTTCAAGCGGAGTACCGCCCTCTATAGCATAGCGCTCGAACAGGCGCCGGGGATATTTTTCCTGCAATTCTTCAAGCAACGCAAGCGCTATATCGTCCAGATCGAGAATATCGTCGTTGATACTGCCAACATACGCCAGCCTTACGGCAAGCTTTTGATTTTCGAACGCTGGCGGCATTGTTCCAGGCGTATCCAACAGTTCGAACCCGTCGCAACGTATCCACTGCTTTCCGCGAGTCACTCCGGCTTTGTCACCCGTTTCAGCGCGCTTCGAGCCTGCAAGCAGGTTTATAAGCGTAGATTTGCCCGTGTTGGGAACGCCTGCAACCATAAATCTGAATATCTTAGTCTGTCCGCGTTCAAGCGCTCTTTGCCGTTTTTCGGCAACCAATTTTTCGATTACCCCCGTAATATCCCTGCGCGAAGCTGCATTTACCGCGTTTATCTTAACTGCCGCCGAGCCGCTTTCCCCTATTAGCTTCAATAAAAAATCTGCTTTTTCGTCGGCTAAATCACCCTTATTCAAAACGTATAAAACGGGTTTGTTTCCGGCAAGATTTTTAAGTTTTGCATTGAACGAAGCCGCGGGACAGCGCGCGTCAAGCACAAAAATAACCCCGTCCACAAGCGAAAGATGCTGCTCCATCATTCGCATTGCCTTGGTCATATGTCCCGGAAACCACTGTATAGTTTTCATTTTTCGTCCTCTTCGATTAAATCGGGGCGGCGCAATTTTGTAAGCTTACGCCCCTCGCTTTGACGCCACTCGTCAATCTTTTTGTGATCTCCCGACAACAACACGTCGGGAACTTTTACGCCCCTGTACTCGGCAGGCCGAGTATATTGCGGATACTCGAGCAATCCGTTTGAAAAGCTTTCGTCAATTAGCGAGCCGTCCGAAATTACCCCGTCGACGTAGCGAGCAACGCAGTCGCAAATAACCATTGCAGGCAGCTCTCCGCCCGTAAGCACATAGTCGCCTATTGAAATTTCCTCGTCGATAAACAAGTCGATAACGCGCTGGTCTACCCCCTCGTAATGTCCGCAAAGCAGCACCAGATGCTCGAAATTCAAAAGCTCGAAAACCTTGCTCTGCCTTAACGTCTGTCCTTTGGGAGAAAGATAAATTCTGTGCGCCCTGTGTTCGGGGTCTACGCTATCTATTGCAGAACCTATTGGCTGAGGCATCATAACCATTCCGGCGCCGCCCCCGAAAGGGTAGTCGTCGCACTTGAAATGTTTATTTTCGGCAAAGTCGCGTATATTTACAATTTGCAAATCGAGCTTGCCCGTTTCAACCGCTCTGCCTATTATACTCTCCTTCAACGGCGCAAACATTTCGGGAAAGAGTGTTAAAACAGTAATTTTCAAACCGAAACTTCCTTAAATCTTTTCTTGTTGACGGTAATAGTCTTGCTTTGAACGTCCACGCTTTCGATGACGCCGTCCGCAGCGGCAAAACTAATTTCACCCTTGTCGCTTTGCAGGGTGTAAATATCGGTGTGCGCAGGCGTAACAGAAATTACCTTGCCGACGGCTTCACCCGATCCCGTAACCACCTCACAGCCGATTAAATCGGCAATATAGAAGGTATCGTCGGGCAGCTCGGGCAAATCACAGCGATATGCGTCGATAAATTTACCGCGCAAAAGCTCGGCGGCGTTTCTGTCGAAAATGCCCTTCAACGCGAAATAGGCAAACTCACCCTGTCCGCGCATACCCAAAACCGCGTACTCGACTGAGTCGATAAGCACGCGTTTTAAATCCTTCAAATGCTCTGCGCCGTCGCAAAGCACCTTTACTTTTATTTCACCGCGTATGCCCTGCGGCTTCAAAATTGCTGCAACCTGTAAAGTATCCCTTTCCATAATAACTTTTACAAATAGCCGAGCGCACGCGCCCGGCTATTTATTATACCTTTTCTTTAATCTCAACCGTGTAGCGTTTTGCTCCGCGAGGCGTGGTAGCGCCGACAAGCGTTCTCAAAGCCTTGGCAATTTTGCCCTGCTTGCCGATAACCTTGCCCATATCTCCCGAATCGAGATAAACGCAAATTTCAATTACGTTCTCCTTCTCTTCGGGAACGTACTCGATAACGTCCTTTTTCTCGGCAAACGTCTCTACAACGTATTTGACTAACTTCAAAATATTTTCTTCCATTTTTGCTCCCTCGGGCGCGTTAGTTAAGGGATATATGCGCCCCAATTAAAATTATTCCTTCTTTTTCTTGTCGTTGGTCTTGGGTGCGGAGGGCTTAGAACTCTGCTCCATAGCACCGACTTTAACAAGATAGCTCTTTACCGTTTCGGTAGGCTGAACGCCCTTGGAAAGCCAATTTTTAGCCTTTTCTACGTCGATATGAATGTCCGCAGGGGTTTTGAGGGGGTCAACGTAACCGACCTGGTCGATATACTCGCCCGAACGCGCCTTTCTCGAATCGATAACCACTACACGGTAGAAGGGGCTTTTTTTGTCACCCATTCTCGTAAGTCTCATTTTAACTGCCATTGTATTTACTCCTTGTGCCTCTCGGCTATATAAATTTTATTTTTTATCGTTAATTAAGCCATATATTGGGGTCTACGGTTAAAAGGGCAATCTTCTTTTGCCGCTTTTCAACTGTTTCATAAGCTGCTTGGTCTGGTCGAACTGCTTTAAAAGTTGATTTATTTCCTGCACGGTAGTGCCCGAACCCTGAGCTATTCTCTTCTTTCTGGACGAGTTTATAATCGAGGGGTCGGTGCGCTCTTTCTTTGTCATGGAAAGTATAATTGCCTTAGTGCGCTCTATCCTGCTCTCGTCAATGTCCTCGGCTTTCACCTTGCCGCCCATACCGGGCATCATTGCAAGCAACGCCTGCGCGCCGCCCATCTTTTTCATACTTTCAAACTGAAAGAGATAGTCCTCCAAAGTGAAGCTGTTTTCAAGCATCTTTTTCTGCATCTGCTTGGCCTGTTCTTCACTTACTGCTTCCTGCGCCTTTTCGATAAGCGTCAACACGTCACCCATACCGAGAATGCGCGAAGCCATTCTGTCGGGGTAGAAGGGCTCTAAATCCCCCATTTTTTCACCGACGCCGATATATTTTATGGGCTTGCCCGTAACCGCCTTAATCGAAAGGCACGCGCCGCCCCTTGTATCTCCGTCGAGTTTAGTTAAAATTACGCCCGTAACTTCAAGCCGCTCGTTGAAAGTTTTTGCAACGTTTACGGCAACCTGACCCATCATACTGTCTACGGTAAGCAAAATTTCCGAGACGTCCACGCTTTTTTTAATGTTTTCCAGCTCCTGCATAAGGGGCTCGTCTATTTCAAGTCGACCGGCGGTGTCGATTATGACTGTGTCAAAGCCCATAGACCGCGCGTATTCCACCGCTTCTTTTGCAGTTTTGACGGGGTTTTGCGTTCCCTTTTCAAAGACTTCGGCAGCGGCGTTTTTGCCCACTACTTTAAGCTGATTTATAGCCGCCGGACGATATATATCGCAGGCAACCAAAAGCGGTTTTTTGCCGCTCTTTTTAAGATTTACGGCAAGCTTGCCGCACATGGTTGTCTTACCAGCGCCCTGCAAACCGCACATCATTATAACCGTGGGCGGCTTGGGGGAGATGACAAGCTTTTGATTTGACGAGCCCATAAGCGCGATGAGCTCTTCATTAACTATCTTAATAACCTGCTGCGCAGGGTTCAAGCTTTGCAATATTTTTTGCCCGACAGCCTTTTCCGAAACGTCGGCACAGAACTTTTTGGCTACCTGAATGTTTACGTCCGCCTCTAAAAGCGCAACGCGCACCTCTCGCATAGCCGTCTTAATTTCAAGCTCGGTAAGCCTTCCGCGCTTCGTGAGCTTTGAAAATATATGATTTAATCTCTCCGATAACGATGAAAACGCTCCCATTAGCTCCTCTTATCCTTTAAAGCCGCCAAAGCTTCCGCCGAGTAGTTTTTGTCAAGATTGCTTTCAAGCTTTAAAAGCTCCCCTTCAAACTCGGGGTGTTCGGCTTTAAAATTTGCAGCCCATTTGCCTATTTCCGACAACAAATCGGAAAAATGCAACTTTTCTTCATACTCTTCAAGCTGCCTTTTGCAGGTGTTTAAGCATTCTGACACACCCTGACGAGAAATACCTTTCTGCTCGGCAATTTCCGACAAAGTCAAATCATAATTGAAATATAAGTCGGTAATTTCACGCTGGGTGGGGGTTAAGAGCCCCTTGTAAATGTCCCAAAGCGTTATAAAAGGTATCTTGTCCATATAAGTATTAATATTTTACAACATAACAGCCTGTCTGTCAAGCATTTTTACTTGACAAATTTTAAATAAAATTAAAGCCGTTATTCACACAAATATTTAATAATTAACAAAAAATTTATCCACCGCGCGGCAAAAAGTTTTAGTTTGACATAAAAATAACTATATGATAAAATTTTATCGATAGGGAGATAATTATGTGTAAAGAAATTGACAGTATTCTTTACGATACCGAAAACTCCACAATAGATAAAAAATTCACGTTTGGCAAGCCGGGTGACCCCGACGGATACGAAGAGACTTTATACATAACACGCGAAGGAAGATATTTTATCTATACCAATGGCGGAAGCCTTTCACGGTATCCTGAAGAAAATATAACCCCCATAGCAAGAGAAGACGTCAAAAATTGGATGCTTTCCCGTTAAAGTAACAAAAAAACCTCGCATTTGCGAGGTTTTTTATTATATTTATCAGGTTCCCAAATTTTGCGAGGACGTGCTGCCCATTTCCGTGCCGTCCACCTGCTCGCTGCCCTTTGTTGCTTCGGGAGGGAACTCCCCCTTGTCTTTGCCGTACAACAGCTTTAAGAAAATAGGCGTAAGTATGGAAGATACGAGTATCAAAAGCACCGTCATAAGCATAAATTCCTTAGGCAAGCCCGACTCCATCGCTTTTCCCGTAACAATCAACGCGACCTCTCCTCGCGCCATCATTCCGACGCCGGCAATGGTACTTTCGCGCCAATTATATTTAAAACACTTTGCAACCGCGCCGCAGCCGACGATTTTGCCGATAAGTCCGAGAAGAACGGCAAGAGCGGCAAAAAGGAACAGCCAGCCCGACATACCCTCTGAAAACGAAATACTTGAAATACCTATGTTTGCAAAGAACACGGGCGCAAATATCGTATATGTATTGACTTCTATTTTTTTGTCGGTATATTCGCTTGCGCGGTGTACCGTGGAAAGAACTATACCTGCAAGGAAAGCGCCCGTAATATCGGCAACGCCGAAAACTTCTTCGGCAACCCACGCGTACAAGAAGCACACAGCGAGCGAGAATACGGGTATTCTGTGGGTTGTGGGCCATCTGCTGTCAAGCCATTTAAACAGCTTTGAAATGCCGAAACCGCCTGCGATAGCCACAATAAAGAACGCAATAATCAAAATTACCGTGCCCCACCACTGCGCTTTGAACCACTCAAAGCCCGTCAAGTCGGACGCATCACCTGCCTGTGCGATACCAGTAACTATCGAAAGCACAATAATACCGATTACGTCGTCTATAATAGCGGCGGAAACTATTGTGGTACCGAGCTTTGTATTGATTTTGCCAAGTTCTTTAAGCACCGATACCGTAATTGCTACTGAAGTTGCGGTCAAAATAGCGCCTATAAAGATACAATTATAGATATTTGTAACGCCCAGACCCAAATCACTGAACGGCAAAGCAATCAAAATACCCAATACCATGGGAATTGCAACGCCGGCGCAGGCAATAAGCGTGGAAGCAAGACCGGCGGATTTAAGCTCTTTTATGTTTGTTTCAAGCCCTGTGGAGAACATCAAGAGCAACACGCCGATTTTAGCAAAAATGCCGAGCGCGTTTTCTTCGGGCATAGCGAGCAAAGTAAAGTATTCCTTGCCCTCGAAGCCGATAAGCGAAAAGCCGCAAAAATCTCCGAAAATTGCCGGACCTATTAAAATGCCTGCAATTATGTAACCGAGCACCTGCGGAAGCCCGATTTTTCTGAAAACAAGACCCAAAATTTTAGTAGTCAGCAAAATTATTGCCAAAACCATACAAAAACCGAGCGCCGAATTTCCTTCAAACATTAGTACACCTCTTAACTTTTTGTCACCATTAGATTATAACTTTTATCACAAAAAAAATAAAGCAATTATCCCCGAAAAAATTATTTTTAAAAAATTTTTAAAAAAAGTATTGACAAATAAAAATTTTATGCTACAATGTAAGTACAAAAGGAAATATACTTACAAAAAATGTTAGACGTCAACATTTTAATTCAGAGGTAAGCACTATGAAAGAAAAGTAGCCGCGAAAGCGGGTCAATGCTGTGAAACAGACGGCGGTCTATAAACGCAGGAACTTACGCAAATCTTCAATTGTTAAGGAGGTAAAGATTATGAAACTTTACTTCGCCAAGACGGTAGAAAGATAAGGAAGGTAAACTCCAATGTACAATTTTACGGAGGAAATCTGATTCCAAAGCGGTTTTGATGCAGTAGCAATGCCGTACTGCAAGGCTTATAAGCCGATTTGCTTTTGAAAAGCCCGTGTGGAGGCGATTTCCGAAAAGCAAAACTAAATATAAACACTACCCCACTCCGACGCATTGGAGTGGGGTTAATATTTTTATTACATATCTTCAAGTTCGTCCAAAGTCAAAGAAAACCCTTGAATAAAGTTTTCAAAAAAGTAGTCGACTTCGGGCATTTTTCTGCTTTTTAAATCGTCCTCAATGCTCTTTTTTGCCTTGGCAAACTCGGAATTTCCGCAACGCAGCTCCTCCAAACACTTGACGTATGCGGCAAGCCTGTCCGCCGCTTTCATAAGCTTATACTCCAAACAGTCGCAGTCTGGCTTCATACTTAACGCAAACTCCAAGCTGAGTTCGTCGGGCAAGGTTGTCAAAAGCTTGTCCACAGCCCTGTCCTCGAGCTGTTTGTACGCGCCGTGAATTGAGTTGTTGAAATACTTTATGGGCGTGGGCAAATCCCCCGTCATTACCTCGCTGCACTCGTGATATACGGCGTACAGCACAGCCTTCCCCGAGTCTGCATTGCCGCCCATTACTTTGTTGTTGATAACCGCAAGCGCGTGCGCAAACATAGCCACCTGTTGAGAATGCTCCATAATATTCTCGTCGCGAACCGAGCGCATAAGCTGCCAGCGCTTTATATATTTCATTCTGTCGATAAACGCAAAAAAGTTATAAGACATATATTTTTACCTCGACTTTAATTATAGCGCAAAAAATTATAAATTTCAATTGACTTTGCCAATATTTTCAATTATAATTTAATTAGTTTAATACCGTCGGGGGTGTCCGTAAAATTTTAATACGGGCTGAGATTATACCCTTTGAATCGGCAAGGTCATGCTTGAGCGATAGTACAAAGAGAAATTTCTTACGTTCCCTGTTTTTTGGGAGCGTTTTTTTATGTTTTCGGCGGTAAAAGGAGTAAAAAATGGTTTCTACGCTACTCTCTTTCGGCACCATGCTCGAAGACACTCGCAGATACTTTGCAAACTTCGACGGTTTGACAAATACCTGCCGCACAATTGCACTGTGGATTTCTCTTGCGCTGGTTATCGCGTTTGCAATAACTAAAATTTATCCTCTTATATTCGGCAAAGTTTCTAAAAAGTACAACGAAGAACAACTAAAAGCGACCTCTCCCATAATAAACGGCATATGGATTGTGATTGCGCTGACATTTGCAACCGCCTTTATAGCAACCTTTTTGACTTGCTATTTTGTCGAAGTTGCCGCAGGAGAAGAATCACTTGTGCCCATACTGTTCTACCCCATACTCGTTATGGTTATTGCGGTTATAGCAAGCGCAATAGCAATTGCCGTAAAGCCCTTAAAGCTGACGAAAATAGTTTGCGCGGCGGTTTGCGGCGCAGCGCTTACCTCAGTTATTATCTGTATGGTATGTTACTACGCCACAGGAGAGGCAGGTGAAGCTTTCAGTGACGTCGGGCTGTACATTTCGGCTTGCGTTATTACCGCCGCAATTGTCGTGCTTGCCTTTTTTTCGGACAGGAACAGTCAACCCTTTACCTCTCGCTCGATTGCGTTTGCCGCAGTCTGCGTCGCGCTTAGCTTCGCGCTATCATATGTAAGAATTTTCAGGCTGCCTATGGGCGGAAGCATTACCTTTGTTTCGATGCTGCCTCTTATGCTCTACTCGTTTATGTTCGGCGCGAAAAAGGGCATACTTGCAGGCTTTATTCTCGGCACATTGCAGGCGTTGCAGGACCCGTGGATTATTCATCCGGCACAGTTCGCGCTCGACTATGCGGTGGCTTATTCGGCAATAGGGCTTGTGGGCTGTATCCGCGGATTCGGATTTTTTGAGGGTAAAATGCGCGCACAAATAACCTTGGGCGCCGTAATAGGCGGCACGTTTAGATTTTTGTGCCACTACTTCGCAGGAGTTTTTGCGTTCGGCTCGTACGGCGCAGGCTTTGCCGAGGAATACGAAATACCTCTGCTTGCAAACGCGTATTTTTACTCGTTCGTATATCAATGTATGTACATAATACCCGAAATTTTGCTTGTTACCGTAGTCGCGGTTCTGCTGCTTTCGTCAAGTAATTTCAAATCGCAAATCAATAAATATTCAACTTTAAAGAGCTTATAAATAAACGCCTCGCGCAATTGCGCGAGGCGTTTATTTTAACATCTGACAAACTGTAAAACGTCGACTAGAATAGCAAAGCCTATAATGAGGAAAAATCCCACGGCGTGAATTATTGCCTCTATCTTTCGCGGTACGGGCTTTCTGAAAACCCATTCAATCAAACAGAAAATAACCTTACTGCCGTCGAGCGCCGGTATAGGCAACAAGTTGAACACGGCAAGGTTTACGCCTATATACGCCGCTATCTCAAAGAAGCTTTGCGCGCTTTGCGCGGCTATCTGCGAAGTTAGCTTTATCGTCGTTACCGGTCCGCCCATTGCAGTCAACGAAAGTTTGCCCGTCAATAGTTCTCCAAGCACCTGAAATATTGTGCCTGCAACCTTGAACGAGTAGACAAATGAATTGCCCAGCGTTTCAAAAAAGGAGTAGCGGTAATTTTCCGCGAAAACGTTCCAATACTCTCCCTCCTCGCGTATGACGGTGCCAAGCCCGACAGCGCGCCATAACCTGCTTACCTGCGACGAGCTTTCAAAATTGCAATCTTCACGCAGTTTTATTACCGTTTCCATCTCTTCTCCGCCGCGATTTACGAGAAAAGTAACGTTTTCCCCCTGCTTTTTTCCGTTTAACGCGTTCATCATATCGGTTACGAGATATACCGTTTTGCCATCGACCTTTAAAATAAGGTCGTTTTCTTCAAAGCTGTACTCCCGATAAATTGCCGCCTCTTCCTCGGTTTTGAACTCCTGCACTCCGCCTATGCGAAAGACCATTTGCCCGAACGCAAACATTGAAACAATTATCAAAAGCAACGCAAGCGCATAGTTCATTAAAGGTCCGGAAATAAGCACTATTATCCGCTTCCAAGGGGCTTTATTGTTGAACGCGTTTTCGCTTTCTTGGGTGCCGTCAGTCCCGTCCTCTCCGTCAAACGCGCAAAAACCGCCGAGTGGCAGCGCGCGTATCGAAAAAATTTCACCCGTCTTTTTCGACGTGCGCTTAAATAGCTTAGGTCCGAAACCTATTGCAAACTCGTTTATTTTAAATTTAAGAATTTTACCGGCAATATAATGACCAAACTCGTGTATGGTTATCATTGCAAGCAGAATGAGAATTGCAAGAAGGACAGAGCCAACTGTTGCAAGTACGGAAGTTGCTGAAAGTATCATTAAGTCCTTTAATTTATTAGTTTATTGACGACGTACCGCGCCTTATCTCGCGCCGCAGAGTCAATCTGTTCAAGCTGAGTATAGCTTGTAATCTCCTCGCGCGCAAAGCTTGATACGCTTTCCGCCACCACTGAATATATTTGAGTAAATTTTATTTTATTGTCTAAAAATGCTTCGACTGCCACCTCGTCCGCCGCGTTTAAGACGCAAGGCATAGTGCCGCCGCTATTGCCGCATTCCAGCGCAAGATTGAAAAGAGGATAGTCCACGGCGTTTACAGGCAAAAATTCAAGCGAAAAAGCACGGGCAAAATCAAGCTTTTTAACGCCCGTACTATGCCGCTCGGGATAGCTTAAAGCAAGCTGAATGGGAACGAGCATACTCGGCGTACCAAGCTGAGCCATTACCGCGCCGTCGCAAAATTCAACGAGGGAATGCACCACGCTGTCGGGCTGAATTACAGTCTGAATTTTGGAATAGGGCGCGTTGTACAGCTCGTGAGCCTCTATTACCTCGTAGCCCTTGTTCATAAGCGTGGCGCTGTCGATAGTAATTTTTTTGCCCATTTGCCAGGTAGGGTGATTTAACGCCTGTTGCGGCGTAACTTTTTCAAGCATCTGGGAAGTATAGCCCCTGAACGCGCCGCCGCTTGCTGTAATAATCAGCCTTTCGAACTGTGCGCCGCGGTCATAGCCGAGGCACTGCCAGATTGCAGAATGCTCGCTGTCGACGGGAATAATTTCAACGCCGCGTTTATTTGCAAGGTCGGTTACAAGTTTACCTCCGCAGACAAGCGTTTCCTTATTTGCAAGCGCAAGCGTTTTGCCGCAATTAATAGCGCAAAGGCTGTATTCAAGCCCCGAAAAGCCGCCTGCGGCATTGAAAACAACGTCCGCGTCGCACTGAGCGACAATTTCAACCGCCTTTGCTTTATCCTCGCAAGCCGCCGCCCAGAATTGGGGAGCAAACTCTGCGATTTGGCATTCGAGCTCGGCAGAAAGCCTGTTTGCAATAAGCGCGACTATTTTGTACTGCGAAGAATGGCTTCGCACAACGTCGAGAACCTGCCTTCCTATCGAACCCGTCGAACCTATCAGAGCAATCTTTTTCATAACTATTATACCCGAAAATTTTTATTTAATGACAAAATGCCGCTTCCGCGGCATTAATATATTTTATATTTAGTTAAAAACAATTAAATTATCGTTCCGAAGCTCAATAAAATTACTACTCCGCAGAACAACGTGCTGTCAAACCTGTCCAAAATTCCGCCGTGACCGGGCAAGAGCGTGCCCATATCCTTAATTTTGCACTCGCGCTTTACCGCACTTTCAAATAAATCGCCTATTTGGCAAACTACCGACGAGCAAAGTCCGACGAGAATGAACGATAAAAGCGGACTGAAATTAGTGCTGCGCGTGACAAGAGTTGTAGCGTCCATATACGCGCCGAGATAGAATATGACGTAATAGCACATAAGTCCGCCGAGCAGACCGCCTATCAAGCCGCCGATACTGCCAATTACCGTTTTGTTGGGGGAAAGCTTGGGTGCGAGCTTAAAGGGAATATATTTTTTCAACAGCGAACCGACTACGTATGCGCCCGTATCCGTCAGAACGGGACATATAGAAAGCACGAGTATTGCCGCCATTGAATTTACCGTTAAATGATTGTTTGCGGCAAGTATTGTTGAAAACACTCCGCAATAAAGCATACAGAACACGCAGTATATCGTGCCCTTGACCGTGCTTTGCTCGGGGTCGAAAACCGAAGTTGCCGCAAGAAAGAGCATATACACTATGAACGCGCAGGCAACCGCGAGCATACCCGAACCTTGGGTTTGGGGAATCATTTCCATTATGACGTAGAGCGGTACCGTAACCGCGCAAAACGCAATTGTAAACGAGCGCTGCGGCGTTGAAAAACGGAACGCGCCGCCGTTTGTTTTCTCGATAGCTCGCATAAATTCATAGGCACCGATGACCGAAATAGCCACGAAAACCGCGTCAAAACCCAGTGCGCCCCAACCGCCGGCAACGTTGCCCCAGGGCGTAGCCCACTTTAATGCGCAAAGCGCAAGCCACACCACAACGTAAATTACCGAGGTAATTGTTCTTTTCTGAAACGAAGTCAAGCTACGTTTTTGCGTCTGTTGTTCATTTTTTACTGTCTGTTCCAAAATTAGCACCTTTAAAATTAAATGTTTCCAAAACGCCTTTCACGCTTTGAATATTCTTCCAAAGCCTTTAAAAATTGCCGCTTATTGAAGTCGGGAAAATAGACGTTTGTAAAATATAGTTCGGCATAAGCCGCCTGATATACAAGAAAATTCGACAGCCGCTTTTCTCCGCCCGTCCGTATTATAAGGTCGGGGTCGGGTATGTCGGCAGTATAAAGATAGTTTGCAAACTGCTCTTCGTCAACAGCTTTGCCGCCCTCTACGGCGCGGTTTACGGCTTTTAATATTTCACTGCGCGAACCGTAGTTTATAGCGAAAACCAAAGTAAACTCGGCGGTTTCGGGCATTGTTTTTTGACTTTCTTCCAAAGTCTTTCGTATATCCTCGGGAAGAATAGACAAATCGCCTATTATCCTTATTTTTGCGCCGCGCGCGTAAAGCTTTTTGACGTTTTCGGTAAAATATTTTCGGATAAGCTCAAATAGCGCTTCGATCTCTTCCTTGGGTCTTTTAAAGTTTTCCGTGGAGAGAACATAGACGGTAAGATATTTTACGCCGCAGTCCTGAGCGCACTCGGCAAGCTTTATCATAGCGTCCATACCCGATTTATGCCCGAACGAACGGGGCATAAGTCGCTTTTTAGCCCATCTGCCGTTGCCGTCCATTATTACCGCAACGTGGCGCGGAATATTCAGGCTGGGCATTAAACGGTCATTATCTCCTTATCCTTGGCAGCAACCGCGCTTTCAATTTTTGAAATAGCGTCGGCTACCGCTTTTTCAACGTCCTTTTCGCAAGCGGCGTATTCGTCCTCGGAAAGAACCTTGTCGGTTTTAAGTTTTTTGAGCGATTCCAAAGCGTCGCGGCGTATATTGCGCTCGGCAACCTTTGCGTCCTCACCCATCTTTTTTATCTGTTTGGAAAGCTCGCGCCTTCTCTCCTCGGTAAGCTGAGGGAAAGCGAGGCGGATAACCTTGCCGTCGTTAGTGGGAGTTATACCTATATTCGACTGCTGCAAAGCCTTTTCTATACCTTTGAGAAGGGACACGTCCCAAGGGGAAATAACGAGGCATCTGCCCTCCTGCACGGAAATATTCGAAGTCTGGGGAATGGGCGTAGGCGCGCCGTAATAGTCCACCATCACCTTATCGAGGATATGGGGGTTTGCCCTGCCGGCACGGACAGCCGCGTACTCTTCCTTTAAAACGTCCAGAGTTTTTGTAAGTTTGTCGTCGAGAACCAATAAAATTTCTTCGACCTGCTCGTTGTCTATCATAGTTTTACTCCCTTTTTATTTGTTGTCGATTACCGTGCCGCAATGCTTGCCGCAGACGGCGTTGACAATCGAGTTTTTCTCGTCAAGCCCGAAAGCAATGACGGGAATATCGTTTTCCATACACATTGTAGCGGCGGTTGTATCCATCGCTTTAATGTTTTCTTTAATAACGTCAATATATTTGATATGGTCGTATTTCTTTGCCGCAGGGTTAAGCTTGGGGTCGGAATCGTAAATTCCGTCGATATTCTTTGCCATAAGCAAAACGTCGGCTTGAATTTCGCAGGCGCGCTGCGCCGCAGCCGTATCTGTCGAGCAATAGGGATTGCCCGTGCCGCAGGCAAGAATTACCACCCTGCCCTTTTCAAAGTGGTGCAAAGTTTTGCGAAGAATATAGGGCTCGGCAAGACTTGTCATAATAAGCGCCGTCTGAACGCGCGTCTGAATGCCGCGG
Source organism: uncultured Christensenella sp. (assembly GCA_910585685.1). Taxonomy (GTDB): domain Bacteria; phylum Bacillota; class Clostridia; order Christensenellales; family Borkfalkiaceae; genus Coproplasma. Next base: position 64,899 of record CAJUEO010000004.1, read on the forward strand.
CGCTCCAACGCGTCCATCATCGCAAGCGAGTTCATAACCGTTGCAAGCATACCCATATGGTCGGCGGTAGTGCGCTCCATCTGTTTGCCCTGTCTGCCGCGCCAGAAATTGCCGCCGCCTATTACAAGAGCTATCTCGACTCCCAAATTATGAATTTCGGCAATTTGCTCTACAACGCCGGAAATTACGTTTTCGTCAATGCCGGTACCCTGTGCGCCGGCAAGAGCTTCACCCGAAAGCTTTATCAGTACCCTTTTATATTTAGGCAACATAAAATGCTCCTTATATCATACTCAATTAATTCTAACAGATATCGCAACAAAATGCAACCTTATTGACAAATATTCCCATAAAATTATGCCCCGTATAAACAAAGTTTACACGGGGCAATATTATACTTATTATTCTGCTTTAATCATATATTTGAAAATGGGCTGAAACAGCTTTTTGGTGTCGTCGCTCAAAATTCTGTGCAACGCGCCGCGGATATTATCCTCGTATGTATCGTTGTTTACGGTATCCACTTCATAGTCGAAGTTAATACTGTCCTCGTCGAAATACGCCTTCCAGCCTGCGCTCGCTTTGTTGAACGCGTTCAAAGCGTCGTAGAGCTCCTGTGTGGGCGCGGTAAGGGGGCTGTCAAAGTCGATTGCAAAGGACATATATCCCGATTCAAAGCAGCAAACGCCGAGGTAGAGCACCTCGTAATCAAAAATTGTAACGTCGCTTGCGCAAATCTGAATGCCGTTGCCGTTTATTTTGGAATCAACGTTGCTTAAATTCAAATCCTTCTTGAAAAACTTTTCAGTAATTGCCTTGGCTTTTCTGATATTGAGCGTCGTGGGTGTACCGAATAACATAACCTTATCTCCTTTTTTTCATATTCAATATGTCTATATATATTCTACATTATTTTACAAAATTTGTCAATATGCTATAAACTTTAATTTCAAAAATAAACCCGTGCACGGCGCATGCCGAACACGGGTAATTAATTATTTCTTCATTGCTTCGATTTGTTTTGCAACTTCGTCCTGCAAGTTCTCGCTCTTCTTTTCAAGACCTTCACCCATTTCAAAACGGGTAAAACGAACTACCTTGAACTTGTTACCGATAACCTGCGCTATCTTTTGGCTGTCGTCCTTTACAAAAGGCTGCTCCATAAGGCAGATTTCGGAATAGTACTTGCCCATTTTTCCGTCGATAATTTTTTCGAGAATGTTCTTGGGCTTGTTTGCGTTTTTGGGGTCACCCTGCATCTGAACGAGCATAATCTCTTTTTCCTTTGCAAGAACCTCCTGAGGAACGTCGCTTTCGACAAGATACAGAGGCTTAGCTGCGGCAATCTGCAAAGCTACGTCGTGAAGCGTTTCTTCGTTGCCTGCAACGAAATCGACAGCTTCGACCATAACGCCGACCTTGCCGCCCATATGAATATAAGTTTCTATTTTACCTGCCGTCTTGTAAATTTCAAAGCGGCGGATGCTTATTTTTTCACCTATGACAGCCGTCATATTAGTAATGTAATCCTTTACGGTAACGCCTTCAACGGTGCAAACGTTAAGCGCTTCAACGTCGGAGGGAAGGTTTTCTGCAACCGTCTTAGCAACGGCGTCGACTATTCCGTGGAACTTATCTCCGCGAGAAACAAAGTCGCTTTCGCAGTTGATTTCCAAAAGCACGCCAATGCCGTTCTTTTCGTCGACGTATGCGCCTACCGCGCCCTCTGCAGCAATTCTGCCTTCCTTTTTGACTGCCTTTGCAATGCCGCGCTCTCTCAAAAGCTCGCTTGCCTTTTCCATATCTCCGTCAGCGTCTGCAAGCGCCTTTTTGCAATCGAGCATACCTGCTCCGCTTCTTTCGCGAAGCTCCATTACGTCCTTAGCGGTAAATGCCATAATAATATCCTCCTTACTCTGCCTTTTTCTCGACGGATTCCGTCTTCTTTCTTCTTACAGTCTTTTTGGGCTGCTCGCTCTCTTCCTCTTTGACTTCGGTCAAAACAGCTTCTTCGGCGTTTGCAACTACCTCTTCGATAGAAGTGGGTTCAGCCGAGTCGTCCACGGGAAGAACGGGGGTTTCTCCCTGATTAGCTTCAATAACTGCGTTTGCGATTACGGACGAAATGAGCTTGACTGCACGGATAGCGTCGTCGTTGCCGGGAATTACATAATCGATTTCGTCGGGGTCGCAGTTGGTGTCGGTTATAGCCACGATGGGAATGTTGAGTTTGCGCGCTTCCGCAACCGCGATATCCTCGTTGTGGGGGTCGACAATGAACATAACTCCGGGGAGCTTGCCCATATCCCTTATACCGCCGAGGTTGGTCTGAAGCTTGTCGTATTCTTCTTTGAGTTTAGCAACTTCCTTTTTGGGCAGAAGCTCGAACTCTCCGTTTTGTTCCATTTTTTCGATTTTAACCATTCTGTCGATACGGGTGCGAATGGTCTTGAAGTTTGTAAGCGTACCGCCAAGCCAGCGCGAGTTGACATAGTACATACCGCAACGCTCAGCCTCTTCCTTAACGGCGTCCTGCGCCTGTTTTTTTGTACCGACAAAGAGAATGTTTTTGCCTTCTTTTACGCTGTCGCAAACGAACTTGTAAGCTTCTTCGATGAGTTCCACCGTGAGCTGCAAGTCGATAATATGAATGTCGTTACGAGCGGCGTAGATGTATTTCGACATTTTGGGGTTCCATTTTCTTGTCTGGTGCCCGAAGTGTACGCCCGCTTCGAGCAGTTGTTTCATTGATATAACTGCCATTTTAATTCCTCCGTTTTACCTCCCCGAAGGCGCGGCTTACGACGCTTATTGCGGCATAGAAAGATTTACCGCCACGGAGCGTCCGCCCTTCGAGTGTGAATTTATAGCGTTGATATTTTAGCAAAATTTAAATTATTTGTAAAGCGGTTTACACCGTTTTTGAAAAATAATTTAACTTCAAATGCAAAAAAGCGGCGCAACCGCGCCGCTTTAAAATTTGCTTATTATTAAACAGTAGGTAAACTTAACGAGCCTGACTCGATAAGATATACTATGTTAATGGGTTCGTTGCCTGCAGGAGCCGAACCGCTTTGCATTTGCTGACCTATAGCCTTACTTACAAACCCGAGGTTATTAGCCAAAACGTCCTGCGTTGCGTTTTCCCAAGTTACACTTATATCCCCGCAACTGCCGCACATTAAGGTAAGCGAAGCTTTCGACATATCGACGCCCATATATCCGAATACGCCGCCGACATAGAATGTTTTGCCGCTAAGCTGGTTGGTGTCCGTGACTGCGACGTCAATGTTGCCGTAGTTCATACAGTTTGTAACAACGCCGGCAGCATTATTGAGCTGAATGTAGCCTGCAATTCCGCCGAGATAAACCAAATCGGAATCTTCCCTCATAGTGTTTACCGTAGCTGCGTCTGCCGTTATATTGCCGAAGTTCGAGCAATCTTTGAACATAAAGAAGTTAGTGTTTGTGATAGCCGTACCGCTTCTGTAAGCAATTATACCGCCGGCATAAGCATTACTCTTTATATTTCCGTAATTCTCGCAGTTTTTGAACGTAACCGCACCGCCTGTGGGAGACGTGCCCTCACCTCTGTAAGCGACTATACCGCCGGCATAGAAGCCCCAGATGTCACCTTTGTTTGTGCAGTCTATAACGTTGAGTAAATCAAAGTAAGCAGGATGTCCTATAATTCCGCCCTTCTCTCCGTAGCCCGTGGTGCCGAGGTCTGCATGGTTTGTACAGTTGGATATGTTCAGGGGAAGGTAAGGTCCCTGCATACCCGATGCGTCCGAACCGCCGTAAGCTCTGCCCACAAGTCCGCCGACGCAGTTGCTGTGTCCTATTATATCGTTGCCGTTTTCGGAACCCACTCTGCAATTAGTGAGAGTAAGCGAGCCGTGAGCATAGCCGACGATTGCGCCTACGCTGCCGCCCTCGATATATTCTTCGGCGGGAGCGCCCTCGACGTGCTTGCGACCCAAGCTGATATTTACGTTTTCGATGTTGAGATTTTTAATCGTAGCGTTTTCAACCGTAGAGAAAAGACCGTACGAAAAGTCGTGTATCTTCTCTTCGCGAGATTCGCTGTTATCAATCAAAAGGGGAATGTTTGCCGTTACGTCACCGTTTTTATAGGGAATATAATAGCCGTTGTGCGTTTCCGTTTCCGTTGCGGAAATATATACCTCATAATCTCCGTAGTGAATAGCGTCGTAGAACTTTGCACTGTTGAGATTATATATAGTGTGTCCCTCTCCGTCAAACGTGCCCTTAAAAGCTACGCCGGGCGCATTCGAACGCGCACCGAGCCCAATGGGAACCCACATTTGGTTGTTGAGGTCGATATCGCATTTTAACGAAATAGTCCAACCGTCGTAACCCTCGGTTGCGACAACCGAACGATATGCAAACCACGCAAACGCGTCGACGTTATGCAACTCGATAGTTTTAGCGCTCTCGTTTACAACATAAGAAACGGGTCTGTTGGCAATAATTTCCTCTTCGGTAAGATAGGGTGCCTGCCAACCGGGTATTTTACCGTCCCAAGTACCTATACCGCTGTCGTTGCCGATATTGCAGATAAATACCCAAACTCCCTTTTCCTTATGATAGAGGTTATATGTAAGAGTATTGATAAAGAAATCTCCGTCCTTTCCTTCGGTTGAAGAGGGCGTGTCCACACCCAAAAGCCAGGTCGCCGCATCGGAAGCTTCGCCCTTGGCTTTTACGCCGGTATCTTCGTTGCCTATCCACCAATTGCCGTTCTCTCCTATGTACGGAGTTTTGCCGTCCTGACCGTCCTGTCCGTTTTGACCGGCAGCTTTTACGCCGGTGTCAACGGTACCTATCCACCAATTGCCGTTCTCTCCGATATGGGGGCTGATACCTGCGCTTTCTCCGCGAGCCGGAACGCCTGTATCGGTTGTACCTATCCACCAATTACCGTTCTCTCCAACGTGAGGAGTAACGCCGTTTTCTCCATTTTCGCCCTGGATACCCTGCTCGCCCTGAGGGCCGCGTTCTCCTTGGGGTCCCTGCTCGCCGCCGAAGCAAGCCGAGAGCGAAATAACGCCGACGCACATCGTAGTTGCAATAATAAATGAAATTAAGCGTTTGATATTTTTAGACATAGAGTTTCTCCTTGAAATCTCGATTTAATCACTTGAATTATATAACAAAAGATATTTATCGTCAAGTATTTTTAATAAATTTGCTTATTTAGGCAGTTTCAAGCCTATTTTAGCTTTCTATTTCCTCTTCACCGTCGGTTTCCTGTTGATAAAACTCGAAAACTTCTTCCAAAAGCGCGTCGTCCTCGATAGGTTCGAGCACCTGTTCATCTTCGTTCAGACGGAAAATTACCACCTCGTCCTCGGCAATTTCCTCGTCGGGTTCCGCCGCAAGAAGCAGCGCGTATTTTTCACCTTTGTACTCGGTTACGTCAAGAATTTTAAACTTTATAACTTTGCCGTCGTCGTCGATAAGCTCGATAACCTCCTCGTCAAGCTCCAACTCTTCAACATCCTTTTCTTCGCTCATGTTAAACTCCTTTTTTATTTATTTTAGCAAGATACCCGTCCAAAATATTGGCAGCGGCAAGTGCGTCAACATAATTTTTCCGCTTTTCCCTGCGCATACCCTCGCTTATAAGCGTTTCGTGCGCCATTTTTGTCGTAAACCGCTCGTCCTCTAAAATTACGGGAATCGAGGTTTCGGCTTCGAGCGCCTGAATAAACCGCGCGGTTTTTTCCGTTTGAACACTTTCCGAACCGTCGAAATTGACGGGCATACCGCAAATTATTGCTGTTGCGCCCTTGCTTTTAGCCAACTCTGCCAAAGCACAAACGTCGGTTTTAAAGTTTTTTCTGAAATACGTTTCGGACGGAAGCGCGTAGGTATTGAACGGGTCTGAGATGGCTACGCCTATTCTCTTATCGCCTATATCGAAAGCAACGTATCTTTCCATAGGGGTATTATAGCAGACGAAACTTAAATTTACAAGCATATTTCGATAAATGCTTCAAATTCCATAATTTAACTATTATACCCCTCGCATTTTTACCCATACTTGTATTAAGGGAATGCCCTTAAAGGAGAAAAAAGTGGAAAAGTTTATTTTCGGACTTGCCGTTGGTATGGCAGGCGGAGCTTTGCTTGTTGCCAACAACTGCAAACTTTTGAACCTTGTCAAGAAAAATCAGGAGGACATTATGGAAAAAGCCGAATGTTATATTGACAAGAAGTTAGAAGATCTTGAAAGCAAGGGCGGAGAAAAGGATAAGAAACCTTCTAAACCCCAACAATCCAACTAAAAAATATTGCCGCGGACTCTTGTCCGCGGCAATATTTTTAACTGTTGCGTATCTGCAACCGCAAAAGCGCATTTTCGTCGGTCAAACGCTTTATAAGCGTCGAAAGGCGCTTGTTTTCTTCCTTTAACGATGCGGCAAGTTTGTCGTACAGGCTGTTTATTTCGTCCTCGATACGTTTTCTTGCGCCGTCCTCTCCTGCCCCTAAACCGCATTCACGCATAAGCCTTTGAATACGCTCGGGCTGCTTTACAACCACGTTGCGGTACTTGTTTTGATATCTTAGCATAAGTTTGTCGTCCCCGCCCGAAAGATTGAGCACGGCGCGGCGCACGGATATTCCCCTGCTCTTCTGCGTCAAAATTTCTTTTAAAATTCTGTCTGTTTCTTCCTCGGAGAATGGCAGTATTTTTTCGGCTTTCAAATTTTTGCCCGAAAGCATCTTTTTAACCCTTTCGTCCCCCGTAAGCCTTAAAAGCGAGTAATAGTAATTTCTTACGCTGCCCTTTGCCCTGCCCGTCTTTTGCGCATAGCTCAAAAACAAGCCGGAAAGAGTTTTGCCTTTCTTTTTGCCCTCGCTTATATATTCCACCAAATGCTTGGCTTCTTCCTCGGTGTAGCCGTTGATTTTTGTCATCGACACAATCTCCTTGATAAAAATTTTTTGTTACAGACAGAATATTGACATAATTTTCGTAACGTATTCATTAAATAATAAAAAACGTTGTCGAGGAAAATTATGAGAATTTACTTTTTATCGTACAAGCCCGCGATATTAAAACTAAACGGACTGTACGTCGGCGGAATAGACTCGTTCGAGCGCAGCGTGGAAATAGACATAAAAGACAGTGTTCTGGCGGAAATTGTACCCGGTGAAAACTTACAGCCCGTAAACTTTTTTATAAACGAAAAACTGCTTACCGCGCCTCCCCCGTTTATGGACGTATATCTTATGCCCGACGAAGCGCTCATTTACATACGCGAGTACGGAAATAAGGGGCTTAAACTCGACGTGATTTTTCAAACGCGCTTTTGCGGAAATTTGATTACGCTGTTCTCGCAGGGCGGAGTGTACCTTTCGGTAGAAGGAGAAAAATACGAGCTGTTCACATTGCCCGCGCGATTTGCAAACGCGAGGTTTGAGGAAAAAGTTTTAAGTAATATGCCCGTGCTTGCAATCTACGGCGGCAATATGCTATTTTTGATTTCGGACAGGGGAGAGCGGATTTTTATGAACGAAATAGAGTCCGCCGAGTTTGACGAGCTTTTGAAAATACGCGCGGCGTTTGAAACCTGCACAGCCGCCAAAGCCGAATGCGAATACGCATACGACGGGCAAAAGCTTACGCTTATTTCAAGCAAGACGACGGAAACGCGAGCGCCGGAAAAAAATATTTTGCACTTTGCTTTTTTCGAAAGCGTGCTTACCTGCGGCGACTATAAAAAATATCTTTCGGAAGAATTGCAAGACCGCGCGCCCGTTTTAAAGGAATATTTGGGAGATTTTGTTTCGGTTACTGTTCCGACCGAAAAATTCTATGCGGAACACGCCGAAAGCCGCGCCGCAGGATTGGTTTATCCAAAGGCGGCAAATCTTTTCGAGGTAAAGTATTTTGCCGTTGAAATTACCCACGACAAAATAACCAACGTTTTTCCCGTAAACTGAAAAAGCACCGACGCGGTACGCGTCGGTGCTTTTATTTATAAAATTATTTTTTAAGAGTTATTTTAGCGCCGTCCTGCTCGAAAATAACCTTTGAACCGTCAAGAGTTACTTCCATTTCTTCACCTTCAGCGGTAAAATAATATTTGCCGTCTTTTTCTTCCCATGTTCCTTCAACGCTTGCTTCGGTGCCCATGTTGATAGAAAGAACAAAAGTATTGTCGCCTTTGACTTCGAGCTTATATGCGTCTTCGCTTACCTTAACGCCATTATACTCCTGTCCTGCTTTGATTTCTACGCTGAGTCCGCCCGAAACCATACTCATAGATTCGAACTTGTAAGTGCCTACAATACCCGTTGAACAAGCCGTCATGCATACGCACAACATTATTGTCAACAATGCGGTAACAACCGCTGCAACTGCCTTTTTCATTTTCTATCTCCTTTTTCTTTTATGTGTAATATATTACACACTTTATTAAAGTATATAAGTAAAAAAGGTAATTGTCAATTAAAATTGAGTAAAATTTTTCCATAATATCTATAAAAAACGGAAAAATATTATGTACAGAATTAAACAGTTACGGGAAGAAATGCATATAAGCCAAAGAACGTTGGCAAAGGAAGTCGGCGTAAGCCCCAAGGCGGTAAATTTTTGGGAGAGCGGAAAAGTCGAGCCTTCGGCAAAGTGCATATGCGCGCTTGCCAACGTTTTCGAAGTATCCTGCGACTATCTTTTGGGCAGAGAGGACGACTTCGGCAGCGTAAACGTCATGCGCGAGTTGACGGACGACGAAAAGAGCTGGCTGGCACTTTTTTCAAAACTGGACAAACAAAATAGGAAAGAGGCAACCAACTACATAGAGTATCTTTTGAGCAAGTAAATAAACCTGATTGCAATAAAGTAATCGCAGCGAGTGTTGACATATTGTAAAAATTGTTGTAAAATTTAGTTATGAAACACAACAAATCGCTTGAAGATTATCTTGAATGTATTTTGCTGCTTTCGCGCGAGTCGGAATTTGTTCATCGCGTGGAAATAGCGCGCAAAATCGGCGTTTCGCAGCCGGCTGTGCAAAAGGCAGTTAAAATTTTGCAGACGCTTGGGCACGTCGAATGCGACGGTTTGCACATATACCTTACAAAAAGCGGAGAAAAATACGCCGAGGACATATACGAAAGACACTGTATAATAGGCAGGTTTTTGAAAATGCACGGAGTAAATGAAATCGACGCCGACGCCGACGCCTGCGAACTCGAACACGTCATTTCTCAGTCGACTTTTGAAATGATGAAAAAATACGTCGATAAAAATTAATTTCAAATATTAATAGAGCGCCCCTCGGCATTAAAAATGCCGAGGGGCGCTCTATTAATCTATTTTATTCTTCTCCGGCAAGCTGAGCTTCGCGCTCCGCAACAGCCAAAGCCTCCGTCATACTTTCGATATCACCCATGATAAACTCGGTGAGGTTATATTGCGAAAGCCCTATGCGGTGGTCTGTAACTCTGCCCTGGGGGAAATTATATGTGCGAATGCGTTCGCTTCGATCCCCCGTGCCGACAAGCGATTTTCTATGTTCGTCATATGCCGAACGGTTTTGAGAGTTGTAAAAATCGTACAACCGCGAACGAAGTACTTTAAACGCTTTGTCCTTGTTTTTCAACTGACTGCGCTCGTCCTGACAAGTTACCACAATTCCCGTGGGGAAGTGAGTAATTCTTATTGCCGTTTCGGTCTTGTTTACCTTTTGTCCTCCCGCGCCCGACGAACGGTAAACGTCCACGCGGATATCCTCTTCCTTTATCTCTACTTCAACGTCCTCCGCCTCGGGAAGAACGGCAACCGTCGCGGTGGAGGTATGCACGCGCCCCTGCGACTCGGTTTCGGGCACGCGCTGAACGCGGTGAACGCCGCTTTCAAACTTCAACTGTTTGTATGCGTCTTTGCCGTTGACGTTGAAAACCACCTCTTTAAGTCCGCCGAGTTCGGTTTCGTTTATGTCCACAAGCTCTATTTTAAGCCTGTGCCGCTCGCAGTAGTTGATATACATTCTGTAAAGCTCGTAAGCAAACAGCGCCGCTTCCTCTCCGCCGGCTCCGCCGCGGATTTCAACTATGCAGTTTCGGTCGTCGTTTTTGTCCTTGGGCAATAGAAGTATTTTAAGCTCCTCTTCGAGCGTTTCGAGCTTTGTCTTGCAATCTTCGATTTCTGCGTACAAAAGCTCCTTCATTTCAAGGTCGCATTCGTCTTTGACGACCTCCTCTGCCTGTTGCTTTTGCCGCTCGACTTCGGCGTATTCCTCATATTTTAAAGCCGTTTCCGAAATTTCGGACTGAGCCTTGGCAATTTTAGTCCACTCCGCCGTGTCCGCAATTACCGCGGGGTCGCTCATCTTTTCGGAAAGCTCCCCGTATCTCGCGTATATATCTTTGAGTTTTAAAATCATATTAGCCTTAGCCATATATATACCTTTTATCAGAATACTATCTTTACAAACCTGTCGACTCCGCTCAAATCCTTCATAACCATAACGTAATCGCGCTTAGGGAAAAGCTGCAATATGTCGTTTGCCTGACCCTCTCCGCACTCCATAATAAGCATGCCGTCCTTAGCAAGATAACTGCGGACGTCGCTTGCAATTCTGCGGTAAAAGTCAAGCCCGTCTTCTCCGCCGTCCAACGCCACGCGCGGCTCGTGCTCGCGCACCTCTTTTTGAATGTGCGGTATTTCTCCGCTCTTTATATACGGCGGATTGCATACTATAATGTTAAATCTGCCGTGAACGTTGGTAAACAGATCGCTTAAAACAAAGTTTACGTTTACGCCGTTCAACGCGGCGTTTTCGGTTGCAAGCATAATTGCCGCGTCCGAAACGTCGGAAGCCGTCACCTGACAGCCCTTGTCCCTCAACGCCTTGGCAACCGAAACGGCTATACAGCCCGAACCCGTGCAAAGGTCCAAAATTTTATCTCCGTTTTCGGCGCTTTTAACAACTGCGTCGGCTAGAAGTTCGGTTTCGGGACGGGGGATGAGCGCGCGCTCGTCAACCTTTATTTTGCAGTCCATAAACTCGGTATCGCCTATTATATACCAAAGAGGTCTGCCTTTGAGCCTTTGTTCCGCAATTTCGTTTATGCGCTTGCTTTCGGACGACTTGACGTTGCGCTCGACTGAAAGCTCGCTGCGAGGCACGTCGAGGACGAGCGAATATATCCACTCGGCGTCGCTTTCGTCTATGCCTGCCTGCTTGAATTTATTCTTGGTGTTTTCAAGCATTTTTGAAAGTATTCCGCCCGTGATAAAGCTGGTTTCGGGAACAGATTGGTCGTTGTCCATTTCAAGCACCTTATTAAACGCCGCAATTGCTACGGCAATCATCTCCTCGTCGGGCTCGCGCGTGGTAAGCGCCTTTTGCAAAAGCTTGCCGGGAGCTTTCAATATTGCAACAAAAAAGTTGTCGAACTTAGCCAAAAGCTTCAAAACTTCATATGAAAAACCGGCAATAAGCGGCAATAGCACCAATTCTATGCCGATATTTATAAAGGAAAGCGCAACCTGATTAGTAACGTCGGGAATGACGTACGCCTTGAACGCCCAGGTTATTACCGATATCAAAACTATATTGACAAGAAGTACTATAAAGAGAAACGACGTGCCGCATCTGTCGTGCAGGCGCGAACACTGCTTTACTTTTTCGGGGGTAAGCTCGACGCCGTGTTCATAGGCGTTTATCGTCTTGTGCTCGGCGCCGTGATACATATACAGCCTTTGTATGTCCTTTAAAAGCAAAATCAAAGACAAATACAGAATAAAAATCAACAGCTTGAACACGCCGAGAAAGACGTATCTGACCCACTCAAACGACGTTGCCGCGTCCTCGGGAATAAAGCCCATAATAAAGTCGGTTGCAAACCTCGGCAAAAAAATGAACAGCGCAAGCGCGAGCGCCACGCCCAGAACAACCGAAATTGCCGCGACTACGTCCATTACGCTTAGCTTGAATTTTTCGGCAAGCCACTTGGATATTTTGCCGCCCTCTTCATCGTCGTCACCGTAGACCGCCGCCGAACGCATAAGCGTTTTTGTGCCCGTAACAAGCGAGGAAAATAAATTTACCACGCCGCGGACAAAGGGAATTTTAGAGGCGGTTTTTACGCCGTTGCTCTTATTCAGGCGCTTTGCTTCGACCTGAATTTCACCCGAAGCGTCGCGTACGGCAGTAGCCATACACGTTTTGCCCATCATCATAACGCCCTCTAAGACAGCCTGACCGCCTATGTAAGTTCCGCATTTTTTTGATTTAGTTTTTTTAGTCTTATCGCCTGACGACATTTTTTAACCCGCCTTTAATAAGTAAATTAGCTCCACTTGTGTATGGAGCTAACGTAATCAAAGATTGTATTTTTTGTTGAACTTTTCTACGCGGCCGCCTGTATCTACAAGCTTTTGCTTGCCTGTAAAGAAAGGATGGCATTTATTGCAGATATCAACTTTAAGCGTTTCGACATTCTTTGTCGTACCCGTCTTGAACGTAGCTCCACAAGCGCAAACGACCGTAACTTCGCGGTAATCGGGATGTATTTCGGGCTTCATATCTTTCACCTCGCTAATATTTCTTATAGTGCTTAACTATTATATAACAATAAAAATTCATAGTCAATTAATTTTTGGCTGAAAACTTAATTTTTATTAATAATGCCGTAAAACGCCGCAAAATGAGAAATTTTTCTAATTTTAGTTGCAAAATCGGGAGATATAGCGTATAATAGGCAATAAGTTATGGATAGTTGGATTTTAAAAGGCGTTAAAAACCTTGTAAATGAATCTCAAAGCGTAAACATTACTTCTCCCACACAGATCAAAGTCAAAATTTCGCATCTGCTTTTAACCGAGTTTGACGAAATGCTTTTCAACGGTGACGTGGCGGTAAACTACCCGAAAATTCCCGGGCGCGTAGCTTGCGGAATAGTTACCGAAGTCGGAGAAAACTGTTACGGCTTGCAAAAGGGGTCGAGAGTTTATATCGAACCCACTCGCGCGTGCGGAAATTGCCTTGCCTGCAAGAGCGGTAAGGAAAAGAACTGCACCAAGGTTGCCGTTGCCGGCAGAGATTTCGACGGGTTTTTACGCGATTTTATTGTATGCGAATACAATCAGGTAGCTCCTCTTCCCGATTCGGTCGACGATTTCCACGCACTGTGCATAGAAACGGTGGCTATTGCCGAAAATATTTACGATAAACTTAATCTTTCTGCGGGTCAGAGAGTTGCGGTTATCGGCGGCGACCCCTCGGGTATTCTTATCGCACAGATTTTGATGTACCACAAAATTATTCCCATCATAATCGACAACAACCCGACCAACCTTGAAAAGGCTAAAAAATGCGGCATATTCTTTGCGTTTACGGGTGACGACGACATCGACGCGAATATAATGAGCGCGACAAGCGGCAATATGTGCGACGCGGCTGTCTACTGTGCGGCTTCGCGTATGCCTATCTCGTTTGCGTCAAGATTTGTCGGCTATGATAAAACGCTTGTCATTTGCTGCAACTCGGCTATAAACGCAAACTTGCCTGTGCGCGATATTCTCGATAAAAACCTTACGGTCATCGGCGTTACGGACGCTTACGGCTATACCGACACCGTAATTAATTTGCTTGTCAACGGCGCCGTCAATATCGACCAATTTGAGAAAGAAGTGCTTACGGAATACAACCCCGCGGCAATTTTGGCCGAAAAATCGACAAGCCCTTCCGCCAAAAAGAGCAAGATGACCATATTAAAAATGATTCTCTGATTCCGCGCTTTTATGCTATGCGCCAATTATCGAATTTATTTTTCAAACTCAATTTCTGGATAATAATTTTGATTGCGGTACAGATTGCCGCAATCATTTTTTTGTGCCTTTATATTCCGTCGCTTATGAGGGTGACTATTTTTGTTGCCCTTTTTTGGCTGCTTGCCGCAATTTCGGCAACCGTGCTGTTTTTAAGGAAGGGCTCGCTCGAAACAAAATGCGTTTGGTTTGTAATTATCTGCGCTTTACCCGTCGCAGGCGCGCTTATATTTTTTTTGGCGTCGCGCCGCGACAAGCCGCACGGGATATTAAAAATACGCCCGAAAACACAGGCGGAGGAAAGCGCGCGCCTGCCGTATGCGGTTAGCTACGACAACGCGCAATACTTTAAAACGGGCACGGAATTTCTCACTTCTGCGCTCGAAAACATAAATGCGGCAAAAAAGAGCGTGTATATAGAATTCTTTATTTTTTCGCGCGGACACGTTTTCAACACGCTTATAAAGGCTTTGGAAACGGCAAAAGCAAACGGCGCGGACATAAAAATTATAACCGACGGGGTTGGGTCGGCGTTTAAAATAAACAGAAGGGACGTAAAGCGGCTTAAAGCCGCCGGAGCCGAAGTTAAAATTTTTCACAGGCTGACCCCCGTTCCCCACGCCAGAATAAACTACCGCGACCACAGAAAAATTCTTGTAATCGACGGGAAATGCGCCTATACGGGCGGAGTGAATATCGGTGACGAGTACGCAAATATTACGAGCCCATACGGCTATTGGAAGGACAACGGCGTCGTCGTTTTCGGCAAAGCCGCGCAGGTGTTCGAGGCAATGTTTCTTGCTATGTGGAACGGCGTTTACGAGATGGACGCGCCCGAAACGGGAAATAAAAGCTGCGTGCCCTTTTTCGACAGTCCGCCATACGAGTACTTCTGCGAGGACGCATACGTTCACGCCGTATCCTCGGCGCAAAAGCGCGTGCATATCCTCACCCCCTATTTTTGCGTTTCGGAAAAGACAGCCGCCGCGCTATCGTTTGCGGCAAGGCGCGGCGTGGAAATTAAGGTTATTATTCCGCACATACCCGATAAGCCATACGCGTTTGAAGTTTCGAAGGCGTTTGCAAGCGAACTTGCAAAGTACGGCGTTGAATTTTACGAGTTCGACCCCGGATTTATGCACGCCAAGGCGTTAATTTGCGACAACACGGTTTTTTTGGGCAGTTACAACTTCGACTTCCGCTCGATGCACTTCAATTATGAATGCGGAATTATGTTCAACGACGCCATAACCGACGAAGTAGAGCGCGACTTTCAGGAATGTCTGGCAATTTCGCGCAAATTTTCAGACAAAAAACCCAACTTTTTTAAAAGGCTATATCGCTCGTTCTTGCGCTTCTTCGCTCCGCTGATATAACATTTATTTGCGGCTTGACAATTTTGTTGCCGAAAGTTATAATTTAGATACAAAGGAGTTATTATGAAGATTGTAATTGCCTCGGACATACACGGCTCGGCTAAATGGTGCAGCGAGCTTTTGAAGGCTTTCGAAGCCGAGGGCGCACAAAAACTGTTGCTTCTCGGGGATATTTTGTATCACGGGCCGCGCAACCCCCTGCCCGACGACTACGACCCCAAGCGCGTTGCCGAAATGCTGGGCGGCATAAAAGAGCGCATACTTTGCGTGCGCGGAAACTGCGACAGCGAAGTCGACCAAATGGTTTTGCCCTTCCCCATAGCTTCGGACTACGCCGCGGTATTTACAGACGGAATAAATATCTATATGTCGCATGGTCATCGCGAGGTGTTGCCGCTTTCGCAAGGGGACGTATATTTGACGGGACACACGCACGTTCCGCTAAAAGAGCGCTGCGGATACCTGCATTTGAACCCCGGCTCGGTTTCTTTACCCAAGGAAAACAGCGAACACTCGTATATCTTATACGACGACAAAACTTTTTATTTCAAGCGCTTTGACGGAACGGTTTACGACAAAATTAAAGTTTAAAATAAAAAAAACCTTTCGCAAACTTGCGAAAGGAATTTTTTTACTTTCAATTAAAAGAAGAACGGTCTTCTATTAAGAAGTACGCAAATGATGTCCAAAATCCAGCCGATACCGAGACCGTAGAAAATCCAAAGAATACCAAGCAAGATTTTAACAATGTTGCCCTGCATAAGACCGTCGATAAGACGAATGATACCAAGGACGAAATCAAAGAAAATTGCTACAAGCACCCTGAGGATCCAAGGTAACGAAAGGAAAACGTCAGCTAAACTGCCACCGCGCTTTTTTGCCATAATAATAAACTCCTTTTTTATTTTTATAAATATATTATATCACACTATCAAAATATGTCAATAGAATTTAATAAATTTGTAAAAAGTAAAAAACAGCGGTTTTACCGCTGTTTTTAAAACATTAAACCAATTCAATAATTGCTTCTTCGGCGCCGTCGCCAGGACGCTTACCGAGAAGATAAATTCTCGTATAACCGCCGCCCTGACCGAGTTCTTCGGCACGCTGAGCATATTTGGGAGCAATCTCGTTGAAAAGCTTTTCCATTAAAGGATGCTGAATGTCGGCGGTTCTTGCCTTGAATTCAGACTTCTTTTCAGCAAAGGGCTTAACTTCCTGAATGTCGCGAAGCTTGCCGATAAGCTGACGGCGGACTGCAAGCTTTTTAGGGCTGTCCTTTACGCCCTTTACAGTCTTTTCCTTGCCTTTCTTGTCAACGGTAACAACGTCGTATTCAACGTTGTCGTCGTAAACGCTGATTGCTTTAGTGATAATTTTTTCAACGTAGGGCTGCAATTCCTTTGCCTTTGCCTTAGTTGTCGTTATTTTACCGTACCATAAGAGGTCTGAAGCCTGATTTCTTAACAGCGCGATTCTCTCCTCTGCGGTTCTTCCCAATTTACCGGGCATAATTTAGTCCTCCTTGTTTGAAAGTGAAAGTCCGTAAGATTCGAGCTTTAAAATAACCTCGTCCAAAGACTTCCTGCCGAGGTTTCTTACCTTCAACATCTCGTCTTCCGTCTTTCTTGTTAAATCTTCCACTGTGTGAATGTTTGCACGCTTTAAGCAGTTGTAAGAACGCACCGAAAGGTCCATATCTTCAATAGCCATAGCAAGTATTTTTGCCTGTTTGTCGTCCTCGTTTTTGACGAGAATGTCAAGCCCCTTGATTGTATCGGATAAATCCACGAACAGAGAAATGTGGTCTTGCATAATTTTTGCCGCAAGCGACACAATTTCCTTTGCGCCGAACGCGCCGTTCGTCCATACTTCGAGCGTGAGCTTGTCGTAGTCGGTATTCTGACCTACGCGAGTGTTTTCAACCGAGTAATTGACTTTTTTAACGGGGGTATAGATGCTGTCGACGGGAATGTAATCGATAAGCTCGGTCTTGGTGTGGTCGGCGCCCTTATAGCCGCGACCTCTGCCGATTGTAATTTCCATATCGATTTTTGCGCCTGCGTCAACCGTGCATATATGCGCGTCACCGTTTATAATCTCTATTTCCGCGTCCTCGGAAATGTCGCTTGCCTTAACCTCGCAGGGGCCCTCTTTGTAGAGGTGTACGACCTTGACATAGTCCGTATCGGTTACGGTTGTTTTTATAGCAAGCGTCTTGATGTTTAAAATAATTTCCGTTACGTCTTCTTTTACGCCGGGAATTGCCGAAAACTCGTGCTTGACGCTTCCGTCCAAAAACCTTATGCCTTGCGCCGCTGCGCCGGGTAAAGCCGACAGAAGAATTCTTCTAAGGCAGTTGCCTATAGTAAGACCGAAGCCCTTTTCAAGAGGTTCGACGACGATTTTGGCATAAGCCTGGTTCTCGCTTTCCTCGACTGAAATTTTGGGCATATCCATTTCGATCATAAAACTTCCTCCTATTTTTTAATTTTTTACTTGGAGTACAGCTCGACAATCATATGCTCGGCAATCTGACTGTCAATATCTTCTCTTTGGGGCAATGCCAATATTTTTCCCTGTAATTTTTCATTGTCAAATTCAAGCCATTTGGGGGTGTTTCCGCCCTTAGTTGCTTTGAGTTCTTCAAAATACTTGTTGGAAGTCTTGCATTCTTTGACGGTAATTACGTCTCCGACCTTGACTATATACGAAGGAATATTTACTTTCTTTCCGTTTACAAGGAAATGTCCGTGATTTACAAGCTGACGGGACTGCGAACGGCTTACGCCTATGCCCATACGGAAAATTACGTTATCAAGCCTGCGCTCCAACAGTGAAAGCATGTTTTCACCGGTGATGCCCTTCATTCTGTCGGCTTTTGCGTAATATGCGCGGAACTGACCTTCCTGTACGCCGTAAATTCTCTTAACCTTCTGCTTCTCGCGCAGCTGCTTGCCGTATTCGGAAACCTTCTTTCTTGCAGCCGCAAGACCGTGAGCGCCGGGCGCCATAGGTCTTTTTTCAAACGGGCACTTGCCGTTATAGCATTTATCGCCTTTTAAAAATAACTTTCCGCCCTCTCTTCTGCAAAGGCGGCACTTAGCCTCTCTGTATGTTGCCATATACTGTTATCTCCTTATACTCTACGACGCTTAGGCGGTCTGCAACCGTTGTGGGGAATGGGGGATACGTCGGAAATGAGCGTAATTTCTACGTCGCACGCGCCAATGGCACGGATAGCCGACTCTCTGCCCGAACCCGGGCCCTTCACATAAACTTCGGCATAGCGAAGTCCGTGTTCCTTTGCAGCCCTTACCGCTGTTTCGGTTGCCTGCTGTGCCGCGAACGGCGTGCCCTTTCTCGAACCCTTGAAACCAAGGCTTCCTGCGGACGACCAGCTTAAAGCGTTACCCTGCATATCGGTAACGGTAACGAGCGTGTTGTTGAAAGAGGATTGAATATGAACCTGACCTCTGTCAACTTTTTTAAGTTCTCTACGCTTTCTCGTAGTTGTTGACTTTTTCTGTGCTGCCATTTATCCGTCCTCCTTATTTAGCTCCCTTCTTCTTAGCTACCGTGCGACGAGGTCCCTTTCTCGTTCTCGCGTTCGTCTTGGAGGATTGTCCGCGTACGGGCAAGCCCTTTCTGTGACGAATGCCACGATAGCAGCCTATTTCCATAAGCCGCTTTATATTGAGCGACACTTCACTGCGAAGTTCGCCCTCAACTCTCAAATTGTGATCGATATATTCTCTTAATTTAGATACCGTCTGTTCGTCCAAATCCTTAACTCTTGTATCGGGGTCTACACCCGTTTCCGCAAGAATTTTCTGGGACGTTTTAAGACCGATACCGTAGATATAGGTGAGTCCGATTTCGACTCTCTTTTCTCTGGGTAAATCCACACCGGCAATACGTGCCATCTTGATTTAATTCCTCCGTTAAAATTTTAAAATAAATTTAATAAATGTATATAAACCGCACTAAATCCCCGCCCTGAAATTTTGGAATGTGAGCGGAGAATTTGAACGGAATTGCTTTCTTTGCCCTTGCGAGCCTAAAAATCATTTGGTATTAATTATACCATATATATTTGGTTTTTGCAACCGAAAACACTTAGACTATGACGACTAAACGCACTTTTTATGCGGAAATTTGCAGAAAATTTGTACTTTCCGCACGCCGCTTTTTATATGAGGCTATTAGCCCTGACGCTGTTTATGGCTCTTGTTCTTAGAACAAATTACCATAACTTTGCCGTTTCTTTTAATTACTTTGCACTTGTCGCACATAGGTTTTACGGAAGGTCTTACTTTCATAACAGTACTCCTCAAAATTTTGTTTAGCGGACTGTGCCGCCGAATATGTTTAAATCAGTTTTTGGAACGCCAAGTAATGCGCCCCTTATTAAGGTCATACGGGCTTATTTCAAGCTTTACATTGTCACCCTCGATAATGCGGATGTAATTCATACGCAATTTACCCGAAATATACGCCGTAATGACGTGACCGTTTGTTAGTTTGACTTTGAAATTTGCATTGGGAAGGCACTCTATTACTTTGCCTTCTGTTTCAATAACGTCGTCTTTGGACACAAAGTTACCTCAAAATTTTTTTATTGCTCGTCGTTTTGAACAAGTTGGGGATAATTGTATTTTTTCAGCGCGGAGAATATCTCGGTATCGTAAACCTTGCTGCCGTCCGCAAGTTTTGTTGCAATACTTTCGACAAACTCGGGAAGCAAATTTAAATGTTTAAGATTTTTCTTTTTAGGTTCGGCAAGCTTTTTGAAATTGCCGTCCGAAACGCTAACCGTTCCGTCGTCGTTAAGCTCGACTATGAGATAGTACCGCGATTTATCTCTGCCCTGTATGCTTTGACAAATGCCGCCCACGGCAGGGGTCTTTACTTTCATATCTTTTAAACCAGCGTTAAAGAGTTAATATTTCGACTCCGTCCTCCAAGATGAGTACGGTGTTTTCATAGTGTGCGGCAGGCTTGCCGTCCGCAGTTTTTACCGTCCAGCCGTCGCGTCTGTCTACCGTGACTTTGTAAGTACCCATATTAATCATAGGTTCTATACATATAGTCATACCGGCTTTAAGCCGCATTCCCGTACCGCGTTTGCCGTAATTGGGAACCGACGGGTCCTCGTGCATACTTCTGCCTATTCCGTGCCCCGTAAGAGCGCGAACAACCGAGTAACCGTTTGCTTCGGCGTGAGTTTGCACCGCGTATCCTATATCGAACAGCGGAACACCTGCTTTAAGCCCTTCGCAAGCTTTAAAAAAGCATTCCTCGGTAACTTTTACAAGCTTTTTCTTTTCTTCGGAAACGTTGCCGATAAGATAAGTTCTTGCGCAGTCACCGTGATAGCCGTTTTTTTCTGCCACTATATCGACGCTGACAATATCGCCGTCGAGAATTACTCTGTCGTCGGGTATGCCGTGAACAACAACTTCGTTTACGGACACGCACGAACTTGCCGGATAGCCCTCGTAACCGAGTTCGGACGGGGTTGCGCCGCAGGAAGTTATGTACTTATAGACAAGTTCGTCAACTTCCTTTGTCGTCATTCCGGCGCAGATATGCTTGCCGACAAAATCCAAAGTTTCCTTTGCTATGCGGCAGCTCTCGCGCATTAACGCTATTTCTTCGTCGTTCTTTATAGTAACCATTATTTATCGAGAATTTTGCGGATTTGCTCGAACACTTCGTCGGGAGAACCCTTGCCGCTTGTAACCGACGCAAGCTTGCCCTGCGACTTGTAATAGTCGATTAAGGGCGCGGTCTGCGTGTTGTAAGTTTCAAGACGGGCTTTTACAGTGTCGGGGTTATCGTCCGCACGCTGATAGAGTTCGCTGCCGCACTTTGCGCAGGTTGTTGCGCCGTTGAGTGTGGAAACGTGATAACTTTCTCCGCAAGAGCAGACGCGTCTGCCGCAGATTCTGTCCATCAAGAGTGCCTCGTCAACGTTAATGTTGAGGCACAAATCTATGTTTGCGAACTTATCAAGCTGTTGCGCCTGATAGAGGTTACGAGGGAAGCCGTCGAGCATATATCCGTGCTTTGCGTCGTCCCAGGTAAGTCTGTCCTCTACTATTTTGCAGGTAACTTCGTCGGGAACAAGCTTACCTGCGTCGATGTACGATTTTGCAAGCTTACCGATTTCGGTACCGCCCTTGATATTTGCACGGAAAATGTCACCCGTGGAAATATGAAGAAGTTTATAATTTTCGGCAATTTTGCTTGCCTGTGTACCCTTGCCTGCGCCGGGTGCACCAAGTAATATAATATTCATTATATCGTTTCCCCTGTCGGTCGATTATTTCAGGAAGCCCTTATAATTTTTCATCATAAGCTGGCTTTCAAGCTGCTTGTCGAGTTCGAGCGCAACGGAAACTACGATTAGAATACCCGTTGTGGAGAACACCGAAAGAAGCGTAAGGTTGCTCATACCCAAGCTCGATAAAATCATAGAAAGAATGGACGGAATGAACGCAACGAGCGAGAGATAAATCGCGCCGAAGAGCGTTATTCTGTTGTTAATCTTTTTAAGATAATCGGAAGTGGGTTTGCCGGGGCGGATACCTTGAATGAAACCGCCGTTCTGCTGAATTGTCTTTGATACGTCCTCGGGATTGAACTGCATTGAAGCGTAGAAGAACGAGAACGCAAAGATGAGTAAGCAGAGCGTTACCATATATATGAGCTGACCGTACCAATAAGGTGACGAACCGGAGAACCAATCGACAATGCCCTGCTGAGCCGGATGATCTGCCGGACAGAACAAGCTTATAATCATCTGAGGGAAAGAAATAAGCGCGAACGCGAAGATTAAAGGCATAACGCCCGAACCTGCGATTCTGATGGGGATTACGGAGGATTGTCCGCCGTACATCTTTCTGCCCTTTACCTGTTTAGCGTACTGAACGGGTATCTTTCTTTCCGAAAGGTCAACGGTTACAATAGCCGCAAACTCGACTATTGTCAGAATTATGAAGCCGAGAAGCTCCCAGAACCTTGCATAAGTTCCCGTAAATCCTTCGGTAAGGTTTGCTACTATCGTAAGACCTGCCGTCGAAAGGATACCTATGAAAATTATAATGGAGATACCGTTGGAAATTCCGTATTCGGTTATTCTTTCGCCTATCCACATAACCAGCATTGCGCCGGCAGTATAGATGACGGTAAGGAAAATACCTGCCATCCACTGTGCGCCGAGTTCGCTTACCGCACCTACGGTGCCGCCGCCGAACACAGCCGTTCTGATTGCCGTAACGCCGTCCTCGTTGGGTTGGAAGCCGAAGTTTACGATGATACCAATTGCCTGCGCTACCGCAAGAGCGATAGTGACGTAACGGGTTATCTGCGCAATTTTCTTTCTGCCTTCTTCACCCTGTTTGGATAATCTTTCAAGGGCGGGAATACCGACTGTCAAAAGCTGAATAATAATCGACGCGTTGATATACGGGCTTATGCCGAGCGCAAACAAAGTTGCGTTGCCGAGCGAACCGCCCGTTATCGACGACATTATCGATAAAAAGCTGTTGTTGTCGATTACGCCTGAAAACGTTTCCGGATTTATACCGGGTACGGGAATATAGCAGCCGACGCGGAAGAGCAAAAGAAGAAGCAGAGTTATCCAAATCTTCTTTCTTATTTCCTTGACCTTAAAACAATTTTTTATTGTTTCGAACATTTCAAACCTTCTTACCGTGCGACAAGCGCACGGGAGCGTTTATTTTTATTGAATAACTTCAACCGTGCCGCCGGCCTTTTCGATAGCCGTCTTTGCACTTTCGGAGAATTTAGCCGCTTTGACAGTGAGAGCAACGTTGAGCTCGCCGTTGCCGAGAACTTTGAGTCCCACGGAATTCTTAACCTCTTTAGTAAGTCCGTTAAGCCTTACATAGCCGAAGTCAACCACAGTACCTGCAGGTACGTTTGCAAGCTGACTTAAATTGATTATGGTATAGCTGGTAGCCCATTTGTTGTGGAAACCGCGCTTGGGAATTCTTCTTGCAAGGGGCATTTGACCGCCCTCGAAACCGGGACGAACGCCGCCGCCCGAACGAGCCCACTGACCTTTATGACCTTTACCCGAAGTTTTGCCCAAACCCGAGCCTATACCTCTGCCCAGCCTCTTTGCCGGGGTCTTTGCGCCCTCTGCGGGCGATAAAGTATCGATTCTCATTTTGTACTCCTTAAACCTTTTCAACCTTGACAAGGTGCGATACCTTGTTAATCTGACCTAAATTTGCCGGATTTTCCTCAAAGGTCTTGGACTGACGGATTTTTTTAAGCCCGAGTGCGGCAGCAGTTGCCTTTACCGACTTAATTTGTCCGTTTAAACTTTTTATTAAAGTTACTTTAACCATTATCTGCCTCCGATTATCTAAGCTCGTTCACGTCTTTGCCGCGTGCAGCCGCAATTTCTTCGGGCGACTTCAAGTCGTAAAGTCCGTAAACAGCCGCCTTTACACAGTTGATGGGGTTAGAAGTGCCGTGCGACTTTGTTCTTACGTCCTTGACGCCTGCAGCTTCCATTACCGCACGGACGGGACCGCCTGCGATAACGCCGGTACCTTCGGATGCCGGCATCATAAGTACGCAACCTCTGCCGAATACGCCCTGAACCGTGTGGGGAATGGACGTACCCAAGAGCGCGACCTTTCTCATATTTTTCTTAGCCTGAGCGTTTGCTTTTTCGATTGCCTCGGGAACTTCTTTGGATTTACCCATTCCGTAACCTACCGAGCCCTTGCCGTCACCGACTACTACGAGCGCGGCAAAGCGCATATTTCTACCGCCTTTAACGGTCTTGGTAACTCTGTTTACCTGAATGAGCTTTTTAATTAATCCGTCGTCTTCCTGCCTGCGTCTGTCGTTATTTCTTCTTGCAGGTCTTTCTTTCTTTTCTTCCATAATACGCTCCTTAGAAATTGAGTCCGGCTTCCCTTGCGCCGTCTGCGACCGCCTGTACACGTCCCGTGTAGAGGTATCCGCCCCTGTCAAAGACTACGCTCTCTATTCCGAGCTTTTTAGCCTTTTCCGCAACCGCTTTGCCAACTTCCTTAGCGGCGTCGGTCTTGGTCATTTCGCTTATCTTAGCCTTGACGTCCTTCTCCATAGTAGACGCCGAGCAGAGCGTAACGCCCTTTACGTCGTCTATAATCTGAGCATAGATGTGATTTAAACTGCGGTAAACGCTCAAACGAGGAGTTTCGGCAGTTCCGCTTATCTTTTTGCGAACTCTGGTGTGCCTTCTCAAACGCTCTTCGTTTTTGTCTATCTTCTTTATCATAATATCTCCTTCGAGCAAGCAACCCTGTCAAGGGTTTCTCCTCCCGTACGCCGCGGCGTGGGGAATTACTTCTTGCCCTTACCTCCCGTCTTGCCTTCCTTACGCTCGATTACCTCGTCGCTGTAAGCGATGCCGTAACCGTGGTAGGGCTCGGGGATTCTTACCGTACGGATATTTGCAGCCGTCTGTCCGACAAGCGTTTTGTCAATACCCGAAACTTTGATTTCGTTGGGTGTGGGGCACTCGAGCTTAATGCCCTGAGGCTCGACAAACTCTACGGGGTGGGAAAAGCCTACGTTCATAACAAGCTTGTTGCCCTGCTTTGCAACCTTCCAACCTACGCCGTTTACTTTGAGCGTTCTGGTATAGCCGTCGGTAACGCCGACTACCATGTTGTGAAGGAGCGCGCGGTAGAGTCCGTGCTTTGCATTAGCGTCGGAATTGTCAGCCGTCTTTTCGACGATTGCTTCGGCGCCGTTTACTTTGATATCGATATCGCCTACGATTTGCTGCGTAAGCGTACCCTTGCTGCCCTTTACGGTAACAATTCCGTTTTCAAACGTAACGGTTACGCCGGCAGGAAGGTGTACGGGTAATTTACCTATTCTTGACATTAAAATTACCTCCTTACCAGATATAGCAAAGCACTTCGCCGCCTACATTGCGTGCCTTTGCCTGCTTATCCGTCATTATTCCCTTGTTTGTAGAAAGAACAGCGATACCGAGACCGTCCATTACTCTGGGCATGGTTTCCACGTCGGAATAGACGCGAAGTCCGGGACGGGAAACACGCTTTAAGCCGTTGATAACGCTCTTCTTTTTACCGATATATTTAAGGGTTATTACTATTTTGCCGTTATAGCCGTCGTCCGCATAGTCAACGCTGTTGACGTATCCTTCGTTAAGGAGAATTTCAGCTATAGCTTTTTTCATATTTGATGAGGGAACTTCTACCGTTTCCTTGTTGGCTCTTATAGCGTTTCTTACGCGTGTGAGCATATCTGCAATAGGATCTGTCATTTCTTCTTTCCTCCTCTTATTACCAGCTCGATTTTCTTACGCCGGGAATCTGTCCCTTATAAGCGAGGTTTCTGAAACAGATACGGCATACTCCGTACTTGCGAAGAACCGCGTGGGGTCTGCCGCAGATAGAACATCTCGTATAAGCTCTGGTAGAGTATTTAGCAGGCTTTTGCTGCTTATTTATCATTGCTTTCTTTGCCATATTTACTCCTTACTTCTTAAAAGGCATTCCGAGTGCCTTTAAAAGCTCTCTCGCTTCTTCGTCCGTATTTGCGGTAGTTACGAAACAGATGTCCATACCCCTGATTTTTTCAACCTGATCGTATTGAATTTCGGGGAATATAAGCTGTTCCTTGATACCCATACAGTAGTTGCCCTTGCCGTCGAAACTGTCCGTGGGAACGCCGCGGAAGTCGCGCACTCGGGGCAAAGCTATGGAAACAAATTTGTCGTAGAAATCGCACATCATTTTGCCGCGAAGGGTTACCTTCAAACCTATGGTCATACCTTCGCGCACTTTGAAGTTTGCAACAGACTTTTTAGCCTTGCAGAGAACGGGTTGCTGTCCCGAAATCGTCTTCATTTCGTTTTGCGCTATCTGGATTGACTTTGCGTTATCCTTGATGTCGCCGAGTCCCGAGCTGAGAACTATCTTTACAAGCTTGGGAACCTGCATCGGGTTTTTATATCCGAACTTTTCAGTGAGGGCGGGAACTACTTCCTTTTCATACATTTCCTGTATTCTGGACTTATATACCTTATCCGCCTTAGCCGTCTTCTTTACGGTCTTTGCCGGTTTTTCGGACTTAACTGTCTTTGTTGCTTTTACCGTCTTTTCGGTAGTTGCAGTTTCTGTCTTTTTAGCAGCCATTATTATCCTCCTTACTCAGCCTTATCATCCGTAGTTTGAGTCGACTCTTCCTTCTTGGCACGCTTTCTTACGCGCTTTGCAGGAGCTTCGTCCTTCTTTGCAGTCTTTTTGGACGTCTTTGCCGTTACGCCGTCGATAACGGCGCCGCACTTGCCGCAGGCTCTTAAATTTTTGCCGTCGACTTCGCTGTGCTTAATGCGCGTAGCCTTGCCGCAGGTGGGGCAGACTACCATAACGTTTGACGCGTCCAAAGGAGCCGGAATTTCAACGATTTTTGAAACTTCGTTTGCTTTTCTGGCTTTTTGCGCCTTTTTGTGAATGTTTATACCTTCAACAGTTACCGTTCCGTGCTTGGGGGAAGTGGCAATAACTTTGCCCGTCCTGCCTGCATATTTGCCGGAGATAACTAATACATTATCATTTAATTTTACGTTCATAGCTTTTCTCCTTAATTAAAGCACTTCGGGTGCGAGGGATATAATCTTCATATAGTTCTTTTCACGAAGTTCCCTTGCAATCGGTCCGAAAATACGCGTGCCGCGCGGTTCCTTATTGGTGTTAATGATAACTGCTGCGTTTTCGTCGAAACGGATATACGTTCCGTCGTCACGTCTTATACCTTTCTTAGTACGCACGATAACGGCTTTTACTACTTCGCCTTTCTTTACCGCGCCGCCGGGTGTCGCCGTCTTAACCGAGCATACGATTACGTCGCCGATATTTGCCGTTTTTCTGAACGAGCCGCCGAGCACCTTAATACACATAAGCTCTTTAGCGCCGCTGTTGTCTGCGGATTTGAGCCTTGTCTGAGGTTGTATCATATAATATCTCTCCTATTATGTTTAACTTACAACTTTGCCCCTTTTGGGGACGTGCAGAGGATTGTGCCGGACTTACATAAGCGAAGAGAGCGCTCCGCTCTGCATTAAGCCCCGAATAACAATCTTGACTACTATGTTTTTTGCCGATTTAAAGCTATTACTTAGCCTTTTCTATTATCTCGGCAACGCGCCAATTCTTGTCCTTCGACAACTTGCGCGTTTCAACTATTCTGACCTTATCTCCCTCGCCGCACTCGTTGTTTTCGTCGTGCGCCTTGAAACGGGTGGTCTTGGTAATTGTCTTTTTATAGAGGGGATGCTTGCTTTTTTCAACGACCGCAACGACTACGGTTTTATCCATCTTGTTTGAAACTACAAGTCCTACTCTTTCCTTTCTGAGCGTTGTTCTCGTTTCCATTCTCTAACCTCCTTACGCCTTTAACTGCCTTGCGCGGATTACGGTGTTTACCCTTGCGATATCCTTTTTAACGAGGTTTATCGACATAGGATTTTCAAGCTGACCGCTGGCGTGGCGAAAGCGCAGATTGAAAAGTTCGCTTTTAAGTTCCTGAAGCTTTTTCAAAAGCTCTTCATCGCTCAAATTTATAATTTCCTTAGCTTTCATTAGCTTCACCGCCCTCTTCGACTACTTCAAGTTCTTCTTTTTTAACGAACTTGCACTTTACGGGGAGCTTGTGGCTTGCAAGACGCATTGCCTCGCGAGCTATGTCCTCGCTTACTCCGGCCATTTCAAACATTACTCTGCCGGGTTTAACTATCGCTACCCAATATTCAACCGAGCCTTTACCTGAACCCATACGGCTTTCCGCAGGGTGCTTTGTAATGGGCTTGTGGGGGAATATATCTATCCAAACTTTACCGCCACGCTTGATGAACCTTGTCATAGCGATACGCGCAGCTTCTATCTGGTTTGAAGTAATTCTTGCACCTTCCAAAGATACAAGGCCGTACTCACCGTAAGCAACCTTGTTGCCCTTTTGAGCCTTACCCTTTATCTTGCCGCGGTGCTGCATTCTTCTTTTTACTCTCTTGGGAATTAACATTACTCTTCGCCTCCCTCTGAAATTATCAGACGCTTAGCGGTGTCGAGCACTTCACCCTTGTAAATCCAGCACTTGATGCCGAGAACGCCGAAGGTGGTGTGCGCTTCCGCAAAGCCGTAATCGATGTCGGCGCGGATTGTCTGAAGAGGAATGGAACCGTCGTGGTAGCTTTCGGTACCTGCGATTTCACGTCCGTCCAAACGTCCGCTTACGGTGATTTTCACACCCTTGACGCCGGCTTTGGAAACCTTTGCAATCTGCTGCTTGACCGCTCTTCTGTAAGATACGCGCTTTTCAAGCTGAGCTGCAACCGATTCCGCAACGAGCTGTGCGTCGCAGTCGATTTTTTCGACTTTTTTGACGTTGATTACGATAACCTTGCCCTTGGTAAGCTTTGCAAGGTCTTTCTTTATAACTTCGATTTCAGAACCTGCCTTACCGATAAGCACGCCGGGACGACCCGTGTAGATGCCTATTTCGATTTTGTTGGCTGCCCTGATAATTGTAATTTTGCTGATTGCCGCGTCGTAATACTTCTTCTTTAAGAAGATACGGATATCGCTGTCCTCTTTGATATACTTGGAAAAGTTTTTCTTGTCCGCATACCATTGAGTGTCCCAGGCGGATATAACGCCGACTCTTAAACCGTGAGGATTAACTTTCTGTCCCATATCTCTCTCCTTAAACCTTCTTTGCGTCGAGTATTACCGTGACGTGGCTGGTTCTTTTCAAAATAGCGTGGCCTCTGCCCTTGGAAACGGGCTGCATTCTCTTTAAATGAGGACCGCCGTTTGCAAACGCTTCCGAAACGTATAAATCGCTTCTGTCCATACCCTGATTGTGCTCTGCATTTGCAGCCGCAGACAAAAGTACTTTTTTGACTTCGAGGCTGCCGCCCTTGTTGCAATATGTGAGAATGCCTGCCGCCTCTTCAACAGACTTGCCGCGGATAAGCGCGAGCACGGTTCTGATTTTGTAGGGGGAAATTCTCAGATATTTTGCGGTAGCATAGGGACGGGTGTCCTTGTTTGCTTCTCGTCTTTCGAGTTTTACATTCATATTTTTTGCCATAGTACCGCTCCTTACTTCTTCGCGGTCTTAGCCGCGTGTCCCTTGAACGTTCTGGTGGGGGCAAATTCGCCGAGCTTACAGCCGACCATATCTTCGGTAATATATACGGGAACGTGTTTGCGTCCGTCATATACTGCGATAGTGTGTCCTACCATCTGGGGGAATATAGTCGTTGCTCTTGACCAGGTCTTTACGACCTTCTTCTCGCCTGCCGCATTCATAGCCAATATTCTCGACATAAGTCTTTCTTCGGCGTAAGGTCCTTTCTTAATGCTTCTTGACATTGTCTATTCCTCCTTAATTGATTCTCTTTAATATGAATTTAGAAGTGGGATTCTTCTTCTTTCTCGTCTTGTAGCCAAGCGCAGGCTTGCCCCAAGGCGTCATAGGACCGGCATGTCCCACCGGGCTCTTACCCTCACCACCACCATGAGGGTGATCGTTGGGGTTCATAACCGAGCCGCGGACGGTAGGACGGATTCCGAAGTGACGGGTTTTACCTGCCTTACCTACCCTTACAATCTCGTGTTCGAGGTTGCCGACCTGTCCGATAGTTGCTCTGCATTTAAGCGAAACCAATCTCATTTCTCCGGAAGGCATCTTGATTGTAGCGTAGTTGCCCTCTTTTGCCATAATCTGAGCGGAGATACCTGCAGACCTTGCGATTTGCGCGCCTCTGCCGGGCTTGAGTTCGATTGCGTGAACAACGGTACCGACGGGGATATCCGCAAGCGCGAGGCAGTTGCCGGACTTGATGTCCGCGCCCGAGCCGGAAATTATTTTATCACCGACGTTTAAACCGACGGGAGCGAGAATATATCTCTTTTCTCCGTCAGCATAGGCAAGGAGCGCGATATGCGCCGAACGGTTGGGGTCGTATTGAATGGATTTGACCGTTGCGGGGATACCGTCCTTGTTGCGCTTGAAGTCGATAATTCTGTATTTGTTTCTGTTGCCGCCGCCGATGTGACGAACGGAAATTTTACCTTGATTGTTTCTACCGCCAGACTTGCGCTTGTCGTGGAGCAAACTTCTCTCGGGCTTGTCGCCGGAAAGCTCGCTGTAAGCGCTTACCGTCATAAAACGGCGTGCAGGCGAGGTAGGCTTATATCTCTTTATAGCCATTTTCGTACCTCCTTACGATAACGAATTGAAGTACTCAATCGCCTTGGAGTCAGCCGTAAGCTGGACGATTGCCTTCTTGTAGTCGGGAGTGTAGCCTTCGCTTCTTCCCATTCTCTTTTTCTTACCCTTGCAGTTTACGGTGTTTACGCTTGCAACCTTTACGTTGAAAAGCTTTTCAACAGCCGCCTTAATCTGAATTTTGTTCGCGGACTTTTTAACGATGAACGTGTACTTCTTGTCCGCTATACCGTCGTAACCTTTTTCCGTGAGGAGAGGCTTTAAAATTATATCTTCGGCAAACATTATTCTCCGTAGACCTCCTCTATTTTCTTAATAGCTGCTTTTGTCATAACGACCTTAGCGTTGGCTACCACTTCGTAAGTTGAAATTTGAGCGACGGGCAAAGTCGAAAGGTTGGGCAGGTTTCTTGCCGCCAAAATTACCTTTTCGTCGTTGCTGTCCATAACTACCACGCAGGTTTTATCGAGCTTCAACGCCGTCTGGAAAGCAACCATTTCCTTGGTCTTGCCTTCCTTTACTTCAAGGCTGTCCACAACTACAAGTTCACCGTCCGCTACCTTTTTGGAAAGTGCGGAAAGGAGAGCTGCAACCTTTGCCTTTTTGTTCATATCCTTGGAAAAATCACGGCTCTTGGGAGCGAATACAACGCCGCCCTTTATCCACTGGGGAGCACGGATTGAACCCTGACGAGCGTTACCCGTTCCCTTCTGGCGCCAGGGCTTTCTGCCGCCGCCCCTTACTTCCGTACGGGTAAGCGTGGATTTTGTTCCCTGTCTTTCGTTTGCAAGCCTTGTTACAATCGCCTGATGAATGAGGGGTTCGTTGTACTCTACGCCGAACACCTTTTCGTTGAGCTTAAGCGTACCTGCTTCGGTGCCGTCCATTTTATATACTTTTACGCTGGGCATCTTTTAGTACCTCCTTATTTCACGGTGTCGTTAATCGTAACGACTGCGCCGTTGGGTCCGGGAAGCGAACCCTTGATAAGTAAACAGTTTCTCTCTACGTCTACTCTGACAATTTCGAGGTTTTGTACGGTTACGTTTTCAACACCGTACTGACCTGCGAGGTGTTTATTCTTGAACACGCGCGAAGGGGAGCTGTTAGCGCCCATTGAACCGGGTTCCCTGTGTACGGGGCCTACGCCGTGCGTTTCCTTTAAACGGTGCTGGTTCCAACGCTTGATAACGCCGCTGTAACCGTGACCTTTGGATACGCCGTGTACGTCTACTTTGTCACCGGCAGCGAACACGTCAACCTTGATTTCCGCGCCGACGGCGTAAGAAGCCGTATCGTCAAGACGGAATTCCTTCAACACTTTGCAGGGCTTAACGCCTGCTTTCTTGAACTGTCCGAGTTCGGGTTTTGTCAAATTCTTTTCCTTTGCTTCGTCAAAACCGAGTTTTAATGCGGCATAGCCGTCTTTTTCAACAGTTTTGATTTGCACTACGGGACAAGGACCGGCTTCGACTACCGTTACGGGAATAACCTTGCCCTCTGCCGTAAATACCTGTGTCATTCCGGCTTTACGACCGATGATTGCTTTATTCATTGATAAAGTTCTCCTTTTAAATTTTTATTTTCAGATACCGCGCCTCAGCGTTCCGCCGTTAAGTTTAAAACTTTCGTCGTCTGTAAGACGTAGAGTATCAATTTGTCAAATTAATTATTATATATGGTATAGATTAAAGCTTGATTTTGATATCGACGCCTGCAGGCAACTGAACAGTGTCAAGAAGCTTTGCGTTGGGCGTGTACAAATCGATTATGCGCTTATAGGTGCGCTGCTCGAACTGTTCGCGGCTGTCCTTATACTTGTGGGGGGAACGAAGTATGGTTACTATTTCCTTTTCGGTGGGAAGGGGAATGGGACCCGATACCTTTGCTCCGCTCTTTTTCATGGTTTCGACAATGCGTGAAGCCGCAAGGTCGACAAGCTCGTGATCGTAAGCTGCAAGTTTGATTCTTATTTTTTGTCCTGCCATTTTTTAACTCCTTTATACTAACAAGAAAAATTTTTTATTCGCGCCAACTTAACCGTGCGTGTCGCGGATTTACCAATTAAAAAACACCGAAGTTTCGGCGTAGGGTAAAGCCACGGTTAGTCGCAGGGGTCAAGCCCCCACATTTGTCGGTGCAAATTATCTGCGACGGGAGCTTTTTGCCGTCATTTTACAGTAACTTTGCACGTCAACCCACATACACATTTTTACGCGCTTAACTATTATATAAAAACAAAACTTAAAAGTCAACGGAATTTTGCCCTGTTTTTAATGTTTTTTGCCACTTTTTAAGCGTTTTAAGCCTGTTTTTTGCAATTTTGCATTAAAATGCGCCGTCTTGCGCAATTTGTTACAATATATTGACGCAAGACGGCGAAAAATCCCGTATTTAGGTGTTTAAATTTATGTATTATATTTTCTTATGGACTTTTTAAAATGTTATATAATTTCAAAACTACCGAAATTTAACTGTATTTTTGTTAATTTTTAAAAATTCAGGCATTGTCCGACGTATAAGTTACTTCTTCGTCAAGGCATTTGACGCACATTTTCTGCACGTTGCCGTACCAATTTAATCCCAAATCAACGTTGACCCAATCCGCCTTGGTGCCGTTATAATTTATTTGGGCAATGTCGCTACCCGAGAAGTCGAAAGCACTGTCACCTATACTTTCAATCGTACTCGGTAATATTACGGCAGCAAGCTTAACGCACTCGTCAAACGCGTGATTGCCTATCGATTTTAGATTTTCGGGCAACACTACTTCGGAAAGGTTTTCGCACCGAGAAAAAGCGCTGTCCTCTATTCCCGTTATTCCGCGAGATAACACCACGCTTTCAAGACTTATCCAACCGCTGAACGCGCGCGAGGGCACAGCCCCCTCTCCCGTCAAGGTAAGCATAGTCAAATTATCGGGCAAATAGCCGTTGAACAGCTGAGAAAAGGAGCCTGATGCTCCCACCGTAACGGGCACCGCAAGAAATTCAAGCGCCGAACAGTCATAAAGCACGCCGGTACCGACGTATTCCACGCTTTGAGGAATAACTATGCGAGACAGCGACGAGCAATACGCAAACGCGTCTTCCCCGAGAAAATGTAACTTCTCCGTAAACGAAATTGACTGCAACGCCACACAATTTGAAAACGCGTTTATTCCAACTCTTGTCACACCCTTACAGCCCGTAACCGACTTCAAACCAATACAGCCGTTAAAAGCTCTACCGTTTATTTGAGTAACGCTTTCGGGAATATCAACCGAAGTTATACTAAATCTGCTCGAAAATGCGTCGTAGTCTACCACCGTTACGCCGTCGGCTATCACAATTTCTCCGCGCAGTTGTTTGGGTACATGTATCATATCCGTCAATTCCGCATTATAAAGTATTCCGCTTTGACTGACGTATCTCGGGTTGCCGCTTTGCACCTCTATTTTTTCCAACACGTTGCACTGCTCAAATGCGGTAGTATTTATTTCGATTACGGTATCGGGAATTATTACGGTTTTGGCATAATAGCTTTGAAGCGCACGGTTCGCAACAGCCACGACCGGCAGACCGTTATATTCCGAAGGTATGCCCAAAATTTCGGAAGTATCGGAGCCGCTCATACCATATACTCTGTAACCGCTAACCATATTGACGCCAAGTCGCACGCTATACTGTTGATACAAAAGATTTGCACTTTCCATATAGTGTCCGCAGACGGTACAAAAGCCGCCCTCAAAGGAATGCGACTCTTTTTCAGGCTCGACGTCGTGCGGACAAACGACCTCGCGCCAATGCCCTGCGGAGTCATACTCCCAATTTTCGGAATATCTGTGAGGAGGTATGCAAGCCGTGCAGACAAGCGCGGCGCAAATAGCTACAAATAAAGTACATAAAATAATCAAACACTTCTTTTTCATATCAATATATAAATAGTACATTTTTACAAAAAAGTCAAGTGATAAGATATATTTTAATAAATTACGGCATACCCCTTGAAAAAACAAAAATGTGTGGTATAATTGAATAAATATCCGTTTTAATAAACGGGATAAGGGGACAAATATGAATATTACGGCTAAAGAGATCAGAAACGTAGCGGTTATCGGGCACAGCGGAGAGGGAAAAACTACGCTGTGCGAGGCAATGCTGTTCAACGGCGGAGTTATTGACAGAATGGGCAAGGTCGAGGACGGTACAACCGTTATGGACTTTGACGAGCTTGAAAAAGCAAAAAAGACCTCCGTCTACACTTCGGTTGCATACCTTATGTGGAAGGGCATAAAGATAAATTTGCTGGATTTGCCCGGCTTCTACGACTTCGAGGGGGAACGGCACGAGGGACTTGCGGCTTGCGGCGCGGCGGTACTGGTAATAGGCGCAAACGGCGTGCTGCCCATCGGCGCGGAGAGCGTGGTTGAATATTGTCTGAAACTCGGCAAACCGCTTGTAATATTTATTAACGGAATGGATAAAGCCAACGCCGACTACACGGGCACGCTAAACGCGTTGAAAGAGAAATACGCCGGCAAGCTTGCACCCATTCAACTGCCGATTATGGCGGAGGGCAAAATGACGGGCTACTTGAACGCCATTCAGGAAAAAGCTTACAAATTCTCCACCCAAGGCCCTCAGGAAATACAAATTCCCGAAGAATTAAGGCAGCAAATGGACGATATGCAGGCGTCGCTTATGGAAACGGCAGCCGAAAACGACGATATATTGCTTGACAAATATTTCGAGGACGGAAAACTTTCAAAGGACGACACCGTCCACGGAATAAGGCGCGGCATTGCGACGGGCAGTGTAATACCCGTTATGGCAGGAAGCGCGCTTCAGAACAGGGGCGTAATAAATTTGCTTGACGAAATAGTAAGATATATGCCCAACGCCAACGAGCGTAAAAATTCACTTGCAACGGACATCAACGCGGACGAGATTATCAGTGTTGAATGCGAGGAAAACGCACCGTTTGCCGCGCAGGTATTCAAGACCGTTTACGACTCCTACTCGGGCAAGCTAAACTATCTTAAAGTTTTCCGCGGCTGTGTCAAGACGGGTCAGACAGTTTTAAACTCGAACACGGGCGTCGAGGAGAGGGTCGGTCAACTTTTCCTTTTAAAGGGCAAAAAGTGCGAACTTGTAAACGAGATTTGCGCCGGAGATATAGGAGCTATAAACAAGCTTACGAGTACGGATACAAACCACACCCTGTGCGCGATTGGCACGTCGATACAGTTCGACCCCATACGCTTCCCCCGCCCCTCGCTTTCGCTTGCGGTCAAGTCCGCAAACAAGGGTGACGAGGACAAAATGTTTGCCGGCTTTAATAAAATGTGCGAGGAAGACTATACTTTTTCGGTAGAAAAACGCGCCGACACCAACGAGCTTATTTTGAGCGGTCAGGGTGAAGTTCATATAGAAATGCTTGCAAAAAAACTTAAAGCGCGCTACGGATTAGACGTAATTTTAACCGAGCCGAAAATTCCCTACCGCGAAACCATACGCACCGTTGCCGAAGCCGAGGGCAAGCACAAAAAGCAGTCTGGCGGTCACGGACAATACGGGCACTGCAAGGTTCGCTTCGAGCCGTGCGAGGCTGAATTTGAGTTTGGGGACGAAGTAGTCGGCGGTGCGGTGCCGCGCCAATATATACCTGCGGTTGAAAAGGGACTTAAAGAATGTATGAGCCGCGGCGTGCTTGCAGAGTATCCCGTGACGGGCGTTCGCGCGGTATTGTACGACGGAAGCTATCACGACGTCGACTCGTCGGAAATGGCGTTTAAAGCGGCGGCGGCGCTTGCGTTCAAAGAGGGAATTAAAAAAGCCAAACCCGTAATTTTAGAGCCGGTTATGAAGCTTAAAGTTTTGGTCGACGGAGAGTATCTGGGCGGAGTTATGGGGGATATTTCAAAGCGCCGCGGCAGAATTTCGGACAGCAGCGCCGAGGGCGGATTGACTTTGGTTGTTGCAGAAGTTCCGCTTTCGGAAATTACCAAGTACGCAACCGACCTGCGCGGACTCACTCGCGGACAGGGCAAATTTACGACAGAGTTTTTGCGCTATGAAGAAGTTCCGCCCCAAGCAGCAGAAAAAATTATAGCCGACAGTAAAAAATAAAAAAAGCAAGCCGCATTTTTAAAAATGCGGCTTATCTTTCTTTTAAAAATATAAGCATTTGCTCAATTGACGTGTAAATTTTAATAATAAGTTACAACTATTTCTTCGGGCGGCTCGGCTGTTTCCACCTTTTCAGCGATAAGAACGGGACCTTCGGCACGGTAAACGTCATTATACTGCGTAGTAACCGTGGCGGTAACAGTCAGCCAATCGCGCGTTTTTACGCCCTTGATAAGATTAGCTATGTTAACCGCAAAGCCGTCGTAGGAAATGTCGGCTTCGCAACAGGTCATAATATGCCTGCCAAGCACTATAAATCCCTTGGGAACGCGCTTTGAAACTGCCGCCATTCCCTTAAATCTGACCTTTTTACCCTCGTAATCGGCGGCATTTTCCGCCAAGTCGCGGTAGAACCAGGCAAAATCCCTGTCCTCGATTTCAATGACGGGCGCGCCCTTATCGAACGGCATAGGGTCCTCGATTTCGTCAAAGGTAACTTTGCCGCCGACGTATTCATATACAATGTCGGGTCGGCGCGAAATTCCGCGCACTACTTTATGAAAATCAAGCTGTTCAAACTCTCCCTTAAAGCGGTTAAAAACTACCATTTGCGTCATCTGTATTTTATCGAATACAAGCTGGCGCATATTTTTATTATAGTTTAAAAACGTCGTCGCGTCGAAGAAAGTCATAATCTGGTTTATTATCCAGCTTTCGGGCATAGACTCGAAAAACTTTTCCAAAAGCCAAGTGCCGTTGTACTCGACAATTACCCTCTGCACGCCGTATTTTTCGGTCAGACGGTTCAGGTTTTCCTGCGTTAGCTCGTCCTCGCTTTCAAGCGTTACCTTCGTGACGTATTTTACGTTGAAGCTGTCGGGATTGTATTCCTCGTCCCCCTCTTCGCAGACGAGAAGCAAAGTCTTTTCTCCCGTATCCATTCTCGGGTCCTCGAGCGTTTCCTGTATAAATTTAGTCTTGCCCGAATCGAGAAAACCCAAAAAGAGATATACGGCTATTCCCTCGTCCATATTAAACCCCGAACAGAAGAGCAAGCTTTTGCTCGTCGATTTTTGAACCTATTACGCACAGTCTGCCCGTGTAAGAAGGCGTGCCTTCGCGAACCTCGGGCTCCCCGGGAACATAGTCGAAATGTATCCACTTGCCGTCGTCCGCCGCAACGATGCCCTTTGCGCGCAACACAGTGCCGTAACCTTCGTCCGAAAGCGTCGAAAGCATTTTTTCAAGCTCGGCGCGGTTGAACTTTTTGCCCGTTTCAACTCCCCAGCTTGTAAACACCTCGTCGGCGTGATGATGCTCGTGGTCGTGGTGGTGATGATGTCCGCAACAGCACTCTCCCTCTTCGTGATTGTGCTCATGCTCGTGATGATGGTGTCCGCAACAGCCGCCCTCTTCATGGTCGTGGTCGTGATGGTGATGTCCGCAACACTCCCCTTCCTCGTGTTCGTGCTCGTGATGGTGGTGTCCGCAGCAACATTCTCCGTGATGATGTTCGTGCTCAAGTTCTTCAAGTTCGGACTGCAACGTTACCGAGTGTTCCATTGCAGATAAAATTTCTTTGCCGTCAAGCTCGTTCCAGGGCGTAGTTACTATAGTTGCCGCGCCGTTCTTCTCGCGTACGAGGTCAACTGCGTTTAAAAGCTTTTCCTGCGAAGTGACGTCGGTGTGGCTGAACACTATGCAGCAGGCGGTTTGAATTTGGTCGTTGAAAAACTCACCGAAATTCTTCATATATACCTTACACTTAGCCGCGTCCACAACCGCAGTATAGGCGTTTATTTTGCAGTCCTTTAAGTTTGCGCCCTCGACGGCGCGTATTACGTCGGAAAGCTTTCCCACGCCCGACGGCTCTATTAAAATACGGTCGGGGTGATATTCAGCGTACACCTTTTCAAGCGCCTTGGAAAAATCCCCCACAAGCGAACAGCATATACAGCCTGAGTTGAGCTCGTTTATCTTTATACCTGCATCCTGTAAAAATCCGCCGTCAATACCTATCTCTCCGAACTCGTTTTCAATTAAAACGAGCTTTTCTCCGACGTATGCTTCCTTTATGAGTTTTTTAATGAGCGTGGTTTTACCCGCCCCGAGAAAACCCGAAAAAATATCTATTTTAGTCATAAAAATTCACCTCTCAATATGTCAGCTTACGGAAAGAGCCGTCCTCTTTATGTATCATTATTCTTGCGTCCTGATTGTCCGCAAGCGTCTTTGCGTATGCAATTGCCTCCGCCTGTGTGTTGAAAAGCTTAATTGCCTTTGCCGCGCCCTCGGCTTTTATCTGCCAGCGGTTATCTTCTTTTCGCTTGGCAATATGATATACTTTATTATTGGAAGCCGGCTTTTCTTCGGGCTTTTCCTCTTTTTTAGCGGCAGGTTTGGGCGTGGGCTTTTTCTCCTCCGCTTTCTTTTCGGCAGACTTAGGCTCGGGCTTCTTTTCCGTCTTTTTTTCCGTGGAAACTTGCCCGTCCTTTTTATCGGTGGGCTTTTTAGCCGTTGGCTTAGCCTCGGGCTTTTGTTTATTCTCGGTCACGGGTTTTTCTTTGGGCTTCTGCTCCGTGCTTGCCTCGACAGGTTTACGTTCGACGGGTTTAGCTTTTGCAGGCTTTTCCTCTTGTTCGGACGAGGGCTGATTATCGACAGTTTGACTTTTACGTTTTGTAAATTTAAAAATTAAAAATATTATAACTGCGGTAACAAGAAAAATCAATGCGACGACAAGCCACACCCACCAGGGAATTTCCAAATTCGATGTTGCGAGAAATCTCATACAACCCCTCCGTTTTTTATCTATTGTATAACAAAAATATCATAAAATCAAGCGTTTGGCGCAATTAAAAAGCCCTGCTGTTCGGCAAGGCTTTTGTAATACAGTTTAATATTGAGTTATTTTAACCGACCTTATGATTATGGGCGTTTTGGGAACGTTAAAGTCCACTGACTTGCCCTTATCTTCCTCCGACTTATTGGAGAAGTCGTCAAGGTTGTCCACGCGAACAGCCGTCGTAGAATAGAAGTTGCTTGCCGTACCGCCGTGATTGTCGGTTATATACGCCCTTACAGCGTCGACAAAATCGTCGAACTCGTCGGTGCTGTCAAGCCTTGCAAACACAGTATAGTTGTTTGCGTTATACGAAGAGGACGTGCCCGTTTGAAGCGCGAACAAAGATGTTGCGCAGTTGGTCTTATAGTCAGCCATTATAATCTGATCGGAAGTCGGGGTAACGTAAATCTTTTGCATAGACTTCTTCTCGTAATAGAACATTTTAAGGCTGCCGTATTCGGCGGAGAGCGCACCCTTTTCTATTTCCTGATGGATATTTTCGTAGAACTCTCCCATGACCGTGGGAAGAGCGTCGGCTGCGTCGACAATCTCTTTATCGTCCTTATAGCCGCGGTTAGAGTAGACGGACGGAGTGAGCTTTCCTTCGTTGAACAGCTTCATATACGCGTCCTCTTTCGAGTAATTTTCCAAATACTCGGTCATCTGGCTCGCGTTTTCGGACAAAGTTGCATACTCGTCCTCGTCATAGCCGTAGCCGCCCGTAAACCAATCGTTGGACGTATAGTTGTGGATAACCGTATCGTCGTAAAAATTGTTTTCGGCAAGTTCGATAAAATGCCTTACGGTATGAGGATACATATTTCTGTAGAGAGTATAGCTCACTTCATACGTCTGACCGTTGAACTCGTAAGTTATTTCGGCACGGGGGTGCGACGTTTCAATCGTACACGCGCTTGCGCCTACAACCGAAAAAGTTACGGCGCATGCGGAGATAAAACCTATTAAAATTTTTCCAAGTTTCTTGTTTTTCATAATTATACCATTTCATTTTAAATGGAATTTATGGTTAAGTCAAGCAATTTTAATTAAAGCAATCAATTTTTTATTAATATTTATCTCTTTTATAATAGCTCGTGTGCAAAAGCTCGTGCGCCTTGTGTGAATTGGGCGCGCCGAAAAACTCGGTATAAAGCTTTTCGACAGCAGGGGTTTCGTGCGAGCAGCGCAATTTGTTTTCCCTGTCGCAGTCGTACAGCGCCTGTGCGCGCAGTGTTTTCAAATCGACGTTATTGCGAACCTCGTCGTGAACGTAGGGCTGACCGCCGCCGTTTATACAGCCGCCGGGGCAAGCCATTATTTCGACGAAAGTATAATTTTTTTCTCCGCCCGAAATAAAGTCGAGCACCTTTCTCGCATTACCCAATCCGCTTGCTACGGCAACGCTTATTTTTACGCCGCCCACTTCGTACTGCGCTTCCTTTACTCCCTCGGTGCCGCGCACCTCTTTAAATTCCGGCGGAGCGCCGCTTCCGCCAAGCTTGACGGCAGCCGTCCTCAGCGCCGCCTCCATAACGCCGCCCGTCGCGCCGAATATTGCGCCGGCGCCGCTTGCCGAACCGAAAGGCTCGTCGAAGGGAGAGTCGGCAAGATTTGCAAAGTCTATACCTGCTTCCTTTATCATTTTGGCAAGCTCGCGCGTGGTGAGCGCGGCGTCGGTATAGTGACCGAGCTCGTCACGGGTAACTTCAAACTTTTTAGCCGTGCAGGGAATAACCGACACGACGTACAAATTTTCGGGTTTTATATTATTTTTCTCGCAATAGTAGGTTTTAAGCAGAGCGGAAAACATCTCCTGCGGAGATTTACAGGTCGACAGGTTGGGTATGTACTGCGGATAGTAATGCTCGAGGAATTTGACCCAGCCGGGACAGCAGCTTGTGAACATAGGCGTCGGTTTGCCGTCTTTAAGCCGAGCCAACAGCTCGTTAGCCTCTTCCATAATAGTCAAATCGGCGGTTATATCCATATTGAAACAGCTTACGTCGCCGAGTTGTTTTATTGCCGTAACCATTTTGCCCTCGACGTTTGTGCCGACGGGAAGCGAGAACGCCTCCCCGAGCGTAGCCCTTACGGACGGGGCGGTATAGAACACAACCTTTTTATCGGGGTCGACGATTGCGCCCCATACGTCGGCAACCGCGCTCTTTTCATACAGTGCGCCTACGGGACAAGCCACCACGCACTGACCGCAGTTTACGCAGGGAGTGAACGCGAGCGACACGTCGTAAGGAGAGCCTATGACCTTTGCATAGCCGCGGTTTTTGGGACCTATTGCCCCTATCGTCTGGTGCTCGCAAGCCGCAACGCAGCGCGTACACATTATACATTTACTGTTGTCGCGCACAACCGAAGCCGACAAATCGTCGATTGGCTTCAAGTCGTGGTCGGTGCCGAACTTATCCTCTTCGGCATTGTATTCGAGCGCAAGTTTTTGCAGCTCGCAGTTCATCGAACGCACACAGCTCAAACACTTCTTTTTGTGTGTGGAAAGAATTAATTCAATCGTCGTTTTTCTCGACTTTCTCACTCTCGGCGTGTTGGTGCGAACCTCCATTCCCTCCGAAACGGGATAGACGCACGCAGCGACAAGCCCCCTTGCGCCCGTAGCTTCTACAAGGCACAGCCTGCAGCTTCCCACGCACTGCACGTCTTTGAGATAGCAAAGCGTAGGTATTCTTACGTTGGCAAGCTTTGCCGCCTGTAAAATAGTAGCCCCTTCGGGAACGCTGACGGCAATTCCGTTTATTCTTAAATTAACAAGTTTTGACATACCGCACACCTCACTTTTTAACTATCGCATTGAATTTGCAATGCGCAATACACTGTCCGCACTTGATACATTTTGCGGTGTCGATTTCGTGGGCGCTTTTGACCGTGCCGGAAATAGCGTTTGCCGGACAGTTGCGCGCGCACAGCGTACAGCCGCGGCACTTGTCGGGCTCTATGTAGTAGTTCAAAAGCGATTTGCAGACGCCTGCAGGACACTTCTTTTCGTAGATGTGCGCCGTGTATTCCTCCCCGAAATGCTCCATTGCCGAGAGTACGGGATTGGGCGCCGATTGACCGAGCGCGCACAGCGACGAACTTTTCATATGTTCGGCAATTTCTTTAATCTTAACAAGGTCGTCGGG
Source organism: uncultured Christensenella sp. (assembly GCA_910585685.1). Classification (GTDB taxonomy): domain Bacteria; phylum Bacillota; class Clostridia; order Christensenellales; family Borkfalkiaceae; genus Coproplasma. Next base: position 107,501 of record CAJUEO010000004.1, read on the forward strand.
CTCACCCTTGCCCGAGCATATCTTGTCGAGCGTTTCCAAAAGCCGCTTTGTACCTATTCTGCAAGGGGTACATTTGCCGCAGCTTTCGTCGGCGGTAAATTCCAAATAGAACTTTGCAATGTCCACCATACAGGTGTCCTCGTCCATAACTATAAGACCGCCCGAACCCATCATCGAGCCTATCTTGACAAGGTTGTCAAAGTCCATTTCTATATCCATAAATTTAGCAGGAATACAGCCGCCCGACGGGCCGCCCGTTTGAGCCGCTTTGAACGATTTACCCCCGGGTATGCCGCCGCCAATGTCGTAAATTATGGTTTTCAGACTTGTGCCCATAGGCACTTCGACAAGCCCGACGTTCTTAATTTTTCCGCCCACCGCAAACACCTTTGTGCCCTTGCTGCGCTCGGTGCCTATCTCCGAAAACCAATGGAAACCGTTTAGTATTATTGGGGAAATATTTGCCCAGGTTTCGACGTTGTTCAATACCGTAGGCTTCTTAAAAAGTCCGCACTGCGCCGAGAAAGGCGGACGCGGTCTGGGTTCTCCGCGCTTGCCCTCTATACTCTGCATAAGCGCAGTTTCCTCTCCGCAGACGAACGCGCCGGCGCCCAGGCGCAGGTGTATATCGAAAGAAAATCCGCTGCCCAAAATATTTTTGCCCAAAAGCCCGTATTCGCGCGCCTGCTTTATAGCTATATTCAGCCTTTCTACCGCTATCGGGTACTCTGCGCGGACGTATATGTAACCCTCGCTCGCGCCCACCGCATAGCCGGCAATAGTCATTGCCTCCAACACGCAATGGGGGTCTCCTTCGAGCACCGACCTGTCCATAAACGCGCCGGGGTCTCCCTCGTCGGCGTTACAGCAGACGTACTTTATATCTCCCTCGGCAATGCGCGTAAATCTCCACTTTCTGCCCGTGGGGAAGCCCGCGCCGCCGCGTCCGCGAAGTCCCGACTTTTCGATTTCTTCAATTACAGAGTCGGGCGTCATTTCAAACAGAGCACGCGAAAGTGCGGCATAATCTCCTGCGCCTATTGCCTCGTCTATGTCCTCGGCGGCAATAACGCCGCAGTTGCGCAAGGCAACGCGCATTTGATGCTTGTAAAAAGGTATCTCCGAAAAGGGAATTACGCTACCGTCCTCGTGCAAGGTTTCGGCATATAACAGTTCTTTGACTATGCTTCCTCCCTTTATAAGGTGCTTTTCGGCAACCGTCTTTGCGTGTTCGGGCGTCATTTGCGAGTAGAACGCTCCCTCGGGATATACTATCATTATGGGGCCCAGCGCACACAGACCGAAGCAGCCCGTCTTTACTATTAAAACGTCGTCTATACCAAGCTCTTCAAAGCTTTTTTCAAGCTGTTCTATGACCTTCAACGAATGCGAGGAAGTACAGCCCGTTCCGCCGCAGACAAGCACCTGTTTTCTGTAACCCGTGCGCGCAGCCAGCTTTTCCGCCTGTTCCCTGACAATTCTGCGCACGTTTATGAGTTCCGCCTTGCTTGCGGCTATTTTTTTAAGCTCTTCAACCGTCATATTTTGCCTCCTCAATCCTGCATATACTTGTCAAGAATGCCCTTGACGTCCTTTTCTGTCAGCTTGCCGTACACGTCCCCGTCTATTATCATGACGGGCGCAAGTCCGCACGCGCCGACGCAGCGGCAGCTTTCGATAGAAAACTTTTTGTCGGGAGTGCAATTTCCGCAGGATATGCGCAGCTCGCGCTCCACTGCCTGCAAAATTTTGTCGGAACCCTTAACATAGCACGCCGTACCAAGACAGATGCTTATTATATGCTTGCCCTTAGGAGTCAAAGAAAACCGCGAGTAGAAAGTTGCCACGCCGTAAACTTCGGCAAGCGGCACGTTCAACTGTTCGGCAATTACCGTCTGAACCTCCGCAGGCAGATATCCGTATATGTTTTGCGCCTCGTGCAAGACGGGCATAAGCGCGCCCTCTTCTCCGCGGTGCGACTCTATACAGACGAGAAGCTGTTCAAGCTGCTCCTTTGTTCCCTCGAATAAATTTTGAGCCATTGCACATATCCTCCAATCGATAAAAAAATACTCAATCCCGTTTATTATATCACACGCATTTTATAACTCAAAATATTTTAACTGTGTTTCGACAATTTTTTTATGTAAAAATTTGCAAAAAAATGGGCGTTTGCCCCGACCTAAACGGGGTAAACGCCCAAAAACTAAAATAAAAGAGAGTGATTAAAATTATTTTAAAATATTATGCGATAAAAATGCCTCGATTTTATTTTTTATCTCTGTCGTCCCACTTGTCCTCGTCCTCAAAATCCCTGTACGACCTGTCGAACGCGTCCGCGATTATGGAAAAATAATAAATTACCAGCGTAATGACCGTAAAAACACCTTGCACTAAAAAATAAAATTCAAAAGATTCAATATTAATTTTTGCATTGAATTTTGTTACCGTCATTAAAGAAATAACCAGAATAGATATCAAGTTTACAGCCAAAAGAATAATGCGTTTTATATTTTTGGGTTTTAAAGGTTTTTTCATAATTCCCTCCTATCAATAATATATGTCCGGCACGTCTATTTGTATTTGCCAACTGTCGGTAATTTCGGAAATTTTAAGAGTTGCTGATACTTCCGGCTCAGAGTTTGCTTCAATTGAAAATTCACCTTTGAACGAACCCCAAGTATGAACATAGGTTGTTTTTACCGAGGTGTGCATATCAAAATTTTTATCAGGTCTTATCATATTTATGGTTACATAACACTGTTCCAACTCAGAGCCTAAATAACCGGACTTTTCTCTGAATTTCCATATATAACCGCTGTAAGAGTCCGATTGGCTACGCGCGGCGTCTAATTCTTGGCCATTATAATAGTTTCCCGCCATATCAAACACCACTCTACCTTCCAGCTCGCCACCGCCCCAAGTAATCGAAAGGCAATCGTCTTTATCCTCTTCGGCAGAGGTATCGGTTTCCCAAGCCCAAACTAATTTTTGCTCCCACATTGCTTTGGATTTTACTAAATACAGCCTTGTATAGGGAACATAACTTACCCGAGTATATAATGTAAGCTTATAATGGGATGTTGTTTCTTCACCCTTTAACTCCGTAGCGCTGGTATCAACCGTTCCGTCGTCACTTTGTAACATAGCGCTTTGGCTTTCCAACTCGTCTATTTCACATTTTTTCATACGGCGGCTGTCAGTGATAACGCCGTCGGTCTTTGTTTCTTCAACCCAAACGTTTTTTGTTGCGGCATATACAAATTCCGTACCGTCATCGGTATCAGCCGAAGCTGTAAGTCTTGCCGAGCGCGAAGAGGAAGCGGCGTTCTGCCCTTGGTTCAAATAGGCGGCTTCGGTCAAATAATAAGTGGTTTCGGAATAGTATTCTTTGTCGTCGCAAACAGTATATGTATCCAAGGCATTTTGCGGCTTCGTTCCGAAAAACGCCCCGACGACAGTCCACAGCAATAAAAGAGAAAGCACCGTGGCGCATAAAGCAACCGCTGTTTTTTCAATTTTTGCATTTTTTTGTTTCATAATTTTTCCCCCCTATTATTTTTTAAGGCTTCAACCTTATTTTAAATTTAGCATCAAACGGGGGCAAAGTCAATAGTCAACCCTTAAAAAAGCGTCCCGTTTTTGTCCCGTTTCGTTTTTTACAAAAGATTTTAAAATTTTTTACATATTTATTGAAAAAGGCAGGTCGCTGTGATATAATATTTACAGTTTCACTTAACTTTGTGAAAAGGCAGGTTTCTATGCGAAAAATAGACGGGCAGGTATTGAGAGATTTACGCGAAGAAAAGGGTTATTCCTTGCGCGATTGTGCAGAAAAGCTATATATCTCGAAATCTTCGATACAGCGTTGGGAAACTTCGGTTTTACCTGACGACGAAAAAACGCTTTTACAAATTGCCGAAATTTTCGATATAACCGTCGAAGATTTATACAACCTTTCAACCGCAAAACACAAAAAAGAAAGACGGTATAAAAAACGCAGAATGAAAGTAGAACAGTACGTTCAGGCACAGTACGGTTTGAAATGGCTGTTAATATGTATGTTTATTCCTCTTATAGTTTTAATTATAGTAAGATTTATATAAAAAAGACGTTCGTTCCCGAACGTCTTTTTTATAGCGGCAAAGTAACAGTAAATTCACAGCCCTCTCCCTTTTTGCTTTTACAGGTTATGCTTCCGTTTGCAAGCGTGCAAATGCGCTTACAGATTGTAAGCCCCAGCCCGTTGCCGGCAACGCCCTTGGCAGACGGCGTACGGTAGTACTTGTCGAAAATTTTACCGCACTCCTCCTCGCTCAATCCCACGCCGAAATCTTTTAAGGTAATTTTGGCAAAGCCGTTATTTTCCTTTAACCCTATCTCTATCTTTCCGCCCTCCGCGCTGAACTTTATTGCATTGGATAAAAGATTAGTCCACACTCCGCGCAGTAAATCCCTGTCCCCTGAAATAGTTACGGGGGAAAGATTGAGCTCGATTTCGATATTTTTCTTTGCCCAATCGCGTTCGGATAAAATTACGCAGTCGCGTATCTGCTCGTCCAGCCTGAAACTTACGCTTTCTCCCATAAACTCCATTTGCTCTAACTTCGAAAGCGTCAACACGCCGTCGGCAAGCTTTCTGAGCCGCTCCGCCTCTTCGGCTATTATTTTTAAATATTTTTTACTCTCTTCTTCGCTGAGTCCGCCCTCCGACAGCAGCGTCGCAAAGCCCTCTATCGAGCAGAGCGGAGTTTTAAACTCGTGCGAAAGTGAATGTACAAACTCCTCCCTCGAAGATTTTGCCGCGCCGAGTTCCTTTGTCATTTTATTAAAGTTGCCGTAAACCGTGCCGAAGTTGCCTGCGCCCCTGTCGGGAAGCCTTACGCTGTAATCACCGCCGGCAACGCTGTTCAAGCTTTCGACAAGCAAATTTGCGCGCCTGTTGAAATTTATCATAAGTACTATAAACAGCACTACGACGCCCAGCGCAATTACGGGAATGACTATAAGCGTATATGAATAAGCCGCAAGCTCGGTGTCCGCCAACGCGTTGTTTAAAACGGCAATTATAATTTCGCTGACAGTCAAAAGTATTATAAAAAGCAGTACGGAAAACCCGACGATTTTTGCCGCCGTAGATAATTTTTTGCGTTTCATTTATTTATTACCGCCTTATAGCCCATACCGCGTATGGTTATTATTTCAAATTCCTTTACGCCCTCGAACTTGTTTCTGAGCCTGTTTATGTGAGTGCGCACCGTCGTTTCTCCGCTTTCCGACTCGAAGCCCCAAACCTTGTCGAGTATCTGCTCGTAAGTAAAAATTTTTTCGGGATAGGATAAAAGAAGATACAAAAGCTGAAATTCCTTTGTCGGCAGCTCTTCGGCTCTATCGTCAAAAGTTACCGTAAAGCTGTTTTTATCGACGGTTACGCCGCCTATTATTATTTTGCCCTCGTTGGCTATTTTATATCTGCGGAGTATCGCGTCGATGCGCCAAATAAGTTCTTCGAAATTGACTGGCTTTGTTATATAGTCGTCGCAACCGACCATAAAGCCCTGCCCCTTGTCTGTCAAGGTATCCTTTGCGGTCAGCATAATTACGGGGGTGGTATCCCCTCGCGCCCTTAAAGTTTCCACCAGCTCGTAACCGTCCATTTCGGGCATCATTATATCGGTAACTATAAGATCGACGCCGCCCTGCTCGATAAGCTCAAGCGCCTGCGCGCCGTTTGCCGCCGCGATGACCGTATATCTGCTTTTTAAGCGGATTTCGAGAAGCAGCCTTATATTTGCCTCGTCCTCCACAATTAAAATTTTTGCCATATTTCTACCTTTTTCGATAAAATTTTATCAATAAATCCTTGCAAAATTTATATTCAATTTATATTGACGGCGTAAAATCTATACTGTAAAACAAAAATTTCAGGTTAATATAATGAAAATTGTAATTGTTATAGATTTAATAGACTTACGCACAAACGGGTCGGTTATGACTGCGCTGCGCTTTGCCGACGGACTCAAAGACCGCGGTCACGAAGTAAAAATCGTTGCTATCGGCTCTGAGGACTGCCCGTTGGAAGAGAGATATTTGCCCGTAGTTACGCCCGTTTCCGCAAAAAATCAAATTAAGTTCGGAAAATTCGATAAAGAAAAAATTAAAAAGACTTTCGAGGGCGCGGATATTGTACACTGCATTTTCCCGTTTATGCTCGAAAAGAAGTGTAAATTTCTTGCCGACGAAATGGGTATTCCCGTTACTACCGCGTTCCACGTTCAGCCCGAAAATTTTTCGTACAATATGGGGCTTGGACAGAGCGCGTTTATCAGCAACATCATATACTCGTTTTTCCGCAGCAAGTACTATAAGCATTTTACGCGCATACACTGCCCCTCGGCTTGCATAGCGCGTCAGCTTGAAAAACACAACTATAAGGGAGAAATTTACGTTATTTCAAACGGCTACGACAAAGATTTTGTTCCGCCCGTCGTAAAGCGCCAAAACGATAAATTCGAAATAGTTATGGTGGGCAGGCTTGCGCCCGAAAAAAATCAAAAGGTGTTGATTTCCGCAATAGGTATGTGCCGCTACCGTGACAAAATACGCCTTACCCTGCTCGGCAACGGTCCCAAAAAGAAAAAACTGCAAAAACAAGCCGAAAAACTTAACGTCGATTTGGCATTCGATTTTATGAACAAGCAACAGCTTATAGAAAAGTTACAGCAAAGCGACCTGTACGTTCATTCCTCGAAGTGCGAAACCGAGGCAATTGCCTGCCTCGAAGCCATTGCCTGCGGTCTTGTGCCCGTGGTGGCGGACAGTCCGCTTTCGGCAACGCCGCAATTTACGCTCGATAAAAGGTCGCTGTTTAAAAACGACAACGCCGTTTCGCTTGCGCAGCAAATCGAGTATTGGTACGAACACCCCGAAGAGCGCGAAAAAATGGGTAAGCTTTACGCACAGTCGGCTAAAAAATACAGCCTTGACAACTCGGTTTTGCTTGCCGAAAGAATGTTTGCCGACCAGATTGCCGACAGCAAGAGCGCGCCTTCATATACCGAAGTCCCCAAAAAAGCCAAGGCAACAAACAAAATTTAAAGTTTATATCTCTATCAGGAAGCCCTTTTGACGAAGGGCTTCTTCTATTTTGTCGAGTGTTTGCTCGCTGTCGGCAGAAACGTTGTGGTAGTGATAGCCGTCGGTAACGCTCATAAGCGGCTTGGACGCACCCGACACAAGCGAGCGGTAGAGTTCTTCTACGTGCATACGGCTGTGCAAATCGAGCCTTGCTGAAATTCTGCCGTACACCCTGTGGTTTACAAATATGTCCTCTATCCTTCCGCCGAGACCGATTACAAGAGCGCCCTCGTCCACAAGCTGCTCGAAGCTGTGCCGACATTTGAACACGCGCGTTGCCTGAACCTTGACGTTTAATACATAGCCGCGGTTTGTAGAGGTAATGTCGAAACCGTTTGCGCGCAAAATTGCAATATCCTGCACTATTACCTGGCGCGAGATATTAAATTTGTCCTTAAAGACGTTTGCCGGAATGGGAGAGTCCGCATTGACAAGCAAACTCAATATTTCGTTGCGCCTGTTTTCAGCTTTCATATTACACCAAAGGTTTAAGATTTTTAAGCGATAAATCGAGTATGGGCGCGGAGTGAGTGAGCGCGCCGCTCGAAACAAAATCGACGCCCGTCGATAAAATATTTTTAATGTTTTCGCGAGTGACGTTGCCGCTACACTCGGTGAGAGCGCGCCCGTCAATCATTTCGACGGCTTTTTTCATATCTTCTACGGACATATTGTCAAGCATTATAATGTCCGCGCCGGCAGCCAACGCCTCGCGGCACTGTTCGAGCGTTTCAACCTCGACCTCTATTTTTCTTACAAACGACGCATAGCTTTTAGCCGCGTTTACGGCTTGGGTTATTCCACCTGCCGCGCCTATGTGGTTGTCCTTTAAAAGTATGCCGTCCGATAGGTTGTATCTGTGGTTGTTGCCGCCGCCCGTCTTTACCGCGTATTTTTCAAAGATACGCATATTGGGCGTAGTCTTGCGCGTGTCCAAAAGCTTTGTCTTGCCGCCCTGCAAAAGCCTGACCGTTTCCGCGGTGTAAGTAGCTATGCCGCTCATTCTCTGCAGGTAGTTCAAAGCCGTCCTTTCCCCCTGCAAAATTACGCGTATATCCCCCGTTACCCTGCCAATATGTTGGAGTTTCGACACTTTGTCCCCGTCTTTTACGCTGAACTCGACGCAGGTATTTTCATCCAGAATTTTAAAAACTCTTTCAAACACTTCAAGTCCGCAAATTACGCCGTCCTGTTTGCAGATAAGCTCTGCCGTGCCCTGTTTGCATTCGGGCATTACCGCGTTTGTGCTTATGTCCTCGTTGGAGATATCCTCCCTCAAAGCCATTTTAATAAGTTCGTCCGCATTGATTTTAAAAGCCACGCTATCCATTGATTTTCTCCTTATCTATTGAACTGAGTATAAGTTTTTTATAATCTTCCAGCAAACTTTTATAGTCGCTGTATTTACACTTTTCGTCGCTATTTAAGGCATATGTGCGCCCCAACCGCAAATTATCGCTCAATTTTTTATCAATATCCACAGCCGCGCGCTTTGCAAACAGCAAACTTTCCAAAAGCGAGTTCGAAGCAAGCCTGTTTGCGCCGTGAACGCCGTTACAGCAGGTTTCCCCCACGGCGTACAGTCGCGGCATAGTTGTTTGCCCGTCTAAGCCGCTGCGTATTCCGCCCATAAAATAGTGCTGAGCCGGCACGACGGGGATACACTCGTTAAATACGTCGTACCCCTCTTCGGCGCACTTTTCGACAATTCCGGGGAAATGACTTTTGATTTCCCGGCTGTCGATAGGGCGCATATCCAGCCAGACGTGAGGCTTGTTGTCCTTTTGCATCTGCTTCAAAATATTTCGCGTGACAACGTCGCGCGGTTGAAGTTCGTCGCAGAACCTTTGAAAATTACCGTCCAAAAGCTTTGCGCCCTCTCCCCTTACCGACTCGGAAATCAGAAAACTTCTGACCCCCGTCTTGCCCGTGTACAGCGTTGTGGGGTGAATTTGAATATAGTTTATGTGGTCGACCGCAACGCCGTGCTTTAAGGCAACGGCAACGCCGTCCCCCGTCAGTATGCGGAAGTTGGTGGAATGCTCGAACACGCCGCCTATTCCGCCCGTTGCAAGCACGCAATAATCACTGTAAATTTCGTACAGGGTGCCGTTTTCGTTGCCGCGCGCAACAATGCCGATACATTGCCCGTCGCTCTCGATTATGTCCAAAAAAGTGGTTTGCGGCATAATTGTAACGTTTTCAAGCTTGCAGACTACTGTCATAAGCTTTGAAGTAATTTCCTTGCCCGTGCAATCGGCGTGAAAAATTATGCGGTTTTTGGAGTGACCGCCCTCTCTGGTGGTCGAAAGGCTGCCGTCACTCTCCCTTGCGAACTCGACTCCGTAGGAAATGAGCTCGTCGGTGACTGCGATTGAAGAATTAATCATACACTCGACCGACTGCACGTTGTTTTCCCTATGTCCTGCGCGCATAGTATCTTCAAAGTAGCTTTCAAAGTCGGCATTGCCCTGCAAACGGCAAATTCCGCCCTGCGCGAGATAGCTGTCGCTCTTTTCGGGCTCGGCTTTGCAGATTAAAAGAACCTTTTTATCAGAACCGAGATGAAGCGCGCAGTTGAGCCCGGCAACGCCGCAGCCGACTATTACAACGTCAAATTTTAATTTTTTCCATTCACTCATATAAAAATACAACCCGTTGATTGTTTGAAAAAAGTTTACACTAAAACTTGACACCTGTCAAGTCATATGTAAACGTTTATCGGTAAAATTTAAGTCGGGGCGGCTAACTCGAAGTTAAATGCCCTAACTCTTTAAAAATCGACAAATTATTATGTTCACGGGTAGGATATGCGGCGCGTTTGAAAAATATTATAGGGTGTAGTTTTTCAAACACAAGGAGCATTATATGAACATTTCTCAGATTTTCGGTAAAAAGGTCGTAGGCACAAGCGGCAGAACGGGCTATGTGATAAGCGTAAACGCGAGCGGCGACAGGGTGGAAAGTTTTATTTGCGCAGACGAGGCGGAAGAGGAATTTATTATCGACTGCACCAACATAAAAAGTTACGGCAACGAAATAGTGTTCGAGGACAGGCAGCGCGCGCTCAACGCCGCAAAGCCCGTAAAATTAGGCAGAGCCGCATTTGACAGACGCGGCAAATTTTTGGGGTTTGTCGAGGACGTAATTTTAAAGGGCAACAAAATTACAAGCGTAAAGATAGGGGATAAAAAATATTCCGCCGCAAATATAATTTTCGGGGACGCCGCAATTGTCGAAGAAGTAAAAAAGCTTAAAAGCGACGTCATAAAAGACGGCAAAGTTTTAATTAAAAAGGGCACGCCCGTAACGCGTGAAATTTTGCAAAAAGCATACGAAAACGGGGCATATATCGAGGTCAATTTAAAATCAATATAAAATTACGCCCTCAAACATACTTGACAATACAGGCGCGCATCCGTATAATAGACGGGATACTTATGAAGCTTAGAAATCCTTTTAAAAATTTTACAAAATTCGAGTGGGCGCTTTGGCTGCTTTCGCTGGTCGGCATTTTAACGGCGTTTTTTGCCGCGCAGAACACCGACTACGCCACGCTTGCCGTATCGCTTATAGGTGTGACGGCGCTCATATTCGCGGCGCGCGGCGACCCGTTCGGCATGATACTTATGATAGCGTTCAGCGCCATATATGCCTTTGTTTCGTACGTTTTCGGCTATTATGGGGAGATGATAATTTATATTGCGATGCAGCTGCCGAGCGCGGTTTTATCGCTTATAAGCTGGCTCAGACACCCCAACGACAAAGACGGGGCGGAAGTTAAAATAGGCACGCTTAAACGCGTGCACATAATTGTGCTTATACCGCTTGCAATAGGTATAACCGTAGCGTTCTATTTTATTTTACGCGCGTTCAACACAGCCAACCTTATACCCAGCACGGTTTCCGTTTTTACAAGCTTCGTCGCGCTGTATCTTATGGTGCTGCGCATACCCTGCTATGCGGTGGCGTTTATATTCAACGATATAGTTTTGATAGTGCTTTGGTCGCTTGCATGCCTGCAGTCGCTGAACTACATTGCGCTTGTCGTGTGCTTTTCTATTTTTCTTATAAACGATACATACACGTTTATCTGCTGGACTTTGAGAAAGAAAAAACAGCAACTTGCAACTAATGAATAAAATAATTGTATTAAACAAAAAATTCGGCAAAATATGCCGAATTTTTTGTTTGCGCAGGGATATAATTAAGCTTATGTTTCCTCAATTAATAAACGATTTATTTGCAAGTTTAACATCTCTGCCCTTTGACACGCTGATATGGTTTGTACTCGGAACGTACGGCGCGATTTTTATTGTTGTTTTTGCGCTGTGCCTTTTGAGCGCAAGGTTCAAGGCGCTGTCAAAACGCCCCTTCCTCTGCTTTACAAACGCATACGCGGCGCTTGTGCTTGCAGCCTTTTTGATTTGCTGCGAGCTGGGTCAGTCGATACTTGCCGCTGCAATGTTTTGGACGGTCGGGTATATGCTTTACGGAATTTTATGCTTTTTATCGGTAAAGAAACAGCCGACGCCACAGGTCTATACCCAACAGGTAAGCACGATGCCGACTGCCGTTCCCCCTCAAAGAAGCGCAAAAGCCGATTACGCGCCCGCACAACAGCCTGCTAAAAACAGCGTAAGGCTCGAACACGCAATGACCGTCACCGATAAATTGCTGACTAAAAATTTATCCAAGCCCGACAGGCAGGACCTTGAAAAGCTTAAAAACACGCTTGCCGTACTGCAAATTAAAGGCTCGCTTACGCCAATCGAAGCCGAAATTTTAAACGACAACTTCAACGCGCTTTTAAAGCTTATGGCTAAGTATAACGTTTAAATTATTTGTTTTTTTCCTCTCTGTCTTCCTCTAAAATCAATTTGACCGCGCTGATATCCGAAATTGCTTTATCGAGCGAATTGATAAAATTATTGAGGTTGCGCTTAAAATACCCTCTGTATTCCCACTCCTCGCAAGCGCCATGCTTTTCGACTCTTTTCTTGTGTTTGAAACAGTTGCCGCAGTCAGTTCTTAAAAACTGATGATACGCCTTTTGGTAATAAGCAGTAAAATACCTGCAAGTTGCACATTCTTTTGCCATAATATCCATCTCCTTTGTCCCCAATTTGGAAACAATAATATTGTAGTCCCTATTTTTGGGATTGTCAACTTATTTGTCCCCTTTTTTGGTACAATTTTACAAAGGTAAATTATGAGTGTTTTTCCGCAGAAACTGCAAAAATTAATTGAAGATAGTAATAAAACGCAAAATGAAATCTGCAAAGATTTGGGTATCAGAAAACAGAAATTATCAAAATGGAAAACCGGCTATAACGAGCCGAGCATTGAAGAGCTTGCAATGATTGCCAAGTATTTCGGCGTTACGTCAGACTATTTGATAGGTTTAGAAGATTAATATAAACGCACCCCGTTGCGCAAACAGCGCAACGGAGTGCTATTTTTATAAGTCGATTTGCCGCCTTAAACAGATATTTACTATTGTGGTTGCAATTTTACTTTCGGGCATTTTCAATACCTTTGAAACAACCTTTTTATATAAATCAAGCTGCTTTGCATAGGTCGATACAAGCTCGCTGTCGGACTTATGCGAATATTTATAGTCTATTATTTTAATTTGACCGTCGCTTATCGCAAGCAAGTCTATTGCGCCCTGCAACAGAACAAAGTCGTCCGCGTCCGTCTTTAACACCTCGCAAGCTTTAAGCCGACACAAAAACTCCTGCTCGCGCAACAGCTTAAAGGCGCGCACGTTTTCGAATACGGGCATATTTAAAATTTCTACAAGCTCGTCAGCGTTCAACAGCTCAAACTGCCGCTCTGAAATTTTGCCCTCGGCTAAAAACTTTTGCAACTGCGCAGAAACGCCGCCTGTGGACTTTGCGGTAAAGTCGCAAAGCTCTAAAAACCTGTGATACGCCGTGCCGCGCTCGATACTTGTACTGCCGTCGTACTCCGACTTAAACATTTCGTTTACGCGGTAGTGCGGCTCCTGCTCGCTGCCGTTCATTTTCAATATAGCAGAAGCCGAGCTTTTAAGCGGCAAGTCGATACTTTGGGTATAAGCGTACTTCCAATTAAATTTTTGCTCGATACTGTTAATCAGCGCTTGGTCGGGCTTGTATATAAACGCCGACGCGCCTGTCTTTTGTTGCTGCGCTTCGTAAAGCGCTATCGGCCGGGGATTGAACTTTTGCATATCGAACAAATCGGCGTAGCACTTTGCACTGTCTTTTGAAAGCTCGTCAAATTGTTTTTGTTCGCTTGTCAACAAATGCAAGTTGCACATTGCGCGCGTACACGCAACATAAAAAAGATTGTACTCGTTTTTTAAATCCTCGGCATTCTCCCTCAGTTTGACAAGCCGCCTTAAAATGGTGTCGCACACCCTCATAGTCTGTTTATCGTATAGTCTGGGCGCGAAGCCGTACTTTTCGTCAAAGGGCATTTCGCAGTACTCGACGCCCGTAAACCGTCTGCTTATATCCGCGAGAATTACGACGGGGAACTCAAGCCCCTTCGAGGCGTGCATTGACATTATCTTAATGCTGTCTGAATCCGCCGCTTGCGGCATTGAAATTTCATAGCCGCCCGTCTTTATCTTTTCCAAAAAGGCGGCAAGCGGCAGAGTTGCGCCCTCTTCGGCAAGCCGCAAAACGTTTTTGACTTTTCTTTCCCCGTCCGCGCCGTAACAACTTTCCACGCCGTAATTTTCCAACAGCTCGTCCACAAGCTCACCCGTGGGCAAAATTTCGGCAAGGTCGCGCAGTGCGGCAAGCTTTTTATAGAAAGCTTTGAGCTTATCGGGAATTACGCCGGGCAAAGCCGAGTATTCCTTACAACATTGTCTGAAAGATTTTTTTATAGAAGTTTTGCTTTTGTCAACGTTTACCCTAATAAGCGCAAGCTCGTTTTCGGTAAAGCCGCCGACGGGGGAAAGCAGCGCGGTTACGAGGGGAATGTCCTGTTCCGCATTGTCGATCAGCGATAAAATGTCGAGCATTTGTTTGACCTCGGGCAGGGCGCAGATATTCGTTTCCTGTGCGCCGGACACGGCGTAGCCCTCGGAAGCGAGTGCGCGAACAATTCCGTCGACAGAATAGCCCTTGTTTTTTCGGGTTAAAATGCAGATATCTCCCGGCCGCGTATTTACCTGCGCGCGAGCGTTTAAATCGAAGTGGGTCGAGGCAAGCTCGCGCTTGACTATCGACAGCACGGCAAGCCCCTCGGGGGTAAGCGTCGTCTTTCTGCAATCATTTTTGACCGAGTAAACGTCCAACTGCACGTCCTGCGGTTTTTCCTGCGCGCCCACAACGTGTATCTGCGCATAGCCGTAGCCCTCGGGGTAAAGTCCGCCGCGCAGCATCTGCGACTTATTTTTATAATCGATGCCGCAGCTTTCCTCGGTCATAATATCCGAAAACAGTGCGTTTACAAATTCGAGCACTGCGTCCGAGCTTCTGAAATTGTTTGAAAGGCGCAACGCTCCGCCCGTGCCGCTTTCGTAACTTTTGAACTTGTCCGCAAAAAACTTGGACTTGCTGCCCCTGAAACCGTAGATTGCCTGCTTTACGTCACCCACCACAAAGCTGTCGGAAGTGAGCGCGGAAATAATTTCTTCCTGCACGGGATTGACGTCCTGATACTCGTCGACATAGGCGTATTTAAAGCCGTCGGCAATCTCCCTGCGGATTTCCCCGTTCTCCAAAAGTTTTAACGTCAAATGCTCCAAATCGTTGTAGTCGAGCCTGTTCTCTTCGCGCTTAACCGCGGCATATTCCGCGTCGAACGCAAGAATAAGGCGCGAAAACGCCGCGGCTGTAACGCCGCTTTTTATAAAGATATTCTTTTGATTTTCCCTGTCCTGATATTCGTCGTGCAAGTCGTCGTATTGCTTTTTTATTTGCTTTCTGAACGCCTTGAATGCTTCGTCCGCCTCAAGGTCGTCCTCTCCGACCGAGGGCTTTCGAGATACGGTTAAAGTAGGCTTGGCGTCAAACAGCTTCCCGTCGCGGCTTATAGTCAAAGCCGCAATCATCTCGTCAAAAATTTTATCGAAGCCCTCGCGCTTATTGGTCACAAAAAACTGCGACTTAAAGCGTTCAACGGCACATATCAGGCGGTCAAACGCGTTTTTTCGGATTTTGGAAAGCTCGCGGCACACCTCGTCGAACCCCTCGTCGGTGTACAGTGCGGCACAGTTTTCAAGCATCTTTTGATAGCGAGCCACGCCGCGCACCTTGCCGTAAGCTTCGTCCACCGTTTTACGCAGCGCCGCGTCGCTGCGCTTGCGCCAAAAACAGTCCAACAAATGCTTGAAGTCCGCATCGTCGCTTGCGTAGCCGCGCTCGAAAACGGAGTCTAGGACGCGATTTTTTAAGTCGCGCGCGGTTGCGTCGTCCGAAGAAATTATGTCGAAGCCCGAGTCGATATCCAACACATAGAAATACGTTCTCAACAGCTTAGCGCAAAACGCGTGAATTGTGGAAATGTTTGCCGAGCCTATCTTTGAAAGCTGGCTTTTAAGCCTTACCTTTTCCTCTGCGGAAGCCGTTTCAAGCTTTTTGATTATTGCGGCGCGCAGCTTTTCCTTCATTTGCGAGGCGGCTTTTTTTGTAAACGTTACGCACAGCACGTCGTCGAGGTCAACGCCGTTTAGTACGCTTTGCGCAAGTTTTTCTATCATTACAAAGGTCTTGCCGCTGCCGGCGGAAGCCGACACAATTACTTTACCTTCCGCCGAAATTGCCGCCGATTGCTCAGAAGTGAGTTGCATTTTCGTCGTCCTCCCCGTTGTTTTTCCGCTGTTTTTGTACTATTTTGGCAATTTCGGCACATTTAACCGAAGCGGTTTTGCGCTCTTCTACGTCTTTGCCGAGCGTAACGCCGCAGCTTCCGCCCATTTTGCAGTACTCGCAGGCGCCGTCAATGGGTGACGGAGATATGTTGCCGCCCGTCATTTCCTTTACAGCCGAGTCGGAAATAAGCCGCGAATACTCCAAAAAGTCTATAAAATCCTCGTGCATAAGCGTGTTTTCAAGCTGTTTGCCCTGATAGTTTGCGTTGACGTAGCTGCTTTTCGTCTTTGGCTGAACGTTTTTATCAGAAGCGCAAACCACGTCGTCGCTGCAATCCATAAAGCCCTGCAACCTGAAAACGCCGTCCGACTTGTCGGAATACAGTACCGAAGCGGGGAAATAATAGGCGCCGACCGCGCGTTTACCCGCCGATACCGCCAAAAGATATAGAGGAAGCTGCAGCTTTTTGCCCGAATAGTAGCTTGAAGCCGCCGCGTCGATACTGCCAGTCTTATAATCGATAACTCTTACCATATCTCCGCTTTCATCCACACGGTCGATTCTGCCGTAAACTTTTATCCCGTCGGAAAGGTTGATTTCCCCTGCGCGCTCGGCTTCCGAAAATACAAACGAAGAATTTTTCAGCTGTTGGTACATGCCGGAAGATATTTTTACCGCCTCGTCGACAAGCTCGTTGCAGACGTACTTTCCCCCGTCGGTGTCGGAAAGCGCGGAGTATGGCGGGCGGGAGAGCTTTTCGTTTGCAAGATTGCGCGCTTTTACTTCAAACGCGGATAAATCGTCAACGCTCTCCACTTCCTTTGCCAAATCCTGCAACACGGCGTGGATAAAGTTGCCCGTGTCAACGGCGCGCATTGCGCCCTCTTCCCTCTCTGAAACCTTTAAACCCTTGCTTATAAAACTCATATACGGACAGGTAAAATAGCTTTCGAGCGTGGTGGGGGAAAGACTGTTGAACTTGCCGAGATATAGCTCGTTACCGCAGGAAATGCCCGACTTTTCGGGGGCTTCAAGCGCGCAGTCCGCCTCACTTTTATAGCCGTTGTTTTGCAAAACGGCATATATCGACGAAGCCGAGTTCGACTGCGGATACTTTCTCAAATGCCTTAAAGCCGTAAGCTTTTCGCTGCAATAATAGGGCACGGCGCGCGCATTTTGCGCTATTCTCGAAACGCTGACGGGCAAAAGCTCGCTACCGCCCGACGTCGAAAATATTGCCTTAGCATAAGAAATAATTTCGCTTACTCCGCTTTCGCTGCCGTCCGATGAATAGCTTAAATATAATTTATTTCTGAATGCACAAATATTCAGCGCGCAAATTTCCCTGTTTCTCGCGTTTACCTGCCTTATTTTGGGGGAAATATTCAAATTGACGCTCTCCAATGCGGCAATTTCCCTGTCGGTCAAAAGCGAGGTATCGTCGCTTGAATTAGGCACGTCCCCTGTCAGCCTTGCCGCAAACACAACGTTGCTGCCCGTATTTGCCGTGCTTGTCAAATCACCTACGAAAACCGCGTCGGACTTGGGCGGAATAAGCGAAATTTTCATAGCCGCAAAACCGCTTTTAAGTATCTTAATAAAGTCCGAAACAGACATATCGTCCGCGGCTATACTTTCCGCCTCGGCTATAACGGCAAGCGCGCTTTCAAGCGCGCGGTGCGAAAATTCCGCCGCGCAAGGTCGCTCGTTTTTGTATGTTTTTTCAGCCTTTTCAAGCGTTTGTTTTACCTTGAAATGCTCTAAAAGCGAGCGTAGACCCCCACATATGGCGCGGTTTCCGCCCTTTACCGCCAAAAATTCAAGCCCCTTTAAAAACAGCGCGCGCACCCTTTCCACTCGCTCGAAATCAAAGCCCGACTTTTCGAGGTTTTCCCTGTTTGGCGCGCGCTTGACGCCGCCGCGGTAAGAGGCGTACTTTAATGCGTAATTTCTGTATTCGTCCTTGTCCGCTCTTTCGGCAGGGAAATAGGGTGAAGCTATAACTCCGTCGACGTCGGCAAACCTACAGCCCGAAGCAACGCAAAGCAGATAATTAGTTATAAAAGCGCACAGCGCATGGTCTGAAAGCGGAAGCTGCATATCCGCGTAATAGGGAATTTTAAAGCGCGAAAACACGCGCGCAAGCACGCGCTCGCTGTTATTCAAGTCGGGCAGCATTACCGAAATTTTCGCATAGCGCTCCCCCTCCATAACGTGCTTTTTAATGCTTGCCGCTATAAATTCAAGCTCCTCTTCCCCGTCGGTTGCCTCGTATATTCCAACGTTAGCCGTGGCATATTTGGGGGTGTAGAAGCTTTCAGGATTAAAAATACCCTTTCTAAACGCTTCCGCCTCTGGATTGGACGATACGTTAAACTGCGCCCTTTTGACGCCGCCGAACTCAACGGCAGCGGCGTGGAAAAACGCCGAAGCCTCGTTGACGTAGATATCCTCGGCGCCGCCTATAAACAGACCGTGAACGTTTGCCGCTTTTGACATAACGGCGCGCACCACCTCTTGCGAGGTACAGGTAAACGCCTGAAAACCGAGAAAAATTACCGTGCTGCCTTTAAAACTTTCGTCGGCTTTTATTACGTCGGGCAATCTGCGCAGATATGCGTTTCTGTCCTGCATGCCGCTCTGTTGCAAAAATTTCGTGTAAGCCTCGTAAATTATAGCAAGGTCGTGCAACTTTCCGCCGAGAACGCCGCCGCGCTCAGCCGCAGCCGCCGCGTCCTCCGCCGAAACCCTCGACGAGTATAACAGCGCGATAGTGTCATATACCGTCTGCGCAGCGACCGAGGAGGATAATTTTTTAAATAAGTTTAACCTTGTACGGTTTTCTTCTATAATTTTGCGCACAGCCATTGCCGAGCCCTGACTCGACAAAACGTTGTCGCATTTACCCGTCCTTGCTGCAAGAAACCTTGCAAATGTATATACCGACGTCAAAAACGAGCCTTCTACGGCGGCGCAAACCGTTCGTTCGGCGGCAAGCGACAGCCTGTCCTCGCAAAAAATTATTGTGCGACTGCTGCTTTCTTCGTTATGCTTTACAATTTCTTTAAGTTTTTCGAGCGCGGCGGACAACGCCGAGCAATCGGTCAAGTAAATCATAGCTCCATTATAGCACATTTCACGCACTAAATTAAGGATTTTAAGCTTAAAAGTTTTTACAATTTGAAAATTATATGCTATAATAACTAAAAATAAAGTTAAGGAATAAGTATGAAAAAACGTTTTGGCGTTACGGTGCTTGCGCTCGGCGCGAGCGTTGCTATAATTTTATCGGGCTGCGGCGGCTGCGCAGGTTGCGGCGCTACAGCGAAAAATATTGCTTCGCTTTCGTCAAATTGGTACGCAAATACCACCTATAAAAAAATTCAGCCCACTTTTACACAGGGCAACGAAGATTTTAAAAAGGAAGAAATTAAATATACCGTGACCTTTGACAAGACCGCGGCAGAAAATAACAGCTATTCTGTGGACTATTCCGACGGAACCTATGTTACCGAGTTTTACGCCGCTGAATTCGACAGGGACAAGTACTGTGCCGAAGAGTTTAAGGGCGCATATCCCGACGGCCTTGTAGCATATTATTATAAGACCTCGCTCAACATACCCAAGGTTACGTTTAAAGTCGGCAGCGACGAAAAGAGCTTTGAAAACGACAGCATTATTACAGAGTGCTGGTTTTTATCGGTAGAGGACGCCCTGCAACCCTTATACTCGAAAATTTCGGCTGATACCGTCAGTCCGGCGGCAAACCGCGTATCCTCTATTGACGAAGCTTATACTAAGATTAATTGCGAGTATGTGACGTATTACAGCTATGAACCGGGCGCGGCTTTGACCGAAGTTACAAGCGACGGACAAACGACCGAGAGCACGACGGACGGACTTGGCAACACCGTAAACACCGTGTTCGACTTATCTTCTTTAAATATCGCAATACGCGCGACAAAACTTACCAGGGATTTATCGCAGGTTATAACCTTGCATACCCCCAACGCTGGATTACAGAACTTTACGCTTTCGGGCAGGTCGGGCGCTTTGAGCGAAGCCGATTTGACGAAAATTGAAAATATTATGACCGAAAACGAGCTATATGTGGGGGGCAACGAGGACGACAAGTTAAATACGACCGCCGTCAGCATCACCTACGCAGGGCAGCTTTCGGGCGTTTCGCAGCAATATTGGTTTGCGGCAATCGACAATGCGCGCAACAACACGGGCCGTGCGACCATGCTTAAAATAGCGCAGCCCCTGCCCTATTCTTTGGGCACTTTACACATAACTCTCGACGAAATAGTAAGCAAATTATATTGATAGACTGCTTGTTTTTACGAGGTAGATAAAATGCAACACTTACTGCAAATACACCCCAAACCTACCGAAGGCTACATTCCTCAGGTTTTCGGTTGGGAACACCTGACTTATCTTGCGATATTCTTTGTAATGGCAATAGGAACGTTGATTTTAATTTACTATAAAGTTAAAAGCGAGCGCGACGTACAAATTACCGTAAAATGCGTAGGGGCGTGTCTTTTAATTGCAATACTTGCAAACAGAATTTCGCTTATAGAATATTACGGAACGCCGATGGGAATAATACCCAACACGTTTTGCGGCACGACAAGCCTTATATTTGCGCTGTGTGCAATATTCTTAAAGCGCGACAGCCTGCTTTTGAATTTTGCCGTTTACGCAGGTTTCTGGGGCGGAATAATAGTTACCTTCTATCCTAATTTCGTCGTACAGGACGCGTCGTTTATGTATCCGCCGACGGTTACGGGAATACTTCACCACAGTTTATCGGCATATCTTGCGGTAGTTATGCTTATGACGGGCTTCTTTAAACCCAACCTCAAAAAATTTTACGTCTATCCCATAGCGCTGTGCGTGATAATGACTTACGGCGTATTCCTTATGGACGCGCTCAAAATAGAAGAATCGATGTACATTTTCGCGCCCGTGGTGCCCGGCACTTTTTTGACCTGGTACGTTGTCGGACCCATGCTTATTTTGGGAAACCTCGGATTGGTTGCGCTGTACGAGAAAATAATTGTACCCCGACTCCAAAAGAAAAAACAAGTTACATAAAATAACGCTCCGTGTTTTAAACACGGAGCGTTTGTAATTTACTATGAAACGACGTTTCTGGGATTTCCGTCTATGTACGCTTTTAAGTTGCCTGCAACTATCTTTAAAAGCCTTACCCTTGTTTCGTGAGGAGTCCAGCCGATATGCGGAGTTATAAGGCAGTTTTTCGCGCCGAACAGCGGATTGTTCTTTAACATAGGCTCTTCGGCTACGGTGTCAAGGCAAGCGCCTGCAATTGCGCCCGAATTGAGCGCGTCGGCAAGCGCCTGTTCGTCTACAAGTCCGCCGCGAGCGGTGTTTATTAAAACGGCGTCCCTCTTCATTAAAGCGAGAGTATCGCGGTTTATCAGCTTTGCCGTAACGGGAGTGAGCGGACAGTGCAGCGAAACGACGTCGCAAATTTTCAGCATTTCTTCAAAAGTTACCTGTCTGTAAGGGCAGTTTTTCGGCGGCGTTCGGGTACAGATTACAACGTTAGCGCCGAATGCTTCGGCAATGCGCGCAACGTACTTGCCTATGTTGCCGTAGCCGTAAATGCCGAAGGTCTTGCCGTAAAACTCGCGCGTGGGATAGGGAAAATAACAGAAAGTTTTGCTGTTTATCCAGCCCCCCTCGTTGACCGAACCGACGTACTCGCTTATTTTGCCGTAGAGCGCAAGCAAAAGCGCAAATACGTGTTGTCCGACGGGGTGCGTGGAATAGTCGGGTGCGTTGCAGACGGTTATACCTCTTTTGCGGCAAGCCTCGATATCCACTACGTTATAGCCCGTTGCAAACGTGCCTACGTACTTTATATTGGGGCAGGCTGAAAGCAGCGCTTCGTCGACTATTACTTTATTTACGATGAGTGCGTCGACGTCCTTGCAGAACTCGAAAAGTTGACTTCTTTCAAGTTCTCCGAAATACCTTACATCTCCAAGTTTTTCAAACTCGGAAAAATCCAAATCGTCGGTAAAGCTTATTGCGCTTGTGTTAATTGCAATTTTCAAAAATTCGTCCTCTTATACCTTTTTGTATATTATAACAAAAAACGCGTATGTTGGCAATAATTTTTTAACTGCGTTTGAAAATTGCAGGTCTGTTATTACTTTTTATTTTGAAAGTTTTTAATAATTTCATATATTGCCGAGCGGTACTCAACCTCGGTTGTAGCCGAAGTGAAACAGAGCGGCGGATAAATTACGCACCACCAGTTATCTCCCGTGCCCGAACCCAGCTCGATTATAAGCGCGTCATAAACCCCGCTTTCAAGCGTCAGGTCGCCGTAGACTCGGGTGGGGAATTCCTCGGCGCGGATTTGCGCGCGAGAAGTGTACGAAAAACCCTTTGCTTTAAGCGTTGCGTCGCAAACCTCTTCTATTTCGGGCAAAATTTGGCTCATTTTCTCTATTGCCGCCTGTTTTGTAACGCACTCTGCAACATAGGGAGTGATAAATTTAACAACTTCGTCCTTGACGGCGTACTTTACACTTTGGTCGATTTGCTCGTTCGAGTTTGCCCTGACGTGTATGCGGAGATAGTCTGTTTCCGCCGCCGCGTATGTTTTTTGGTAACTTGCGATTAATATTCCGCATACAATGAGAGTGATAAGCGTTGCCGCCGCAATAAATTTTTTCATAGTTTACACCTTTAAAATTGATTTCAAAGCATTTATCGACAATGAATTAATAATTTATACTCTCATTCAAAAAATTTTTGAAAATTTGTAAAATGCCTTTAAAAACGCTTGATTTTTATAATTATATTTGGTATATTAATTAAGCGTTTGGGAGCTTAGCTCAGTTGGGAGAGCAACTGCCCTACAAGCAGTGGGTCACAGGTTCGAGCCCTGTAGCTCCCACCAACGAAAATAGTGCGGCTAATATATGCGGGAGTGGCTCAGTGGTAGAGCGTCACCTTGCCAAGGTGAATGTCGCGGGTTCGAATCTCGTCTCCCGCTCCAAAAAGCCCGCACTATTTTTTTATACGGCGTCATAGCCAAGCGGTAAGGCAAGGGTCTGCAAAACCCTCATTCCCCAGTTCAAATCTGGGTGGCGCCTCCAAAGAACAACCACCCGTTCAGGGTGGTTGTTTCCATTTATGCGCACACCCATTACCACCGAAATAACGTGACGCGATTGATTTTGAACACAAAATTACAATCGCTATTCCGTCGCGGTTTCCGCTCCTTACAAATCTGGGTGGCGCCTCCAAAAAAATTCCTTGTCATAAGACAAGGAATTTTTTTATTTTACCTATCCCCAAACTATTTTTCGTACTTGGTTGAAATCATAGGTGGAAATACTTTTTAAAAGAAACACCATATACTCGTATAGCTGCAACTGCTTTCTGTCGTGCGTGTCCCGCACGCCTTCAAGCATAAGTTCCGCCCTGTTTATCGCGCCGCGGTGCCCAAGCTTTTTGTCCGACTCAATCATTTTGTTTATTCTGCCGTAAAGCTCGTTGTAAAATTCTCCTTCGCGCCATAAACTATGCGACGGTTCCTCGTCGGCTTGTATGGGTTTTGATTTCTCTTCGATAAAATATTTTAATATTCCCACAAGGTTTTCCGCCTCTTGAGAATATATTTCTCGATTTGTTTTATCGCTGTCTGTCTTTTCAAATTGTTCCAGCTTTTTTAAACATTCTTCAATGTCTGCTAATGCGTCGTCCACGTCAAAATCTTCGTCAGGCTCGTCGTCATCTTCGTCAAAGTCAAACAAATCGGTATCGTCGAGTTCGTCTTCGTCCTCGAAATCACGTCGGGAGTGCAGTCCCCTGTAATTTTTTATATGTCTGCCGTATTTTTTGTTTTCGTCGGGCTGAACGCTGACGTAGGTAAGTCCGCCGTGCAGTTGCAGCTTACCCTCGTTTAAAAGCTCGTCGACGACTGTTTTAATTTCCCTATAGCTTGCGGAGAACCTCTCCTGCAAGGCGGCAATTTCAAAACCGCCGCAAGTTTCCATATAGCATTTTATACGTTCTCTATCCATAGTACCTCCTAATAGTCAAAGGGAGTTTTGCGCCTTATAACAACCTCGTAGGCATACTTTTTGTCAAAGGGATTTATAGCGCATACATAGTCCTTTTCGTACGAAATTTTCAAATCCTTGAACTCGTCGCAAAGATAGTACCTTTCAAGCTTGGAATACATAACGTAGCCGCAGTTGGCTTCGGTTATAACGCACTCTCCGGCGGTAAAATGCGACAGCGCGCTGACGGGAATAAGCGGTATTGTTTCGATTTGATAATTGTCGATTTCAGCGCTTCTGCCGTTTATTGCGCTCAGCGGAGAAATGCGCGTGTATTTGCCGCATTCGTTTGAAAACGCCTCCAAAGTGCTCGGGTTGTTCGAGCCGAAAAAGATATGTACGTTAAGGTTGTCGCGTATAATTTCCGCGACGTCGGCACCGTAAACGCAGTTTAACTGCGCGTACGACTGTATTATAAGCATAAAGAAAATATTGCGTCCGGCACAAGCCGAAATTGTAGTTTCTATGCCCATAATTTTGGGGAAATTGCCGAACTCGTCCAATATGAAATAGAAGGGCGCGGCAAGCTTGCCGTCAAGATTGGAGTTTGCCTTTTCAATCAAAAACCTGTATGCGTCCTGAACGAACAGACTTATGACCTCGTAATGCACCTTCAACTCGTCACGGTAGTCGATAAAGACCGCCGTGGGCGACTGCACAAGTTCGTCCATTTCAAAGGAGTTGCAGCAAGTTATAAGTTTTATGGCGTTGTCCTTAAACACGGCAAGTTTGGTAAAAAATACGCTCAAAATACTTGTTCGCGTGCCGCGCGCATTCTCGATAAGCGTGTTTTTGGCAAGGCTCAACGCGCGCGAATTTTTGTCCCTCGACGTGAAATAGCCGTTGTCGTTGTACGAGTGCCCGTCGCTGTCGTTGAAAGAATTTATTACCGCCCAAATGGTGTTGAACGAAAAAGTTTCCTCCGTGACGGGGTTGATACTTCCCTCGTCGCTGTCCTCGAGCATAGCCCACAAAAACGCCTTTAACAGGTTTTGCGAAGCTTGCTCCCAGAACGGGTCGCGCTGGTTTTCCACGCTAATCAACATTATTGCGATATTGTCGACGTCGTTTGCAACCTCGGCAAGCAGCAAATCCTTTGCCCGTTGAATGTCGGCGTCAAGCTCGCTCTGCAACTCGTAAATTTTTCCGCGGAAAAAATTGCGCGCCCCCTTATCGCAGTGAACCAAGCTTACTTCGTCGCTTACGGCGTCGATTTTTTTGTATTTTCTGTAAATGGGCGTAAGCGGATTCCAGCACTCGCTGTGCAGATAGTCTCTGAAATTGAGAAGCTTGACATTGTAGCCCTCGTCGCGTAGAAGCTGCGACGTCTGTCTGTAAATTTCTCCCTTGGGGTCGGAAATAATCATACCGCGCTTTCTCTTCTGCTTTGCATACGAAATTATGGTCGGAATGACGTACGACGTAGTTTTGCCGAGGCGCGTTGCCGCGACTACTCCTATGTTGTTTTCCTGCTCGGTGTACGTTTGAATAAGCTTGCCGTCCTTGTGGTGGCTGGATTTGAGAACGCCGCAAATTTCCCTTTCGGGCAGCTCGTCGAAACTTACCGTGTTAGGTAGACTTTGCGAGTCGGCATAATGAACGTAGCGTATGTTTTCATAGCCCTGTAAAAGTTGTTTATCTATTTTCATTGACAGCACCTCCGAATCCGATAACTTTATTGCCCACGCCCGTAAAATAGGGAACGAGCGCCGCGTCGTCTAAAATGATTTTTTGATTTTTAACCCTGTTGGCGCGTATTGCCTCGTCGAGAGATTTCTCTATCTCGTCCACGCCGTAGCTTTCGAAAAGTTGGTTTACACCCTCGGCAAGCTCTATTTCGGACAGCCCGTAAAGCAAGGTTTTGGCGTCGAGCATATCGCGGATAGCAAGCGGCCTTTCGTCCGTGCAGATTGCCGCAAGCTTTATTATGTCGAGATACTGCCTGAAAAGATTTGCGTTCTTTTCGTCGCAGAAACATACGGGCAATATCTCCCCCAAATTGAGCGTAACGCTCGGGCTGTTTAAATGGAACTTTTCGCGCTTCGCGCTCTGCAAAAAACTTTTTACCGCGTCAAAGGCTCGCTCGGAAAGTTCCCCCGTCAGGAATAAAAAGTAATAGTTGTCCCTGTCCTCGTCCGCGCTGCGTATAAAAATATTGTTTGCCGTAGGCTCGAAATCATAGTCCGTAAGCGCTCCGACGTCAATATTTTCAATATGTACGCCCTTGTTTACCTCGGCTATGGCTTTGGCATAGCTGTCAAGCAGATATCTGCTGTCGCTGCAAAGGCAAACAGGACGGTACGAACTTATACTTCTCAAATCCCCGTTATCCAGCGCACGCGCCACTTTGTCCTGCTCGCACACCCTGTTTAAAGGCGTAGAAAACGAAGTTTTGCCCTGTTCGCGCGATGAGCGCGAAAGCTTTAAAGGCAGGTCGCCTATAGCCGAAGTAAAGTCCTTATTCTGCGAAAAAATTGCTTTTTCCTTGTCCTTTAAATCGAGCGCGCGGCTGTAAAGTATTCTCGCATACTTGGGCTCGTACTGTTCGCGCTTTAAAGCAGGCGTATTGAACGCCTTGTTTAAAAGCCTGACTTCGCTCACTTCGGTCGTTTTTTCTATGCCGTATACAGCCGCCGCAGTATAGTACAAGTCTGCAAACGGGGTATCGAGCGCAGTCATGGCAAGGCGCGAAACGTTGAAGCTGCGCCCCTCTTTGCTGTAATACAAAAGGGTCAAAATACTTGCTATATCGTTCCAATCCGCCGCATGTTTGAGGTTTTTAATGCCCGAAATTACACTGCGCCTGAAAAATATACCCTCGCACTGCAAAATGCCGGTTATTCTAAG
Source organism: uncultured Christensenella sp. (assembly GCA_910585685.1). Lineage (GTDB taxonomy): Bacteria > Bacillota > Clostridia > Christensenellales > Borkfalkiaceae > Coproplasma. Next base: position 134,415 of record CAJUEO010000004.1, read on the forward strand.
CGCGCAAACAACGCCGCTGTTGGCAGCCGCCAAAAGGTTATTGAAAACAACGTTTTGCGAGGCGTCGGATTCTGCGATAAGGTGCATGCTCAGCGCGCCGGCTATGGCGTTGCCCTTTATTTTTATAATTTCGTCGAGCTCGGGAGAGACGTTCGAGGACATTCCCATCATTTGAGTATATTGGCAAACGCGCTGGTATTGCAAAAAATCCTTTTCGCTTGAAACCTCGTCCAGGACGGGGTTATTTATTAAATTATAGAGTTCATCCGCCTTTTTTTGGGGCAGCAGAAAGCATTTGGCAAGGTTAAAAAACAGTGCTTTCGAGTTGTCGAGATACTGACCGAGAATTGCCTTAATAAGGAAAAAATCGGACAAAAAAAGTTCTGTTGTTGAGTTTATCATATTCTTTCTCCTTTGCCGCAAGGTTTAACTTGGGCCAATTTTATTATACCTTTTTTTGACTTGACGCGCAACGTGGGGCAACATAATATGTTACGGGTAAGCCGCAAAAAATTAAAAGGAGCTTGTAAAATTTACAAGCTCCTTTTGGTATTTACAGGTCAAAATATCATTCGACGAAAACTATTACGTCGAACAAGTCGATGCCGCAGACCTGACTGTAAAAAATTAAATCGTCAATATGCGGACAACTTTTATTATTTTCCCAATTAGCTACCATACTTTCAGATACGTTGAATACCTGAGCAAGCTCGTTTTGACTTATACTGTGATCCATATCAAAGGTACATACCTCGCAATTAATTGCACAGTCACGCTTACCGTAGTAGAGCTGACCGCAAACATACCTGCGAAGGTTGATATTATCCTGTCTTAACAGCTTGAGGTTTTTAGCCGTCTTAACCCAATCTATGTACTTTCTCTGAATACTTTTAACCATAATTAGCCTTTTTTAGTGTAAAATTGCTTGACACAATATATTGTGTGTCGTCGGCTTTCAACAACCAACGCGAGGCACAGTATAGCACATAAAATTATAAATGTCAATAGCTGGAAAAAATTTTTTCGACAAATTTTTTAAATTTTTGGCAAAAATGAAGCCCGTACGCGGGAAATTATTAATTTCCGCGTACGGGCTATTGCCCTGAATTATTCAAAAATTATACAAATTAATCCCTGTAAATTTTTCTGAACTCGGTAAATCCGCTCTTCTCCAACTCGGCAAGCTGAAACTTCACATTCTTTTTCATAGGCTGCACCGTTACCGTTTTGCCCTGCTCGCGCAAGACCTGCGCATCTTTAAAAGCTTGCATTTTGCGCTGCATATCGACGCCCTTTTCAATGATAAACGCCACGCCGCCCTCGCACAGTTTCAACTCCTGCGAAGAGAAGTCTTTCAAAATCGTAACAATCCTTTCAAAGCCGATAGAAAAACCTACGGCGTTTGTCTTTACGTTTGAAAACTTTTCTATCATCTCGTCATAGCGGCCGCCGCCTGCAACCGAAAACGAATATCCGTCGATAGAAATTTCGAATATGGGGCCCGTATAATAGCCCATTCCGCGCACAAGCGTGGGGTCGAATTTAATTTTGACTTTTTCGCAAACGGACGAACGGCAACACTCTATAATTTCGGATAAATTGCCTTCCACCTGACTGTCAAGGCAGTCTGAAATCGTCGCGCAGAAATCACGGCAAGTGACGTCGCTTTGTAAAAAGCGATATGCGTCAAGATAATTTTTTACGGTGTTTTGCGCAAAGCCTTTTGAAATTAACTCGTTTTCCACACCGTCGAAGCCGATTTTGTCGAGCTTGTCGAGGGAAATGAGGACCGTAGGCACGTCGTCTTGTTTAAAACCGTGCTTCAAAGCCGCCGCAACGAGAATGCGCCTGTCGTTTATGTGCACGGTAAGCGAGGGAATATTTACGTCCTTAAAAATTTGAGTAAGCATATTTGCAGTTGCGGTTACAAGCTCGATTTCGGCAAAGTTGGTGCCGTCACCCAAAATATCTATATCGCACTGCATAAACTGACGGAATCTGCCCTTTTGAGGGTTGTCCGCACGCCAAACGGGAGCAATTTGCATTGCCTTGAATGGGGAAAGCAGCTTAGAACAATTGTTGGCGTAATAGCGCGCGAGGGGCACAGTTAAATCGTAACGCATACCGAGGTCGGCAAGCTCCGCACCCGACTGTCTGGCGCGTTCAAGCTCGGCGCCGCGCTTCATTACCTTGAAAATAAGCTTTTCGTTTTCTCCGCCCTGTTTGGACGTGAGATTTTCTATATGCTCCATTACGGGCGTTTCGATTTCTTCGAAGCCGTAACGCGCATAAGCCGACTTTATGTCGGACAAAAGCCGCTGTCTTAACCGCATTTCACCGGGTAAAATATCGCACATTCCCTTGACGGGAATTTTAATAAAACTCATTTTGTTAGCTCCCTTGATACACCAATTATGCCATAAATCAAGCTAAAATTCAACTTATTTGACGCGCAAAATTGCATTAATATAGGGAAAATGCGCCGCGGACGGCTGTCCGCGGCGCACATTGACTCTTTAAATTAAATTTTCACTATTGTTCCGCCGGCGTTTTCGATAACTTCCTTTGCCTCGCTTGAAAACTCGTTTGCAAATACGGTAAAAGCTTTTGTGACTTCTCCGCCGAAAAGCACCTTGTAATAGGTTATGTATTTGGGGAAAATATGTTTTTTAATCAATTTTTCCAAAGTAATTTCTTCCCCGTCCTCAAAGCTTGCGTTTAACTTGCCCGTGCTTATAATTTTACAGCTGTTGCCACGGGGCTTGCTCTTTTTTCTGTGCCTGTAAGGCGTTTGAGTGGGCTGCGGCTCTTCGGGTTCGGGCTCGGGCTGCTCGCAGGTTTCCTCGACGTTCTGCTCTTCGGGTTCGGGCTGCGCTATTGCGATTTCCTCGACGACCTCGGGAACAATTTCTTCGACGGGCGGCTCTTCAATAGGCTGCTCTTCGACTACTTCCGTGACCGTTTGAGTTTGAGGAACGGAATATACGCGCTCTCCCGCATAATACAGCTTTATAAGCTTTCTGTTTACAAGGGGCGTGGTTTCCTCGTATTCGGGACAGAAATTTTCCTCTTGCTTTTCGATTTTTGCAAGCGAGTACTTTTCCGCAAGCTGAGCGATAAGCTCCTTTGCCCAGCGCACAGAACGGTCGGAACGCAGTTTTAAGCGCATAGGCGTTTTCGCGTACTTGGCAACCTCGCTGGAATCTTCGAACTTATATTTTGTATCGACGTACTCGGAGGGGTCGAGCGAGAGATATAAAGAAAGCGTTTTGCCGCGTATCGCAAACTTGGCATATGTCGTTCTGCCCTTGTATAGCGACTCGTTGGGCCAGCTCATTCTCGGCTTTAACGTATAGCGCATAAGCTCGTTTTTAAGCTCGCTGTAACGCGCCTTCAATATACCGTCCGATTGAATTAATTTTGCAGTAAAGCTGCGGTTATAGCGCACCTCGAAAGTATTGTCGCCCAAAACGACAACGCCGCGATCCTCTCCGTCGTCCATAAGCACTGCTTCTTCGACAAGCTCGATTTCCTCGTCGATTTTGTGTTCGACAACGGGCTGGGGCTGCTCGATTACGGGTTCAACTACTTCCTCCGCCGCTATTTCGACTTGTTCGGCAACTTCGACTCTTTCCTGCGGTTGTGGCTGCGCAACAATTTGCTCTCCGGCGTAATATAGCTTTATGAGCTTTCTGTTGACAAGCGGCATAGTTTCTTCATACTCGGGAGCAAAGTTCTCCTGTTGCCTTTCTATGCCTTCAAAGCCGTATTTTTCCGCAAGCAGAGCTATAAGCTCCTTTGCCCAACGCACCGAACGGTCGGATTTGAGTTTGAGGCGCATAGGCGTTTTCGCGTATTTCGCAACCGAACTTGCATCCTCAAATATATATTTAGTGTCCGTAAACTCGGACGGCTCAAGCATAAGATAGAGCGAAAGAGTCTTTCCGCGTATGGCAAATTTGGCATAGGTCGTTCTGCCCTTGTAGAAGGACTCGCTTGACCAGCTCATTCTCGGTTTTAAAGTATAGCGTAAAAGTTCGTTTTTAAGCTCGTTATAACGCCCCTTTAAAATATCGTCTGATTGAATGAGCTTAGCGGTAAAGCTTTTGTCATAGCGTACTTTAAACTGCGTTGCGCCGACAAGAATATGCCCCTCGTCCTCACCGTCGTCTACGAGTACGGCATTTTCTTCAAGTTGAATTTCTTCGTCAAGTTTGTATTCCTCGACAGGCTGCGCCGCGGCTACCTCTTCGGCAACCTGCTCGACAACAGGTTCGGGCTCGGGTTCGGGCTCGGGAACCTCGACGGGCACTTCGACTATCTTTTCGATAACCTGAGGTTGAGCTTCGCTGTGAATTACCCTGCGCTTGCGTTTGCCGACTATTTCCGCCACCAACAAAACAGCCACGACGCACAGTAATACTGCCGCAGCGACTATTAAGATTAATTTGACGCCATAGCTCCAGTCTAAGCCGTCGGAAATGGCGGATAACAGTCTTAACATTTGTTACTCCTCGTCTTTTTTAGACGGTATTTTCTTTATAAGTACAATTCCTATCGCAATAATTGCGACAATGCCAACGAGATAAATCCAACCGAAATCGAACGCAAACCAACTGAAAAACAACCCGACATTGGGTATAACCGACACCACTTCCCCAAGTATGTTTTCATAGGTTATGGGTCTGGGGTCCTCGGCGTTTCCGTTTGCGTCGCCGCGGGTATAGATGTTTTCCCCGTCAATGCGCACAATGCGGTGAGTTGTGGGCACCTTATCTCCTTCGGGCAAAAACGTAACGATGTCGCCGACCTTATAGTCCTCGGTCTTTGCGATAATTACCATATCCCCCTCTTCGATTGTGCCGGACATACTGCCCGTCGCAACGACGAGAAATGAATGACCGTAGACGCTTGTCACGGGGGACTTGCTTGTACACCTGTCGACAATTACCCAAACAAGCGTGATAATGAGAAACGCGAGCACGGCAAACAGCAGGCTGTAAAGTACAATACCTGTAATTTTACGGGCGCGCCCGATTTTTGCCGTAGCTTGTCCCACGTCGGCGCCGTCGGAGTTGACGTTGTCGTTGTTTTCGTTTGTAGGTTCGTGCGTCATAGCGCGTTGCCTCCCTGTTGTGCGGTAAGATTTAAGACAATGGAAATTTTTCCGCCGTCTGCACCTATTAAGGTATCTCCGTCGTTGCTGCTTCCGTCCATTGCCCAACGCCATTCGAGCGTGAACGACTGATCGGACTGAGGCATCATAGACAGTTTGGTGTAGCTTAGCTCGTCAACAGTGAGCCACCTGTCGGTTTGAATAAGCGCGTTGTTCATTCTCAACCTGAAAGTTAAGGGGAAATAGTCAATATCCGAAATATCTATGTCTCCGGCGTATTTGGGAGTAAGCGCAAATGAGTAATCGAGCGAAACTTCGTAGGGGTTGCGTATTACGAAACTGTATTCCCCCTCGCTGCCCGGCAAAACTTTATCGTCGAACACCGCAATTACGCCCTGCGCCTCCCACGCGCCGTTTTTATCCTTAATATCTATTACGGGACTGCCCTCGAAAGGCAGGTTAATTATAGTTACAAACGCGATAAACAGCGCCAAAAATACCGCCAAAACCGCAAGTAGCGCAATATGGACGGGATTGCGCTCGGTAACTTCGTAAGTTCCCAAAAGCATTTCATCCTCGCCCAATATAGCATAAAATCTGCCGTCCGAAAGATAGAAGCCGTTTTCCTCTTCTCCCTCGCAATCGACAGTGTAAAGTCTTATTTTATTATTTTTTCCGCTTGAATCTTCTTTTATTTCTTTGTGCGCGAAAATAGCGATTTCTTCCCCGTTAAGGTCAAAAACCTTTTTTTTCGATACGCTGCCTAAAATTTTGTCGTGTGCGTCGTAAATTATTTTTGCTCCGTGCCCACGGCGGAAATCCCCCTCAAACGGCTGCTGCGTAAGATTTAAGTTGTAGTTTTGCATTTCTTCCATAATTCTTATGCCGCGCTTTCAATGCGTGACAAAATCTTTCGCCGCGCAGATATATATAAATACATTCTCTCTCTCAAATTTTGGGTACAAAACCCCACCTCCCCCGTTTGGGGGAGGAAAACTATGTAATTTTGGGTTTTGTCAAAAAAACTTTAATAAACGATTACGGAGTTGTAACAGGTGCTCTTTCGCTGTTGGAAATTTGAACAATTTCGATAGAAAGGTCAAACTCGATTTTGGTTACTGCGGTATAAACAACGGGAGCATCGGGATCGGAATTATCGGTAACGGTAGTTGTATCACCGGTAACCTCAACAACATAGTCGCCGTAGGTGTCTGCACCCTGAGCGGCATAGCCGAGCATTGTGTCGAGCTTGTTATTTGTATCGGTAGTTGCACCCAAATCCCACTTCCAGGAAAGAGTATAAGCTTGATCTTTTTCACCGATAACTGTTCCTGCTTCGATTTCGGTGCTTACCTTTGCAAGCTCGGTAGAAACGTCGGCAAGAGTTTTATCCTCTACCAATGCAGTATCACCCCTTTTCAACGTCCACTTAATGGGGCTGTAGGTTGTAGCAGACTCGCCTTCACCTGATTTAAGAGATACGTCGGACTTAACTTTGAACGTAAGGTCGAGCTTAGCAAGCACTTCTGCAGAACCTGTAACGCCGAAAGTTATCTCGCCCTTGGTTCCGGGTGCGACAACGTTGCCCGAAGCCTTTACGTCCAACTTAGGATCGCCGGTTGTATCGGTAACGATTGCGGCATCGTTATAGTTTTTACCGAAAAGATTTTCGGTATTTGCCGTTACTACATAACCCCACTTGGCTACGGTTGCCTGGTTTGAAGGCAAGTTTTTGCTCGAAATGTATCTTGCGAACGTTGAGCCGCCGATGCACAGCAAGAGCACTACCAACGCAAGGACTATCGCAACAATGATGAGTCTTGTGTTTCTGTTTGTCTTTTTGTTTTCCATCTTTTTTCTCCTTTAAAAAGAATTTTTTATTCAGTTCTGCTTTTACAGATACTTTTAAGGTTAAGTTACCCACTTGGGATTTTGAGTTACGCCTGCAATTTCGGGATCTCCGTAATAATGATGAGTATTGTTTATATACCCGTAGTGAACGCCGAAATCAGCGTAAGTATTTGTGCGGATAACGTCGTCCGCCATATATCTTATAAGATCGCTGTTAGTGCCCGCCTGTTCGGATACTAACGTTTTATGGTTATAAATGTAGAAATTGAAGTTGCGGATATTTGAGTCGACAGCTCCGATTCCGCGCGTTTTTTGTTTGTCGCCTATTTCGTAAGTGCCGTAATAGACGTAAACGTTTATATTATACTTATAGTTCCAATTTACCTGCGACTCGTAGTTGATTGGAGGATAACCGTTGTAACTCGGCGCAGTGAATATGGGGTTGATTGCTATGGGGAAAAACTTTGCCCAGGTTTTAATAAGTCCGCAGCGCTGTGCGTCGGTAGTATAGCCCTGTGCATTTAGTTCAGCGTCGGTGTACGCGCCGAGATAGACGTTTGCAAACTCAAATATATTTATACCGTCCTGACTGCCCTTATTTCCGAACGAGCCCTCGTAAACGCGAACGTTTGCATTTGCCTGACCCTGTTGTCCGCGAACAAACAAGCCGCCGTTACGACCGTCGAATGTGCCGCCGTAAATATTTACGTCCGCCGAGCCCATAACCTGAACGCCGTAATGGCTTGCAGGCCCAGACCCCGTCACGGAGTGAGAAGCGCTTGCAGAGTGATTGAGGTTGCCGCTGAACACGCCGCCGTTTATTGTTATGGTGGAGCGTTGATTTGTATCCTGAGCGATTTCCACGTCACCCGTTGCCGTAACGGCATTGCCGAATTCCGCATTGAACGTGCCGTAGTTTACGGTAATGTTTCCCGAACGCGAAACTATTGCCGCGCCGCCGCTGAGGTTGGGATAAAAGCGCCAGCCGTTATAAGTGGCCGTGTTTAAATTTTGAGCAACGTAGATAAGCTCGTTTAAGTGCGCCCTGCCGCGCGTTTCTATCTTTATAAGTTCGTTTGCGTCGGCAGACGTGTTGTTTTCGTCACCCAACATGATATTTCCGCCCTGCACCTTAACGCCGCCTCCGACGGCGCTTACAATGTTGCAACGGTTTATATTTATATTTCCGCCGAAACAGGCAACGGCAAAACTTTTTATAACAAAGTTATCGAAATAAACGGTATCTCCGCTTGCCGCCGTATTGTACAAGTCATAGTCGTTGTATAGTCCGCGAAAATTTAAATTTAAATTGCCGTAACAGTTTAACTCTCCGCCCTGAACCCTTATCGCGTTGTTGTTTTCATAGATGCCCGTATAGGTATAGACGCCCGTTTCGCTGTTTCTTTCCCTCTGCCAAGGGACGTATATGGCATATTGATTTTCCGCCGCATTTTTGGCTACGGTCGTGCTGTCGACGCCGCAAGACGACTCTTTTCCGCTGAAATCAAACTGTTGCGAGGTCGATACGCCGTTGCTTTTTCTGTTAAGCTCGCAATTTACGTTGTAGCTTGCGCCGCTGTTTTCCAAATTCAAAGTACCTGCGTTTACGCCTATCGCAGTTGCGTTATACGCGTTGATTGTTGCTCCGCCTTTAAAGGTAAGGCTTCCGCCGTTGACGGCTACTCCCATACCCTGCGAATTTATTACAACATTGCTTGCGGTAACTTTGCCGCCGGGCTTGGTGCCGTTATGCTCGTCGAGGATAGAGTTTAAATATACGCCGACCGAAGTTGCCCTGCCCCTATAAGTTTGGGTCGTGCCGTCGGGGTTGGTTATTGTTATATTGCCCATACCCTCGGGGTCCTCCCCGACGTAGGTCTTGAATTCAAGATCCCTCGTGCCGGCAACATAGCCGCTTTTTGCAATATTTATCTGCACCGAGTCGAGGTTTAAGTCCACTGCGTCGCCTATCTCTCCCTCGGACTGCGCCGCCGTACCCATATTTACGGCATAAACGCCGAAGCTGTTTGTTCCGCTGGTTATGGTTATATCTCCGCGTATGATCTCGATATCTCCGCGCGTAGCGTATATTCCGTACGAGTCCGAGCCGTGAATTACAAAATTTGTATCCTTACAGGTAAGGTCGGTCTGAATCGTTTCTTCCGAATTTGTGCCGCGCGCCAAAATACCGTAAGTTGTTTTGCCGACAGAGTCCGCTCTCAAATCCTTTTCGACTGTAAAGTTGCTGTCGTCTACACTTACCCTGCCGCCGCGCATAAATATTGCCGCGTCCATTGCCGATTTGTCTATCGACAAGTCGTCCAAAGGTCGAGGGTCGTCGGTGTGGGAAAGAGTTGCCTTTTTTATAAAATTTGCGCCTTTGACCGACAAAGTGCCGCCGCGCATTGCAATTACGCTTCCGTTGTATGTAAATGCCGAGCCCAATTTTTGTATATTAAGCACGCCGCCGGAAGCGGTGTCGCGCAGGCGTTCGCTTATGATACACGAGCCTTCGCTGTTTTTTGCGAGAGTGCCTACGGGCAACTGCCCGGGGTCAACCGTAGAGAAAGTGCCCGACGTGCTGACGTCCATTTCTCCGCCGACCATATATACGCACGCGGAATGCTGTGTGCCGAAGTAGGAATAAAAACTTCCGTCCTCGCTCGCCCTCGCGCTGCCTTCGACGTTTACATTGACGTTTAATTTGCCGCTCTGCATTTGAACGGCGGCAAAGTTGTTGTAGAGCGCCCTGCCTTCGAGGCTGCCTATAGTGTTTTCCGCAGTTTCGACAACGTCGTGAAAGCCGATTACGGTTACTTCTTGCGAGTCATATGTATAGGAATAGACGAAAGCCGCCTCGCTGACGTCAAGCGCAGTCACTTCGCCAAGCTGTTCTTCGTTTACCGCAACGTAGCAATAGGTGTCGGAGTCGATTGAATATCCGCCCGTTCCTATCGATTGATCGAAGTACACGTTGCCGCCTATCATATTGCCCGATGCGTCCTTGCGAACAGGCAACTGCGGCATTGTAGAAGGCGTACCGGCTTTAAGCGGCGTTACCGCGCCGACGGGAATACTCGAATACAGCGCGCCGTCGGTAGTTTTGAGGTTTGTGTAGTATTCTTTTGCTCGGGGGCCGCTTTCAAACTTGCCGCCGAAAACGTTTAAATCTCCGCCGTCGATTGCAAGAACGTTGCCCGTAGGGTTGTAAAGTCCGCCGCCGCCCTTAGTGTCGATTATCGTAAGCGCGGTTTCCCCGGATACCGTAACAAGACCTGCGCGGCTTGAACGCTGTATCTCGTTGCCGTTCAAGTCCAAAGTCAAATTTGCCTGCAAATCGAGCGAGTCGCCCGTCATAATAATGGGCGCCTTCAAGTCCGAACTCAGCTGCACATAATTATAGCCGCTTGAAATTGCGTTGAACAAATCGAGCGGAGAACCGACGTTAAAGGGAGTCATAATCTCGTTGCCGAGGTCGTTGCCCTGTCCGCCGATACTCGAGCCCGTGCCGCCCATTTCGGTTACATATCTCGAATGCGTTAGTATAAGAAGGCTTGAAGCAATGATAAATGCCAGCGCGAGAATTATTATTAAGATTAATCTGATTATACGTTTAGTGTATAAACCGTTCATATTTGATTACCTCTCGCGAGTACCCGAACTATCAACTCTGCTGCGTGAACACCACGTTTATTCTGCTGGGGCTGGACAGCCCGACGCAGTCTTTCGGATTTATGTCGAACCAGCTTGCGCCGCCGTCCTGACTTGCCTGCAAGCCTGTGCCTGCCTCGTTCCAGCGGCAATCGAACCCGTCGGGAACGGTGGGCACAATGCTTTTATCGTAGAGCGCCGGATTCCACACGTTTGTTTCATACTCCGAAGAAGGGAGAGCCGACGAGGGAACGCAACGGAAAAGAAAACTTTTTGTTGCACCCTTGCCGAGCAAATAATCGTCGGTCAAAGGTAAATTGACCGTCAATTTATAATAGTTAAATTTCTGTTCCCTGCGTGTTGTAACAGAACACATCAGGCTTTCGACCTCCACGTCACCGTAGACGTCGGTGCGGTATGAGGTGTATGTGCTTAAAAGTATGCCCTTACGCTGTGCGTCTTCCTTTTCGGCGTGCATAGATAACTCGAGCCTGCCGCCCTCGCTGTCTATAAGCTGCCGATAGTCGTTGGGCACTTCCTTATCCCCGATACCTTCGATAACCGCGTCGCGGATACCGTTGGGAGAAGCGGGATGTATTTGATAGAGCTCGCTTGCCTTGACCGCGTCGGGATCGGCGGCAACGGATGACGCGCCGCCCGAAAGCTCGACAAACTGAAACATCATATTTTCGGCAAACCGCTCGGGTATGTACATTATAAAGCTATACCTGTAATCGCGGCTGGTTTCGTCCTTTTTGTTGTTTACCGTAACTACCGTTTCACTGTAAGCATTCATCTGCACGGCTTCGGCATCCGCAGATACTCTCTGCAAAAAAGGCGCGTTGACAAAGGTGCTCTTTTTGCCGTCAACTACAAACGAACAGCTTATGCCCGCCACGTTGCCGCTGTTCAACTCATCGTACAGCGTCACATATCGCGCAAAAGAATAAGAGGTGAGAACTACGGCACAGACTACCAAAATACAAGTTATCGCAAGCAATATTCTGAAAACGTTTTTTTGCAAATGTTCCGTTGTACTTTCCTCCCTTTTTTCAATTTCATTTAATAGTATCTTGCGTTTGCGAGCAAACGCAAGGGAGCCGACTCCCTTATTTCCAGATTATACTATATTATAATAATACACCCTATGTACCTATATTGCAAGTGTTTTTAAAATTTTTTTACTGTTTTTTGTCGATTTTAGGTGGAAATTTTGGAAAATTTTGCTTATTTGTTGATTGTTCAAAAAAATTGTACATCAATTTAACAAATTTAGGAATTTTTTATGACGGCATTTATATTATAAAAAAGCGCAAACCGCGGCAGCAATGCAATGAAATTTTTTATACCCGCGCAGCAGTGAGATGAAATTTCAAAAACACGGGTTCGGATATATTCCGAACCCGTGTTTAAATATATTTTAAAAATTATTTATAGCCTATTTTTTTGCAACGCCCGTCTTTCGCGCAGCCGCAGCAACGGCTTTTGCCACGCTTTCGTGAGCACGCCCGTCATAGGCGTAAGGTAAAATATAGTCGCGGTTCAACTCGCTGTCGGAAACGCACGCGGCTATTCCTTCCGCCGCCGCAATCATCATTTCGCGGTTGACGGTGGTTGCGCGCACGTCGAGCGCACCGCGGAAAAGTCCGGGAAAAACAAGCACGTTGTTGATTTGGTTGGGGTGCTCGGAAGAGCCCGTTCCCACGATGTACGCGCCGGCTTCCAAAGCGTCGGTGCGCTGTATTTCTGGCACGGGATTGGCGCAGGTAAACACTATCGCCCTGTCCGCCATAGACGCCACCATTTGCTTTGAAACGCAGTTGGGTGCGGATACGCCTATAAACACGTCGGCGCCGTTCATAGCGTCGGCAAGCTTGCCGCGCAGACGCGCGCGGTTGGTTAGCTTTGAAATTTCCGCGTGAGCGCTGTTTAAGCCTTCGTCACCCTCGCAAATAATGCCGAAGCGGTCGACCATTGTAACGTCCTTTACCCCGTAGGACAGAAGCATTTTACCTATGGAAATACCGGCGGCACCCGCGCCGTTTATCACCACCTTTAAATTTTGCTTATCCTTGCCGACAAGCTTCAACGCGTTTATAAGCGCCGCGGTAACGACAATAGCCGTGCCGTGCTGGTCGTCGTGAAATACGGGAATGTCGAGCTTACTTTTAAGCTGCGTTTCTATTTGAAAGCAACGCGGCGCGGAGATATCCTCCAAATTAATTCCGCCGAACGAACCCGAAATTATTTCTATCGTCCTGATAATTTCCTCGGGGTCCTTTGTTTTGAGGCATATAGGAAAAGCGTCAACGCCGCCGTAAGCTTTGAAAAGCGCGCACTTGCCCTCCATTACGGGCATACCCGCTTCGGGTCCGATATCTCCCAAACCCAAAATTGCAGTACCGTCTGTTATGACTGCGACCGTGTTCCAGCGGCGCGTCAACTCGAAGCTCTTTTGAATATCTGCATTTATCGCAAGGCAGGGCTCGGCAACGCCGGGGGTGTACGCAAGCGACAGAGCCTCGCGGCTGTCGGTCGGCACACGGCAAAGCGTTTCGATTTTGCCCTTCCACTCCGCGTGTTTTTTAAGCGACTCTTCTCTGTAATTCATATTGACCTCATATGTTATAATTTTATCTGTTATATTATATACCTTATTAATAATAATGTAAATCGTTATTCAAAAAATAATAAAAAGAGTTCGGTAAAAGCGCAATTCCCATAGGGATTAAAAAACAAAAATTTTATAAGAGTTGCACTT
>CAJUEO010000005.1 GCA_910585685.1 uncultured Christensenella sp.
AAGTAACCAATGCTCGTCGCTCCATCCGGTTGAGCTAAAGGTGCATAAATATTAAATTCCAAATGCTAAATTATTATATATAATATATTTATTTTTGTCAATTAATTTTTACAAAACATTTTAACTTTAAGCAAAAAACATAATTTATCTCTTTTTTATAAAAATTTTGTTGACAAATCAACAATTGCTTCATATAATTTAATTATTAAAGGAGATTAAATTATGGCAAAAACAAGAAAAAATTTACTTTTACGCATTTTAGGTATCACTCTTGCCGCAATAATTACAATTATCGTCATATTGACGGCAACCGTGTACGGAATTTGGTTCAACGAAATAAACACGGTGGCAAGTTTTAAAAAATTAGTTGACAGAAACGACGAAAACAAAGCCGGAGCTGTTTACAAAATGGACGTTAAAGGCGGTTTTTACTTTGACAAGTATCTCGAACAGGGCGGCGCGAGTAGCGACTCGGAACTTATTTCCTTTATAACAGAAAACATAACCAAGGGACTTATACCTATGAATATAAAGGAATCTGACATAGGTTGCGCCTCATTTACTGCCATTGCAGAAAACGGTGACAAGCTGTTTGCAAGAAACTACGACTTTACAAAGACAAATGTGTGTATAACAACCTGCGACCCGGGAAACGGCAGGCACAAATCCTTTTCCACTGTTGATTTAACATTTGTAGGTATGGACCCCGACAAGGACGTTGAAGGACTTATGAACAGCATAACTTGTCTTGCCGCACCCTTTACTCCGCTTGACGGAATTAACGACGCAGGATTAAGCTGCGGAATTTATATGACCTATCAGGGCGGAGAGGACACCGTTGCAACCGACCAAAAAGACCCCGACAAGGACAACATAACCTCCACCACTATGTTAAGGCTTGTGCTTGACTATGCGGAAACCGTTGACGAGGCGGTCGAACTTATTCAAAAATATAACCTGCACGACTCGGCACAAACTTCCTTCCACTATATGATTGCAGACGCAACGGGCAAGAGCGCGGTTTTGGAATGGGTTCCCGAAGACGGAAACGAGCAAACCGACACCGACGGTTCGGCAAGAAAGCTTGTAGTACACTATAACACAGGTGACGACTATTTGGGTGAGCGCGAAGCAAACGTTGACTTTCAATGGGTAACAAACTTTATTTTACAGCCCGACTACTATATCTGCGACGAAAATAAGGGCGGCTTTGACAGATACAACGAAATTTATGACAGGCTCAGCCCGACCGACGGCGTTGTAAAAGACGAAATGGCGGCAATGGACATTTTGAGAGCAATAGGCAGAAGAACCTGGAAGCCCGGTGAAGGCGTAACCGTTCACAGCGCAATTTACAACCTTACGCAAAAGACCGTGCTTTGGATAGCCAACGAAACATTCGACGACAAATCTACATACTTTACATATTCTTTAAAAACGGGAGAACTTAAAACTCTTGCTTAATAAAAAAAGCCCCACTAAACGATGGGGCTTTTTTTATTTGTTTTTAAGTTCCCAAATATGTCCGCAACCCGTAAGCGCGTAATATTTCGTTTTGCACTCTTCACACTCTATATCCACGCTGTAATCGCAAAAACCCGACACGCGCTCTTCAACGATTTTACCCTTTTTACAAGGGCACTCGTACTCCAACCGCACCGTCGGCGTATTTGCGCCGTTGTTTAACACATTGGTTTTTGACAAAAGTTTTGCCGTTCTGTCGTTCAACATTTTTATCCCCTGTTCTTTACCTTCATAAGCCGTATTACCGCGGCTCGCTCGTTTTCGTCGAGTTTTGATTTTATATATTTAATAGTTTCTTCAAGTTGAGGTATCATAACGTATTCAAGCGCGTTTACCCTGCGCTTGTTGCGCTCTATTTCGTCGGAAAGCATTCTTACCGTCTTTTCTATTTGCGCAAGCCTCAACATTTTGGGAATTAAATCGGCAGCTCGCGCCACGGAATAATCCGCCTCACTCGTAATTTCACTGAACGCATAGGGCAAGTCGTCCGAACGTTTTTTACTTGACACGCTTATTTTCGGAACTTCAACGCCCATTACGGTAGCAATTTCGCACTCGGCGCCAACGGAAACCGTGGGCATAGCAAAAGCCGCCTCCGCCTCGTAAGACGGAGTTACCGAACGTGCGACCGAAAACTGCCGCAAGACAAAAGCAAGCTCGCTTTCCACCTCGTCGCGCAAAGCCTTATTCTCCCTGATTAATACGGAAAACCGCCTAATCATTTCGTCAGACTTATCCTTTAACAGTTTGTGCCCCCTTACGGCTGTGGAGAGTCTGCCTTTAAGCTTTTTCAGCTCCATACGCGTGGGGTTTACGTTTAACCGTGCCATTTTTAACCTTTATTCAAATACTTATCTATATATGCCTGTCTTATACGCTTTAACTCGCTTACGGGCAAAATTTTCAAAAGCTCCCAACCCAAATCGAGCGTTTCTTCCACCGAACGGTCGGAATCGAAGCCTTGATTGATATACAGCTTTTCGAACTGTTCGGCAAACTTTGCGTAAAGCTTATCGGTGTCCGAAAGCGCCGCTTCGCCCAAAATTGCGGACAGCTCCTTGCTCTCTTTACCGCTCGCATAAGCCGAAAAAAGCTGGTTCATTGTATCCGCGTGATCCTCGCGGGTCTTGCCCCTGCCTATTCCCTTGTCCTTTAATCGGGATAGCGAAGGCAAAACGTCGATGGGAGGATTGATACCCTTCTTGTATAAATCCCTCGAAAGTATAATCTGCCCCTCTGTTATATAGCCCGTAAGGTCGGGAATGGGGTGAGTTTTGTCGTCTTCGGGCATTGTCAAAATAGGTATCTGGGTAATAGAGCCCTCGCAGCCCCTTATTCTGCCAGCGCGCTCGTACAAGGTTGCAAGGTTGGTATATAGATAACCGGGATAGCCGCGCCTGCCGGGAACCTCCCTTCTTGCGGCGGAAACCTCGCGCAGCGCCTCGGCATAGTTGGTTATATCCGTCATAATGACAAGAACGTGCATACCGCAGTCAAATGCGAGATACTCGGCGCAGGTCAAAGCCATTCTCGGTGTGGCTATACGCTCGACAGCAGGGTCGTTGGCAAGGTTGGTAAACAGCACGGTGCGCTCGATTGCGCCCGTCTTTTTAAAGTCGTCGATGAAGTACTGCGCCTCTTCAAAAGTAATACCTATCGCCGCAAATACAACTGCAAACTTACTTTTGTCGTCCTTAACTTTTGCCTGCCTCGCAATTTGAGCGGCAAGCTCGGCGTGCGGCAGTCCGCTCATGGAAAACACGGGCAACTTTTGTCCGCGAACGAGCGTGTTAAGCCCGTCGATAGCGGATATTCCCGTCTGAATAAACTCGTCGGGATAGTCGCGCGCAGCAGGATTTATAGGCTCTCCGTTTATGTCCAAAAGCTTGTCGGGGATAACGGGCGCGCCGCCGTCACGGGGATTTCCCATACCGTCGAACACCCTGCCGAGCATATCCTGCGATACCGCAAGTTGCTGACCGTGACCCGTGAACCGAGCCTTAGAAGTAGATATCTGCAAGCCCTGAGAATTGTCAAAAAGCTGCACTACGGCTTTGTCGCGGTTTACTTCGAGTACTTTACCCTGTCTAACTTCTCCGTTTGCGCAAACGACGTCAACAAGCTCGTCGTACTTGACGCCATCAACGCCCTCGACCAACATAAGCGGCCCAACCACCTCGCGGATTGTCTTATATTCCTTAAACATTTTCTTCACCCTGACCCAATGCTTTGAGTTCCGCGTTCATTAATTTTAAAATCTCGTCAAATTCTGCCAGATTTTCTTCGGTAATATATTTTGCCCTGCCTATCTTCTCTTTACAGGAACACGACAAAATGGCGTTCATGTCCGCAAAGTTTTCAAGCGCTTCCCTCGCGCGTTCGTCAAACTCGCAGATAAGTTTAAGCATTAAAAACTGCTTGCGCATCGAAGTGTATGTGTCAACCTCGTCAAACGCATTCTGGTGCAGATAGTCCTCGCGTATAATTTTTGCAGTTTCCATTGTAAGTCTGTCCTTCGACGAAAGCGCGTCAACGCCGACAAGCCTTACTATTTCGTCCAAGGCAGCCTCTTCCTGCAACACCGTCATTATAAACTGCCTGTATTTTGTAAAGTCCGCGCTTACGTTTGCGCCGAACCAATCCTTCATTCTGTCGGCGTAAAGCGAGTAGCTGACAAGCCAATCGATAGCAGGGAAGTGGCGCTTATATGCAAGCGAAGCCGAAAGTCCCCAAAACACCTTTACGATTCTCAAAGTTGCCTGCGAAACGGGCTCGCTCAAATCTCCGCCCGGGGGAGACACCGCGCCTATTGCAGTTACCGAACCTGTCTTATCCGAGCCGCCCAACACCTTTACGATGCCTGCACGCTCGTAAAACTCGGCGAGTCGGCTGGAAAGGTATGCAGGATATCCCTCGTCACCCGGCATTTCTTCAAGGCGTCCGCTCATTTCACGCAGTGCCTCAGCCCAACGCGAAGTGGAGTCCGCCATTATCGCTACGTTGTAGCCCATATCGCGGAAATATTCCGCAATGGTTATACCCGTATAAATAGACGCCTCGCGCGCTGCAACGGGCATATCCGACGTGTTTGCAATAAGTATAGTGCGCTTCATAAGCGGCTCACCCGTTTTGGGGTCTTTAAGCGCAGGAAATTCGTTTAATACGTCGGTCATTTCGTTGCCGCGTTCTCCGCAGCCGATATAGACGATTATGTCCGCGTCCGCCCACTTTGCAAGCTGGTGCTGAACGACGGTTTTACCGCTTCCGAAGGGACCGGGAACCGCCGCTACGCCGCCGCGAGCGATGGGAAAGAGCGTATCAATAACGCGCTGACCCGTTATCATAGGGTTTGTGGGAGAAAGCTTTTCCCTGTAAGGTCTGCCTCGACGGACAGGCCACTTTCTCAACATACTTATAGGCTTTTTGCCGCTTTGAGTTTTGATAACCGCAACGGTATCCTCGATAGTAAACTCTCCCTCTTCTATCTTTTCAACCTTGCCGTTGATACCGTTGGGCACTAAAATTCTGTGTTCGATAAGCTCGGTTTCCTGCACGGTGCCGAGCATATCACCCTCGACCACCTCGCTGCCTACCTTTACGGAGGGCACAAATTTCCACTTTTTTTCACGGTCGAGATTGTTTACAGAAACGCCCCTCGAAATTCTTGCGCCATACTCGAAATACAGCGTGGTAAGCGGCCTTTGAATGCCGTCGAATATGCCCGAAATAAGTCCGGGCGCAAGCTCGGCTGATAGCGGCTCTCCCGTGGACACGACCTCTTCACCCGGCCCTAAACCTGCTGTTTCTTCGTAGACCTGAATTGAAGCCTTGTCACCGCGAAGCTCGATTATTTCACCTATCAGTCCTTTGTCGGAAACGCGCACGACGTCGAACATCTTGCTGTCCGACATGCCCTCGGCTACTATTAAAGGACCTGAAATTTTAACTGTCTTTCCCATAAAAACTCCTGTAAATTTTTGCGGATATACTCAATTATTCGTTAAAGAGAATATCTACGCCGAGTGCGCGCTCCATCGCGCTCTTTAAAAGTTCCGTGCCGTAGCCCGAGCTTCCGTTTTTGGAGGGAATACTCAAAATCACGGGATACGGTTCCTCGTCAAACCTCTTTAAAAATGCGGCAAGGGGCTTTGCCAGCTCTTCGGTTATAAAAATCACCTTGTAATCCTTGGCAATTTTTCTTAAAACTTCGCGCGCTTTTTCCGCATTTTCCGCGGCAAACGCAAAAGCTCCGCAAGCTTTGAATACCGTTATGCTTTCCCCGTCGCCTATTATAGCTATCTTACCTTCCATATATTTCTCCGCCGTCAATACGCCTAAACCGCGCGCAGACGGCTTTTTATTTGCTCCTCTCCCATACCTGCCATAAGACAGACAAAAATTATGCGAAGATTGATATTTTCCGCACGCCGCCTTAGAACGTAGTATAAAAAGGGTTGCGAATTTTTTAGCTCATATTTCTTTTTTTGCAAATAATCTATTTCGAGGTCCGCAAGCATACGCTCGGCTTTGGTAAAGGGAAGCGCGTTTTGCTTTGCCTCGAAACAGGCGTTTACAAAACTTTCGTACTTAGTTCCTAAAAATTGCGAAGCCGCCTTTTCCATATCTTCCGAAACAAGTTTTTCAAGTTGGTTTGCCTTTAATTCTCCCGACAATACGCAGTTATTTAAGGCATATTCAGGGGTCTTTGAACGCATAACCGTCAAAATGTCGGTATAATCGGCTTTAAGCTTTATAAGCTTTTTCAAACTTGAATTTCGTTTACAGCTATCCGTCAAATGCGCAAAAAGAGCCTTTTCGAATATCAAGCCTATCTCCGCGCCGGACACCTCGCTTTCGCTATCGAACAGCTCGACGCAAGTTTTACACGCCTGCGCAAGATATTTGCCGAGCGGCGCAAAGTTGCGCTCTTTAATAAGCCTCGATATCTCGTCGGAGGGAATATTTCCGTCGGGGGCAAGCATACCCTCTTTTTCCGCACCCGAGTATTCGGACTTTAAAATTGCCTTTGCGTTATGAAAGTCACGGGGGGCAAGAAAATAGTCGCGTTCGGCGTTAGTCGGGGCATATTCCCGTATGAATGAATCCAAATCGCGCATATCCGCAGCAAGAACGCTTTCGTAATCGTACACCGAGCCGCCCTCTGTTCCGTGCAAAAAACCGCTTTCCGAAAGCGACCGAAAAGCTTCGTCGGCGCTGAGTTCGGCAAGCTTGAATAGTTTCGAGCCGAGAAGGCTGTTTTCTTTTACGGCAATAACACCGCCCGTGTACACACAGTCCTTTGACATAAATTATCCCTGATTAAATAATTTTTCAGCTAACAGAGAGACGTTTTGCTCCCTGTCGATTGAAAGCAGCGCCCTGTAAGAAATATCTTTGTCGCACACTTTGCCCTTTAAAATAAATCCGCCGTCGGGAACAGCTCCTCCAACTGAATGCTTAAGCTTTTTTTCCTTTACTACGTCGAGCTTGATTACGTCCTCGACATATTTAAAGTTTGACGAAAAAACTATTTCGTCGCAATCGTCGGCGTATTGTTCCAAAAGCCGCTGTGAAAGCGCGACAGTCTGCTTTTTATCGAGCGAAAGCAAAGCTTGAAAAGCCTGTTCGTAGAGCGCGTCTATAACCCGACGCTTTTCTTTGAGCTTGATTTTTGCACAGTCAAGACGGGCGGAAGCCGACTTGCCGTCAAGAATAGACTTTACTTTTTGCGCAGTTTCAAACTTTACGCCCGTAATTTTGCGTTCGGCGGAAAGATTGGCGCGCGCTATCGTTGTTTCGGCGCCCTTCTCCGCTTCGGATATTATTGCCGCTGCCTCGGTTTTGGCGTCGGAAATTATCTTTTCGACAATACTTTCCCTACTCATAAATTAAACCAAACTTGACATCATTATGGAAATGATAAAGCCGAGAATTGCATAGAACTCTATCATTGCCGGATAGAGCAGCAATTTACCGCCGAGCGAGTCCTGCTTGCCAACCGCATAGATACAGTTTACAGCAGATTTGCCCTGGAAAATGCCCGTGATAAGACCGGAAAATGCCATAGGCATAACTGCGCCGAAAAGCGCCCAGCCCTGCTCGACAGTTTCAAGCGCAGCTACGTTACCGGAAGCGATAATGCCGATAACAAAGCCGTACAAACCCTGCGTAGCCGGTAAAAGCACCAAAACCAATACTTTACCGAACTTGTTGGGATTTTCGCCCAAAACTCCCGCAGCCGCGCTGCTGGTCTTGTACAGACCGATTGCGGAACCTACGCCGCACAAAAGTACGCAGAGCGCAATTCCGATGATGCCGATAACGGAACCCGTTGTCATAAAAAACCTCCGAAAATGTTTTAAATTTTAATTATTAATCCGCCGATTTTGCGACGGGATTTGCCAATTTTGTATATTTATTGTTTGAACCGAGGGGAGCGAAAAGCTTGCCCTCTCCCTCGTAAAACTTGCCGTAAAATTCAACGTATTGCAGCCTTGCGTCGTGAATGTACGCGCCCAACAGACCTATGGCAAGGTTGAAGATATGCCCCACTAACATTAGAACGACGCCGAGTATTATGAACGCAACGTTGCCGCCCGTAATAAAGCCGATAGAATAATCCGAAACGATTTTTGCAACGACCGCGCCCGAAAGCATAAGCCCGTATAAGCGCGCGTAGCTCAATATGTCGGAAACGTAGTTTATAATTCCGTAAACCGCGCCGAAGCCCTTGGTAAATTTGCCCAAAAGTTTTTCCTTTCTGCCTGCAGTTAAAACGGCAACAACAAGGCTTGCGCCTACCATTGCCCCCCCAATATAGGCAAGTTGCGGCACATTGGCGTCCTCGATTAAGCCTATTATTGCCAGAAATGCGCCTATGGAAAACACTGCCCAGACAAAGCCGTCAAGCATTCCGTCCCAGAAATAGCCGCGGCGCATACACTGAATTGCCTTACAGATATAGCCGAACATAATATGAACGACGCCTATTTCAAGACTTATCAAAAGCACGGAAGGTATGGAAATACCCATAAGCGACCAACGGCTTTCCTGCACGTCGGGAATGACGGAAGTCGGAAACATAAACGCAAGCCCGAAGAAGGAATTGAGCAATAGACCCCATAATATGGCAAAGATACCGCCGATTGCAAACACGCCCGAAAGCCTTTTAAAGCCGCCGTCCTCGCGCCGTTTTTTCATATATATAAATCCGCCGCCGAGCAACATTAAAATTCCGTAGCCGACGTCACCCATTATAAAACCGAGAAACAGGCTGTAAAAGAACGCCATTATCGTATTGGGGTCAAACTCCTTGGCGTTGACGGGAGAGTACATATTAGTTATCGTTTCAAAGTTTTGCACTACCTTATTGTTCTTGTACAGCGTGGGCGGCATTTCACTTTCGTCAGGGTCGGAAAACTCGTAAAAAATTGCCGACGAAACCCCGTCTATTGTGCTTGAAACAGTGCTCTCCGCCTCCTTGGGAACGTACGCTTCAAGTAAAAAAGTTGCGTTTGTCACCCTGAATTTTTCAGAAACGGTCAATTTTTCAAGCTCGAACGAGAGATAGTCGCAATAAATTTTAAGGTTTTGCACTCTGTCGCCGAGCGATACAAACTCGTCGGAAATTTGACTCAGCCTTATAAAGATTTCCTGCGAGCGGCATTTTAGATTATTGTATAGCTCTTCCCCCGTGCCCTGTCTGTACGGGCAGGAAACAAAGCCTGACGAGCTTAAAGCCGACTCGCAGTCACAGGTTTTATGCAAGACGACCCATATAAGCGCGTACTCCAACCCCACGTTTAGTGTGCCGAACGCGCAAAGCTCGTCTACACAAAGGCATTTTTCTAAATTATCCAACTCGGAAACGGGAACTGTGCCGAGCTTTATTTTGACGTGCTTGGTGTCGGAAAAGTCGGAGAAAGGAATTTTTAGTTGAGAGTAAATTTCCGCCGAAATAATTTCCTTTTCAAGCTTTGACTGTTCGTTTAATAGCTTCTTTTTTTCGTCTGAAAGCTTTGAAATTTGCGCGACGGTTTCGTCCGCTACCCCCTTGAGAGAGTGCGCGCCCATAAACGCCTCGTAAGATACTTCGAACCCGTCATTTAAAATATCGCTTTTAATTTTATGCGCGGCATTGTAGCAATCTATTTCAGAAGTGAGCGTAAAAAGCGCCGACTCGACTTCACCGAGATAGCTTTGAAGATTTTCATACGACAAAACAAGCGGAGTGGTATTTTCCGTTTCCGCCTGTTGCTTAATTTCGGTTGCGCCCGTCTTTTGCAGTGCGTTTAAAAGCGCGTCCCTGTCGTAAGCCATTGCTATTAAATTGAGCTTACGCATTTCAGCGACCGCCACTTAAAACCCTCCGGACAATTTCATCGGCAGCACCGACGTTCTTTTTAAGTATTTCATCGGCATACTCGCGCGAGCTTTGCGTTTCGCTTTGAATAGCTTTGTTATACTCGCTTTCACCCTCTTTTTCTGCCCTGTTTATTTCCGTTTCGCGCAAGACGGCACACTTTTCATCGCATATCTTTAATATTTTATTTGCTTCGACTTCGGCGTTTTCAGCAATATGAACCGCCTGAGTTGCAGCCTCTTCCTTTATTTTTAAAGCCTCGTTTTCGGCGTCCCGAATAAGTTTTATTATGTCGTCCATCTCTCACTCCGCTTGTTTTGTAATATTCTACCACAAATTGGTAAAATTTGCAATAGTTAAATCAAAAATGATTGCTATTTTTTAAACTTTTTTCTAATTTTCACATTTTCTTATATTTATCATCGGACTGCTTTAATTAAAATGAATATTATATGTATAAAATTTGCAATATTATCCACCGAACACAAAACAATCAGCCAAGTATTTAAATTTGCCAAATATCAATGATATTATTCATAATCGTGTTAAATAGTGACATAATATGTAAATTTATTCACAAAAATAAATAATTATTATTAATTTTTAAAAAGGTGTTGTATATTTCTTTGCTCGGTGCTATTATTTATTAAATGAATAAATATTAATTTTTTGGTATAATTATGAAAAAATTTATTGTTGCCTGTACAGCTTCGGCACTTGCCGTTGTCACCGCTTTCTCCGCCGCAGCCTGCGGCAGCGCCGAAAAACTTAAAGTAAAGGATATAGAGCTTACAAGCGAGGAATACGCTTTTGCCGTTTCAAAGGACAATAGCGAGCTTCTCGCACAAATTAACGGATACCTTGCGGAGTGGAAAGCCGACGGTTCGCTTGATGAATTGATCAATTCTTATTTCGACGGCAAATCAGACTTTACATACAAAAACGCAACCTCAACCGCAAAGGACGGGGATTTTGTTGTGGCAACCAACGCCTACTTCCCCCCTTTCGAGTCCATAAACGAAAACAACGAGTTTGTGGGCGTGGACATCGAAATTGCCTACAACATTGCCAAAAAGCTTAACAAAACGCTGTTTATTGCGGATATGGATTTCGACGCAATTATTCCCAGCGTACAGTCGGGTCAAAGCGCCGTGGGAATGGCCGGAATTACAGTAAATGATACGCGAAAGGAACAGGTGAATTTTGCAACGGGCTACTACACTTCCGCACAGGTAATTACCGTTTTGGAGAGCGATTCGACGTTTGACAACTGCACCACCGTTGAAGAAGTCGAAGATATTTTGAAAGCTCAACAAAAAAGCTATATTATAGGCACGCAGGTAGGAACGACTGGGTATATGTATTCAAACGGAGACGCGGATTTCGGTTATGACGGATTTACCAACCTGACTACAAAGGCGTACAACACGGGCGCGCTTGCAATGATGGACCTTAAAAACGGCAAGATAAACGCAGTAATTCTCGACAAGCAGCCTTCGATTATGATTACTAAGAGTATCAATAAATAATTATGAGCAATTTTGAAATTTTCTGGAACAGGTTTATAACCCCTGGAACGCTTGAATCGGTATTTACGGGACTTTTAAACACGGCAATAATTGCCGTGTTTGGTCTTTTGTTGGGATTTTTGCTCGGGTGCGTCCTTTCGGTTATAAAGATGCTTCCGTCAAAAAATTTTGCGGTAACGGTATTTAAAAGAATAGCCGACCTGTACATTGCAATATTCCGCGGCACGCCTATGATGGTACAGTTGCTGCTGTTGCATTTTGCGGTATTTATAGGCGTAAATATTCCGCCCGTAATAGAAGTTTCGCTCATTTTCGGCTTGAACAGCGCGGCGTATATGGCAGAAATTATAAGAAGCGGAATAAATTCCGTGGACAAGGGACAATTGGAAGCCGGGCGTTCGCTCGGGCTCAGCTACCCTTTGACAATGATACACATAGTTTTGCCGCAGGCGGTAAAGAACGTTGTGCCCACTATCGGCAATGAATTTATATCCCTTTTAAAGGAAACTTCAATAGTCAGCGTTGTCGGGCTTGCCGACCTTACAAGGGCGTTTAAGGCAATAGCCGACTCCACGTTTGAATATTTTATACCCTACATTGCGCTTGCGATAATCTATTTCGTCATAATATTGATAATTACATTGATAATACGGCTTATCGAAAGGAGGCTTAAAAAGAGTGAAAAACGCTAAACCCAAATTTTTAAACAAGCGCAACACGCCCGTAGAGCCTTACGACGAAAAAGCACTTTTGGAAGTACAGCACCTTTCCAAAGACTACGGGCAATTGAAGGTACTTGACGACATATCCGAAAAAATCTACCAAGGAGAAAAAATTGCCGTAATAGGCCCCTCGGGCAGCGGCAAAAGCACGTTTTTACGCTGTTTGAACGTACTCGAGGACCCTACGGACGGATATGTGTTTTTCGAAGGAAACAATCTTTGCGATTTAAACGTGGATATAAACATACAGCGCAGGCATATAGGAATGGTATTTCAATCGTTCAACCTGTTCAACAATATGACTGTGCTAAAAAACATAACGTTTGCGCCAATACGCGTCGAATTGCAGGATTTGAAGAAAATAAAGCGCAAAAACTTTTTTATAAAGCTGACAAACCTGTTTAAACCCAAAGACAAAAAAGTTGAAACGTTGCCCGTTAAAACCGACAAAAAAACAATAAAAAAGAACGCCGAAGAGAACGCTATGCGGCTGTTGAAGCGCATAGGGCTCGAAGAAAAGGCAAACGTTTACCCCTCCACCCTGTCCGGCGGTCAACGCCAGCGCATTGCGATAGTTCGCGCGCTTGCAATGAACCCGAAAGTTATGCTGTTTGACGAACCCACCTCCGCATTAGACCCCGAAATGGTTGGGGAAGTGCTTGCGCTTATAAAGGAGCTTGCAGACGAGGGTATGACTATGGTGATTGTCACGCACGAAATGGCGTTTGCGCGCGAAGTTTCCACACGCGTTTTATTTATGGACGGAGGAAAAATAGAAAAACAGGGCACGCCCGACCAAATTTTCGGCGCGCCCGACAACCCCAGACTTAAAGATTTTTTATCGAGAGTTTTATCGGTTTAAACTAAAAGTGCGTACTTAAAAGTACGCACTTTTTACATTAGAGGAGCAAATAATTTTAAGATACTTGCAATAAATCTTCTTAAATGATGCTTGTTTACCGCGTCGCTCTCAACCGTGTCCGACGCGCCGAACACAAAGTTAAAGTCGCTTTCCATATCCTTCAAAACATTGGCGTCGTTGGTGTAAACGCCGTTTTCAAATTGGTTATAGTAGCTTCGCAAATCGATATTGACCGAGCTTACCGAGGCGCAATTTTCATTGAGCATAAGCTTTGCATGCACAAAGGCGTTGCGCATTTTATAGACCTTTACCCCCGTTTCGGCAAGCCGCTCTGCATAATCCAAGGTCACAAGATATACATAGCCTTTATCGGGCACGTCGGGTATAACTATGCGCACGTCCACGCCGGCAAGCGCCTTTTCGGCTATTGCGCTGAAAGTCTGCTCGTCGGGTACGAGATAGGGCGTCATAATATACAGCCTTTCCCTCGCGCCCGAAATTATAGTGTCGTAAACGCCCTTGCCTATCGAGCTTACATAATCTTTACCGTCGACATACGGAATTACCGCCGCGTCGCTTGAAAGCTTATCATAGCGGTTGAAATAAGCTTCGTATTCGCAAGAGCGCCTTGTCACAAACTCCCACTGCCGCAAGAACTGCAGCGTAAGCGCGTCTACCGCCTTACCGCTGAGTTTAAGCCCGACGTCCTTCCAATATCCGTACATACGCTTGGCGTTGATATATTCGTCGGCAAGATTGCAACCGCCCACATATCCGCATTTTCCGTCGACTACGATAATTTTTCTGTGGTCGCGCAAGTTGAGAGCAAAAGTAAACCGAGCCTGTATCCTGTTGAAAAATTTAAGCTTTATGCCGGCTTTTTTCATTTTGCGCCGCATACCGAAAGAAAGCGTGCCGTGGCTGCCTATGCCGTCGGCAATAATTCTTACGTCGACGCCCTGCGCCACCTTT
Source organism: uncultured Christensenella sp. (assembly GCA_910585685.1). Classification (GTDB taxonomy): domain Bacteria; phylum Bacillota; class Clostridia; order Christensenellales; family Borkfalkiaceae; genus Coproplasma. The sequence goes on from CAJUEO010000005.1 coordinate 13,972, forward strand.
TCGGACAAAATTTCAAAGATGCGATTGAGCAGTTTTCCGTCCGAAATTATAAAAAACTCGATAAAAACAAAGCTCTTTGCCGCGGAAATTTCGGCAATTACGTCGTCAAACATCGACACGCCCGAGGGAAAATAATTCAAAAGCGTATCGTTATATAATTTGAATTTGCCCGTATTCCACAAAAAATTTGCGTCGTGTTTTACCGATAGAGGCAATTTTTCGTCAATTACATTGTCGCCTATAAACTTTTCGCTGCGAGCAAATATACTGCCGTAACGCCGTTTTGCCCGACCGAAAAAGACGTACTCGCTTGACATAAAATATGCGATATACCCGAACGAGAAGCAAACGGTTAAAAACAGCACCCAAACAACCTTTGTAGTGCCCGTTTTATAGCTTGAAATTACGCTTATTACGCACAGTCCGCTAAGTACAGCCGAAAGTATTAAATACCAGCCGATAGAATAGGCAAAGCCGAGGTACAAAAGAATAAAAAAACCGAGCTGTACTAATATAAACAACGCGGCTATGCCCGTCTTTAAAATGCCCCAGCCCCTGCCTTCGGTGCGTATTTTAACCACACGCGAATCGGGGGAACGCGTACCTTTAATTTTTTTTACTATCTTTTTATTCATCGGCGCCACCCGTAAGCCCTGCGCCCATCTCGCAAATAGTATTCAACCTTTCCGAAAGCTCTGAAATTTTAACCTGCGATTTAACCTTTTCCTGAGCGTATATTTTAATAAAAAGCGCGCCGTGCAATATGAGCAAAACGCCGCCGAGCGAAGAAAATACTATGCCCGTAATAAAATAGGTATTTTGCCAAAATACGGCAAGCAGCGCGCCGCAGACAATTAAAAACAGGCAGGCAAGCCCCACTGCAATCATAAGCGCGGTTGTCACGGGGCAAGGGTTTGACTGCAATTTGCCTATCTTATCAATGGCGCCGTCAAGATAGACCTGCAAAAGCTGAAGCTCGTCCCTGTGTTGGACAACGTGCGGACGGCTGAAAGTTAAATTGCGCTCGTTAAAATACCTCGAATGGGGGCTGTTTTCAACCAGCTTCCACCCGAGCGAAGCGTACATTTTGCAAACTTCTTTGACTCTGTCGCTCTTTACGGTAACATAAAATTTATCAAATTGACTAAATACCGCGTTCATTTATTAAAGCATACCACATAAATATTAAGATATTATGAAAATACAATTAAATTTTTGAAATTACTGCGCTGCTACCTCTTTTTCCTCTATCTTGCCGAAATAGCCGTAGCGCTTGCGCATTGTTAAAAGGAAGATAACAGTCACGACAGTAGAAAGCAAATCCGACACGATAGCCGCAGACCACACGCCGTCAAGCCCCATAAATATGGGCAAAACCATTACCGCGGTTATCTGGAAAACCACAGTTCTCAAAAAGGAAATCAGCGCGGATATAAACCCGTTGTTAAGCGAAGTAAACAGCGCCGACCCGTACACGTTTATGCCGACCGTTATAAAAATTACGCTGTAAATGCGCATTCCGCGCACCGCCATCTCGAATAATTGCTGACCGTAACCGAACATACCGACAAACGGCACCGCAAGCGCCTCGGACAGTCCAAACATAATTATACCCGAAGCCAGCATAAGAATAATGCTTTTTTTGTATAAATTTTGCATCTCTTTTTTATTTTGAGCGCCATAATTGTACGCCATAAGCGGCGCGCTGCCCACTGCGTAGCCCATAAAGATAGAGAAGAAAATCATCATAATATAGGCAATTGTGCCGTAAGCCGCAACGCCCGATTTGCCGAGTTCCTCACCCAAAACAGCCTGTATCTGGAAATTATATAAAATTACAACTACCGCTGAAGAAACGTTTGAAAAGAACTCCGACGAGCCGTTTGTGCAAGACTTTAAAAAGGCTTTGCCGTAAAATTTAGTTTTTGTAAGCCGCAAAAGACTGTTATTTTTACAAGAAAAATAGATAAGCGGAAATATGCCGCCGAAAATTTGACTTACCGCAGTAGCGATAGCCGCGCCCATAAGCCCAAGCCCACATCCAGAAACGAGAATTGCGTCGAGAACTATGTTCAATATACCTGCGGAGGCCGTTGCCGTAAGCCCGAGCCGAGGTTTTTCCGCCGCGACAAAAAAGCTTTGGAAAATGTTTTGAAGTATGAAAAAGGGCTGGGTTGCAAGCAGTATTCTTCCGTATAAAACGCAGTAGTCATAAATTTTTTCATCCTTAGCGCCCAAAAACTTTGCTACGGGTTCGACTGCAAACTGACCCGCAACGGCAATAACCAAACCTATGCCGAGCGTGACATATACAAGCATTGAAAAATATTTGTTTGCAAGCTCTTTATTTCCCTCTCCAAGCGTCTTTGAAACGAGCGCGCTTCCGCCGGCACCCACCATAAAGCCTATCGAGCCGAAAATCATAAACAGCGGATAAATTAAATTTATAGCGGTAACCGCCTCTTCACCCGAATAATTTGACACGAAAAGTCCGTCCACAATGCTGTAAATGCTTGTGAACACCATCATTATTATCGAGGGAAGTACGAAAATAAACAATTTTTTATATGTGAAATGATCTGAAAGCTGTATGCGCATAAAAATCCTTACTCTTTAATCTCTATATAAAAAAAGCCCGTCCGAGTATTAACTCGGGCGCACCAGACATCTTTTCAACATTGCAGCTGCGGCGGCATGTTCTCCGATGACTGTAAAAAAATTTTTAATTCAAAGTTTATTTGAAACAGTATAAACTATTATAATATTAATGTCAAATGATTTTATGAATGCTTTATTTGTCCTTCTTTAACTGTTAAATATTCATTTGTTAATAACTTTTTGCATAAATTTTACAATTATATATGAATTTTGTCGAAAATTAATATTATTTTACCAATTGTTAATAATTTGTTGATAACTTTATTGCATATATTCATTTAAAAACTTTTTCAACAATTGAATGTGGACAACTTTTTGTGGATAACTTTTAATAATTACGCCTTTTTGAGGATAATTGACCGAGTTATCAACAATTTGCGCGTATATGATATGCCGCAACAAGAGTATGTATGACAGTTATTTATAAAAAATAAGAGCGGATTTCCTTTTTTCAAATCCGCTCTTATTAATTTATTGCTTTTCTATTTTTTTGCCGTACAGTGCGGATACATTGTTGGAGTATCTCTGCATATTCTGGCAATATTTTAAAGGCACGTCGTCCTCCAAGTCTTCAAGTTTTTTGCATTGCTCCCTTGAAAGCTTTGTGGGAATGTCTATTTCAACCGTCACATACAAATTGCCCGTTCCGTGCACGGTTTTTACGCCCTTTCCCCTCATACAAAATCTCGTACCCGAGGGAGTGCATTCGGGAATGACAAGCTCCAACGTGTCGTCGATTGCCGCAACCTGAATTTTACCGCCGAGCACGGCCGTTTTATAGGAAATGGGTACTGTTATATACAGGTCCCTGTCCTGACGGCGCAACATTTTGTGGGGTTCGATATGGAAATAAATGTACAAATCACCCGACTCTCCGCCGTTGCCTGCTGCCTGACCGAAACCGCGCTTTCTTAAACTGCTGTCGCTGTCAACGCCTGCTGGTATGTTTATATCGAACTTGGTTTCACGGCGCTGATAGCCCTTTCCCTTACAATCGTTGCACCTTTCGATAATCTTTTTACCCGTGCCGCCGCAATCGGGGCACGCGCCGACCTGAATTGTCCTTCCGAAAATAGTGTCCTGCTGGAACTTTACCCTGCCGCTGCCGCCGCACCTCGAACATTTCTGAAACGCAGTGCCGCCCTTCGCGCCCGTACCTCCGCATGACGTGCAGGGCTCGTTACGCATATAGCTTACCGTCTTAGTACAGCCCTTTATCGCGTCGAGGAAGGACAAATTTACCGTCTGCTGAATGTCCGCGCCCCTCGGTGCCGCACGCTCGGCTCCGCCGCCGAAGCCACCGCCGAACACTGAATTAATTATGTCCTCGAAGCCGCCCATTCCACCGCCGAAACCACCGAAACCGCCGCCGAAAGGATTTCCGCCCTGACCCATACCGGGGTGTTCAAGCTCGAAATCGTACTGCTTGCGCTTATTTTCGTCGGAAAGCGTTTCGTTTGCGTCGTTTATTTCCTTGAATTTTTCGGCTGCAGCCGCGTCACCTTTATTGAAGTCGGGATGATACTGCTTGGCAAGCTTTCTGTATGCCGACTTAATTTCGTCCTGCGTGGCTGTCTTGGATACGCCGAGAACGTCGTAATAGTTTTTCTTTTCCGCCATAAATTTACCTTTGCACCTTTGCCGTGCAAGCAAAAGTTTTTTAATCGGTTACGCAACCCAAAAAATATTTTTTGGGTTGCGCCGTTAATTTTCTTTAAATAAATTCACTATAGTGAACGCTATTAATTGTGCTGTTTAAACTCGGTGTCGTCTCCGCCGTTATTGCCGCCGTCGGTCGAACCCTGCGCCTGTTGATAGATTTTTGCAACAACGGGCTGAACGTCCTTTGCAAGCATATCTATTGCCGCCTTTATTCTGTCGTTATCTCCCGATTCAAGCTCGCTCTTGGCCTTGGCAAGCGCGTCCTCGACAATCTTTTTGTCGTCGTCCGTCAACTTGTCGCCTGCCTCTTTGACAGTCTTTTCAAGGCTGTCAATCATATTTTCAAGCGTGTTTTTGTTGTCGACGGCTTCCTTGCGCTTTTTATCCTCTTCGGCATATTTTTCGGCGTCCTTTACCGCCTTGTCGATATCGTCCTGAGAAAGATTTGTCGAAGCGGTGATCGTAATATTAGTACTTCTGCCCGTACCCAAATCCTTTGCGGTTACATTTACTATGCCGTTCTCGTCCACGTCGAAGGTAACTTCGATTTTAGGCACTCCGCGAGGTGCGGGGGGAATATCCGTAAGCATAAACTTGCCGAGCGACTTGTTGTCGCGAGCAAACTTTCTTTCTCCCTGTAAAACGTTGATTTCAACGCTGGGCTGATTGTCCGCCGCAGTCGAGAAAATTTCGCTTTTTCTTGCCGGAATAGTTTTGTTTCTTTCAATAAGCGGAGTTGAAACGCCGCCGAGAGTTTCTATGCCAAGCGTAAGAGGCATAACGTCGAGAAGCAAAATGTCCTTGACTTCTCCCGAGAGCACGCCGCCCTGAATAGCCGCGCCCATTGCCACGCATTCGTCGGGGTTAATGCCCTTGAAGGGTTCCTTGCCCGTGACCTGTTTAACTTTCTCGATAACTGCCGGAATACGCGTTGAACCGCCGACCAAAATGACCTTTGAAATGTCACTGTATGAAAGCTTTGCGTCCTTCATAGCCTGCTTCATAGGCTCGACGGTACGCTCTACAAGGTCGCTTGTGAGCATATCGAACTTCTGCTTTGAAATATCGATATCGAGGTGCTGGGGCTCTCCGTTGGCAACAGTGATGAAGGGCAAGTTAATATTTGTGCTCGACATACCCGACAGCTCTATTTTTGCCTTTTCAGCCGCTTCTTTAAGTCTTTGAAGCGCCTTTTTGTCCTTTGAAAGGTCAATGCCCGTTTCGCGCTTGAACGAGTCGACAAGGAAGTCTATAATCTTGTTGTCGAAGTCGTCTCCGCCGAGATGAGTATCTCCGTTTGTTGCCAAAACCTCGAATACGCCGTCACCGATATCGAGAATAGAAACGTCGAAAGTGCCGCCGCCTAGGTCGTAAATCATTACCTTTTGCAATCCTTCCTGCTTGTCGAGTCCGTAAGCAAGCGCTGCCGCGGTGGGCTCGTTTATGATACGAAGTACGTTTAACCCTGCAATTTTACCTGCGTCCTTGGTTGCCTGCCTTTGACTGTCGTTGAAGTACGCGGGGCAGGTTATAACCGCGTCGGTCACTTTGGTGCCGAGATAGCTCTCTGCGTCAGCCTTTAATTTAGTCAATATCATAGCGGAAATTTCCTGAGGGGAATATCCGTGGTCAATATCGACTTTGTAAGCTTCACCCATATGGCGCTTTATCGAAATTACCGTTTTATCGGGCTGAGCCACCGCAAGACGCTTAGCCGCCTGTCCGACTATTCTGCTGCCATCGGCTTTAAAAGATACGACCGAAGGCGTTGTTCTGCTACCTTCGCTGTTAGCGATAACGACGGACTCGCCGCCTTCCATAACCGCCACGCAGGAGTTAGTTGTTCCCAAATCTATACCAATTACTTTTCCCATTTTATATACCTCTGATTTATATGTTTATTTTTATTCAACGGTCACGGCAACCTGACAAAATCTTATAACCTTGTCGCCGGACTTATAACCCTTTTTAAGAATTTGTTTTACGGTGCTCGACTTTTCCCCCTCTTCACAAGGGAAATCCAGCACGGCTTCCATAACGTTTTCGTCAAAATCGTCACCGACATTTACGTCAATCTGCTCAACGCCGAGCGACGAAAGAATTGCAAGAAAGCTTTTAATTACCTTGTCAATGCCCGTCCTCGTCTTTTCGTCCGAAGCCGAGTCAAGCGCATATCCGAAATTGTCCGCAACAGGCAAAATTTTTAAAACGGCATCGGACACACCGTTTTTATACGCTTCCGAAACGGCGGTATTGTTCCGCTTTCTGTAATTGTCGTATTCCGCGGAAACGAGATACCATTTGCGCCTGTAATCCTCGCTCAACTCTTTGAGTTTATCGAGCTCGGAAGGCTCGTTTGAAACTTCCTCTGTTTCAACCTCCAAGGGCGTTTCCTCTACCTTTTGTTCATCTTTTTTCTTTGACATAATTTAAATCCTGTTTTTGCAGTACAATTTTTATCTACACTATAAATATAAAACTTTTTTTTGGTCCTTAAACAAAAAAATCACATATTTTTTGAGATGTTTTTAACTGTTGACTTTTTTCGTTACATAATATAGAATATTGTAAAGATATCGGAGGAAACGATTATGCAATCACTGCGCGAAATTTATAAAATAGGTCGCGGACCGTCAAGTTCTCATTCCATGGGCCCCGAACGCGCCGTTAAAATAATTAAAAACCTGTTTCCAGAAGCCGAGCTTATTAAAGTTACGCTTTACGGTTCGCTTGCTCTGACAGGGGAAGGACACGGTACGGATAAAATAATATGCGCGACGGCTAAACCGTCGCGTTGCGAAGTTATATTCGATAAGCAATCACCTTGTCCCGTTCATCCGAACACGCTCGACATAGAAGCTTACAGGGGCAGCAAACTTTTGACAAAGCGCCGTGTTTACAGTGTGGGCGGCGGCTCGGTTGTATTTGACGGAGAGCCTGCGGACAAATACGAAAAATACGCCGACGACTCAATTTATCCGCACAATTCATACTCTGAGATTGCCGAGTTCTGCCGTACAAACAATTTAAGGTTGTGGCAATACGTCGAACTGTTTGAGGGAAAAGAAATTTTTATGTTTCTCGAGGACGTTTGGGAGAGAATGAAGGAAACCATTCACGAGGGGCTTTGCGCCGAGGGAGTTTTACCGGGAATACTTCAAACGCAGAGGCGCGCGCAAAAGTTATACAATCAAAGGCACATTGACGAGTCCGCGCAGACGCGTGAGAACAGGCTTGTCTGTTCATACGCGTTTGCAACAAGCGAACAAAACGCCTCGGGCGGAATTATAGTTACCGCCCCTACCTGCGGCTCGTGCGGAGTTGTTCCTTCGGTATTAAAATATATGCAGGAAACTCGCGGACTTTCGGATACAAAAATAATTCACGCGCTTGCAGTCGGAGGAATTATAGGCAACCTTATAAAGAAGAATGCCTCGATAAGCGGCGCTGAATGCGGATGTCAGGCGGAAATCGGTTCGGCGTGCTCAATGGCGGCAGCCGCGCTTGCCGAACTTTTCGAAATGGGACTCGACCAGATTGAGTATGCGGCGGAGGTTGCCATGGAACACCACTTGGGCCTTACCTGCGACCCCATTGCGGGGCTTGTTCAAATCCCCTGCATAGAAAGAAACGCCGTTGCCGCTATGCGTGCGATAAACGCGCTGTCGCTGGCAAACTTTTTGGCGGATTCAAGAAAAATAAGCTTTGATATTATAGTCAAAACAATGTACAACACGGGAATCGACCTTTTGAACAACTATAAGGAAACCGCGAACGGCGGACTTGCAAAATATTACGACTTAAAATCTCACAAAAATTAAAGCAGGTGCTTGCGTATGGCTTTTATTGCCTGGTCGGCTATAAGCCGCGAGCAGCGGTGCGTGGGGTGAATACCGTCAAGCGAGTATTCCTTATAATGCAACCTCTCTGAAACTCCTGCAAGCATCTCGTCATACGCGACGTACTCGTCAGACTGTTCTTTTGCCACTTTTCTTATTATTGCAAGCTGCTCGTTGAATAGCTTGCGCATTCTGAGTTTGTCGGGCGCCGGCAAAAGAAAGGGTTCGAGAAATATTACAGCAATACCCTGTCGTTTAAAATTTGTTAAAAGACTGTTAAGGCAGCTTTCGTATTGCTGCAACTCAAGCTTTTCGTTATGAATATAATGCGCAAGAATTTCATCGATACCGCACATAATTACAACGGCGTCGGGTTTTAACGGAATTATTTCGCTGTCGGAAAGCGCGCAAAGTTCGCAAATGTTTATACCCGAAATACCCTTATTTATAAGCTCGATATCCATATCGGGATAAATGGGTTTGAGCTTGTCCGACAGGATTTTGACGTAACCGTTACCAAGCGAGTTTTCGTCGTTTCTATCTCTATCCCCGTCGGTTACGCAGTCACCCAAAAAAACTATTTTCATAAATTCTCCCCTTTTTTATATTATAGACAATTTGAAAAAACTTTGCAATTGTTACAGTAAAATTTTTTTAAAACAGTCAAATAATGTTTTGACAAACATATAATTTTATGGTATATTATTTTGGTAATTGAGCGGAAGTACCCAAGTGGCTCAAGGGGCTCCCCTGCTAAGGGAGTAGTACGGGAAACCGTAGCAAGGGTTCAAATCCCTTCTTCCGCGCCATATACCGTCAAGCGAATTATATCGCTTGACGGTATATTTTTTACTTGCAAAACGCCCGAAAACGCGGCATATACCGGGGGCAATTAAATTATTTGCAATTTATTAAAGCTTGACCGACCAAGCCGTTACCGCGTGCAACTATTTTGATTTGCTTGCTATTTGCGCGTACAACCGCCAGCGCTCTGCCATAGTAGGTATCGCTACTTGTGCCAAGATATCCGTCTTTATTGAACGGGCAGGCATTTCCGAACGCGAGCAGTTCACCGCCCTCGACTTCAATATCTATTACGCCGCGTTCAAGCGGTTTTATTATTGCGTCAGCGTCGGTATAGTCGAGGTGTATAAAGCAGATTTCTCCGAAATTCACTTCCGACTTTTCGGGAACAACCGACAAAACGGTTTTATTATCGGCAGTTTTAAGCGCGCTGCGGCTCAATTCATTGCCGCGCTTATCAAGGTTTACCGCCACAATTTCACCGTCGTGATACTTACACTTAAAGTCGAAGCGGCAATTCTTTTTGAATTTTTTTCTTCCTACTTTTTTGCCGTTGACGTAGAGCTCCACCATAGGAGCGCGCGAGTAAACCTCGACTTTTGCACTTCTGCCGTTCAACCCGTTCCAACTCCAGGAAGCAATTGCGTTGGAAAATTTCCACGCCGAAGGAGAATGTCTATCGTTAGTATGGTTGACGGGTACCACGGCAATTTGCGGTTTGTCGGTAAGTTCGAACGCAACTTTTGTATATAACGCCTCACCAAGCGGAGTTCCTGTCAAATCCACCCTGCCGCTTCCGGCAGTCATCCAGCCAACACCGTGCAGAAAGTCAGGCGCATAGTCCCTGTACTCCCAGCTTCCCACGCCGACTTCTCCCAAATAATCCATTCCTGCCCAGACAAAATCACCTATCAATGAGGGATTATTTTTAGCAAACTCCCAAAAAGCATAGGCGTCTGAACAGAAAGTTTCACTACCCAAAATTATGCGTTCGGGGTATTTTTTTACGTCATGCTTATAGCGTTTTATCCCGTAATTGTATCCGGCAACGTCCATAACGGCATAACAGTCGCGTGTTTTTTTGTCGCAACCGGGGAGTTTTGCCATAGTTTTCATAAACTTATCTCCGAAAATTCCTGCTAAGTTATTGAAAAACTCGCTACCCACTTTTTTATTGGGATTTTTTTCGGCTTTTTTATCGGAGTACTGCCCGAACCCAAGCGCGTAAAGATAGTTGAAAAATATATTAACTCCCGTAGTTACGGGGCGGTCGTCATATTTTTTACAGACGGCTTTCATTTTTTTGAAGAGCTCTATTCCCCTCTTCTCTCCCGTTTCGGCAACCTCGTTTCCCAGCGAATACATTATTACCGACGGGTGGTTATAGTCCTTTTCTACCATATCCTTTATATCTTCCGCATACCAATCCTCAAGGTACGAAGCATAGTCATAGCGGTTTTTATGTATATACCACATATCGCAATACTCGTCCATAACAAGCATACCAAGCCTGTCGCACGCGTCAAGCAGCGATTTGGAACAAGGGTTGTGCGCCGAACGGATAGCGTTATAGCCGTTTTCTTTTAAAATTTTTACCTTTCTTTGCTCGGCTTCGGGGTAACTTCTCGCACCGAGAATACCGTTGTCGCTGTGAATGCAGGCACCGCGCAGCACAACTCTTTCACCGTTTATCAAAAGTCCGTCGGTATGGTTGCACTCAAGCGTTCTTATACCGAAACTAACCTCCTGCTCGTCGTCGCAAAATACTGCACGGCAAGTATATAGCTCGGGCGTGTCGGGCGTCCAAAGCTCAGCGTCGGGAATTTCTATTGCAAACACCGCGTCTCCGTCGTTCTGAGGCTGTGAAATACTTGCAATCTCCCTGCCGTCCTTTTCGATTTTCACATCGACGTTGCCGACGCCCGTAACCGCAACTCTGACTTCAATAACCGCAGGGTACAGCGAAAGAGTTTTGACCTTGACTCCGTTCAACAATATACGTTTTTTATTGCCGACAAACATATTGACGGGGCGGTAAATGCCTGCGCCCGAATACCAGCGGCTGTTGGGCTGGTCGGAATTGTACGCCATAACTTTAATACTGTTATTTCCGCCGTACTTCAAGTATTTATCGGCGTAAACGTAAAAGTTAGTGTAACCGTACGGTCTGAAGAGAACTTTGACGCCGTTCAAATAAATTTCGGCGTTTCTGTAAACACCTTCGAACTCGAAAATAACGTTCTTGTCCCTGTACTCTTCGGGAACAAAAAACTCTTTTTCATACTCATAGTCGCCGCCGAGATACCAACCCGTATTGACGCCTGCCTCGGCGGTCTTTACTCGCTTTTCAAGCATAGCCGCGTCGTGGGGCAGTGTTACGTTTTTCCACTGTTCATCGGTAACTCTTTTAAAACGCCAGTCGGAATTGAAATTAATTTTATTCATTTTTTTACCTTACACTATTATATAATTTGTAATTTTTACTTGTCTGTGATATAATTATTCAAAGGTGGATAACGATGAAAATTTTTTTAAGAATAATTATTACAGTTGCAATTTTACCGTTTGCCGTAGCGCTGTTTCCGTTGAGCTTGACTTATTTGACTTTGGCATATTTTAATGCCAATAAACGCCCTAAACAGCGCGCCGCCGCCAACGGATTTATACGCGCGGAAGGCAGAAACCTTTACGACGGCAATGGCAATATTTTTCAAATTAAGGGCGTAAACCTCGGGAATTGGTTTGTACCCGAAGATTGGATGTGTGTGACAACTGTCGGCAACTTCGAAACGGGCGTGTACACCCAACGTCGCGGAATTGCGGCTATGCGAAGCAACCCCAACCTATCCGAAAAACAGATTTACGACTTGTATGAAACCTATATGCAGACGTACATAACCAAAGAGGACTTTGAAATTATTTCAAAGCTCGGACTCAACACCGTACGCATTCCGTTTACATATATGAACCTGTCCGACGACAGCAAAACTTTTAAAGCCGACGCGTTTAAATACCTTGATTGGGCAATAGAAATGTGTAAAAAGTATAACCTTTTTGCTATTTTGGACTTACACGGCGCTCCCGGGTCGCAGAACCAAGACCAACACTCGGGTGACGACAGCGGACACAACCTTTACGGCAATGCCGAAAACCAAAACTTTACCGTTCAAATATGGGAAAAAATTGCAGACAGGTACAAGGACAATAAAACGGTTGCCGCTTACGACCTATTGAACGAGCCGCGTAAAGCGTATAAAAAGTTTGCTTCGAAACTCAACTTCGACTTTTACGACAGGCTTTACAGGGCAATCCGCAAAATAGACTTTAACCATTTAATTTTGATTGAATGTTTTACATTCCCCACGCACGGGACGCATATCGGCAAATATAAATGGGACAACGTGTGTATGCAGTACCACATTTATAACCTCACTCCCTTTTCGCAGTTGTTTGCTTTGCGCTTTTACAACGCGGCGCACAACTTTATGCGCTATCGTCTGCCCGTATACATCGGTGAATGGAACGCTTTTTCAAACAAGAAGGATTGGATAAAGAGCCTTGATTATTTCGATAAAATGGGCTGGTCGTACTCGTCCTGGACATATAAAGCAAATAAATATTTTTACAGCCGCAACCTTTTAAACGCCAAAACCTCAACCTGGGGAATTTATGAACTCGACATTGCACCCGTTGATATTTCGACGGCAAGCTATGAAGAAATATTAAACAAATACCTTCAAACAAGCACCGCCAACGCCAAAGCTTCGCTTGTATTCGACGTTTATAATCAAAGAAAATTTTAATTTGCCGTTCAAAAACATACAAACAGCCCCACAGTATTTGCGAGGCTGTTTTTTTATTTAAAGTAACGATTTATACAGCCCGATAATGTCCTCTTTGGTCGGGTCTTTGGGGTTGCCGGGGCGACAAGCATCGTCCATAGCAGACTGCGCCAAAAAGTCGATATCTTCTTCCTTAACTATGCCTTTGAGGTTCTGCGGAATACCAACGTCCTTCGAAAGAGCCGCGACCGCCTGACAAGCGGCTTTTCTCGCTTCGTCCAAAGTCATTTCATATGCGTTTTCTACGCCCATTGCCTTTGCAATATCGCGGTACTTTTCCCCCGTAGCTTCGGCGTTGTAAGCCATAACCGTGGACAGAAGTATTGCGTTTGCCACGCCGTGCGGAGTATCGTAAACCGCGCCGAGTGCGTGCGCCATAGAGTGTACAATTCCAAGCCCTACGTTGGAAAAGCCCATACCTGCAACGTACTGCCCGAGCGCCATACCCTCGCGACCTTGCTTTTCTCCGTTTACCGCTCCGCGCAATGAACGCGAAATTATCTCTATTGCCTTCAAATGAAACATATCCGTCATTTCCCACGCGCCCTTGGTTATATATCCCTCTATTGCGTGAGTGAGCGCGTCCATACCCGTTGCCGCGGTCAATCCCTTGGGCATAGTTGACATCATATCGCTGTCGACTACAGCTACTACGGGAATATCGTGCACGTCCACGCACACAAACTTGCGCTTTTTCTCAACGTCGGTTATGACGTAGTTTATTGTAACCTCCGCCGCAGTGCCTGCCGTCGTGGGAACGGCTATTATGGGCACGCTCGGCTTTTTAGTGGGAGCAACGCCTTCAAGCGAACGCACGTCCTCGAACTCGGGGTTGTTTATAATTATGCCTATTGCCTTTGCGGTGTCCATAGACGAGCCGCCGCCTATAGCTATTATGTAGTCCGCGCCGCTCTTTTTATAAGCCGCAACTCCCGACTGCACGTTTTCAATAGTCGGGTTGGGTTTAATGTCGCTGTAAAGCTCGTAAGCAAGGTTTGCGCCATTTAAAACGTTTAAAACTTTATCCGTAACCTTAAATTTAACGAGTTCGGGGTCGGAACAGACAAATGCTTTTTTAAGTCCGCGTCTTTCAACCTCTCCCACTATTTCCTTTATACAGCCTGCGCCGTGATAGCTTGTTTCGTTCAATACTATTCTGTTCGACATATTCTCACCTCTCACTTAATATTTAAAAAATCTTTGCGGTAATTGCACTTAAACAGCTCGGCAAGCTGCTGCATCTGCTCGTCTTTAATGGTGTTGATTCTCGGCAAATGCGCGGTAAGCATATAAATTTGCGCCGCCTTTTCCACCGTTTCTATTAAACCGAACGTTTCGTCCATTGTCTTGCCTGCGCCGTATATGCCGTGCATTGCCCAGATTACTAGGCGGAACTCTTCCATCTTCTTTGAAGTTGCCTCGCCTATACTGTTTGTGCCGCACAGCATCCACGGCAGTATGCCGACGCCGTCGGGAAAAACCGCTATACACTCGGTACACATCTCCCAAAGCGTGTGCGTGAACTTTTTCTCGTCCAGCTCGTGAACATAGTTCATTGCGAGCGTATGCGTGGGGTGACTGTGCATTACCACCCTGTTTTCGGGGTCTGCTTTAAGCCGAGCCATGTGGCACATTAAATGCGCCGGCAGCTCGCTGGTAGTTCTGCCGCCGTCCTTATATCCCCACAGCAGTTCAACTCCGTTTTTAGCTATTCTGACTATACCCAAATTTGTTTCGGGGTCGTCCTTTACGTTCTTGAAGTATTTGCCCGTGCCCGTCACTATAAATATCTTGCCTAAAAGCGGCGTTACGTCAAACTCGGCGGCGTTTACTCCTGCAAGCGGTATCGTGCGTATCACTTTGTTAATATCGAGATACTCCGCCATTTCGTTTTCGTCCAACATATAGCTAATGTTTCCGCCGTTGCGCTCGTCCCAGCCCAAACGGTACATATTCGACGTTGTCTTGCACATCTCTATCACAAACGGCGCTTTAATTATGTCCTTCATCTCTTACTTAACACCTCTCTCTCGTATTCCTTGATTTCAGTCAGATAATCTTCCTTCATTTGCTCTCTTTTGAGATACTCTTTCCATACCGTGCCGAATGCAAGCGTTGCGTATTCTTCCTGCTTTACCATAAGAGCAGTAAAATCGGATTTTTCCTGTAACGCCTTCAACTCTTCGTGATTTATAAGTAGCGCATATAACAGCGCCTTTTGCATTGCTCTCTGCCCCGTTACCCACGCGGAAAGCCTGTTTATGCTCGCGTCGAAATAGTCCAAACCTATAAGCACTTTATCCGTTGCATTATTTCTGACTATCTCTTTGGCAATTTCTTTGAGTTCGTCCTCGAATAACACGACGTGGTCGCTGTCCCAACGAACGCCCCTCGTAACGTGCAAAGCCACTTTATCGTAAAAAGCAAGCAATGCAGGAATTTTATCCGAAACATATTCAAGCGGATGATAGTGACCGTTATCCAAAAGACAGCAGATATTATTCTTTGCCGCGTAGTTCTGATAGAACTCGTTGCTGCCCACGGTATAGCTTTCAACGCCTATGCCGAACACCTTGCTCTCTACGGCTACTATCACTTTCTCTCTATCGTAATTCAATTTTAAAATTTCGTCAAGTGATTTCTTTAACCTTAACCTCGGAGTAAGTCTATCCGCAGGTACGTCTTTATAGCC
Organism: uncultured Christensenella sp.; assembly: GCA_910585685.1. Taxonomy (GTDB): domain Bacteria; phylum Bacillota; class Clostridia; order Christensenellales; family Borkfalkiaceae; genus Coproplasma. Next base: position 29,469 of record CAJUEO010000005.1, read on the forward strand.
GTCGGGTATCCAGATATTCAGACAACTGTGGCTCTGCATTTCCCTCGCAAAATATTCCGCTATTCTTATGCTCGCTTTACAGTGCTCTACCCAGAATTTTCTTATACTTTCATCGGGAGAGGACAGCGTCAATCCGTCCTTTACGTTTTTATGGCTGAACATTGTGGGGTTAAAATCAATACCGTCCAAGCCAAGCTCTTTTGCAAATTTTACCCACTCGGCAAAATGCTTCGGTTCATACTTATCTCTGTCCACTTCCGCACCAACAGCATAGCTCGCGTGCAGGTTCAATCTCTTTTTGCCGGGCATAAGCGAGAACGCCTTTTTTATATCCGCTTTAAGCTCTTCAAAGTTTCTTGCTCTGCCTGGATAGTTGCCCGTCGTCTGTATTCCGCCGCTCAAAGCTCCGCCGCCGTCCAAGCCCACTACGTCGTCACCCTGCCAACAGTGAATTGACACGGGTATATCCCTTAACGAAGCTATTGCCGCCTCGGTATCGATACCGTATGCAGCATATTCTTTCTTTGCGTCACTATACATATTGTTTACCTCTTTTAATTTGCTGTTTTATATTTCCAAGCGCGCTTGCCTCTATGGGCAAAGCTATCACCCGTACTTTACACTGTCTTTCCGTAAGCTCGTTTAACAGCTCGTTCTTTGCGCCGCCGCCTACTATATAGAGCTTGTCGAACGTTTTGCCCGTATTCTCGCTCAATTCTTTTAACGCCTCGCAGTAGCTTTGCGCCAAACTATTGAACGCACAGCGGTAATAGTCACCCGTCGTTACAGGTCCATTTTTACCTTCAAAACTGCTGTCAAATGCCGCTTTCATACTCTCGGGTGCGAGAAACTTTTCCTCATTGACCCCCACATATCCCTCAAATACGCTCGTTTTTGCCTCGGCTACTATCTCCGTAAACGACTTATCGGGGCTCAACTCATCCTTCAGCCTGTTTACCACCCACATTCCCATTATGTTTTTCTGGTATCGGTAATAGCCTATGCCGCCCTCGTTGGAGTAGTTGGCTTTTAAGCTGTTTTCGTCCGTTATAGCTCTGTCCACCTTTATCCCGAGCAGCGACCAGGTGCCGCTGGAAATATACGGGCTGTCGTCAGGCATCGGTATGCCCTCGACTGCGCTTGCCGTATCGTGAGTTGCGCAAAGCACCACTTTTGTACTGCCTCCGACCTCGCGACACACGTCGCTTTTCAACATTCCGACCTCGTTACCCGGCATATATAGCTCGGTGAACAGTCTTTGAGGAAAATTGAGCCTGTCTATTATCTGTCTGTCGTACTCACCTGTCCGAGCGTTTACCAAGCCTGTCGTAGTGGCGTTTGTGTATTCGCGCTTCTTTACGCCCGTAAGTATATAATTGAGATATTCTGGTATCATTAAAAAGTCTGTCGCTTGTTCAAGCCTGCCGCTCTTTAAATCTTCGTATAACTGATAAATTGTATTGAAGGGCTGAAACTGTATGCCCGTTCTTTTGTATAATTGCCTGAATGCTATAATTTTGTGCACTTCGCTTATTGCTTGCTCGGTGCGGTTATCTCTGTACGCATAGCAGGGAGCTATTGCCTCGGACTCGTTCATAAGAATGTAGTCCACTCCCCAGCTGTCTATGGCTAAGGACTCTAATTCTCCGTACTTTACAAACGCTGCCTTTATACCAAGCTTTACGCTTTCGACAAGCTCGGGTATGTCCCAGACCAAATGTCCCGAACTTTGCTTTACTCCGTTCTTAAAGCGATAAACCTCGTCCGTCTTTATCTCTCCGTCGACTTCCCAGCCGACTATATGCCGACCGCTCGACGCACCGATATCTATAGTTAAATAATATGTCCTTTTCATAGCTTGACCGAATACTCGTGTTCTCCCACCTCGGCTTTTTCGCGCGTTCCGTTCGGCAGAACTACTTGCGCCTCGGTGCCGAAAGGTACAAAAATTTTAAGCTTAAACTCTCCGTTCCCGACACTCCAGCTACAAGAAATTTTGCCGTAAGGGGTTTGCACCTCACCCTTTGCGTACGTCAAATCCCCACCGATTACGGGAGCCACGCAAAATGTCTTATATCCTCCCGACGTGGGCTCGACGCCCAATATGCGCCTGTATAAAAAGTCACCTACCGAGCCGAAGCCGTAATGGTTGAATGAAATCATTCCGCCCGTGCCGTCGTTGCCTATTCTGCAAACGCCGTCCTCGTCAAGCCCGTCCCAACGCTCCCAAACCGTCGTTGCGCCGACCTTGACCTCGTACAGCCAGCTGGGACATTTTGTATTTAAAAGCATTTTGTACGCAACGTCGGCATAGCCGTTGTCGGCAAGCGCAAACAGTATGTAAGGCGTGCCGGGGAAACCAGTACCTATACAGTAGTTGTTCTTTTCAATTAGTTTTACAAGATTTTCTGCCGCCTTTTTTCTTTGATTTTCGGGGAACATATTGAAATAAAGCGGTAAAACGTAAGCCGTCTGAAATTCGTTTTTCAGCTTTCCGTTCCTGTCGGTAAGAATTGAAACATAGGCGTCGCACACTTTGGAATTAATTTCAGCGTAATATTTCGCGTCCCTTTCGTTTCCCAAAATGGTAGCTATTTTCGAAAGCAGACCGCTTGTTGCAGCAAGCGAAGCCGTTCCCGTCCACTTGCAGCGCGCCTGCCATTGTCCCATTTGGGGAACGTCGGGCGCGACCCAATCGCCGAACTGCATAGAGGGAATGTCGCTCCATATATAGCGGTGCTTGCCTATGCCGATATTTGCCCAAAATTTGCAGGCTTTGACGTACTTTTTCATGGTTTGATAGTTTGCTTTGAGTACGCCTATATCACCGTAAGCAAGATACATAGCCCAGGGCACAAATATGCAGGCGTCACCCCAGAATGCTATAGCTTTTTTAGGCATAGTGGCAGGGAAACCATAGCCCTGCACGGGTACCGTGTTCGGAATGCCTCCGTGACGGGTTTGCTCGCTGCGAACGTCCCTCAACCATTTATTGAGAAACCTTGCCATATCGAAGTTGTAACAAGCCGTCTGTGCAAATATCGCAATATCTCCCGTCCAGCCCATGCGCTCGTCACGCTGAGGGCAGTCGGTGGGAATATCGACAAAATTTGATTTGCCGCTCCAACAGATGTTGCTTTGAAGCTTGTTTATAAGTTGATTCGAACACTCGAACGTGCCGTTTTCCCCAAGCTCGGAGTACAACGCGACAGACTTGATTTCCAAATCCTTTTCTTCAACGCCCGTCACTCCGACGTAGCGATAGCCCATATACGTCATTCTCGGCATATATTTCTGAACGCCGTCGCGGCAAATATATTCTAATCGGCACTTAGCCGAACGCAGAAACACAGTGTTGAGTTCCCCCGTTTCGGTAAGCACTTCGGCATGGCGGACAATAATCTTTTGTCCGCTTTTCCCGTTTACTTTAAAGCGAACCACTCCGGCAAGGTTTTGACCGAAGTCGTATATAAGCTCTCCGCTTGCAACTTTTTTTACTGAAAGAGGTTTGAACACCTCGTGCGATTTGACAAGCGAGCCGTAAGTCGCAACAAGCTCGGGCTTGATTTTTACCTTTTCAATTGCCGCCTTTATCCATTTAATATTGTTTTCATCTATGCGAGCGTCAAATATTTCCCCGTCGTAGAACTCGGCAAATAAAACTTTGCCCTGACGGGTAACTTCCCAAGTTTCGTCCGTTGAAATGACCTCGCTTGTTCCGTCGTCATATATCAATCTCAATTCCGCCAAAAGCGCCTGTCTGTCCGCCGTTACCCTGTTTTTTCTGGTAAACACAAAAGCACCGACAGCCCAACCGCCTGCGACGGTAAAAATGAGTGTGTTTTCGTCTTTAATTTGTTTTGTAATATCATAGACCTGATACTGCAGCTGATGAGCATAGGACGTAAAACCGGGTGCAAAAAAGTCGTCCCCAATCTTTTGTCCGTTAAGCTCGGGCTCGTAAATACCGAGAGCCGTACAGTACAGTTTAGCCGATTTTATTGCCTTTGCAGGCTTAAACCTTTTTCTGAAAGTCAAAGGCACGGGAGAAGTTTTGGGTTGAGTAAACTTATAGCTTGCGTCCGTTATCCACTTTCCGTGCCAGGGCGCGCCCATTCTTCCCGTTGAAAAATTTACGGTTGAGCACAATTCTTCGTTTTCCGAAGTTTGTATATAAAGCTTTGCGGTATAGTCCGTAAAGGGCTTTAACGGGTTACCGGAATACTTTACAGCCGTACAATCTTTTGCCGCAAAGCGCTGTCCGTCCACTTCGATTTCAGCAATTTGAATATCCGTCGGTCTATCCGAAGATAAAATATACGAAAAAGTGGGTTGACCGTTGTCTGTAACGCAGCCGCTTTCAAGATTTTCACACCTGAATTTTTCTATCCTCATATTTTCTTCTCCGCCATATCTTATTTTGTAAACAGTTTTTTCTCCAACCCGTGTTTATCACGCGCTTCCCACAAGATAAAACTTGCGAAAAGCGGTGATAAATCGGAAGGAAAAATGTTAATGAGTGAGTAATTTAATTATTCGTTGCCGCCCGTAACAATGGGTTCGGCATTTTCGGTGGGTGTAGCTTTCTTCTTTCTGTTCCCGTCAATTTCACCGAGTACATATAAAGTGACACTTGCCGCAGTGACTATCGTAAACAGAGTTATGCAGGTGACTATAAGCGCCTTCCACCAAACGACTACCGATTGCAGACGCGTGAGGTTGGAGTATCCGTCCATAGCCGCGCTGTAGTTTGCGACTACATATAACAACCTGTGCATAGACGTTCTCAATTTTTGATTGAACGTGTTGCTGTTGCGCATATTTGCAGTAAGTCCGCTTGTCGTTCCCTTGTCGAGGAAGCAGTCCGTTCCGTTCATAAATCCGTCGTCGTAAACCATGAACAGCTTACCGTTGGAACCAGCCATATCGGTGAGAGTATAGCCGTCGAACGCCCATTCTCCCCTCAAAATGTTTTCCATAAGGTTATCGTTGGCGCTCGTCCAAAGACAGCCGGCACGGTTGAACGAAGTCATAAGCGCGTGGGCGTTGCCCATATCGGCACGAAGAGCGTATTCCCAGGGAAGAAGATAAATTTCCCTTGCAGACTGCTCGTTCATCCAGATGCCGATACCGTTACGGTTGGACTCCTCGTCGTTGAATATGAAGTGCTTGGGGTGAGCCACAACGTGCTGAGCCTGCATCGTCTTTATTTCCTCCACCGCGGCAATTCCGCTGAGGTAGGGGTCTTCCGAAAAATACTCCGCCGCTCTGCCGCCGAACGCAACACGGTGCATATTCAAACCGGGGGCGTAAAGTCCGTGCAGATTTTTCTGCGCTTCGTCATGTCCGCTGCGCGCGTCCGCCGCGATTGCTTCACCGACCGTGCGGTAAATATCTACGCTGAACGTGGAGGCAATAATGCCCTCACAGCTCATAGACGAGAAGCCCTCTGCAGTGTTACTTACGCCGTAAGGCCCGTCGTCCTCGTCCGTCATAGGTTTAGCTACGCTTGCAAGCGCGGGAGTATAGCCGTAACAGTTGGTAAGAACGACAAACATATCGTCCCTCGATATTCTGTCTAAAAGAGTATCCCACTGCTTATCGTCGTAGGAAAGTCCGTCCATCATAGCAAGCGTTATGTCTGCGCTCATATCCCCGAACGTGGGCATTGTGGCGCCCTCTTCTTCGATAATTGTTTTGTGGCTGGTTATATCATACTTTTCGGTAACCGTGTTGGTAAGCGCAAGGTTAGTGGCGCGGTTGGGCATAGTGCCAAGCCAATTTTTACGCGAAACGTAAGTTACGTCACCGTTTGAGCTGTTTTCGTCGGTTACGCCCGTGAAACGGTTGGGGTCCATAAAGTCAAGCTGGTTTGTAATTTCCGTGCCCTTAGCCGTATCCTTTAAAGTTGTAGGCGTGTCGTGCTCTTTAACCGATGAGGTCGAGAAAATCTTTTTATCAACAGACGCCTGATTCAATATGACTTTTGCGAGTTCCGCATTGCCGTCGTCGTCCATTCCGTTGACTTTCGAATACCCCTTAGCCGCAAGAATGTTGTTGACCGCGTCGTGCGCGTCCTTTGCCGCGGTAAGGTAGTATCTTCCGTCGTCTAAAACGTAGGTCTGCGCGTTTTCCGAGTCATATGAGCGAAGCTGCTCGAAAGCGACCTTCATATACTCGCTGTCCGCGCTTACGCCGACAGTCAAAGTCTGGCTTTCTCCGGGTTCCAAAAGCTTTGTCTTGCCGAATCCGACAAGCTCGACGGAGGATTTTTCGATATTGAACTTACGCGCATAATCGCTGTAAGGTTTCTGTAAATAGAGCTGAACTACCTCTTTGCCCGATTTGCCCGTTCCGTCAGTCGGCTCGACGTTGGTTACGGTAACGCTGACGTTGTAATAACCGTCGTCGGTAAGTTCGGAAACGGTAAAGTCGCTGTACTCGAACTCCGCATAGGAAAGTCCGTAGCCGAAGGGATAAGCGACGTCCTCGTCGTACTCGTAATCTCCGACGCCGACGCTCTTCATAACGTAGTCCTCGTATCTCGTTTCATAGTAGCGATAGCCGACATAGATGTTTTCAACATAGACGCCGTAGAACTCCTGCGAGCCGTTGAGCCCGAGTTCCTGAGTGTTTGCATACGACGACGAAAAACCGTCGTTCAAAACCCAATACTTAGCCGCAGGGGAAGAGAAATTGTCGTTTAAGAAAGTGTCGGAAAGTTTACCCGAGGGAGAAATTTCTCCGACAAGCGCCTTTGCAACGGCGTTCATACCCGAAGCGCCGGGCAAGCCGATCCACATAGCCGCGTCAATACCGTACAGTTCGTTGTCGATAAAGTCGCATTGCAGTGTGAGTGCAGAGTTGATAAGTACGACTATCTTATCGATATCTCCTGCTTTTTTAAGCTGGTTTAATCCCTCTAAAATACTGTACTCGTTGGCGGTCAAGGTAAGGTAGCTTCCGTCGACGCCGTCGCTGCCGTTCCAACTTATATCCGCGCCCTCTCCACTGTGACGGGTTATAACCGCGATAACCGTTCCGCCGCTCTTTTTATACTCTTCGTTTATTCCGCTTGCAGTGTAGGTGCTCCAAGGCACTTCGTCCGTTCTGAAAACGCCGTTTTTGATGCCGCGGTTTGATTTTCCTGCGCCGTCTTTGAGGAAGTTATATGTAGCTTCGTTAATTACGAGGTCGGTTTGACTTGTAATCGCGTCTTTGAGGTCGTAAAGCGTGCCCTGTTTACGAACGCCGGGACCGTGTGTTGCATACAGAAGATTTGCCGAGCCGCTTATTGCAAACGAAACGTTGCTGCCCTTGTCGAGGGGAAGTGCGTCACCGTCGTTTTTCAAGAGCACAAGTCCCTCTCCCTCGACGTCGACGTTTACCTGACGGTAATATTCCTCTATTTCTTCCGCAGTCATTATGGGCGCGCGGTCTATAATTTTTTCCTCTTCACCGTCTTTGGCTTGAATTTTTATTTCCTTATAGTCGGCGGTGCCCAAAAATGTGTGTATTTCGTTGTTGAAAGGCACGGTAGCCGCGTTGACTACGCACATTACGCCAAGCAACGCGCCGAAAGCGACGGCAAGCGCCTCCCACAGTCTTCTTTTAGATATCAATTTTTTGAGAAAATTCATTTTAACATTCCTCCCCACGTAAGACTTCAGCCCTGTACGCGCCCGACTTTTTCAAAAGTGCGGACACTATTGCAAGTATCAAAGCTATAAGCGTAAATATGAGCGAAATGAAATAACTTGCCGAAAGCACCGGATTTACGGGGTCGCCGACGGTACCTGAAAATATGGGGTAAAGTATTGTTCCGAGCAACGAGTACTCGTCAAGAATCTGCATAAAAAAGCTTATGATAAGGCAGATAAACGCAACGTATATTGCCAGCCTTGCGTATTTTATAATTTTTGCTATCAAGCCGTCGCCGAAAAAGTATTCCGCAACCATTCCGCCCAAGCCTATCGCAAGGCATATGAGTGCAAGCACGTCACCCGTAACCACGGCGGACGAAACATTTTCACCGTTGAATTCGGACGGGCAGTTTACCGCATATAGGATAAACGACACAAACGCAAACACAAACGCCGCGGCTGCCAGATAGAAATTAACTTGCAGATAAAACGGTTTTTTGTTATTCATAATAACCTCCATTGAAATTTTTCTTTCATATCGCGGTTTTTACGCCGCGATATGAAACGTTTTTGTTACTTGTTGGGGAAATACTCTCCGTCTGCTGCCGTAAGCTTATAGAACTCGTAGTCGTTCATATAGATACCGGCGGACTCGGAAGCGCAGATATACATACAGTCAATCATGGGAGCTTCGGCATGGTAGGTACCGCCCTTGAACAGATTGTTGTCCACGCGCAACACTATTGTGTTTATACCCTTTTTCAAGGTTATATTGGTAGAAATAAGGCAATCCTCGAAAGGAGTCTTTTCCGCAGACAAATCCTCTTTGTTGAGCATATTTGCCCTCGGGATATACAGTCCGCCGTATTTGAGAGGGTCAGACGTCAATTCCGTATAATCCGCGCTGTAAGTGGGATTGACGTAAATTTTGAATTCTTCGTCCGTCATATAGTTATATAATTTGCCGTTCTTTTCCCTCTGCTTTTCAAACTCGTAGGACTCGGAGGATACGCGAAGCAGCATAATTGCGTCGGTTACGTCTTCTTGAGAGATTACTTGGAATTCAAGCGTTGCGCCGTTGTAGTAAAGCTCTCTTACAAACCAACCGTTACTTACAAAGCTTTCGCCCTTGCCCGTACCGTCACCTATAAAGCTTTGTCCGTAAATCATTTGAGCTTCATGCGAGTTAGTGGAAGTACCCTGACCGACTTTACCGGTAAAGTCGCAAGCTTCCGCCTCCAACGTATATTTTGTAAGCATTTTACCGTAAACAACGGTATCCTGAGTTATTATCCGGCTTGCATTGAACGGGCTTGTAAATTTATCGTCGATGAACCAACCGGCAAAATAGTAACCGTCAACCACGGGGTCGTCGGGTGCGCCGACTGACTCTACCGTACTGCCGAGTTCGACCTGTTTCTTTGTATATTCGACGTTTGACGAGCCCAACTTATACTGATAAGTGACGTTGAGATAGGTAGTTTCGACGGGTTTTTCCATCCAGCCTGCATACAGCGTTAAATCGCTTGTAACGGGCGTTGTGGGAGCAAACTGTGTTGTAAGCTTGCTGTCCGTGTACCAACCCGTGAAAATGTAGCCTTCCCTTTCGGTTGCGACAGTTTCGAAGCAGTTGCCGTATTTTACAGTCTGTGTGGGAGGGTTGGCAGGTGCGCCGTCGTACGCGTAGTTGAATGATACCGAGTACTCGTGCAGCGTCCAATAAGCGAACGCCGTTATGTCGTCGTTTACAGACGAAAGGTCAACCTTGTCAGCGTCTGAAACCTCGGCGTCGGTCTGAATTTTGAACTTATACCAACCGCCGAAATCGTGACCCTCATAGGTGAGATTTGTAACGAATTCTGCCGCAATGTCTATAGCGGACTGTCCGCGCTTGACCACATAAGTTTTTGCGGTATCGGGCGCGAGCGTTGCGCCGTTGGCGTCAAATGTTACAAAGTACTCGCTTCTCAACCAATGCCCGTAAGCCGTAAACTCACCCGAAACGGGTTCGTCGAAGTCAATTTCGTCACCGCCTACGCGTTGAGTGTACCAGCCCTGAAACTCGTACATTTCGCGTTGGGGGTTGGCAGGAGGAGTCATAGGCTTGCCAAGCTCGGCAATTACGCGCTCTGCCTTGGGTGCGCCTGCGTAGTTTGCGTCAAACTTTATTACCGCCTTTACCTGAATCCAACCTGCGTACAGAGTCAAATCACCAGATAGCACCGTAGAAAAATCGTATTCCGAAGTACAGCTTTCATCGGTGTACCACTTGTCGAACTTATACAGCCCGTCCTCGTCGTAAACGGGATTTTCGGGTTTTGCAAACGCCGAGTTTTTATCTATGGCAAATATGCCGTCCGGCGTTCTTAAATTGAGATATTTTAAAGTGACAAGATTGACGCTTTCATCTCTCTTCCATTTTGCAAATACCGTCACGTCGCAAGTGATGGGTTTGGTTTCGTCAAACTTTTCCGCGGCGTCGGCATCCGCGCTCAAATACCAGCCCAAGAACTCGTAACCCGTACGGGAGGGACTTTCTATAATCGTAACCGTCTTATTTTCTTCGACTTCAACGCTTGTCACTGTGCCGTCATAGTTATTATTGAATCTTACCATATATGCCGTAACGTTGTCTACACCCGTATCCGCGCACGCCGCAAATATACAGGACATTACGAACATTGTTAAAAGTGCTATAAAGAAAACTAATTTCTTTTTCATCGTACACTCCTTTTATTAATTGTGCTTTGCCAAAAATTCTCCGACACGCTTCGACTTTCATCTCACGCGCCGGAGAACGATTTCAGCACTGTGCCGTTATTACAACGGTATATTAATTTTTTTGACCTTTATCAGTCGTTGTTTTTGCGCCTTCTGACTACAAATACAGCAGCGGTTATCAATGCGAACGCCGCGCTAACCGAGATGACTGTGGGAGCGATACTGCCGCTGCATCCGCCTTCGGCATCCTTTCCGTCCGTGCCCCTTACAAGACCTGCGTCGATTGTTTTGTCGTCAGTAAGAGTGAGTATAAGGTGTCCGTCTGCGTTTATAGTTGCGTCTTTAATACCTACGCCGTCAAGTCCGTCGCCGCCGGTCGAGCCGTCACCCGTTACTTTGCCGGCATTGATTGTGGTGTCGTCAGTAAGAGTAAGTATAAGTTCGCCCTTATCGTTGATAGTAGCGTCCTTGACGCCTACGCCGTCCTTTCCGGGTTCACCGGGCTGTCCGGGTTGACCGTCTTCTCCCGAGCCGCCGCCCGTAACGTTTTCAACCACGATTGTGAAGGTTGCGTTTGTGCCTATCCACTTGTCTGCCATTGCCTTAACTGTTACAGTGTAGCTGCCTGCAGTTGCAATTTTACCTGTGATAAGACCCGTGTTTGCATCGATTGAAAGTCCTTCGGGAAGGTTACCTACAATCGAGTAAACGACGTCCGCTCTCTCTTCAGCCTGCTTGAAGCTTGCGTCGAGTACGACAGCCTTGTTGGTGTTTACGTTTACTTCGTAGCCCTTATATTCTCCGGGAAGAATTCCGTTGAGTGCGTGCGAGTTGTTAGCGTATTCGCTGTACATTATCATTGCGCTGTAACGGATAATGTACCACTGGTTGTTGGAGTAATATGTTTCCTGACCCGTAGCTTCGTCGTTTTTACCGATGTAAACGCCGCCCTTTGTTCCCGTGAGCTCGTTCTCGTACTCGGCGTCCCAACAACCCGACCAAGTTTTATTGCTAACAACGCCGTCTTCCTGTGAAGGCTTGTAGTTGTTGTTACCGGGTGCGTGGTTGTGACCTGTACGAAGCATCAAATCTTCGGAAGATACGTTTGCCTGAGGGCTGTACATATCGGGGTGGAACATAAATTCGGTTGCGCCCCATTCCTTGCGAACAAGGAGGTTGCACATATTGTCGTTTACGGGAGTGGGAACGCCGCCGATTCTTGCGAATGCGGACATCGCGCCCTCTGCGCCGCCTTCCTGAATACCGATCTGGAAGGGTTTAACGTAAATTTCACGCAGAGCCTGCTCTGAAACCCATGCGAACAAGTCGCCGGAGTTACGGTTTGTTTCCTGATCGTTCAAGAACATATGCTTCAAGTGACTGCTTACGCCGGTATCCTGAATACCTCTTACAACCGCCTGAGCAAACCAACCGGAATGGTAACCGTCCTGACCGTAGTACTCGTTGTTACGTCCCGAGAAGGGAGTTCTGTGGAAGTTGATAGCAGGGTTGAGCCACTCGTCGTTTCTCGTAGTGCTCTGGTTGCCGATTTTGTCGGTATTGTACAAAAGTCCGAGGCTTGCGGTTACGCGTCCCTGTTCATAGCCAAGGTCGACGTTCCAGGTAGAAGCTATCGAGCAGTTGTCGCACCAGGTATATGTTCTTGCAAAAGTTGTAGGGCTATCCTGAATACCGCCGGCAGGAATACCGAGGTTTTCAACTGCCAAACCGTTGTTACCGCCTGCCCAGCAAGCCGTATAAAGGTCGTCCCAAGTCCACTGATTCATAAATTTCAGCCAAACTTCTTCACCCGTCATTCCGGCAAATCTGCCTTCCTTAATGACTTCTTTATCTGTAAATTTAATGCCGTTGAGCTCGTTGAACAGTATCCAATCACCGTTTGCGATAGCCTCTTTCTGAGCGTCGGCGTCAGCCATCTGCGACCAGCCGTGCATCATATCGGGCGTTACGTCGTAAAGACCGTCTTCATTGCCCAAATAGCCGTTTACACCTGCGTCACCCATAAACAGCTTGTCGCTGTAAACATAATCGCCGCTGTTTTTATCGGTTGTCAAAGTTGCCTTGCAAACTTCGGTCAGATAATCCGCATGCTCGACAACCTCGCTGTTGTCTTTTGTTAATCTGTCTGCCGCAGCAAACGCGCGAACGTTCGCAGTAGTTCCTCTGCTGGATAAAACCGCACCTTTTGCAATATCTTTGGTAGCGATAACCGTGTTAAGCGTTATGCCGCCCCAACCTGAGGAATAATATTTGATTACATCGCCTGCTTTATAATCCTGACTTGCTATACCGTCGGTAGCCTCGCCGTTATCTTTAACTGTAGGCGCTCCTATTTCAGCGGTTACGCGATAGACTGTCGATCCGTTTCTGACATAATCTCCTACATTGTACTTAGTACCTTCGTCCACGGCTCTTACAGGATTGATAGTCTGCTTAACTTCGTAAATGTCCTTTGTACCTGCGTTACCTACTTTATCGCTCACCTCGTAAGTTTTGGCAGGATTATAGTAAGGCGTATCGGGAAGCCACAAATTGAGGTCAAACTTAGCGTAATAGTCCATAAGGTCTGCAAACTCGTCGGTAACGACAAGTCCGCCCTTATGCTCTCCCTCAACTTCCTGAACGTCCGTTCCTATCCAAGCGCCTGCGGGATGAGCCGCCGTAAACTTGTAATATTTTACCGACGAAGTGCCCGTAACGCCCTGTGTAACTTCCGTCTTTTTAACTACGTCACCTACTTCGTAAGCTTTTGTTTCGTTGAACTCGGCATAATCGGCAACCGACTTGCCGTCGATTGTAACTACGGGAGCTTCGGGGAAGGTTGAAACCATACTTGCTCTCGAAAGAAGAACCTGCTCTTTGTCGAACATCTTGTCTTTTGCGTCAACCTTGCCGTCTCCGTTCCAGTCAACGTTGTTCTTACGGATAGAATTGTATCTGCCGTTCTCTGCCGAGAAGAGGTTGGTTATTTCGTTGTCGGAGTAGTCGTCGAGCTGAAGCTTAGCGTCACCCTTGATTTCAACCGTAGTCTTTTCGGTATCGGCAACGACGTGTGAAGTGTTAGCAGCATACAGGTTGTATGTGCCTTCTTCAAGCTCGTAACCCTTGAACTGGTTCGTGTTGGCGTCAGAATAGTCGTAAGAAGCCATATCCTGCAAATTAACGTCAATCTGTACAATTTGCTTTTCACCGGGTTTCAAGGTCTTGGTCTTTGCATAAGCAACAAGGTTTACGCTTGCCTTCTCTATTCCGCCCTTTGTATAGGGAGCCTGCGAGTAGATTTCAACAACTTCCTTGCCTGCCGACTTACCAGTATTGGTAACTTCGACGTTCAAAGTTATTGTTTTAACCTTTGCAGGGTTGCCTATCGAAGAGCTTATGTCCGCAGCTGCAAGCTCGGTTGCCGTCTGCGAAATAATATTCATTTCGAAGCTTGTGTAAGACAAGCCGTAGCCGAAGGGATAAACCACGTTATCGCCGTACCAAGCGTCTGCCGTTTGCGTATGATCGCCTGTGACTGCCGACGCGTTTTCGGTGAGCGCCTTGGTGGTAGCATTATAGCTCAGGTTGCCGGCAAGGATTTCGGCATACACGGTTTCATAATATTTATATCCGATATAGATATCTTCGGAATAATCTACGCCGTGAAGTCCTATCGAGCTTGCCTGACTGCCGTCTGCGAGTATGTAAGAGTTGCTGCCTGCGTCATTTTGTACGTTTGCAATCGAGTTGTACCAAGTAGGGTCTGCAGTGAAGTCCTTGTACCACTCTGCAACAAGCTTACCGGAGGGGTTCCATTCACCCGTCAAAAGTTTGGGAAGCGCTTTAAGTCCCGTAGTTCCTGGTCTGCCTATCCAGAGAATGGAGTCGACAGCCTCGTCGTTTTGAAGATTGTACATCTCCATTGCGTTTGAAGTGTTGAGAACTACTACAACTTTTTCGCAGAGCTCGTCAGCTTTTTCAATCATTGCAATTTCGGCTGCGGTAAGCATTTGGTTGTGCTTAACTTCTTCTCCGTTCTTGTTTAAAGCAAGGCGCTTATGCTCCCAACCGTCGTTCTCGTTTGCATCGTCTGCCAACTCGCTTGTAGCAACTGCAAGGTCGCTGCCTTCACCGCCGCCGCGCTTCAACACGACGATACCTACTTTCTTGTTGCCTTCAACCGTAGCTGCCGTTGCATCTGCCGCGGTGGATTCGGTTATTACCGTTGTGTTGACTTTAAATCCGGCGTCTCTCAAAACTTCGTCAACTTTACCTGTGCCGCCCTGCAAAGCCTGCGAAGCAGAACCGAAAACGGTTACGCCGTCGGCTTTTGCCATAGGAAGCGCGTTAGCAGTGTTCTTCAAAAGAACAGAACCCTCACCCGTGAGTCTTTCGTTCAAATCCTCTGCAGCCGCCAGTGCTTCTTCCTTAGTCTTGAATGCGGGAGCCGCATGTCCGTCGTTTGCAGCAAACGCCGTAAACGAACCGAGCATTGTAGAAGTTGCCATCGCAGTCACGAGCATGCTCGATACGACTATTCCGGCAATTTTCTTTTTGCTACTTGCTTTCATCTAAAATCCTCCTAAATATAGATTTATTTTGTAGATTTCTCACACTTAGTGATAATTGTACACATATCATATCACACGCCCCCCCCCGTGTCAATATTTGTTCATAAAGTTGAAAATTTTTCTTTTTTTGGTGTCTAAATGAGCAATATTGAGCAAGATTGAGCAATTTTTTCGATTTTCGGACTGTATTTCGTTGACTTACGGCGTTTAAATGAAATATAATTAAAATATGAAACAAAAATGAACATACAAATTCGGCTAAATTGGAAAAAGTTACCAAGTATGGAAAAACTTTACTACAAAAAAACGCCCGTTCGGGCTTGAAGAGGGATCAATTATGGCGTTGACGTACAGGCAAAACGAAATTTTGGAGTATTTGAAAAAGACTAAGTATGCAAAAATCAACGAGCTGGCGCAAAAACTGTTCGTAAGCGACGCAACGATACGCCGCGAGCTTACCGAGCTTAAAAAGTTAGGACTGTTGGACAGAAACCACGGCGGCGCGGTTATCGTTGACTCCGCCAACGAAATTGCGCTGCATATAAGATACGAGCGCGACCCCAAGGACAAGCGCGAAACCGCCAACGTGGCTTTACCCAAGCTGCCCGACTTCAACACAGTATTCTTTGACAACAGCTCCACCGCCTATATCATAGCGCAGATGATGGATTTGAAATACAAGACGGTTGTGACTAACGGCATTTCGCTGGCTACGGACCTATGCAAGAGGGAGAACATAAACGTGATTATGCCGGGGGGAAACCTTTTATCCAACACCAACTCGCTAACGGGCGCATTTGCAACCAAGTGCATTGCGGACATACATTTCGGGCTTGTTCTTTGCTCCTGCGCGGCAATCACGCCCGACGGTGCTTTCGAAAATTCAATAGAACAAGCCGAGCTTAAAAGGGTTGCGCTTGAAAACGGCACAAACAGAATTTTATTGGTAGACAAAAATAAGTTTAAAAACACCGCGTCTTTTAGAACTCTGCCGCTAAAATCTTACTCTGCGATTTTTACAAACGCCGATGACGAAACGCTTGAACAATTTGCAAGTTTAAAAGGCGTACATATAATCAATAAATAAAAACAGCCTCCGCGCAAGTTTATTTGCGCGGAGGCTGTTCTATTATTCATTGAAAAAATGTTTATTTCCCTGTCTGTCCTTATAGGCAATTATCGTCGATAAATTTACGTTTTCAACGCTTTTAAAAATATTCTGCTCGATGCACGGGTCATCGGCGGCAAGCATCTTTATCAACTGCTTCACCTTTTTGCGCTTGCCCTCGTCCTCTCGCGAGCCGTCGGTAAACTTGCACGCGCACCTCAAAAATTTCAAACCGCTATAGTCGCGCCACGCAATTATATCCTGCTCGCGTATGAGATACATAGGTCTGATAAGCTGCATACCCTCGAAATTTGTGCTGTTCAAAATCGGCATCATAGTCTGCACCTGTCCGCCGTAAAGCATTCCCATAAGTATGGTTTCGATTACGTCGTCATAGTGGTGCCCGAGCGCTATTTTATTGCAGCCGAGCATCTTTGCATTGTGATAGAGGTGACCCCTCCTCATTCTCGCGCACAGGTAGCAAGGAGAATTTTCAATATGCAAAACATTTTCGAAAATATCCGTTTCAAAAACCGTAAGCGGAATTTCAAGCTTTTTTGCGTTGCTTTCTATAAGTTGTCTGTTTTCACTATTATATCCCGGGTCCATTGCAAGAAACACAAGTTCGAAGGGAAACTTGTGGTGCTTTTTCAACTCCTGAAAAAGCTTTGCCAAAAGAAACGAATCCTTGCCTCCAGAAATACATACGGCAATTTTGTCGTTGGGTTGTATAAGGTTATAGGTTACAACAGCCTTTGTAAACCTTCTGAAAAGCTGTTTATGGAATTTTTTTATAATGCTTTTTTCGCATCTGGCAAGGTCGAAATTTGCCCTCTCCGCCGAAAGCTCACTCATCTTAGTTTACCCCCGACAAGTCCCTTATAATTTTACCTGCAGCGAGCAACCCGACTATCGAAGGTACGAAAGACACACTGCCCGGAATGGCGCGTTTGCCGATATTGTCACTGTCCGCGGCAATGCCTTTTTTGGGCTGCTCCCTTGAATAAACTACCGTTACCCCCGATATATGCCTCGTTTTAAGCTCTTTACGCATAACTTTTGCAAGGGGACAGACAGAGGTGTTTTCTATGTCCGTTACTTCAAAAGCCGTGCCGTCAAGCTTGTTACCTGCTCCCATACAGCTAATAACGGGGACATCGGCGCTCTTTGCGCACTCTATTATCGTCAGCTTTCCGCTCACCGTATCTATGGCGTCCAAAACGTAGTCAAACGCCCGAAAGTCAAGCATATTACGGGACGTAGGCAAAAAAAACGTCTTATAAACGGTTACTTTACAGTTCGGGTTAATGTCTAAAATACGCTCGCGCATTACGTCGACCTTGTACTTGCCCACCGTACTGTTAAGCGCAATTATCTGGCGGTTTATATTGCTTTCGGATACAGTATCGTTATCTATCAAATCGAGCGCGCCCACACCCGAACGGGCAAGCGCTTCCGCGGCATAGCCGCCCACTCCGCCTATTCCGAATACGGCAACTCTGGCGTTTTTGAGTTTTTCAACGCCGTCCGCGCCCAATAAAATTTCCGTTCTTGACAAATCCAAAACAAATACACCCCTACATATGCCCCGTTTAACGGGTGGTTTTAATCATAAGCTTTATTATTTCTTCATCTGTGCCGCGCATTCCGTTGCGAGCTATATCCCCGATATTTTCGATAGTTTCCTCAACGCAGTTATCGAGTATTCCGTCACCGGCGCAGAAATTGCAGTCGTGCTTAGACATTTCAAAACCCAAAAGCCCCGCTTCCACGGCGGAGGCAATTTTGGCGGCGCAGCTCGATTTAGCGCCGTCGCAGATTATGCCCGAATCAATGGCAAGCGCATTTACTATTGTGTTTGAAATTTCCTCTAACTTCCCGCCGTACAGATAGCAAACCCCCGACCCAGCACCGCAACCTGCGCTAACCGCGCCGCAATAAGCCGAAAGCCTGCCTATGCCCGTCTTTAAATGTATGGTTATTAGGTCTGAAACGACGAGCGCGCGAATAAGCTCCTCTTCGCTCTTTTCAAGATAATTTGCATATTCTATAACGGGAAGCGAGGCCGTCATTCCCTGATTTCCGCTTCCCGAAACTATTACTACGGGCAGAGAACAGCCGTTCATTCTTGCGTCGGAGCCGGCAGCGGCAACCGCTTTTGCGCGGTTATGTATACTATCCCCGAAGGACAAAAGCAAAACCTTGCCTATGCGCGCGCCGT
This sequence comes from uncultured Christensenella sp., assembly GCA_910585685.1. Taxonomy (GTDB): domain Bacteria; phylum Bacillota; class Clostridia; order Christensenellales; family Borkfalkiaceae; genus Coproplasma. Next base: position 47,736 of record CAJUEO010000005.1, read on the forward strand.
AGTCGTTTGTCAAGCCCTCGCGCGAAATTGCAGTATTGTATTGTATCTGCCGTCTGATTACCTGCTCAACGTCCGATATTTTAACTTCGTCCGCGAACTCGATTATTTTTGCAACCGACAAAATGCTTCTGTCGGTAAGGCTGGTAGGTTCTTTGTCGTCGTAATTGACGTTTAAAAGACTGTTTGCGTTTTTCTCGATTTGCACAACGTTGGTGTGATGCCCGACAATGCGGACGTATGCGCTGTCGCTGCCTTTATGCACTTTTACACCGATATCGAATATGCAGCCCGAACGCGACTGTGATACGCTGAACTCGGCTGACGAAAGGTAATTGCATATTTTTTGCTTGTCGGAAGGCGTTACCGAAGATATAACTTCAAGCTTTTTCGACGCGTCACCGCCGACGATACCTGCGGCTGCCGCGCTCGTTACCCCCTTCATTCCGCCCGTGTTGGGAACAACTACGCTTTTAACGTTTTTCAAAATATTGCCGCTGACGGATATTTCCACTTTTTCGGGAAGCGCACCCAGCGTGTCGCGCGCAAGCGCCGCGGCATACGCAACGGAAATAGGCTCGGTACAGCCCATTGCAGGCAGCAATTCTTCGTTTAATATCTGAAGATATCCTTCGTATATACTTTTGTCCATAGTTTACCTTTCGCGTTTTTTTGAATTATACCACAACACAAAATAAATTACAATAGTTTATATAGCTTTAAAATCGCTTGCCAAATAATTTTTTTATTGCTATAATATACCTATCGTTATAAACACATGGGGGCATAGCTCAGTTGGTTAGAGCGCTTGCTTGACATGCAAGAGGTCGATGGTTCGAGTCCATTTGTTCCCACCAAATCAAAATAAATCCGAACTCAATCGTTATTCGCGATTGGTCCGGATTTATTTTTTTATACTTTTATCAAATTTCACACTTTATAAACTGTAAAAGCGTATTATAGCACTCGTCCATACCCTGCAAAGAAGGCATATGCCCTGAATCTTTTACTACCTTTATTGTGACGTTACTGTTTTTACAATTCTCAACGGCATTTAACGCATTTGCGGTCGAAGTAATTATATCCGTTTCACCCTGCAAAAGACAGTACTTTATTTTAACTTCGGCAAGCAGCGGCGTCAAATTGATTTTCAATAGCTCCTGCCAAAGCGATGTGTTGTGAAAATAACCGTTTTTCATAACGGCTTGAAAATCTTTAAAAGAATAGTCGGGACTAGTCAAAAGCCCGAAAACAATTTTGCCCATTGGTGCGCGCTGAGAATTTTTATTCATATACGCGTTTGTATGCTTCATAAGAAGTCTATAAAGATTTTTAAGGTTTTTATCCACTACTTTGTACTCGCAGTCCGCTCCCGTTTCAAGAATTTCTTTTACCGTTTGCCTCGCTTTTTGCGGAGTGTTATCAAACGCGCGACCGACTTCTTCATTGAAGAAAAGATTTTTCAATACCTGTCCGAACACGAAAGCGCCGTCAAGCTTTTCGGGCATACGCACCGCCGCGCTAAGCGCAAGCACACTGCCCCAGCTAAAGCCGAACAGATACAGCTTGTTTGCAGGAAACCTTTGCTTTATATAATCTATAAGCTCACAGGTCATATCGACAAAGTCTGTTATATGAAAGCTGTCGTCTATCTCATAGTTGTTAATTCCGCAGCCGAGCTGATCCCAGCATACGACTATAGCCTTGTCCGTCCATTCGGGGTAAATTCCGCGACCGCCGACAGAAAACGGCACGGGTGAACCGGGGCCGCCGTGAAGCATTAACACCACGGGCAAATCTTTACTTTTGCCTTCTATGGAAATTTTCTGCTCATATCCGCGCAGTTTTACCGCAGTAACTTCGGAAACCTCACAGCTTTTTATATACTTTTTTCGTTTAGACATAAAATACTCCCTCTTGTTAGATATTGCACTTAAATTATACTACAAATGAAACAGTTTTTCAAGCATTAAAAACTATCTCATCGATATAGCCGTTTCTAATATTAGCTTGAAATATACGATTGAATATGATAAAATAGCACTATGAGTTGGTTTAATTATTACGGACTTATTATAATGGCAATTATTATGCTGCCAAATATTCTGTATGCGGTCAGACAAAAAGAAAATACGGCAACGGCTTATATAAATAAAGCTATTACAGTTGCCGAACAAGTGGGAAGATACGGTTGTTGTGTGTTAATGATATTTAATATCCCCTATCTGTACTTTAATTTTTGGTTTAAAAACGCGCTTACCGTCTATTTGTCGGTCAACGGCGGACTGTGTTTTGCTTATTTGATATTTTGGATAATTTGTTGGAACAGAAACGGCAAATTAAAGGCGTTATCACTTTCGATAATTCCCTCGATTATATTTTTGTTCAGCGGCATGGTTTTGGCGTATATCCCACTATCTGTCTTTGCCGCTGTTTTTTCAGTAAGCCATATTTATATAAGCTATAAAACATTATAAAAAATTAAGGAGTTAAAATGAACATTCAAAAAATCACTAAAAACAACGTTGAGGTAGCGCATGTTACTGCGGACGAAAAAATAATAACCGACGTACAAAGCGCGCTCGATTTGATGATGACCGTCAATTACCAGACGGGCATAAAAAATATAGCGCTATCTAAAAATTTGATTGCCGAAGATTTTTTTATTTTAAGCAGCGGACTTGCCGGAGAAATTTTACAAAAGTTTATAAATTATAAATTTCGTATTGCCATTTACGGTGACTACACAAAATATACAAGCAAGCCGTTAAAAGACTTTATTTACGAAAGTAATAACGGGCGCGACATATTCTTTTGCGAAAATTTAGAACAAGCACTTAACAAATTGTCAAAAATATAAAATATTTCTCCTTTTTTTGTCTCTTTTGCGTCGGCACAAACGTTTTATAAGTAGAATATGAAAAACTTGCCAGATAAAAATTTAATTATAGACGCGATAAATAAGTTTTCCGACACAGTTTTCTGCATAGCGTTTCAATACACTAAAAATCGCTCGGATGCAGAGGACGTTTTGCAGGAAGTCTTTTTAAAGCTGGTCAAAAAGCCGCCTTTGACAAAAAACGACGGCGAGCTTAAAGCCTGGCTTATTCGCGTAACTATAAACAAGAGCAAGGATTTTTTACGCGCCAACAAAAGGCGGCGCACAGCGCTGCAAACCTATCGCTATCCCGAACAGCCCGACTTTTTCAACGAGGTATTTCAATCGCTTGACAGTCTGCCCGAACGCGACCGCACCGCCCTGTACCTGCACTACTACGAGGGATATAACGCAAGAGAGATTGCCGAAATTTTGGGCGACAACGAACGCGCCGTAACAAAGCGCATAGGTCGTGCGCGCGAAAAATTAAAAACAATTTTGGAGGAATAGATTTATGAGTTCAAAGTATCAAGATATGTTCGACTCGTTGAAGTCCGACGAAAACACAAAACGCGAACGCGCCGAAAAAATACTGCGCATGCAGGAAGCGGACGACAGCGAAATTACTGTACAGACGGGCACGGGCAGCGCGGCAAAGGTTCAACGCCGATTTTTCGCAACTAAACGCGGAATAGCTATTTTGACTGCAATTTTCGTATTTATCGCTGCCGCAATTTCAATTCCCACAATAATAAACTTAAACAGCGGCGGACTTCTTAAAGCAATGTCGAAGCTCAAAGACACCTACGTCGATATGGACGGAATAGCGGCATTCGGCGTGTGGAACGCGCCCGACTCCTCGTCTAAAACCGCAAGTATTTCCAACGTGTCACACGTCAATGCCTCGTATGCTTCGGAAAAAAATATTCAGACCGCGCTCGTACCCCTCCCCGAGGACGACGAAACATCGACCGAAGATTGGAGCGACGACGAGAGGTATGATTGGGAGTCGGATTACGATTGGGACCCCGCCAAATCCAACGTGCTTATATCTATCGGTGACGACGGCAACATAAGCGAGGTAGTTTACGAGCGAATCAACGGACGTGGACAGGTAAGGCAAGACGTTTTGGGCAACGCGGCTATGGTATATGTGTCCAACGGTTTTACCTTTGTCATGTACGTCGACGACGCCGAATGGCAATATTGGAAACAGTATAAATTTGCGCAGGAAATGCACACTCCAAACGGTTTTCATTGCCACCACGAAAGCAGCCAAACCGTGGTAATTCACAACCAAACTGGAAAAGTTTTTGCGCTAAAAGATATAATTCCGCAGGTAAACGAGCTTTCGGGAGCAACCAACCATACAATGCAAGTTCATCCTTTTAAAGAGGATTTTATGTATGTTAAGCCTATGTACGGCAACGATATTCCGCAGTGGTATAACATTATTTACGACGAACAGCTTGAAAAGATAAGATACGAGCTTATACTCCCTCACGACTCGGACGCGGTAAAAAGCTATTCTGAAGGATATAACGTGCGAGCGGTGCGCCGCGACAAGTACGGTCAGCAGTATCTGCTTGAAGGCTGCGGTTACGAGGGCATACAGTACGAACCTCCGAGATTATCCGCAGGCATAGTCAATATCCCCCCTTTAAAGCGTTACGGAAATGCAGTTACGCTGTCGGTAACCAACGGAGTAATGCTCGGCAACGACGGCAGAATGTACGCGTTTGACAAAAATCAACTTAAAGTATTTGGCAAAGACTTTGAGCTTAGTTCCGTCGAACCCGATATTGAAGTTAATTTCGAGGGTATCGCGGACGACTTCGAAGGTAGATTAGGCGGTGTAAACGACGGAATTATATATAGCCTTAAAGGCGGCTACCTCTACTCGATGTTCGGAGAGGTATGGAAAGTTACCGAAGGCGGATATCTGCAGAAATATTTCAATATTCAAGGCAGTTTCCCTCGCTTTTCCGACGACGCATACTTGCTCGGCGGAGAAATAATAGCTTTTGTCAACACTACGCTTACAGCGGACGGCAGAGCGTCAATGAACGGGGAAATTGTGCGCATAACGTTTGACGGTTTAAACGGAGAGCCCAAGGCTACCTTTACACATATTATCTACGCAAGCGAGATAGGCGTGCGTAACAAACGTATGGTTATCGAACAGAACGAACGCCCCTGGACTTACGAGCGCGGCTTTACAAAGTATTTTCTTATTACCGTTCGCGACGGCAAACCCAACGCCGAATATTTTGCAAACGGCCATAACGGCGGCATGACAAGTTTAATTAAGCCCATAACAGAGCCGTTGGATTTGTCAAATTAACTAAAAATAAAAAAAGCAAGGCATAAGCCTTGCTTTTTTATTGCAGTGGAAATAAAACGTCCAAATTAAACCTTTCGTCCTCCACGCACATAAATACTTCACCCGAGTATTTACCTGCTATGTTTGCTATACTTTTCGTGCCGAAGCCGTGGTGCCGCTTATCCGATTTTGTAGTCTGCGGCAAACCGTCGACAAACTCTATCGAGCGCGTACAGCAGTTATCCATATGGACGTGAACAAAACCGTTCTCCTCCTTGACCGACAAACTTATAAATCTATGAGCCTGACTTTCGCTAAGCTGGCTTTCTATCGCGTTGTCCAAGGCGTTGCCGAATAGTGCGGCTATGTCGGTAGAGCTGATAAACGACAGTTTAGCGCCGTCCACCAGATAACTGAAAGCTATATTGTCCTTTTCGCATAGAAGGCTCTTTTCTGAAATTATAATGTCGAGCGCATCGTTGCCCGTTTCGGCGGAAGTATCGTAAATGGCAACCGCATTTTCAAGCTCGCTTATGTACGCCTTACGCGCATCTTTATCGTCGATTTTTTCAAGCATCATTATCTGGTGCTTTAAATCGTGGCACTTGGCGTTGATAATTGCAATAGTTTCGGCGGACATTTCGTGGCGCTTTTTTTCGGAGTGGATAAGTTGGTCCAAAATAGCGCGCTCGTCCGTCAGTTTATTTTCCTTAATAAATCCGAACTGAATTATCAATGAAGCCGTACAGCTTATAAGCGCGTAAGTGCTGCAACAGACGCGCAGGGCATAAACGTCGATTTCCTGTTCGAGATAGTTGGCAAAGATATTGTCGACAATCATACTCAAAAGCACGCAGACAATGACAGTTACCGCGGAAACGGCAAACATTCTGTAATCGAAAATACTCTCTCCGAATTTGCGGCGCTTTGGATATATGAAAATAAAGAAAAAAATCAAACCCACCGCAACGTACAGCAAAAAATCGAACACAATAAGTTGCGCCCAAACGGGAAAATCGGGTTTGAAAAGATACTTTATTATATTGCCGAACGAGTAAGCCGCGTGCTGAACGGCATAAGCGCCGGTTGCAAAATATATTGCGCCCAAAACGTTGGTTTTGAACGAGAAAAAAATGCCGATTGCAAGATATACCACGCAGAGCGAAAAGAACAGAATATTTATGTACTGTAACTTACTTGCGAACTTTACAATGAAAAACCAGGTTATATTTACAAGCAAAAAGTAGCCGACCGCGCTCAAATATGCGCGGAACACGAAATTGTTTTTCCGCGGCTGGTATATTACGAAAATCAACATACTTGCAAACAGTTCCAATGCGAATATGTTTCCGTATATACCGTAATATATGTCACCGTATAGCTGTAAATATAGCACTTAAAGCCTCCGCTTATAAGCTGCCGCCTCGGAGATAACTTAGCATTTCTCTTTTAAAATCCTTAATTCTTCGGCGCGATAGCGGTATTTGTTCGCCATTTATAATGACGCAGTTTGGAGTTACCTGACCGATTAATTTAAGGTTGACTATACATCCGCTGTTGCAAACCGAAAAGCCGCTGTCGGACAGTTCGTCCTCTACGGTTTTCATTGTGCCGCGAACGCGTATATCCCCCTTTACAGTGCGGTAGATAAGGTAGTTTTTATCCTTTATAACGTAATAAATACTTGACACAGGTAGACGAAAATAGTTTTCGTCGCTCTTTATCACAACTTCTTTTTCTCTGTGAGTTTTGACGTAACCTATGGCTTTTTTTAACTTATCGATATAATTAAAATATTTGATAGGCTTGACGACAAAATCAATGGCATTAACTTCGTAACCTTCTATGGCGTACTTCGACATTTTGGTTATAAAAATTATGCAGACCTTGTCGTCCTCGCGGCGCAGCCTGCGCGCCGTTTCCATTCCGCTTAAAAGCGGCATTTCGATATCGAGAAAAACTATATCGTAAACGGGCTTGTAATCGGTAATAAAATCCATTCCGCTGTTAAAGCGTTTTACGTCGAATTTTTCCCCCGATTCTCTGGCAAATTTCTCTATAAACTCACGCTCTTGCAAGCGATATTCTTCGTCGTCGTCAACAACGGCTATATTAATCACAGCCCCTTACCTCCGCATAAATGCGAACCGATTAAACAATTAAAATGAATTGCGTATTTCGCAAGAAATACGCCCCCTTATAAGGGGGCCAAACCGACTCTCTTATATCCAATATAATTTTAAACCCGATTTATACAATTGTCAATAGCTGTTTGAAATTATAAATGTAAAATTATGGATATATTTTTCTAAGGACTAAGGCTTGCAAAAATTTGCAAACCTTAGCCTTAAAAAATTAAATTAGGAGGAAGTATCTGAATTTTCATCGCTGCCTAAGTTTGTTTCCGCGACCGAAGGAACCTTCAACGCGCGGCGTATAACAAACACGCCCCAAACCGACAGCCCTATTACCGCGCATATGCCTACGCCCGAAAGTATCCATACCCACAGGGGCGGCAAATAGTAGTCTACCGTCTTATTCATTGCGTTGCTTGTAGAAACCGTGTACAGCACGTTTTTAGTGGCGCGCCTCAGCATTGTCACGTCACCTGCATTTTTAGCCCTGAAGCCCGACCAGAACTCGGTTGTAGTCAAGTTCAAATCTCCGCCGGCGTAAATCATCTGCTTCGGGTCCATAAAGTATGACGACGCGTCGGTGTTAAAGTCGCAAATTACCGTACCTATAAAGCCCCACTCGTTGCGTAAAACTTCGGTCAACAGACGGTAATCTCCGCCCGTCCAGGTGCTGCCAAGCCTGTTGAACGAGGACATTAAAGCATGTGCGTTGCCCTCTTTGACAGCTTTTTCAAAGGGCTTTAAATACAGTTCGCGCAAAGCTTGTTCGGTAAGCCAGGTGCTTACTCCGGCACGGCTTGTTTCCTGCTCGTTTGCGACAAAGTGCTTTATGTAGCAATACACGCCGCGTGAAGCCGCGCCCTTTATTTCGCTTGCAGCCATTTTGCCCGAAATAAATCCGTCTTCGGAAAAATATTCTCCGTTTCTGCCGCCGAACGCAGTTCTATGAATGTTTGCGCCGGGTGCATACCAGCCGCTGTAAGGGGTGTGATCTCCGTTGACGTTGCCCCAAAGCCCCTCTTCACCGACGCACTCGCCCATCTCTTCTACAAGCTCCACATTCCAGGTGCTTGCAAGAATTATTTCGGAAGCATAGGTGCAAGTGCCGTAAACCGAAGGGTCCCCCATAAAGTTGGTAAATCCGTAGGGGCCGTCGGCGTCGGTCGTCTTATTTTTGTAAATTTCCAAAATACTCGAGGTCTGGAAAGCGCCGTGATTGAACATATACGCCATATCCTTGACGGAGAGCGAGTCGAGAATTTCGTCCCAACGCTTGTCGTTATAGCGCTCTGAATCGCTCTTTGCCTTGTATTCCTCGTCGTGTATTATCTGCAACAAATTGAGTTGAGTAGCTTTTTGGGTGTCGGGCAAATTGTCGTAGCTGTTCGGATTGTGCGAGTCAAGGCTTTTAAGACTTGCCACAAAGTCGTCCGACGAGCTGAACTCGCGCTCCGACACGGTGCGCCTTTCGGGCATCTTCCAATCCTTGCGCGAAAGCGTTTCAGGAAGCTGGTCGTCAATGTCGTCAAAGCGAACGCCGACTTGATATTTTGTCACGGGGTCCGACTCGTACGAGTGAATTTCCGCAAGGTTGGCGGTAAAGCTGTCCTGCTCGTTATGAGCGTCGCTCATTACCCTTATGACGTAGTCACCTGAGTCGAGCTGATAACACTTTTTGCCGTCGTTATTCTCGTCCCTATAATCGAACGAAGCTACGTCGTACATATCGAGCTGTACGGTAACGTTTTCGTCGTCACCGGGGGCAATTTCACCCGTCTTTGCAAACCCTGCCAATACAACGTGCGGCTTTTCTATTTTGCCCTCTGTTTCGTAGGGAGCCGTGACGTAAACCTGAACGGCGTCCTTGCCGGATACGTTGCCGTCGTTGCGCACGTTTACGGTAAGCGTCAATTTTATATTGCCCTGCGAGTCGGGCTCAAGAGTATCGGTTTTTCCCTCTACAATCGAATGAGTAAACTTTGTGTAGGAAAGCCCGTGTCCGAAGGGGTAAACAACGTTTTGCGAATACCACTCTTCGTCGTTTAACCCACGCGTTTCGTAATAACGATAGCCCACATAGATACCCTCTTGATAGTCGACGTAATTGTAGTTGTCGTCCAAACTGCCGTCTATTTTATATGTGTTGCCGTTTTTAACGCCGTAATCACCGAAATTTTGCATAGCCGGCGCAGCCAACAGGTCAGTTGCCCAGGTGTCGACTGTGTGCCCCGAGGGATTTACGTCACCGCAAAGAATTTTAGCAAGCGCATTTATTCCCGAGTTTCCCGGTCCGCCGATATATAGCGCCGCGTCCACCTTTCCGTATTCTCCGCTTTCAACCCAGCCGAGCTCCATTGTGGTAAGCGTGTTGACAAGTACGATTACCCTGCCGAAGCCCGCCTTTGTTACGTTTTTAATGAGGTCGATTTCGTTTGAGTCCAATTCGAGGTAGTGTTTACCTTCCTCTGCGGAGGTACGGGGCAAATCCCAGCCCTCTCCGCCTATGCGCGAAAGAACTATCAAAGCCGCGTCCTTATACGAAGAATAGCTGTTTTTAACCTTGTCGTCGTATGAAGAATAGGGTGTTTCGGCAGTTTTAAGCGAGGTTACACCACTTGTTTCTATTTTGGGATTACCGTCGCGAGCAGGCCCCGAACGCGAGCTGTTTTCATAAAACTTTACAAGCTCGGGGTTTACCGAAAACGTATCTTCGAGGCTCTGCACAAGCTTTACGGCGTTTTTATTGTCGGAACCGCCCGACCCCGAACCGTTGTAGACAAGATTTACCGAGTTTTTACCGAATACGCTTATTTTAGCGCCGCTTTTTAACGGCAAAGCTTTTTCGTTGACAACGTCGTCGTTTTTAAGAAGAACAAACCCTTCCTCGCAGAGCTGCTCGTTAAGTTTGTTGCCGTTTTCAAGAGCCTGATTTTTGTTTACCGTTTGCTTGGTAAATATTTCGGGATAGCCCGTGTCTTTATATACGGCTATCTCTCCGCCCATTACTATTTTTACAACGTCGTAAAAGATATTTCCGAGCAATAGAATTACTATGGAAAGCGCCAGCACCGTTGCGGTAACGCTCAACCATATTTTAAAGCCGCGGTTTTTAAATAATTTTTTCATTTTAAGCCTCGCTGTCTATGATTCCCTCATAGTCGTACTCTCTGTCCCAAACGCTTAGACCGTATTTCTTTTCAAGCCCTTCAAACCAAGGGTTCCAGGAAAGGTTTGCCGTAGTGGAAATTTTAAGACAGTCTACAAGCGGCGCGGTAGATTGAATTTTACCGCCTGCCTGCGCACCGTCGGAACCTGCGAGGGGAACGTTGTTTTCAACCTTTAAAACTATTGTGTTTTTACCTTTGACAAGCGAAATTCCTGCACCCACTTCAAAGTCCTGAAAAGCTCTCGGAGGTTTTCCAACCCCTTGCTCTATATCGTTTATAACTATGTCACTGTAATTAATTTGGGTGCCGTTTACGGTAATTTTAAACTCGTTGCTCTTTACAACTACTCTGTTTACCAATTCTCCCGAAAGCCTGAGTTTGAGCGTCGCGTCGGATACGTCCCTGTCGGATTCTATTTCAAAAGTAAGCGAACAGCCGAGCTGGTACATATAGCCCACCCAATAGCCGTTGCTTGCGGAAATCTCGGTACCACTACTGCTCCACTTAGCCTCGTCCTGTATAGCCTGCCTGCCCTTTGCTTCGTTTGAAAAACCAGAACCTTCGAAATTGGTCAAATCGGTAAGCTCGGCTTCGAACTTATAGTTTTTGACGCCCTCGTGCTGTTGTTTGATTTCCCAATGGGCAAAAATTTCGATATCTGCCGTGACGGGCGTTTCGAAGTTATACTCGATATCTCCGTCAACCGAAGTAAACCAGCCCAAAAAGTCGTAGTCGGCGCGTACGGGGTCGGCAGGTTTGCTTGCCGTTGAATTTTCCTCTACGGGAACCACGCGAGATTCAGGCGCGTTTTGATAGTTGTAATTATATGTCACGTTAAAGTATGTTGCCTCATTGTTCAACCAATTTGCGTATATAGTAAAGTCATCTTTAACGGTTAATTCAAAGTTATATTTTTTTGTATGCGCTTCGTCCGAATACCAATCGTCGAACGTAAAGCCTTCCCTCTCGATTTCCTGAGGTTTTTTGAGCTTTTCTCCGTCGGTAACTTCCCTTCTTTCCGTCTTACCTTCGTAATAGAATATCGTCACCGTATGTACGTTTTCTTCCCATTCGGCTTCGAGCAGAATATTTTCGGTCACGGGCGCGTCGAAATCGTATTCCTCTCCGTCCAAATACCAACCGAGAAAAATATGCCCGTCTTTTACGGGGTCGGTTTTGGGTTTTGCCACCGTAGAGCCTACCTCCACTTCGACAACGACCGCCTCGTTTACCCCGTCCTCAAACGAAACCGTCACGGTTTTTACGCCGCAGGCGGATAATGCCAATGTCAGCAAAATTAATATCAATGCCGTAATAGTTGCAACTATGCGTTTAGCTTTCATAATGCCTCCCTGATTTACGGGGTGTTACGGAAGCGGTAAACCGCTTCCGTATCCCGTATCGTCCGTATGTCTGAAATTTATTTGTTCTTTCTCTTGCGGTTGATTACCAATGCCGCCGCGCCAACAAGCGCCATTGCCGCACCGGCAGTCACACAAGTTTCCACAATGCTACCGCCGCAGCCGCTGTCGGAATCACCGTCTTTTCCGTCGCTGCCCGAAGCTTTTATGTTGGTAACTTCTCCGTTTATAACCCAATATCCGTCTGAATTGATTTCTATTGTAGGAGTAGTTCCGTCCGCGCCGTCAGTTCCGTTTTCACCTTTAAGGTCGTCTAAGTTTGCAACGTCAATCCAGGTTTTGCCGTCGGGCGTGTACTTGATAACGCCGTTTTCAACCTTAAACTCGGGTTGCAACGCCTTCCACTTAGCGTAGTAGGTTTTAGCGCCCGTTACCGCTGCGTCGAAGTCGGCTTGAGTTGTGCACTCTGCGTCCTCGTACCAGCCGACGAAGTTGTAGCCTTCTCTTACAGGGTTGGTTTCGGGTGCCGTTACTTTGCCGCCGGGAGCAACTTCTACCGAAGTGCTGTCTGAGCCGTTGCCGTCAAACGTAACGGTGTGAGTAGTTTTTTCTCCGACGGTTATAGTTGCGTCGTAAATGTATTTTCCGTTAATTGTAAACTTGACGTCGTAATCGCCTGCCTGCGCTGTGGGCGTACCCGTTATCGCGCCGTTCGGGCTTACCGAAAGTCCTTCGGGAAGTCCTGTTGCGGAACAGTTGTTAATTGCGCCTATTGCCGCACCTTCGACAAGTTCGATTTGTCCGCTGTAAGCAACGCCTTGCACCGCGTTATAATCTTTATCCTTGAAAGCCGAAAGAACAGTTATTGTAATGTCGAGCACTTCGCTCTTGTAATAGCCCTTGGTTGCCCACATCGAATAGTGGAATTCTCCAGATACAGGGGTGTCATACAGCGAGTCACCGCCTTGGTGCCACTCGAATCCGGGGAATAAAATGTACCACTCGGAACCGCGAGGGTTGGATTCAACAGAATCACCTGCAATCCACATTCTGGTATAGTTGCCCTGTCCACGGGGGCCTAAACCGAGCCAGACGTAGCCGCCTTCACCCTGTTTGAACGTGACGTCGGTGCCCTGAGGGTCGTCGTCGAATTTATAGACGGACATTTCGCACTCTATGGGACTTTCGGATTTCATTCCGTTGGAATTTACAACCGAGTAGAGCATACGCTGAGCCGTCATACGAACCGCATAGTAATGGGTTGCGCTGCCGACCATAACCGTTTCTCCGTCGACTCTCGTTCTTATTACGGGAAGATTTTGACTTGCGTCCCAGGTGCCTTCGACGTTGGTGCTGTACTTGCCGAGGGGAGCTGTTTGACTGCGGACAATAAGTCCCGAAGGCCAGCCGCTGTCACCGTATGCGTCGGTAATTATCGCGCCGCGGAAGCCCCATTCTTCTGTCAAAAGCTTGACTGTAAGGTGGTTGTTCATGCAGGCGCCTATGCCGCCTATTGCGTTGAACGAGCACATAACGCCCGTTGCGCCGCCGTCTTTAACGGCAATTTCAAAGCCTTTAAGATATATTTCGCGCATCGTCTGCTCGTCTGCCCAGGTCAGTACGCCGTGACGGTTTTCTTCCTGATTGTTGAGCGCAAAATGCTTCATATATGTAACTACGCCCTTTGAAGCCGCGCCGCTTATAGCCGCGGAAGCTATTCTGCCCGTTAAGACCGCGTCCTCGGAGTAGTATTCATAGTTTCTTCCGCCGTAGGGATTTCTGTGAATGTTCAAGCCGGGGCCGTACCAACCAGTTATGCCCTGGTTGATTGCGTGGTCTCCTATGAGACTGCCGTATTCTTCAACAAGCTCGATATTCCAGGTCGAAGCAATGTTGGTGCCGCAAGCAAAGTTCATACAGGACTGAGTTTGCGTACCAATCTGCGCGGGACCGTCGTTGTCGACCGTTCTGGGTTTACCTATGGCGTCGATTGCCGGAGTGCTGAAATTCGCGTCGCTTGCAAGAAGCGCCATTTCATCCCAGGTCAGAAGATTCATAAATTCTTCCCAGGCTTCCTTGCCCGTCATATAGGTGCCGTCCGCCTTCTTGAACGCGGTTTTGCCAACCGAAGTGAGTTGATCGGGGTTTAAAGGCTCCTTGCCCATATAGTCGATACCCTTCATATCGGAAAGCATAATGCGCGTATTCCAACCGTTTACTCTGTTGGCTGTGGGATTGCTTTCCTGAGTCCAGCCCTCGGGCACGGACTCTTTATACATAGAGCCGAGATATTTGTCGGTAGCGCTGTCGCTTGTAGAGCTGTAGCTGACTTCCTGCATTTCGAGCAGCTCGAGAGCCTCTGCGCTGAACGTAACGTTGCCTGCAGTCTGAGGGAAGGTGCGCACCAAGCCAATCGTTTCCGTGCCGCCCTCGGTCTTCTTTTCACGGGTCATAACCTTTATGCCCTCGCCGTCTGCCGTGTACTTAGAGCGGTCGGTATTGTAGTAATCGTCTCCCGAGAAGAGCTGTTCTATTTTATTGCCGGTATTGCTGTCGGTGTCGTAATTTGTCTGTGTTGCGTGCTTATAAGTAAACTTGTGATTGCCCCATACCTCGTGCGAGTTCTTTTTAAGGGAAATTTCATAGTCGCAAGCTTCAAGCTCGTAGCCTACATGTTGATCTCCGTTTGCGTCGTCATAGTCATATGAAGCCATATCGCGCTTATCGAAGGAAATATTGACAGTTTGACTTTCTCCCTTTTTAAGCTCTTTTGTCTTTGCAAATGCAACAAGATTAGCCGCTGCCTTCTCTATTCCGCCGTTGGTGTAGTGAGGGTTGTAGTAGACCTGCACAACTTCCTTGCCGGCAACGTCACCCGTATTGGTAACTTTTACGTCAAACGAAATTGTATCTCCGTCGGTTTTTGTCGAGTTTGCAACAATTTCCTGTGTGAAGTTCGTATATGACAAGCCGTATCCGAAGGGATAAACAACGCCGTTATATCTGTTGTAATAGTCGTCGGTAACTCCGTCGGGCAGATAATTGTCGGGTTCCGTAGTGGGCTTTGTTGCTGCAAAATAGCCGTCTGCGGCAGCCGTTTCGTAGAATTTATAGCCCATATAAATGCCTTCGGAGTAGTCGATGCTGACATAGTTCGTCTTATTACCGGAAGGGTCTAAAACGCTGTAATTGGGCTTGCCGTCCTCGGAGGTCTGGCTGTTATTGTAGTAGTTGTACCAGGTAGGGTCCTTTGACACGTCCGCAGCCCAGGTATCCACAAGTCTGCCTGAGGGATTTACCGAGCCCGACAAAAGCTCACCGATTGCCTCGAAACCGTTCCAGCCGGGATAACCTATCCACATGACCGCGTCAACGCCGTCGTCGTCCTGAAGCGCCGAAACCTCGAGAGGCATGGGCGCGTTGATAAGAACTACAACCTTTTTAAACTTGCCCTTGACGTATTCCAAAAGTTCTTTCTCACCCTCGTTGAGCGAAAGATAGCGCTCGCCGGGCTTTGCGTCGAATACTTTTAACTGCTCGTTGGGATCCTGCAATCTCAAACCGTCGTAACCCTCGCAGCCCACGCGCGAAATTGTTATTACAGCCGCGTCGTTATAGTTTGCAAAGGATTTTTCGGCGGTAGAAATCACGTCTAAATTGGGACCTCTGCGAGTATGTATTCCGTATTGGCTTTGCGCGTTGTCGGTATAGTAGCTGTACTTGTCGTACAGGTTTTTCATACCCGGATTAAAATTGAAGTTGTTGTTTCTCAAGCTATCATAGACGGTTGTGGGGTTTTCGCTTCCTGCGAAGTGCGTGAATGCGTGCAACGCCGAAAGCATATAGTTTTCGTCTTTGCCGAAATAACCGACTATAGAGTTGCTTATCGAGTGAAACAGAGTAATGTCGCGTTCCAAAGTTTTTGTTTTGTCGCTTACGTTTAAAGGCAGCGCGTTATTTTTGTTTTTAAGCAGGACGGCGCTTTCTTCCGCAATTTTAAGATTTGTTTTTTTAGTTGCATTGAGCATTGCGCTTGAACTTGTGCTGCTGTTAAAGCCGTTTTCCGCCGAAGCAACGCGCACGCCCGAAAATGCCATAGGTATTGCCATTGTAGCGGTCATCACTATTGCCGCAACGCCTATACCGATTTTTTTAATTGATTTTTTGCTTTTAACCACAATTTCTCCTCTCATATATAATTAAAATTTAAATTTGTTACGGAAGCTTTAACCCTGCTTCCTACGCTCCGCCAAAATAACGGAAGTTACCGCCTGCTCTATTTTGCCTTTTACCTCCTTTTACGTTTAACTACTCATCGTTTAAAATTAAGCCTGGCATTGTTCCCATTTGGGGTTTACGGTGCTAAAAACCACAAGCCGTTCAACATTTTTTAATTTCGATTTACATTTTACAAAAATATTTAAAAATAGCTGAAATTTGGTGTATCTGGTAGAAAAATTGGTAAATTTGAACTATATTAGAAATTTGCTTACATTTTTTTGCCATAATTGTGTTAATAGCGACAGTTTCGACGTTTTTCGACAACTATATAATAATGAAAGCAATTTATTGCAATAAAAAAAATCGCAAGGCTATCTGCCTTGCGATAAATAAAGCCTTACATATTTAATTGAACATAAGCGTTTTAGCCCTGTTCGCTTTCTTGCTGAGCGTCAAGCTTTATGCCACACCTTGGACAAATACCCAGTTTAGACGAGCAAAAATGACATTTAGGACAATAATAATAAGTATAAGTCGACATAATTTAACCTCCTTGTTTTTATTTAGAAAAAGTAAGTCTTACTTCAGGGTCGTGTTTTTCGCTCATGTTTAACAGCAAACGAAACATATTGATTATACTTGTCAATATGCTGTCTTTAAAAGAGTTTCCGCCTTTAACAACATCGATTAATCTGTAACCTTTATTAATCCATTGTTGAGTTTCCCTGTCTACTTCCACCCAAAATGACGTTTTGTCACGGCCGTTGAGAATTACCGTCACGGATTTGTCCTTATTGTACTTAACTTTTTTTGACATATTATTTCTCTCCTGTATTTTTTACTTAATTATATTCACGAAATTCGTGAATGTCAAGTAAATTTTCACGATTTGCGTGAATAATTTATATGGAGAACTTAATTACAATGAAAATTTTCGGTGAAAGATTGAAAGAATTACGGCTCGAAAAAGGCTACACGCAAAATCAAATTGCAAAAATAATTAACGTAAGCGGTAATACTATTTATGCTTGGGAAAACGACAAACAAGAACCCTCTATGCATACACTGCTCAAACTAAGCGAAATGTTTAATGTGTCGCTTGACTATCTTTTCGGAAAAAGTGATTTTTAAATATTGCAAAAACACCCTCAGACCGATAGGTCTGAGGGTGTTTGAATTTTAAAACATTACTAATAGAAAGCCGACGATAATTCCCACGAACACCGCAACAGACGGCAATTTGCTGCGCCACATCAATATCGACTCGGGCAAAAGCTCACCGAATACGACGTACAGCATTGCGCCGCTTGCAAACCCGAGCGAAAGAACAAGCATCATAGGGTTTATTCCGCCCAAAGCATAGCCCAGAAGTGCGCCGAATACGGTTGGAAGTCCGCTTAGCGCAGTAAGGGAAACTGCGTTTAACTTTTTCATTCCGCCCGAAATCAAGGGCACGGAAACAGCCATACCTTCGGGAATATTGTGCAGACCTATTACGATAGCCATAATAAATCCACTGCCCGAAAACAGGCTTGCCATTACGTCGACCGCGGCGTAAGACGCGCCGATTATCATACCTTCGGGCAAGTTGTGCAGCGCAATAGCCGTCATCATAACAAGCCCGGCGACAAACAAATTGGATTTATTGCCCTTGTGCGTTTCAAAGTGGTCCGAGTGAATAAGCTCGTCGAGCGCGTCGGCGGTTGAGGGATGATTTTCGTCGATGTGCTTGACTTCGTGATTTGTATTTTTATCTATTATAAAATTTAACAGATAGACTACGCCGAAGCCCACCGCAACCGCAAGCACAACTATAAACGGCGTATAATCGGGCAAAATACCCTCTCCCATCATCTCTATAGGTTCGCTCATTAAGTCGAAACAAACGACGGCAAGCATAATACCGGCGGCAAAAGACAGCAAAAGACTTACCACCTTTCCCGAGTCGCGACGAAGCAGAGCGCCTATAACGCCGCCCAGCCCCGTACCGACTACGCCGGATATTAAAGTTACAACAGTGATTGCCAAATAATCCATTAATTTATTATTTACTCCGCTGAAAGTTACAAGTATTTTACAAACTAAACCCGACGCATACCGTCAGTATGCGTCGGGTCTTGATTTTTTAAGGAATTATACTGCAGATTCGTCCCAAATTACAATTTTGTTACCTGCCAAATCGTCCTTTTGTCCGTCGCAGACAGTATAGATATCCACGTTGCCGCTCTTCATCTTTGTAAGCTTATCGAAAGTAAGAGTAGTTGTGCCAAGGTCGGCGGTGGACTCTCCGTCGTTGTGAATATAGACGAGGTGCGACTCTTCCCTTGCCTTGCCGAGCGTAACGTTGCGCAAAGTAACGCTGACGGGAGAACGGTAAAGGTTATCCCTTATATCCGAAGCCGTGTTATAGGTACCCATAACTATTGCCGCGTTGGGAACGAGGTAGCCTCTGCCCCAATCGTCGTGTCCCTCTCCGACATAATTATCGAGCGAAATATTTCCGCCTGTTACGTTTACTGTCGAGTTCTCTATTACAGCAATGCCGTCACGCATAATTATACCCTGCGTGAAGCCCTCGATTACAGCCTCTTTCTCGATTTTAAGAGTTCCGGGCACGTTATAGAGAATACCTACGCCGTATTTATTTTCACCTTGTGCGGCAGCCGTTTGAGCTCCGTCGGGCATCTTAACCGTACCGTTTGCACAAATCTTCGAGTATTTGATTGTTACCATTACACCGAAGTCGGTGCTGCCGTTTACGTTTGTACCAATTGCATAGAAGCCGCCGACGGAAATTTCGGAATCAGCGGTAACTTCCAAAGTAGCGGCTTTTCCGTTCATAAATATACCGCTGCGGTTAGCGTACATTTTTACCGACTCCAAAGCAAGCGAAGCAAATTCCCCTACTTCGATTGCATAGTTGCCGTCAACGTTGGGGTTGCCTTCGGAATCCTGCGAGGGAGCTAGCGTTCTGTTCATCATAACGGTGCCGTTTTGAAGTTTAAAGTCGGCGTTGTTGGTTACTACGATACCCTTCGAAACTATCTTTAAAAGATGACCGTTGAGCCCTATCGTTATATCTCTGTCGATAACGGTATATCCGTCGTACTGACCGTTTACGGTATTGGATTCAAGGTCGAGGTCCTTCGTAAGCCTAATATTTTTCGCGCCGAAGTCCATAAGGTCCTGTATCTTGCGCTGAGTGTCCGCCTCGTACCATTCATTAGCGTTTAACAGCATTTCGGGGCGATAAACGTTTGCCGAAGTCGGCGTTTTGTTTTCAACGTGGAAATCAACGTTGCCCGAACGCGCAAACGTCATTGCGTCATAAGTAAACGTTGCGCCTATCCATTCTCCGTTAGCGTTGACGCCCGTATCGTTTATGCCGCTGTTACCCTGAACATACACAATTTCCCAACTGTGATTGAAAGTTGAATTTGTACCCGAGTAAGCGTTACTATTTACCTCGCAGTTTGTAAGCGTACAATCTGCCTCGTATTGATAGCCGCTGCCGCCGTTGCCAACTACTACTGTCGCATTGGGAACGGTGTTGCCCGCGCCCCATTGGAAATTATCCTGATTATAGGGAGCTACGCCGTAAGCCGAAAGCCTTGAATTGCGTGCAACCGCGTGGCCGCCGCGCACTACGAGAGCCTGAGTAGTTGCCACAAGGTCGCTGTTTTGAATTACAACCGAGCCGGGCACGTTTAAAAATAAAGCCGTTGCCACGACGAAGCCTGCGGGAATAGTTTCGCGACGGTCGTTGATTGACGAAGCGTTTATTTTGGAATCATACACGTTTACTACTACATTGTAACGCTCTGAACCCGAAGCGTTCGTTGCAATGCCGTAAGCTCCCTCGATGGTGAGAACGGAGTTATTCAAAACCTCGACCGACGAGGAAAGACCGTCCACCAGGACACCCGTATAGAAAGTAAAATAGTCTACAGTGTCGAGTTTGAGCGAGCAGTAATTGTTGACGTGAATAGTAGCGTCGGCTGCAGAACCGCTGTATCCGCTTGGAGCCACAACAGCAGCGTTACCCTGTGTGTTGGCAAGCTTTACATAGTTTTCCGTTCTTGCAAGCTCGAAGTCACTTGCAACGGGTTTACCGTCCGCATAGGTAGAAGGCACATAGACCGACCTGCCGATATGCTCGACCACAACGTTACTTACGGGGTTCCAGGGCGTGCCGTTGGTATAATGTCCCTGAAGCGCGTTTTCTGTAAGATTTTGGTCAAGCACTTTGCCGTACAACTCTTCGTTGTCTGTAGTAATTCTGTTGAGACGTTTAATGTCTCCGTTTTTAAAAGTTACGTTGGCGTTGCCCTTTATCTCGATACTGTCCGCCTCTAAGACAATTTCTTTTCCGTTGATATCAATTTCAACGTCGTTTTCAAGCGTTATAATCGAAGTCCACTTTGCAACGGGCGTATATTGAACCGCCGGTATGGGCTTGTCCTTCGAATGGTCTACAAACGTGTTGCCAGACCATAAAATATTGTCGGTAAGGCGTATTCTTCTGACGTTCAAGCCGATTAAAGCCCACAAATCGTCGTTGTCCGCCGCATTGTAGAAAATGTTTTGGTCGACTACGTTTACCGTTTCTCCCGTGGTCATAGTCTTGGATACGTTGTCCTTATCAGTATAGGTAATTTGAAGTTTGTGCTGAATATTCCAATCGTCAATGGTTATGTATTCGACTTTTTCGATAGAGAGAGCGCCCGTTGCGCCTTTTAAGCTTTCAATCCACTCTTTTTCCGTTCCCTCAAACCCGTTTGCAACGGCAATTTCGTAAGCCGATTTTCCGTTTATACCGTTTTCACCGGTAGGTCCCTGAGGTCCCTGAACACCTTGGTTACCCTGCGAACCCTGAGGTCCTTGAGGTCCCTGAACGCCTTGGCTACCCTGCGAACCGTTTTCTCCTTTGTCACCTTTAAGACTTTCAAGCCATTCTGCTTCGGTTCCCTCAAACCCGTTTTCGACGGCTATCTCGTAAGCTGATTTTCCTGCTTCTCCATTAGTAGGCGCACACGCACATAATGCTACCGTGCAGGACATTGCAAGCGAAGCAAGCACTCCTATCGCGGCGTTAATGACACGTCTTTTTTTGTTGTTAGTCATTGTTGCCCTCCAAATAATTTTTTCACATTAAAAATGATACGCTCAATTACGACTTTTGTCAAATGTTTGAACAAACTTTATAAAATAAGCGGCTGTCGCAAGTTAGCGACAGCCGCTTGTAAATTAAAAAGAAATACTGTAAAAGTTTAGTTTGCCCTTCCCCGTAAAAATAAAGTACAGTGGTTTTATTCCGTCCGAAATATTCAATTGCGCGGTAAATTTTTGCGCCGTGGTTTTTGCGTCAATATCTATTGCCCCCACTATATCCCCCGATAACGACTCTTTTACAAGCATTTTGCCCCTACCGTTTCCACTGACCGTAACGCTGATTTTATCATTGCCGCTAAACTCGAAATATTTGAAGCCGCAGGTTGCGCCGTTACAAAAATTAGCTATATATTGGTCTCCGTCCCCTTCCCTGTCGCAACCCGTTTGGGTAAAGTATGGATGCACGCCCTTGGGCAAACTGCACACATAAAACCTTACGCCTTTTTTTGAAAACAGATTGCAGGCTATGCGCGCTTCGTACTCTCCCTGCGCTTTTAGCGCGCCGCCGTTTAGTCCGCACGACGTTACTTCCGCCTGATTAAAGGTGCCGTCACCGTTCATAAAAATCTCTTCGGCGCAAGCTTGACGCGAGAAACAGTGGCTGTTTGTCTGCCTGTGATAAAAAACGTAATATTTGTTACCGATACGCTCGATACTGCCGTGAGTGTTGCCGAGATAATTCAGCGGCTTTTCCGAAAGCCCCACGTCACCTATGCTTACCAGCGTTCCGCCGTATTTAAACTCTCCCAAAGGGCTGTTGCCCATAGCGTAACAAAGCTCGTGTCCGTTTACCGAGGAATATATAAAGTAATATTTACCGTTAAATTTGCGCATTGACGAGGCTTCGAAAAACTCGTGCCCTTCAAACCCCGTTCCCTTGGAATTGCGCCTTGTTTTTGCAATGCTTGCAAGCGGAAGCTTTACGGTGAGCATATCCTCTTCAAGCTCCGCACCCATAGCGCCGTGAACGTTTGGAGAGCGGAACCTTGTAAGCGGATTGCGGCATCTTGCGCCGAAACCGGTGTAGAGATATATCTTGCCGTCGTCGTCGCGGAAAACTCCGGGGTCAAACTGCCAGATGTCCTTTTCTCTGTTCATTCCCAAAATTTTGCCGTTTGGATAGCGAACTCTGCCGAGGTAGCTATACCGACCCGAGGGAGTATCGCAGACCGCCACGCCTATCGTGCCTTGCGTGCCTATAAAGTAGTATAAATAGTATTTGCCGTCGTTACCGCGCACCACGTCGGGCGCATACATCTGCTTAAACAAACCCCTCTTCTTACTCGGGTCGTCGCTGATTTTCCATATGACGCCCTCGTACCGCCATTGTTTTAAATTATCGACGGGCGCAGACCAACAGACATAGTCGTTCATACAAAAACGTTTGCCGTTGAATCTGTCGTGCGAGCCGTAAAGATATACTCTGCCGTCGAAAATATGCGGTTCTCCGTCGGGAATATATTCATAGCTCGGAAGAAAGGGATTGAAAGCCTGTTGCATAGTTCTACCTCTTGCGTTTATCCATTTAATTATACCTTTGTTTTTCGTTTTGTCAATATGCGAAGCGCCAATTTATATGCCTCTCCGACAGGAATTATCGAAAGGGGAACAATGAAAGCAATAAGCCACTGTACAAGATTTAATTTGACAAGCCCGAACGCAGCAGACAGCGGACTTACGCACAGCAACACGTTCAGCAACACGCCGACAGCCACGGTGACAAGCAAAATTTTATTTGAAAAGAACTTTTTAAACGCGGAGCCGCGCTCGGAACGGATATTGAACGCCTGAAACAGCTCGAGGAAGGAAATAGTCATAAAAGTAATAGTTGTAGCTATTTCGTTGCCCCATATATTGAGGGTAATTACAAAAACGCCCAAGGTTACGGCGGTCATAAACAGACCGAAAAACGCAACCGAAGTAAGCGAGCTTTTGCAAAACAGACCCTTTTCGGCTTTTTCGGGAGGGCGGTTCATCACGTCGTCGTCAGCCTTTTCAACGCCGAGCGCAAGCACGGGGAAGCTGTCGGTAATTAGGTTGAGCCACAGAAGCTGGGTAGAAAGCAAGAAGTCGAACCTGAATAAAAACAGCGAGGCAAACAGAATTGCAAGCACCTCTGCAAGGTTTGTGGAAAGGAAGAACAAAATAGTCTTTTTTATATTCGACGAAATTCTGCGCCCCTCTTTGACCGCCGAAACTATGGTTGTAAAGTTGTCGTCCGAAATTACCATATCGGAGGCGCTTTTGGTAACGTCCGTACCCGAAACGCCCATAGCAATGCCTATGTCCGCGCTCTTAATGCTGGGTGCGTCGTTAATTCCGTCACCCGTCATTGCAACTACCCTGCCGCTGCGTTTCAGCGATTTGACTATTATATTTTTGTGCTTGGGAGAAACTCTCGCAAACACCCTGCATTTGGCAATTGCGACGTCGCGCTGCGACTTGGGCAATGCGTCCAGCTCGTCACCCGTCATAACTTCGGACTCGTTTTCGGCAATACCCAGCTTTTTTGCAATGGCAAACGCCGTTCTGACGTGGTCTCCCGTAATCATAACCGTGGCAACGCCGGCGCGTCGACACTCTTCCACAGCTTCCTTAACGCCCTCTTTAAGCGAGTCGACCATTCCCACAAGCCCGATAAATATCATATCCTCTTCGCTTGCCTTGCCGTTGAACGGAGAATATGCGAACCCGAGAACACGCAGCGCCTCGTCCGACATTTCGTTGTTTTTTGCCGTTATTTGGGCTATAT
Source organism: uncultured Christensenella sp. (assembly GCA_910585685.1). Lineage (GTDB taxonomy): Bacteria > Bacillota > Clostridia > Christensenellales > Borkfalkiaceae > Coproplasma. The sequence continues at coordinate 71,742 of CAJUEO010000005.1, forward strand.
CCACGTCCGTAAGCTGTCTGACACCGCTTTCGGTAAGAATTTTCGTACACTTTTTTATGAGTATATCGGGTGCGCCCTTGGTATAATTATTTTTTTCTCCGTTAAAGTCTGCGGCTACCGTCATCATCTTGCGCTCGGAGGTAAAGGGAAGCTCGCAAATTCTGTTAAATTCGGCGTTGAAAGAGCGTTCATCGGCACATATCCTTAGGGCAATCTCCGTCGGATCACCTATATAGTTGCCCATACCGCCTTTTACCGTAGTACATGCAACCATACACTGCAAAAGCCTGGTACACCCCGTAATATCCTCGATTGAACGGGCTTTACCGTCATAATATGCCGCGACGGTCGACAGCTTGTTCTGAGTGAGCGTACCCGTCTTATCCGAACAGATTACCGAACAGCCGCCCAGTGTTTCAACCGATTTGAGCTTGCGTATAACCACTCCCTTCTTGCTCATTTTTTGCACGCCCATTGCCATTATAATAGTGACGACGGCAGGCAACCCCTCGGGAATAGCCGCAACGGCAATTGCAACCGAAGTCATAAAGTTTTTCAAAAGTCCGTCGTCGCGGACGCACATTCCCATTATGAATATTACGGCTGTCACGCATAGCACAAACGCCGAAATTATTTTGCCGAGCTTGTCAAGGCTTTTTTCAAGCGGAGTTTTGGAAGCCTTGTTGCCCTGCAGCATTGCCGCAATTTTGCCCATTTCGGTATTCATTCCGACGGCGGTAACAACGGCTTGAGCATTACCGCGCACAACAAACGTCGAGCAAAACAGCGTGTTAGTCATATTGCCGAGCGCAACCTTGTTGCCGACTATGCGTTTTTCGTTTTTTTCAACGCCCACGCTTTCACCCGTGAGCGCGGACTCGTCACAGACAAGCGCGTTGCACTCTATAATTCTGCAATCCGCAGGAACGACGTCCCCTTCCTCCAAAAGCACGATATCACCTATAGTAAGCTCTTCGCAGGGGATTACGATTTCCTTACCGCCGCGCCTTACCTTGCAGGTGTTTGCCGAAAGCTTTTTTAAATTTTCAATGGCCTTGTCCGCCCTGTACTGCTGAACGGTGCCGACAATTGCATTCAAAAATATGATTGCAAGAATAATAAATGTGTCGGTTAAATCGTTTTTGTCCTTCGACAAAAAAGCGATAAGCCCCGAAACTGCCGCCGCAACAATCAAAAGAATAGTCATAAAATCCTTGAATTGCGAAAAAAACAGCCCCAACAGCCCCGTGCTTTTGCCCTTATCGAGCGCATTTGCGCCGTTTTCGGAAAGTCGGGTTTGAGCCTCTTCAACGCTCAAACCGTCCTTTGACGTTTTAAGTTTTTTTAGAGTCTGCGCTCCGTCCTCGAAACAAAAATTAGCCATATCATACCTCTTTTTCTAAGGTATTCCAACTTGTCCGAAGTTATGACAAATCCCCCGTAACGCATTACGGGGGACAATCAAATAAATATTAAAATTAATCTTCGTGGGGATCGGGGAACTGCGCTTTGTCATAGGCAATTCCGTGCGTGTCGTAATAGTTTTTAATTGCCGAGCGGATAGCCTCTTCAGCGAGAACCGAACAGTGCATTTTGTGCGCGGGCAAGCCGTCGAGCGCCTCGGCAACCGCCTTGTTTGTAAGTTCGAGCGCCTGAGAAATAGGTTTACCCTTAATAAGCTCGGTTGCCATAGATGACGAAGCAATTGCGCTGCCGCAACCGAAAGTATTGAATTTTACGTCGACAATTATATCGTTTTCTATTTTAAGATATATCTTCATAATGTCGCCGCACTTGGCGTTTCCTACTTCTCCTACGCCGTCGGCGTCCTCGATTTTACCGACGTTTCTCGGATTTGTAAAGTGATCCATAACCTTTTCGCTGTACAATGCCATAACAATTTTCTCCTTAAATTAAATGCGGCTTTGCGCCCTTTTCAAGCTCTTCCCAGACAGGTGAAATATTGCGAAGATAGTCCACGACTTTGGGAACTTCGTTTAAAATAATTTCAACGTCCTCCTGGGTGTTATACTCGCAAAGGCTTATTCTAAGCGAGCCGTGCGCCACCTCGTGCGGAAGCCCCAGCGCAAGCAAAACGTGCGAGGGGTCTAACGAACCCGACGTACATGCAGAACCCGACGAAGCGCATATTCCCTTTGCGTCGAGAAGCAATAAAAGGCTTTCCCCCTCGATTCCCTCGAAGCACATATTCAAATTCGACGGAAGTCGACTGCATCTGTCTCCGTTGAGTTTGGAATGAGGTATTTTCAACAGCCCGTCAATCAGCTTGTCCCTCAGACTTTGTATCTTTTTATTATTTTCTTTCATATGCTCTACGGCATATTCGAGCGCCGCCGCCATCGAAGCGATACCGCCCAAATTTTCGGTGCCTGCACGCTTGCCGCGTTCCTGCGCGCCGCCATCGACAAATGTCTGCAAGGGAATGCCGCTCTTTACATAAAGTGCGCCAACGCCCTTTGCGCCGTGGAACTTGTGCGCCGACAGCGAAAGCATATCTATATTTTGAGCCTTTACGTCAACGGGAATATGTCCGACCGCCTGCACCGCGTCCGTATGAAAGACAACGCCGTATTTTCGGCAAACTTCTCCTATTTCGGCAATAGGCAAAACCGTGCCTATTTCATTATTGGCAAACATTATCGTAACAAGCGCGGTATCTTCGCGCAGAGCCGCTTCCACCTCTCTTGCAGTTATCAAACCGTTTTTGTGCACGTCGAGATAGGTTACTTCAAACCCCTCTTTTTCAAGCTTTTTGAGGGTGTGCAGCACGGCGTGATGTTCGAATGCCGTCGTTACTATATGTTTCTTACCCTTACGCGCCCCGTTTAACGCCGCCGAACGTATGGCTTGGTTGTCCGCCTCGCTGCCGCCCGAAGTAAAATAAATTTCCCTGGGCTGACAGTTTATGCACCTGGCAATTCTTGCCCGTGCGTCGTCGAGCGCTTCCTTTGCGATTTGCCCGACCGTGTGCAGCGAAGAAGGGTTTCCGTACACCTCTTTTAAATAGGGCGTCATCGCGTCGATTGCGACGTCGCTCATAGCGGTGGTCGCAGCGTTATCCACATATACAACTTTCATTTTTAATTCCTACTTTGTAAGTATGATTTAATTATAAAATTTAATTCCTATTTTGTCAATAGGAATTAAGCGGTTTTGAAAAATTTATTGTATTAAATCTATAAGCGACTTCGAGTTTAAAAAATTCATAATAACTTCGTCAAGCTCTTTAAAAAGCGGCAACGTTTGGCAGGTGCAGGCGTTTTCACATCCGTTTTCAAGGCAGCTTACAGGTGCAAGCGAGCCCTCCCCCGAAATAAGTATCTCGGCAACGGAATACTCGGCGGCGTGTTTTGCAAGCTTATATCCGCCGTTTTTGCCGCGCGCGCTCACAACAAGACCGCTTGCCGACAACTGCTTTGCCGAGGCTTCCAAATATTTTAACGACTCCTTTTGCCGCTCGGCAATATCCGTAAGCGAAATAAAGCCCTCTCCCTCGTGCTGCGCCAAATCAATCATTACTTTCAAGGCGTTTCTGCCCTTTGTAGTTATAAACACCTGTCAGCCTCCGTACTCAATCATTTTTTCAATGCACTTGACGGCTTGAATGCGCGTCGCTTCGTCAATTATAATTTCCTCTCCGTCGCCCGAAACGCAGTTCAAAACGTCGTAAAGTGTTGTTATTTTCATATTGTGGCAAATTAAATCCTTTGAAAGCGGATAAAACTTTTTGTCGGGACAGCGGAACTGCAAATGCTCGACAATAGCGTTTTCCGTACCTATAATAAACTGCTTTTTATCCGACTTTACGGCATAGTCCATAATTCCCGAAGTCGAGCCGACATAATCGGCAAGAGCGACAACCTCGGCGCGGCACTCGGGATGAACGAGAAACAGCGCGTCGGGATGAGCGGATTTTACCGAAAGCACGTCTGATTTTTGAATTTTTGCATGGGTGGGACATCCGCCGGAAATAAGCTTAAAGTTTTTTTCGGGGACAAGAGATTTAACGTATGAACCGAGGTTTATGTCGGGTATAAACAGTATGTTCTTCTGAGGAATATTTTTACAAATTTTTACCGCGCTTGACGAAGTGACACACACGTCGGCTACCGTTTTAAGCTGTGTAGTAGTATTGACGTAGGCAACTACGGCATAGTCGGGATACATTTTTTTTAACTGCAAAATTTCGTCTTTGCCGAACTGTTCCGCCATAGGACAGCCTGCGTCGGAATTTGACAGTATAACTCTCTTTTCGGGCGCAAGCAACTTTACCGTTTCAGCCATAAATCTTACGCCGCACATGAGCACGGTGCTTTGCGGCACGCTTCTCGCCTTTACCGCAAGCGCATAGCTGTCACCCGTAAAATCGGCAACTTCGCAAATTTCTTCGGACATATAGCTGTGCGCTAAAATGCAAACGTCCTTCTCGCGCTTTAATTTTATAATTTTATCCTGCACGTCTTTTAACATATTATAAAAATTATAAACGCAAACTTGCACAAAGTCAATAAAAAAGAAGCGGACAAACCGCTTCTTTAATACTTGCATAGAACTATTTACCCGAAGTTTTTTTGGTCTTTTTTGCCGTCGTGGTTTTCTTCACGGGTTTTTTAACTTTAAGCTCTTCGGGAACTTCGACCTGCGGAATATGCGAGTCGTCGTTTACAACTTCCTCGTACTTCTTTTTTATGGCTGTGCGCGTTTTCTTTTCCTTTTTCTTTTCTTCCTCGGTTGCCTCGACGAAAGGCACTTCAAAGATAATCGACTCGTAGGGGCGCAGGTTAAAGATAAGTTTATACGGTCTGCCGTCGCAAAGCTCCTGTTTTGCCTCTATTTCAACGAGATTGCCCTCGGAATAGGTTGTAAAAATACGCCTGTACTTGCCGGCAAGCGGCGCGCCGACGCCCATATCGTAGCGCTCTACGGGCGCGAAATTGCAAACGAAAATAAGCGCGTTGTTATAGTTCCAGGGGTTGCGCCTTATGAACGTAAAGATATTGCGGTTATAATCTCCGCTGTTAATCCATTCGCAGGTAACGTCTCCGCCGCAATCGTTGTGCAAGACGGGTCTTTCGCGGTAAATATGCAACAGCGTGCGGAAACAATTCATAACGTCGCGGTGTCCCTCGTCGTCGCAGAGCCACCAATCGAGCCCGCGTTTAAAGTTCCACTCGCTCTCCTGCGCAAAATCCTGCCCCATAAACAGCAGCTTTTTGCCGGGGTGCCCCATCATCATTGTAAAGCACGTCTTTAAACTGCCGAGCTTATCCTGCTTGTTGCCGATAAACTTATTTATCATCGACCCCTTGCCGTACACAACCTCGTCGTGAGAGAGCACCAGCATATAGCTTTCAAAGAACGCGTACTCGAAGGTGTGCGTCATAAGGTGGTGGTGATAAGGTCTGAATATGGGGTCGGTGTTGTAGTATTTGATAGAGTCGTTCATCCAGCCCATATTCCATTTTAAACCGAAGCCGAAACCGCCGTCTTTTGCCGGCTTTGTTATGCCCTCGATAATAGAGCTGTCCTCCGCGATTATAAACGCGTTTGTGCGCTGACGAAGCACGCTGTTTAAATGACGGAAAAACTCGAAGCTTTCCAGATTTTCGTTTCCGCCGTACATATTGGGGCGGTACTGCTCTCTGCCGAAACTGTTGTAGAGCATAGCCGCAACCGCGTCGGCGCGAAGCGCGTCGATATGGTATTTTTCCACCCAGAAGAACGCGGAAGCCATAAGGAAATTCGACACTTCTTTTTTGCCCAAATCAAACGCCTTTGTGCCCCACTCGGGATACTCCGCGCGCAGGGGGTCACCGTACTCGTAAAGCGGCGTGCCGTCGAAATTTGCAAGCGCGCAGTCGTCCTTGGGGAAATGCGCAGGCACCCAATCGAGTATAACGCCGATGCCGTGTTTGTGCATATAATCTACAAAATACATAAAGTCGTCGGGCGTGCCGTAACGTGCCGTCGGACAGAAGTAGCCCGTTACCTGATAGCCCCAGGACGGGTCGAAGGGATACTCGCATATGCCCATAAGCTCGATATGAGTATAGCCCATATAGTTGATATATTCGGCAAGCTCGTGCGCAAGCCTGCGGTAGTCGAAAAATTGGTCCTCGTCCCACTTTGACAGGTCTTTTTTCCAACTTCCGAGGTGCACCTCATAGACCGACATTGGCTTTTCGAGAAAGTTTTCGTCACGTTTTTGTTTGCGCCATTTGTCGTCACCCCACTCGTATCTGTCGAGATTTGCGACTATCGAAGCGTTTGAAGGGCGCAACTCGGAGCGGAAAGCATAGGGGTCGATTTTCAAGACCTCGCTGCCGTCGGCTCGCACGACAAGATATTTATATTTGACGCCCTCGCACATTCCGGGCACGAACAGCTCCCACATAGCGTCATCGACTTTTTGCATGACGTCCTGCCAGGGAGTCCAGCCGTTGCCGTCGGAAACTATACATACCGCTCTTGCGTTGGGCGCCCACAACACAAAGTGTACGCCCCATACCCCGTTTACCTCGCGGATATGCGCGCCCATTTTGTTATACAGTTCGTAGTGTGTGCCGTGGTGGAACAGATATCTGTCCAGATCGCCGAAAAATTTTTCCATAAATTTTCCCCTCAAATTTTATTAAAAACGGGATTACCCCCGTAATATGCCTCAATTAACAGTCTTTCTTAAAAGAATAGCGATAGACGCACGCGCTCTTTTCGGGCAAGGTTACAAGCAACCTGCCGAACTTTATATCGCTTTTTTCACCCTCGGTTGAGAACCCCCAACTGCCGCACGAAAAACAAAATTCCATATCGGCGTCCGAGTGCGGCACGCCCATTTCCCACACGGGCACGCGCAGCGAAATCAAGTTATCGGAACAGTTTATTACAACCGCGCAGCACTCGTCTTTGTCGAACCTGCCGTATGCTATGTAGCCCATACCTGCGTCAAGCTGCTTCAAACTTCCCATTTTAAGGCAGGGAATGCGCCTTCTTAAAGCTATTGCCGCTTTGTGAAAGTTGATTAAATTCAAATCCTCTCTGCCCCAAGGATAGGTGCGGCGCGAGTCGGGGTCGGTCCAGCCCACCTGCCCCGCTTCGTCGGCGTAATATATGCCGGGTGAACCCACCCAAGTCATCTGAATGAGCACGCCAAGCTGCATAACGCGCTTGTCGATATTGTACGCGGCTTCGTGCGGTCCTTTTGTTCTTGTAGTTCCCACAGTGCGGTTGGTGCGCGTTAAAAACCTTGAATGGTCGTGATTGGAAAGTTGGTTCAACGCCGAGTCAAGCGCGGGGCGCGGAAAGGATGCCATATGTGTAAACATACTTTCGAAAAAAACTTTTCCGTTATACAGCTTTTTGCCGTCGAACGCCTCGCTGTGCTTTTCCATACCCGTCAGAAACCAGCTTACCGGCTCCATAAACGCGTCGTAGTTCATTACGGAATCCCACTCCCCTTTTACAAGCCAGCTTTCGGGTGAGCCGTAGTGCTCGGCAAATATGAACGCCTCGGGATTGGCTGCACGAACGCGCTTGTGGAAGTTTTTCCAGAATTTGTGGTTGTACTGTTCGCTGTGACCCAAGTCCGCAGCGACGTCAAGCCTCCAACCGTCCACGTTGAACGGAGCGGAAACCCACTTAGCGCCGAGCGACCAAATATATTCTTCGAGCCTGCCGCTGTTTTCATAGTTGAGTTTGGGCAAAGTAGAATAGCCCCACCACCCCTCGTAATCGCTGTGCAGGTCGCTGTTTTCAAAATTAAAGTATCTTCTGTACGGGCTTGTTTCTGATTGATACGCGCCCATTTTATAGCCCTCTTTATTGAGATAAATGCCCTCTTTGTCGAACCACTTATGGAACGAGCCGCAATGATTGAACACACCATCGATAATAACGCGCATACCGCGTTCGTGAATTTCTTTTACGAGATCAATAAAAAATTGGTTGGATTTTTCAAGGTTGACGCGCGAAGTCGTGCGCATTATATACTTGGGGGCAAACCCGTTGTGCCTTTCCCAGTACTGCATACTGTGGTCTAAATCCTCCTCGATTATAGCGAGATGAGGGTCTATGTAATCGTAGTCCTGCGTGTCGTACTTGTGGTTAGAGGGTGAAACAAAAATCGGATTGAAATAAATAGCCTCCACCCCTAAATCCTGCAAGTAGTCGAGTTTTTGCTTAACGCCCTGCAAGTCACCGCCGTAAAAACAGCGTACGTCGAGCTCGTCGGGATATTTGCTCCACTCGCGCACATGCCTCGAGTGTCCGCCCGTATAATAATATTCGTTGTCGGTTACGTCGTTTGTCCTCGTTCCGTTACAAAATCTGTCGGGATAAATTTGATAAAACACTGCGCCCTTAGCCCAATCCGGCACTTTTTGACCGGCGGTAAACGCAAAGTTAAATTTCTCGTCGATTTGCTTTACGCAGCCCAACCTGTTGTAACAAATCGAGTCGTCCTCGTCGCATGCGGTAAAGTAGTAGTTACAGTGTCTGTTTTTTAATGTAAAGTCATACTTATAATAGTCGAACTGCTCATCGCACAAAAACTTTTTCATTTTGTGGCGGACACCGTTTATGACGGCGTGTGCCTGCAAAACGTCGTTTTTCAAAGTTCTGAAAATTAAAGTAACCGTATCCCCCATTTCAGGTTCGTATGGGGATTTAAAATTTTCTGTTTCGTCGCTAAACAACGCATTGGCGTTTATCATTGTAAGTCCCTTTTATAAACAATTACTTATTTCTTATTTTTAATTATATCACGCCTTTCGCTTAAAGTCAATACCGCTTTTAGGTAAAAATATCCTGTTAAAAATTGCGACTTTAAATTGACTTTACAAAACGTTTATGTTATCATTCATTTAAGAGAAATCAACCCCTACAGGGTGAGTTTGCACATAAAATTATACACTTGCAATATTTAATCAAAAGAGAGTTATAAATGAAGAAAAAAAAGCAAAATTCAAGCGCTGAAACGGAGATTAGCGATATTGTAACAGTTCCCGATAGCGACCCCGTTGAAGCGCAGAGCGAAACGGCTGCTGCCGACGCGGCGGTATTGGAAGGCGCACCCAAAACCTACGGTGAAAAAGTGCTTACCAAAAAGCAAAAAATAAAGCGTGCGGCAATTAACTGGTCGCTGCTTGTTTTCGGCATAATTATGATGTCGTGCAGCGTTTACTTTTTCCAGACCCCCAACAACCTGACGTTGGGCGGAATTGCAGGTATAGCGATAATTATAAACAGCTTTTTGCCCGAGGCGGTTTCGGCAATTTTGACGCAGGGCGTTATAATGGCAATTATCAACGTTTTGCTTTTGATAATAGGGCTTATAATTCTCGGCAAAGAATGTACGGTGCGCACAATTTTCTGCTCGCTTGCATACACGGGTATAATCTGGCTGCTTGAAATTATTTGTCCGCTCGACAAGCCTCTGTCCGCAGAATATATCTATGACGCCGCAGGCAACATAGAATATATAAACGGCGTTGCAATGCACACCGAGGGACAGCCGCTTTTAGAGCTTGTGTACGCAATTCTGCTGTTCGGCGTGGGCGGCGCGCTTATATTCAACTGCGGCGCATCGTCGGGCGGAACGGACATTATTGCGCTTATACTCAAAAAATACACCTCGCTTAACGTGGGCTTCGCGCTTATGCTTATAGATATGGTGGTAGTGCTTGTATCCTTCTATACCTTTACTATATCTTCGGCGCTGTTCTCGCTGTTGGGTCTGTTTACGAAATCATTCCTATTGGACAGCGTGATAGAGAATATAGGCAAGACAAAATACATAACTATAATTACTCGCAACGTGGATATAATATCCGACTATATATTAAAGGTAATAAACCACGGCTACACAATGTACGACGCCGAGGGCGGCTATACGGGAGAGAAGAAGAAAATTATTATTACCGTATGCAAGCGCAGCGAAGCATTGAAGCTTAAAATGAAATTACACGAAGTAGACCCCACCGCGTTTGTAATAATTACCGACGCAAACGAAATTCTCGGAAAAGGTTTCGGCCCCTCGACTTAAATTACGGTTTAAAACCTCTCGGCAGGAAAATATGAAAAAACAAAAAGACAAAGACCCGATTTCAAAAGCCGAGCGCGCAAAAAAGATACGCGGCTCGATATTGTATTGGGTAATACTCAACCTCGGCGTATTCATACTTGCGCTCGGCGTAGCCCTGTTTAAAGGTCCGAACAACTTTGCAACGGGCGGAGTCAGCGGCGTGGGTATAATTTTGAGCAAATTTATTACGCCGCTTGTGCCGTTTTTAACGCAGTCTGTAATAATGCTGTCGATAAACTCGATTTTGATTATTATCGGGTTTATATTCCTCGGCAAGGGCTGCACCTTTAAAACCGCGTATTGCTCGATACTCTATACCATAGAAATGTGGATTATGGAAAGAATTTTCGAGTACTACAATATATCTCTGCCGTTTACCGACCAAAAACTGCTTGAATTTATTTATGCAATGCTTTTGACGGGCATAGCCAGCGCAATTATTTTCAACTGCAAGGCTTCTTCGGGCGGAACTGACATTATAGCGCTTATAATAAAAAAATACTCGAAAATGGATATAGGCAAGGCTCTGCTTATTACCGACCTGTTGATTGCCTCGTCAGCCTTTTTCGTTTTCGACACAACCACCGGTCTTTACTCTATTTTGGGTCTGTTCTCGAAAATGTTCCTCGTTGACGGAGTAATAGAGAGCATAGGCAAAAGCAAGTTTGTTACCATTATAACCACAAAAGCCGAGCTAATAACTCCCTTTATTATAGAGGGATTGCACCGCGGCTACACCACATACGCAGCCGAGGGCGGCTATACGGGAGAGCCGAAAAAAGTTATTTTGACAGTTTGCAAGCGAAGCGAAGCTTTGAAACTCAAAATAAAAATTCATCAGGTTGACCCCTCCGCCTTTGTAATTTTGACCGACACTAACGAGATTTTAGGTAAAGGTTTCAGAACGTCTATCGAATAGAACATTAGCCTTGCGTTTTGCAAGGCTAATGTTTTTTTATTATTCATCTTTTAAACAAAGTATGTATGCAGGCTCTACGTCCAGAAGCTTACAAAGGTTTGCAAGCGTATCGAGTGCAGGCAGTTTATTTCCTTTTACATAGTGTGATATTGTTTGTTGGCTTACTCCTAAATTTTTTGCTATTGCTGTTTGCGTCATTCCGCTTTGCTTAATACTCTCTGCCAACCTTGCCTGTATTTGCTGTAACGTTATCATTTTTTGTTTTCCTTAATTTTAACTTTAAAAATATTATACAACTAATGAGCGTAATTTAGTTGACTTCCGCCTATAAGGCGTGATATATTATATACGCCTAATTGGCGTATATAATAGCTTACCTAACGGCTATACGGGGAAAGGATAAAAAATGATAATCGACAAAAATTTAAAAAATCAAGACGAAGAGCAAAGAAGCACGATAATAAGCTTAAAACAGCAATTTGAATGGCATTTTATGGCTTGGATTATGGAAATGATCGAGGGGCAATTGGTTTTTCCCGACAAAGAGTTTTACAAATATTTTACGCCCTTGAAAGAACTTGTTTTTAAGCATTTGGAAATACCGAAAGGGTTGAAAATTATTGACGGTTACGTCGTTTGCGAGTGCGTTGCAGACAAAGATTAAACTTATTTTACAACACAGCCGCGGCTTATTTAAAAGCCGCGGCTGTATTGTAATTTATTTAAAACTCTTCATACTCTTTTAAAAGCTCGGCGGAAATGCTGGGCTTTAACTTTTTAAAGGATTTTTCAAACATTTCACGCGTCAAGGGAATGGGGCTTTTCAGGTTTGCCTCTTGAATTTTTTCAAGCGCCAGACGGCAGGTTTCCTCGATAATGCCGCAGATATCCGCAGCCGAGTAATAAGCCGTTTTTACGCTTACCGTGCCTATGGGAAGCTTGGTTTCGGTGTAGCTTTCGGTCATTTCCAGAACCTCTTCGCAAGTTATGTCGGAAAGCTCTATGCCCTTCAACTTGCTTTCTATAATCGCGCGCTTTGCATTTAAGTCGGGCGGCGTGACGTGTATGCGGTGCGAAAATCTTTTAAACCTCAGATACGCGGGGTCGATTACGTCGGGGCGGTTTGTTGCCGCAATTATAATTCTTTTCGAGCCGTTTACGCCAAAGCCGTTTATGCGCTGCAAAAGCTCGGTCGTAACCGCCGCCTTATAGTCCTTGGTATCCGAAGTACGCTTTGAAAAGATTGACTCGCACTCGTCCACAAAAAGTATCGCGCCGTCTGGGCAGGCGTCTATCTCGTCGAAAAGCTGCCTTACAGCCTGTTCGGATTCTCCGACGTACGACTTGAATATGTCCGCAGGGGTTATTACAAACAGCGGAAGCCGCAATGCGTTGGCTATCGCTTCGGCAAACATCGTCTTACCCGTGCCGGGCGCGCCGTACATAAGCATACCCAGTCCACCCTCGATTTTATAATACTTGATTATTTCGGGGTTTTTTGCAATAAATATAAAGCTTTGAACTATTTTTTTGACTTCTTCAAGCCCCTTTACGTCGTCAAACGTAGTTTCGGGAATTTTGCTGTTTATGTTCGAGCCGTACTCCGTAGCTCTGTCGCTCAGCTTTTTGGCGTCCTTTTTGTACTTTTCTACCTGGTCGTTGTCGGTGTGACGTTGCGAAAGCTTTTGCGCAAGCTGCGAGGCGCGCAAATATTCCGTTCTGAGCTTCTGTTTCTCATCTGTCGAAAGGTCTTTTTTGTCCGTTCTGCCGTTTAAAATTTTGCGTATCTTATTAACGCTTTCGGCGTACTGCGACTCAAGCTCGGCTATGCTTTGCCCGTTTTGACTTTCTCCCTTTTTTCCAAATCCAGACATATTTTACCCCTTAAATATCGCTTATATCCACGCCGCCGCCTGCGCCGCCTTCCTGCGTGCCGCCCGACGGGGTTTGGCTGTCCGCTGTCGAGCCGCCCTGCTGTGTGGTGCCGCCCGGCTGCGCTCCGCGTGCGGCTATAATGCCGTCGACAATCTTTTCTCCCTCGGAAGGGGGCAAAGGCGCGCCGCCGGAGTTTTTCATATTAATCTTTTTCTGCTTTTCGTTGTTTTTCTGCATCATTTTCTGCATCTGAATGCTCGAAGCGCGCAACGAGTTGACAATGGCGGTTGCCATCTGCTGGTTGCCTATCAACATATCGCAAATCTGCTTCATGCGGCCTGCGTTGTTGGATATGGCTTTTTTAAGCTGCTTTTTGCGGCGCCTGCGCTCCCAAAAGCCGTACTTTGTGGTAAGCGTGCCCTCTATCTGGAACATATTTTCCTGCAATATGTCGTCCATACAGGTGATTGCCTCTGTTATACAGCTCATTGCCGTGCCGATGTCGTTCGTAAGCTCGATTGCGTCGCGCATCTCGATTGCAACGTTTAAAAACGTAAGCATAATTTGCGAGCGGTAGTCCTCTTTGCCGTACTTTATAACAAAATCTGCGGCGCGTTCCTGCAACTTTTGAATTTTGGCGTTGAAGTTGTTTTTTGAAGTTTCAATGGCTTTTAAACGCCTTGCCTCTTCTATTTTACGGTTATACGCGTCAACTTTGCCGGCTATGATTTGCTCTTCCTCGTCAACGGGGTTGCGCTGTTTTTGTTGCTCTTTTGCCATATCATTATTCTCCTATTCGATATATTTAATTATTTATGTCTTTAATTGCCTTCAAAAGCTCGGCTTTTTCAAACTTGCCGTTGTCAAGCCATTCGTGAATGAATACTCTGTGCAAGTTCCAGCCCCTGTCCGCAAGCGAACGGAAATACCTCACGTTATAGTCGAGATAGTCGTACTTCTTCAATACGGGGTACTCGCACCAGATACCCAGCTCGGCGCGGTTTAAATCCTTTGAAAGCACGGCAATGGGTATCTTTACCGACCCGTCGGTTACGCCGTAGTTTTGCACAATGCGCTCTTCGGCTATGCCGTTTTCAACCAAAAAGTCGATGACGTCGGCGGTAAAATACTTGCCGTAATCGGGAACGCTCTGCACAAATTGAGATTTGCCGTCCTTGGAAAACTGTTCGACGAGCAGCAGATAGTCCTTTATAAAATTTATCCTCGGGTTTTCGCTTATCTCGCTTGCCGTCACCGAGTGAATTACGCAAATTTTGCTTTTTGCGCGAGTCACCGCAACGTTGAAAATATTTTTGCCAAGCAAATCGCGGTTTAATTCTCCGAAAGCAAGCTTTATGTTTCCGTTCTTATCCCTGCCGTAAGTAAGCGACAAAATAAGGGTGTCCGTTTCCTGTCCCTGCACGCTTTCTATCGTGCGGAAGAATACAAGCTTATCGGGCAAATCGTCGAAATTACAAGTGGCGGTGCGTATTTTTTCGGTCAGGGCGGCGTTTTCTTCGACAAGTTTGGTTATGTAACACAGCTGCGCCTCTCCGAAAGCGACTACGCCCACGGGCTTTTTCAGCTTGCCCACGCTACTATCATAATACTTTTCAAAGTGTTCTTCAAGCTTTTCGACAACTTTTTTTGCTTCAACTTCGTTTACGCCGCCGTCGCAACAGCCGTCTGCCGTCAAAACGTCCTCGAAGCCCAGCCCGTCTTTAAACGGCTCCGCCGCGGGGAAGGTGCGCATATACGGGTAAAACTCGCGCTGTGAAAATGCTATAAGGCTTTCGGTATTGCTGCGGTAATGGCAGGCAAGCTCAAACGTTTCGAACGCGCTGTTGTGCAGTGCGAGGCTGAGTGCCGAAATGTCGGTATCGATTACAAGCTCGCTGTCGGCGTCCTCTATGCGCTTTGCGTTTTTGGCTTTGAAGTGGCTTAAAGGCGGCATTTGGAACTCGTCTCCGACCAGCACGCACTGTTTCGAGCGGACAAGCACGGGAAGCAGGTTGACGGGTTCGAGCTGGCTTGCTTCGTCAATTATCGCAACGTCGAAGTCGAAGTATTCGTCCGGTCTTAACAGCACGCTGGCTGTCGAGGGGGACATTATCATACAGGGCTTCAATTTCAAAATTGCGTCGGGGTGGGTTTTGAAAAGATACCTTAGCGACATTTGCGCGCCCCTGTCCGCGTCGAGAAAGTCAAAATCTCTGTCCTCGGGGTTAATGCGCGAAATGCAAAGGTTTTCGATTATATCCACGTTGCATTTTAAAAGTGCGCTTTCGCTCTTTTCAAACTTGTCGAGGTTGAGTTCGGCATTTTTGCCCAGACCGTTGCGCTTTCTGCCAAGCGTGGCAAGCTTATAGTCGAGCAATAATTTATAATAGGAATGTTCAAATAGTTCTGTAAGCCGCTCGCTTTCCAGCTCGCAATAGTCTGTTTCCACGGCGTTGAAAAAGTTTTCAAGGCTTAAAGCGTGTTTTGAATACTTTATCTTTTCATAGCCGAGCGCGGCGCTTAACATCGAACGGTCGCAAGACTCGCCCAAAAATCTTTCGAGCCTTGAAATAGTTACAAGCCACGGGTTTTTGGTAAACGACGTTTCGAAGTACTTGATACCGAACTCGCGCATGAGCTTTGCCGTATCCCAAACCGTCTGCGTAAACTCGCTGTCCAGCGACTTAATTTTGTCGAAAAATTCCGCCGCCTGCTCCGCGCCGTTAAACGTGTTGCCGTCGCGAAGCTTCAAAATTACCGATATCGATTTTGCCGTCTTTTCAAAATCCGCAAAATTTTCTATGCCGCAAAGCTTGCAAGCCTCGGCGCATTTTCGCTCGAGTTCGCACTGCGCAACATACGCCTTGCGCGCAAATATAAAGTCCTCTATAACAAAGTCCTCGGGTGCCTTTGCGTGCTTTAAACAGGCGTTTAATAAATTGCCCCCTATATATGCCGCGTTTAAATACTCTTCAACGTTGTTTCTGCACTTTTTGGCAATAAGGCTTATAACCTTGAAACCGTCCGATTTAAGCACGTTACCGAACGCGCCCGAAATAACGCTTTTTAAAGTCATAATTTCGTCCCTGCTGTCGCAGGTTTCTTTAAAAGCGGCAATTGCCCCCGTAATATCCTTGAACGAAGGGTTTGAACGCGAGGAAAACGCGCGCAAATTTTTATAAAATTTCTTTGCCGTAAAGTCAAATAGCTTGGGCTTTGAAGCGCCCTTTTCGATATACGGCGCAAACGCCTTGTAAGCTTTAAGCGCGTTTTGCCCCTGACTTTCGTCCAGTTTATCGAGAACGCTCAAATATTCTACGTTCTTTTTAGCAATGTTATTTTCAAGTCCTTCGATCTTTTCCGAAGCCGCGCAAATGGTGTCGAGAAATTCCTTTGAAAGCGCAAGTTTTCCGTCAACTATAAACAGCCCTCTGTTATCGCGCAAAAGCTCCGTCTGTTTGCGCGTAAGCTTAAAGTCAAAACTTTGAGCCATAAGTTCGTCAAAGCATTTCTCTTTGCATTTGTCGTCAAACTCGAACTCGGCTACGGGCAAGTTTTCGCGCGCGCTTCTCAAACGGGCTATTGCGCCGTCTATGGACGCGCGCTTTACTTCACTGCAATTATAAACCTTTAAAATATCGTCGCTTGAAAGTACGTTTTCATTAATTTCATAAAGGTCACCAAGCGCAAAATTTGCAAAAATTTCGTACCCGATTGATTTAAGATATGTAAAAATTTGCTCTATACCCCGACATATGCCCGAGTTTTGCACAAACGCCGCTTCGGTATCACTGCAACTGTCGATGCCGTACCACGGGTTTTCAATAACCTTGCCGCCCTTTGCAAGCCTTTCGTAATGCTTGCTTGCACTCTCGACAAGCGACAGCAGTTCCCCGTATTCAACGCGCGTCAGCTTCACGGCTTCGGCGCCGTCTGCAAACGGCACGGGGCTGAGTTCGCTTTTAAAATATGTGTCCGCAGCTTGATAATATCCGCTTTCGAACAGCTCTTTAAAATAATCGTTAAGATCTAAAACCGAATTTGCCTGTTCGCGCATTGCCTTTTCGTACTCTGCGGAAACGTTTGGGTCGAAATGATACTGCTTTACGCTTTGTATAAGGTCTTTAAAGCATTTTTTGACTTCGACGGGGTTGACCGCGGCGGCTTTCTGCTCGGTTTCAAAGTCGAGCAGCATTACAAACTTTCTCAATTTTTCGGGAAGTTTGGCGTTTACTTCGGACAGCGCGGCAAGCTTTTTCGAGGCAAACAACACTTTTTTGCCCCTCGCAAGCAGTGCGGAAATAATATTTGAAATGGTAAGCGTCTTGCCCGTTCCGGGAGGGCCCTTTACTATAAGCGACTGTCCGCGCAAAATTCTGCGCACAACTTCTTCCTGCACACTGTCTTTGGGCAGAATGAACCGCGCCTCTCCCATACCTTCGGCAATATCTTCTTTTTGTGATTGCCCCCCGAATATACTGCGAATAAGTGCGTTTGCCTCTATTTTTTTGCGGTTGCGTTTTACGTCGTAGTACATACACATATCCGAGTGATTGTACTGCGCTATGCAGATATAGTTTTCTTCGAACGAAAAAATACCGTTGTTTCCGCTTGCACACTTAGCTATATGTGCGGTAACGCTTTCGAAGTATGAAGCCGTCAGATTGTTGATATCGACAGGCTCGTCAAAGTCGGCGTATTGTCCGTTAGGGTGCGGAAAGTTTTTATAGACGTATTCCGTAAGCGTGCGTTTTAGCTTTTCGTAAAGCACGGGGTTGAAATAGACGTCGTCGTCGACAAACTCTATCTCAACGTTACTTGTTGCCGTGCCGCGTATAAGCTTTATGGGGAAAATTAAAAGCGGTGACCGAACGGTGCGCATTTCTCCCGATACGGCTATATCCCATTTAAGGCTGCCAAGCCCCAGAAAAAGCGGATTGTTGCCCTTTAAATTGATTACGTTATAAGCTTCGGCAACAAACTTGTCCAGCGCCTTTGCGTCAGACAAGCCCGACATATCCTTCCAAAGCCACTTTTCGACGCCAGGGTTGTCGACGCCCGTGCGCACCTGCGCGCTGTCTTTCAGCACCGTGCGGTTGCTCACTTTGCCCCTTGCGCGCTTTATTTCGGAAAGCATTTTTTCGCAGGTTTCGCCGCCCTCCGCAAACAGTCTGTACGACTTAATGCTGTCCCCTTCGAGTCCCGAGTGCAAAAGTCTGTTCGAACGCACGTCGTCGGTGTGCAACAGTTCCTTTATAAACTCGTCCAAAAAATCCGCCATTTCAATTCTCCCAATTAATTAAATAAAAAATTTAAGTCAATTCTATGGTATTCCATGCAAAGTTTCTGCCGTCGTCGCAGTCTATTTCAAAAGCGTTTGCGTCATTTTCATAGACGTGAACTTTGTAGACCTTTGAATGCGTATCTCCGTTATAAATCTGCCTTGTCGTACGCCACCTTTCCACTCTTCCGCGCGTGACGTGCAAATTGTGCAGATACCAGCCCGACCAACCGCCGTTAGTCAGCTTTGACTGCATTGCGTGATAGCTTTCGTGAACAATGGCGTCAACAAGCCAATCCCAATTTATACTGCAAGAATATTTGTACTCTATCCTTTTGCCGCCGTCGATGCACAGCCCGCCAGCAGTCGAGTTTGCAAGTTCGTCCAAAACTTCGACCTCTGGCACGGTTTCTACTTTTAATATTCTGAAAACCAAACGAGTGGCAAGCTGTACGCGCCTTGACATTTCTTCACGCTCGATTTTAGCCCAATCGGTCTTATCCCCGCCGCCCAAAGTGCAATATCTTACAATCATGCCGCACTTTGCAAAAACGCTGTGCTCGCTTTCGACAATGCGCCTTACGTTTTCCCGGTCGATTTCCCTTACTCCGTCATAGTCAAACTCGCCGAACCGCTCCTGCTCTTCGTCGTTCTTGTCGGACAAAGAATAGTCTCCCCAACCCGAGTCTATTAAAAGATAAGATTTTTTTAATCTTGAAAGATAGTTTAACGCTTCGGGCTCGTTATATTTGGAAATTTTTCTGCCCGTTTTAAGCCAATCCGCGCCTGAGATAAATGCGGTTATAACTTTATTTAAACCGAAAAAGCCTATAAACGGCATTTCTTTTAATAAGTCGCGCTCGTTTATAGTTATAATACCCTTGTCCTCAAACTCCTTAAATACGTCTGAAAAGTTGGGCATTGATATATAACTGCGGCTTACGTCGCTCGCTTTAAGTCCCGATTGCGCGACAACTTGCAAACAGCTTTGATAGATCCAATCGTCCCCGCGTCCGTCGTGAATGAACACTCTTACTTCGGATTTACCGACGCGAATAGCGCTTTCAAAAAGTTTTTTTGCGTTACCTTCGCTCAAGCTTTCAACGCCGTAAATTAAAATATCGTAGTTAAGCTGCTCCGCTGCATTTAATAGGGATACAATAAAGCTTTCAGCCGCGCCGTCAAGCTTTGCGCAGTCCAAAGTGTAAAGCTCGGCGTCTTTTCGCTTGTTGTGGGCGCAGTAAAGCATAACTTCGTCCAAAAACGGAGTACAAAGTATTGTTGCGTTTTCGGACAAGCCCTCGGAATAGTCGGGTAAAGGAAAATACTCGGATAGGGTATAGAGCACCGAAACGGGCTTAAAATATTCCTTTACCTGCCGCTTATAGTCTGTTTTTTTGACTGTTTCGGCATTTGACATCACCCTTTCGAGGTATTCTTTTACCCGTATTTTTATATCCGTAAACTGTACGTTTTCACCGAACGGAGACAAAAAGTCGCACCCGTCCGCTTCCTGCAACAGCGAGTTTAAAGCAATCCGCGCGTTTTCCGCAAATTCTGCCGAAACGCCGTCGACAAGCTCCTTTCTTATTTCGTCGGCTCTGCAAACTATTTGGTTGACGCGCTGGGCGCAGTTTAAAGCCGCACGCATCAATGCCGCGGTCTTTTTATATCCGCGCTCGTCGGCTTTTACCTGTTCCGTTGAAATGTAGTCGGATAAGTCACAAAACGCCTCACCGTCGAACTCCTTTAAATATGCGTAAAATTTTAGCTTTACCGCTATTTTTAAATAAAGCGCCTCGGCATTTTCCCTGTTTTCGACATTTAGTTGACCGCCCGACAAAAGCTTGTCAAGCTCACCGACCGCGCCCCACAGCTCCTTTTCAGACGTTGAATTATAATAGAGCGTGTTAATGTCGGTAAGAGTATCTTTAAAACTCATTATTTATCGTCGTCGCCGAGCGGTACAATCTTTTTAAGCTCGGTTTTCGTCTCCTCTTTCTCTTGAGTTTTGTTTTCTTCAAAATCACCTAAAAGAGCGGCAAGCTCGGGGTCAAGCCCGTTTTCGTCGTAAATGACGTTGGACTGCTCCTCTTCAATACTAATTTCTTCATTGAAGGTCTGGTTGTAAATTTCTTCCTCTTCGGAGAACCTGTCCGCGGATTCTTTGAATGCCTGTCTGATAGCTTCTATTCTCAACTTGACATCCATAACCGTCTGGCTTGCCTTTTCCAGATCGCTGAATCTGCCCGTCATTGCACCGACAAGCGCGGCAAAGTCAACCTGACTTATCATTCTCGAAAGCGAAACAAGGTCGTTTTTATAATCACCCAAAGTGTCGCAGATATATTTTATGTTTGTCACCGTTTCGCGCTGATTCTTTAAATCGTTGTCGCGCTTAGAAAGCCTGCCATTGCCGTCCAAGCCCTTTATTTCCGACTTAATTTCGTCCTCGCGCTGTCTTAAAAGCGCAATTTGTGCGTTGGCTTTTACTGCGTCACCCGTATTTTTGAACTCTAAGGCTATGTCCTTTTTCTTTTTATCCATACCGGCAAGCTCGGCGCGAAGCTCGGAAACCTTTGTCTTGTTTGCGTTAATCTCATCACGCAGCTTATCTATTTCGGCAAGCTGGGTATTTATTCTTGCATTGAACACGCTAAGCGTTTCAAGCCCCGTGCGGCTTGTTGCTATAATTGTCAACTCGTCCCTGTCGTATTTGGGAACGTCCTTTATTTTTTCTTTTTTGTTGGGCGCGGTAATTTGGTTATTCCATTCCCTTGCAATTTCAATGGCATTGTCAAGTTTTGACATAGTGCCGCTTGTGCAGATATATCTCGCGCAGTCCCTGCGCCATATTTTAATATTTTCGATAATTTTTTCGGCGTTTTCCTTTGCCTTTAAGCTGCCCACGTCCATAATTTTAGTCAAAATAATGGATAGCTCGGCAAACTTCTTTTTGCTCTCCTGCATATATTTTATCTGCTTTTCGTCGAGCTGCGAAAATATCTCACCCTCGCTGTTGAGAGAAATAATTGTGTCTATCGCATCCACAGACGACGAAATGTATTCGCGTACCGTATCGCGCATATCGTCGCGCAGGGCGTAGTTTGTCTTGTTTGCGCTATCTAAAATTTTGGCGCGCTGAGCGTCGAGTTTGGACAGCTCGCGCAAATCCCCGTTTTTAACTGCGGTAAGGCTGATTACAATGCCCGAAAGTTTGTCTAACGCGCCCTTTAAATTGCTGTCAAAGCCCGCGTTCATACCCTTAAAGCACAGACGCTCCATTTCATCGAGCGTACTTTGGGCAAGCTGCTGAGGTCCCTCGTAAAAGCCGTGCGTAGACAGATATGTCTTTGTAAAATTCTTGTGCAAAGAAATTCCGTTTTGTGCGGCAATGCTAAGTATTCTGTCGATTTTTTCGTTCATCAGTTTTCTCCTCGTTTAAGATTGTTTTTAAAAGTTTTTATCATATCCCCGAGCGCGTGGCTTACCCGTTCCGCCCTCGATTTATGCACCAAAATATCGTCGTCCGAAAAGACGTAGTCGTCGCTGTCCGACCCCTCGCAAATTGCAGAGATAAGTTCGTTTAGCTTTACGCAGTCAATAACCGAATCTCCCTTTTCAAGCGCGCGCTTGACGGCGTTCATTTTGCCCTGCGACATAAAGTGTTTTCCGTTGGTGTTGAAAAAGTACAAACAGTAGTTGCCGTCGGGCACGCCCGAAATGTCCGTTTGATTTTTTATAGCCCTTGTGTTGCCGTCGATAATGTTTATAAGCCTTATAGAAACTTTTTCGGCAATTTTCAAAATTTTCTTTTTTGTGCCGTTTTTAGTCTTTTCGGTTGCCGCACAAAGCGAGTAAAACTGTTCGCTGTTCAGCATAATCAACCCGAACAGCGGAGCGCGCTCCTTTGAATAACAGGATTGAAGTATTTCGAATATCCTTGAAGTTCTGTTTTCGTCGGAATAAGCCTCGTTAAACTGCACGTCTCCTTCGTAAAGCCCCTCGCGCTTGACGTTTTCAAGCTCGGATTCGTAACGATATCTCGGATGAGCGCGCATTTTAGAAGGCGCGTTGTTCAATAAATTCAAATAAAGCCTTGCCGCGCTTTTTTTGACGCGTATACCGCCGTTTAAATATTCTCCGTCAGACTGAATAGTTCGCGCGTCGTCTATTTTACCGTTCCAGACAGAGCGATAGCACTCGTACGCCTGTTTAAAAGCCTCGCACAAGTCGATTGAAAAATAACCGAACTCGTAAAAGTAGCCCAGCCTGACCAGCGCCTTCGGGTGTCCCGAACGTGCGGCGTCCTTACAGTAAGCCATTGCTTTTGACAAAAATTTGTCGTAAACTTTTTTGTTGGACTGCAATTTTAGCGCACGCAGATAGCAAATTTCCGCCATTTTGAACATGTTTTCGTTGTCGTCGGTAACGTTTAGCTGAATCGAATTCAACGCAAGCGAGTTATGACAACGCGGACAAGCCCAATCACCGTTGTACAGTTCGAGCGGACGCACAAACTGCCGTTTACATTTTTCACACTCCATTCTCGTTCTCCTCGGGGATTTCCTCTGTCTCGGGTGCCTCGACGGTAAGTTTGCCGTCGGTTGTTATGACAGTATAATTTTCTTCACCCTGCGCCGTAAGCTGAACTTTTATCTCGATGTCATATATGCCGGGTTTAATTTCATCGCTGCCGAATTTGACGGTAACCGTCACGGATAAAATATTTTTTACCTCGTCACCTGTGGCAAGCTGCGAAACGTTGTATTTCAATTCGGGAACTTCTTCCCCCGACTTTATAGTTATATCTCTTGCAATTACCGAAATAATTTTTTTGGATATCGTAAAATTTCGCTCGGCGTCGGTCAAAACATAATTTTCTGACAACTCTCCATCGTAAGTTGCTACCGACTTGTGCGTGCCTGCTTTTATTGCGCCCGTAACCTTGCAGCTCATCGATACAACCGCGTCGTCACCCAAACCTACAATCCATGCTGAAGGCTTTTGCTCGGTACCGTCATACATCATTTCGGGCACGTTCCAACGAACGGCAACGCTTGCAGGCACAATCGAGTAAACTGTGCTTGCGTTTTTCTCAATAAAATAATTTTTGTCGTTATTGTACTGTTCGGTTATTCGGTCAACGGTACAGACGTATCCCTCGCCAACATTCTTTTCTCTGCCTTTTCCTCCGCCTAAAATGTTTCCGTCGTCACCGACGCCGCGCATTACATAAGAAGGGAACTGACTTCTACCCGTGTAGGTAAGCTCGGTATTGCCCCATTCCACCGTCAAGCCGTATTTATTTATTTTATAAGTCTTGCTGTCCGAGCCGTTTATTTCGTAGTTGGGGTGTAATTCCGCCGACGCGGTAATTTTATACTCTCCCACGTCGCGTATTGTTGCGCGAGAAACGGTAAGCACAAGAGTGTTGCCGTTTACACCGTCCGCCGTTGCCACTACGGTATGGCTTTTTCCGTCGTATATAAACTCGTCGTCACAATCTGCGTTCCAATTTACTGAAACGGGTTTGCGCTTTATTGTAAAAGAATGGGTATTGTTTAAAAGATTATAGTTTTTAATTTCGTCCGAATTATTCAAACTCAGCGACAGCGTATACGTGCCGGCATTTATTGCCGAGGTCGTTTCATACTCTATTTCGTCCTCGCCCTGCACGCCCGTAAAAGTCACGGCGGAGGTCTGATCTTCTCCGTTGTAAACTGTTTCACTTGTGGTCCAATTTACCGTCAGGTTGGCTTTTAAAATTGAGTACGAATGCGATTGCCCCCGTAATATGGCATACTTTTGTGCGTCTGCGCCCGAAAGATGTACACTTTCGCTATACGAGCCGACGTGTCTGTAATTAAATTGAGAGTTGTTTAAGCTAACGTCGTCGCTGTTTATGATTCCGCTTGAAATAGCGCATTGCACGCGTTTATCCGTGCCGCTGTAGACGTTGTCTTCGGGGTCTTGCCACTCGACCGTAACGGGGCGTTTATCGACGGTAACTTCAATTTCCTGAATACTTTCAGCCGAAAGTGAGGTAGTCAATTTTTGAGAAGAGCCGACTGTTTCGGCGCCCTCTACGACAACTTTAAGCGCATAAATTTTATTTCCGAAAGAAATATTTTCAACTTTCAAATTCTTGTCTTGCGATATTTGCTGCCCGTTCTCGCTCCAAAAATAACTGTAAGTTAAACCGTTCAATAGCTTTGTCGAAGAATTGAACGAAATGTTTTCACCGTATGTAACCTTGTTTGTAGGTATGTTGGAAGATATCGAAAATTCCGGAGTTTTAAGCTTCCATACGGGATGGATATATACGTCCAAGTTGCCGTATTGAGATAACACGCTCTTTAAATCTGTAAAATCCGTACGATTTGACGTTATACTGTAAACAGAGTATTGCCAGGAAAGTTCGAATGCGTCTTCAAAACCTTCGCGCACATAGTTGTCGGTTATCTTATTTGCATTACCCAGCGTAGTCAACTTATATTTTAAATCTTGAGAGAACACAAAATCGTTTACGGCGGCGTACTCGGCGTCGTTGCTTTCTCCGGGGAATACGCGGTAAATTTGCTCAAAAATTACCGTTGCCCCCGTAATATCCCCCGTTATTGGCCGTCCGATGATGTTATTTTCATCTCCGTCTAATATAGAGGACATTATTCTTTTATCGTTATTGTTATAATTCCAGATAAGGTCGCTGTCCGAGTTTTTATCCGTGTGTTGCGCATAGTCTATATCTGCAAAACAGTTTGTATCGAACACTTCACCGACTTTACCGAACCAAGTAGGTAAAATTTTACCGCTTACGTTATCAAATGAAGTGTTACCATAGGAAAAGGTTACAAAAACTTCATTTTCGTCAAGCCCGAAGGGAATTACGCTGTTGCCGAGTTTAAACGCGCTGCGACTGTCAAAATTATAGAACACGTCTTTAAACTTGTCGATATTTTGTTTGGGAACGCAGACTTTCAACTCGGAGCTTACCGATTCTATGCCTATGTCGGTAAAGCCGACGTCAGGAGAACAGTCCAAAATTACACTTTTAATTCCTTCGGCGGAAAAGATGCTTGCGCTTACATTTCGCACGGGAAAATCGTTAAATTTTTCGGGGACGTAAACATTGTCACCCGAGCCGTCCAGCACTCCCACCACAGAATAGGTTTGCGTGGTTTCGTCGAACTCGTAGACGAGCGGACGGGTTACTGCGCCGCCCTGCCCGAAAACGCCGGCGCCGATTACAAAAAACATGTAGAAACAAGCACCGGCAACGCATAGACCCGTGAATATAGCCGAAATAACGGCTTGCAACGCCGCTTTTGCCTTAAATCTTTTCGCTGAATATAAGTAACAAAACAACGAGGAAACAAGCGTTAAAACGTGCAAATTAATCCAAATCAAACTTGCGCTATTTGTGAAAAACTCGGGAGAAGTAAAGCACTCGTATGCCATTATGACAAGTACGACGGCGGTAGCTAAAATATAGAACGCTATGCCGAACACCGTATATTTAAAGCGGAAGTTGGAGAACAGCGCCTGAAATATAAACAGCGCGTCAAGCAACGCAAACAGCAGGGGAAACAGCCAAAGCGTCGAACCGCAGACCGTCACGACCATATATATGAACGCCGCAAAGTCAACCGCCGCCGCGCAGCAAAGACTTATAAGAAGAAAAATTTTGCTTCTGCCCGTAAGGTTTAACGATAAATTTTTATTTTTCATTATATACCTCCCGTGCGTCTTACTTTCTTGGGCGCCTTTATAAAGCCGCTCTCCTCGGCTTCGATTTTGTCAAAGACGTATCTGTCCACACCAAGCTCGAAAAGTATTATGTTCGCGTCCTCGCGGCAATATTTTTTTGCGAATAGGTGGAAAAATCTGTTGCCCAAACTAAGCATATTGGCGTATTTGCGGTACAGTTTTACCGCGTTTTCAGAGTGGTCCACGTCGGCGCAGAACGCACAAAGCCTGTTTCTTGCCGTATTATCCATTGTAAATTCCCTGCCGCAGCAACGGCACTTTACTATAGGTTCGGCAACGAGCGAAAGTCTGTCCGTCGCAAAATTGAGGTCGGGGGTGTAGCCGCCCTCGTCGTAGCGTTCCGAAAAGATATCTTTATATATAATTTCGGGATAGCGGCAACCCTTACATTTTCTCATACCGTTGTCAAGCTCTATGGTCTGTTGCTTGCAAACAACCCTGAAACATTCCTTATTCCTTGAATTTTCGCGGCAGTTTACCGTAAATAAATGGTCAGAAATTACGCCGTTGGCTTTAATTTCGTCGATATCCGAGCTGATAAGCCCCAAATTTTCCTGCGAAAAATCCAAAACGGCGTTGCAGTTTGCATTAATTTTTCCGTCCTTAAAAGCAATAATATTGCCGTCGATAAGCGCGTCCTCTACGCCGCAGTTGACGCAGTAGAGAGAAATTACTCCGTTAAGACCGACTACCGCCCTCAACACTTCCTTGCCGCGGTAGTTGATTGCATATACCGACTTATCCCACTCGACGTGCGACACGCCCAGAACCTTGACGTTTGTACACTCCAAATCCTTGACTTCGCTTGTGGCAAGCTGTGCAAGCATTGCGTCGATTGCGCGCTTGTACTTGTCGTCAAAAGAAACGTACGAAGCAAAATCACCGCTTTTAAACGCGTTTTCAAGCCCTGAAAATACCCTACCGACAAGAGATACGTCGACTATTTCCCCGTCAGATACCGAACCGTCCTCAAAGGGAATTGCGCTGTCTATAAACTTATCGATCTTTTCCGCCTCCCTGTTGGTAAGCGGAACAAGCTTAAAGCTTGTTGTTTCTTTAAAGTAAATTTTTCCGAGAAGGGGCGCGCTTTCTCCGCCGCCGTTTATTTCAAGCCGCATTGAAACGGCGTAAAAATTTTCGGGCATTGTGGAGCGGCTTTCAATAATTGTAAATGCCTTTCCGTCATCGAACACTCTGTCGATAAAGCCCTTTTTGAACTTGTTTAAAAGCTTTTTTTCGGTTGAAAGCGAGCTATTATCCTTTGACTGCTTAAACTCGATAAGGGAATAATTTTTATGATAGTCGGCGGCAACGTCCATTATCAACTGTTTCCAATCGGAATTACCGCTGTCAAACTCAACGCCGCGAAGGGGCGCAAACCAACTTGAACCCTTAGAGGTAAAGGTAAGCGCGTTTTCCGCCTCTCCCGAGCCGTTTACGCCGTGCTCGTCCGCGCGGTACTCGAAAGTGTGTGTGTTTGTTGTAATTTCCAAGCCGCGAATGCTCTTTATATGTACTTCCTTAGAGAGAAAACCGCCCGTGTACAGCGCGCATATGCTTTTAAATTCGTTTTCGTATTCCTGACCTATAATTATCTTTGACATCGCACCTACCCGTTATCCCTGTCGTCTTTCAAAATTCTTCTGACTTCGGATACCTTGTCGGCCTCCTTGCCCATTGTCGAGCAAAAACTTTCTCCGCCGTCGTGATTGAAATTCCAAAGCTCGTTTATAAAAGTCGCAAAAGTTCTTGCAACTATAGGTCTGAGCTTGCCCCTGGGGCGCTTGTTTTTACAGGACGGCATGGGGCAGTACGCCTCCCACTTGTCGTCGAAATCGAGGGAGTGCGGAGCCGGCGTGCAGCCTGCGTATTCACAGTCTCCGCAATTATAAATATCGTCTTTGCCGCTGCCTGTAACCTTGCAGCTGTCCCAGCACGCGGCATTGTTGCAGACGGCGCAAATTTTCATAAGCTCGGCGTCGGAAATATTGGGGTTCATGCGGTAACGCCTGAGAGCTGCGCACTTACCCGACATTCTGTCGTCCGTCAAAAACCGACGGCAATGAGAAATTGCGCAAATTTTACGGCAGTAGACCGACCTGTCCCCGTTTTCACCCGAGTTGCACATTTTGCCCTTTTCTCCGTTGGAAACGTGGCTTATGCACATATATCCCTCGGAAACCGAGCGAGTCAGCACCGTGCCGCAACAGTCGCACTTAAAGTCGTACACGGTAATTTCCGTCATATCGGTGCCCTTGCCGTCTAAACTCAGCTGTATGCAGTCGTCGGTGGCGCGGCAAATCAAATCGTTTGATTTCTTTTTCTTCTTTTCCTCGTAATCCTGCCTTGGCATAAGCTTTACGCGTGAACACTGCCTGCACCTTACGGCAACCATCTGGTCGGAGTTGGAACCTGCAAGAATAGTTGCGTCTCCGCTGTCGATTGAAAGTAGCCCTATAGCCGAGAAATATGCGAGAGCAAACCCCTCGAGCTTGTTCATATCCGCAAGGGAATAGATAAAAACCTTGCTCTTTTGCCCAAGCCTGAAAATTCTGCCTATGCGTTGATCCATTGCGAGAGGGTCGGGCGTAACCTGATAGTTTATTATAATGTTGGACTCTTGCAAGTTGGCGCCCTCGGTAAACTTTGCGTCCTTTGCTATTAAAATTGCGTCCTGCTTTGCATTGAACTCGCGCTCTATGTTGTGAACGTTGGAATTTGCGTCACCGATAATAATTCTTTTTGCAAACTCCTTGTCGCTTGACAAAGCTTTACAAAACTCTTCGTAAGCGCACTCGGACGAGGGCAGTTCGTAATCGAAGAACACCAGAACGCGCAGCCCAGCGTGCCGCCTTAAAATTTCTTTAGCGCACTCGTACTTATATCCGAGTTTATCCTCGGACAGTAAAACGGGCTTTAAATATGTATTTTTTACAATTTTATTTTCTGTACCTGCCAACCTGTTTGAA
The DNA here is from genome assembly GCA_910585685.1 of uncultured Christensenella sp. Lineage (GTDB taxonomy): Bacteria > Bacillota > Clostridia > Christensenellales > Borkfalkiaceae > Coproplasma. The sequence continues at coordinate 100,655 of CAJUEO010000005.1, forward strand.
TAGAAGTTGGCAAAACCCTTTTTCGTAAAAATTTCGCCGCTCTTTGGGTCCATTGCTTTAAGGCGGTTGATTATATGGTTAAAAATATCAGAATACGCCTGTTCGAAGTCCGCCCTGCCGCGGTTATTTTCTATATACTCGTCAAGATACGCGCTCTGACCGTCGAAGCCCACCATCGGAAAGCCCGAGGGAGAAAGATTTGCAAAGTTTACAAAAATTTTATCGTTTCTTAAACCCGTAGTTTCGACTACCGATATTGCGGCGGACATGGGATAAAAGAAATAATTGAATATTATTTTGTCCTTAGAAAGCTTGTTGGGCTGCCTTATCATAATCGAGCGCAAAACGCCGTTGTGATATGCGTTGGCTACGCTTTTTTCAACCTTTTCGGCAAGCCCGTCGTTTTCTTTTAACAGCAAAAACTCGTCCGCCAGAATACAACGGTCGTACTCGGACAGACTGTCGAAAATTTTATCCTTGCCCGAGCGTTCGAGATAGCTTGAAAACTCTTCCCCGTAGTTGTCGCGCACCGTTTGATACTTAACTTTGCGGATAAACTCGGTCACGTTGGACGCGCCGCGGCAAATATATTCCTTATAATACTTCTTTTCGTCGCGGTACTGCTTTGTTCTGTCCTTGTCGTCCTTTTCGTCGAAGTCGGAGGGGTTGCCGCCCTTGCACCTTACAAAATACCACAGTCTGAACATATTTTCAAGGTTGCCCGAGTGCGGCGTTGCCGTGAGCAGCAGACAATAAGTAGCTTCCGCCCTCTTTTTGGTCTGCATCATTTCAGATAAAAGCCGCATTGCTCCTGCATATTTGCCAGCCTCTTCGCTTAAATGGTGCGCCTCGTCGACAACTATTACGTCAATTAAAAAATTGTTCTGGTATTTCCACTGCGAAAATATATCCACGTCGACGATTATAGGTCTGTTGGGACGTATAAAGCCGCTCTGTTTGGTTACGCCGACTTCCGCAAGCACGTCGGAAAGCGTGGGGAAACTGCCGTCCGAAATATTGCCGTCGGCATTTTCCGGCTTTTTGACTTGATATAAAACGCCCTTACCGAGCCCGAATTTTTCTTCGAGAACGTCGACCCAATTATTAAAAACCTGATCGGGCGTGACAATTAAAAGGCTTTTGACCTTGCCCCTCACCGCAAGCTCGGATAAAATTACGCCTGCTTCGAAGGTTTTACCGCTGCCCACGACGTCAGCAAGCAACCCGAAACCGCGCAAATCGCGCAAAAACTTTTCGGCAGCTTTCTCTTGATGAGATAAAATTACACTGCCGTAGGAAGAGTGAACCTCTTTTTCGAAAGAGATGCCGTACTTGCTTGCACCCTTCTTTTTATAGACCGATGGGTCAATCATAAGCTTTCTGAAATCGTCCTGACTGTCGAGAGCTTCGACGTAACGCTCGGCTTCGGCAACTTCGCGCGTGAACTTTTTTTTGCCCTGCAAATTAGAGCGCTGTTCATCTGCCGAAAACGCCGCGTCCGTAAAATTAATTTTAAAATTTTCTTCTTTCATATACCCTCTTGTCCGCCGATGATTAATTGAAAATCATATCGTCGATATCGAAATCAAAGACAATGTCGCGCATAAACACCACGTCGTAATCACCTGCTTTTTTATAAAGCACGCCGTCGCGCCTGATGTCCCAAAGATATCTTACGGTAACAGTTTCCTTGCCGTTGCGCGCCGTGTCGTTTTCGGCAAAGGGTTTTGCCCTGCCCTCACCGTCGATAGTGACGCCGATTATTGCCGCGACCTCTCCCATAACTCTTACTCGCGTCTTATTATAATAATAGTATATAACTCCGGCTCCCGACAAATTATCGAGGCTGCCGTTTAAAAGCTTAACTCCGGCGTACCTCATTAAATCGTTCATCATTGCCCTGTCCTTGGTGTCGCATCTAAGATAGCTGCGCCCGTCGGGATTGGTTTTGTATTTCAATATGTGAGAAAGCTTTTTAACGGCAATATCTTCGCGCGAAAACAGCGTACTCATAATATTCATAGGAGCGGACTTGTCGCTGTCCCTTGTGGTAGTTATACCCACCTCTCCCGGGCGTGGAATAAAAAACTTTGCGCCGTCGGGCGGCAACACGTCACCCTTATTTACAAGCAGTTCGAGATAGGGCGTTTCCCCCCTGTTCAAAAACAGCCTCAGCCCGTATGAGAGAGCGAGCACCGTTTTAATATCTATATTATTTAGCGCGCTGACCGCACAGCCTATCGAAGGAGCGTAAACGGCATCCTCGTGCGACAGCACGTTGAAGCCGTCGTTTTCGACGCCCTCGTAACTTTCGTCGTCGTTTTCAAAGGTGTAAACGCTTCTGCCCAGCTTTTTCAGGTGGTGGGATATAAATTCCACAAGCCCGTAAGTTTCGACAGGGCCGCCCGTCAAAAACACTTTTTTTACGTTTGAATTAACTTCCCTCGAAACTTCGCGCCGAATGTAGTCTAAAATTCTGTAAGCAATGCCGCTCTCTTTGCCGGAAATGCCTATGCAATCGGCAAACGCCTCGCGCGTCAGCTTGCGCTGAATATACAAATCCCTTGAAACGCATATGGGAACGCCGCCTGAAAAAGCGCTTTTTTCGTAAAGCGGCATACCCAAAATTACCTTTGCGGACTTTATATCTTTTACAAACAGATACTGTTTTGAATTGAGCGAGCCCTCGGCAAGATATCCGTCCTCTCCGCAGGAGGGTCTGCCCATACTTTCGCGCCGCGACATATCGCGCTCCAACCTATCCGCAACAGCGTCGTCTATGTCGTTGCCGCCTATAAGCTCGGGGTCGTTATGCCCGTCCGCGCCGTCCACCGCAAGCCCTGTTTTAAAAAGGCTTGCCTTGACGACGGAAATTTGTTCTTCTCCGATATTGAATATAAGCACGCTTTCTCCGCGTTTAATGCGTTTTGTCTGCATTGCATAGGCGCAAAGCGCCTTTGTCATGCTCATAGTCTTATACGGTCTTCTGCCGAACCCGTGTTCGATTAGCCGTTCAAGCTCGGCAACGCACTCCTTGGTTGTGTATTGGGGGTGCAAGAGCGACGGAACAATTTGAACTTCGCTGATATTCAGCTTTTTTGCAAGCAACTCCGCGCGACGGTTTACAAGCGCGCCGACGTAGGCAAAATAGTTTTCGCAAACCTTTTGCGGAGTTACGCCGCCCACCGAAAACGTAAGTTTAGAGGATACGGCTTTTGAAAAATCGGCAGGCATTTTGCGCCTTACGGGAAAATAAAATTTGGGGAAATCATGACCCGAAAAATATGCGGCGGAGTTTGACGCGTTTATGCTCGCGCCGTTTCTGCCGTTTAAAAGCGAAAGCAAAAACTTGATTTTTACAACGCCCATAAAAGACTTTGAATTTACGCGGTCTATCTCCTCTCCGTATTTCCAATTATTGCCGTCGAAATCGTAATAAGCGACGGACGGAATTGCGCACATCGAGTCGGGGTCCCCGACTATTTTGCCCGTATAGACTTCGTCGACGTTATAAGCATATGCAATTTTCAACGTGTCGCTACCCAAATCGACAGCGACGTGAAGCCTTAAAACCATAAATTACCCGTTAAAGTCGAATTTTGGACATACTTGTCGATATTATTATTTTAGCATAATAGCAATAATATGTCAAATCTATGAAAAAAATAAACTCACAGACCGCAATGTCTGTGAGTTTATTGTAAATTTTACAACTTTTAAATATTTTCTGCGGAAACCTCTTCGGGTTGTTGCTTTTTCTTAGCTTTGGTGATTGCAAAATATCCCCAAATCGCAAACCCGACAGCCGCCGCGCAATCGACCGCGATAAGCGCTATAAGCCATATGGGCAACAGCATACCGACTATGTTGTATTCCATAATATTGCTGTTTGCAACCGTATATAAAATATGCTTTGTCGCGTTTCTCAAACAGGAGAGCTGCGTTGCCGTGGGATTTGACGCGTCGGGCATTTTTTGTCCCTGCGCCAACATAAGGTCGCCTCCGGCACGGATAACCTGCTCTTGATTGATATAAGGCGTAAGCCCGTAGTCGTCGATAACGGCGCCCTTAAAGCCCCACTCCTGACGGAGTACCTGAGTCAACAGTCTGTAATCACCGCCTGCCCAAACATCTCCTATACGGTTGAACGAGGACATCATTGCGGTGGTTTCACCGTCTTTGACAGCCATTTCAAAGGGTTTGAAATAAATTTCGCGCATTGCCTGCTCGTTGAGCCAGGTCAACAGTCCGTCGCTGTCCCTGTCGGTTTCCTGATCGTTGACGGCAAAGTGCTTCATATAGCAATACACGCCCTTTTGCTTGCAGCCCTTTATAACTTCGGTAGCAAATTTGCCGGATATAAATCCGTCCTCGGAATAGTATTCCCAATTTCTGCCGCCGAACGGGGTACGGTGAATGTTTGCAGCCGGCGCATACCAGCCCGTGTAATGAAGTCCGTCCTTTGTGGTCAAAAGCGCTTCGTTGCCGAGGCTCAACCCCATTTGATAGGCAAGGTCCAGATTCCAGCTTGCGGAAAGCACCGTTTCCGCCATATATGAGCAGGCGTTCGACTCGCTTGTGGACATAAAGCTTGTTATACCCGTGGGCCCGTCGGTTTCGTTTGTGACGGGTTTACCGATATTGTCGAGCTTTACAGTCGTAAACGCACCCGAACCTATTAAGGTTGCCATTTGCTCGGCGGTAAGGTTGTCGAGCAGCAGCTCCCAACCCTGCGCGTAAGTTTTGCCCAAAAGTATTTCTTTGTTTGTAGTTTGCTCGGTAAATACCGTTTGATTGTCGTCGTAATTGATGCCTATGAAATCCTTCAATTCAAGACCGTTGTTCGCGCCCTGAGCCGCCATATTTTCGGTAAACCAGGGCTTGCCGTTGTCGTCTTTTACCCAAGTAAGCGATTTATGATAATCCTCGGATATCTCCACGGGCTCGGTGGGTTTTTCGGGCATTATCCAACTGTTTCTCGAAAGATAACTCTCTATATGCGAGCTTACGTCGTCAAACCTGTTTACTACCTCGGCGCCCGTCTTGTCGTCAGTCTTATAGAGTACGTCCTCGGCAAGATTGAAGTCGAAAGACGCCTCGAAGTCGTGCGAGGAATGCGCGATATGCAAGGTGTACTTGCCTGCGTCAAGCTCGTAGCCGCGGTTGCCGTTGCCGTTTGCGTCGTTATAGTCGTAAGACTTCATTTCGGAAACTTTCATGTCGATAGAAACCGTGTCGCTCTCACCGGGCGCAAGAAGTTTGGTCTTTGCAAAGCCACCCAAAGCGACGTGCGACTTTTCTATTTCTCCCGAAGTATAGGGCGCAGTGTAATAGAGCTGCACAACGTCCTTACCGGAATACTTCGAAGCGGATTTATTTGTAACTTTTATGTTAAAAGTCAAAGTGCCGTCCGCCGTAAGCGCGGTATCAGTCGGAGGCGTTACTTCCCACTCGAAATCGGCATAAGATTTGCCGAAGCCGAACGGATAAACAACGTTTTTGTTGTACCACTGCTCGTCGTCCGCACCGCGCGTTTCATAGTAGCGATAGCCGACGTAGATACCCTCGTCATAGTCTACATAGTAGCTTGACGTTCTCTTTCTTCCGCGCGAGTCGACATAGTACTGACTGTTGCCGCCTTCAATATCGTTGTTGCCGAAATTGCGAATTGCGGGAGAGCCCAAAAGGTCGTAAGCGTAAGTGTCGGTTGTGTGACCCGAGGGAGTAACTTCTCCGTTTAATACTCTGCCTACGGCAAGCGTGCCCGTACCGCCGGGGAAACCCATCCACAGCACGCCCTTCAACTTGTCGCTGTATAGCTCGTCTGTTTTATCCTCGGCAAAGCCAAGCTCGAAATTGCCAGGGGTGTTGAGAAGTATAATTACTTTGTCGAACCTATTGTAAAGCTCCTTTAAAAGGTTGCGCTCGTTGGCGTCAAGCTGCAAATAATGGTCGTTTGCGTCAGCCGCGCCGCTTACGGGGGTAAAGTCGTCCGCGCTCGAACGCATTGTACGGGGCAGGTCGAAGCCCTCTCCGCCTATTCTCGAAACGACGAAAATTGCGGCGTCGGAATAGGAAGAAACACTGTTCCACTCGTTGGAAGAATAGGAAGAAACGGGGGTTTCTCCCGTTGCAAAGCCGTAGACGATATCTCCGAAGCCGGGATTGTCACCCCTGCCCGAACCCGACTTGTTGTTATTGTTGTAGAAGGACTGCAACGTGGGGTTTACTTCGAACTCCGCCTCCTTCAAAGCCGTGTAGAGGTCGGTCATTTTGCCCCTTGCGATACTCGAACCCGAGCCGCCGTAAACGAGGTTGACCGAGTTTTTGCCGAAAACGGAAATTTTCGATTTTTTTGCAAGCGGCAGAGCCCTATCCTCGTTTTTAAGAAGAATTATGCCCTCTTCTTCGACTTTTACGGTAAAATCGTTGGCGGCCCTTAAAGCCTCGTTCTGCGAGCCGTAGTCGGCAACATATTTTCTTTCACCGTCATAGTGCCCGAGAATTGCCACGTCACCGCCGAGTACAATCTTTAAAGTGCCGTAAATGAGCACGTTTTGAGTGACGACAAGGCTTATAACGAGAAGCAGCGCAAGCACTATAGACGTTACCATAAGCCATACGCGCGTGCCTACGTTTTTCCATAAAAACCTGAAAGCATCGCCTATTTTACCAAATACTTTCATACCTTATAAACTCCAAAATCAGATATTGTCCTCTTCGGGAATCCAACTGAGCTCGTCGTCGGTCGAAAGATAGATAGCGTCTATCGACGGGCCGCCTGCTTTGCCGTTGACAAAGTCATTGTCCCCGATTGTGAGAGTTATTATATTCAGACCCTCTTTGAGCTGTACGTCGCCTATATCGTATTTTTTGAACGTGCGCGAGTTCATATTGCTTGCGTTGTCGACAACGTTCTGCTGTTTATAGCTTATAGCGGAGTCATTGACCTTTACAATAAAGGTTTCGGGAGAAATGGAGATAGCGTTCATTCCCTCGGCAGGAGTAAGCCCCACTTTCAGCCTTGCAGTGGTAGCCTTAGCCGCAGTAATTTCGAACGTTATAGTCAAATCCTTTTTATGCGTAAAGCCGATATAGTGACCGTTGCTGGCTTTTGTAGCCTTTAAAATCATATTTTTGCCCTTTGCCGAGTTGGAAGAGCCTGCGCCAACAAGGTCGTCGACATAGGTATATTCAGCCTCGAAAGTCCACTCTTTTGTGCCCGTGGGATTGTTGTCGTTATTGTTATCTCCGGGCTGCTGCTCGTTTCCGCCGTTATTTGTGCCCGAATTGTCGTTGTCGGTACCCGTGCCGCAAGCCGTAAAACCAAAGGCGCAGGTGGCAAGCGCAAGACTTGCAAGTAATATTTTTAAAGATTTTTTCATAACTTAAACTCCTTTTTTAATTATGTAGCTTAGCAGGGGGAGTCAAGCTCCCCCGACTAAACGTCTATTTATTAAATTAGTCTTTTTTGCCCTTTGCCTTTCTCAATACCAATGCGGTGCCGAGAAGCGCAACCATGCCACCGGCAAGAATTATGCCCGTGCCGTAGCCGATTGCAGAGCCGCAGCCGCCTTCGTCCTTATTTTCATCTCCGCCGGGAGTCGAAGTCTGAGCGGAAGCGTTTACAAACAGCGTATAGGTTTGGGTAGCCGAAGCGTATCCGTCCGCAGAAGCGGTGACTGTGATATCGAATACTCCTGCCGCCGTGGGAGTTCCCGAAATGACGCCCGAATTTTCGTCGATTGTCAAGCCGGAAGGAAGCCCCGTAGCAGAATATTTAATGTTGTCGTAAGCATACAGCGTATTCAGCCTTGCCAACTCTTCTCCGCCGACAGTCGCATTGTACGACGTACCTACGGTTGCAGTTCTTGTAAATTCTTCGTTGCAGTCAAGCAATACTTTCGCACCTGCGGGCGCGCCCATTGCGTTGGAGTGAAGAACAGTCCAAAGAATGTTCTTTGTTGCGTTTCTCAAAGCTTTAATGCCCGTTGCCGACTTCAAGGTAGCGTCGGTAAGGTTACATACGCCCATACCTGCCGAAAGCACGAGGTCTCCGCCTGCACGAACCATTGCGTCACCGTCCATCATTCCGGCATAAATAGCTATATCGGTAACAACGAAGCCCTTAAAGCCCCATTCTGTTCTCAAAAGGTCTGTCAAAAGCGCCTTGTTTGCGCCTGCCCAGGTGTAGCCGATACGGTTGAACGCCGACATTGCTGCCCTTGCGTTGCCCTCTTTAACGGCAAGCTCGTAAGCCTTGAAATAAATTTGGCGCATAGTCTGTTCGGAAGCCCAAACTGCCATACCAGCCGTCTTGCCTGCCTCTGCACTGCCCATCTGTCCGCGGTAAACCATAACGCCGCCGCCGTCGTTGTGAAGCGCAAAGTGCTTGATAAACAGGTATCCGCCCTTGGAATTGAGTCCGCGGCTTACGCCTGCGACGACCTTACCCATAAGCAAGCCGTCCTCGGAATAATACTCGGTATATCTTGCGTCAAACGCAGAGCGGTGCAAGTTCATACCGGGAGCGTACCAACCCGTATAAGCCGAAATTCCTGCGCCGTCGGTTCTGTCAGAAGAGCCCCAAAGACCCTGTTCACCGATTACTTCACCCATCTTTTCGGCAAGTTCGATATTCCAAGTGGAAGCTATGACGGGCTCGGAAGCAAATCTGTTGTAAGATGCGCCCGTTACGCCCGTACCCGTCCAGCCGAGAGGGCCGTCGGTATCCATTGAATAAGGTTTGCCGATATAGTCAAGTTCTATCGAATGGAAGCCGCCGTTTTGATAGAGGTCAACCATTTCTTCGATTGTAAGCTGATTTAAAAGCTGCTCCCACATAGGGTCGTCAAACGACTTACCTGCAAGGTCGGCAAGCATTATTTCCGCCTTTTCGGGCCTTGTTGCCGCGTCCGCCTGAGTGGGCATTACGTCGTTTTCGTCGTCTACAACTACGGGTTTAAACTTTTCGTAGTCCGCAGCAGGAAGCTTGCTTCTCTCCGCTTCTGTAACTGCGTCGGGCATAGTGTTTGCAAAGTCTGCACGGGAGAGCTTTTTGGTAAAGTGCTCGTCAACGTATTCGTTGCTGTCCTCGAAAATGTTTTTGGACTCGCTCTTTACGTTTGTGGTTTCTGCTATGGTATAATCTCTCTTTGCGACCTCGTCGTGAGCGTTTCTCATAAGCTTGACGCTGTAAGTGCCCTTATCGAGCTCGTAGCCGCAGTTTTCGTTTTTATTTGCGTCGTTATAATCGTACGAAGCCATATCTTCGACTTTGAGTTCGATTGTAACTACTTGACTTTCGTTGGGTTCGAGAAGCTTTGTTTTTGCAAAGCCGCCGAGCTCGACGTAGGATTTTTCAATTTCACCCTCGACGTAGGGCGCAGTGTAGAACAGTTCGACAACATCTTTACCTGCAACGTCACCCGTGTTGGTAACTTTTACGTCGAATTTGATAGTTTTATCCGCAGTTATTGCGCCTGCAGGCGTAGAGCTGTCTTGAATTTCCCAATCAAAGGTCGTGTATGAAAGTCCCGTACCGAACGTGTATGAAACGTTGTTGTTGTACCAGGCCCAGTTATCGCCTTCTTCATAACCGCGGGTTTCCCAATAGCGATAACCGACGTAAATACCCTCTTCGTACTCAACGAAATATGTGTTGGTTTCGGTTGAACCGAGTTTATACGACTTATAAGTGTCATTGCCGCTCATCATGTTGGCAATGCCTTGTTTATTGTAGTTTACATAAGAGGGAACTTTGGTCTGGTCCACAACGTATGTGTCCACCAATCTGCCCGACGGGTTAATATCTCCGTTTAAAAGATGACCGGTAACGTCAAGTCCGTTGGTTCCTGCTTCTCCCAATAACAAAATAGCGTCGATTTTGTCGTTCTTTTTAAGCCAATCGATTTCCATGGGAACGGATTTATTTATAAGCACAACTACTTTATCGAACTTTTCGGTTACAAAATCGACAAGCGCCTTTTGTGCTTCACCGTATTGAAGTTCGTGTCCGCTTTCTCCGCTCTTCTTGCTTGAATTGCCGAGAATGATTACCGCCGCGTCGTTATAGTTTTCATACGAGCTTTCGATAGAAGGCAGCGAGTAGTGCCCGATATCTATATCTGCGTCTCCGTTGACCGTTTTATCGGCAAGATATCCCTCGTACATTCCCTTTAACTTGGGGTTTACTTCGAATTTTGCGTCCTCGAAGCTTGTATAGAATGTCGAGTCGAAAGTTACCGTACCTGCCGAAGCTTCGGCGTCGTTTACCGAGCCGCCGCCGTTGGGAGCGATGGAGCCGTAACCGAATACGCTTATCTTGTTGCCCGAACGAGTAACTTCAGGGTCGGTGTTTGGTTTATCGGAAGGCTTGCTTGTTTCAACTATTTTGAGAGGAAGAGCGTTGTTTTCGTTCTTTAAAAGAACTGCGCCTTCCGCCGCTATCTGATAGTTGAGTTCAAGTCCCGCTTCTCTTGCTTCCGCCTTGCTGCCGTAACTCGACTCGTACCTGGTCAAACCCGAGTTTGCGTCGGCTTTTGCAAACGAACGTACAGGGATTGCCATACTCGAAAATACCAATAACCCTGCGACTGCCAAAGCAGGAGCTACAAGCATTTTCTTGGTTTTAGCTGATGATTTCATATCATTTCCTCCAAAAATTTTTGCAGGTCAGCCGCTTAACATAAGGCGCCTGCTTCGTGTCAAGAATATAATGCGTAAATTTATACAAAACAATACACCCCGTCAAAATCTGTTAAAATTTGTTCAAAATTTGTTATTAAATACCGTTTATTGCTAAAAATTTCGTTAAAATAAATGGGTGCGGAATTTTTTCGCACCCATTCGATTATTTCTTTTTTATGTATTTTACCGCCGCCGCGGAAAAGCTTTTTTTCTTCGGCCGAGATATCGGCAGCCAATTTCCGAACACGCAAACACTGTCCTTTTCGATACACTGAACGTAATTTAAATTTATCAAAATGCCGCTGTTGCATTTTTCAAAACACTCGGGCAGTTCTCGCTCGGCTTTTACAAGCGAACCTCTTACCGTGTACTCGCTGTCGGCAAGGTGGTATATTATGTTGTGCCCGTCGACCTCCAACCAAAGAATATCCTCGACGGCAACGCGCACTCTGGTATTATTTGAAAGTAAAACAAGCTCTTGCCTGTCCGCAGTTGCAAATCGCTTTAAAAACTTCTTCATTCTGCTTGAAAAATCGGCGTAACCGACGGGTTTCAATACAAAATCGAAAGCGCCGACCTCATAACCGCGTATCGCGTAGTTTAAAAGATTTGTTATAAAGATAAGCACAACTTCGTTATCGATTTCCCGAAGCCTTTTAGCCGTTTCCATTCCGTCGATGTTGGGCATTTTTATATCCATAAACACGAGCGCGTACACGGGTTTGTAAGAAGCAAGAAATTCAAGTCCGTCCGAAAATGTGTCGACGACAAAGTTTACGCCGTTCGACTTGCCGAAATCGTCAATATACTTTATCAACAAATCTCTGTTGTGCTTTTCGTCCTCAACTATTGCTATACGCATTTTTTGCCCCCGTTTTATTATCTTTCAACTAAATGTCGGCTTTAAGCGGAAGAGTTATATCGAGATTGAATATATCCTCTTCAACCTCGACGTCGACTTTACCGCCGTATTTTTTGCATACATTTTTTATGCTGCGCATTCCGAAGCCGTGATAGCGCGTATCCTGTCCCGTGACGGGCACGCCGTCCTTAAACTGCATTTGCACCGAACCGTCGAAATAATTTTCTATGTGTATGCAAACCGCGCCGCTCTGTTGCCGCACCATAATTCTTATTATTCGCTTACCTTCGTCCGCAACCGCACCCACAGCGTTTATAGCGTTGTTTACCGCGTTTTGTATCAGCGAGTAAATATCTCCGCTGTGCATATAGTTCAACAGCTTGCCGTCGGCTATACATATAAGCGTAATGCCGTTATTGTGACAGACAAAGCTGGCTTCGGATAAAATTATATCCAGCGTATCGTTGCCCGTCTTGATATTTTCTTCGTAAATGTTTATTGCCTTTTCTATTTCGGCAAGTTCGTTTTCGTCAATCTGCGGTCTGTTGCGCGCTATATTCATTCTGTGCCGCAAATCGTGGCACTTGGTGTTTATAAGCTCTATGCTCTCCTTTGTCATTTCAAAGGTCTGCCTGTCCCTGCGCCACAAGCTTTCGACTATTTTCAGCTCCGACTCGTAATGCTCGGAGTTGAGCATTAAAAACTGAACGCACAGTGCGAAAACGCAAGTCATAATGTTATAGACGGCTATAATATTTAAAATTATCTTCGAAGTGCTTATTACGTTGTAAACGACGATAGCGTTTATAACCACGTCCGAAAGTAGAATTATTATCGACAAAAATATTAAGCTGTTTCTGCTTATAATAAAATCTTCTACGTCCTTTAATTTGTAGGAAAGCACCGCCCAGGCAATGACGTATATCAAAACGTGCGACGAGAAAAATATAAGTATTGACAGCGGCTCGGCAAAGGTTGAAGCGCTGGAAGTATATATGTTGCCGCCGACGTTTAGAAGATTGCACACAAGAGTGTATAACTGATATGATATGTGCTGCACGGTGTAGGCAAACATACCCACAAAAATAACCGTTTTCCACGATTCATCCATACAGAACTTTGCGATAAAGACGGTTATCGAAAACAGCGCTATCGACATAAAGGAAAGATATAGCGCGCTGTCGTGTATTACGGGTATAGCAAAAGCCACCCCACACCCAACTATAAAGCAAACCAAAATTCTCCACCAAACGTTGCGCTTGGGGTTTAAGCGGAAAATTATAATCATATAGCCGAATAACAGTTCAGTCAAAAATATAAATTTATACCAAAATAATAACGAACTGAAATCGTACACCTTATCTCCAACAGCCGCGCAAAAACTATTAAACTTTATTATGCGGTTGTGGTACAACCGCATAAGGGCGCGCCCTTATTTTTTTTATTGTATCATAGCTTTTGCTTAATTGCAATACCTAATTTTCAAAATACGCGCCGCAATTTGCGTAAAAAGCCGATTGCCCCCGATATATGCCTTGGTTTTAGGCGAATTTAAAAAATAAAAGAGGCGGCAAAAGCCGCCTCTTTTTAAGGAGGAGGAAGCATATACGAGTTACATATATGCATAAAGCTAAATTAAAGCTTAACCTACGTCTGCGCCTTCGGCAGCCGCGTTGCCTTCGGGAATTGCGGGGCCGTCAGAATCATCTGAACCGCCCGAGCCTTCTTCTTCGGCTTTTGTCTTTTTGATTGCTCTACGAATTGCAAAGAAGCCCCAGACTCCGAATCCGACAGCAACAAGGCAGTCAACGATTATGAGAATCATTACCCAAGTGGGCATTGCATATCCCCAAACGTTGCCTTCACCCATACCGTTCATTGCATTTGAGCCTGCTACGGTATAGAGAATGTTGTGCGTTGCGCGACGAAGAAGATTTACTTCGGTTGCGTTGTTGGGGTCGCAGTCAGGCAAGCCGCCCTGTACAAGGTTCAAATCTCCGCCTGCCCTTATCATCTGCTCTACGCGCATATAGCCGTCGTACTGCAAATTGTAGTCGGTGATAACCATTCCCTTGAAACCCCATTCTCCTCTCAACACCTCTGTAAGAAGCTCGTAGCTGCCGCCTGCCCATACTCGGCCGATACGGTTGAAGGAGGACATTATAGCGGTTGCGCCGCCCTCTTTTACGATAATTTCGAAGGGTTTGAGGTAGATTTCACGCAGAGACTGCTCGTTGAGCCAAACAACCAAACCGTTACTGTCGCGGTTTGTTTCCTGATCGTTGACGGCAAAGTGCTTGACGTAAGTGTAAACGCCCTTGGACATTGCGCCCTGAACGACGCTTGCGCCCATTTTACCGCTTAAAATGGGATCCTCGGAATAATATTCCCAGTTACGTCCGCCGAACTGCGAGCGGTGAATGTTTACTGCAGGAGCATACCAGCCGGAATAGGGAACGCCGTCACCCTTGACGTTGCCGAAAATTCCCTCGATACCAACCATAACGCCCATATCGTAAGCGAGATCTCTGTTGAAGGTTGCGCCGATAACGCATTCCGAACAATAGAAGCAGGTGTCATAAACCGTGGGGTCACCCATAAAGTTTGTAAATCCGGCAGGGCCGTCGGGGTCGGTTGTCTTGGGTTTGTCGATAGAAGTGATATACGCCGTGTTGAACGCGCCCGTACCTATGAGGTTGCGCATCTGGTCGACGGTAAGCATATCGAGGAGGCTTTGGAATACTTCGTTGTAATAATCAACCTTTAATTCTCCCGTTTCCTCGTTGAACTCTATTGCGTCGTAGAGGTGCGTCTGCCCCTCTTTGCCTGCCGCGCCCGTCGTGGGAAGTTTATCAACTTTATAAGCTGCGCCGTAAGCTTCGTCGTAAGCTGCCTGATCGTAAGCAAACGAGTTTATAAACTTCTTTTCGACTTCTCTGTCCTCTGCCGTAGGCATTGTTGCCATTGTTTTAGCAAAGTTTTCTCTGCTCATATACTGTTCGATATGCGAGCTAACGTCGTCAAAGCGGTTTTCGACCTTGTTGTCACCGTCGGTGTAATAGCAATATGTTTCGGGAACGAAATAGCGCAATGAAAGGTTGCTGCCGTCGTCGCTCCAGCAATCGTGAGCATTTTTGCCTATAAACAATTTATAGTAGCCCTTGCCGAGCTCGTAGCCGCGATTGCCGTTGCCGTTGATATCGTTGTAGTCATAAGAAGCCATATCCGCAACATTGAGTTCGAGAGTTACGTCCCTCGATTGACGTCCGGGAATAAGCGGAGTTTTCGCATATGCGCCGAGCGTAACGTGAGGGGTTTCAATCTGACCCGTTGCACCTATTCTGTAGGGAGCATTGTAATAGAGCTGAACAACGTCTTTACCTGCAACGTCGCTGTTGTTGGTAACTCTTACGGTAACGCTTATTTTTCCGTCCTTTGTAAGATCTTCGCTTGTATCGGGAACTTTATTTACAATTTCCCAGCTAAACTGCGAGTAGGACAGACCGTAACCGAAAGGATACACCACGTTTTCATCGTACCATTCAAAGTTGCCGTAATCTTCGGCTTCCATGTAGCCGCGAGTTTCCCAATAGCGGTATCCGACATAGATGCCCTCTTCGTACTCGACAAAGTAGTAACCCTGTCCTACGCCGCCGGAGGTATATTCGTTGTTGCCTGCGACATTGTTGTTACCAATATTCTGCCAGGTAGGGTCTGCGGTAAAGTCGCGAACATAGGTGTCCACCGTTCTGCCGGAGGGGTTTACGTTGCCGTTTAAAATTCTGCCGAGTGCGTTTATACCTGCGCCGCCGGGAGAACCGATCCAAACTGCCGCGTCAATGCCGAAACTGCTGTCCTCGATAAAGCCGAGCTCCATAGAAGTTGCGCAGTTTACAACCAAGATGACTCTGTCGAATTTAGAGCCGACTTCCTTTATAAGCGCCTCTTCGTTGTTGTCGAGTTCGAGGTAGTGGTCGCCTGCGTCAGAACCGGGAAGCACGCTGCCGCCCGAGCCCGTAAGCATAGTTCTGGGCAAATCGAAACCCTCGCCGCCTATACGGGAAATAACTACGATAGCCGCGTCCTTATAGTCGTTATATGAATTTTTAACGTCCTGAGTATAGTTTGCAAGCGGGGTTTCACCCGTCTTTAAACCAAACGTAT
Source organism: uncultured Christensenella sp. (assembly GCA_910585685.1). Taxonomy (GTDB): domain Bacteria; phylum Bacillota; class Clostridia; order Christensenellales; family Borkfalkiaceae; genus Coproplasma. The sequence goes on from CAJUEO010000005.1 coordinate 116,370, forward strand.
CGTCACCTATTGCAGGGTTAGGGGATCTGCCGTCACCGGCTGCGCGGCTGTTATAGAAGTCGCGCAGTTTGGGGTTGCAGTCAAATCCGGCATCGGAAAGAGCCTCGTAAATTGTTACGGGTTCTCCAAGTCCGCCGCCCGAGCCCGAACCACCGTAAACAAGGTTTGTCGAGTTTTTGCCGAAAATACTGATTTTGGGATTGGAAGAAGCCGCGTCGCTTTCGGATTTAGGCGTTCTTATGGGCAACGCGCGCGAACCTGCCTTATAGTCCTCGTTTTTGAGAAGAACAAAACCTTCGGACGCAATTTCTTCATTCAGCCTGTTGGCTTGCTTCAACGCGTCGCTTTTGCTTTTGATTTCTCCGTCGGGAGTAAACTGTTTAAAGCCGTATTCGCCGTCTTTGCCGACGGTATAGTATTGGTACTTGCTTGCGTCACCTTCAAGCAACACTCGTCTTTCGCTGCCGAGTAAAATTTTAATTGTGCCGTAGACGAACGTATTTTGCGTAACTACAAGCGAAGCGACAATTAAAACGAGCATTACAATGACGGTTGTAAACATCCAGGCTTTGCAATGTTTCCAAAGCATTTTCATCACTTTCATAAATTTTCTCCTTATTTACCGATTGTATTGTAGAGGCAAGGCGTCCATCTGAGCGTGGAGCTTGAATTTACCTGTACATAGTCGATGCAAGGTCCGCCTGTTGCCTGGTTTTTAAGAAGAAGGTTTTCTTTAACTACAAGCTGGATTACGTTATCTCCTTCATTTAACGAAACTTTACCTGCGAGGTAGTCGGTAAATGAAGTTACGCTAGTTGTATTATCGCTCTTCAATGCGAACGAACCGAAGTTGACTTCGACGCCGTTGACATAAATACCGAAGTGTTCGGTTGTCAGATTTATATTGCCGAGCTCGGTGCCGAGGCCTATATGAAGTTCGGCATTGGTAACAGCCGCGGACGATTTGAATTTGAACGTGAGGGTAAGATTTGCGGTGTGCGTATATGCGAGATAATAGCCGTTGCTTGCTCCGATATTCGCACCGTTTTGAACCATTGCCTCTTCCTTAGCGGAACCCGAATAACCTGCGCCGCTGATACCGGTAAGGTCGATATACTCAATTTCCATTTTGCCGTCTGCAATATCAGTTTCCTGATCGGATACAGGCATTGTTACAGTGCAGTTTGCGTCGGAATATCCTTCTGCGGAAGCCACTACCGTGAATGTGACAAGTCTTGCCGACTGTCTGGGCGTACCGGTAATTTTACCGTCCGCGCTGAGCGAAAGCCCCAAAGGAAGGTCAGTACCTTCTCCCACTGCATAAGTTACCGTTGCGCCGTTAGGTGTCGTAGCCGTTGCGATGTCGGCACTGTATTCAACGCCTACCGTTGCTTTTTCAAGCTTGATTGACTTGTTGTATATAACGCTGGGTTCTTTTACTATCAACGAGAATTCCGCCGAAACGTCTTCGCAAAGATCTGCGCTTGCAACTACCGTAAATTCATAAGTACCTCTCGTTGTGGGCGTACCGTAGATTGCGCCGTTGGGATAGAACGTCAAGCCTTCGGGAAACGAGCTGCCCTCGGCAAGTTTGTACGATACAACAGCATAGTTATCGGCAGTAGCGGTTGCAACGCTCTTTTCACCCGAAAGAGCCACATAGAGCACGTCTTCCATAGCCGCCGTCATAGAGTGAGTCGTGTAAGAAATTGTACCGTTGCCCTCTGCTTCCAACTTAGCTCTGACGTTGATTTTTACGGTTGCCGTAGCAGGCTCGAAACCTTCTGCGCTTGCCGTAATTCCAAACTCGGCATTGTTGCGTTTTGCAGGTATGCCGTATAAAAGTCCGTCCTCGGTAAGCTGAATGCCTTCGGGAAGAGTTGTTCCCTCCGCAACCGAATATTTAATATTGTCCGAACCCGTCGCGGTATTTACAAGCGAAGTGTAATATACGCCCAACATACCGTTTTCGGTTGCCACTTCGGAATATTCAAGCCGAGGCAAAGTAACTTTAACCGTCCAGGTTGCGTCCTTGGGGGTAAGGTTGCCAGCGGTTGCGGTAACTACTATTTCTGCAGTCGAAACAGTCGTAGGCGTACCCGTTATCAAGCCGTTGCTGAAAGTAAGTCCTTCGGGAAGCGTGCCCGATTTAATTGTATATGTAACGCCTGTTGCACCCGTTGCAGTTGCAACCGAAAGATTTGCCTCTTGATTGACGACGGTAGAAACCGTGCCGCCCTCATATGCAAAATCCGCTTCTTTTATTTTAATTGAAAAACTTGCTTCCGCGCTTGCTCCCTCGGTTGAGGCCACAACGGTAAACGATTTAGCGTCGGCAGCCGTCGTGGGAACGCCGGATATTGCGCCGGCAGACGAAAGGGTAAGACCTGCGGGAAGCGAATCTCCATCTTTAAGCGCATAGGTTATACCGTCGGCACCCGTTGCCGTTGCAACGCTTGCCGTGTATTCCACGCCTACTTGTCCGTCTGCAAGCGACGAGCCCGAATACGAAATTTTAGTTCCTCCGCATGCCGCGATGAAGGGAACAAGCAGGGCAAACACAAGCGTAAGCGCAATGAGTTTGATGCCCAAAGTTGTTTTTGATTTCATTAAATTTTACTCCTTTATTTGCTTCTTTAACGAACGAATAGCAAAAGCGGTATAATCGCTTTTGCTACCGCCCGACGTAAACGGGACCGAAATTGCTTTATTCAATTCAATCCCGTTCGCCGAGTTTTGGGGTTATTATTTGTTGGTTCTCTTCTTCAAAACAAGCATTATAACTGCACCGGCAAGAGCAACCGAAACAAGAGCCATCGTGCTTCCGAGAGCTACGGAGCTTCCGCAACCGCCTTCGGCACTTGCCTTTTCGAGGTCGGCAATTTTAGCGTTAGCCTCTTCAAGAGCCTTTTTAAGTTCTTCAAGTTCTGCCTTGAGAGCCGCGTCGCCGTCGCTTGCTTCTTTCTTAGCTGCTTCGAGAGCCGTGTTAGCTGCTTCGAGAGCCGTCTCCAACTCTGCCAACTTGCCGTTAGCTTCGGTGTTTGCGCTCTGAAGCGTCTTTATGTCGTTCTGTAAGCTTGTTATAGTCGTCTGCAAGCCGTTAATTGTGGTCTGCAAATTGCTTATAGTTCCGTTAGCCGTACCGAGGTCGCTAGTAAGCTTATCAAGCTTGGAAGCCAAGTCGTTTACAGCTTCGGTAAGAGCACTTACCTGCTCGTCTACCGTCTTATCTACATAGTTGATAGTTACGGTCTTGCTCTGTCCGAGATACTTGCCGTTAGCGTTCTTTACGGATACAGTAAGCTGCCAAGTTGCAGTACCGTCTTCGTTAACTTTAGCGTCGGCAGGAATGTTTACTGTTGCAACGCTGCCGTTGATTTTAGCATAGCCGTTGGGTAAATCAGCGGGCAGAGGTTTAGGATTTGTGTGGTGAATTGTCTGCGTGTCGCTGGGAGTAATTTCGTAGGTAAGACCTGTGAATTGATTTTTATAAACATCGCTTGCAAAGTCAAGCTTAAGTTCCTTGTCCTTAAATACCGTGTAGCTGTCGTTGAGTTCAACCGTATCGGTGTAGTTTACGAGTTTGGACATATTGCATGACCAAAGCGTTGCATACGAAATGTTGCGAGCTGCGTTTCTGAGTGCGGTTACGGTAGTAGCCGTGTAGACGTTTGCAGCACCGATATCCTTATTATTTACAAGCGGAGTAATCTGCTGAGTCATTGCAAGCGACAAATCGTTTCCTGCACGAATCATTCTTGTCTGATCCATATATCCGCCGTTGAACCAGTCGGTAACGACAAAGCCCTTGAAGCCCCATTCCTCTCTGAGAACGGTAGTAAGGAGAGCATAGTTGGAACCTGCCCATTCATAGCCCACTCTGTTGAAAGCGGACATTATGCCGAGCGCGCCCTTGTGACCGTTGTAATCTGCGCTCCAAACGTTGCTTGTCGAATCAACGTCGATAGCAAGCTGGAATGCTTTGAGGTAAATTTCACGCATAGCCTGCTCTGTTGCGAACGTAGTTACGCCGTTACGGTCGGTTTCCTGATCGTTCAACGCGAAGTGTTTAAGGAAGGGGAATACGCCCTTGGACTGCATACCCTTTGTAACGTAAGCCGCGGTAATGCCGGTAAGGAATGCGTCCTCGGAATAGTACTCGAAGTTACGTCCCGAGAAGGGAGTTCTGTGAATGTTTACGCCGGGTCCGTAGAGTCCGTTATAGCCCATCCAAGCGCCCTCTTCACCAATCATCGCACCCTGTTTTTCCATAAGCTCTTTATTGAAAGTAGCGGCAACAATGTTGGGAGATACATAGTAGCATCTAGCCGAACCGTGATTGGGTTCTTGACCAACGAATCCGAAAGGACCGTCGGGGTGAATACCTTCGGGAATACCGAGCGCATCTATGGCAATCGATCTGAATTTGCCGAATTCAACCATTTCGGTCATCTGTTTAAGAGTAAACTGGTCAAGGAATTTTTCCCACTGTTCGTTTTCGGTGCCGTCCTCATTCCAAGGGTCGATACCTTTGAGGTCCATAAGGCGGATAATTCCCTCTTCTTTACCCGTCAATTCCGTTTCGGCATATTTAGGCATATCTTCGGCAGCTACGTACCAGGGTTTGCCTTTGTCGTACTCGGACGCGTCGGGATCCGCCAAGGTGTTTACGTTCCAGTTTTGAGTTCTAAGATAGTTAGACGTAGGTACGCCGACAGACCTATCCTTCTCGGAAAGAGGCTGAGGGAAGGTGCCTTCGAAGTCGTTTCTCGACATTTCCGTAATTCCTCTACCCTCGATACCTTTGGATACGTCGTCGAACTGGTTGTCGTTTTTGTCTGCCGTACCGTCGACATCCATTTCATATGTGATACCTGCGGCAAGATTTTTCGTACCCTTATTTGCAGTATTGTTGTACCAGCCATGCGAGTTGCTGCCGACATAGAAGTTATAGTCGCCTGCATCAAGCTCGTAGCACTTATAGCCGTTGCCGTTAAGGTCGTTCCAGTCGTATGAAGCCATAGATTTTACGGGGATGCTGAGCGTAACAACCTCTGATTCACCTGCGGCAAGTAATCCCGTCTTAGCAAAATCACCGAGCTCAACGTGCGATTTTTCGATTTTGCCTGCGGTATAGGGTGCGGAGTAATAGAGCTGAACTACTTCCTTGCCGGCTTTATTACCTTTGTTGGTAACTTTAACGGTTGCAGTGATGGTGCCGTCCTTGGTAAGCTCGCCCGTAAGCGCAAATTCACTGTACTCGAAAGTCGTGTAGGAAAGTCCGTAGCCGAAAGGATACAATACGTTGTCGTTATACCACTTGTCGGCAACTGCACCCGTCTTTTTATCCTCCTCGTAAGCTCTCGTTTCATAGTACTTGTAGCCTACATAGATACCCTCTTCGTAAACTACCGTATTACCGGGAGCCGTGTAAGTCACATTGCCGTCGTCGTCTTCGGTGGGAAGAAGCAGTGCGTTACCTGCGGGAGAAATTAATGCGCCCGACGACGAGTTATCGTTTTCATACTTAGCCGATACGCCGTTGTTACCGAAGTTCTGAACTGCGGGAATCTTCTTGAAATCCTTACCCCAAGCGTCGACAGTTCTGCCGGAAGGGTTGATATCTCCCTTCAAAATTTTGCCGAGAGCGTCAAAACCGGTAGTGCCGGGAAGTCCCGTCCAAAGAATGGAGTCTATCTTGTTGTATTCTGCGTCTGCAAATTCAAGGGGTGCGGAAGAGTTTACCAATACAACCACCTTGCCGTCTGCGCCGACAGTATCTCTTGCAAGTTTGATAAGCGCTTTTTCGTTGTCGTCAAGCATAAGGTAATGCTGACCTTCGGTAGTTGCTCTGCCGTCGATAGAAGCAGCATTATATGTATGGGTTACGTCGTAACCCTCGCCGCCCGTTCTCGAAAGCATAACGACAGCCGCGTCCTTATATGTGCCGAAATCCTTTTTAGCTTCGTTATCATAGCTTGCCATCGGAGTTTCGCCCGTAGCCATATCGGTAGTACCGTAGGAATAGTTGGGTCTGCCGTTACCGGAACGAGCATTGTCCTTGTAGAACGCCCTGAGCGAAGGGTTAATCTTGAATCCGGCATCTTCCATAGACTTATAAGCCGATACAACGCCCTCGGAAGCAGTGCTGAACGATGACGAACCCGAACCGCCGTAGACGGGGTTTTCCCAGTTTTTACCGAAAAGGCTTACTTTGGCGCCGTTTCCCAAAGGAAGAACACCGTCCTCGTTTTTGAGAAGGGTAAAGCCCTCGCCGGCAAGCTCTTTGCTGAGCTCGTTAGCTTTGTTCAATGAATCCTGACGGCTTTTGGTTTCAAGCTCGTAAGCGTAACCCTCATAGCCGTCGGTCGCAGCATGAGCGCTGAACGTAGCTACGTTTACAGCGGTAAGCATGCATACAGCGGCAAGCACCGTGCAACCAACAGGTTTCAAAATTTTAGTTTTTGCCATTTTTTTCCTCCAATTTTTAATTTACTTTCTTGTTTTTCCTGCGCTTTTGTGTAAATTCTGATAGAATATCACAAAAAAAGCATTGTACAAACATAATAGTAAATAAAAAAATAAATTCAATACTTGCGACACATTTAGTAAAAAAAACGGCACTTTCGGAGAAAAATAAAATTCCGCAATAAAAATCACGGAATTTTTACTCTATAAATACTGTCCTATGCGTTGAATCACGTCCTCTGTAAACAACTTTGCGCCCTCGGTAGAAAGGTGGTAATTTGTGTCAAAAAAGTATTTTGCTTGCATAACCGCCGCCGAGAAAGGCATAAACATCTCTATCGGCGTTTTGAAAAAGGCAAACTCCTTTTTCAAATAGTTTTCAAGCTCTACGCCCGAGCTGTATGACAGTCCGTCCAAATTGGTGGGACCGTAGCCGAACAGCACATCTATACCTTTGTCCGTAAACCGACGGTAGCAACTGTCGAGTTTTTCAACAGCCTTATAGCCCGTTAAGTCGGCAATCTGAACAAGGTTGTACCTTTCACCCTCGTTGTCAAATCCGCCGTCGCGGTATTTTATATAGTCCCCGTATGCGTCCGAATAGGTTATCTCGTCCTCATAGCTCTGCGGCACATATCCGCTTGCCGAAAGCAGGGTTTGTCGGCTTGAAATATACTCGGCAAACGCCGCCCAAACCTTTGTATATCTTGTCCAATCGAGCCGCGATATCAAATCATAGTTGGCTTCAAGAGTTGTAAAAACTCGGGCGTCACAGTCGGCGTTACATAAAAATTGATAAATCGAGGTGGGCTCGGGCATGTGCACAAGCACGTCACCGCCGCTCATACAGCTCAAAAGCAAATCAAGCTGATAAAGCGCGCAGGTGCCGCCAATTACGCCCGTATTGAACGCGGAATATTTATTGTAGACCTCTCCTACCTCGCGCGCGTTGACCCCGTACCATATCGAGCAGCCGGCAAAGAATACAAGTTTCGGCTTTTGCGATTTGTCGTTTATGAGCAACTCTATCTTGTTCGCGAGCTGTCCGTTTTCCGTAGTGACGTATAGCGGCACGCTCGAAGCGTTGAGATTGATTGTAGTTATCTGCGGATTGTAGCCGAATGAATTTTCGTAAACGCTCTTCAATCCGTCCGAAAGCGTAATATCTTTGAGCGCGTTGCAGTTATAAAACGCCGCTTCCCCGATAAATTGCAGGGTGTGCGGCAGAGTAACTTTTCTAAGCGTGGATATGCTGTAAAACGCATTTTTCATTATTCCGCCAACTTCTATCCCGTCGATTTTGTCGGGAACGGTTACAGAGTTAGCCGCGCCGCTGTATGAAGTTATTATCGCAACCGCGTTTTCCCGTTCGTCTGTCTTTAAGTTTTCAAGGCTTTCGGGCTGTTGACTGTCGTAAAGTTTTTTTACGTCATCTCTTGCAACCAGCTCGTAACCGAAATGCGTGTGCGGTGAATGCTTGCTCCACTCGGCGTACAAAGTGCATAGCTTTCCGTTTTGTACCTCCGCGCGGCTGCCGAGACCTATGTGCGTTCCGCTTGCGTCACTCTTCGTGTTCCAACCGATTAAATTGTAGCCCTCGCGGCTTATTGTGCCAGCACCCAAGTGTGTGTTGGGGCGGTTGCGCGAAGTGGGAATGTAGCCGACCGAGTACGAGCCGCCCTCTGACCCGTCGTTAAAGCTGCCGCCGTTGAGGTCGTATTTTATGCGCCTTGACCCGACGTTTATAATATATTCCTTTCCGAAAGCGACCGCCTCGATATTCAAAGACGTTGCGCCCTCTATGCCTTTTAAGGTTAAAGTTACCTTTCGCTTGCCGTCAACCGGCATCGAATCGCTGCCGCGCTCGTCATAACGCACGTTTTCCTTTATTCCGCCGAAAGTGTAGTCATTGTCAAAATACAGCTCGAACTTTGCAACGCCGCGCTCGGTTATTTTTGTGTACTCGTCGCACTCGTAAAACGCGCTTTTATTTATTGTAACCGTGTTTGCCGTCTGTGTCTTTTGCATTTCAAGCTCGACGTTGGCGGAATAGCGCACGTTATTCAAAGTAAGCGCAATTTGTCTTTCCCCGTTTTCGTCGGGGTCGCTCTCGGGGGACAAGGTATAGTCCGCATAGTCGACGCTTGCCACTTCGTAGCCGTTTGCAAGCGTCATTTCGAAAGTATGGCTGTCACCCTTTTTTACTTCGGCTGTCGGCTGCGAGCATCTGAACCCCACCCCGTCGCTCAAAACTATCTTGCAAAAAATTTCCCTGTCGGCTGGATTTGTAACCGTACAGCCCGAAGCGGTAATAATACATAGCGCGACAACGACGGCAAAAATTTTAATTATTTTTTTCATAGCTTTAATAAGCAACCATTAAGTTGGCATACCTTGCCCAGAAATAGTCTGTCGCGTATGCCGAAAGTAAGCTGCTTTCGATATATATTTTACAGTTTGGCGCACCGTCGAAAAGTCCGCCGTACACGGCGCAGACCGAGGGTTTTTCTCCCTTTGCAACGTACAGCCTTTTAAGCGAAGTGCAGCCGTTAAAGCTTGAATCCGCAATGCTTCTGATATTTTTTTGTAAATTTATACGCTCGATTACGGTATTGCCCGAAAACGCGCTTGCACTCAAAGCCGTAACGCGCTTGCCGTTAAACGACGTGGGAATCGTAAGCTCGGTGCGCGCCCTGCCCTTTTGGGTAAGTCCTGTAACAGTAAGCCTTCCGTCCGTTTCCGAATACTCGAAACAGTCGGCGTCGGCGTCGTTGCCGTCGACTATTTCCCCGTCGGGCAACTGCGGCTTTTCGGGAATTTCTATCTGCGTTTCGGAACTGTCTTTTAAGTATGCCTTTAAATGTTTGACAAGGTTTCTCGTATATACCACCGCACCCGACGAGTTGCAGTGCACGTTGTTGTCGTAAAACCATTCCTTTTCCATAATATAATTATACGGACTGCCCAACAGTTCAAGCCCCGTCACTTCGGACACATAGTCGTAGAACTTGTCAATGTCTTCCGCCGTAGTATCGGGAGAAATTGCCGAAGCGTTCACGGGAACAAATCCGAACAAAAGTGTTGCGCCCTTTTTTGTTATAAACTCGCAATACTCTCTGACGTAGTCGGCAAAATCCTTTGAAAACACCGCTCTGTCGTATGAAATAAGCGAGTTGGTATCCACGCCGTCGGGCATTACGTTGTGCGGACGCTCGAAAACCATATTGCAGTTACCGTCAAACGAGTCGTGCCTGTAAACGCCCTCGGGGTCGGGCGCGGAGCCGCTCTTCCAATAGCCGAACTTGTTGCCGAGATATGCGGAAAAATTGCCGACTATTGAGGAAGAATTTTTATAGTCGAGATTAGTCAGCAAGCCCCAATCGCTTTCTACAGATGGCAAAACGTGTTCTCCGCTGAAATACAGCGACAGCGACTGAGAAAGCTGCTCGGGTGCGAGAATTACTATGTCCCCCTCGCGTATGTGGGGTTTGGACAAATCCATCATAGTTTTTGTGCCTATCGCGCCGTACAGCCCGAACGGGCAGACGGTGTATCCGGAAAGCTCGCTTTCAACCAAATCTCCGCGAAGCGCAAACGCAACTCCGCTGTTGCCAACGACTATAATTCTTTTTCCCTCCGTCGTTTTCAATCGGTTGACCATATCGGGAAGTTCCGCATAATAGGTCGCGCCGTACTGCGGAGGCAGTGCAAAGCCCGTTATTATGCAGGAAAGCGGTATAATAAGCACCAATACCGCCACCGTTAAAATTGCTAAAATCTTTTTTTTCATATCTACCTTACGGGGATAACCGCCATAATAGTGAACATATTGTTGCGTGCAGAAATATACAGCTCTCCGCGATAGGACTTTACCGTTTCCCTTATACTCTTTATGCCGTAACCGTGGTTGTCCGAATCGAGTTTAGTAGTTACGGGCAAGCCGTCCTTCATTTTAAGGCTGCCCTCGAAATAGTTGTTGAGCGATATTACGCACATATCGTTTCTGCGCTCGATGTTTAAAGTAAGCTCGCGCTTGTCCGCGTCGTCAATCTTTTTAAGGCTTTCAATGGCGTTATCTATGGCGTTGCCTATAAGCGAGTATATATGATAGGGCTTCATAAACTCTATCAACTTGCCGTCAACCGAGCAAATCAAACGGATATTTTCCTCCTCGCAGAGCATAGCCTTTTCGGTAAGTATAATGTCAAGCGCGCGGTTGCCCGTAAAAAAACTGCGCACTATATCCAGCTCTTTGAGGTATTCCCTGTCGATTTCCCCCTTGTTGACAAGCTGCTTTAAGTCGTGATATTTGGTATTCAGCTTTTCCTGACTTATACGGGCGCGCTCATAATATTCCTTATCCTTATTCAAAAGCGCGCACAAAAGCTTTTTTTCCTCTTCAACGGTTACCGTGCGCATATTGAGAATATTGACAAAGAATACAGTACAGCCGAAGATGATTGAGAACAGCCGCATGACTATGCGCAGAGCGTTGTTGTCGTTGCCTATCCAGATTTGCATATAGTAAGTTATAAACACGGCTATTACAAGAAATATTGCCGTCGAAAACAGCACTGTAATGTTGTTGAACTGTAAATTACTTATCTTTCTGATATGCAGCGTGTAGAAATAGAAGAACAGCGCGCACGATAAGACAAACACGGGAACGGACACGGCAAAAAACATTTCAAATTGCCAATTTGGTTGCGAAAACAGAAAATACAACATATACGACATATTGCTTATTACAAACTGAACGCAATAGGTATTCAGCGATACAAACAGCGCCTCACCGAATTTGCAGTCGAAGCTTAAAATAACCGCACCGAAAAACATTGCGAAAATAATGAGGTAATAGTATGGAAGCGGCAGATTGAAAAGCGAGGAAACTAAAATTATTATCGCTGTCGACACTGCGTACCGCACGGGAAAAAGGTTGCGTCGGTGTTGCCAGGGCACAACCAATAAACTGACCAAAAGCAACTGAAACAAAAACTCGTTGCCCATTATATACGATATAAAATCCGCGTACTCTCTCATCTATCTACCAATCGTTCCCCCTGCGGACAAGTATTCCATAACCTTTGCTATGAACTGCTTGCGCAAATTTCTACTTATCATAAGGCTGTTGCCGGGCACTTCGACAAAGTTGTCTTTTATGCACAGAACGTAGTTTATGTTGACAAGATAACAGGTGCTGCACCTTGCAAAGTTGTCGTAATTTATTGTTTTAAGCACGTTTTGCATCGACCCTCTGCCGCGCACCACCGTCGGCTCGCCGTCGCGCATTATACAATAATATAATATATGGCGCGAAACTTCGACGTAAATAAGGTCGGACAAACTAACTACCACGCTGCCGTGAACTGTTTTAATTACTATCTTTTCCTTCTTTTGATTTTCAAGATTTGAACACGCCTTCTTTAAAATATTAAATACGGCAAATTCCGTAGCCGGCTTTATAAGAAATCCCAACGCGCTTACTTCATAGCCGTTGATTGCATACTGTTCGAGGTTTGTGCAAAATATCAAAAGCACGCTGGAGTTTGTCTTGCGTATGCTTTTAGCAAGCTCGAGCCCCGTCATATTGGGCATATCTATATCCAAAAATATTATGTCGTACTCTTCAAAACCCGAAGTAAGCAACGCGCCGCCAGAAGAATAACAATCGACGTTGAACTCTTTTTTTGCTTCTTTTCCGTACTTTTCAATTAGGGCAACAAGATTAACAACCGCCGACTGCTCGTCGTCAACTACCGCAACTTTAAACATTTTTCCTCCCTTCAAAATTGCCTGATTAATTACAATAATACAATTTTCATTCTAATTAAATGGATCATGTTTTCAATCATTGCGGCACTTTCAGTATAAAAAACGGCACAATCGGTCGGATTCATCGTTTAATTATGTACAAAATTCAATTTTGTGGCAAAAAAATAAAGTACCCACGAAGTGGATACTTTATCTTTTTGAAATCCGGCAACTACCGTATCTTGCAGGGTTAA
>CAJUEO010000006.1 GCA_910585685.1 uncultured Christensenella sp.
AGATGGATAAGATTAAATTTTGAAAAATGATACACAATGTTACATAGGTGGTACATGATGTTACATCAATGGCACTTGTGTGAGACATTGCAATGTGATAAAATAGTATCGTGAAAAATTACAAATAGGTTCATTTTGGATAAAAAAGCAAATGTCAAGGATTGCATACTATTGAATGTAAATTTGATACCTAATGATACCTCAATGATACCCCAATGACACACGATGACACTTGCGTGACACCTTTTCTTATGGTAAAATGATATCGTGGAAAAATATGCATAGGCTTGTGGGCGAAAGCTCACGAGCCTTTTTCTATGCAACGGAAATGCGCATAAAATTTTAGCGCATTCTTTTTTATTTAAGGATGAAACCATAATGCGACAAAGTTCAAATAATCTGTCACAAAAAATATTGCGACCGCCTTGATGACTTCCAAGCGATACTTGGGGGTAGGGGCGGTCAAATCTCTACGATTATTTATTTGGGCATCGGCGTGGGGTTCCGTGCGCAAAAAAACGGTATTCAAAAGGGTAATTAACCTTAAGCTCAAAAGCTGCCAGGAGAATGGCATCAATCCTTTGTAGGGCGAGAATTTTCTCAAAAGATAGTGATATTTGTCGAATGGATGGCGTAAGTTATACAAAATGAAAGAAAATATGGACAAGCCAAAACTCAATTTTAGATTCCACAATTCGAATTCTGCAGAATCGTTTACTCGTGTCTTGCTTCGTGTTTGTATTGATGCAAATATGGAAAGGGTGGAAAGAATTATCAGAGAAGAAGCGATGGCGTCACTTGACGAAAGTGAGAATCAATCGAAAAATAGTCCTGCAGATAATTGAGTATTAGCTGGATATTACTTTGAAAGTATGGTAATGTGTGTCACAACGAAAACACATCGTACACCGTTGCGACAAGAAAAAATCTGGAGTTAGGGAAATGAACATTGCGGCATATTGTCGTGTATCGACCGACAAGGCAGACCAATTGAATAGTTTGGAAGCGCAGAAGAAATTCTTTGCCGAATATACGCAAAGAACCGGCGATACACTTGTGCAGCTTTATGCCGATGAAGGAATTTCGGGAACAAAGATTAAAAACAGAAAAGAATTCCTGAAAATGATGGCGGATGCCGAGCGAAGGCGTTTTGACCTAGTTGTGGTAAAGGATATCTCACGATTTGCCAGAAATACGGTTGACTTGTTGCAGAATATCCGTAAGCTGAAAGCTCTCGGAATTGAAACGCAGTTTTTAACGGCAAATATGACGAGTATGGGCAACAGTGAATTTGTATTGACAATTTTTGGTGCCTTGGCGCAAGAAGAGAGTGCAAATACTTCCAAGCGTGTCAAGTTCGGCAAGAAGATAAATGCGGAAAAGGGAAGAGTTCCTAACCTTGTATTCGGTTACGATAAAACCAACGGAGACTACTTCAAGCTTGCAATCAACGAGGATGAGGCGAACGTGGTTCGTCGCATTTTTTGTATGTACCGTGAAGAAGGCTACGGCGCAGCAAAGATAGCCAACCTGCTCAATGCTAGGGGAATAAAAACCAAACGCAGTTGTGCTTGGTCGGCAAATGCAGTGGTGCGCATACTCACAAACGAGATTTACACGGGCAAGATTATTAACGGTAAGCAAGAAGTATCCGACTTTTTAACGGGACAGAGAAAGCAAAAGGACAGCTCTGAGTGGATGGTAACAGAACGTCCCGAACTCAAGATTATCGAGCCTGAAGAATACGAGGCGGTGCAAAGGATTCTTGCAAGCCGAGGACAGACCTTCAAACTGGATAAGGTGCGCCACAGCAACAAGTTCCTTTTCTCCACCTTGATAAAGTGTAAGGACTGCGGTTGGTCATTTAGACGAGTTGAACGCACCTATAAAAATACCTACGTTACTTGGGTGTGTTCGGGCAGAAATGGCAAAGGAGCGGATAGTTGTGCAAATAAGACAAGTATTCCCGAAGGTGAACTTATAAATGCACTGAACGGCTATTTTGCCGAAATTCTCGCAAATCAAAAGAATGTCGTAAAGTATGTTGTCTCTGAGTTCGAGAAGGTATACAGAGCGAAGGATGATAACATCAACATAGAAAAGGAGCTGAACACAGAATTAACCAAGCTAACTAAGTCAAGGCAGAAATATATGGATATGTATACCGATGACTTGATTTCAAGAGAGGAACTTAACCGCCAACTAGCAGGTGTCAAACAGCGAATTGAACTCATAGAGAAAGAATTGAAATTGGTAACCTACTACTTAACCAAGTATGATAAGCTGACGGGAATCTTGAACAAGACTTTCCGATCCATTGAGGACATCGTCGATGTGTCGCAGATGACGAACGCACAGCTCCGCAAAATCATTCAGCGGATAGAGGTGGATAAGGACGGCAACGTAGATATCTATCTCCACCTTACAGAAGAGTTGGGAATCGACTGCACAGTCGCTATAAAGGACGATTCAAAGACGGATGAAATAGCACTTATGCCACAAATCGTTCCAAATGATTACAACCGTACATAAAGACGTAACCGAACGACTTAAAAACGTCGATGCAAAGCTGTTTGAAGAAGTGAGAATGGTGTTGGATAAAAACCTGTCCGAGCGGCATATCCGCGGCGGAATGGCAACTAAGCGCAAATATTCGCATTGACAAAAATTTCATAAAAAATTAACATAAAAATTGTGTTTATCCATTGAAAAAGAAATATAATTTATGTTATAATTTTTTTGAATACAATCACGCCGAGTATATATAGTCGGCTACGGAATTATTTATGAAACTTTTGGGCATAGACGTCGGTTCAACAACCGTAAAGGCGGCTGTAATCGATGAGAGCGGTAATTTAATTTATTCTTCATATGTTCGGCATTTTGCAAACGTTAAGCAAACAGTTCTTGCCGAGCTAAATACAATCAAGCAAAAGTTCGGCGGAGAGTACTGTGTTTCAATTACGGGCAGCGCCGGCTTGGGGTTGGCACAGCGCAGCGGCATAAACTTTGTTCAGGAAGTTCAGGCTGCGTTTATTGCCATACGCAAACTTCACTCGGATACGGACGTTGCGATAGAACTCGGCGGAGAGGACGCTAAAATTATATTTGTCACAGGCGGTACCGAACAACGCATGAACGGTTCGTGCGCCGGCGGTACGGGCGCATTTATCGACCAGATGGCAACGCTTTTGAACGTTTCCGTCGAGGAGATGGACGAACTTTCGCTTAAAGCCGAAAAAACTTATCCTATAGCTTCGCGCTGTGGAGTATTTGCTAAATCCGACATTCAACCGCTCTTAAATCAGGGCGCAAAAAAATCTGATATAGCCGCCTCTATCTTTCAAGCCGTAGTCGACCAAACCGTTTCGGGACTTGCGCAGGGCAGAAAAATTTGCGGTAAAGTACTCTTTTTGGGCGGACCTTTGCACTTTTTGCAGGGGTTAAGACAAGCCTTTGTAAAAACATTGAAGCTTGACGACGCTCACTCCGTTTTTCCGGAAAACGCCCCTTGCTTTATGGCTATCGGCGCGGCATTGCACTCTGTTGGCGAAAGCGGCAAAAAAATCGAAGATATCATTGAAAAGATAACAAGTGCAGCTTCGGGAAACGAAATAGTTACGGGCAGACGCCTGTTTGAAAATACTCAGCAATACGCCGAGTTTGTCAAGCGCCACAGGGCAACCGACTTGCAGTTTTGCGACATAGCAAATTACGAGGGGGATTGTTTTCTCGGCATAGACAGCGGCTCGACTACCACAAAGCTTATGTTGATAACTCCCGACTGTAAAATATTGTGGTCGCATTATCAATCAAACAACGGACAACCGCTCGATATTGTAGTCGAAAGACTTAAAGAACTCTACGCTTTGACGGACAATAGACTAAAAATCCGCGCAAGCGCGGTGACGGGCTACGGTGAAGACCTTATAAAGAGCGCAATAAAAGCCGACTTCGGAATTGTCGAAACGGTCGCGCACTTTAAAGCCGCGCTGCACTTCAACCCGAAAGTCGACTTTATAATAGATATCGGCGGACAAGATATCAAGTGTTTTAAAATTAAAAACGGCGCAATAGACTCGATAATGCTTAACGAAGCCTGCTCTTCTGGCTGCGGTTCGTTTATTCAGACTTTTGCCCGTGCTATGGGGCTGGAAATAGACAAGTTCTCCGAAAAAGGTCTGTATGCCGCAAACCCCGTCGAACTCGGTTCGCGCTGCACGGTGTTTATGAACAGTGCGGTAAAACAGGCGCAAAAGGACGGCGCCACCGTCGAGGATATTTCTGCCGGACTTTCTTCGTCGATAGTAAAAAATGCAATTTACAAGGTAATACGCGCAACAAGCGCCGATGAGTTGGGCGAAAATATAGTTGTACAAGGCGGCACATTTTTAAACGACGCAGTGCTTCGCTCGTTCGAGCTTGAAACGGGCAAAAACGTAATCCGTCCGGGAATTTCGGGACTTATGGGCGCTTTCGGTGCGGCTCTGTACGCAAAGGAAAATATTTTCGGAGAGAGCACAACCGCGACGCGCGACGAGCTTGAAAGCTTTACATATAAATCCCGTTCTACAAATTGCCGCGGCTGTACGTCCAATTGCAACGTAAATATTATATCTTTTGGAGACGGCAGAAAATATATTTCAGGCAACAAGTGCGAAAAGGGCGCAGGGCTTAAACCAGTTTCCGACGATTACGACATCTACCGCTATAAACAAACCAGACTTTTGCAGTGCGTCGAAGGCGTTATAAACAGCAAAAAACGCGGCAAAGTCGGGCTATGTATGCAGCTTGGAATGTATGAGCAGTTGCCCATATGGGCAGGCTTTTTCGAAACGCTCGGTTTCGAAGTCGTACTTTCCGACTCGTCGTCTCGCGAACTGTATTTCAAGGGACAGCACACAGTCGCTTCCGATACGGCATGTTATCCTGCAAAGCTCATACACGGACACGTCGAAAGCCTCTTGGACAGGGGCGTTGACTTCATATTTATGCCCTGTGAAAGCTATAATTTAGACGAGCACTGCTCCACAAATCACTACAACTGTCCCGTCGTGGCGTACTATCCCGAGCTTTTAAAAGCAAATAACGAGCGCCTTAACAACTCTAATTTTATAATGCCATATCTCGATTTGAATATGCCCGATAAGACAGTTAAAACGTTAAAATCCGCGCTTTCTGCTTATAAGCTTAAATCGGGAGAGATAAAGCGCGCTCTCAAAGTCGGGTTTGCGCGTCTTGACGGTTATCGCAACGACGTAAAGTCCAAGGCGGACGAAATATTGTGGAAATCGGAAACAGAGGGCAAACAGGTAATAGTTCTTGCCGGCAGACCCTATCATTTGGACAGCGAAATAAACCACGGCATAAATAAACTTTTGACATCGCTCAATCTTGCGGTGTTGTCCGAGGACAGCATTTTTGAAAAGGGTGACAACGTAAAGGTCAACGTTTTAAATCAATGGACTTACCACGCAAGGCTTTATAGGGCTGCGGACTTTGTTTCAAAGCGTAAAAACGTAAATCTCGTCCAGTTGGTGTCGTTCGGCTGCGGACTCGACGCCATAACTACCGACGAAGTACGTTCTATTTTAGAAAAAAACGGCAAGCTTTACACACAGATAAAGATAGACGAAATAAACAACCTCGGCGTCGTTAAAATACGGCTTCGAAGTATGCTTGCGGCAATAGACGAGGCGGCAAAAAAATGAACGAAAGAGATTATTCAACAGTATATCCCAAGTGGAAACAATCGATGAAATCCACGCACAAGATACTTGTCCCCGATATGTTGCCCTGGCATTTCGAGATTATCGAGCAAGTTCTCAAATTAGAGGGCTATGACGTGGAGGTTTTAAAAAACAACACAAGAACGGTTATTGACGAGGGGCTTAAACACGTCCATAACGACACTTGCTATCCCTGCCTTTGCGTGGTAGGGCAATACATCGACGCTTTAAAGAGCGGAAAATACGATTTGGAACACACCGCGCTTATGATAACGCAGACGGGCGGCGGCTGTCGCGCTTCCAACTATATGCCGCTTATACGCAAGGCAATTAATGCCGAGTTTCCGCAGGTGCCCGTAGTGTCTGTCAATTTTTCCGGACTTGAAAAGGAGAGTTCGTTTGAAATAGGGGTAAAACTTTTCCTTAAATTTGCATACGCCATAATTTACGGTGACAGCATTATGTGGTGCTATAACCAGACAAAGCCCTATGAAAAAACTGACGGGCAAGCGGATGCGGCAAGAGAAGCTGCCGTCAGTTTTGTGGTCGATAAATTTAAAAACGGCGGCTACAATAAATATAAAAAGATAAACAAGGAAATTATAAAAATCTTTTCGAATATAGAACGGGACAAGCTTGAAAAGACTAAAGTCGGCATTGTCGGGGAAATTTACGTCAAATATTCAGCACTCGGAAATAACGAGCTTGAAAAGTTTTTACTTTCCGAAAACTGCGAACCCGTCGTGCCTGCGCTGTTGGATTTTGTATTGTACTGTATTGTCAACGTCATAAACGATTACAGGCTGTACGGTCACAATAAATTTACCGCGTTTATATACAGTATAGTCTATAAAATTGTACACGGTATGCAGAAAAATATTATAAAGCAGTTTGAAAAGGACGGAAATTTTGCGCCCGTTCACGATTTTGAACACTTGCGCAAGTGCGCAGATAAAGTGATAAATCAGGGCGTGAAAATGGGGGAGGGCTGGCTAATTCCGGCGGAAATGGCTGCGCTTGCCGAAACAGGTGTGCCTAATATAGTTTGCGCGCAGCCCTTTGGCTGCCTTCCGAACCACATTGCAGGCAAGGGCACTATACGCACCCTCAAAACTCTGTATAAAAACGAAAATATCGTTGCAGTCGATTACGACCCCTCCGCAACCCGTGTAAATCAAGAAAACAGAATAAAGCTTATGCTTGCCACCGCAAGGGAAAATAAGTAGAAAGTAAAAAACCTATTGATAGTCATCAATAGGTTTTTAATTGTAATTTTAAAAATCAATATTGACAAAAAATGGAAAATCTGTTAATCTTAAAATAAGAAGAATTATTTTTTGATAGTTGTAAAAAATTTTGGGAGGTTATGAAAAAATGAAGAAGTTGCAAAGTTTAAAAAATATGGTATTTACATTTTTTGCTATGATGATGTGTTTGGTTTTCTTTAGTAGTTTTTTGTGTGGAAATAATGTTATGACTGTAAGTGCTGAAAATAATAATTCTGCAGTTACTGTACCTGCAGTGGATGATACTACAACAAAAGAAATTATTTCATATACAGATGTTTTTAATTATTATTACAATAAAGTTAGAAACAAATATTTTAATATTCAAAATGTAATAAGTTTAGAGGAATTTATAAAAAAATATTATTCTCAAAATAAAAGTATAAAGGATTTTTCCGAATCATTTGAAGAAGAAGATTTTTTAAATATAAATTCAAATATTACGAGTTTACAATGCAACAAATATAAAGTTAATGATAGTTCAGAAATTCAATTGTTTGGAGAATATTTGCAAATTTTATCTCCAGATGAAGATTATATTCTGGGCATGAATTTGGGAGATGAAAGCTATACATCATCGAGCTATTTTAAAAGACAACCTATATATGAAGCTGTTGATTATTCTGAAATTAGAAATGGTGATATAATATATGAAAGTGCATCAAAATCGGCGGCAAAACATGCGGCATTTATTTATAACACTTATCAGGATTCTGATTATGGAAGTTACATACAAACTATTGAAGCGGTAGCAAGTGGTGTTAATTATGGCGTTTTAGATGATGAAAGAATGACAAGATTTGGCGTAAGTATTTTCCGCGTGTATCGTGCTGGAGAATTGGGAGTTGTCACTAAGGCAAGAAATTTTGTGAAAGCACAAATAGGTAAATCATATTCATTAGATTACTCTAAAACAAAAACAGATTTTAATTCTTCAAGCTGGTATTGTTCTGAATTAGTTTTTGCTTCATATTATAGCGGTGGAATGAATATATGCAGTAATAGAGATTTTAATTTTGAACCTGAAACAATGCCTTGTATGCCATTGCATTTAACTAAAGGAATGTTAACTATGTTGATATATGTAGATGCGTCATATTTATTAATTTCTATTGATAAGTTTACAGACGGATGGTGGAATTCTGCATGCTGGTCAGTTAGTATCACAAATTTAAATTATTATGATGTAAATGTTGAATATAATACAAAAATGTGTAATACGGGTGATGCGCAAAATTGGACTAATTTAAGCGATATTAAAGCTGTAGAAGTAAAAAAACGTAGCTCTGTACAAGTAGATATATCGCAAAATTGGTTTGCAACTTCAATTGCTGTTTCATATGTAAAAGATGGGTTTAGGTATGTTACATATGGTACAGATTTATCAAAAGTTGATTATTCAATTAATATTTCAAATTCTAAAATAAATATCTAAAAAGGCTGGAAAAATGATGAAAAAATCGCAATCTACGGAAGTAAATTTAAATGAAACTTCTTATAAACGCGCAATTTTAAAATTGTTTTCCTGCCTAAATTATAAAATAGTTAAGCTGATATTTGCTCTCATACTCATTGTTGTAGCCGCTGTAGCATACGGATTTTCGTTTGTTGCCGCTACTACAGACCTCGTGACGGCAGAGCTTTCAAGCGCATACGACAACCAGTATAAAACTGTCGTTTTGACGGGTAAGGTGGATAAACGCATTGAAAAGTTAAATGGCACCGTTAGCGTTAATATTCCGTTGCAGTCAACCCAACTTAAAATTTTAAGCGAATACACTTCGGTAATGCCTATCATACCGTCTACTTACGGTAGTAAAGCGTTAAACATCGGTAGTTTTGCCGAAAATAATTTGCCGTTTGCAGAACAATATAATCTCTATAATTACTTTGGCAGAAATTATATGGCTTCAAGGGTTATAGAACTCAATCCGCAAACGGGCGTAAACGACGCGTCGCTTGTTCCCGACTCGCGGTTGACTAAAAATTGTAGGTTGCCCGAAAACTTTGAAGAGATAGCGATAACCGATTTTCAAGCCGATATTTTTATGCGGTTCGGCTATAAAGACGTAAGTGATAACGGCAGGAATTACGAAATAAAAAGCCCTGATGATTTACTCGGTAAAAAGCTTGACGGACTAACCATTGTGGGCGTTTATTCTACCGAAGAGGATAAAAATGAGTTTAAAGGCAGGTATGACTATGCCAATGAAAAAACTTATGCAGATTACACACATTCCGACGACGTATATATAGTTGATTGTGATAAAAAATTTTATACGCTTATGCAGGGTGAACACCCTATACAGTATGTGTTTGTTAAAAGCGGCTTTTATAAAAATAGAAACGGGTATGATTTGGATAAATGCGAGGTGCTTTATAAGCTGAGCGGAGAACTGCAAAGGGACAGAGAAATAATTGACGCGCTATCCTATAAAGATGAATCCGATGGAAATATTTATTCCGCAACATTATGCACAAGGCTTTCCGGATTTACTAAAGATACAGCTTATTTGCGAACGGGCTGGGGTATAATTGTTCCGCATATTATAGGTTTACTATCTGCGGTTGTCGGCGCTATATTGCTGTTGTCATATTTTGTCGGTATTTTAAAATTTCACAAACAGGAAATTCAAAAATTTATATTAAATTATATTTTTATAATTTTATTGGCGGCTTTATTGTGTTTTGTAATTGCTGTTACAGTTGTGGGAATAAGTTGCCTTGCTATGAATATGTATGCCGGAATTAATTTGTTTGCTTTAGGTATAGTTGCTTGTCTGATAATTTTGGGAATTTGTTTAGGTTTGATTGCTGCTTCCGCTTTAATAACTTTTGCAATTGTAAAAAATATAAATAATAAGTAGAAAACAAGCGCCGACCTTAATAGGTCGACGCTTGTTTTAGTTTAACCTTTTTTAACTTTTTCGATTGAAAGTTTAGCTTTTTCGGCAACGTTTTCGGCAGTAAAGCCGAAGTGCTTAAACAGTACGTTTGCCGGTGCGGAAATGCCGAACGTGTGCATTGCCACAACTTCACCGAAATCACCGCAGTATTTATACCAGGCATAGTGCGAAGCCGCCTCAACGCAAACGCGCGCCTTTACCGCTTTCGGTAATATGTGTTCTCGGTACTCGGGTGTCTGTTTTTCGAATTCCTCAATGCTCGGCATCGATACAACACGCGCCTTAATACCTTCGTTCGCAAGCAGCTCTTTCGCGCCTACGCAAGTATCGATTTCAGAACCCGTGCCAATTAAAATTACGTCGGGCTTTCCTTTGCAGTCGTCGATAACGTATCCGCCGGCAAGCGCTTTAATGCCCGTGCCTTCGTGTTGGTTTAGATTTTGCCTTGAAAGCACCAATACAGTCGGGGATTGTTGTGTGAACGCCGAAATATAGGCTGCAACCGTTTCCTTTCCGTCGCACGGTCTGAATACTTTAACATTTGGAATAGACCTGAGAGCAATAAGCTGTTCTACGGGTTGATGAGTGGGGCCGTCCTCTCCGACGCCGATCGAGTCGTGCGTCATAACGTATATGACGGGCACGTCCAAAAGTCCGCTAAGCCTTATGCCTGCCTTCATATAGTCCGAAAACGAGAAGAACGTCGAGCATAAAATGCGCAGACCGCCGTGAACCTGAATACCGTTACAAATAGCCGCCATAGCGTGTTCGCGGATACCGAACTGAATGTTGCGTCCCGACCTGTTGATAGGCGTAAACTTGCCCGAGCATTTAAGCTCGGTCTGAGTGGAGGGGGCAAGGTCTGCCGAACCCGACAAAAGGTTTGGCATAAGCTTTGCAAGCTCGTTTAAAACTTTTCCGCCGGAAACGCGCGTCGCTTCGGGAGCGGTAAATTGGAAATAGGAGTAAAGCTCGGTAAAATCGATGTCAAAGCCGTTCATATATTGATTGTACAGCTTTGCAAGTTCGGGGTACTGTTTTTGATAGTTTTCAAACAGCTTGTTCCATTTCTGTTCTGCGGCAAGCTTCTTTTCGGCTAAATTGCGGCAATATTCCTTGACGTCCTCGGGCACTTCAAAGGGCTCTTCCGTCCAATTGAAAATCTTTTTGGTAGTTGCAAGGTTTTCCTCTCCAAGCGGTGCGCCGTGGCACTTTTCGCTTGCTTCGAGAGGGGAGCCGTGTCCTATTTTCGTATTGCATATGATAATCGAAGGTCTTGTCAAGTCCGACTTTGCTTTTTCTATTGCGGATTTAAGCACAACAAGGTCGCAAGCGTCGGGCACGCGTATTACCTGCCAACCCTGCGAGTTGAAGCGTGCAACAATGTCCTCGTTGAAATTAGTTTCGATATTTCCTTCGATTGTTATGTTGTTCTTGTCGTAAAGCAGAATTAATTTGCCGAGCTTTTGCGTGCCTGCAAACGAGCAGGCTTCATAGCCCAAGCCCTCTTCGAGGCAACCTTCACCACATAAAACATAAGTGTAGTGGTCTACGATTTTATAGCCGGGCTTGTTGAAAACGGCAGCCAGGTGTTCTTCGGCAACTGCAAAGCCGACTGCGTTTCCTATGCCCTGTCCAAGCGGACCCGTCGAGGTTTCTACACCTGCGGTCTTGCCGTACTCGGGGTGACCGGGAGTGCGCGAACCGAACTGACGGAAGTTCATTATGTCCTCTTTCGTCACGTCATAGCCAAAGAGGTGTAAAAGCGAGTATAGGAGCATTGACCCGTGTCCTGCCGAAAGCACAAACCTGTCGCGGTTGTCCCATTTGGGGTTGTTGTAGCTGAAATTCAAAAATTCGGCAAACACTTCAAAGCCTATGGGCGCGGCACCCATACAAATACCGGGGTGTCCCGACTTTGCGCGCTGAATTGCTTCGGCTGAAAGAATTCTTATCGTGTCTACGCATTTATTCTCGATTGACATAGGTTTTTCTCCTTACAATGTATAATTTGTTAAATTTTCAAGCTCTAAAAAACGGTATGAACTCAAAATTTCCAAAAGCTGACAAGCAACAAGCTTTGTTCCGCCAATGTCGTCGCTTTCGAAATTTATAGGCATCACGGGGTCGTGAACGCTCATTCTCACGATAACAGTGCCGAATTTTGTCGTAAACTTGACGCCCTCATAGTTGTCGGGGGCAAGCTGCATGTTTTCTTTCGACTGCGCAAAATTTTTTAAATCTTCGATGACTTGTTTGCCCTCGGCTTTAAAGTCGGCGCTGTTGCCGTTGAAAGAAATGCGCACTTCACCCTCTTCGGCAGGTCGCTTTAAGTTTTCAATCAAAGAGGTAAGGCTCTTGTTGTCTTTTGCTTGATTTGAAAGACAGATAAGTATTTTCGTAATCAGGTACGCGCCGTCGTCAAGATAATAATTTTCCTTAAACGCCGCATGTCCCGAAGTTTCGATGGCAAGGGGGGAATATGTGCCGCTTTCGTTCAATTCTACGCATTTGCCTATGACGTTTTTATAACCGCGCTTAAACCTCAGATGTTTGCCGCCGATACTTTCTATAAACTCGGTAAGTCCGTTGCTCGTCACGCTGTCTGTGACTATAACGCCCTTTTTATCCTTTAAAAGTATTGCGGAAACAAGCGCGATAAGCGCATTTCTGTTAATTTCTCCGCCGTGCTCGTCAACGCACGCCGCTCTGTCGACGTCTGTGTCGAAAATTATGCCGAGGTCTGCTTTTTCTCTTATAACCGCACGCGACAGGCTGTCTATTGCCTGCTTGTCCTCGGGGTTTGGTATATGGTTCGGAAAGCGCCCGTCAGGCTCGAGAAATTGGCTTCCCGTCGTGTCCGCGCCCAAAGGTTTCAAAACTTTTTCAGTAAAAAATCCGCCTGCGCCGTTCCCGGCGTCCACTATTATTTTCTTCCCTTTTAAAGGAAGTATTCCACATTCTTTTTCAACTTTTGCAACGAGAATTTTGCAATACTCGTCCATAAAGCTCTTGTTTTCGCATTTTCCTTTTCCCGAAAGAAAATTGCCTTCCGCGGCACAGTACAAAACTTCGTCTATATCCTTAGAGTCAAGTCCTCCGTCGGGCGTGAAAAATTTCAGCCCGTTTCTGTCGTAGGGCAGGTGCGAGGCGGTAATCATAATCGACGCGTCGCATAAAAAGTCCGACTCTTTCAAAAGTATGAACATTGACGGAGTGGAGGACAGCCCCGTATATACAAAATCCGCTCCCGAGGTTATGCAGGCGTTCTTAACGCAGCTAATAATCCTTTCCGCGGAAATTCTCGAGTCGTTTCCGACAGCAATTTTAAAGCGCGTTTTTCCCGTTTTTTGGGACAGCCACTTTAAAAAGCCCTTTACAATCAACGTTACGGCTTGGTCCGTAAGGGTGATTTGCTCGGGCGTGCCGACGGCAACTCCGCGTACGTCGGTACCGCTTTTAAGTTTTTTCAAGTCTTGTAATTGCATACGAGATAATTATACTATAAACGCACGTTTATTACAAGTATTTTTCCAAACAAAAATTATTAAAAATGTTTTAAAACGCTTTGTTTTCGTTGCCCGTTATGTTATAATATGTTGGAATTTTAAAAAGAGGTTTTATATGTCTAAGGATAATTTTGTCGAGCAGATTGCCGACATTGAAGCGGACTTTCCCCAATGGTACACCGACGTTGTTTTAAAGACTAAACTCGTCGACTACGGCCCCGTAAAGGGCACTATGATAATACGCCCCTACGGTTACGCTATTTGGGAAAATATTCAGCGCGAGCTTGATTGCCGTTTCAAAGCAACGGGTCACGAAAACGCATATTTCCCCTTGCTTATTCCCATGAGTTATTTTACGAAAGAGGCGGAGCACGTCGAGGGCTTTGCTCCCGAGGTAGCCGTCGTAACCCACGCCGGCGGTGAAGAACTTGCCGAACCGCTTGCAATCCGTCCCACGTCGGAGACGATTTTCGGAAATATGTACTCGAAGTGGTTGCAGTCCTACCGCGATTTGCCCATAAAAATCAATCAATGGGCAAACGTTATGCGTTGGGAAAAGACTACCCGTCCCTTTTTGAGAACTTCCGAATTTTTGTGGCAGGAAGGACACACCGCCCATTCAAACGAACAGGAGGCGGTTGACGAAACGCTGCAAATGCTTGAAGTGTATAAAGAATTTGCCGAAAACGTTCTCGCAATTCCCGTCATCTGCGGCAGAAAAACCGAAAAAGAAAAATTTGCAGGCGCGGTTGCTACCTACGGCATGGAAGCTATGATGAAGGACGGCAAAAGCTTGCAGGCAGGCACAAGCCACTATCTCGGACAAAACTTTTCAAAAGCTTTTGATATAAAATATCTCGATAAGGACGGCGCGCAAAAGCTTGCATATACCACAAGCTGGGGCGTTTCAACCCGTCTTATAGGCGCTTTAATCATGGCTCACGGTGACCAACGCGGTCTTGTTTTGCCGCCCAAGGTTGCGCCTTTGCAGGTAGTTATAGTTCCCATAGCGGCAAAAAAGGGCAACGTTATGGAGGTCTGCGGACAAATTCAACAGACCCTTCAGGCCGCAGGCATCCGCGTTAAGCTTGACGATACGGACAACAGCCCCGGCTGGAAGTTTAACGAATGGGAGATGAAGGGCGTGCCTTTGAGAATAGAGCTCGGACCCCGCGATATAGAAGATGGCAAAGCGCTTGTATTCCGAAGGGATACGCTTGAAAAGTGCCCCGTCGCTCTTGACGGTATTCAAACGCAAATAGCATTGTTGCTCGAAAAAGTTCAAAAGGAAATGTTGGAGGCAGCTCGGGTAAGGCGCGATAACAAAATCGTGTACGCCGAGGACGTCGACGGAATTTTAAAGGGAGTAGAGGGCGGCAATTTTGTCAAAGCCGGCTGGTGCGGCTGTCGCGAATGCGAGGATAAAATAAAGGCGCAAACCGCGGCAACGGCAAGGGTGTACGCAGAGGGAGAGATCGCCGAAAAGTGCGCTGTATGCGGTAAAGCAGCCAAGCATTTAATTATTTACGCTCGAGCTTATTAAACGTTGAAATAAAAAAGACGGCAGTTGCCGTCTTTTTTTATAGATATTTTTTCAAATCTTCTACTTTTGTCAACCGTTCCCAGGGCAAGCCGACTTTACCGAAATGTCCGTAAGCCGCCGTCTGTAAGAATACGGGCTTTCTCAGCTCGAGCGTTTGAATAATCGAGTAGGGTCTAAGGTCGAATTCCTTTAAAACTATGTCGGCAATTTCTCCGTCGTCAAGCTTTCCCGTGCCGAAAGTGTCCACAAAAACAGATATGGGTTTTGCAATTCCAATCGCATACGCAACCTGCAATTCCACTTCGTCACAAAGCCCTGCCGCAACAAGATTTTTGCAAATAAACCTTGCCATATATGCCGCCGAACGGTCAACTTTTGTGCAATCTTTACCCGAAAAAGCTCCGCCGCCGTGCGCGCATCTTCCGCCGTAAGTGTCGACGATAATCTTCCTTCCAGTAAGTCCGCTGTCACCCTCGGGGCCGCCGATTTCAAACCTGCCCGTGGGGTTTATAAAATACTTTGTGTTTTCGTCCAAAAGCTCTTTGGGCACAATGCCGATAACGTACTTTAAAATATCCTGTTTAAGCTTTTCCTGCGTAACTTTCGAGTTGTGCTGTGCCGAAACTACAATCGCGTCTATTCTCTTGGGAATTTTACCGTCGTACTCAACCGTAACCTGCGTCTTGCCGTCGGGACGAAGATAATCCAACAACCCCGACTTTCTCACTTCGGCAAGCCTGAACGCAAGCCTGTGTGCAAGCGCAACAGGCAGCGGCATAAGCTCCTCGGTTTCCCTGCACGCATAGCCGAACATCATTCCCTGGTCTCCTGCGCCGAAGCTGTCGCGTACGTCCGCGCTCTGTGTCCTGTCAACGCCCATTGCAATGTCGGGGCTCTGTCTATGAACCGCCACGTCGATTTTGCACTTGTCGAACGCAAACGAGCCGTGTTTATAGCCTATATTTTGAATGGTGTTTCTTGCAATCTTTTCATAGTCGACTTCCGCAAATGTGGTAACCTCTCCCATAATAAGCAGTCTGTCATATGCCGCGCAGCACTCGACGGCGCAACGCGCTTCGGGGTCTTGTTTTAAAATTTCGTCGACAATCGCGTCGGAAATATTATCGCAAAGTTTGTCGGGATGACCTTCGGTCACACTCTCGCTTGTAAAAAATTTCTTCATACCGTAAAATCCTCAATTAATTTTTTTATAAAGTGATAAATAGTTTGCGTCCTTGTAGCCTAAAGAAGTGTACAGTTTTAATGCTCTGTCGTTGTCCTTTTCGACTTCCAGCCTTATAAAATCATATTCGTCGCTCTTTTCTAAAGCGGCAAACACCTTTTTGCCGACGCCTTTGCCGCGGCAGTGGGGTTTAATATAAAGCTCGTCCAGCCACATAACTCTGCCGCAAGCCTCCTGTGAGGCGGAAAGGCAGCAAACGCAGTATCCCAAAATTTCGCTTTCGCACTTGATAAAATAGGCTTTGACTATCTCTCCAAGCTCTATTTCCTTAAAGAACTTTTCGCGTCCTTCGTTTGTAATAACCGAGTTTGTAACTCCCGAGGCGTAAAAATCCTTCGACATTTCAAAGTATAAAAGCTTTTTGTCGGCAGTTATTTTCTCCAAAACAACGTTTTCAAACATAAAAAAACTCCCTCAACCGAAGGGGAGCGTCAATAATTATTATCCCATCGGTTCGGCATTAGCACCTTGCATTGCAGGTTGCTGTGTGGTCGTAAAGCCGTTCTCTCGCACACTCTTTATAGGTTTGAATGTATTATAACAATTAGCTCAAATCTTGTCAATAAAAATTTGCCTTTTCGCGCTTTTTATTTTATAATGTATCTATGCTATGCACCCAATGCCCCGTAAAATGCGGCGCGGACAGGCAAAAAGTTTCCGGAGTCTGCGGCGTAAAGGATATAAAAATAGCCAAATATTATCTTCATCAATTTGAAGAGCCGCCCATATCCCATAAAAACGGCAGCGGCTGCATATTCTTTTGCGGCTGCTCGTTGAAGTGCGTGTTCTGTCAAAACTTCAAAATTTCCCGTAATCAACGCGGAAAAGAAATAGATAAATATAGGCTTGCGCAAATTTTTGCCGAGCTTGAAGCTATGGGTGCAGAAAACATAAATTTAGTCAATCCAACCCATTATTTAAGCCATATTATGGGGGCAATTGAAATTTATCACCCTAAAATCCCCATTGTTTACAACACTCACGGCTATGAAACGCAAGAGGCGCTCAGCATTGCCGACAGATTTGTCGACGTTTGGCTTACCGATCTTAAATTTATCGACAATGCTCTTTCAAAGCGCTATACATCGCGGCCCGATTATTCCGACTATGCTTTAAACGCAGTCAGGTTTATGTCGCAGAAGCCCCTTAATATGCGCCAAGACGGCAAAATGCTTTCCGGTTGTATTGTCAGACACCTCATTATGCCGCTTGCCGTCTATGACTCTATAAACGTAGTTAAATTCATTTCTACGTTGCCAGAGGACGTGCATCTGAGCCTTATGAGCCAATATACGCCCTTCGGTGATATTTCTCAATTCAGCGAGTTGCAGCGCAGAATAACTCCGCGCGAGTACGAGCGCGTGCTTGAAGCCGTGCGCTCGGCAGGGCTAAAAAACGTATTTATACAGGATTTTGCAAGCGCAAGCGAACAATTTATACCTAAATGGGACTTTTAAAATGCTTATTTCCGTCAATAACGCCACATTTTCTTACGGCGACAATTTAATATTCGAGAATGTTGATTTCGCTATAAACGAAGGGGAGCGAGTGGGGCTTATCGGCGCAAACGGAGAGGGCAAAACTACGCTTATCAAACTTATATCGGGTGAACTGTTTGCGGACAGCGGAGATATCATAATTAAGAACGGTATCCGCATAGGCTATCTCGAACAGAACGGCGGCTATTTAAGCGGAAATACCGTTTATAACGAGATGCTCGAAGTGTTTAAAGTTGAGCTTGCCGCAATAGAAAAGCTTGAAAAGCTATCCCGTCAATTGTCGGCTTGCGAGTATTTAACCCCCGAATATGCCCGACTTTCGGCTCAATTGGAGAGTTTAAACGGGTTTATCGCGTCGAAGGACTGTTACAACGTCGAGGTTAAAATAAAGACCGTTTTAAACGGAATGGGCTTTATTGACAGGTACGAACAGAACATAGAAACAATGTCGGGCGGAGAAAAAACAAGGCTCAAACTTGCAAGGCTTTTATTGGAGCAACCCGACCTTCTTATTCTCGACGAACCGACAAACCACCTCGATATTGCCACTTTATTCTGGTTGGAGGACTACCTTACGGCTTTCAAGGGCGCGGTTCTCGTGGTTTCTCACGACAGATATTTTCTCGATAAAATCACTCAAAAAATACTTGAAATCGAGAATAAAAAGCTTTTGTCCTTTTCGGGCAACTATTCAAAGTACAAGGTTTTAAAGGCGGAGCGACAGGCAAGGTTACTAAAGGAATACGAAGCTCAACAGGTAGAAATTGCAAAACTGCAGGACTACGTCGACAGAAACATTGTGCGTGCGACAACCGCGCGGTCGGCTTTAAGCAGGGTAAACAAGCTTGAAAGAATGGAAATTTTAGAAAAGCCTTATACCCCCAAATACAGTGTAAATTTTAAATTCGACTATGAATATCCCCCCTATGAAAACGTGTTGAAAATAGAGGGGTTAGACCTTGAAATCGGCGGTAAACGGCTTATATCAGGGGGGCAATTGAATATTCGTCGCGGTGAAAAGGTTGCGCTTGTCGGTGAAAACGGCACGGGCAAGTCAACGCTCTTAAAGGCAATTTTCGGCGGAGGCAGTCACTCGATTGATTTGGGTAGGTTTGTAAAACTTGCCTATTACGATCAGGAAGGAGCAAATCTTAACGCGGAAAATACCGTAATTGCCGAGCTGTGGGAGCGGCATACAGGGCTTACGCAAACCGAGGTTCGCTCGGCGCTTGCTCGATGCGGACTGTTTGAAGAGGATATGCAAAAGCCCGTAAAAGCGCTTTCGGGCGGAGAGCGCGCCAAACTTGCGCTGTGCGTGCTTGAAAGCGAGCGCGGCAACGTTTTGTTGTTGGACGAACCTACAAACCACCTCGACTTAATCGCAAGGGAAAGCCTTGAAAAGGCGCTTGCTAAATTTGACGGCACGCTTATTTTTGTTTCTCACGACAGATATTTTTTGGACGCGCTCGCGCAAAAGGTAGTTGAAATTTCAAATTTCTCTCTCAACACCTACGACTGCGGCTATGCGGAATACACTCAAAGAAAAAGGATTGAAAGCGATAAAAAGCTGCGCGAGGAAGAGGCGCAAAAACTTGCGGATAGGGAAGAGCAAAGGCAGTGCGGCTTCCGTTCGAAAAAAGAGCGTGCGGCTGAAGCGCAGAAAAAACTGCGCATAAAAAAGCTGGAAGAGGATATTTCCGCGCTCGAAAGCGAGGAAAATCAACTAAACGAAATGCTTACCGTTCCCGAAATTGTTTGCGACTATAAAAAGACAAGCGAAATATCCGAGCGGCTTGCAGCCATAAAATTACAGCTTGACGCGCTTTACAACGAGTATGAAAGTATGATAGAATAAAAAGGGTAAATTCTATGGATAAAAAACAGAACGAACAGGAAGAAGAGGTTGTCAATATACGGCATACCATAACGGCGGAAGAAACTTTCACGCTCGCAAAGGACGTGTTCGATATCCGCTGTTTTATCAAAAACGTGTATTCCAACAGGGCGTTGATTGCGCGCAGGCTCAATCTTTTAACCTTGACGGTAAGCACGGTGTTTATGCTGCTGTATTCGGCATACGTTCTCTTTACGGGTCTTACAAAAAAACTTAATTTCGCTTTTGAAATTGTGCTGTACTGCTTTTTGGCTGCATATGCGGTGCTCTTTATAGTGCTGATAACGCTATCTGTTTGCAGCAGCCGTTCAAGCACTAAAAATGTAGCAAAATTCAAACGGACTCTGAAAATATTTAAGCTTTTGGTAAGGTTGGTATCGGTTGCAATATCGATAACGGCAATAGTTTTGTCGACTTCGGGCGGAGATATTGTCGCGTCGAATATCGCGCTTGATGTCATAATTATAATATTTTCCGTAGTTTCGCTTATTTTTCAGATTATCCCTCTGTTTTTCGGCGGAATAGGCAAGCTTGTGCGCTGGCTTCTTTCCCCCGTAAAAATCAAGTACAGGTTCGGTAAAGTCATACTTGAATGGTACGAGCTCGCGGTGTCCGGCACAGCCGAAAAGGGCGCGGTCAAAAAGGTTTCAAGCAAGCATTTCGATGCAATAGGCGCGTTGATTGACTTATACCTAATGCCGTCGCTCGGCAAAAAGTACATAAATACAATTACCGCGTCGCAGCTTGTCACGCTTGTCGAGCGCACCGACGAAACCGAACGCCCCGTTTTGGAGGGTATTTTGAAAAACGTGTTTGCATATGCAACCGAGTGCGGCTATGTAACTTTCGACCCCTGTAAGGATTTGAATTTCGAAGGCAGCGTCGAAGAAGAGGAAAAACCCGAAAAACCTACTATAAAGGGCAGGCTTTTGAAAATGGGTGCGAATATCGGCAAATCTATGCTCGATAAATTCATTGCAAAATCCACCGAAGATAAGGACGATAAATAATCTTTAAATAAAGACCGCCGTGCGTTTTCAACGCACGGCGGTTTTTTTTACTTAGTTTTCTAAGTATTAATGTTTTTTGCAAATATAGTTGATATAATAGACGCAATGGAGGCAAAAAATGGAAAGTAATAAAAGAAATTGCGAAAATTGTAGGTATTTCAGTAGGTATTATCTAAAAAAAACAAATTATTGGTGGGGTATAGCAAAAGGAGCATGTGAAAATGTTTCGGTTGCAAATAAAGTAAGCAAAAAATGTGCGGTTGGATTTGTTTGTGATTTATGGTCTGAAAAAGATAATAATTCAAATACAAAAGAGGAAAAATTACGGACTAATTTGCTTGATATAAAACATAGTTTGAAGAAAATTTTTGATTTATTAAATGATAAACCGCAGTAAATATACTGCGGTTTTTTTTAATTAAAATTCAATCGATTTTTGTATATAGCTTTCAAGCTCGTCTATTTTCAGCCTTATTTGCTGCATGCTGTCTCTGTCGCGCACGGTGACGGTATCGTCGTTTAGTGTGTCAAAGTCAACGGTAATGCAATACGGCGTGCCTATTTCGTCCTGTCTGCGGTAGCGCTTGCCGATCGAACCCGTCACGTCGTAAGTGACCGAAAACTTTTTGGCAAGTTTTTTATAAACTTCGTCCGCCTTGTCCGAAAGTCCCTTTTGCAACGGCAGAATTGCCGCTTTGTAGGGCGCAAGATAGGGGTGGAAGCGCATAACCGTTCTTACGTCGTTTTTCTCGGCGTCAAGCACCTCTTCGTCGTAAGCGTCGGTAAGGAAAGCAAGCACGCATCTTTCGACGCCGAGCGACGGCTCTATTACATAGGGTACATACTTTTCGTTGGTGACGGGGTCGGTATATTCCATATTTTCACCGCTCTCGTTTTGGTGCTGTTTAAGGTCGTAATCCGTTCTGTCCGCAATGCCCCAAAGCTCTCCCCTGCCGTGAGCAAACTCATACTCGAA
Organism: uncultured Christensenella sp.; assembly: GCA_910585685.1. Classification (GTDB taxonomy): domain Bacteria; phylum Bacillota; class Clostridia; order Christensenellales; family Borkfalkiaceae; genus Coproplasma. Next base: position 21,596 of record CAJUEO010000006.1, read on the forward strand.
GTCGGTGGTCGCTTTTGAATAGAAACAAAGTTCTTCGGGGGAGTGGTCGCGAAGAGTCAGGTTTTCCTCCTTCATTCCAAGCGATAAAAGGAAGTTCTTGCAATAATCTTTCCAATAGCCGAACCACTCCAAATCGGTGCCGGGCTTGCAGAAAAATTCAAGCTCCATCTGTTCGAATTCTCTCACGCGGAAAATAAAGTTTCCCGGCGTAATTTCGTTTCTGAACGATTTTCCTATCTGACCTATGCCGAAGGGAACGCGCATGCGCGACGTTCTCTGCACGTTTTTAAAGTTTACAAATATGCCCTGTGCGGTTTCGGGGCGGAGGTACACTGTGTTTACCGAGTCCTCGGTAACGCCCTGAAAGGTCTTAAACATAAGGTTGAACCTTCTAATTGGCGTAAAGTCGCTTTTGCCGCAAACGGGGCAGACTATCTTCTTTTCCGCAACAAAAGTTTCGAGCGCGCCGTTATCCATCGACTCGACGCTTAAATCAAGCTTGTGTTTTTTGCAATAGTCCTCAACAAGGTTGTCGGCACGGTGGCGCGCCTTGCAGTTTTTACAGTCCATCAACGGGTCTGAAAATCCGCCGAGATGTCCAGAAGCAATCCAGGTGCGCGGATTCATTAAAATAGCGCAGTCAAGACCGGTGTTAAGTGTGTTTTCCTGAACAAATTTCTGCCACCAAGCCTTTTTAACGTTGTTTTTAAACTCTACGCCGAGCGGACCGAAGTCCCAGGTATTGGCAAGACCGCCGTAAATTTCGCTGCCGGGATAAATAAAACCCCTGTTTTTGCAAAGAGCGACAAGTTTATCCTGCGTAACCGCGCGTTTTTTGCTGTCCATAAATCCTCCGTAAGCTAATAAAAATAATAGTTTAAATATATTTTAATTAAATTGACTTTTTAAGTCAAGTGATACGCGCGCGCAATAAAAAAATTTAAAAAACTCGCGTCAAAAGATATGCTTTTTTTAACTCATATGTTATAATAAACTTGATATTTTATATTATAAGGTGAAATATGTTGACCGATATTCAAATTGCTGAAAGCTGCAAACTCAAAGACGTGCGCGAAATTGCAAAAAAACTGTGCCTCGAAGAGGACGACCTTGAACTCTACGGCAAGTACAAAGCCAAAATCAATCTCAAAAAAGTAAACCCGAAATCGAAGCTTGTCTTAGTCACTGCAATTAATCCGACGGCAAGCGGAGAGGGCAAAACCACAGTTTCGATAGGTCTTGCAGACGGAATGTCCAAGCTCGGCAAAAAAGTATGCCTTGCGCTTCGCGAGCCGTCGCTCGGGCCCGTGTTCGGCATAAAGGGCGGCGCGGCTGGCGGCGGCTATGCTCAGGTTGTGCCCATGGCGGACATAAATTTGCACTTTACGGGTGACTTGCACGCGATAACTTCTGCAAACAACCTGCTTTGCGCTATGATAGACAACCATATTTTACGCGGCAACGAGCTTAAAATAAAGGAAGTGTATTTCCGTCGCTGTATGGATATGAACGACCGCGCGCTCAGGGATTTGACTATTCACTGCAATGCAGGCAATATGAAGGGCTGCGCAAGCTTCGACCGCGCCGAGGGCTTTGAAATAACCGCGGCAAGCGAAGTTATGGCTATACTTTGCCTTGCAACAGATTTAAAGGATTTGAAAAAGCGCATAGGCAATATTGTAATAGGTATAAACGAAAGCGGAGATTATATACGCGCCCGTGATTTAAAGGCGGACGGCGCTATGACAACGCTTTTAAAGGACGCAATTAAACCCAATCTTGTTCAAACGTTGGAGGGAACGCCGGCAATAGTTCACGGCGGACCTTTTGCAAATATCGCGCACGGCTGTAACTCGGTGCGCGCGACGTACACCGCCATGACTCTTGCCGACTATGCCGTAACCGAAGCCGGCTTCGGCGCGGATTTGGGCGCGGAAAAGTTCCTCGACACCAAATGCAGGGTTGCAGGCATTCAGCCCGATTGCGTCGTAATCGTTGCAACCGTCAAGGCGTTGAAACTTCACGGCGGCGCGGATAAAATCACGCTAACGCAAGAGAATTTGCAGGCTTTAAACGACGGACTCCCCAACCTTTTGAAGCACGTCGAAAATATTCAAAACGTATATAAGAAGCCCGTTGTCGTTGCAATGAACAGGTTCTACACCGATACTCAGGCGGAAATCGACGCAGTGCTTGAAGCTTGCTTGAACGCAGGCGTCAAAGCCGTGTTTACCGACGTGTTCTTGAAGGGCGGAGAGGGCGGCAAAGAGCTTGCCAAAGCCGTCATAGAGGAGTGCGACAAGCCCTCGACTTTACATTATTCCTATAATTTGAACGACGGCGTTGTTAAAAAAGTCGAGGATATTGTCAAAAATATTTACGGCGGAGAGGGCGCAACTTTCTCGGACGAGGCTTTGAGAAAGATATCCGAAATGGAGAGCAAGGGCATTACTGGCTTACCCGTGATAATTGCAAAAACGCAGTATTCCCTGTCCGACGACGCGAAAAAACTTGCCCGTCCCACAGGCTTTAAAATTCACGTCCGCGACGTAATTTATAAGGGCGGCGCTAACTTTATAGTCGCAGTCGCAGGTGAAGTAATGCTTATGCCGGGGCTTTCTAAGGTTCCTTGCGCCGAGCATATCGACATTGACGAAAACGGAAATATCACCGGTTTATCCTGATAAATAGAGAGAGATTTTATGAAACTTCCCGAAGCAACTAACTTTATTGAACAGATTATAAACGAAGAACTCGAAGCAGGCAAATTCGAGGCGCGCGGCAATGAAATTCACGTTCGTTTTCCGCCCGAACCCAACGGCTACCTGCACATAGGGCACATCAAGGCAATGTGCATAAATTTCGGCGTTAAGGAGCACTATGCCGACTTTAACGCTACTTTGAATCTGAGAATGGACGACACAAACCCGGCAAAAGAGGACTATGAATATGTGGACTCTATTGTCGACGCGGTAAAATGGCTGGGTTTCGAGTACGACAGGCTTGTTTTTGCCTCCGACTACTACGACAGGCTCTATGAAATTGCCGAAAAATATATTTTGGACGGCAACGCGTATGTTTGCGACCTTTCGGCGGAGGAAATTACCGCAACGCGCGGTACGCTTACGCAGCCGGGCACGCCTTCCCCTTACAGAAACAGGAGCATTGAAGAAAATTTGCAGCTTTTCCGCGAAATGAAAGCCGGCAAATATCCGGACGGCTCAAAAGTTTTGCGCGCGAAAATAGATATGGCTTCTCCAAACGTAAATATGCGCGACCCCATAATTTACCGTATAGCGCGCGTTCCGCATTACAGAACGGGGGACAAGTGGTGCATTTATCCCATGTACGACTTTGCACACCCCGTCTCCGACGCTATCGAGGGAATAACTCATTCGCTGTGTTCGCTTGAATTTGAAAATCACAGACCGCTCTACAATTGGTTTGTCGAGCGCGCAGGTTTCGAAAAGCCGTTGCCCAGACAGATTGAGTTCGCAAGGTTGAATATTACCAACACACTTATGTCCAAGCGGTATTTAAAAAAACTTGTCGACGAGGGCTTTGTCAGCGGTTGGGACGACCCGAGAATGCCCACGATAATGGGATTAAAAAACCGCGGGGTTCCCCCCGAGGCGCTTAAAAAATTCTGTACCGACGTAGGCGTCGCAAAGGCTTACTCGGTGGTAAATTCCGCTCAGCTCGACAGCTGTATCCGCGAAAATTTAAATTTGAACGCAGAAAGAGCAATGGCTGTTATAAATCCCGTAAAGTTGTCAATAACCAACTACGAGGGTGAAGAAGAACTCGATTTTGAAATTAATCCGACAAAAGGCGACGGTAAAACCCGTGCCGTCAGGTTCAGCGGAAGCGTATATATAGACAGTGACGACTTTTCGTTGAATCCTCCGCCCAAATATAAACGCTTGCAAAAGGGCGGCACAGTCCGCTTGAAGGGTGCCTATATAGTCAGGTGCGACGACGTTGTTCTCGACGAAAACGGCGCGGTTTCCGAACTTTTATGCACATACTTCCCCGAAACGAAGAGCGGAAGCTCGAAGGATACGGGCATAAAAGCAAAGGGCGTAATTCAGTGGGTTGACTGCAAGTACGGCGTTGACGTCGAATTCAGGCAGTACGAGCCGCTTTTAAAGGACGAGGCTTATCCCGAACAGGATTATGCCGAGAGGTTAAACCCCGACAGCGAAAAAAGGTTTTACGGAAAAGCAGAGCCTTATCTTGCGGAAAGCGCGGACGAAACGCCTTTCCAGATACTTCGCACGGGTTACTACAAAAAGAGTTCGAAAAACGGATTTATATTATCGGAAATAGTGTCGCTTAAAGACAGTTTCAATAAATAATATTTGATTTTGAGAGGGTGTGAATGAATATTTTGGCAATTTTAATTATCATAATACTCATTACTGCAACGGTAATAGGCGTTATCGTCGGACTTGTAAAGGGATTTACCAAGGTAAAATCCTGGGGCGTGGAATTTTTACTTTCTGTGGCTCTAAGCGTAGCTGTCGGCGGAATTTTTGCAAATTCTGCGGCGGAAAGTAATGAAAACGCCATTTCCGGCGGCATAATTACAATTATTTTTGCGGTTGTTTTTGTCGTTGCGTTTTTGTTTTTGTTTAAATTATTGCGTTTGATTTTTTCATCGCTGATAAAAAGAAAGCTGGAAAAAGCAAAACAATCGACAGCCGAAGCTTCGAGCAGTGAAGAAAGCGACGACGAGGATGAAGAGGACGAACCCGAGAAGGAAAGAAAGCCCTCTGCGGGTTTTGTCGGATTTTTAAACAGAATTTTCGGCGCTGTAACGCTGGGTGTAAAATGCTTTGTAGCGGTGGGTGCAGTTGCTTCGTTTATACTTGTCGCGCTAGATTTAACTCAGCTCGACTTTGTAAACGGTATGGCTGATATCTATGAAAGCTCGGTCTATCTCGGCTTTAAACCGCTGTTTATGGACTGTTTCATTGTCGGCGCAATCATGATAGCAATACATTGCGGCTACACAAGCGGTATTTCAAACGCACTTTGGTCGCTGGTAATTCTCGGACTTGTTGCCGCCGCAGGCTATGCCTCATATAATCTTGCGTTCCACAGCGAAACTTTTGCGCCAGCAATAGACAGTATTGCCAACGCGCTTATGAATATGGTGCCGGAAGGCGTTTCAGAAGCAAACGAACTTTTCAGAACAGTGGCGCAGTGTATTCTTACCGCAGGAATATTCCTTTTAATGCTCGTCATAATTATTCTTATGTCCGTGTTTGTTCCCAGACTTATGGAGGGCTTGAGGGAAAACAAGGTATTCTATGCTATTGACGGAATTATCGGAGCAATCTGTTCAACCGTGATAGTTCTCGGTGTGTTGTTCGGCGTCGGCGCAGTGCTTCAACCTATTTATGATTTGCCTATGCTTGAAAAATTGACTTCATACTTTACAGACAGTAAAATAGCAACTTATTTCTACGATAAAAACTTGCTTGCAATGTTCGGCGTCGTAGTTCCTATCAGGGATTATTTGACTTAATATTTAAGTAAATCAAAGCGGCTCGCGAAATTTCGCGAGCCGCTTTTCGGAGTCAACCGAACTTAAAGCTTAATAATTAAACTTTTTCGGAATAGCTTTCGCAGCAAGTGCAATCTCTCTGACCGCACGAGCAACCGACCTTAATGTGTTCAAGCGTGCAGTTGCAGCCGGCGTGATTGTATTTGCAGCTTGCAACGTCGCAAGCTATATCGTTATTGATTTTTTCCATCATTAAACCCTCCGCTTTTATTTTGTGTGTAAACGCTAAAAATATTCTACCTCTTGACAAACCGCCTTAAAAAGTGTAAAATATTATTGCACAAACAAAAGGAGCAGACCAAATGAAAATTATTTTATTGCAGGACGTAAAGGGACAGGGCAAAAAAGGTGAAGTTATCGACGTTAACGAAGGTTATGCCCGTAACTTTCTTATAAAAAAGGGACTTGCCGAGGCGGCTACCGCAAGTAAACTAAACGACCTCACGCAAAAAAAATCTGCGGCGGAGTTTCATAGGGCGGAAGAAGTAAAGGCAACAAAGCTTATGGCTCAGGAAATTAACGGCAAATTATTTACAGTTAAAATCAAGGCAGGTTCGCAGGGCAGAGTTTTCGGCTCGGTAACGGGCGCAAACATTGCCGACGCATTGCAGGCGGCAGGTTATAACGTAGATAAAAAGAAGGTTGTCTTGACCTCTCCTATTAAAACGCTCGGTGAATACGATATCGAACTTAAATTGTTGGAAGGCATAACGGCAAAAATCAAAATTTCGGTCGAAGCAGAATAATAGCTATAAACAAACACCCTATTGCGCTTTAAGCGCAATAGGGTGTTTTTATTTTACTTATAAATTTATCTCCCGCGGAAACCGCCGCCGCCGTGTCCGCCGCCCATATGACCGCCGCCGAAGCCGCCGTGTCCGCCCGAGCCCGACGAAGAGGGACGGGAGTACATATGCGAGTTCATTTTTGATATGGTGCCGTGCATCATTCTGTTGAACAAATACAGCTCGAACAACGAGTAACGGTTTGTCAACCAGTAGGGAGGTTCAATTACGATATTTGCAAATTTTTCTTCCCACTTATCCGAAACGCCCAGCACCTGCGCGTAGGGCAAAACGTGGTAGTAGAATTGCGGATTTGTTTCAATCAACATTTCAAGCTGATTTTTTTCGGCAAGAAGAATAAAGTTTTTAAATCCGACAATATCGTTGAGCTTCTCCGTATAGGATACCGTTCTGCTCAACAGTATCGAAGAAAGTGTCGAAACCACGCAAGCTATCAACACGAGTACTATCTTTGCAGGCAAATCGAAAATAAACGACGGAACCAACAAAATATAAAACAGCGTGGCTATTACCGATATTCCCAAGATGCCCAGCCCCATTAAAAACATAGTCAATTTTTTAAATTTGAGTATGCCAGTAATTATTGCCTGAGCTAATACGTTTATAATAAACAAAGGAACAATCATTGCAAATCCGGCAAAAACGGTGTATTCGGACGACACGCTGAAAAACGCCGTAATCAGGGGCGCTACGCCTAAAATAATAGCGCAAAGTATTGAAAAAGCGTGACTTGCAATTACGCTTGAAATGCTATAAAGTCCCTTTACGCGGCTGTTCACCTGCGATTTTACATTGTCTGCCGTGACGTAAAACCTGTTTGCGAGGCTGCTTGTAGCCACAACTTCTCCACGCTCGAAAATACCGTCGAAAAGCTGTCTTTCATACGAACTGACGCCGTTCGGAAGCTGCGAGTAGACTCGTATAAGAGTCGGGTCTTTTTCGTTTGTTAAATCTATTTTTAAATAGCCCTTGTCAGCCCAGTAGAAAATCATCGAAGTAATATCTTCGGTGTCTATCGAGTTGTCAATCAACTTACCCATCATAAGGGGGTCCATTCTCTCGGGCGCTTCGAAATTTACGACGGGCATAATTTTCGTTTTGTTGAAAAACAGCATTTTGAACGCGAATACAGCAAAGATAAGCAAAGCGCAAATTAAAGCGTAGATATAGGGTGTAAAGTCAAAATAATTTGACAAAGCTCCGTTTTCAAACTCCAATCCGACGGTCACGCCCTCGTTATATTCAAGCGCTACGTCCGACAAAGAAAGCACGCTTCTGCCGTTTTCGGTATAGGTGTCGAAATCTGCATGTTCGTAATTATCCAGCGTACCAATCAAAAAGTTTGCGCTGTTGAATCCGTCGGGCAAAATAAGCTTAATATTTGCGCTCTTTATATCGCAGTAATATTCTCTGCCTACGCCTATTACGTTTAGCGCAATGTTGTTTGCGCCCTCTTGCGATTTGGTCAAAAGATACTTGTATTTTATGCGGTACGTATGCGTTTGCCCCGTTTTAATAGAGTCGCTGCCTATGTCTACGCATAAAAAATTATCGTAACTGTCCGCCTGCTGGGTATAAACGTAATAAATTACGGGCGTCTGCTCGCCGTCTATTAACTCGTAAACCTCTATATCCCTCACAAGCTCCGCGCCGTTTACGGGTATGTCCTTTATAAACCCCGTGCTGAGCGAACCCTCGTAAGTGATAGTCAAATCTTCGCAAATATCTATCTCGCGGTTTGACGAAATGTCGTAGACGACGTCATACTTTTCAAAATGAAAAGCGTAGTAATAGGAGTTGTACGCAGCACTTGCAACGGTGCTTGCGCCTTTAATACCGCTCAACAAAATTATTGCGGTAAAAAGTGCAAATACCGCAACCAAAATCTTTTTAAAATTTAAGGCTTTCATAAATTAGAACTGAACGTTTACGTTTTCTCTCTCTCTGTAATCGGTTATTTCAAACATTGCAATGGGTTGAAGTCCCATAAATCCTGCAATTATCGACGAGGGGAAGGAGTGAAGCTTGACGTTATACTGCCTGACGGTTGCGTTGTAATATCTGCGCGACTGTGCAAGCTCTATTTCTATTTCGCGAAGCTGCGCCTGCAACGACATAAAGTTTGCGTTGGCTTTCAAATCGGGATATCTTTCGACAACCATATTGAGGTTGTTTACAGCCTGCGACAGTTCGTTGTCGAGATTAATTTTGTCGTTGGTAGTAGTTGCCTGCGAGCGCGCTTCGACTATTCTAATCAAAGTTTCGCTCTCATGGCTGGCGTATCCCTTGACGGTGTTTACAACGTTGGGGATAAGGTCAAACCTCTTTTTAAGCGATACGTCAATGGTGGAAAAGGCTTCGTCGCACTGTACGCTCATTGCAACAAGCTTGTTGTGGCTTGTAATTATCCAGATAATAAGCAAAAGCACAACTGCAATAGCAACACCTATACCGACCCAAGCGCCGATACTGAGAAGAAGTTTCATAAATATCTCCTAAAATTAAAGTTTTTTAATTTCGGCAAACGCGCTCTTTAAAAACGTTTCTGCCGTTGAATCCTTTCGTATAGCTTGCAAAGCTTCGTCAAACGAGAACCATCTAATGTCGTCTATTTCCTTGTCGTCTTTGACGGGATCTCCGTTTTCAGCCATAATCACATAGCCGAGCATAAGCACGTTTCTCGGTTCGTGATAGCGTGACGACATATATTTAAACTTTACGGTATCAAGTTTAGTTTCCTCTTTAAACTCGCGAGTAACGGCTTTTTCCGCCGTTTCCCCCTTTTTAATGTATCCTGCAAATAAAATATAATCGTCATGCCCCTTATGTCTGGCAAGTAATATTTTGTCTTTCGTTCTGTTTGTTACAACCATGCTGACGGCAGTCGGAAATTGCGCAAAACGATATTCATTACAATTTTTGCAGTAGGGCACCAAGCCTTCTCCGTTTGCGAACATAAGCGTCAATTTCTCACCGCATTCCGTACAATACATATTATACCTCCTTATAATTTCATAGCATAATTATACAACAATCTCAAACATATTTCAATAGTTTTGCCTAAATTTTACAAATTTATTGACATTAAATCACACATATTATATAATAATAAAGATAAAATATTCTTTTTAAGGCAATAAAATGGATTACGAAAGGGCAAAATCTTATTTGGAAAAGCGCGGACAAACTCATCTTTTGGAGTACTATGACGAGCTTTCTCCAAACGATAGAGAACTACTTTTAAAAGATATAGAAATTACTAACTTTTCCGCAGTGACAAATCTTAGTACGGCAAATGCAAAGCGCGGTAAAATTACGCCCATTTCCGCCGTAACCGTAAACGATATCAAGCGCAGAAGCGCGCAGTTTGAAAGCGTCGGGCTTGACTTTTTGCGCGCCGGTAAAGTCGGCGCCGTTTTGCTTGCCGGAGGACAGGGCTCGCGGCTTGGCTTTAACGGTCCCAAGGGCAAGTTCAATATAGGTGAAACGCGCTATCTCTCTATTTTTGAACAGCAAATGGCAAACATTGCCGAAGTAACCGAAAAATCGGGCAGGCATTTCCATTTGTTTATTATGACAAGCCGCTTAAACAACGACGAAACGGTCGGGTTTTTCGAGGAAAATAAATTTTTTGGCTATCCAAAGGATAAAATTCATTTTTATATTCAGGACGTTGCGCCCACCTGCGACTACAACGGCAAAGTCTTTTTAGATGAAAGACACCGCGTTTCGCTTGCCCCTAACGGTAACGGCGGTTGGTATTCTTCGCTTGTCAACAGCGGTCTTGCAAGAATAATGGAGCGCGACAATATCGAGTGGCTTAACGTTTACAGTGTAGACAACGTTTTACAGCGCATATGCGATCCGGTGTTTATCGGCGCTACAATTTTAAAGGGCGTGCGTTGCGGTGCAAAGGTAGTTAGAAAAGTCAATGCCGAAGAAAAAGTCGGCGTTTTATGCAACGAAAACGGCAAACCTTCGATAATAGAATATTACGAGATGCCAGAAAACTTAAAAAACAAGACTAAAAAAGGAGAACTTGTCTACCGCTACGGCGTTACGTTAAATTATCTTTTTAACGTTCACGACCTCAATTTGACGCTATCGGGCAAATTGCCGTATCATCTTGCGGAAAAAGCTATACCGCACGTTGAAAACGGAGTAAGAATTACTCCGCAGGCGCCCTGCGGCTATAAACTTGAAACGCTTGTCGTCGATATGGTCAAGTTAATGGGCACATGTCTTGCATTTGAAATTGAGCGAGAAAAGGAGTTTGCTCCCGTTAAAAATGCGGAGGGCAACGACAGTGTGGCAACGGCGCGCGAGCTTTTGAAGCTTAACGGTGTCGAACTTTAATTTTCACTTTTCTTTCAAAATATAAAAATTCAATGAACTTTTCTTTTTAAAAGCTTTTGCTAATTGACAATTATTTATATAAGTCATACTATTTATATATATAAAGGCGCGAGGTATGTATGAAAAAGCTAATAATTGCAATTATTGCGGTAACGGTGTCCGCTATGTTGCTATTGGGTGGCTGCGTCAATCTTTCCGGAGTGGACGGCAAGGACGGCCGCGACGGCAAAGACGCTTCTATCCGTGAAATATTTGAGGAAACAAACAAAGAAAGATTAAAAGAAGGGCTTGATGAGCTCAATTTTTTGGAATTTATAGAAGAGTACCTCAAATATGACAGTTCTACTATTGAAAACAGCGTTTCATTGCAGACAAATATAAACAACTCGCTGCGTTCGGCAGTATCGGTTCGTGCGGATTTCACTGTAACGGCATACAGTTGGGGCAAGCCCATAACACAAACTCAGACTTATTTCGGCGGTGGGGTTATAATAGACCTCGATAAAGAAAGCGGCAACGCGCTTGCGGTTACCAACTGCCACGTTGTATATAATGAAAACGCAACCAAAAAAATTTCTCAAAATGTTTATCTGTATCTGTACGGACAGGACGGTGACTATACAAATCCCAATTGCGCTATCTCCGCAAAGGTAATAGGCGCGTCCCAAACTTACGATATCGCGCTGTTGAAGGTTGAAAATAACGATATATTAAAAAACAGCGACGCTGCCTCGGCAAGCTTCGATACAAGCGACGACGTTTACACGGGGGAAACCGTATATGCTATCGGCAATCCCGAAGGTTACGGAATGTCCGCAACACAGGGAATTATAAGCAAAGAGAGCGAAACTATTTCAATTAATTTATCTGCCTCCTCATATTTGCAAAATATCAAGGAATATAGGGTAATAAGGACGGACGCGGCAATAAACAGCGGAAACTCGGGCGGCGGACTTTTCAACCGCACCGGAAAACTTGTCGGCATAGTAAACTCGAAATCGGGAGAGAGCGACGTTGACAATATGGGCTTCGCGCTTCCGTCAAGCAACGTTCGGCGGCTTGTCAATCTTATGCTTGACAGCTATAATTCAAACGGTTTTTCGGGCTCGAACGGAATAGTTCGCGCATATCTGAAAGCCGAATATACCTCTCAGCCCAAGGCTTCCAATTGGAACGAGTCAAAGGGAGTTTACGAAATTTTTGAAAGCGTTTCAATCAACGTTGCTGCGGACGGACTTGAGGTTGACGACGCTGTTCGAGCAATAAAGCTTTTTGACGGCAACGGAAATGTTGTGGAGGACAGGGAGGTAACAAGGCTGTATCATCTCGACGACGTTTTGCTTTCGGCGCGTATTGGCTATATTGCCGAAGTCACTGTGTCGCGCGGCGGCTTGGAACAGGTAATTACTGTTCCTATAACAGCCTCGCACTTTGTTTCAATGGATTAATTAAAATATTAAAAGCGCCTTTAAAGGCGCTTTTTTTATACTTCGTTTATGTTGTAAGGCGTAACCTGGTAGACGTAATAGTTGAGCCAATTTATGTAAAAAAGGTTGGCTGTCGAAGTCCAATTCATCTTTACTTCGTTCATTTGTTTGTCGGCAAAGTAATTGACGGGCGGCTTAATATCAAGCCCCTTCGAAAGGTCGCGCTCGTACTCGTTTTTAAGCGTAAACCTGTCGTACTCCATATGTCCGGTTACAAACACCTGTCTATTGTCGCAGCTCTTTATAATAGAGGCACCGGCGCGCTTCGAGTACGCTAAAATTTTAAGGTTGTCAATGTGCAGAATGTCCTTTGCATAAATGATAGTGTGCCTCGAATGCGGCATATGAAATTCATCTGAAATGCCGCGCATAAGCGGCTCGGCAACTCCGTCGTTTATCTTTTGGTGCGCAAAAATGCCAAAGCACTTTTCCTTTAAAGGGTGCTTTTTAATGCCGTAAAAATAGTGCAGCGCGGCTTGCGCTCCCCAGCAGATAAAAAGCGTGGAAGTGACGTTCAGCTTGGTCCAATCTAAAATTTCTTTAAGTTCGTTCCAATATGTAACTTGCTCGAACGCCATATTCTCAACGGGCGCGCCCGTTATAATCATACCGTCGAATTTATTGTTTTTAACCTCGTCAAACGTCTTGTAAAACTTATCCAAATGCGTTTTATCGGTGTGGGTTGCGTTGTAGGTCGAAGTTTTTATAAGTGTGACGTTTACCTGCAAGGGGGAGTTGGACAAAAGTCGCATAAACTGCGTTTCCGTAGTTTCCTTGGTCGGCATAAGGTTCAATATCGCTATTTCTATGGGGCGGATTTCCTGCGTGACCGCACGCATTTTATCCATTACGAAAATTTTTTCGTCGGTAAGAATTTTAAAAGCCGGAATATCTTTATCGATGACAATGGGCATAATTTAAACCTTTTCCAATGCTTGTTCCAAATCGGCAATAATGTCGTCGGCGTTTTCTATTCCGACGGACAGTCTTATAAGGTTGTGCGGCACGCCTGCGGCTTTCAAATCTTCCTCCGAAAGCTGCCTGTGCGTGGTGGAAGCCGGGTGCAGAACGCAGCTTCTCACGTCGGCAACGTGCGTTTCCTGTGTAATTAGTTGCAGCGCCTCTAAAAACTTGGCGCATTTTTCCACGCTGCCCTTAATGCCGAAGCTCATCATACCGCCTTGACCGTCGGGCATATACTTCATTGCAAGCGCGTGATACTTGTTGTCGGGAAGCGAGGGGTGGTTAATCCACTCTATTTTTGCGTTATTTTTGAGAAACAGCGCAACTTTTTTAGCGTTTTCGCTGTGGCGTTCCATTCTGAGCGCAAGGGTGTCGCTGCCTATGTACGAAATAAATCCGTTTTGCGGACTCATAATGGCGCCGAAGTCGCGCATCATCTGCGCACGGCACTTAGTTCCGAACGCAACGGGCAAGTCCGCATATACCAAACCGTGATAGCTTTCGTCGGGTTCGTTAAACGATTTATAGCGCGCGTTGCCCTTAAAATTAAAGTTGCCCAAATCAATAATCACACCGCCGAGCGCCGCCGCGTGTCCGTCAAGATACTTTGACGAGGAATGAATTACAAGGTGCGCGCCCCATTTTTTGGGTTGGCACAAAACGGGTGTCGCAAGCGTGTTGTCAACCGCAAATAAAACTTCGTGTTTTTGTGCGATTTTTGAAATTTTTTCGAAGTCGAGAACAATTATCGAAGGGTTTGCAACCGTTTCGGTAAATATCATTTTTGTTCTGTCGTCAATCAGCTTTTCAATCTCTTCCGCGGGCGCGTCGGGGTTAAAAAATCTGCACTCTATTCCCAGCTTCGGCAAGGTTGTGGAAAACAAATTGTATGTTCCGCCGTAAATTGCCGAGGACGAAATAATGTTATCACCCGACCCTGCAACGGTAAAAACAGCAAGCGAAGTGGCTGACATACCCGAAGCGCAGCCAATGCCGCAGACGCCGCCTTCAAGCGCGGCAACTTTTCCCTCAAAAGCCGCAACCGTCGGGTTGGCAAGACGGGAGTAGAAGTAGCCCTCGCTCTTCAAATCGAATAAGTCCGCCATTTCCTGCGTTTTGGGATAGAAAAAGGTGGTCGACTGAGCTATAGTCGGAATTCTGCTCTCTCCCGATTTGGGGGAGTAACCTGCCTGAACGCAGAGCGTGTCTATCTTAAAATTTTTCATAGTTGACCTCGTAAAATTATCTGTATTCTTTAAGCTGTCTGTCAAGCGCGCGTTTTTCGTCGCGTTCGGCAATAGTTCTTTTTTTGTCGTAGTTCTGTTTGCCCTTGCAAAGCGCAATTTCAACTTTTATAAGACTGCCCGAAAAATACAGCGCAAGCGGAACAATGGTGTATCCCTTTTCGTTTATTTTTCCGGCAAGTCTGAAAAGCTCGTGCTTGTGCATAAGCAGCCGTCTGTCGCGCTTCGAGTCCTTTACCGAAAATGCTCCGGCTTTGTCATAGAGGGGAATGTGCAGATTTTTTAAAGTCAGCTCTCCGTTTTTCAAAATACAAAAGCTGTCCTTCAAGTTGCAGTTGCCAAGCCTCAGTTGCTTGACTTCCGCACCCTCCAAAACTATTCCGGCTTCGAATTTTTCTATTACGAAATACTCGTAAAGCGCGTATTTGTTGTAAGCAATTTGTTTAGTCATTTTCTATATTATATAATAATTATTTGTGTATTTGCAAACCTTTTTGTCCGACAAGTTTAAAAATAACTCTAAGCCTGCCAAGGTCGCAGTCGACGACTTTTATTTTTACTTTATCCCCGAGTCTGAACTTGTTTTTCGCGCCCTTTAATAAAAACTTATCCTCGAAATATTCATACTCGTCTTTCGGCAAGTCCTCAAGCGGAACAATGCCCTCTATCGTGTTGTCAAGCTCGCAAAATATTCCAAAGCCCGTGACTCCCGAAATTACCGCGTCAAACTCCTCACCCAACCTTTCGTTCATATATGCAAGCTTGTACAAGTCGTCGACTTTGCGCTCGCATTCGTCGGCAACGCGCTCCCTTGCGGAAGTATCTATTCCCGACTCGTGCGCTATGCGCCCGTATAATTTTATGGCGTTTTCTTTCTTGCCCGATAAAATTTCTTTTAAGTTTCTGTGTACAAACAAATCGGGATAGCGGCGGATAGGGGAGGTAAAGTGGCAGTAACATTCCGAAGCCAAGCCGAAGTGCCCCAAATTTTCCTCGCAGTAACGCGCCTTTTGCATAGAGCGCAGCATTACTTTATTTATAATCGAGTAAAAGGGTTTGTCCTCGCAGTGCGTCAAAATGTTCTGGAAATCTATAGGCTTTAAATCGCTTACGTCACCTCGGGCGTTTACACCCAAATCCCGTAAAAATGCAAAAAACGAGCTTGCTTTGTCTTCCGAAGGGCTTTCATGCACGCGGTAAAGGCAGGGTGCACCGTGCTTTTGCAAAAATTCGGCAACCGCCTCGTTGGCGGAAATCATAAATTGCTCTATAATGCGTTGCGAAATCGTGCGCTCGGCGTTTGGTATAACAATTTCTCCGTTTCCGTCAACGTAAATATGTGCCTCTTTCACGTCGAGCGTAACGTTGCCAAGCTTTTCACGCCGCCTTTCCATTGCAAGGCAAAGCGTTTCCATATCCCTTACGATGTCTACTATGTCGGAATATTTTTCGCATAACTTTGCATCATTCTCGCAAATTGCCGTAATCTCGTTATAGGTGGTGCGATGCCTGCTGCAAATTACCGAGTTGTAAATTTTGTAGCTGACTCTCTCTCCGTCGGGAGTAAACGTCATCACGCAGGACATTGCGTATCTGTCCTCTCCCTCGTTCAAAGAGCAAGCCCCGTTGGAAAGCTCTTTGGGCAGCATGGGCAGAACCCTGTCGGGAAAATAAACGCTGGTGCCGCGATCGTAAGCGTTTCTGTCCAAAACGGAAGCAAACTTAACGTAATGGCTGACGTCGGCAATGTGTACGCCAAGCACAAAATTTTCCCCCTGCCTTTCTAAGGATACGCCGTCGTCGATGTCGCGCGTGTCCTCTCCGTCGATAGTTATAATCAACTTATCGCGGAAATCTTTTCTGGTACCTAAAACAATCTTTTCTTCGGCAGCTTCGCGCGCTTGGTCTATAACGTTTTGCGGAAATTCTTCTTCGAGATTATACGAGCGGATAATAGATAATTCCTCCGTCAGCAAATCTCCCTCCTCACCCAAAATTTCAATAACTTTGCCTTCTGGCGCTTTGTTTTTGGGAAAAGCGCAAACTTCGCAAACAACTTTATCTCCGCCTTTTGCGCCGAGGGTAGAGGAGGGGTTTATAAAAATCGTGGGCTGCTTTGAGTTATCGGGATAGACAAAGGCGTAGTTTCTGTCGCGTTCGAAAGTGCCTATAACTTTCTTTAAACCGCGTTCGGTAATGCGTATAACGTACGCTTCGTCCTTAGTGCCGCGCCTGTGCGCAAAAATAACCTTATCTCCGTGATATGCGCCGTTCACGTCGCGGCGCGGTACAAAAAAGTCGTGTCCCAAATCCTCGTCGGGTATGATAAATACAAAGCCGCGGTCTGTGCCCGAAACCGTGCCCGTGTACGTTTTATCGCGCTTATTTTTGGCTTTTGCGCTCTTTCTTGTAAAACTTTTAAAAACTTTTTTTGTATTGTTCATATGTATATAAATTCCAAAATTAAAGGCGGCTATATAGCCGCCTTTGTATGTCTATTAAATAAGTATTATCTGTACAATGTACTGAACTATTGCAAGTACGCTTATAACGCCGAGAACAATCCACGACCATTTTTTAAGCTTGCTCTCAATAGAAGTGCCCTTATTCTTGCCGTAGAAAGTTTCGCTTGAAGCGGTTATACCCTGAATACCTTCGGAGTTGCTCTTTTGGAATAAAACAAGCAAAATCCCGAACAGTGCGGCAAGGAAAATAGCCACAAGACAAATAATATTGAATACCCAATAAACCACATAGGCGGTATCGCCGAGTTGTGCTGCCATTAAATGCATTAGCATAATTAACCCTCAATAATGTTTTACCCAAAAATTATAACACAGTAAAAATAATTTTTCAATCGATTTTAGCTTGTTTTTTCAATATTTTTCTCATCTTCGGGTATTTTTTGCCGTCGTTCCCCAAATTTATTTATAATAAATATGCCAAGGCACACCAAAATAAGCGCAACAAGCGTCAAGGGGTTGAAAAGCTGCTCGCTTTCGCTGAGAATAATTGCGGAAAATAGCGCGCCGAACAGCGGATTTGTGCTTTTGAATACGGCAACTTTCGAAACGGGGTTGTATTTAAGTAAAAAGCCCTGTAAAGTAAATGCGCATGCGGACAAAAAACCGAGATAAATCAAAAGGAATATCGCACCAACCGAAACTTGCGGAATGCTTCCGCCAAAGCTTAAACCTATAATAATTAGCACTATTCCGCCGATAAAAAACTGATATCCGCACAAAACCGAGGTATCCTCGCGCTTTGAAAACACTTTTACAAGTCCGGCGGCAATAGCCGACGACAGACCAGAAAAAATTATAAAACCTTCCCCGAGTATTGTAAAATCAAAGGAAAAATCTCCGCCGAAATTAATTAAAACAACTCCGCCGAAGCCGAGAATACAGCCGCAAAGTTTGACAAGGTTAAATTTTTCGGTGCGGAATAAAAAGCATGCGGAAAGTATTGTGAAAAATACGCCCAATCCGTTTAAAACGCTCGATTTTACGCCCGTAGTGTTGGCAAGCCCTATATAGAAAAACGTGTATTGAAGAATTGTCTGAAACACGCCCAAAACAAGCACACGCCAAATATTTTCGGGTTTGGGATACAAAAATTTTTTACGCGCAATCGAAGAAAACAAAATTACCATAGCGCCTGCAAGCGTAAATCTTGTTCCTGCAAAAAGTATTAGAGAGGGAATGCTTTGGGTGTCTATTTCAAATAGAGAATATCCTATTTTAACGCACGGGAAGGCGCTGCCCCACAAAATACAGCAAAATATTGCACCCAAGCATACGACTGAATTTTTAGAAAAAAATTTTTCAGGCTCTTTTATAAGCATAACACTAATATTATATTGCAAATTAAAAATTTAGGCAAGCATTAGCGCTTTTATTCTGCAAGTCCAAGTAAATAGTCTACGCTTTCATCAAAAAACTTTGCAAGCACTATAAGTGCGGAAGCGGTGGGTTCCGTCTTATTCAGCTCCCATTTTGCTATTGCGGACTGACTTATTCCGGTTGCATTTGACTTAAATTATTAATGTTTCTCAGTTCTCTCAATCTGTCGCTGAATTGCATAACTGGATTATAGCCGATTTTAAGTCCAAAAAGACTTGACAAGTCTTATAAGACTTATTATAATGAAGCTAAGTTATAAAAAAGGAGAAAAAATATGAAAGTTGCAAGTTGGATTATAGGTATCCTTGCATATTTAGCAATACCTGTAATGCTTATGTTTTGGAAGTTTTCGGACGACGGTATGGGGGTTACGGGACTCTTTGAATATTTAATCGTAGGCGCCGTTTTTTGGCTGATATTGGGTTTTATATCGCATATTTTAATTGCGAAGTATCGCAATACATACGGCGGGCAGACGTTTTGGTATGTAAGTACATTTGTGCCTTACATAATACCCTTTATAATTTTTTATGCGATAATATTGATACTTACCTTTATCGATTGGTTTATCTACGTTATTTTTGACAAGCACTATGTGTTGAATTTTATTAAGTCAATTAAAGAAATGCTGTTCGGTACTAAAAGGCCCACGGCTAAGGATATAAGCTCCGGAGACGCATGTGTAATAATCGATAACGGATTTGAAAGGGTGCTCGTATTCATAGAAACAAAGCAAGACCACGATAACGGAAAAATGTACAACAGGTTCAGGGACGATACCGATAAGTATTGGCGTTCATACGACGGCAATCAAACTTTTATAAAGGAAACTTTAGAACAGACAAGCAGAGGATATTAATAAAAAATCGCCTGCCGCATAAAACGGCAGGCGATTTTTTATTATTGCAATAATTATTTAATTAAACTTTTACCCGTCATTTCTTTGGGCACGGGCAAGCCCATAACCGTCAAAAGCGTGGGGGCAAGGTCGGCTAAAATTCCGTCCTCGCGCAGTTTTTCGTTTTTGAATTTTTCCGAAACCAGCACAACGGGAACGGGGTTGGTAGTGTGCGCAGTGAACGGAGAACCGTCCTCCGACAACAGTTTATCCGCATTGCCGTGGTCCGCGGTAAGCAAAGCCGCGCCGCCCATTTCCAATATTTTATCGCAAACTTTCTTAACACACTCGTCAACGGTGTGTACGGCCTTTACCGCCGCTGGAATAACGCCCGTATGTCCTACCATATCGCAGTTTGCAAAGTTTAAAATTACAACGTCGAACTCTCCGCTGTCAAGCTCTTCCAAAACCTTGTCGGTAACTGCATACGCGCTCATTTCGGGCTGCAGGTCGTAGGTTGCAACCTTGGGTGAGGGGATAAGGTCGCGCTGTTCTCCGGCGTTAGGCGTTTCCACACCGCCGTTAAAAAAGAAAGTGACGTGCGCATATTTCTCGGTTTCGGCAATTCTGAGCTGCTTTCTGCCGAGCTTTGCAAGATATTCTCCCAAAGTATTGTCAAGCGAAGTCTTGGGGAAGGCTATTGAAAGCCCTTCAAACGCCGCGTCATAAACAGTGAAGCAGACGTAAGTTGTGTCAAGATATCCTGTCTTTCTTTCAAACGCAGTGCCCTTAGGTACTACAAATTGCTCCTGCGAAACGGCTCTCGTTATCTGTCTTGCGCGGTCGGGGCGGAAGTTGAAGCATATTACGCTGTCGCCCTTTTCCAAAAGTCCCACGGGCTTGCCGTCGTCGTAAACTTTAATGGGCTTTATAAACTCGTCGGTTACGCCCTCGGCATAGCTGTCCTCAACGGCTTTAACGGGGTCGGTGCATTCCGCGCCCGTGCCGAGCGTAAGCATATCGTAAGCCTTTTCAACTCTGTCCCAATTGTTGTCGCGATCCATAGCATAGTATCTACCGCATACAGAAGCAATTTTGCCGACGCCGATTTTGTTTATCTCGTTTTGCAAATCGCGTATAAAGTCTGCACCGGAGGTGGGGGAAACGTCGCGCCCGTCCATAAAACAGTGAACGTAGCAGTCCTCGATTCCCTGCTGTTTAGCCATCTTCAAAAGCGCGTAAACGTGGGATATGTGGCTGTGAACGCCTCCGTCCGACAGCAATCCGTACAGGTGTAGTTTTTTGCCGTGTTTCTTTGCGTGCGACATAGCTTTGACAAGCGCGGCATTCTCATAAAAATTGCCGTCCTGTATAGCCTTTGTAATCTTGGTAAGGTCCTGGTAAACAATTCTGCCGGCGCCCATATTCAGGTGCCCGACTTCGCTGTTTCCCATCTGTCCGTCGGGCAAACCGACGCTCATTCCGCTTGCGCCGAGCGTAGCGGAGGGGTAATTTTTTATAAGCTCGTTTACGTTTTTGCTTCCGTCAATCGAAATCGCGTTTGCGTTTCCGCTCTCTGCAATTCCGTAACCGTCCATAATTATTAAAGCGTAGGGAATTTTTTTCATAATAAGCCTCTTGAAATGCGCTACTAAAAAACATTTTTAGTAGCGCAAAAAATTGATTATTTATTGTAATTAACGATAGTTGCAAAGTCCTTTTTAAGCGAAGCGCCGCCTATAAGACCGCCGTCGATATCGGGCTGAGCCATAAGTCCCTTGCAGTTTGCGGCGTTCATGCTTCCGCCGTATTGAATTCTGACTCTGTTTGCGTCTTTAACGCAGAACATTTTTCCAAGTTTCTTTCTTATAAACTTAATGGTTTCCTGCGCCTGCTCGTCGGTTGCAGTCTTGCCTGTGCCGATAGCCCAAACAGGTTCGTAAGCAATTACAAGCTTTTTGATATCCTCAACGCCTGCAAGCCCAATTTCAAGCTGACGCGTAAGTACCTTTTCCGTTTCTCCGCTCTCGCGGTCCTCAAGCGTTTCACCTATGCAAACAATGGGGCAAAGGTCGTTTTTAAGCGCCGCCAAAGTGCGTCTGTTTACGGTTTCGTTTGTTTCTCCAAAGTATTGGCGTCTTTCGCTGTGACCTATAATGACGTATTTTACGCCGTACTCTTTAAGCATCGTTGCGGAAATTTCTCCCGTGTATGCGCCGTTCTCGGCAAAATGCACGTTTTGTGCGCCGATTTTAATTTTCGAACCCTTAGCCGCCTTAACCATAGCCGGTATAAGTATAGCCGGAACGCAAAGCGCAATGTCGCACTTAGCTTCTTTGACAAGAGGTTTTAATTCTTGTATAAGTTGCTTGCCGCTCTCGGCTGTCATATTCATTTTCCAGTTGCCTGCAATAAAAGGTTTTCTTGCCATTTGTTGACTCCTTTACGTTTTTATCTTAAAAATTATAGCACATTAAATTGCGAAATGCAACGGCATAATAAGCCATTCGTTAATTTTTTACACTTTCATCAAAAATTTTTTCCCGTTCGTCATCTGAAAGGTATCCGGCTAAAAACATTTCCTCCAGCCCGATGTTGTAAAATTGCGAAAACTTATATGCCTGAATTATGCTCGGCGTATTCTCTCCGCTTTCATACCTTAAAACAGTGGGGGTAGGAATGCCTGTTCCGTCAGAAACTGCTTGTAAAGTGTAAGCTTTGTATTTTCTTAATTCTTTTAAACAGTTTGAAAACGCGTTCTTTAATTGCTCTTCCGATAATTTGAACTCATTTCCGTCTTTGTCGGTAAGAATCGCATAAAAAATATTATCAATAAACATAAAATTTTTCAAATAACAGTTAAAACGGCGAAGCAGTTTTACTTCGCCGTCAAAATTATATTTACTTTATTTCTTATCGTTCAAGCAAGCGATACCGGGCAACACTTTTCCCTCGAAAAGTTCAAGCGAAGCGCCGCCGCCCGTAGAAATGTGCGTCATTTTATCTGCAAAACCAAGCTGCTGAACTGCCGCCGCGGAATCTCCTCCGCCGATAATGGTGGTGCACTTTCCGTGTACGTCTGCAAGCGCCTGAGCCACTGCGATTGTTCCCTTTGCAAGGGTGGGGTTCTCGAACACGCCCATAGGACCGTTCCAGATTACAGCCTTAGCCGAAGCAATTTTATCGGCGTAAAGCTTTCTCGTCTTTTCACCTATATCCATACCCATTTTGTCGGAGGGTATTTTGTTTGAATCAACAATTTCCACTGCGATAGCCTCGTCAATGGGCTCGGGGAAATGAGTTGTAACAACCGTATCGATAGGCAGTAAAAGCTCTTTACCCGATTTTTCTGCTTTTGCCATCATTTCCTTGCAGTAGTCGATTTTTTCCTCGTCAAGCAGCGAGGTGCCAACTTCATAGCCCTTTGCTTTGAGGAAGGTGTAAGCCATACCGCCGCCTATTATAAGCGTGTCGCACTTTTCCAGAAGGTTTGAAATTACGTTGAGCTTATCGGCAACCTTTGCGCCGCCGAGAATAGCTACAAACGGACGGCTGGGGTTTTCCAACGTGTCAGCCATAACTTCAAGCTCTTTTTCGATAAGGAAGCCGCAGACTGCGGTTTTAACTATGCCGTATTCAACGATAGCCGCGGTGGAAGCGTGCGAGCGGTGCGCCGTTCCGAAAGCGTCGTTGACGTAGATGTCTGCGTTATATGCAAGCTCTTTGCAGAAGTTTTCGTCCTTTTTCTCTTCTTCCCAATGGAAGCGGAGGTTTTCCAAAAGCACGGCTTCTCCGTCCTTTAAAGCGTCGCGCTTAGCTTTGGCGTCGGCGCCTATTACGTCGCTTGCAAACACAACTTTTCCGCCGAGCAACTCGTTAAGTCTTGCCGCAACGGGTGCAAGAGTAAGCTTTTTGGGTTCGTCCTTCAATGCCTTTGCAATAAGCTCTTCCTTAGTTGCTTCACCCTTGTCAACTTTCTTTAAATCCTTTTTATTGAGCTTTACTTCGCTTGAAAAAATCGAGTGGGGTTTGCCCATATGCGAACACAGCGTAACGCGCGCGCCGTTTTCAAGCAAATACTTAATTGTGGGAAGCGCGCCCATAATTCTGTTTTCGTCGGTTATAACGCCGTCTTTCATAGGTACGTTGAAATCGCAACGTACAAGCACGTTTTTACCTTTGAGGTCTTTGAGGTCCTTGACGGACATCTTATTCATAGTTTGTTCTCCTTGAATAAATAATTTTTTACTTATTTATTATAGAATAATGCTTTAAAAAAGTCAATAGAAGTTTTGCAATTTACAACCGTTTTGTTTAAAATTCTGATTATCGGGTATTGACTTATACATTGCCGCATGATATAACTGAAATATGAGAGAATTTTTTGTCAACGGTTCGGCATTTAAAATAATTCAGATAATAATTTATATATTGGCTACTGTTGCGTTTGGCTATATAAGTTATTTACTTTGTTCGTTGGGATTTATCGACTATTTATATGACGAGTATCAAAAAGGATACATTTACGAAGTACAAATAAACGACTCTGATTTAAGCGAAGATAATTTACAATATTATTTAAAGTTTGAAAAGGACAGTTTAAAGTTATTTTGCGGCAAGGACGATAGTGCGGACGTCGAAATAGGAACTTTAAAATTTAACGATAAATCAAGAAAATGTTTTGTTTTCACTACCGCCGACGAACAAACGCTTACGGTCGAGTATGACAGTATCGACTGTTACACTATTTACTCTATTATTCACAGTGTCAGTGTTTTCGTTATTTCTATAACCGTTTATTTTGCTTTGATTACAGTTTTACATTGTTTAGTGACTTATTTCGGCAGAAACTCTTTTAACGCAAATAAATGCGGCATTATTTTAAACGTAATTGCGCTGCCCGTCGGTTTATTGGGGGTTTTCGGTTGCTATATGGCAAGCATTTATTTGAAATCTAAGCCTGAAGATTATTAAAAGCAGTTATATTTAAAGGCGCGGCTTTATAAAAGTCGCGCCTTTTTTTATTGTTTACCCGAATTTGCCAACTTCAACAGCTCATAAATTTGATTGACGGCAAGTGCGTCCATTTTATTGAGCTCGCTAATAATTTTTTTGTACTCGACAGGGTACTCGAAATTTTCCTCAAAAAACTCCCCCAAAGATAAATTGAAATAATCGCAAAAATTTATAAGCGCTTCAATAGAGGGCATACATTTTCCGTTTTCAATCTGGTTTATATATTCCGAACTTTGCCCAAGCTCGAGGCTGAGCTTTCTTGCGGAAATGTTGTGCGCAATGCGTATGCGCGAATACCTTATTTTAATAAAATTTTTATCCATATTACCATTCTATAATATGTGTAATTATTATTTACATATTTAAACCTTTCAACGCTTGACTTACATATTTTCACTATGTATAATGTAATAAATAAATATTTATGAGGTGTATATGAAGAAAATCGGGTCAGGTTTTGCATTCAGAATTGTGCAGGCAATTATATATTTGCTTGCATTTAGCGGATTTCTTTTCGGAAGTATCTGGTTGAATCAGGGCAGCATTTCAAACTATATAAAAAAATATTGCGCAGAAAATGAAATAGGTTCCGAAGGATTATCTGTACAGTTTGATTATGACAGTCCCAATTATAGAACAGGAGATTACAGGTTAGTAGTTAAACAAGACGGTTTGGTTTTAAAACATAAGCCAAGCGGCAGTAATGGCAATTCCGATTACACGGTTATAGGAAGTTTAAAAAGCGACAGTCAGTCCGAGAAAATTATTACTTTTGAATGTATAGACGGAAGTAATATTCAGATAAACTACGACGAAGTAGATAGCTACTGTTATTATGAATATGAAACATCTACGAATATGTCGTTTGCTTTTATGATTGTTGCCATAATTTTGTCTGTATTTATGCTGCTTGAATTTGTCGTTGCATTCTTGGGCAGAAAATCGATTGCGGCAAACAATTGCGGAATAGCCTTGAACTTTCTGTTTTCCCTTTCGGCTTTCGGATTATGCGGACTTATCGGCGCAATAAAGGGAAGAATGTATCTGCAGTTTAAGCACAACATGCAAATTATGCAAACACATCTTGGCGCTCAAAATCAAAGCGAAGAGTATGTGGAAGCCGCGACTGCCGGGTGCACAGTAGAAAATTCTGCACCGTCACAGGAAGTCGGCTCGAAAGAAACCTATGCAACTACTCAAAATAGCGCGGCAGTAAGACAGGCAAACGTCAAAAGCGGAGCTAAACTTTCGGATAAGATTTTCTTTATTGCAGTTTGTGTGCTCTATGCGGCGTTTTTAATAATTGGCATTGTCGGTATGGCGGCGCCGTCCTCGGGATTGCTATGGAGCAGCGGAGATATGGCGGAGCTTGAAATTATAGCTGCTAACTTTATTACGGGTTTGGCAATGCTTCCCATGTGTGCCACCGTGGGCTTATTTATAGCGTTTTGCTCTCCGCTCAAAACTAACAAGAAGGCAATGTTTATAACTCTCGGCGTTACAGCGGCGGTTATGTTAGTTCTCGATATTGTTTTCTTCGTGGTAAAATCAACCGCAGAAGAGGGAATGTACGAGCTCATTCTGTCGGCTTCCAATGCAATCAACGGCAACCTTTCCGACTCGACGGCAATATCGGTCAGCCTCATACTTTCGCAGGTAGGCGTAATTTTGGTATATGCTTTAAAGTTTGTGCCCGTCAATCCCGACAAAATAGCAAAGTTAAGCGAGCGTATCGAAAATTCGGGCGGCAGCGAACTTGTCGACGCAGGCAACAAAGTAATAGCCGTGCTTTTAAATTGTCTTAAAGCTATTTTGAGGTTCAGATACAAGCACGAAAGGGCGTTTGTGTTTATCGCTACGTTTATGATGACTTTCGGAGTTTTCGTTTCGCTGTATGTCATTGTTGTTGCAATGGTGCTTGTAATTATAGTCGGTTTGGTAATATTCTTCGGCAAGTTCTACGTCGATACTCCCAGGCGCGACTATGTCATAATAGACGGGGGATACGAGCGCGTTTTGAAATACAACGGCTACTATCTCGGCAGTGACAAGTATGTGGACGACATAGGTCGAACCTGGTTTACCGACGACAACGGCTCTACGTTCTATCTTGGCAAATAATTAAAATTTTTAATTGGCGCGGCTTTGACAAGCCGCGCCTTTTTTGTATGTAAAACGTTTGTGGTAAATTTTATTTTATGTTATAATGTACAAAACGGAGAAGATTATGAAAATTTGTGTTGTCGGTCTCGGCATAATAGGCGGCTCGCTCAGCCTCGCTTTAAAGCGTGCCAAATATACCGTTGACGGTTGGAACAGAAACCCGTTGCCCCTGGAATATGCCTTAACTAACGGTGTAATTGACGGGGTTGCGACGCATTTTAAAAATTACGACGTCGTCTTTTTGGCTCTGCCTCCAAAGGTAACTCAAAACTTTTTGGACGGGTGCGAGTTCAGGGACGGCGCAATTGTGTCCGACGTTTGCGGCGTAAAAAAATGCGTCGAGGATATTGTTTTAAAGCGTGAAAGAAATTACCGCTACGTCGGTTGTCATCCTATGGCAGGCAAAGAGGTGTCGGGCATCGAGGCGGCTTGCTCCGACCTTTTCGACGGCGCAAGTATGGTTATAACTTCCAATGCGGATACAGACATCGAGGCTTTGAACGTAATACGTCAACTTACAAAGGATATGGGTTTTGGCAGAATAGTCGAGTGCTCTGCTGAAATTCACGACAAAAAAATAGCATACACCTCGCAGCTTGCGCACATTGTATCCAACGCCTACGTCAAGGACGACGACATAGACTGTTGTCTTGGTTTTACGGGCGGAAGTTTTCAGGATATGACAAGGATAGCCGGCGTGGACGAGAATATGTGGGCTTCGCTCTATCTTGAAAATGCGGCAAATATATCCGAAAAAATTCAAAAACTTATATCTTCGCTTGCGGAAATTAAGGGTGCAATAGACGAAAACGATATGCAAAAGTTGACCTGTATTTTGAAAAACGGCAGGTTGCTTTTTGAAAACAGTAAAAAAATTAATGCAAATAGCAGTATTTTAGTAAAAAATTTGAAGTAATTTTCAAATTAATATGTTATAATGAGTTAAACTATGAATTGTAGGGTAATTTTCAGGGGCGGAACAGGAGAATTTTTCTCTAAG
The DNA here is from genome assembly GCA_910585685.1 of uncultured Christensenella sp. Classification (GTDB taxonomy): domain Bacteria; phylum Bacillota; class Clostridia; order Christensenellales; family Borkfalkiaceae; genus Coproplasma. Next base: position 48,943 of record CAJUEO010000006.1, read on the forward strand.
GGACAGCTTTTGCCCTCCTCAAACGGATTTTTGTTGAAATACACGCTTGACGGTGACAGTTGCGAGCTGTGTGTTGAAGGAAAAACCATCAGGCAAACGCGAGAAGGCAGCGTAAATATCCAAATGTCTTTTACGCAAAACGAACAATCGCTGTGTCACATACGCGACGGTGAACTTTCGGGCAGTTTTCCCGTGTTTACCTACTTTTTGTCGTCGTCTGTCAACGAAAAGGGCGCAAAAGTCAAGCTTGAATACGAGTGCGCCGACGAAAAAATTACACTCGAAGTAATAGCGGAAGTATTATAAGCGCAAGGCAAATCCGTGAACTGTAAGTTCAATTCCAACGGTTTTGCAAGAGAAAATAATGATTATTGAATATCTCGGTCATTCAAGTTTTAAACTCACTGAAAGTACGGGCACGTCGGTTGTTTGCGACCCGTATTCCGAAGAGGTGGGCTTTTGTATGCCGACTGTGGATGCGGACGCAGTTACCGTGTCCCACCAACACTACGACCACAACGCCTTGAACCTTATCGGCGGAAATCCCGTTATAATCGATAAGGACGAAATTCACGATTTGCACGGTGTGGAAATCAACTCGATAAAGAGCTTTCACGACGAATGCCGCGGTAAAAAACGCGGTGAAAATATAATTTTTAAGTTCCGTATGGACGGTATCGACGTTTGTCACCTCGGTGATTTGGGGGAGGCGTGTTCTTCCGACTTGATAGAAACGCTTCTGCCCGTAAACGTATTGCTTATTCCCGTCGGCGGCACTTATACAATAGACGCGGAAATGGCAAAGGAATATGTTGACAGAATAATGCCCGACATAGTCATTCCCATGCACTACCGCACAAAGGACTGTAAACTCGACATCGACAAAGTCGATGAGTTTTTAAAGCTGTTCGACAGTGAGTGTATTGAAGAGATTGACGGAAATTCAATCGAACTTTCGCGCATTGATTTGAGCGGTGAAACAAAAATAATTGTACTTAGGAGAACGTAATGCAAGAAAAGCGTATGCTTGAGGATATCGCGGCAAGGCTTGACGCAAAGACGATACACGAAGTTCGAAGAATAGCGCGCCATGTGGGTGCCCATTCTGAAAGCAATCAAAAATCAAGCATTATTGATGCAATTTTGGGTGTTGCAGGCAATACTTTGGAGCCTCATCCCCCTTCAAGGCGCGGTGCGCCTCCCAAAAATGAGGATACCGACGTAAAAATAGTAGCTGACGTAAGACTCTGCCGTCAGTATCATATCGCGCTTGCAAACGGTGACGATATTTCAACATTCAGCGTAAACGACAGCGGCGCGAAGTTTGCAAGGTCGGTCAATTTCGAAACGCTCAAACGTATCTATCCTGACAAGCTTTTGCTGCTTAAAGATGATATAACGTGCCGCATAATCAATATGTTTGCACCCGTCGTACTCGGTCAACGCACTTTTATAAGCGGTTCGGTAAATACGGGCAAGACCTTTACTTTAAAGAGTATAGCAAAATCGGTATATAACAACTACTGTAATATTAAACCCGTAATACTCATGGTGGACGCAAGACCCGAAGATATTTCCGACTTTAAAAGCGACGTGTGCACTGCCGAGTATTTTTGTACCTCTTTCGATATGCCGCCGGCAAATCATATCAACGCCGTGCTTCGCGCTACTGAATTTTGCAAGCGCGAGATAGAAAAGGGCAAAAACGTTATACTGTTTACCGACGGGCTTTTCGGCGGATATATTCCGGAAGAAACGCTCAAAAAACTGCTGTATTTCGCGTGCAATACCGAAGAGGGCGTGTCGCTCACCATAATTTCCACAATAAACAGCGACAGCGCGCAATATTCCAATTTCATAAACACCGCAACCGCGCAAATAACTCTTTCTTCCGAGCTTGCACGCGCGCGTGTTTTTCCGGCTATAGATGTCAAAAATTGTTTTGTGGACAGAGAGGAAAAGATACTTTCTCCCGAAGATTTTAAGCAGGTAAATTTTGTTCGCGAACGGGTAGACTCGCGCGAGATAATCAATCTGTTTAAAACTACGCAAGATAATTCGGAAATTTTGGAAAAATACAAAAATGGCTGATAAAAATTTATTTACCGACAGGGTAAAAATTACAATTAAATCGGGTGACGGCGGAGACGGTATGAACTCGTTCAAGTCGTACAAGGGAAAGCCTGCCTGCGGACCCGACGGCGGAGACGGCGGCTACGGCGGCAACGTCTATATCATTGCCGACAAAAATGTAAACGATTTGCTGTCGTTCAGATTTATAAGTAAATATTTTGCCGGTAACGGTGAGCGCGGCGGCAGCAACAAGTGTTTCGGTCGCAGCGGTGACGACGTAATAATAAAAGTTCCGCTCGGCACAGTTGTTCGCGACTTTGAAACGGGCGCGGTAATTGCGGATATGTTTGAGGACGGTGCAAAAAAGCTTATTGCCGAGGGCGGCAGAGGCGGTAAAGGCAACGTGCGTTTTACCACTTCTCGCAGGCACGCCCCCAACTTTGCGCAAAAGGGAGAAACTACCGAGCCGCATATTCTTGCGTTAGAGCTTAAAGTAATAGCCGACGTCGGTATTATAGGCTTTCCCAACGTGGGCAAGTCAACGCTTCTTTCAAAAATTTCCGCGGCAAAACCCAAAATTGCCAATTACCATTTCACAACGCTTTCCCCCAATCTCGGCGTTGTAAAATACTATGACGATTCGTTTGTTGCGGCGGATATACCGGGGCTTATCGAGGGCGCTGCGGACGGCGCAGGGCTGGGTCACGATTTTTTAAGGCATATCGAAAGAACGCGTATGCTGGTTCACGTCGTCGATATTTCGGGAACGGAAGCACGCGACCCCGTAGAGGACTTCAAAAAAATAAACGAGGAGTTGAAGGGCTATTCTCAAAAGCTTGCTTCGCTTCCACAGATAATTGCGGCAAACAAGTGCGACGTTTACGGCGCGGACGAAAATTTAAAGCTGTTTAAAAGAAAATACGGCAAAAAATATAAAATTTTCCCCATCACCGCAGTTTCGGGAGAAGGAACGCAAGAGCTTGTCAAAGCAGTTTTTCAAACCCTGCAAACCTTGCCCCCCGTTTCAAGGGTGGAGGCGGACGAGGCATTCACTTACAGAAAGAGCGGCAATCTAGGTTTTGAAATTTATATGGACGGTGACGTATATGTAGTCGTCGGCGACCTTGTGGATATGCTGTGCCGCAACGTCGCGTTAAACGACCCCGACTCTATGGCGTATTTCCAAAAAATACTTCGCGAAAAGGGCGTAATTTCAAAGTTGAAAGAGATGGGTATAAAAGAAAACGACACCGTTTCGATAGGTGAAGTGGAGTTTGACTTTATACCGTAAAATTAAATAAAAATTCAAGGAAAAATATGTTGACGTCAAAACAACGCAGTAAATTAAAATCCCTTGCCGCAAACATTACCCCGATAGGGCAAGTGGGCAAGGAAGGAATAGGCGACAATATGCTTGCAAGCTTTTCGGACTGTCTTGAAAAGCGCGAGCTCATAAAAATTAGCATTCTCGAAAATGCCGACGGTGACCCCAAGGAGCTTGGGCGCGAGCTTGCGGCTAAACTTAAAGCGGAATGCGTTATCGTAATAGGCAGAAAGGCAGTATTATACCGCAAATCCGGCAGAAAGGATATCGAGCATATCGAGCTCAATTAAAGACCAAAGCAACGGTACAGATTAAAAGCATAATGCCGCCGCTCACTATATAATAAATGGGATAAAAGGTAAAATAGCTTAAAGCCAGAAGCCCTATGCCCGACCAAAACAGCGGCGCGCAAAGTTTTCTTGAAAAACGCGCTTTTATCTTTTTAAACACGCTCACTTTTTTTGCACCGCCGTAAACGAATTTTTGCGGTAAAAGATTATTTTGTTTCAAAGCTGCATATACTTCGTCTAACTGAACAAGCGTTATCGCAAAATTTTCCGCAAGCGCAATTGCCTGTATGCAAGCTGAATTACAGTAAATTACTTTGTCGTTTTGGGTTGAATATTTGATAACTTTTGCAATGTCGTCCTCTGTCAAGGGACTCATCTTAAAATTGAAAAAACAGCATTGCCCCCCACATATGACCCGTTTACCGACTATTTTTGCTTTTGCTCCCAATAAATTTTGGAACAAATTGAGGATGTAATTGTCGTCGGAAAGCGACAAATGCAGCGAAAGAAGATGCTTTTCTTTTTCATCGCGCGAAAGTAAAAGGCGTTTGTCCTGCTTTAAGCTTATGTATATAAAAACCAGCGCACCGAACAATAGGGCGGCACATATGCCGAAGATAAGCCCCAATACGGCGTTTTTAGTGTAAAATCTTACAGCCGTAAAAAACAACAAAAACGCGCAAACCGAGCAAAACAGAGTATCGCAAATAAGCGGCAAATTCAATCTTTTCATATATTGGTTTTTGCCTGAAAATATAAAAAATATACTATGAAAATAGCAATTTACGGAGGGGCGTTCAACCCCGTCCACAACGAACACGTCAATATAGTCAAGGCGGCAATGCAAAGCCTTTGTCTTGACAAGATAATAGTCGTACCCTCGGCAATATCCCCCCACAAACGCACGACGATGACGGCTTCACCTCGCGCAAGGTTGAAAATGTGCAGCCTTGCTTTCAGTGAAATTGCGAACGTTGAGGTTTCCGATTACGAAATTAAAAAGGGCGGCATAAGCTATTCATATCTTACTTGCAGGCACTTTAAAAAGCTGTATAAAGACGACGAGTTATACTTTATTGTCGGCGCGGATATGCTTTCAAGCTTTCATATGTGGAAAGAGCCGCATGACATTTTAAAAAACGTCACTCTCGCTGTCTGCGCAAGGGAAAACGCGGAAGAGCTTCAAGGTTTTATTAAACAATTTACCTCAAAGTTCAAACATAGCGTAGTCAACTTCGGCTATGTCGGCAAAGACGTAAGTTCCACAAAAGTCAGGGTGTACGCTGCGCTCGGAGAGGAAATTAAACATTTAGTTCCCGAAAAAGTTGCAAAATTTATAAAAAAAGACGGCGTATATAGTTTGAAAGAGCTTTGGGGCGTCAAAAAATTGCTTATCTTGGACAGATGGGAGCACACCGTTCGCGTTGCCGTGTATGCCGCGGAAAATTGTCGGGGCGCAGGACTGTATGAAATAGACGCCATTACCGCCGCCGCACTGCACGACTGTGCAAAATACTTGTCGGAAAATGCCGCCGAGCTTGAGGGGTTTACCTTTCCCAAAGGTTATCCCAAGCCCGTGCTTCATCAATTCAGCGGCGCGTACGTTGCCGAGCATACCTTCGGAGTCAAGGACGAGCTTATACTAAACGCAATACGCTATCATACGACGGGCAGGGAGAATATGGGCAAACTTGAAAAGCTTATATTTTTATCCGACCTTTTAGAATGCGGCAGGGATTTTGACGGCGTGGATAAATTGCGCAAAAAAATGAGCCGGGGCTTGGACGAATGTCTTAAAGCCTCGCTCGAACACCAACTTGAATATTTGAAATCAACGGGCGCACCCGTGTGTAAATTGACTCAGCGCGCATACGATTATCTTAATGAAATATAAGGAGTAAATTTATTACAATGACAAGCAAAGAAAAAGCGCTTTTAATATGTGAATATTTATCGTCAAAAAAGGCTAAGGGCATAGTTTATATTGCCGTCGAGCATAAGACGAGCCTATGCGATTATTTCGTAGTTGCCGGAGGTTCTTCCAAGGCACAGGTAAAATCTCTTGGAGAAAATCTTGAAGAAATGCTCAAAAAACAGCACGAGTTATCTCCCCGTCGCGCCGAAGGAATACGCGAAGGCAGGTGGGCGGTATTGGATTATGCCGACGTAATAGTTCACATTTTCGGGGATGAGGAACGCGACTTTTATAACCTCGAACGCCTTTGGGAGGACGGAGAAAATCTTATAAAATACGAGGATTAATTTAAAAGTTTTATTCCTTAAATTCAATTTTTTTTGGTTCGTAATATTTGGCTTTTCTCGTTTTTTTTCTTTCAACTATGTAATACACCGGCTCTGCCTTGGGTTGCGGAGTCGGTTTTTTTTCTTCCTTGACGGGCTGTTTTTTTGTTGATAAAATTCCGAGATATGCAAGTTTTACAAATACCACCAGAATAAAACACAATAAAAACGTCAAAAACAAATACAAAATTCCCATAAACATAGTTTAATTATAAATTAAAATTATGGTAATTTTTTGTAAATTTTTTTGTTAAAAGGTGGAATTTATGGATACAACAGCAACAAACGACGTTTTTTCACAGAATGAAAAGCTATTATACTCACAGTTTAAACGCAAAATAAACACCGAAGCCGCGCACGCACAAATAAAAAAGCTCGAGTACGACCTTGCCGACGTAAAGACGGGGTTAAGCTTTCTTAAAACCGCTTGTACCGACTCGCAGGCATTGGGACTTGGCGCAATTTGCGTTATGCCGAGCTACGTCAAAAGGTGCGCCTCGTTTCTCGGAGAAAAGCGTACAACGTCGCTTGTGGCGTGCGTCAACGCCCCCAACGGCGGTGACTTGACCTCTATTAAAGTAAAAAGCGTAAAATGCGCGGTGAAGGACGGCGCCGACGAGGTTGAAGTAACCGCGCCGATAGCTCAGATTCGCGACGGAAATTACGCCTACGTCAGGCGCGAGTTTAAAAAATTGCGCTCTGCGGCTAAGCGCAAATCTTTGAGAATAAACGTTTCCTGCTCGTATCTCACGCGCGAGGAAATAAACAGAGTTTGTATACTTGCCGCCGACTGTAAGATTAACGGCATATCTCTTTCGGGCGGAAACTGCGTGGAAAGAATTGCCGAAGCCAAAACTTCGGTTAAAAATAAATGCGTAATAAAGTGCGAGGGCGGAGCTACGGTGCTTGAAATGAGCAGCGCTGTTGACCTCGGCGCAAGCATAATAGGCAGTAAAAACGCCGCAGACGTCGCGCGCGCAATTCTTACCGCCGCCGAAACGGAAATTTAAAAAGTAAATACAAAAAAGCAGCCGACATATATTAAAATGTCGGCTGCTTTTATCTTACCAAAATAAGCTTCTTCTTAGCTCTCGTTATGGCTGTGTACAGCCAGCGGTTTTTGTCCTCTTTAAAGCAGTAGCTTTCGTCGAAAACTATCACGTTGTCAAATTCACTGCCCTGCGCCTTGTGGCAGGAAATGCAGTAACCGTATTCAAATCTGTTTAGGTTAAACGCCCCTGCAACTTCTCCGTTTTCGTCAAACTTTTCAAAGTAATCGGTTCGCTTATATCTGTAATAACCCTCCTGAAAAATCCCCAAGTCGAGAGGTAAAGCCTCGGGGCAGTTTTCGCTCAAAAAATCGGGCTTGAACTGAATAAAACCTATTGACCGGGCTTCGTCGTAATAGGGGTCTATTACGGTGCCGATAATTCCGTTTACCATATTAAATCTAAGTTCTTCGTCAATAAAAGTTTCCCAGTTATTCTGCGTGCAAATAAGCTTTTCTCCGCTTTTCGGCAGTCCGTCAAAGCCCTTGAATTTTCGCATTTCATCGTTTATCTGCGCTCTCATCTTGTTAGTTCCGCAAATAATCTGGTCGGCTCGAAGCAGATAATTTTTTCTTCTCTCTCCAGAAAAAACATTGCGCGAAATTACGGTTGCGCTATCACCGTATCTGCCGTAAGGTATAAATTTTCCCTCGCGCGCCATTTCCGAAAGCTTGATAATGGGGTTGTCCAAATTTTGCCTTACAATAGTTTTAAGCGTAAAATCGGGCGCGGTCAAAAACCCGTTAAATCCTTCTACGGGCGGTAACTGCGCGTTATCTCCGCATAAAAGAATTTTAACTCCAAACTCGGCCAAGTCCATTAAAACGTCGTCCGATACCATCGAAGCCTCGTCCAAAATTATTAATTTAATCGATTTGTCAATGTTTTCACGGCGCTTGAAATTAAGTTTTTCCACGGTAATTTTTTTGCCGTTAAGCTCAATTTCAACTTCCTCAACCATAGATTGATATATAAGCTTATGCAGTGTGGTGGCGTGAATACCAGAGCGTATAAGTACGGTGGCGGCCTTTCCCGTAGGCGTCACAAACGCAGCCGAAATTTCGGGTTCCAAACCCAGCGTATTGCACACGGTATGTTTCAAAAGAGTAGTTTTGCCCGTGCCTGCATATCCTGCAAGCACGAAAAATGGCTTTTCCGAATTTTTAAACCAATTTTCGATTAATTTGTCCGCTGTTTTCTGGTCGGCTGTCATTTCTTCGAACATAATTTTATTATAGCACCGAACAAAAGTTTTGTAAAGTACAATTTTATGTAAAAAATCTCAATGTTATATTTTTTTGTAAACCCGATACTAATAATTGACTAAATAAAATAAATGCGCTATAATTTTTAGCGATAATAAGGAAAAATATAATCGGAGGATAAAATGGCGTATAAGACAAAGGAATGGCGCGGCAATATGCGCGTGACGGTGGACTATAATTATATGATGTCCAAAACGCTGGGCGACAAGGGATTGACTGATTCTCAGTTTAAAGCTATAAAAAGTCAAGCGGAGGAAGCATTTGACTTTGTAGCGAAAAATCGCGGCAAAGACGAGCTTTTCATGGGCTGGACCGAGCTTATGTACAATCAGGACGAAATAGTTGCCGACATTCTCGCTACGGCAAAATCGGTAAGAAAGAAGTTTAAATATTTCGTTGTTTTGGGTATCGGCGGTAGCGCTCTCGGCCCTATAATGGCTTTTAACGCTTTAAAACATTTGCATTACAACGAACTTCCGCCTAAAAAGAGAGGCGGCCCCAAGTTCTACGTCGAGGACAATGTAGACCCTGTAAGAATGCAGGCGCTTTTGGACGTAATTGTTCCCGAAGAAACCTGTTTTAACGTTATTTCAAAATCGGGCGCAACAAGCGAAACTATGACTCAGTTTCTTATTATTGCCGACATTCTCGAAAAAAAGGGACTGTCCTTGCCCGAGCATATGATTTTCACTACCGACGAAAAACGCGGTAACTTGATTAAAATAGACGAAAAATACGGCGGAAAGTTCAAAAAATACGTTCTTCCCGACGGTGTCGGCGGCAGATTTTCCGAGTTGTGCCCCGTGGGACTTCTTCCTGCGGCAGTTCTCGGCATAGATATTAAAGGTATGCTTGCCGGCGCAGCTTATATGGACGGACTTTGCTCGAAGCCCTCGATTGCAAAAAACCCTGCGCTCTGCCTTGCGGCTATGCAGTATATAACGATGCAGCAGGGCAAAAATATAAACGTAATGATGCCTTATTCCGACAATTTAAAGCTTGTTGCCGATTGGTACTGTCAGCTTTGGGCGGAAAGTCTTGGCAAGGCGCTGGATTTGGACGGAAAAGTCGTCAATGCGGGAACTACGCCCGTAAAGTCGCTCGGCGTAACCGACCAGCACTCGCAGGTTCAGCTCTATACCGAGGGACCTTTCGACAAGGTAATAACCTTTATTTCTGTCAAAAACTACGCTACCGAAATGCCCATACCTCACGGCTGCGAAGATATTCCCGACGTAGGCTTCCTCGGCGGACACACTATGCAGGAATTAATTCAGGCGGAAAATACCGCAACGGGTTACGCGCTTATGAAAGCCGGCAGAATGAACTATACGATTACTCTGCCCGAAGTAAACGCATTTACATTGGGTCAGCTTATGTTCCTTTTGGAAATGCAAACCGCATATACGGGCGCACTTTTGAATATCAACACGTTCAATCAGCCCGGCGTTGAAAACGGCAAAATAGCTACTTTTGCACTGCTTGGCAAAAAGGGCTACGAGGCGCAAAAGCGCGAAATAGCCGAAGTTGGTGAACCCGACAGCAAATATATAGTATAATAAATAAAAAGAAGAGCGAGCGTATGCTCGCTTGCTTTTTTGGAGTTTTATGCAACCCTGGTTAATTGCAATTATATGTATTGCGGCATTGATAGCGCTGCTTTTTGCATTGGCGGCGTTTACATTAAAGGTCGCTTTCGGCAGCCGCTGCGACAAAGATCCCAACCTTTACTATCGCTTGCCCGAGGAGTTCTCATTAAAATTCGAACCCGTGAAGGTAATGCAGGGTAAACTTGCGTTAAACGGCTTTATTTATACAAGCGACAATGTGGATAACTTTGATAACCTTGTAATTTTTTGCCACGGTCTGGGTGCCGGGCATATTGCCTATACAACCGAAATTGCATATTTCTGCAATCAAGGATATCCCGTACTTGCGCTCGACATTCGCGGCTGCAATTTTTCCGAGGGTAAAAATATCGGCGGAATGTACGAGGGGGTCAGGTGCGTTAAAGCGGCTATCGATTTTGCACGGGCTGACAGTCGCTTTAAATCAAGCAAAATAATTCTTATAGGTCACAGTTGGGGCGGATATTCCGTGTTGTGCGCCTCGGCAGAGAAAAAAGTTGACAAAGTGGTTGCCATAAGCGCGCCGCTCACACCCGTAAAAACTATATATAACGGTGCGGCAAAAATAATTTCAAAGCCTTTTGTTTTGGTTTTAAGTCCGTTCTGGTATATTTTGAATTTCTTTAAATTCGGCGTTAAAGGCAATTTAAACGCCGCAGCTTGCGCAAAAAACGGCGGAGCGGAAGTTTTGCTGATTCACGGAGATAAAGACAATATAGTCCCTTTGAAATTTTCGGCATATGCAAATGCTTCGGGTAAAAATATTACAAAATATATGGCAACGGGCAAGTCGCACAACCCCTATGCGTCTATGCGCGCACAGCAACTTTTGATAGAGTTGAACGAGAAGCTCGCTCACGCAATAAAACCCGACGAACAAACAAAGAAATATTTAAAAGAGTTCGACTTTATTGCCGCTACCGAGCAGGATAGCGAGGTTATGCAAAGTATTTGTAATTTTTTAAAATTCGTTTAAAAAAATAATTGACAATACAAATTAATTAATATATACTAACCAATGTAAACGCGCTTTTAGAGTGCAAATATTAAATCGGCTTCGGCCGCATTATTGATTGAGTTAAAAGCTCAAATTTTATAAGTTGATTACTTTATAATCAAAGCCTTGATAGGCGTCACTTGTGAAACGGTCAATAAGAGTAGTAAAAGTATTTGCTATATAGACTCTGAAAGTTAAGTTATTCAAGAAAATCGTAGAATGCGTCAAATTCGCAAAATTCGTGGACGACCTTTATGGGGTCGTCTTTATTTTTTTGAAGGAGAAACAAAATGAGCAAAAGCGAAAACATTATCGAACTTATCGATGTGAGAAAGGAATTTGACGACGAAACCATTGCTGTCGACAGCTTCAACCTGCAAGTTAAAAAGGGAGAGTTCGTCACGTTTTTAGGTCCCTCTGGTTGCGGAAAAACTACCACTTTAAGAATGATAGCCGGCTTCGATCTTCCGACTTCGGGTAAAATTTTGCTGAACGGTGAGGACATAAGCTCGCTTCCGCCGAACAAACGCCCCGTAAACACCGTATTTCAAAAATACGCTCTGTTTCCGCATTTAAACGTCTACGAAAACATTGCTTTCGGGCTTCGGCTTAAAAAGAAGGAAAATACTTATAAGAATGCGGACGGGCAAAGCTATTCCAAGGTTCAGAAACTGACTAAGGCAGAAATTGACAAAAAGGTAAAAACGGCGCTTGAAATAGTCGATTTGGAGGGCTTTGAAAAGCGCAGCGTTTCCACGCTTTCGGGCGGACAGCAACAACGCATTGCCATTGCCCGTGCAATTGTAAACGAGCCCGAAATTTTGCTTTTGGACGAGCCTTTGGGCGCGCTCGACTTAAAAATGCGCAAGGAAATGCAAATCGAACTTAAAAAAATGCACCAGCGCTTGGGTATTACTTTTATTTACGTCACGCACGACCAGGAAGAGGCGCTTACAATGTCTGACAAAGTCGTCGTTATAAACGACGGAGAAATTCAGCAGATAGGCACCCCTACGGAAATTTACAACGAGCCTATAAACACCTTTGTTGCCGACTTTATCGGAGAAAGCAATATTTTCAACGGCGCGGTTGTCGGAAAACTGAAAGTCAAATTCTGCGGTGCAACTTTCGACTGCCTTGACGACTACGAAATAAACCAGCTTGTGGACGTTGTAGTTCGTCCCGAGGACATAAAAATTTGTCAGCCCGGAGAGGGACAGTTAAAGGGGAAAGTAATTTCTTCCGTATTCAAGGGCGTACATTACGAAATTACCGTCGCTATCGGAAAATTCGAAATAGTAATTCAAAGCACCTATACCGCCGACGTCGGTAGCGTCATAGGTCTAAGAATCGAACCAGACGGCATTCATCTTATGGAAAAGGTTTATACCGTCAACAAGTATGACGGCGTAATAACCAAAACTAACACTGTCGAGTTCGGTGACGGTGAGTTCGAGTGCGACGTAACTCAGCTCTACAAGGGCTCGACTCTCGACGAAGAGGGCTATTTGATTACCGCTCAGGGAGAGAAATTGGATTTGACGGGTATCGAAGTAAACGTCGAGGTCGACACTCACGATATTTTAATGACGGACGATACGCAGTCCGGCGGCGCGCGGGGCAATATTATATCGATGATTTACAAGGGTGACCATTACAGATACATAGTCAGAACGGAAGAGAATGAAGAGGATTACGTTTTGTCCTGTCCCGATATGTGGAACACGGGGGACCTTGTCGGCATTATAATCTCAAAGGATAAAATAAAGTTGACTTTAAAACCCACAGGCGAGGAAAAGTAAGTGAAAGGTTTGCGTTTCAGCAGAAGTCAGCTCTGCATACCCTATGCGGTATTTTTGATTTTATTTGTGATAGCGCCGCTCGTAGTAATAGTCTACTATGCCTTTACCAACGGAGAGGGGCAATTTACTTTCGACAATTTTATAAACTTTTTTGCAAGCACAAACACGCTGGGTACGCTGTTATACAGCTTTTCGCTTGCAATAGTTACAACTCTTGTCTGTCTTGTTATAGCATATCCCACGGCATATATACTTGCAAGAAGCAATATAAGAAAAAAGTACGTTCTTTTACTTCTTTTTATTCTGCCTATGTGGATAAATTTCACGCTCAGAATAACCGCTCTTAAAGAAATTTTATCTCTTTTCGAGGGTAATATTTCAAGCTATCCTTTTTTAAACTCCGTAATCGGAATGACGTACGACTTTTTGCCGTTTATGATTTTGCCTTTGTACACTTCCTTGCAAAAACTCGACAACAGTCTTTTGGAGGCGGCTTCGGATTTGGGAGCAAATAAGTTGACGGTATTTTTAAGGGTAACTTTACCGCTATCCGTGCCGGGTATAATTTCAGGCGTAACAATGGTGCTGTTGCCTTCTATGACAAACTACGTCGTACTCGATATGTTATACAACAGTACTTATATAATGGGCAGCCTTATAGGCAGTTATTTCAGCTCGTACGATTGGAACAACGGCTCTATGATTTCGCTTATTCTGCTTATCATAATATTTATAGTTACGCTTGTGACAAACAGGTTCAGCGACAAAGACGCAAACAACAGGGGGGCAATTTTATGAAAAAAGCTTTCAACATTATATGGCTTGCGCTTATTCTCATATTTATATATGTGCCCATACTCATACTTGCGGTTTACAGCTTTACCGACGCGTCAATGGTCGGCGGCAACATAAGTTCTTTTTCCTTTGAAAATTATTTAAACCTCTTCAAAAACGAAGAGTTGAGAAATATGATTTTCGGCACATTGGTGCTTGCTTTCGTCTGCGCTGCAATTTCAACCGTGCTTGCAACGGTCGGTGCGATAGGCACGTTCTATTCAAAAAAATTGCCTAAAACGTTGATAAACACGGCAAATCAGGTTCCCGTAGTAAATGCGGATATAGTGACGGGCTTTTCTATTTGTATTTTGCTAATCGTAATAATGCGCGTAGGCAAGGACACGTTTATTCCGCTTGGAATAGGTCACGTCGTTCTAACCGCGCCGTTCGTGTATTTATCCATTTTACCTAAGCTCAAACAAATGGACAACAGCTTGTACGAGGCGGCTCTCGACCTCGGCGCCACACCGGCACAGGCGCTTTTCAAGGTAGTCATTCCTCAGCTAATTCCCGGCATACTTTCGGGCTTTATGCTGGCGGTAACGCTTTCTTTGGACGATTATTTTATAACTACATATACAAAACCCTCGACTTTCGACACAATAAGTACCTATGTTGTCAACGCAACAAAAGGCAGTCAAACGGAAAGCAAAACCGCGCTTTGGGCGCTGTCAACGCTGATATTCTTGGTTGTTATTGCGGTTGTAATTGTGATGAACGTGCTTGCAAGCAAGAGAGGTAAAGAAAAGAAATGAAAATAAAACAAATTTCCGCAATTTTGGCGGCAGGCTGTGTGCTCGGCGGCTCGTTATTGGCGTTTTCGGGCTGTGCGGACGAGCGTGAAGAAATAGTTTTGCGTGTGTGTAATTGGGAGGAATATATAGACCTCGGTGACTGGGACGACGACGAGCTTATAGAGGTTGAAAATATTTTCACTGACGAAGAGGGCATAATAGGCATCAATTCTATGGTGGACGATTTTACCGAATGGTTCAATTCGAACCACGACTATAAAGTCAGGGTCGAATATTCAACTTTCGGCACTAACGAGGACTTGTATAACAGACTCAGCCTCGGGGACGTGTACGATATAGTTTGTCCTTCCGATTATATGTTGATGAAGCTCATTGCCGAGGGTAATTACGTCGAGTTTAGCGACAGTTTCTGGTCGGACGACGAGGAAAATTATTACGCACAATACGTTTCGCGCTATATTGACGGCGCGGAAGGCAGTATCTTTTACGACTACGATTGGAATAAAAAAGCTGCGTGCTATATGTGGGGTACGCTCGGGCTTGTATATAACCCCGAAAGCCTTGTAGACGCCGACGACGTAAAAAGCTGGAATATGCTTGCAAATCCCGACTACAAAAAGCAGGTTACAATAAAGGATAACGTTCGCGATGCGTATTTTGCCGCGCTCGGAATGTTAAACAGCGAGTATATTTTGCAAAACGACGTGAGCCTCGAAGAGTTAAGTTCGCTTATGAACGCCACCGACAGTCAAACTATCGCAAAAGCAGAGGACATTTTAAAAAATATAAAGGAAAACGTGTATTCCTTTGAAACGGACAGCGGCAAGGCGGATATGGTAACCGGCAAAGTTATAGCCAACGAGCAATGGTCGGGTGACGCCGTTTACATTATGGACGAGGCGGAAAGCGACGAGGAGAACGCAACCGAACTTTGGTATTCTGTACCAGAGGAATGTACGGACATCTGGTTTGACGGCTGGATTAAGCTTAAAAACGGTGTGGAGTGGAGCGAACAGCGCCACACTGCGGCGGAAGCTTTTGTAAATTTTGTTTCCCGTCCGGATAACGCGGTAAGAAATATGTACTATATAGGTTATACTTCCTCTATTGCAGGTGATACCGTTTTGGAATATATGGATTATAATTACGGCGCGGAAGAGGATGCGGAAGATACCTTCGAATATGATTTAAGCTACTTTTTCGGTGACGGCGCAACGATAACCGCAAACGCAAGCGAGTTTGAATTTGACGACGAGGAACGCACGGTTATCAACCGCGGCAGACAGTTGTTTACTCAGTATCCGCCGCAAAACGTAATCGACAGAAGCGTAGTAATGCTCGACTTCGGTGACCGACTCGCTCAAATCAATCAAATGTGGATTAATGTAAGGTGTCTCGATATAGTTGACATATCTCCCGTAACAATCGGCATTGTGGCGGCGGTTATCTTGGTTGTAGTGGCGGTAATTTTAATTTATGCGTTCAGGTACAGAATTTTTGCCGCGCATAAACCCAAAAAGGGATATTTCAAAGTTGCATAAAAATTTAAAGTAAAATTTAACCCCCTTGCGGCAACGCCGCAAGGGGGTTATTTTTAAATGTTATTTTTTATTCTTTTCCTGCAAGCTTTTTATAGCCTTCAAATCTTTCTTTTGCCGATTGCTCTGTCTGCTTGAACAGTGCGTTTGCAACCTCTTCACCCTGAGTCTTTACAAGCGAAGCGTAGCGCGTTTCTCCTGCAAGGAAAGCCTGATAATCTCCCTTGGGCTCTTTCGAGTCAAGTGTGAATACCTCTCCGTCGGGGTTGTATCTGTAAAGCTGCCAATATCCGCAGTCCACAGCAGCTTTTTCTTCAAGCTGGCTCTTTGTCATATTGATGCCGTGGTTGATGCAGGGCGCATAGCAAATGATAATGGAAGGGCCGTGGTAAGCTTCTGCTTCGGAGATGGCTTTAAGGAACTGAGCAGGGTCCGAACCCATAGCGCACTGTGCAACATAAACGTAGCCGTACGACTTGGCAATCATGCCCAAATCCTTTTTCTTAATTCTCTTACCTGCGGAAGCAAACTTAGCTACGGCACCGATATTGGTTGCCTTCGAAGCCTGACCGCCCGTGTTCGAGTAAACCTCGGTATCGAGAACAAGCACGTTTACGTCCTCTCCCGAAGCAAGAACGTGGTCAAGACCGCCGTAGCCTATATCATAAGCCCAACCGTCTCCGCCGAAAATCCAAATGGATTTCTTTGCAAGGCAGTCCTTCGATTCAAGAATTTCAGCTACAAGCTCGTCGCTCTCGCAACCGCAGCCGTTGCAGCCTTCAAGCGCCTCTATAAGCGCAGCCGAAGCAACTTTCGAAGGCTCTCTGTCCTCGAATGCTGCAAGATAATCGTCGCAAAGTTTTTTGCCTTCTCCCGACCAAAGCGTCGCAAGCTTTTCAATCTTAGCTTTTACAGCGTTTCTTCTCGTCGAGTAAGCAAGGTTCATACCGTAACCGAACTCGGCGTTGTCCTCGAAAAGCGAGTTTGCCCAAGCCGGACCGTGACCCTTTTTGTTTGTTGTGTAGGGGCAAGTGGGGGAGGAGCCGCCGTAAATCGACGAGCAACCAGTTGCGTTTGCAATAACCATATCTTCTCCGAAGAGCTGGGTTATAACCTTAACATAGGGCGTTTCTCCGCAGCCTGCGCACGCGCCCGAGAACTCAAAGAGCGGCGTTGCAAATTGGCAGCCTTTAACCGTTGTTTTCTTAAATTTGGAAGTATCCACTTCGGGAAGCTCAACGGCATATTCCCAATTTTTGTCCTCACCCTTTTCAAGCGATTCCGCAAGGGGAACCATCTTTATAGCTCCGCCGTCCTTTACGGGGCAGACTGTTGCGCAAACTCCGCAGCCCATACAGTCGAGGGGTGAAACCTGCATTGCGTATTCATATCCGGGCAAGCCGATGGCAGCCTTGGTTTTAAGCGTATCGGGCTTGGATTCTCCGCTCTTTATAAGCGCGGGTCTTAAACATGCGTGGGGGCAAACGAACGAGCAAGTGCCGCATTGTACGCATTTGTCTACTATAATTTCGGGAACAAGCACAGCAACGCCGCGTTTTTCAAACTTGGTGGTGCCTGTGGGAACGTGTCCGTCAGCGTTGAACTGCGAGGACTTAAGCTTATCTCCTTCGAGATAGAGGATAGGTTTGATAATCTCCTGATAATATGGATTGTCGTGACCTTTAACCATTTCCGCGCCGGTTGTAGCCGTAGCCCAAGCCGAGGGAACGTTTATCTTAACAAGATTGTCCCCTGCCGCAGCGTCTATGGCGTTGTAGTTCATCTGAACAACGGCGTCACCCTTTCTGCCGAACGACTTTTTAGCCATATACTTCATAAACTCGATAGCTTTGTCGTAGGGCATAATCTGGGGATTTACACGGAAGAACGCAGACTGCAAAATGGTGTTTGTTCTGCCTTTGAGTCCAAGCTCTCCTGCAATCTTAATTGCATCGATGACGTAAAGGTTGATTTTTTTGGTAGCGATATCGCGCTTAACCTTTGCAGGAAGGAATTCTTCCAAAGCTTCAACCGTCGTCGCGTTGGTATTGATAAGAAGTGTACCGCCTACCTTAATATCTCCTGTCATGTCGTAACGCGTAACATACGAGGGGTTGGAGCACTGTACGAAGTCGGCGCTGTCGATAAGGTATTCCGACTGAATGGGGGTATCTCCGAAACGGAGGTGTGAAACGGTTATACCGCCCGACTTTTTGGAATCGTAGAAGAAGTATGCCTGAGCGTGCTTTTCCGTGTGGTCACCGATAATTTTAATGGAGTTCTTGTTTGCACCGACCGTACCGTCCGAACCCAAGCCGTAGAACTTGCAGCTCGTCGAGCCTTCGGGAGCGGCGTCAAACTTTTCCGAGAAATCGAGCGACGAGTTTGTAACGTCCTCGTAAATACCGATTGTGAAATGGTTTTTGGGTTGTTTGCTTTCAAGGTTTTTGTAGACGGCAAGCACCATCGAAGGGGTAAACTCTTTCGAACCCAAGCCGTATCTTCCGCCGTACACCTTAATGTCGGTCTTGCCCATTTCCATAAGTGCGGAGCAAACGTCAAGGTATAAAGGTTCACCGAGCGAGCCGGGTTCTTTCGTTCTGTCGAGAACTGCAAGCTTTTTAACCTTTTTAGGAAGAGCCGCAACAAACGCTTCCGCAACGAAGGGGCGGTAAAGGCGTACTTTAACCAAGCCGTATTTCTTGCCGCTTGCATTGAGTTTATTTATAGACTCTTCTATGGTTTCGCAGCCCGAGCCCATACAAACGATAACTTCTTCGGCGTCTTTTGCACCCACATAGTCAAACAAGTGGTATGACCTTCCGCACTTAGCCGAAACAACGTCCATCATCTTCTGAACAATGGCAGGGGTAGCGGCATAATAGCCGTTTGCCGTTTCTCTGTTCTGGAAATATGTGTCGCCGTTCTGCGCGGTACCCTTTTGGATGGGGTGTTCGGGGTTGAGCGAGCGTGATTTGAAATCCTTTATATCTTCAGCAATACCGACTTCGTCGCAGATAGCTCTTATTTCGGCATAGTCGTCGGTATCGTCCCAAACGTCGATTTTAGCAACTTCGTGGCTTGTCCTGAATCCGTCGAAGAAATTGATAAAGGGAACGCGCGAGCGAAGGGTGGAAAGGTGCGCAACCAGCGCCAAATCCATAACTTCCTGAACCGAGCCGTCGCAAATCATTGCAAAACCCGTCTGGCGGCAAGCCATAACGTCGGCATGGTCACCGAAGATGTTAAGCGAATGAGCTGCGAGCGCACGGGCGGAAACATGCATTACCATAGGCATAAGTTCACCCGAAATCTTGTACATATTGGGAATCATAAGCAATAAGCCCTGTGACGCCGTATAAGTACTTGTCAACGCGCCTGCGCAAAGCGAGCCGTGTACGGCGCCTGCCGCGCCGCCTTCCGATTGCATTTCCGCAATCCTGACTTTCTGACCCCACATATTTGTTCTGCCTGCGGTAGCCCACTCGTCCGCAACCTCCGCCATGGGGGAAGAGGGGGTAATGGGATAAATTGCAGCTACTTCCGAAAAGGCATACGCAACGTGGCTCGCGGCGGTATTGCCGTCGATAGTCAACTTTTTCATTAAAAAACCTCCGTTTATTAAATAAAATTTTTTATTGATTTTTAATATGCGTGCGATTAACAAAACAAAGTTCTATGTGCTCACACACTTAAATTATTATAAACCTTACGCGCGCGAATGTCAATACTAAGCTCGATTTTTCTTACAATTTTATTAAATTTCTTGCGCATTTCACTGTATTTTAACCTTCAAATCGTTGTGTATTGCATTGGAATTTGATATAATTTTACTTGAATAAATCTATAAATTGGTAAAAAATGTCCCAAGACTTTATAATTGAATGCGAAAACGTAAAATTTTCATATGCCGGAAGTCAGGCTTATGCGTTAAACGGCGTAAGTCTTAAAGTCAAGCGCGGCGAGTTTTTGTCTGTAATAGGGCACAACGGAAGCGGCAAATCGACTTTTGCAAGACTTCTCAACGGACTGCTTGAAGCTGACGAAGGTAAAATTACCGTTCTCGGGTTAGATGTTTCCGACAGTAAAAACGTCGTCGAAATACGCAAACACGTCGGCATAGTCTTTCAAAATCCCGACAATCAGATGGTTGCGTCTATTGTCGAGGACGATATAGCTTTCGGGCCCGAAAATATCGGAGTCGAACGCGAGGAGATAGGCAGGCGCATCGATTGGGCGCTTAAAGCCGTCGGTATGGAAAAATACCGCGAGTCAACTCCTACACGCCTTTCTGGCGGACAAAAGCAGAGAATTGCCGTTGCCGGCGTTCTTGCCATAAAACCCGACGTTTTGATTTTGGACGAGTCTACCGCAATGCTCGACCCCAAGGGCAGGCGCGAGGTTATCGAGGTCGTCAAACGCTTGAACAAAGAAGAGGGTATGACAATAATTTTGATTACCCATTTTATGGAAGAGGCGCTTCTTGCCGACAGAGCTATTGTAATGAACAGGGGAGAAATCGCAATAGAGGGCACGCCCGAAGAAATTTTCGAGAGCGGAGAAATACTTGAAACATATAATCTTTCTCTGCCTCGCATAAGCATTTTATCCCAAAAATTGCGCGGCGCAGGTATGCGGATAGATAACGTTCTGCAACCCGAAAAGCTTGCAAACCAAATAGTTGCAAATATGCAAAACAAAGGCATATATGGGGGGCAATCGTCAAAGCCCGATAAAATTGCCATTAATGAACAGGGTGAATGGGATATTGACGTTAAGGACCTTGTGTTTACCTATTCAAAAAAATCCCCATTTGCGACAAAGGCGTTGAACGGTATAAATCTTCATATTTCCGAGGGGGAGTTTTTCGGTATTATAGGGCATACGGGCAGCGGCAAATCGACGCTCGTTCAACACTTTAACGCCCTTATAAAATTGCCGCAAGCCGAAAAGAAATATAAGGCTAAAAAGCCTAAAAAAGGACAGTTAAACCCCGTTATTTCAAGCATATTCGTGGGGCAATTCGATTTAGGCAATAAAAAATGCGACTGGCGCGCTCTTCGTTCGCAAGTGGGTATGGTGTTCCAATATCCGGAATATCAACTGTTTGCCGAAAGCGTATTTGCCGACGTGGCGTTCGGGCTTAAAAACTTTAAAAAGGATATTTCTGCGGAAGAACTTGAACAGGCTGTAAGGGAGAGTATCGAAGTAGTCGGACTCGACTATAACGAAATTAAGGACAAGTCCCCCTTCGATTTATCTGGCGGACAAAAACGCCGCGTTGCAATTGCCGGCGTAATAGTCACCAAGCCGCACATACTCATTCTCGACGAGCCGGCGGCAGGACTTGACCCCAAGGGCAAAAACGAGATTATGGAGCTTTTGCATAAACTTCATCGCGAGTGGTGCAAGACTGTTATAATAGTTTCTCACGATATGGACGAGGTTGCGGAAAACTGCACGAAAGCCGCCGTAATTTCAAACGGAAGCGTCTTTGCTTGCGATGCGCCGTATAAAATATTTGCCCGTTCAAGCGAACTCAATGCGCTCGGTCTTGACGTGCCGTTGACCTCTAAAATTGCGGCGCAGCTTGAAACACAGGGCTACATTATAGAAAGCGACTGTACTCTATCCGACTTTGCCGAAAAGGTAATCGAGGTATATTCCGGGGGTAAGACAAATGCTCAATGACGTAACTTTCGGTCAGTTTTATCCTGCAAAGTCGGTTGTTCACAGGCTCGACCCCCGTATAAAGCTGCTTTCCTTGATAGCGATAATAGTTTTACTGTTTGTAGCTAATAACTTTTACTCGCTCGCACTGTGCGCGGTAATTATTTTCAGCGCGATAATAGCTTCGCAAGTGCCGTTTAAAAGCGTTCTGCGCTCTGTAAAAGCCATAATCTTTATACTTATTTTTACAGCAATTTTAAATATATTTTTCCATAGGGGAGAACACGTTTTCTTTGAATACGGCGTAATCCATATCACTTTGGAAGGCATAATTTTTACGGTATTTTTAATTTGCAGGCTGTTTTTCCTTGTAATGGCTTCGTCGGTTTTAACGCTGACAACAACTCCCGTCGCGCTTACCGACGGCATAGAAAGCCTTTTAAAGCCGCTAACGCTGATAAAGTTTCCCGTTCACGTTCTCGCGCTTATAATGTCAATCGCGCTGCGCTTTATTCCCACATTGATAGACGAAACAAACAGAATAATTTCTGCCCAGAAGGCGCGCGGCGCCGACTTTGAAAGCGGCAATATTTTTAAAAGAATAGCGGCAATCGTGCCCATACTTATTCCGCTTTTGATAAGCGCTTTCAGACGGGCGGACGAGCTTGGCGACGCAATGGACGCAAGGTGCTATACCGACTCGAAAAAGAGGACTAAGTACAAAAAATTAAAGTTCGGCTTGCGCGACCTTTTTACGTTCTTTATATTTGCTGCATTTATTGCCGGAGTAGTACTTTTCAATATTTATTGTTATGATATCTGCCCTCAAATTTACGAGTATATAAAAGTTTACTGATGAGATACGCAATTTTACTTGCCTACGACGGAACGCAATACGGCGGCTGGCAAATTCAAAAAAACTCAATAACGGTACAGGAAGTACTGGAAAAAGCCTGTCTGGAAACATTCGGAACAAAGACAAACGTCACGGCAAGCGGACGGACGGACAGCGGCGTGCACGCAATGGGGCAGGTATGTCACTTTGACGCGGATACCACAATTCCGCCCGAAAAAATTGCCGACGTTTTAAACCTTAGTCTGCCTCAGGATATAAGCGTGTTAAAGTCGGTTGCCGCACCTGAAAATTTCGACGCCAACAGAAATGCAAAAAGAAAGACATATTGTTATAAGCTTTACCTTTCTCCTCGCAGAAACGCGCTTAAAGACAGGTTTTCGCTTTGGGTCAAAAATGCCGTGGAACCATCTAAACTAAGGCATATATCGGGGGCTTTTGTAGGAGAACGCGATTTTAAAGCTTATTGTAAAAGCGGCTCTTCCGTAAAAACTACCGTGCGTGAAATTTACTCCGTAGAGGTTTCAACGGGGCATAGTATGGGGTCTACCGATGTTGAGGTGCGTATAACCGGGTCGGGCTTTCTGTACAATATGGTGCGTACGATAGTCGGAACTATGCTTGATTACGCTTTCGGCTCGCTTACCGAAGACGATATAAAGAAATCGTTTACCGAGTGCGATAGGGAGAGTGTGGGTAAAACTTTATGCGCAAAGGGATTGACGCTTGAAAGCGTTGATTACGGTTTTAATCTGTTTGACAAACAGGGCTAATTTTACAAGATTTTCACAAATTTATTTTATTTTTTACAATTTGCGCATATATAATAGAGCAACCATAAGGGGGAATTGAAAAGTTAATGGATTTTTTCAAATACGCGTTATATGCTCTGCAATGGGTTGATACTCAGCAACTGTGGGTTTCGTTGCTCGTCGGCGGAATTTGCTTTGCGCTGGTGTTTATTTTTCAGGGCATAGGACTATACGTCATAGCCGCAAGAGAGGGAGTAAGGCACAAATGGATGGCTTTCGTCCCCTTCGCGAACACTTACTTTATAGGAGTTCTTGCTAAAAAAAATAGGGTGTTCGGCAAGGTCGACACGCAAAAATTTGCGCTTGTCGCAGCCGTTCTGGAATGCGTGCTTTTCGGCGGTTTTCTTCTCTACTACATTGCGCACTACAAGCTTATCGACGCAGGTTGCGTGTACGAAGTAATCGAGGACGGGCATTACGGCCCCGTTTCGCACTTTGTTTTAAAGCACGTTCCCCCTGAACTCGGTTGGGCTGCATGGTGCTATGAAATGCTCTACGACTATATCCTAAGCTGGATGTATCTGGTATTTCTTTTCTTGCAGATTATGGTTTTATCTGCGTTTTTCCAGACTTATGCGGCGCGTCGTTACTTTCTTTTTACGCTTGTCAGCGTGCTGTTTCCCATACAGGGCATTTTCATTTTTGCGGTCAGAAAAAACTTTGGAATGGGATACCGCGACTATATGCGAGTAGAACAGGAAAGGCAGTATCGAATGTATCAACAATACTACCAGCAAAACGGAAACTTCGACCCGTATAACAGTCAGCCGCCTCGACAAAATAATTACAATGACCCCTATCAAAACAATAATTTCAACAATCAAAACGGAAACGTTCAATCTGCACCTGACGACCCGTTTTCAGGTTTCGGTAACGGCAAAAATGGCGACGACCCTTTTAATTAATCGAAAACATTATAAAGCGTGCTTATACAAGCGCGCTTTTTCTTTACAATGTCGGTCGCGTATGTTATAATCTTACTGTAAAATATAAGTTAAAATTATGGAACGGAGCGTTTCGATAAAATTATGAGCGAAACTATAGCGGCAATTGCCACGGCATCCGGCAGAGGCGGAGTTGCAATAATCAGGCTTAGCGGTGATAAATCGCTTGAAATAGCGATGAATATGTTTTCAAACAAAGTTCAAGACATACAGCCAAACTATATGTATAGCGGCAACATTATCTTGGACGGGTTTGAAGATTACGGCTTTCTGGTCTTGTTTAAAGCTCCCAAATCTTTTACGGGTGAGGAAGTGGCAGAGTTTCACTGTCACGGCGGCGTTCGCATAGCTCAAAGCGTTTTAAAAAAATGTATCTCTCTCGGCGCAAGGCTTGCCGACAGGGGTGAGTTTACCAAGCGCGCATTTTTGAACGGCAAGCTTTCCCTAGCGTCTGCGGAGGGCATGGCGGACATGATTAATGCCGAAAGCGACGCTTTGCTTCGCGCCGGAAGTATGCTTTACAGCGAAAAACTTACGGGTAGCGTTCGAGTATTGCAGGACAGGCTTAAAGATATACTTGCAGAAGTTGCGGTTGAAATCGACTATCCCGAAGAGGACTCTGACGGTGCGGATTTAAGAGGCATAGCCGAGCGTTTGAGTAATTTAAAAGTCGAAGTGGCAAAGCTTGTATCAAGCTACGATACGGGTAAAAAGATAAAAGAGGGCGTAACCGTCGCAATATGCGGTAAGCCCAATACGGGTAAAAGCAGCCTTTTGAACGCGCTTTTGGGCTATGATAAAGCTATCGTTTCCGACGAGGAGGGCACAACCCGTGACGCAGTTGAGGGAGCTATAGAGCTTGACGGCGTAATTTACAATTTAATCGACACCGCCGGCATACGCGAGCGCGCAGGCGCGGTCGAGAGCATAGGAATAAACCGCGCCAAAACTATTATTGCCTGCGCCGATATTGTGCTCTCTGTTTACGAGGATGAGAAACTGCCTTTGCCCGACAACATTCGCGGAAAAGAAATTAAGGTTTTTAATAAATGCGATATAAGGCAAATTCCGGAAGGCTGCGATATAGCCGTATCCGCGGCAACGGGTGAGGGGCTTGCCGAGCTTAAAAAACTTATTTCGGAAAGTTGCGTCGGGGAAAATGCGTCGGATAAAGCATTTATAATCGAAGAGCGTCACTTTGCTGCGCTCAAAAAAGCGCTCAATGCGCTCGAAAGCGCCGAAAACGGCATAAAAATAAACACGCTCGATATTATTTCCGTCGATTTGAAGGACGCGTGGGACGCGCTTGGGGAAATTACGGGAGAAACAGCGTCGGAGGAAATTATTTCAACGGTATTTGCCAAATTCTGCGTTGGAAAATAGAGGGGAAAACAATGGTCAATCTTGAACTTTACAAGGTATTCTATATAGTTGCCAGGTGCGGCAGCTTAACAAAAGCCGCGCAGGAGCTTTATATTTCGCAACCTGCCGTATCTCAGGCAATAAAACAGCTCGAAGGGCAACTCGGCACTTCGCTGTTCAACAGAACGCACAAGGGAATGGAGCTTTCGGCAGTCGGCGGAAAATTAATTTACGCACAGGTGGAAGAGGCTTTGACTTTGCTTGGCGAAGCCGAAAAAAAACTTACCGAGTTAAAGACCATTGCCACGGGCAGAATAAGAATAGGCGCAACGGACTCGATATTTTCTCACGTTATAGCGGACAAACTTGCCGAGTTCAACGAAAAATACCCCTCCGTAAAGCTCGAACTTAAATCCTCGACCTCTCCGTACACATTAAGTCAGTTAAAGGAAGGCAAGTGCGATATAGCTTTTATAAATCTGCCGCTTGAAGACGACGAGGTAAGATTTTACGGCACGGTAACGCATTTAAACGAAGTGTTTGTTGCGGGTAAAAAGTATGCCGAGCTTGACGGTTCGGAAATACCTTTAAAGCGATTGCAGGAATTTCCGCTTATGATGATAGAGGAAAATACCGTATCCCGTCGTGCGTTTGCGGCTTTTGTTGAATCGCTCGGGTTGAATATGAACCCCGACATCGAAGTGGCAAACTGGGACTTGATGAAAAAGCTTGTGATAAAGGGCATGGGAATAGGTCTTATCCCCCGTGAGTATTGCCGTGACGAGCTTGAAAACGGAGAAATATTCGAGCTGAAAACAACGCCTTCGCTGCCCGTTCGCGGAATAGGCATAGCTATATCCAGACATTTGTCGCTGTCTTTTGCAATGAAAGAGTTTCTTGCAATGTTTGATCGAGGATAAATAATGAAAGAACAAAAAATTTATTACTATTCCGACGAAGTAAACGACGATTTTGCCGGCACGGATATACAAAAGAAAAAACTTACCGACGATTACGAATATCTGCATAAGGGGTTTTGGCTGAAATTACGCCGTGGATTTATCTATTTTTGTATAGTCAGACCTTTAATTTGGGTCTACAATAAGCTTATTAAGCGCGTAAAATACGTCAACAAAAAGGTAATGAAGCCGTATAAAAAACAGGGCTGTTTTATGTACGGCAACCATACGGCTATGATTTTGGACGCATTTGACCCGTCGTATATAGCATACCCCCGTCCTGCCGACGTAATAGTCAATGCCGACGCAGTCTCCATTAAGGGAATAGGCTGGCTTGTAAAGGATTTGGGCGGTCTGCCGATTGCGGACAGCTTTTCGGGTATGAAAAAGTTCAACGCCGCTATCGCGGAGGCTATCAAAAGAAAGCATTGGATAGCAATTTATCCCGAGGCGCATATATGGCACTATTATACAAAAATCCGCCCGTTTGCAAACGTTTCGTTTTCCTATCCCGTTAAGTTGAAAACACCCGTTTTCTCATATACGATGGTTTATAAAAAACGTAAACGCTCTCCTTATCCGCGCCGTGAAGTGCACATTGACGGGCCCTTTTTTGCCGATGAAACTCTGCCCTATAAGCAAGCCGTGCAAAAACTGCGCGACGAAGTTTACGCGGCAATGTGCAATCGCTCCAAATTGAGTAATTGCGAGTATATCAAATACGTATATAGACCCAAGGAAGAGAAAGCGGAAGTTGTCGGGGAATAATTTGCAATGAAATACACTCAGTTAAAAAACAGCATTTCAGAGGGCGCAAGTTCCATATACCTGTTGGAGGGTGAGGACGCGTATTTCAGAATGAAAGGTGAAGAGCAAATAAAACTTGCCTTTCTTCAAATGCCGGAACTTAATTACAGCTCGTTCGACGGAGAAACGCTTAAAGGCGGCGCGCTAAACTCGCTTGTGGCGGCAATAAAAAATTATCCGTTCATGGCGGAAAAGCGCATTGTCAAGGTTACCGAGTTTTACCCTTCCGAAAGCGAGTATGAAACTTATTTAAAGAGCCTTTTTGATAACTTTCCGTCCTCATCGATACTTATTATAGTCAATACGGGCGCAAAAAAAGGCGTTGATTTAAAGCGCAAAAAAAGCGTAACTTATGTCGACTGTTCAAAGACCGAGCCAGACGCCGTTGCAAAGTGGGTATATATCACTTTAAAGCGTGCCGGTGTTGCGGCTTCTGCTGCCGTCTGTGAGAGCGTGGCGGAATATTGCCTGCACAATATGGCAAGGGTATCGGTCGAAGTTGAAAAAATAATTGCATATAAGGGTAGCGGTACGCTAACGCAGGACGAGGTTGACGAGCTTGTTTTCAGGGACGCCGATTATAGGATATACGAGCTTACAAACGCAATATCCCGAAAAAATTATTGCAAGTTCTGCGAAATTGCCGCCGAACTTTTGATAAAGAGCGGAGATGAAATGACCATACTGTCGGGACTGTTTTCATATTTTAAAAATCTATCGGTCATAGCGTGTTCAAAAGACAGTGTGTCAAGCCTTGCCGCTATGATGAAAATGAAGGAGTACGCGGTGAAAAAAAGTATGGAGCAAGCCGACGCCATAGGTGAAAAAATAATTAACGAAACGTTAAGTTATCTGTATTCGGTTGTGTCGGAAGTTAAAAGCGGACGGCTTACACCTAAAAGCGCGCTTCAAAACGCCGAAAATTTTATTTTTTTCTCAAACTCGGGCAATTAATTGCTTTCAAACGCTTTATTTTTCGCATAATAAATTATATAATAGATATATATAACTTTTTCAGAGGACGTTATGGACTGGGCAAGCATTGGTAATAGATTTAAAGCATTTTTCGAAAATTTGGGCACTAACTATATCGACTACATTTTGCAGATAATTTTATTCTCGTGTTTGTTCTACTACGTCTTTAAAATTTTAAAGGACAATAAAGCCAATAAATTTATTGTCATAATAGTTTTGTTTATTGTTGTGACAAGCGTAACGTTTGCTTTTGCGCAGGTAGACAGCGGCTTGATTATCATAGCGCTTTTAATGACTTGTCTGCTTGTGTTTACAATGTTCCATACAGAAATAAAGCGCAGCTTGCTTGATTCAAACATAAAAAAGAATAAAAACGAAAATTTGACCGTTTCGGGTATCGAGCTTATAATTGACGAAACAATCCGCGCCGTACAAAATATGTCTAAAAAGGACATAGGCGCTCTGATAGTTCTCTCAAACGAAAACTTGCCCGAGGGCATAATCGAAAGCGGCACTGTCGTAAACGCGCAAATCACTTCGCAGATGATAGAGGCAATATTCTATCCCAAAGCGCCGCTGCACGACGGAGCAATGATAATAGAAGGCAATAAAATTTTTGCCGCCGGTTGCTTCTTACCGTTGCCGCAAAATGAAAATCTTCCAAAGGATATGGGCAGCCGCCACAGAGCGGCGCTCGGCGTAACTTCCGTTGCAAGCGTAACCGCTATAGTCGTTTCCGAAGAAACGGGCATAATTTCAATAGCTAAAAACGGCGTAATTTTAAAAAAATATGCCGACGCAAAGGATTTGAAAAAGGCGCTTTCAGAGTATTATTGGACTGATTTGACAGCGGAGGGCAAGTTATGAACAAGTTTTTAGTATTTTTAAAGAACGCATTCACAAAAAATATACCGCTTAAAATTCTTGCGATAGTT
Source organism: uncultured Christensenella sp. (assembly GCA_910585685.1). Classification (GTDB taxonomy): domain Bacteria; phylum Bacillota; class Clostridia; order Christensenellales; family Borkfalkiaceae; genus Coproplasma. Next base: position 78,119 of record CAJUEO010000006.1, read on the forward strand.
CTCGCTGTTTTTTCGGTAATTATAATCAACATATAGACATATGAGTATAATTAAAATTCCGCAAATTTTACTGCCGGCGGAAGACGTCGATATGTCGAAATGGGCGGTAAACGCCTGCGATCAATACACTTCCGACGTCGGGTATTGGCAGGACGTAGAGCGCATTGTGCGCGGCTGTCCTTCGGCGTTCAACTTAATATTTCCAGAAGTGTATTTAAAAGACCGCCCCGAAGAACGTATTGCGCGTATTAACAGTACAATGCGCGAGTATCTTTCGGGCGGAATTTTCACAATGACAGAAGGCATAATTCTTGTCGAGCGTACAACCCTTTCGGGCACTCGGCACGGTATAGTCATTGCTGTCGATTTAGAGCAATATTCATACAATCCGCAAGACAAAAGCTCAATACGCTCGACCGAAGCGACAATTTTACAGCGCATTCCGCCGCGAGTGGAGATACGCAAAAACGCGCCTTTGGAGTTGCCGCATGTAATGTTGCTTTATGACGACAGGCAAAATTTTGTAATTAATTGCATAAAACGCGGCAAAGTGCTGTACGATTTTGCTTTAATGAAGGACGGCGGCAAAATTAAGGGTACTCTGATAGAAAACGCGGACGAGGTTGTTTCGGCTTTAAATAAGCTTGCCGAAACAAATAATTACGGAACTTGCGACAAATTACTCTTTGCGGTTGGAGACGGCAACCATTCTCTTGCCACTGCCAAAACCTGTTGGGAAAACCTGAAACCTTCATTGAGCGAAGAGGAAAAAGAGGCTCACCCTGCGAGATTTGCGCTCGTTGAAGTTGTCAATTTATACGACGGGGCTTTAAACTTCGAGCCCATTCACAGGTTTGTAAAGACCGATAAAGTCGAAAAATTTATTTCGGGTTTGAAAACCTCGGGCAATGGTTGCGCGTATATTGTAGTGGGGGGAGTCAAGACGAAAATACCCTTTGACGCCGATGTCCCCGAAGGCATAAGACGCCTAGATACATATATTTCCGAATTTTGCGCCGAGCATGGTGCGGAAGTCGACTATATTCACGGAGAGAACGAACTTATAAATCTGACTTTCGACGGCGTCGGCATAGTTTTGCCCAAGATAGACAAAGGTGATTTTTTCGGACTTATATCACGTGGCGGAAACCTGCCTAAAAAGACTTTTTCTATGGGCGAAGGCAATGAAAAGCGATATTATATCGAGGCCCGAAAAGTCACAAAATAAACAAAAAAAGGATACATAGATGTCAGTCAAGGTTTGTAAATTCGGCGGAACGTCAATGGCGGACGGCAACATAATTTCCAAGGTAAAGCGCATTATAGACAGCGATAGCGAGCGCAAATTTATTGTTGTTTCCGCTCCCGGCAAACGCTATTCGGGGGACGTAAAAATAACCGATTTATTGTATCACTGCCACGAGCAGATGATGAGCGAGGGAGATATCGAGCAAGGTTTCGGTAAAATCCGCGAGCGCTTTACGTTGATTGCAAAAGAGTTGAACTTAAAATCGGATTTTTCTGCCGTACTCGATGAAACTATGGCGCGTATCGAGCGCGAGCAAAGCGAAGATTTTACCGCTTCGCGCGGAGAATATTTGTGCGCAAGAATAGTTGCCGAAGTTCTCGACGCAAAGTTCATCGATGCCGAGGACGTAATATTCTTTAAAGAAAACGGCTCTCTCGACGGAGAAAAATCATATAGGGCGGTAGCTGAAGCGTTGAACGGCGTGACCCGTGCGGTGCTTCCCGGTTTCTACGGTACGGGCGCAGACGGAAAAGTTAAAACATTTTCTCGCGGCGGCTCGGACATTTCGGGCGCGATAGTGGCACGCGCAGTCAGTGCAACAGTCTATGAAAATTGGACGGATGTTTCGGGCTTTCTTGCCTGCGACCCCCGTATTGTCGAGTGCCCCAAAACCATAAAAAATATATCGTATAAGGAACTGCGCGAGCTTAGCTATATGGGTGCAAACGTTCTGCATAGCGAAAGTATTTTCCCTGTAAGAAAAGTCAATATCCCTATACAGATAAAAAACACTTTCCGTCCCGACGACGAAGGAACGCTTATCTTGCCCACTTTCCGCTACGTTCCCAGCGGAAATATCGTTACGGGCGTAGCCGGCAAAAAGAATTTTACCGTTATTTTTATCGAAAAGTCGCATATGAACGAGGAGGTCGGCTTTATGGCAGAAGTCCTCGACGTTCTTTCCGAAGAGGGAGTAGCCGTCGAGCACATTCCTTCGGGAATAGATACAATGTCTCTTGTTATCGACAGCGCGCTTTTGCCCGATTTAAAGCTCAATCGCGTGCTTGAAAGAATTAAGCAGGCTGTCGCTCCGGACATAATCCGCGTAATAGAAAATATTGCTTTAATTGCGACAGTGGGACACGGTATGTCCTCGTCAGTCGGCACAAGCGCGCGGCTTTTCAATGCCATAGCAGCGGCGGACATAAATATAAAAATGATTGATCAGGGTTCGAGCGAACTCAACATTATAGTAGCGGTTAAAAATGACGATTACGAAAAGTGCATAAAAGCTATATATTGCGAGTTTTTCGGTAAAGCGTCTTAATTAAAAACTATGCAAAAGAAAAGTTTTCACAAAGCGGGTAAAATATTTTTTATAACTGTCGTAAGCGTAGTTGCGGCGGTTGTTGTGTCGCTTTTGACAACTAATATTTTTGTGCCCGTGAAATATTTATTTGCATATTTTACTATCGCGAACCCAAATAAAGACGGGGAATTTCGTCTAAGTTTTTTGAACGTCGGCTACGGTGACTGTGTTGTTGCCGAGTTTCCTGACGGCAAAACTTTGCTTGTCGACGGCGGTAACGGAAGCTATTCAAATAATCTGAAAGTTTTAAGCGAGCTAAATGGCCGCGGTATCGATAAAATCGACTATCTCATTTGTACGTCCGTCAGCGCGGAAAGGTGCGGCGGACTTTCGGATATTTTGCGCTATAAAGATGTTGAAAGAGTATTTATTCCGTATTGCCCTTTTACTTACGTTACCGAAGAATACCGTTCGTTTGTTCTCGAACTTGATAAAACCAATATTCAATCGCAAACTTTGGAATACGGAGTAGAAGTCTATGACGCCGAGTCGGACTTTGGTTTTAGCGTTCTGTCACCTTCCAATCACCTGCTTGAAAACGGAGAAATAGCCGATTTTGCTAACGACCCGTCCGAGAAAAACATAAACAATGCTTCTGCTGTAATTTATATAGAATATAAGGGTTTCGGCGCTTTGTTGTGCGGCAACGGCGGTACGGAGGTTTTGGACAAGCTCAATGCATTTTGTCAAACAGGCGTCGAAATTAACGGACGAACAATCGACTTGAAAAATTGCAAAATTATAACACTTCCCAATCACGGTTCGGGCGCAAGCGGTTTAAATACGCTTATGCAGTCGCTTTCACCTCGCTATGCGGTGCTTTCCGTTGGAGAAAACGCAAAAAACTTACCTTCTCCCTCGGCAATATCAACGGCGCAAAACGTTGTGGGAGAAAACTTTTTTCGCACCGATTTCGACGGAACAATTACCTTTACAATAAAGTCGGACGGCACTATTAATCTCAATAAGGAGAAAAAATGAAACTGACAACAGCTGGAGAATCTCACGGTAAAATGCTTTTGGGAATACTCGAGGGCGTTCCGTCCAATCTTGAAATAGATTTGGATGAAATTGACAGATATCTTGCTTTAAGGCAAAGCGGCTACGGGCGCGGCGGCAGACAAAAAATCGAGTGTGACCGCGTTGAAATTTTAAGCGGAGTGCGCAATAAGCTTACTCTCGGCAGCCCCATTGCGTTTGCGGTGAAAAACAGCGACTATGAAAATTGGAAGGAGTATATGGCTCCCGAGGGCTGCGACACTGCAAAGAGAACGTTGACAAAAGTAAGACCGGGACACGCCGATTTGACGGGGATTTTGAAGTACGACCAAACCGACGCTCGCAATATTTTAGAGCGTGCTAGCGCAAGGGAAACTGCGGTACGGGTTGTCGGCGGCAGCATTGCGAGGCAATATTTAGATAAGTTGGGCGTTAAAATTTCAGGCTACGTCAAGAGCGTGGGAGGAATAGCCGATGAAAACGAGTACGGGTTTTCTATGCTCGAGAGTGCAAAAAACAACAGGCTTTTTATGCTGGATAGTGATAAAGAGCAAGAAGCCTGCGCGCTTATAGACGAAGCTAAAGCTAACGGGGATACGCTCGGCGGCATTATAGAAATAAGAATTTCCGGTTTAAAAAGCGGCTTCGGCAGTTGTATGCAGTACTCGACTAAACTCGACTCGATACTTTGCGGCGCGCTTATGAGTGTTCAGGCAATAAAGGGGGTCGAAGTTGGTCAGGGCTTTAAAAGCGCATGTTTAAAGGGAAGCCTTGTTCACGACGAAATTTATTACGATAAAGGGTATTTCCGCAAGACAAACAACGCCGGAGGCATAGAGGGCGGAATGTCAAACGGAGAGGAGATTGTGCTTCGCGCCGCTATGAAACCCATACCCACACTAATGAGTGGACTTAAAACCGTCGATATATTAACAAAGCAGCCGGTTACGGCGGCAGGGGAGCGCAGCGACGTTATAGCAATATGCGCGGCGGAAATAATTTTGGAAAGCGTTGCCGCAAGCGCACTTGCCGAAGTAGTTTCGTCAAGGCTCGGCGGAGATAATATGAGGGAGGTTACAGAGCGCTACAACGCGCTAAAATAAAGAGTGAAAGAAATTATTTTAAAAACTCCTACGTCCGAAAGTAAGGTATATTGCGGCACCAACGCGTTTCAATGCTATATATCCGAGTATAAAAACAAGCAAATTTTTCTTGTTACCGATACCAACGTGTATGCGCTTTACAGTAAATTGATTGACGATACTTTCGGTAGCAATTGTCCCAAGTGCGTCTTTGAAGCCGGTGAACAGAGTAAAAATCCTGAAACGCTGTTTAAAATATTGAACGCAATGCTTTCGTCCGGAATGCGCCGAAATTGCACTGTAATAGCCTTTGGCGGCGGCGTAGTTGGGGATATAGCCGGTCTTGCCGCGGCGCTGTATATGCGCGGCGTGCACCTCGTACAGATACCTACAACTATTTTGGCGCAGGTTGACAGTTCTGTTGGCGGTAAAACCGCAGTGGATATGTGCGGCGTAAAAAACGTAATCGGTACGTTTTATCAGCCGGAAACAGTAATTGCCGACCCGATGTTTTTTGCAACTTTGCCCGAGCGCGAAGTAAAGTGCGGTCTTGGAGAGATAATAAAATACGGCGCGCTTGACAGCAATATATATTTGAAATTAATTGAAAATATAGAAGGGCTAAAATGCGGAAGTTTTCTTTCCGAAATAGTTTTTGACTGTATAAAACATAAGGCGCAGGTTGTCGAAGCTGACGAGCGCGACGAAAACGGCGTAAGAAAAACGCTCAATCTCGGGCACACAACGGGGCACGCGTTGGAGCTGTTTTACGGTGATAAATCCCACGGTGAATATGTTTTGATAGGTATGTATTGCGAACTGCAATTGGCGCGAAAGTACGGCATATGTGGGGGGCAATATGCAAAAAACATTGAAATGCTCGTTTTGAAGGTTCTTGAAAAGTTACCGCAATTTGAAGATATACAAAGTGCGGCGGACGTCGCTTTGCACGACAAAAAAAACGACGACGACAACATAGTTTTGATTGTTCCCGAACGCGAGGGTAAATGTGCGGAACTTAAACTTCCGCTATTGGAATATAAAAAATTTTTAAAGGATTGTTTTGATAACGCGAGGTAACAATGATTGATTTAAAACTTGCCGTAGTCGGCAAAGACGTTTCGAAGTCGGTAAGTCCGCGTATGCACGCATTTATCGCGAAAAAGCTCGGTAAAAAAATAATTTATGACAAAGTTTCAATTTGCGAACAGGAATTTGAAGAAAGCGTCGGTAAATTAATTTCCGAGTACGACGGATTAAACGTAACAATTCCTTACAAACTTTCAATCATTCCTCATCTTGAAAAAGTCGAGGGTGACGCGCAGGTGTTCGGCGCGGTAAATACGGTAAACTGTAAGGCGCTTTCGGGAAACAATACCGACGGGTTGGGCTTTATGTTGATGCTTAAAAACGGCGGCGTCGAGGTGGAAGGCAAAACGTTTTTGCTTCTCGGCGGCGGCGGTGCCGGAAGAAGTTGCGCCAAAAAACTTGCGGACGGCGGCGCAAAAGTTTTCGTCTACGATAAAAATTACGACAATGCCATAAATATTCAAAACGAATTTTCGGGAGTTACCGCGCTTGACGCTTTGACGGCACAACCCTATTATGCAATTATAAACGCAACCGGCGTGGGTATGCACAATACCGTGGGAATATCTCCCGTGGCGGAAGACATTTTTTCCCAAACGGAAGTTGCGATAGATTTGATTTATAATCCGCCCAAAAGTCAATTTTTGTGCAACGCCGAAAAGCTTGGCAAAAAAATAATAAACGGCAAGGCAATGTTGTTTTATCAGGCATACTTTGCCGAGTGTATTTTCTTTGATATTCAGCCCGACCAAGCTCAGGCGGAACAGTTTTTTAAAGAGTATGACGGAAAAGTCAGAATAGGCGTTTTAAAGCGTACCGACAAAATTTAAACGAAGGTAGTAAATATGAAATTGTTATTTATCAACGGCGTAAACTTAAACCTCACAGGCAAGCGCGAAACAGGCGTCTACGGCAGTAAAACTTTGGAAGAGATAAACAAAGCTATAGCCGCGCATTTTGCTGACGACGAATGCGAGTTTTATCAAAGTAATTGCGAGGGAGATATCTGTACAAAACTTCAAAGCGCCGTATGTGACGGTATAATTTTAAACGCAGGTGCGTTCACTCATTACAGTTACGCCATACGCGACGCAATAGCCGCGATAAAAATTCCCGTCGTCGAGGTGCATATGTCCAACGTGCACGCGCGTGAAGAGTTTCGGCATAAATCCGTTTTGTCGGAGGTCTGCAGGGGAGTTATACTCGGGTTTGGAGAAAACAGCTATATCTTAGCCGGTGAAAGCTTTAAATTATGAACATAGTTCTCATAGGTATGCCGGGTAGCGGCAAAACCACGGTTTCGCGCATTTTGGGCAAACTTTTAAACGTGCCTGTATATGACACGGACGAGCTTGTCGAAAAAGAACACGGCAAAATTTCTGATATATTTCAAACTTACGGGGAAGAGTATTTCAGAAATCTTGAAACCCAAGCCGTAAAAAAAGTTGCAAGCATGCAAAAAGTTGTAATTTCAACGGGCGGCGGCTGTATTTTGAAAAACGAAAATGTAAGTCTTTTCAAATCGGGCGGTAAAATCGTCTATCTTCGTACGGACATTCAAACGCTTATCTGCCGCGTCGAAGGTGATACGTTGCGCCCTCTTTTAAAAGGGAAAACGGCGGAACGGCTTGAAAAGCTTTATAAAGATAGGGCAAATTTATACCAAAGTGCGGCGGATATTTGCGTCGATACGGATAATATTAGCGCCGCACAAGTCGCGCAAAAAATATTTGAAACTTTAAAATTTTGATTTGGAGCAGAGTATATGAAAACTGCGCTTATTACCGGCGGTACAAGGGGCATAGGCAAAGCTATCGCACTTTCATTTTTACAGCGCGGATATGAGGTTGTTTTAAACTATAACGAAAATCAACAGGCGGCGCTTGCCACGCAGGAAGAGTTTAATATGCTCGGTTTCTGCCCGATACTTCTACGCGCGGACGTATCCGACGAAGAACAAGTAAAGAATATGTTCAACGAGTTTTTTTCTATTTACGACAGATTGGACGTACTTGTAAACAACGCCGGCATTTCAGTTGTTAAAGTCATTCAGGACACTACTCTTTCCGATTGGAACAAAATTTTCGACGTCAACGTAAAGGGTGCGTTTCTTTGCAGTAAACAAGTTGTAAACAAAATGATTTTTTCGGGCGGCGGTTCGATTATAAACATAGCTTCAATATGGGGGGAAGTCGGTGCAAGTTGCGAGGTGGCATATTCCGCCTCTAAAGGCGCGCTTATCGCTTTTACAAAGGCGCTTGCTAAAGAGCTTGCGCCCTCGCTTGTAAGGGTCAACTGCATTTCCCCCGGCGTAATAGCAACGGATATGAACTCGCATCTTTCGGGTGAGGAAATGGAAGAGCTTATTTCCGCTATACCTATGGGCAGGGTGGGTTTACCGTCTGACGTAGGGGAAGCGTGCGCCTATCTTGCGGAAAGCGAGTATATAACTGGGGAAATACTTTCGGTCGGCGGCGGTTTCGGAAAATAACCGCAAAAAATATTTGCGGCAAAATTAAGCAAAAAAAAGTCATATTCGAAATTTTTTCGTATTTAGATAACGGAGAAATATGATGCAATCTTTAAAAGAACGGACTTTTGCCATTGAGCGCGAGTTTTTATCTGCCTACGCCTGCAAATCACAAAATACTTTGGGGCGTGAAAGAGAGGAAGAGCCTTGCGCGATGCGTACCGAATTTCAGCGCGACAGGGATAGAATAATCTATTGCAAGGCCTTTATGCGTCTTAAAAACAAGACGCAGGTCTTTTTTTCACCCGAGGGCGACCATTACATAACAAGGCTTACGCACACGCTCGACGTTTCTCAAATTGCGCGCAGCATAGCGCGTACGCTTTCTCTCAACGAAGATTTGGCAGAGGCAATTGCGCTCGGGCACGATTTGGGGCACACGCCCTTCGGGCACAGCGGTGAAAGAATATTGGACAAGCTTGCACCAAACGGCTTTAAACACAATGTACAGTCTGTGCGCGTTGTCGAAGTTCTCGAAAAGGACGGTATGGGTTTAAACTTGACGGTCGAAGTGCGCGACGGAATTTTGAACCACCCCAAGAGCGGTTCTCCCAAGACTCTCGAAGGCAAATGCGTTTCGTTTGCCGACAGAATAGCTTACATAAATCACGACCTCGAAGACGCGATAAGGGCTGGAATTTTGACGTCGGACGACGTTCCTAAGGACATAACCGATATCCTCGGCAAAAGCTCTAAAGAGCGCATTAACACCGCAATATCCTCGATTTACGCTCAATCCCACGGCAAAAATTTTGTGGAAATGGACCCCGTCGTAGAAAAAGCGAGCGAACAACTTAGAAAGTTTATGTTCGATAAGGTTTACTTTTCCGACTCGGCTAAGGGTGAAGAGCAAAAGGCTGAGCGTATGCTTACGGCAATGTATTCATATTTTATAGACAATTGCGAAAAATTGCCGCAAAGCTTTATAAATTTAATTGAAAAATACGGCAAAGAGCAGGTTGTGTGCGACTATCTTTCATCGATGACGGACAGATACGCCGTGTACACTTTCAATAAAATTTTTGTACCGCGCGGCTGGACATTTATAGACGAAACAAATTGATATGGCAAACGAATTAAGGGAGTTTTTGTCAACTCTTAAAGAAAAGCTTAATATAATAGACGTTGCAGGCAGTTATCTCACTTTGGACAGGCGCGGCGGAACATATTGGGCTTGTTGCCCGTTCCACCACGAAAAAACCCCTTCGTTTGCGCTCAATGAAAGCGACCAATATTACCATTGTTTCGGGTGCGGTGAATCGGGTGACGTAGTAAAGCTCGTTCAAAATATGGAAAACGTCGAGTTTATGGACGCGGTAAAAATTCTTGCCGAACGCGCCAATTTGCCGATGCCGAAAACAAACTTCGACAATCAACAGACAATCGAGGCAAAGAGAAAAAAAGACGCCGTATTAAAGATACTCAACGAAACGGCGCACTTCTATCTGAATACTTTAAACTCGGGCAAAGCCGATAAATTTATCGATTACATATTGCTTCGCAAAATACCTTCCAATATGGTGCGAAAGTTTGGTTTGGGCGCAAGCCTGAATTTTACCGACCTGCCGCACTATCTGTTAGACAAGGGCTTTTCCAAATCAGATATGCTGGAAAGCGGCGTTGTAAGCGAAGCCAACGGCAGACTGATAGATACGCAAGCCGACAGGCTTATCTTCCCCATAATAAACGCAATGGACGAAGTTATAGCATTCGGCGGCAGAAAAGTTGAAAAAGTCGATTTCGGAAAGTATAAAAACACGCGCGACACCATAGTTTTTAACAAAAGTAAGTCACTTTACAATATAAACCTTTTAAAAAAGCTCAAAAAAGAACAAACTATAAGTAATGTAATTTTTGTAGAGGGCTATATGGACGCTCTGTCGCTGTATCAGGCAGGGTTTACAAACGTAGTTGCAAGTATGGGTACGTCACTTACGCAGGACCAGGCTCGGCTCATTAAGCGATACACCGACAATATTTTAAGCAGCTACGACGGAGACGGCGCAGGGCAGAAGGCAAATTTACGAGGACTCGATATCTTTAAAAATAACGGGCTGAACGTCAAAGTTGTGCTTCTTCCCGACGGGCTTGACCCCGACGACGTAATTAAGCAGATGGGAGCAGAAGAATATCGCAAAAGGTGCGAGAACGCAGTTCCGCTCATAGACTATAAGCTTCGGGTAGCGCAATCGGGCTTTGACTTAGATAAACCCGACGATAAGCGCAAATACGTTTCCGAGGCAATAAAAATAATAAAGACTGCCGACAGTGCGGCAGAGCAAGAAGATTTGTTAAAACAGTTAAGAAGTATTTCGGGTATTACTTTCGAGGCGTTGAAGCGCGATTTAAATACTCAACCCGAAACACAGCCTCAAAAGCCGATTACGGTTGAACGCAAGGACAATTCCACTATGTACGACAAGGCGTCGAGGTTTGTAATAGCTTCATACCTTTTCGGTGCAAGATATACCGTTGACGAGGATTTAAGCGAAATAAAATTTTTAAACGGCGTACACAGGATTATTGCAAAATATATCATTACTCAAAAAACGCTCGAAGAAAAGGTTCGTCCGGGGGAGCTGTTGGAGTTTTTTGAGGACGGCAGTCAAGAGTTTTCAGAGCTTTCGCGCGTTTTGGACTATTCGGAGGGAGAGCAACTTAAAGGTGAGGTTGCTGAAAAATACTTTTTCGACTGTTTAAAGACGTTGAGACTTGCAGAAATCAAATCCAGAATAACCGATGTAAAGGGCAGAATAGAGCTTGAAAGTGACGTGGAAATAAGGAAAAATCTTGCCGCGACATTGCAATCTTTAATTATTCAAGAGAAAAAAATCAAAAGCGGAGAGAGAAAATGAATTTATCCGAGCAGAAACTTGCTGAAATTTTAAAACATATTATCGACACTTACGGCGCAAAAGGTTCTATTACTACCAATACGCTCTGCGATATAATGGAAAAATACGAAACTACGCCGGCGCAGATTGATTTTGTATATAAGTCTATTGCCGAGGCAAGTATTCAGATTATAGACGAGGCGGAGCGCGACAGGGAGCTTTATGAACAGGCTCTCTCCGACATAGGTCTTGACGACCCCGTCAAAATGTATCTGAAAGATATTGGCAGAGTTCCTCTTTTGTCGGGAGACGACGAAATAGAGCTTGCAAGAAGAATGCAGGAAGAGGGTGACGAAGAAGCTAAAAAGAAGCTGTCCGAAGCAAATTTGAGGCTTGTGGTATCAATTGCAAAGCGCTACGTCGGGCGCGGAATGTTGTTTCTCGATTTGATACAAGAGGGCAATTTGGGGCTTATGAAAGCCGTTGAAAAGTTCGACTATCAAAAGGGCTTTAAATTTTCGACTTATGCAACTTGGTGGATAAGGCAGGCAATAACAAGAGCAATTGCCGATCAGGCTCGCACAATCCGTATCCCCGTGCATATGGTTGAAACAATAAACAAGCTTACCCGTGTTTCGCGTATTTTGTTGCAGAAGCTCGGCAGAGAACCGACGCCCGAAGAGATAGCAAGGGAAATGGGAATTAGTGAAGAGCGCGTTTGCGAAATTCAGAAAATCGCGCAGGATCCCGTTTCGCTTGAAACGCCTATCGGTGAAGAAGAGGACAGTCACTTGGGTGACTTCATCGAGGACGTAACTACCGCAACTCCGTCGGACAGCGTTTCTACGACAATGCTTAAAGAAACCTTGCTTGGCGTGCTCAACAGCCTTACCCCTCGCGAGGAAAAGGTTTTGAGGCTTAGATACGGCGTGGACGACGGCAGACCGAGAACGCTTGAAGAGGTCGGCAGGGAGTTTAACGTTACGCGTGAAAGAATAAGACAGATAGAGGCAAAGGCTTTGAGAAAGCTTCGTCATCCTTCGCGCAGTAAGCATTTAAAAGATTTCCTCGATACCTGAAATGGACAGAATTAAAAAACTTTGCTCGTATCTCGACAAATGCGTAACGTTTGCCGACGTCGGTTGCGACCACGGCTATTGCACAAGCTATATGTTGAAAAATAACTTGTGTTCAACTGCGCAAATATCGGATATAAGCGATAAATGCTTAAAAAAAGCCGAAACTCTGCTAAAAGAATATTGTCAAAGCGGTCGCGTTGTTTCGGTATGCTGTTCGGGGCTTGAAAAGATAGATGTCAATACCGATCAGGTTTTGATAGCCGGAATGGGCGGAGAAGAGATAGTAGCAATTTTAAAAAACGCTTTTATTCCCAAAAGCTTTGTGTTGCAGCCGATGAAAAACGTGCGCACCGTAAGGGAGTTTCTTTTGAAAAACGGCGCAGGCATAACCTGTGACGAAGTGTTTTTAAGCGGCGGAAAATTTTACTTTGTAATTAAAGGTAATTGTGACGGCAACGGACAAGCTTATTGCGATTTGCAGCTCGATTACGGCTTGAATTTACATAGCAAAGATATGCAAAAATATCTTTTGTCAGAGTTGACAAAAAAACGCGGCTATCTTGACAGACCGCTATCCGAAAGTTCCCGAGAGGAAATTTTATTGCAAATTAAGAAAATAGAAGGTATTTTGGACAGTGAAACTTTGCGAAATATTTGAAATTTTACAGGGCGTAGCGCCCGTCGCTCTGTCGGACGAGTTCTGTAAAAAATTTAAAATGTACGATAACAGCGGTATAATAATAGACTGCGGAGAGGATATAAACGGCGTACTTTTTACACTTGATTTGACAGTCGAGGCGGTGGAACGCGCAAAAAAAAGAGGATATAATTTGATTGTTACGCACCATCCTGCAATTTACGGCGGAATATCTCGCTTCGATACTGTTTATAATCCTCAGGCAAACGCGCTTTCGCGGTGTATGAAATACGCAATATCCGTAATTTCCATGCACCTCAATTTTGACGCCGCGCCCGAGGGAATAGACTATTGGCTTATGCGCGGACTTGGCGGCTTTGAAGGAAATTGCAAAATTGCCGCGCAAATCGAAAACGGCGGCTACGGCAGAGTCTACGACATTAAACCGCAAACGCTTGAAAGTTATGTACAACAAGTGTCGGAAGCTTTTAATACTTCGAAATTGATTGTCTACGGAGATAAAAATAAACAAGTTTCAAAAGTCGCGTCGTTCTGCGGCGCCGGCTGCGACGATTACAATATGTCGTTTGCGGCGGATAACGGTGCGGACGTGTTTGTTTCTGCCGATATGAAGCATCACGAAATACTTGCGTTGACGCAAAGAGGCATGGCAGTCATTGTATTGACCCATTACGCTTCGGAAAATTACGGGTTAAATAAAATTTATCAAAAAATCAAAGATGAAATTAAAGTTAAATCGGAGTATTTGACCTTCGAAAATTTACTTTAATTCAAGGAGAATAATATGTCACAGGTAGAGAAGCTTTTAAAGTACCAGTCAACTGACGAAAAGTTATTGAAAATCGAACGTGAAACGGCTAGTTCAGAGGAAAGAAAAAACTTTTTACAGGCTAAATCTTATCTCGACAACGCGCCCCAAAAGTTTGAAAATCTTGACGCTAAGGCGGCGGAAATGCGCGAACTTTTAGAAAAACTCGAAAAAAAATATGCCGAAATTGTTGAAACTTTAAGTGATTTTGACCACATCGACGAGCTCGTAGAGGGCGGCGCAGATATAACTTTCTATAAAAAGAACGTTATGCAGATTACCGAAAAACTCAAATCTATCCGCGCCGAAATCAATACTTTGACCAAGACGATAAAAGAAGCTGACGAGGACTATAAAGCGAGAAAAAGAAAATATATGCAGGTAAAAGAGCAGGCTTTGGAGTTACAGACAGCTTATAAAACGTTTAAGGCAAAAAAGCAGCAAGAGGCTATCGAGGTTCAAAAGGAACTTGACGCTCTCGCAAAAGAAATTGATAAAGACGTAATGGAAAAATACAGGGAAAAGCGCAGCGAGCGTGTGTTCCCCATTCTGTGCGAAGTACAAGGCGGCAGATGTTCTAAATGCGGCAGCGAACTTTCGCTTGCCGGCAAGGAAAGAATATCTTCAAGCAAAGTAACCGAGTGCGAAAATTGCCACAGAATATTGTACAATCCCTAATTTTTGTGCAATTTGCATAAAAATGAGTTAAAAGTGTTGACAACTCACTTAAAAATGTGATATTCTTTAATTCCTCAATAAGAGGACGCTATATTGAACGGCGGTAAAGCTGAACAATCAATAGGGGAAAAGGTAGCCCGACGTATTAATTCGTCGGGCTTTTCTTTTTAAAAAATAAAAAAGCACGGCAACTGCCGTGCTTTTTTTCCATATCAGGGAGAAACTCTGTTAATATCTCTAGGGAACATTGTAGCATACCTTACATTTTTAAAGCCCAAAAGGTGCATTGTAAGGCGTTCAAGCCCTAAGCCCAAACCGCCGTGAGGGGGTGCGCCGTACTTGTGAAGCATAAGATACGTTTCAAACTCATCGGGGTTCATACCCATTTTTTTCATTTTTTCGACTTGCTCGTTATAGTCGTGAATTCTTTGTCCGCCCGAGGTAATCTCTATACCGCGGAATAACAGGTCGAACGAAAGTGTAACTTCAGGGTCCTCGGGGTCGTCCATTGTATAGAACGGGCGTTTTTTGGACAGATAGTGCGTAACGAAAAGAAAGTCCGAGTTAAATTGCTGTTTAGCCCATTTTCCGAGAAACGCTTCTTCTTCGGGTTCAAAGTCCTTCATATCGGTAATGTTTTTAAGTTTTTTAACGCAAAGCGCCTTTGCATCCTTAAATTTAACACAGGGTATGGTGTTAATTTCGGGTATATCGACTTTCAACAGTTCAACTTCGGGTGCGTATTCCATCTTTAACAGGTTCATTATATATTTAAGCGCGCCCGTTTCCATATTCATAATGTCGGTAAAACTGTCTATAAAGCCCATTTCAAAGTCCATTGAAATATACTCGTTGAGGTGTCGCGAGGTGTCGTGGTGCTCTGCACGGAATACGGGAGCAATTTCAAACACGCGTTCATATACGGGTACGAGAGCTTGTTTATAGAGCTGGGGGCTCTGAGCAAGATATACTGTCTTTCCGAAATAGTCAAGCTTGAATACGTTTGTGCCGCCTTCCGCTCCTGCAAAATTAATTTTCGGGGAGTGAATTTCGGTAAAATTCTGGCTCTGCAAATATTCTCTGAAACCGCGCTGAATACCCTCTTGAATTTTAAAAATCGCGCGTTCCTTTGGGTTGCGCAACGTCACAGGGCGGTTGTCAAGATTAACCGAAAGCTCGCAAGTGACCTGCTTTTTAGAAATAACTACGGGCGGAATTGCCGCAGGGGAGGATAAAATTTCGATATTGTGAATTTGAAGCTCGTATCTCTCGCTGCCGTCGCGCGTTTCGCTTTTGACTACTTTACCCGTAACTTTTGCCGCAGCCTGTTCAACAACTGTTTCATTAAGTCTATAATCCGAAAATTCAGGTGAGTAAACACACTGTATAAGTTCGCGTGCGGTTCTGACTAAAATAAATGCAAAGTCAGACATATCCCTTATATTGTGTATAGTGCCCTTTATGGCAACTACTTTATCAAGATTATTTTTAAATTCCGAATAGGGAGTGGAGGTTGTGGGAACAACGCCCGTAATTTCTTCCATAAAATTCCTCGTAAATGTTTTTTATTAATTTTACGGCTTTTACAGTTAAAAAGCAAGTAAATTAAATCGGGTAGAAAAATTTTCCCTAATTTGTATTGTTAAAATTTTCTTGTTGCATTTTTTTATCAAAATATATATAATATATATAGGGTCTGCGGTGTTCGTGGTATGAAGAATTCGTAATCCACAAAGTTTTTTAGGGAGCAGTTCGTTCGCGAAAATAGTCAAGGTCTGTTTTACGGAAAGTACGATGTTTCGCTTCGCTGCACCCACCTGCGAGAAGCGGGTTAACACTTTTTCATATCACGGCACAGGCGGATTTTTTTATTTATTAAATTGTAAATTCCTGCGCATTTTCGCTTGCAAAGCTGAAATAATTGTGATATAATCACTAAGCATAACGACATAAGGCCCTGTGGTCAAGCGGTTAAGACGGAGCCCTCTCAAGGCTCAATCCCGGGTTCGATTCCCGGCAGGGTCACCACTTAAAACCTAAATCGAACACTTATAGTGTTGTGGTTTAGGTTTTTTCTTTTGTCCGTATAAATATGCCGAATAAAGCCGTCATATTACCATTGTGCGCTTTTCGGGTGGTTCGGCTGTAATTGTATCAATCACGCACAAACGGCGGTTTATGCCGCGAAAGCCGCTTGACGTGAGAAAGGAGCGTGTTAGGCTACTTTGCCAAAGGCAAACCAAAACCCACCGAGATTTATCTTGGTGGGTTGCGCGTTTCGCCCTTATTTGCCTATACACACGCTCCTGCGAGGCTCACGTCAAGCGGAACGTGGAATAAATAGCCGTGATTTGTATTTAGTTTATAGGTACATTTCAAGTAAAATCTCTTGTGTACCCATTGGCACAAAATCCGAGTAAAAAGCAAAATCCCGACGGCTTTCGTCATCGGGATTTGTATATAGCGGCGTGTTGTAGTAAATTTGTATTTTATCGTCAAATACTACGATTTCTTTTATCAGTATGTTTATTAGCATTTGCGGCTCGGCTCGCAAGGCTTGTTCGTAAAATTCTCGCATTTCGCTTTCGGGGATTTTTACAGCGCATTTACTGCGTTCTATCAGTATTTGTCGTTCTAATTGCTCTTGCTGTTTTTCAAGGTCGTGCAAGCGTTTATTTGTCGTATTGGAAGTAATACCGTTTTCAATCGCTGCAACAAGATTATTCAATGAGTTTTCTACTTGTTTTTTCTGTTTGAGTAAAATGCTTAACGTGGAATTTTCTTTTTCGGCGTTGTTTTGCATTTTCATTAACACCTTTATGATAAACTCCATATTGCTCGGCGTTTGCAATACGTTATAGATATTATCGAGTACAAGATTTTCAAGTATGTTTTTTCGTATCGGTTGTTTGGTACAATCGTTTATTCTCGCTTTACGACCACGACATTTATAATAATACATTTTCGCACCTGTCTTTGATGTGCCGCTTTCGGCAATAATAGACTGACCGCAATAGCCGCATTTCAATTTATGGCGTAACAAATAAACAACATCTATACTACGCTTGCCGTGTTTATTAGCGTTCACAATAGCGCGTACTTTTTCAAACGTATCGTAATCGACGATTTGCGGATACATATTATCTACTGTTTCATCGTCGTGTTTATATACGCCTAAATATTTATCATTTTTGAGTATATTATAAACGGTGTTTCTCGGTAATGGCTTGCCTTTATGCGTAACGCCTTTTTCGTTTAAGACTTTCATAATATTTTTAACATAAACGCCTTTTGCAAATTGGTCGTAAATGTAACGCACAACTTCGGATTGAAATTCGTCTGGTACGATTTTCCTACCGTTCAACTTATAACCGTATAATAATGTACCGCCTTGAAAGTAGCCTTTAATGCGTGTTTCTTTCATTCCGCGTTTGACTTTCTGCGCAAGTTCAGCGGAATAGTATTGGTTCATACCTTCCAAAAGGCTTTCGAGTATAATTCCCTCGGGTGTGTCGGGTATGTTTTCCATAGCGGACAATACCGATATGCCGTTATTTTTAAGCGTGCGTTTATGTATCGTGCTTTCGTACTTATTACGCGAAAATCTATCAAGTTTATAGACAATAACGTAATTCCACTCTTTACGCGCACTGTCTTTTATCATACGCTGAAAGTCGGGGCGGTTGTCGTTCGTACCCGTCATAGCACGGTCGATATACGTATTGAGTATGAGAATATTATTACGTTGTGCAAATTCTTCGCATACTCTCAACTGTCCGTCAATGGACTGTTCCGTTTGCTGGTCGCAAGAGTATCTTGCATAGATTACTGCTGTTTTCATTTGAGAAATCTCCTTTTAGATTAGATTTTTTATTTACCTTTCGGCGGAGCGAAAATAAACGGCAACGCATTGGCAAGTGTTTTCAATAACTGTCTTTTCGCTTTTTTGCAAGGGCTACGCAAGTAGTGCATTTTACCCTTGCGAAAAAGTGCGTTGTCGTTTACGCTCCACCGGACGAAAGGTAAATAATTTAATTGGCTGTGGGCATTTGCGCTAATACTTCGGGCGTGGCTTTGCCCCTAACTACGCCGTCGCTGTCTATGCAAGTGAAATCGTCGAATAAAATCACTTTCTTATCGTCAATTCCCGTCGGGCAAATAATATCTTCGTCGAGAATATTGCCTTTTATATAAGTCGGCAATTTACCGCCGAATACAAGTTTTTCGCCGCTCTTTTCTATGTATTTGAGTAAGTAGCGAACGGAACGCTCTATATCTCGGTTGCATATCTCTTTGAAATCGTTTCGCCCAAACCTTTCGAGAAAGTGGGTATTTTGGTATGTCGTTTGTTTGCGGTGCTTTTTCGTGTCGTAATCAGTTACGGCTTTTAATTCGCCTATCATAGCGTTTTCGGGTATGTGGAATATACCGTGAAAATGCAAACGCTGTTTGTCTGGACTGCGTTCCCATACGCCGATATATTTCCAACCGTTACGGCTTACGGCGTGTTTTAAGGTGTTGCGTAAAGTTTTTTTGAAAGTGTTTTCGTCGTGCTTTGCGCTGTCGAACGTGAAAGTTACAAAATAGTTCCAACTTTGCAAGCGGACTTTACGCCATAACCGTGTACGGCGTTTCGCCGCATTGGTTTTCTTGCGTTCAATGTTTTGCTCGGTATATGCCTTTGCTTGCTCGGCGGTTTCAAATTCGCCTTGCAATTTCTCGGCAATATACTTTTTGCGTTCGCGTTTGGGTAGGCTTTGGCTTTCTTTATACGCTGTTTCAAACGCTTGCTTTTTGGTGTCTTGGGTCGTTGCTTTTTTAGGCGGCTGTTTCTTATGCTTGCCGCGCTTGAAATTGTCGGGCGGTATAGCGATAAAATGACTGCCGTCGTTGTAGATTTTTGCGTCAATAATTGACATTGTGGTGTTCTCCTTGTGATTTAGATTTTTTGGAAATAGAAAAAACGGGCAAAATACAAAACAATACACTTGTTCCGTACTTTGCCCGTTTCGTGCGGCGCGTTCCTTTTTTATTCGGAAATCTTTTACGCTCGCTTATTTGGCTGTACAATCATACAATACGCCTATTCGTTAAGCCGATATATTCAATTTTCGTGGGGCGGCGTGGTACGTTGCGCCCCTAACCATACATACATTTTTTGAGTTGTCGTAGCACGTTGCAACTCTAACCTTTCAATACAATACGTTAATTTTCTTTCTTTTCTTTTGCTAATTCCAAAACTCTTGCGTACAGCGTTTCAAAGAATAGCCGCCGTTCGCTCTCTTGTAATGCCGTTATGTCGGGCGTTCCGATAGTAACGACTTCGAGTTCGGTTTTCAGCATTTTTCGCACCTCCTTATGTTTTAGTTTTTTTTAGGGTTGTCTATGGCAAAATAAAATACCCCTCACTTAATAGCCACGAGAAAAGGCAAAAATACACGCCCTTTTTGAAAATTTCATCAAACTTTCATATTCGACTGCTTTTAGGCTGTTTTCAATACCCCTACACTATAAAGCCACGGCAGACGGCAAAAGTTGACGATTTGCAAGAAAAAAGTTAAAAAAATTTTTTCCACACTATTTAGGCTTGAAAACAGCGTTTTATCACGGTATGCGGAAAAAGTTTTTGCCCGTTGCTTATTTAAGCGTAAACGATTATACCACACAGCAAAAAATAATGCGGTGGCATTGATAGACAGTTTACGGTGCAAAAAGTGTAACAAAGTAATAATACGGCGCATAGAGTAGCGGCAAAGTAACGGAACGTAAACGGCACAAAAAAGGACGGTGCGAATAACACCGCCGAAAGGAAAACACGACGTAATGAAAAAGCAAAGAACGCGGCGGCGTAAAAAAATCGGGACGTGCGCAAGGGGTTTACCGCGCCGCCCGATTTTCGCCGCCGCTTTGCTTTTTCGGCGGTTTCTCGGTTTGTTTGGTTGGTTTTGTCGCGGGTGCTTGACGGCGGCGTAAGCCGCCGCTTGTTTTATCAAGCACCCGCGACAGTGCCATTTAATAAAAATATATGTTTTTTGCGTTTTAATACCGTTTGACTTTATGCACGATAACGTGTATAATAATTATAAATCACATAAGGAGCAGTTTATGCTTATCGCGCTTTCGGAATATGCAAAAATTCAAAATCGCAGTAATGATACGCTTCGCCGTATGGCTGAAAAGGGGCTATTTAAGTCCGCGCAAAAAATCGGGCGTAATTGGGTAATAGATAGTGATGAAATATACCCCGTCAAAAAAAGAACGCAAGCAAAAGAAAGTTTTTCCGTTATATCTTTATTTTCGGGCTGTGGCGGTATGGACTTGGGACTTGTCGGCGGTTTTGATTTTCTCAATCGCCATTATGAGAAAACGGGGTTTGAAATTATATGGGCAAATGAAATAAACGCTTCCGCTTGCAAGACTTATCGGGCGAATTTAGGTAATTATATTGTTGAGGGCGATATAAAAACGGAGATAGAAAATTTGCCTAAATATGCCGATATTATAGTGGGCGGTTTCCCTTGTCAAGATATTTCTATAAATGGAAAAATGCTTGGCGTAAATGGAAAAAGAAGTAGTCTTTATTCTTATATTGTGGAAGCGGTCAAACGTGTAAAGCCGAAAATTTTTATTGCCGAAAATGTCGGCGGTTTGTTGCTCAAACAAAACGAATACTCGCTAAATAAAATACTTGAAGATTTTAATTCTTTGGGGTATAATGTTGATTACGCTTTGTATCACGCCGAAGATTATGGCGTACCGCAAACAAGAGAACGTGTAATATTTGTAGGAACGCAAAAAGATTTGCCGCGTTTTGTTCCCCCTAAACCTACTGTAAAAACCCCCGTGACCGCAAAAGAAGCGTTACAAGACCTTGAAAATTTGCCGCAAGATAAAGCGTTTTCGCATATTTGGAGTAATGCAAACGTAAGCGGCGAACAAGGCAATCGGCGTTTAATTGCCGATAGAGCAGGTTATACAATTAGGGCAGAATGTCACGGCAATATACAATTTCACTATTCTTTACCGAGAAGAATATCAATGCGAGAAGCAGCGCGCATACAATCATTCCCCGATACGTTTATTTTTCCTTGCGGTTTAAGAGAAACCGAACGGCAAATCGGCAATGCTGTTCCCCCCGTTTTAGCGTGGCATATTGCGCAAAAAGTAAAAGCAGTTTTAAGGAATAATGCAAATGAATAAAATTGAATTTGAAAATATACTGAATTTGTGTTGTGCACAATTAACGGAAGAAGCACGAAAAGTCGGATTTAAGTCGGCAGGTCAATTTGAAAATAGAGTGCGCGAAATATTGGGCGATTTAACGAAAGCCGAAACATCGTTTAGTGTAGATTTTAACCCACATCCGCAAGCATTTCCCGATATTGCTATGGGTGAATATGGTGTCGAAGTCAAATTTACATTAAACGATACTTGGCGCAGTGTTGCAAATAGCGTTTTAGAAACTCAACGTATAGAAAGCGTAAAGCATATATATGTTGTTTTTGGTAAAATGGGCGGCGTTCCCGAAGTTGCTTGGGGCGAGTATGAACAAAGCGTTATACACGTTCGCACGTCGCACGTTCCACGTTTTGAAGTAGAAGTAACGCCGAATAAAGCAACGGTAAAAACTTCTTTATTTGAACAAATGGGCGTAAAATATGACGATTTCCGCAAATTGGATATGCAAGAGAAAATGCGTTATATACGCGCTTATGCTCGTAAAATTCACCCCGACGGTAGGCTATGGTGGATAGATAATGACGGCGGCACTGAACACACTACACCCGTGCAAGCAAGACTATATACTAATTTATCTATGGAAGAAAAGACAAAATTGCGTGCAGAAGCGGCATTACTTTGTCCGAGTATAGTAAAATCGGGGCGTTGTAGAAATAAATATGACGATATGGTTTTGTATTTGATTACTTATCACGGCGTATTATGCCATCAGGCAAGAGATTTGTTTTCGGCTGGAAGTGTAGCAAATCCTAAAAATGACGACGAGGGCGGTATTTACATAGAACGCGCATTAAAATTGATTGAAGATGAAATGATAAAAGCGGCTCACACAATGGACGATGCTTTGTTTATCGAATATTGGGGCGAAAGTGTTGCGCCCGAAAAAAGGATTAAACGGTGGCTTGAAAAAGCCGATTTACTTGCGCACGATTGGAAGCCGTCCGAAAGCCTTTTTATAGGCAAAATTTTTTAATCAAGGGTTCGATTTACGTCCTAATTGGTTCACCAGACGAGGGGTATAAGAACACCCCGAAGAAGAAACCGAATTTTCGGTTTCTTTTTCTTTTGCGCTTTTTTCGGTTTCGCCCTCGCTCCCGTCGGGGTAATCGGGGAAAATCAAATTCAACAATAGTTCCTCTTTCTGCCCGCCTTTCAAGTGGAATAACACTTTCATTTTATCGTCGTAAAGCACTATGCGATAAATAAAGATATTGATTAGCTCCTTGCGGTGTTTGGTCTTTGAATAGTCCAGCGTTCTGAAATGTAACAGCCATTTGCGAATGTCCGAATAACTGTATTTCATTTGCATTGCCTTTTCCATTGCAACGGTGTCCGCAAGCTCTTTGTTTTCGTTCTCTAACCGCTCCACTTGCGACAGTATAATATCCGTTGCCTTGCCGTGCATTAACGCTTGCATAAGGTTGTCAATGGCTTTCTTGTTGTCCTCGATAATGTTTTCAAGCCGCTTTATCTCGCTGTCGTTTCGTGCTGCTTGAATAAGCGTGTAAGTTTCTGCGGCGACCATATCTATAAATTCGTCGGTCAAAACGCCGTACTTGTTCCGCTCTGTGCCGTCGCCCGTGATGGCGGTTATAACCTCGTCCTCTAAATATTGCTTGCGTATTGTCCGCTTGTCGCAAGTATGCTTTGTAACGCCTACACACTTGTAATAGTTGTGTAGCGTTTTGTTTTTGCTCATTGCGCTAACGCCCGTCATTTTCTTGCCGCATTTGCCGCATATCAATTTTTCGCTTAATATGTACTCGACCTTTGCCTTGCCCCTTGCAGGAGCGGCGGCATATAAAGCAAGTTTTTGTTGCGCTTGCTCGAATA
>CAJUEO010000007.1 GCA_910585685.1 uncultured Christensenella sp.
TCTACCGAGGGATTTTAAGTCCCTTGCGTCTGCCTATTCCACCACACGAGCATACCTCTACTTATGGTTAAAACAAAAATAATATTATCAAACGTTATAAAAAAAGTCAAGCGTTTTTTACTTAAATTACCCCTAATTGCCTTGATTAAAGCCTAACTTAACAATCTGTCATTTATATGATAAGCTATAAAAAAGAAGAAATATTTATGCCGAGACAATAACACAACTTTTTTATTTAAAACTGTGTAAATTTAATCATTAACTTTTTTGCTTTGCTAATCTAATATTTGATTCCGCACTTTGGCAAACATGAAAGCCACTTTATCTAATACCTCCCCCTGCCGCAAGCAAAACGGCAGGGGATTATTTTGTTTTAAAGCGCGCTTAAAATTCAAACCGATTGTTGCATAACTTTTTTACTTTTATTCATAATAATTGCAACGGCGGAGAATTCCGCAGGACATAACGCTCGCCGCATGGCGAAGCTAAGGAGGAAAAATGAAAAAAGCACTTAGAATAGGCGCGGTTACGCTTGCGGCTTCGGTAGCGTGCGCAACGGGCGTATTATTCAATTTAGGTCAAACAAACGAAAACGACTTTGCTTTTGCGCCTTACGTTCAGACTGCCGTTTTAAAGCAGGGTGCGACGGGCGGCGAAGTCAAAGAGTTACAAAGAAGGCTCAAACAATGGGGTTACTACTCGGGTTCGGTAGACGGCATCTACGGCAAGCAGACGGTTGAAGCGGTAAAGTATTTCCAACGCAAAAACGGTCTTACACCCGACGGCATTGCAGGTAAATCGACGTTTGCCGCGCTGGGTATGAACGACTCGGTCAAGGCGCTTGAAAATAACGGCAATGCGCAGATAAACTCCAATTACACCAATTCCGACTTGTACCTTTTGGCAAAATGTATCTACGCAGAAGCTCGCGGAGAAAGTTATACGGGTCAGGTAGCTGTCGGCGCGGTCATATTAAACCGCGTGGCGTCGTCAAAGTTCCCCAACTCCATATCGGGCGTCATTTACCAGAAGAACGCATTTACGGCTGTAACGGACGGACAGATAAACCTTTCCCCCGACAAGACGGCTATGAACGCGGCGCAGGACGCAATGAACGGTTGGGACCCCACTTACGGCTGCCTCTACTACTACAATCCGGCAGTTGCTACAAGCTCGTGGATTTTCAGCAGAAAGACGGTTACGACAATAGGCAAACACATCTTTGCAATTTAGGAGGATTAAATGAGTAAGAAAGAATTATCAAGCGGAACGCAGAAAGCGGAAAACCTTACACGCAAGAATACTACGAAAAAGACTACGGCAAAGAAGAACGTGACCAAGTCCGCCTCTTCCACCGGCGCAAAGAAAACCACCCGTTCAAACGTAAGCAAAACCAACAATACAAATAACAACGTCAAGACTTCCGGCAAGTCCAAGGCAAAGAGCGACAAGAAAATTGCAAAACAAAAAGCGATAAGCGCAAAAAAGGCGGCTCGCGAACAGAAAAAAATTCAGGCAATGAAAATTCGCGCGGAGAAAAAGCAGAGAAGACTTGAAAAAAAGCTTGAAGCAAAACAAAAGAGGCTTGACAGAATAGAAGCTTCCAAGCAGGCGCGCGCAGAGCGCAAGGAAAAAAGACGCGAGCGCCGCGATATGCTCAAGCACGAAAGCAAGGAAGCGCGTATCGAGCGCAAGCAAGAAGAGCGCAGAGCAAGAGTCGAGGCGCACGTTGCCAAAAGAGAAGCTGCGCTTGCGGAAAAGCGCGCTAAACGCGAACACCGTTTGAAGGTGCGCGCTGAAAGACGCGCAGCTAAAAACGACAAGAGGCATGCTCCCGGCTTCGGTGGCTGGCTTGCAGCGGTTATTTCGCTTGGCGTTACTACTCTCGCACTCGGCACGATGTTGACCTTCGGCTGGTTGAATATGAACGGTATGGAAGCGCAGATGAGCACTATGCACACCGAATCGGTTTACGAACTCAATTCCATAGTAGACAACCTCGACACAAACCTTGCCAAAGCTCGCATTTCCAACTCGCAGAACGAACAGGTCAAACTTCTCTCTCAGATTGCTATAGAGAGTGAAATGGCTGAAGTTATTTTAGAGCGTTTGCCCTTTGAAACCCAGCTTACCGAAAACCTCACTTCGTTTGTAAACAAGATGGGTGACAGCGCACAGAGTATGCTCTATTCGGTTGCTCGCGGAGAAACTCTTACCGACAGCCAGATCGCTACTATCGAGCATATGTACAGAACAAATCTCGAACTCAAAAAGATGATAAACGAGTTATGCGCAAACTGCACTGAAAAAGATATGATCAGCGCAATGAAGGGCAACACGGACTCCTTCGTTTACAGCTCCTTTGACAACATTCAGAACACTACAATAGAGACGCCAAAGGAAATTCACGACGGTCCCTTTGCCGAAAACATTGACAAAGTGACGGCTAAGAACCTTGAAGGTTTGGGAGAAATTACCGCATCTCGCGCAGAAGAGCTTGCAAGGGAATATTTCAACGACTATAAGCTCAACGACGTAAGATGCACGGGAGAAACCTCGGCAGAACAGCTCACTCTCTACAATATCGTTCTCACGACCGACGACGGAGAAATGACGGCTCAGCTTTCCAAGCTCGGCGGCAAAGTAGTTGAATTCAACAGCTACAAGGACTGCAACGACAAAAACTTCTCGGTTGAAAGATGTATTGATATTGCCGAAGATTTCCTTGAAGAACTCGGCTTTGACGATATGAAGGCTGTCTGGACAAGCGAAAACGGTTCGACCTGCAACCTCAACTTTGCTTACGAAGATGACGACGTAATTTTCTATTCCGACATCATCAAAGTAAAAGTTTGCGAAGAGCGCGGCATAGTTACCGGTATGGAAGGGCTCAGCTACGTTTTAAATCACATTGAACGCGAAGCTCCCTCCCCCACTATCTCCACAAGCGAAGCGCAGGAAAAACTTAACCAAAACTTCGAGGTTGAAACGTCAAGACTTTGCGTAATTCCCTCGAACGGAGAAGAAGTTTTCTGCTACGAGTTTATGGGAACTTACGACGGCTCGACCTACTATATCTACGTTGACGCAAAGACGGGTGAAGAAGTCGAAGTGTTTACCGTAATTGGTACGGCTCAGGGCAAAGCCCTTATGTAACCCGATACAAACCTACTAATATAAAAACAGGCGCGGAAATTAATTTCCGCGCCTGTTTTCATTTTATTTACTGTTTATCGATTATATCGAGTATCTCCGCAATTCTGTCCAAATCGTCGCGAGAATAATAGTCGATATATATACGTCCCTTCTTGTCATTGCCTATAAGGCTAACCTTCGTTCTGAATGCAAACCGCATTCTCTCCACAAGCTGTTTAAGCTCTATTGAAGCAAGGGCACGCTTTTTCTTTTTACGCTCTTCCAACACCTCGGGCGGAATATTGAACGCACGCACTTTCTTTTCAAGCTCTCTTACCGAGTATTGATTTTTGACGGTATCGCGCGCAAACGCAAGCTGGTCCTCCGCTGCCATAGGTACTATTGCGCGAGCATGTCCTGCGGAAAGTTTACCTTCGGAAACGAGCTCGATTACTTCGGGACAGAGATTTAAAAGCCTCAATGTGTTTGCAACGGCAGGTCTGGACTTGCCTATTCTCTCGGCAAGCTCGTCCTGCGTGAGCTTATAATCGACCATCAACTGCTTC
The DNA here is from genome assembly GCA_910585685.1 of uncultured Christensenella sp. Lineage (GTDB taxonomy): Bacteria > Bacillota > Clostridia > Christensenellales > Borkfalkiaceae > Coproplasma. The sequence goes on from CAJUEO010000007.1 coordinate 3,702, forward strand.
ATTGCCGTTGCCGCCTCAATGGGGTTTAAATCCTCCCTCTGCAAGTTTTCGATAAGCGAAATTTCTTTTATTTCCCTTGCAGTATATTTTCTTATTACAACGGGTATCGAGGTTACGCCTGCAAGCTTACAGGCACGGTATCTCCTCTCTCCGGCAATAATCATATACGAGCCGTCACCCTCGTCGTTTACGACGATAGGCATTATGACGCCGTGCTTTTTAATCGAGTCGGAAAGCTCCTTTAACGCCTGTTCGTCAAAGTTCTTACGCGGCTGATTGGGGTTGGGGTGGATTTTTATAAGCTCCATATCCTCGGCATTTTTGCGTTCTTCCTCGGTATAATCGAACGCACTGCGGTGTTCGTAGACGCGTTCAAACGCTGCGTCCGTATCTTCAAACAGCGATTCTATGCCTCTTCCTAATCCTTTTGCCATACCTTACCTCTCTTTTTCCTTATTGTCTGGACAAAAATTCTTCTGTCAATGCCTTGTACGCTCTTGCGCCCATACACTTCGGGTCATGTAACAAAATAGGCACGCCGTGGCTGGGTGCTTCCGCAAGCCTTATATTGCGCGGAATAATAATTTCGTACAGTTTCTTTTTGAAAAATTTCTTAATCTCGGCGGTAATCTGTCTTGCAATCAACGCCCTGCCGTCGTACATAGTGATAACGACCCCCTCTATCTGCAGTTGGGGGTTTAAATGCTGTTTAACCATTGCAATGGTATTCATAAGCTGGCTTACGCCCTCTAAGGCGTAATACTCGCTCTGCAACGGAATAATTATCGAGTCGGATGCTACCCAGGCGTTAATAGTCAAAAGCCCGAGCGACGGCGGACAGTCTATAAATATGTAGTCGTAATCGTTTTTTATCTTGTCCAACGCGTTTTTTAAAATCCGCTCTCTGTTCTTCTTATACACGAGGTCGACTTCCGCTCCCGACAAATCGACGTTTGCCGGGAGAATGTCCAACAGCTTAACCTGCGTAGGTAAAACGTTTGTAGACACCAAATCGTCATCGATAAGCACATTATAAACCGATTTTTTGAGAGCGCTTTTGGAAAATCCAAGTCCCGTAGTGGCATTACCCTGCGAATCTATATCCACAAGCAGCACTCTTTTGCCAAAATCGGCACAATATGCAGCCATATTTATTGCGGTCGTCGTCTTGCCGACTCCGCCTTTTTTATTGGTAAATGATATTATCTTACCCATACTACCCTGCTTTTTTCATAAAGTTTCACGGGAAACATCTAAACTTAAGTATTTCCGTCAATCAATTCAAACTACGAATTTTCACCGTTATCGGGTGTTTCACTCTCATTGCCCGAAAATCTTTTAAAGGGATTTTCGGCATGATTCTTTTCGTTGTCGTCCAGATATTTGATAACTTCTTCGTAGGACTTGCCGTCCATAAGCATATCCACCTCGTCGGTGTAAATGGTTTCGCGTTCCAAAAGCACCCTTGCCATATTGTCGAGAATGGATCTGTTTTCGGTCAAAAGCTTTCTTGCACGTTCGTGCTGGGTATTAATTATGTCGCGTACTTCGTCGTCAATGAGCTTAGCCGTTTCGTCCGAATAAGCGTTCTGGGTTGCCATATCTCTGCCGATAAACATAGGCTGCGAATCGTCGCTGTAACATACAAGTCCCAGTTTATCACTCATACCAAGCTCCGAAACCATCGATCTCGCAAACTTAGTTGCTTGCTTAATATCCATGGACGCACCGGAAGAAATATCCTTAATTACAAGCTCTTCGGCTACGCGTCCGCCAAGGCTCATACAAATTTGGTCAAGCATAAAGTTCCTTGAATATGTCTGTCTGTCGGCTTCGGGCCGCATCATTGTATATCCGCCGGCACTTCCGCGAGGGATTATAGTTACTTCGTGAACGGGGTCGCAGTTTTTGCAAAGCTTTGCCAAAATCGCATGGCCGGCTTCATGAAAAGCCGTAAGCCGCTTTTCGGGCTCGGTTACAAGTTTGCTTTTCTTTGCAGGGCCCATTTCCACCTTATCGATACTTTCAAAAAGTTCGGCGTTGGTAATAAACTTTTTATCCGCACGGGCAGCGAGAATAGCCGCCTCGTTCAAAACGTTTGCAAGATCCGCACCCGAAAATCCTGCCGTAAGACGGGCAACAGTCTTAAAATTGACGTCGGGAGCAAGCGGTTTATTGCGCGCGTGTACCTTTAATATCTGTTCTCTGCCTCTGACGTCGGGAAGATGAACAAAAACCTGTCTGTCGAAACGTCCGGGGCGGGTCAACGCCGGGTCGAGAATGTCAGAACGGTTTGTTGCCGCCATAACTATAACTCCGTCGTTTGACTCGAAACCGTCCATCTGTACAAGTATCTGGTTTAACGTCTGTTCGCGTTCATCGTTGCCGCCGCCCAATCCGGCGCCACGGTGACGACCAACCGCGTCTATTTCATCTATAAATATAATGCAGGGCTGGTTTTTCTTTGCCATTTCAAATAAGTCGCGCACACGCGAAGCACCCACGCCCACATACATTTCCACGAAATCCGAACCAGAAACGGAAAAGAAAGGTACGCCTGCCTCTCCGGCAACAGCTTTGGCAAACAATGTTTTACCCGTTCCCGGAGGACCGATCAATAATACGCCCTTGGGGATACGCGCTCCCAAATCGGAGAATTTTTTAGGTTGGCGCAGGAACTCGACAATCTCGGCAAGCTCGACTTTTTCTTCCTCCGCACCCGCAACGTCGTCAAAACGCACCTTTATATTTGTTGTCACGCGAGCCTTTGTCTTTGCAAAGCTCGTCATCTTGCTTCCGCCGCCCATCGACGAGCGGATAATCAAAAAGAATACTACGCACACTGCAACCAGCGACAAAACACTGAATGCGGTAGACATCCAATTGCCCGAATTGGGGTTAGACATATCTACGTCAACGCCGTATGCCGACCATATTTCGAGATATTCTCTGCCTTCTGCCGAGTGCAGCGTAGGTCCATAGCAGTAGTACGCACGCACCAATCTGTCGCGCTCGACGTCATAAGTATATCCCGTAAACTGATAGGCGTCTACTTCAACTTTCCAAATTGCAACCACGGGCTTGTCGTCGCTGTTATAGACTTTTCCGTCCAATACATGCAACCCGACTTTATCCAGCTCTTCGGCAGTTACGTTTTCTTTTACAGTACCGTCCTTGTTTACATACTGTGCGTTCTCGACATAGCTGTTAAATTGCGAAGTTGTAATCTTTGCGCCACCGCTCAAATTCATAGTAATCATAATTACTGCAAATGCGGCAATCAACAAAAATACAATCGTTCCGAGTATAATTTTACCTTTTTTACTCAAAATAATCTCCTTGTGTTACCTTATAATATAACTATATAATATACGTCTGATATTAATTTTAACATATACTTTCAAACATTTCAACTATTTAAAAAAAGAAGTTTTGATTTTTGGAAAATTTTATCTGTTTTTCACAGGGTTTTTGATTGTTTTTAACCGTTTAACAAATTAAAGTTTTAATAAAAATCTGCCTCAATCGAGCTAAAAATATTAATGCGCCCCGTGTAATTTATCTTAAAAAATGTTTCATATGAAACATTCACCCAAATTTTTTTACATTAATACTGTTTCACGTGAAACGTGGAACGCTTAATTTTCAACTGTTGTGGATAAATGTTGATAACTTTTGGATTCTGTGGATAAAATTAAGCAATTTTGCTGATTTATTAAAAATCATTGTGGACAAATATCCGAGGTTTTTTTCAAAATTTTCCGAAAACCATTCAATTACCCTTAGTATTTGCTATTTCAGTGGATAAAATGTGATATTTATATCACTTTGCCCCTTATCTTATTGTGGATAAAATGTTAAATTGTGGATAAAGTTGTGCAAATCTTCATCAAAATGAACTTCTTTTACGGGTGCAATAAAGCTTCGCGCTATTGATAGATTAAGGCGCAAAACGTTTTAAAGGCTTATAAAAAATAAAATTAACTAAATTGCGGCGTTTTGATTATAATTTACAGACGGGGCGTCAATAACTTACCCGAGGTTTTTATGGACTATTCGTTTAATTTATATAATGCGCTTGCACCCGAAGGAATTTGTCTGGCGCTCAAAAAGATGCTTGCAGCAAACAATGCCAATCCCGTCATTCTCTGTATAGGGAGCGATTTGTCGGTCGGGGACAGTTTGGGTCCTGTTACGGGAACCAAGCTTAAAGAAAAATTGAAAAATTTAAATTGTTACATCTACGGCACGCTTGCAAAGCCGATAACCGCCCATGAAGTCAAGTACATGAACGAGTTTTTAAGGCAGACCCACCCGTCAAGCCCAATAATAGCCGTCGACGCTGCCGTCGGACTTGCAGGAGATATAGGACTTATCAGGCTTGCCAAGGGCGCAATCAAGCCGGGTAGCGGAGCAAACAAGAAGCTTGCAAAGGTCGGAGATATATCCGTAATGGGAATCGTAGCCGAACACTCGGTATTCAATTATTCTCTTTTTTCGGCAACGAGACTCAATATAATTTATAAAATGGCGGAAATAATTTCAGAGGGAATTTGTTCGTACATCTTAGAAAATATCAACTCGCGCATTCAAAACGTAGATACGGGCAATTTTAAAATAGTAGGATAAAAGAGAGGAAGCTAAAAAACTTCCTCTCTTTTTTAATTACTTCAATCAATATAAAATTATTTCTTTGCCCTGCGATTTGGCGTAATTTACAGTGTAGTATGTTCCGCCGCAGCTTCTCAAAAGATAGCAAAATATTATGTCGCTGTTGTCGACCATATATCTGTTGCGCTCCTGCATGCAGCCGTCGTAATATCGGGGCGCTATAACTGTTACTTCGTCCGCGCCGTCCTTGACCCGTCGATAAAGCAGCTTGTCCGTTTCGGAAAAATACTTGTCCTGAAAGGGACAGGGCACGCAGGCTATAAGCTTTATCGGGTATTGTTTTTTAAGCTCTAAAACGCAGTTGCCGCAGACAAGGTCAAACCCCTTTGCCATACCGCAATAAAACTTATCTACGCCGCGCCCGATAAGCTTTAATATGTAATTTTCGACAATCTGTTCGTCAAAGTTTTTTTCAAGCACTCTATGCCCGGTAAAGGCACAATTCAAACTCATTTCATACCTCTAAATTAAAGGGGCTTTTTTCTCTCCAACCCCCGACAGCGCGGATATTTTTCGGGTGTGCGCCCCACTTTTTTTATTACAATTACCGTGCGCCTGTCTCCGTTTTCCGGCAACGTAAAATTTTCCACAAGCTCGATTTCTCCGCCGAGAATTTTAAGCGCGTTTTTGCTCTCTTCCAGCTCGCTCTGACACTCTCCTTTGTAAGCTATAAATCTTCCGCCAAGTTTGACGTAAGGCAGACAGTATTCCGCGAGAGTATTCAACCTTGCAACGGCGCGCGCAACGGCAATATCGTACTTTTCGCGCATTTCGAGAGTACGCGCCCCGTCCTCGGCGCGAATATTTTTGACTTGTACACCTTTCAAGCCGAGTTTATCAACAACCGCCTTTAAAAACTCGCACTTTTTGCCCGTGCTTTCAATCAAAGTAAAGTTCAAATCATCCCTTACAATCTTCAAAGGAATGGAGGGAAAGCCTCCGCCCGACCCTATTTCAACTACGTCAGCGCCCTCGAAAAAGTACTTTTCAGGCAACACGCTGTCATAAAAATGCTTGATAAAAATACCTTTTTCGTCACAAATAGCCGTTAAATTATATTTATTGTTGTACTCGAGCAATAAATTTTTAAAAGCATTAAAAAATTCTATGCGCCCCTCTATTTTTTGCAGGCAATCGTCTTTCATATAAATAATATTATCATAATTTTTCAACAATTTCAACTTTAAAGTTATCCACTTTCAACAATTTTTTGTGGATAGACGGCAAACTCGAAAAATAATTTTACAGTTTTGAAATTTTACGTTTTTTATTGCGAAAAGTTATTAACTTATAAACAAGTTATAAACGCGCTATACACACAAAAATTCACACAACCAAAGGGCTGAAAACGGGCAATTTTCGTTGCATTTTGCAGTTGTTTCTGTTAAAATAAAAGAGGTTTGAATTTTATCCACAATTCAACACCCCCTACTAATACTTATACTATTATAATTTTCTAATAATATAAAAGATAAAACAAAGAAAACAGCGATAAGGAGTCAATTATGAAATGTGTTTGCGAAGGTTTGGACCTTTCCGAAGCAGTGTTGAAAGTTGTTAAAGCCTGCTCTTCCAAAACTACCGTTCCCGTATTGGAATGTATCAAATTAAGCGTTAAAAACGACAGTTTAACTCTCTCCGCAACAGACGGTGAGATTTCCATAATAAAGACAATTAAAGCGGAAGTGCTCGAAGAGGGTGACGTCTGCGTTCCCGGCAAGTATTTTTCGGATTTTATAAAGAAGCTCGAGGGCGTGCAAATCTGTCTTTTCCACGAAGGAAACAAGATGGAAATAAGCTACGCCGACTCACAGACGAGTATGCAGGTGCTTTCTGCCGATGATTTCCCCGTTATAGATACTCAGATAAACGAAAATTCCTTTGTTTTAAAGACTTCAGATTTAAAGGAATTTATCCGCTCTACCTGTTTTTGCTGCGCCACAGACGATTCAAGACCTATTTTAAAGGGCTGTCAGTTTGTTATTAACGACAACGATTTGTGCGTAACTTCGCTCGACGGTTTCCGCCTTGCGACAATTAACGGACAAGTTGTTTCGGCTACGGGAAATATGGAAATAATATGTCCTGCGAGAACGCTTTCCGAGATAGAAAAAATGATACCCGAAAGCGACGAAAACACTCAAATTTTCGTTCAGCGCGGCATGATTTTGGTTTCTTGCGATAATACCGTTTTGACTTCGAGATTATTCGGCGGAGATTTTATTAAAAAGGACAATATAATCCCCAAAAGCTTTATAACCACTGTTACGGTCGAAAAGGATTTGTTGAAGGCAAGTATCGAGCGTGCGGCAATTCTTGTCAGAAACGATAAAAACAGCCTTATTGTGTTAGATATCGGCGGAGAAAAAATCGAAATTTCGTCCGTTTCGGAAATAGGCAGCGTTCAGGAGCCCGTAAAAGCCGAGATAACCGGCAAGGACGTGCGCATTGCAATGAATTCGAAGTATATTTTAGACGCGGTAAACGCGCTCAACGAGGATAAAATTTGCCTTTCCTTCAACAACGGAATACAGCCGTTTATCTGCCAGAACGCAGAAAAAAAGGACAAGTTGTATTTGATTTTACCTGTCAGAACAAATAATGCTTGACAGAAAATAATTTTTAATTATATAATAAGTGGGTATTTTGAGAAAAAACTACATTTAAGAGGTAAAAATAATTATGAAAAGGACTTATCAGCCCAAAAAAAGACAGAGAAGCAAGGTTCACGGTTTCAGAAAGAGAATGTCGTCTACGGCAGGTAGAAAGGTATTGAAGAGAAGAAGAAATAAGGGCAGAAAGAAGCTCACCGCTTAATTTGCTTTAATTTTTGTGAAATATCTGAGAATAAAAAAAAATACAGACTTTCAAAAATTGTTTCAAAGGGGAAAAAAAGTATTTTCCCCTAATATTACGTTATTATATTTCCCCTCGAACGCGCTGAGTATGGGCGTTGCGGTATCTAAAAAACACGGAAAAGCAGTCAAGCGCAACAGAATAAAGCGGCTTTTAAGGGCGGTTTTTTCGGACAACTGTCAACTTTTGGACAAGCAGTATTCGATAATTTTAATACCCAAAGTTGCACAGGAGTATTCATATAAGACCTTTGAAAAGAGCATAAAAATTTGCTTTAAAAAAGTAAAAGAATGCAAAAATTAAAAAAAATTATTAAAAAATTGCGAAAAAAGGTCTTTAAACCGTATATAAAGGGGTTTTTGATGCGGCTTATAGTGCTGTATCAACGGCACATTTCAAAGGGCACTTGCCTGTACGAGCCGACGTGTTCGGAGTACACAAAGCGCGCTATAAACAATAAAGGCGTAATATTGGGGATAATTTTGGGTTGTTGGCGCATTTTGCGCTGTAATCCGCTATCCAAAGGCGGCTACGACCCTCCGCCCGAACGCAGAAGCGTAAAATGGGTGCTTTAAACGGTAAATAATCAATTGGTATGAACATTTCAAATATATTGGAGATATCCAAAATATTCAATTCATTCGGCGTGGATAAGATTCCGTCTGTTCCGCTCGATTGGATAGGCAGTATAATAGGTTGGATATTCGATTTATTTTCAAACTTTTACGGAGCTGTGGCGCTGGGCGTCATAGTGTTTACACTATGTTTGAAAACACTTGTGCTTCCTCTCGACATTTATTCGAGGGTAAAGACAAAAAAGCAGTCGCTTCTTATGAGAAAGATGAAGCCGCAGATGGAAAAGCTTAAAAAACAGTACGCCAACGACGAAAAAATGTACCAGCAAAAGGTGGCGGAGCTACAAAAAGCAAACGGTTTTTCCCCTATCGGCGCGTGCTTGCCGATGATAGTTTCGCTTATCATATTCATGACGGTGTTTTCGTCGTTTTCGGTATATTCCAACTACGCAACTTTGAAGAATTATAACGAAATGGTCGGCGCATACAATTCAAGCGTCGAAGTTTACGTTCAGACGGGAGAAAACGACACAAACGAGCAGTTTTTATTGGGAAAAGACAATAATTATCAGTGCGATTTCGGCAAATTTGCCGATTTTTACGCGACCCAAGACGAAGAATTCAACGTCGAAGAATTTGCGGTTATGGATGAAAACGCAAAGTGGGAAGTAGTGATAGACTTTGTTCAGCTCGGCGCAAGAGAAGCCGTAGTCGATTGGTATGAAGAGAACAAGGTAGCCACGGAATTCGGCTGGATAGGCAACATGTGGTATCCCGACTCGTATTTCAACAAAAAGGTACCTTCGTATTCGGATTTTGCGTCGTCGGTTTCGAGGGCGCTCGGTTCAAGCAACAACGCCAACTATGAGTTAGGTTACAACGAGGTAACTTATAACTTATCCGAGCAAAAGCAAACCCCCAACGGATATTTCGTGTTGATAGTGCTGTCAATCGGCTTTATGCTGTTGCAGCAGTTTATAATGATGCGCACGCAAAAGGACACAAACGAGCTTGCGACGGTCGACGGCAGCGGCGCTTCAGCCAATAAGTGGATGATGATTATAATGCCCATAATGTTCGGTATTTTCTCGTTCTTCTACTCGGCGGCGTTCTCGGTATATATGATTACCAACACCTTATACGGACTTATTACTACGCTTATAATAAATAAAATAGTTACGGTTAAATTTGAAAACAGAAATGACGACGACAACTCATACAGGCCGTCAAAGAATGCAAAGAGGTTAAAATAATGGAAGAAAAGTATATTTTCACGGGAAAATCGGTGGACGAGGCGCTGGATTTGGGCTTGCAGGAGCTTAATCTTACGCTCGACGAGGTTGAATACGAAGTTCTGGAAGAGGGAAAAAAGAAGCTGTTCGGCTCGGTCAAGGCAAAGATAAGAATTATCCCCAAGACGGAGGAAACAGCCTCTGACGACGACGTAAAGAGAACTACCGAGTTTGTCGACGGACTTTTGAAAATTATAGGAATAAACGGTTCAAGCGAAATTTTCGACAACGTAGATAACCTTACGATAAATATAAAGTGCGAAAATTCGGCGCGCGTTATCGGCAAGCGCGGCGACGTGCTCGACGCAATTCAGTGCATAGCTGGCGCAGTTGCAAATATCGGCAAGGACGAGTATAAAAAGGTTGTTGTCGATTGCGAAAATTACCGCGCACAGCGCGAACAGACTTTGAGGGATTTGGCGGTCAAGCTTGCAAATAAAGCCGTCGAAACGGGCAGAAAAATGATTTTAGAGCCTATGTCCCCCTATGAAAGGCGTATAATTCACGCAGCGCTTTCGGAAAATACCGAGGTTAAAACGGCTTCCGAGGGCAAAGAACCCAACAGATACATTGTTGTAATTCCCAACAATGCAAAGCCCTACGACAAGGGCGTGCGCTTCGGTGAGAGGCGCGGCGCAAGAAGCGGCGGCAGGCGCGAAAGAGGCAACCGCAGTTCACGTTTCAGCGAACGCGGAGAAAGGCGCGAGCGCAGCGACAGGGGCGGAAATTACGGTGAAAGACGCGGCGGCGCAAGAAACAGCGGCGCAAAACGCGCCAAAAAAGAAATTTACTTCGGTACATTTCTCGGCAACAGCAACGATTTAAAAAAAGAAGACTAAATAAAAGAGAACAGTTATAAAAAAACACGCGCATTCATTTGCGCGCGTTTTTTTATTCTTCTTTATCTGATTGACTATTTAATTTATCTATAACGTCGAAATTATCTGAACTATCCGGATTATCTGAAAATAACATAAGGGACAACGTTACCCTTCGAAAAAAACTTTTCACCTTTTTATAAAAGCTTCTCCATTCGTTGCAGGTATCTTTTTCGTGGACAGCATATACGCCTCTTTGGTTTTGTTCGTAATTGTTGCATACGCCGGTATGAAATCTTCTTGAAGAATTATTTGAGACATGCTCGTTATAATGCCTGCAATTCAAGCATATTTTTTTTTCCTCTTTCATATACTACCTCTACAAGTGTTTTTTATTAGTTTACACGATTTTATATTAGTTGTCAAGCTTTTAAATTATTTTATGTTATCATCTGTTTATGAAACCGTTAAAAACAAGTATCAGTATAACCATTGATGAAGATTTATTGGAAAGGGTAAAGATAGAAGCGGAAAAAGACGACCGTTCCGTTTCGCAATTTATCAATATTATTTTAAAGAACTATATTAAAAATTTAGACGAAGAGTAAATAAACACCGCTTTGCAGATATCTGCAAAGCGGTGTTTTAAATTAATCGTTTTTATCGGTTGATTTTTTTGCGGGTTTTTTAACTGCCGAGCAGTTGTTTTTAAGCGTTTCAAGGCAATCCCAAAGCTCTTGGGGAATTCTGTCCTTAATACTGTTCTTGTAATAGCCCTCTATTTCGTCGGCTTCTTTAAGCCACTTGTCTGCGTCGATTTCAAGAATTTCTTTCAAGTCGTCGATAGCAAACTTTTTACCCTTTTTAATTTCGTAATCGAGGTCGGTAAGGTCGATATCCTCGGCACGGGGAACAAAGCCTATGGGCGTTTCGACAGCGTCAGCCTTATTCTCGCAGCGCTTCAAAATCCATTCGAGCACGCGCATATTGTCACCGAAGCCGGGCCACATAAAGTTGCCGTCTTTGTCGCATCTGAACCAGTTTACATTGAAAATTTTGGGGGGATTTGTTACTTTTTCGCCCATTTCAATCCAGTGAGCAAAGTAATCTCCCATATGATAGCCCGTAAAAGGCTTCATTGCCATGGGGTCGTGGCGCAGAACGCCTGTCGCGCCCGTTGCCGCAGCCGTCGTTTCGGAGGACATTGCCGAGCCGATAAATACGCCGTGGTTCCAATCCCTTGCTTCATAGACGAGGGGAGTGGTGGAAGCGCGTCTGCCGCCGAAGATAATTGCCGAAAGGGGAACGCCCCTCTTCGAGTCGAACTCGGGAGAAACGCAGGGGCAGTTTGTCGCAGGCGCCGTAAATCTCGAGTTGGGGTGAGCCGCGCAGGTCGACTTATCCTTTTTGTCGAATTTTGCGGGGTCCCAAGGCTTACCCGTCCAATCGATGCAGTGCTCGGGCAGTTCCTTTGAAAGTCCCTCCCACCAAACTGTCATATTGTCGGTGTTGAGCGCAACGTTTGTAAAAATGGTGCCGCGCTTTGTCGATTTAAGCGCGTTGTAGTTGGAGTGTTCGTTCGTGCCGGGGGCTACGCCGAAGAAGCCGTTTTCAGGGTTTACAGCCCAAAGTCTGCCGTCCTCTCCGCGCCTTATCCAGGCAATGTCGTCACCCACGGTTTCTATTTTATAGCCCTTTTCAAGGTAGTGTTTGGGAGGAATAAGCATTGCAAGGTTGGTCTTGCCGCAAGCCGAGGGGAACGCCGCCGCAACGTACTTCTTTTCTCCGTCGGGATAGGTTACGCCGAGTATAAGCATATGCTCTGCCATCCAGCCCTCGTTTTTGCCGAGATAGGAAGCTATGCGCAGCGCAAAGCACTTTTTGCCGAGCAACACGTTGCCGCCGTAAGCCGAGTTTACCGAAATAATGGTGTTGTCCTCAGGGAAGTGCATTATATATCTCTTGTCCGCGTCAACGTTGCATTTTGCGTGGAAGCCCTTTATAAAGTCTCCGTCCTTGCCCAGCGCGTCAAGGCACTGTTTGCCTACGCGAGTCATAATGTTCATATTAAGTACAACGTAGATAGAGTCGGTAACCTCGATGCCGATTTTTGCAAAACTGCTGCCCACTACGCCCATGGAATAGGGGATAACGTACATAGTTCTGCCTTTCATCGAGCCCCTTGCAATTTCGTTTGCAAGCTCGTAAGCCTGACGGGGGTCCATCCAATAGTTGTTGGGGCCGGCGTCGTCGCGGTTTTTGGTGCAGATAAAAGTTCTGTCCTCAACGCGCGCTACGTCGTTTACCTTGGTGCGGTGAAGGTAGCAGTCGGGCAAGAGCTGCTCGTTGAGTTTAATAAGCTCTCCGCTTTTAACCGCCTCCTCTTTTAACGCTGCTATCTGTTTTGCGCTGCCGTCAATCCAAACTATTTTGTCGGGCTGACCGAGCTGTGCGCTCTCTTCAACAAACTCAAGTACCTTTGAGTTTTTAGTCAATGCCATAATAATAACTCCTTAAAAAAATCAAAACTCTTACAAATACTATTATATTATAATAATGCGAAAAAATCAAACATATTTGAACGTATAATATTTAAATAAATTTGTTTATTCTACATATTATTACATATTTATATAATATTTTCGCATACGCATAAAGTAAAATAATATGAAAGAATAATTTGAGGGTTGCTCTATGGCTTATACCAAAAATATAGCCGTCATCAAGGGGATTAAAGACGGATTTTCTTCCGACGGCGGCGCGCTGTCGGGGCTTGTCAAAGCCGAAAAGTACGGGCGCGAGCTTAAAATAGAAGTTTCGTTTTTAAACTTTGCGCCGCTTACCGACGGCAGGTTTGTCTGCGCCGTCACCGACGGTAAAAATACCGCAGTCGTCGAAAACGGGTATTTCGAAGGCGCAAGCGAGGTGGATACGGGGCGTGGTTTTGCCGCGCTTATCTGCTATGTAAACGGTGCTGTTTTTCCCGTTGCCTCGGCAATATGCGGCAATTACCACTATGCGGTGATAGCTTTAAAGGAAGAAGTCGAAAAGCTTGAAAACCTTAAAACACCCAAAAAAAACGCCGAGTACGAGGACGAGGCTATTGCGGAGGATAACTATTATGAATACGAAGATAATGAAAGCGATGATACTGTACGCCCGAATAAAACGCAAGAAAAAGACGGGCAAAAATCTGGGCAAAATGCGCAGGCTGTTGGCGCTGTCGAAGAAGAGCAAGGCAGCCTGAAAAACGAGTTACCCCCCGAATATGCCGCGTTTAAAGGGCTTTCGGGCGGAGCTTTCTACGAAAAAACCAAAGAAGAGGTTGAAAATATATTCAAGCAATACCCCCGTGAAGAGCAGCTTGAAAAGCTTATCGAGGGTTCGAAGTGGGCTAAAATAACTTACGGCGGCGAGTACTTTTATGTGTTCGGCGTGCTATATTCGGGGGGCAATGCAGAATATCTCTGTTACGGCGTGCCCACAAATCAAAGCAAAACGCCGCCCGAAAGTATGAAAGAGCTGGCGTCGTTTATCCCTCTGGACGAGGGAGAGCAGGACAGGGGATACTGGGTTATGTATCAGGACGCAAACACGGGCGCGGCAATAAAGATAAAAAGCGTTTAGTAACAGTTGCAATTTTCCGCCGTCGGGCGTATAATTGTTTCTATGCTGCAAATTTATCTTAAAGTACTAATAATTATGGCGGTGTTCGCGGCGTTCGCTATTCCGGGCTTCGCGCTTAAAAAAGCCAAAATGATAGGTGAGGGCGGCACGCTTACGCTGTCGAACCTTTTGCTGTACGTCTGTCAGCCCGCGCTCGCAATCAACGCGTTTTGCGTGTTTTCCGACGAGGAATGGCAGATGGTGCAAGACGTCGGCACCCTCGCGCTTTTAAAAAACTTCGGCATTTGTGCCGCCGTTTCGCTGCTTGCGTTGGTTGCAATGTTCGGGCTGTGCAAGCTTGTGTTTTTTAAGTCGAAGGACAGGCGCGCGGCGGACGTGTACTCGTACATAGGCGTGTTTTCCAACTGCGGATTTTTCGGCGTACCGTTTGTGGAGATGTTTACCGACGGAAATCCGCTTGCTGTAATGTACGTTATGGTGTTCAACATTGTGTTTATGGTACTGTGTTGGACGCTGGGCGTTGCGCTTATTACGGGCAGTTTTAGTAAAGTTAGCGTAAAAAAAGTGCTTTTGAACCCTGCAATTATTGCAATAGCCGTTGCGTTATTGCTGTTTTTTGTGCCGCAGATAAACGTGTTTATGTATAAGCAGGTCAAGGAACTGACTATTTTGCCCGAGTATCTCGCGGCTATGACCGCGCCGCTTTCAATGATTATTGTCGGAATACGCGTTGCCGAAAGTTCCCCCAAACAGCTTTTTTGCAAAAGGGGTGTGTACGTTGCCGGCGCGCTCAGGCTTATTGTGGCGCCCTTTTTAACGCTGCTTGTTTCGCTGCCGTTTTGGGGCTTGCTCGGCAGCGGTGCGGAAAGCGGATTTGAAGAGTTCGTATATCTCGCGCCCGTAATCGCAATGGCAATGTCGCCTGCGGCGTCGGTTGTGGCAATGGCGGAAACTTTCGACGGGGACAGGCAAACGGCAACCTCGGCGTTTGTGACCATAACGCTTTTAAGCGTAATAATTATTCCGCTTGTAATTTCCGCCGTTATGGCAATTTGCGGATTGTAACTATTAAAAAAAGCGACGTCATTTGACGTCGCTTTTTTATTTGCCGCAATTTTTATTTAATTGAAGCTTTTCATATACAAAACAGTCGAGTTCCTCGTCGTACTCTCTGCCCCGAGTATATCCGCATTTTTCAAAAAACTTCTGCGCGCTTTCGCAAGGAAGCGCGTAGCAGCGCTCGATTCCGCTCTCTTTCAGCTTCATTTCCGCGGTAAACAACAAAAATTTGCCCAGCCCGTTTAGTCTGTGCGTGGGGGAAACGTAAATTTCGCGGATATCTCCCCAGCCCTCTTTTTTGTTCCACTCGTTGTCGATATCGTCTTTTTGGTAAATTACAAACCCGACGTATGCCTGTCCGTCCTTTAATATATCAATGTGCAAAAGTCCGGCTAAAAGGTCGGGTATGACGTACTCCTCTAAAAGGTGGGGTACGTCCTCGTCGCACTCAAGCTCGGTATAATAGTCTGAAAACAGCCTTTCAAACTCGGCTTTTGCGTCGTCGCGAAGGGGGGATACGGTCAACATAATTTAATTCTCCTAAAAATATAGCGAGGACGTGCGTCCTCGCTTAAATTCAATTATTCAGCAACGGGATAAATGGAAACCTGTTTGCCGTCCCTGCCGACTCTCTCGAACTTGACGTTGCCGTCAATGAGCGCAAACAATGTGTCGTCCTTGCCGATACCTACGTTGTTGCCGGGCTTGAATTTGGTGCCGCGCTGTCTTACAAGAATGTTTCCTGCAAGCACAAACTGACCGTCGGCACGCTTAACGCCGAGCATTTTCGGGTTACTGTCTCTGCCGTTGTGCGACGAACCCGTTCCTTTTTTATGAGCGAATAATCTTATAAAAAACATAAACTTGCAACCTCCTCAATTACTCAGCCTTGTTATCTTCGACAGCAGGCTGTTCCTCGGTCTTTTTAGCAGTCTTTTTGGCAGCCGGTTTCTTTGCGGCGGTTTTCTTAGCGCCTTCCGCAACGTCTCCGATAGCCGTAACCTTGACCTCGGTATAGGGTTGTCTGTGACCCTGCTTCTTTCTCTCGTTCTTCTTGGGCTTGTACTTGAACACGATAATCTTCTTATCCTTGCCCGAAGAAACGATTTCGGCTTTAACCTTCAAGCTTTCGACTTCCTTGCCGACCGAAACACCGTTCTCGTCGGATGTGAGAAGTACGGGGAACTCGACTGTGTCGCCTATGTTGCCCTTGACCTTTTCGACCTTTACCAGGTCGCCGACGCAAGCCTTATACTGCTTGCCGCCGTTTTCAAAAATTGCGTACATTAAAAGTACCTCCTCTAACCAGTCTCGCCGAATCTCGGGCGGCGCAAAGCGCACTTTAAAAAGCCCTGTCCGAGCGGCTCGGTATTTAATTTACCACACGCGACATATAAAAGTCAAGCGTTTTATGTGCGTATCGGGGTATAAAATTGCCGTTTTGGCAGATATTATTATAGAGCGGTTATTTGCCGCGAGGGAGCTTTTATGGAAGAAATTAAACAAGACAGCGAAATTTTGGCGGAAATTTACCGCAACGCACAGCTTGCTCTTACCTCTATTTCGGACATTTTGCCGGAAATCGACGACGTCGGCATAAAGGAAGAAATTTTAAGACAGCACGAAGAGTACGAGCGTATCTGCGGTGAGGCGGCTCATCTTGCGCATAAGTTCGACTTTGAATTAAAGTCGCCCAGCCCCGTAAAAAAGGCTATGATGTGGAGCGCAATTAAAATGGGCACGGCAAACGACAACTCGGCTCAGAATATCGCGCAGATGATGATACGCGGCACGGTAACGGGGCTTACAAGCCTTAAAACTTCGCTTACCGACGGCGGACAGCATATGGACGAAGAAATCAAAAAGCTTTTGTGCGACCTCATCGATTTGGAAGAGGGGTTTGAAGAAAAGCTTAAAACATTCCTCTAAACGCCCGAAAACAAGGCATATATAGGGGGTAATTTAAAAAGCGCGGCGTTATGCCGCGCTTTTTTACGTCAATTTTACCGCGTCATCGGGTATGTCGAACTCGTCTGCACGGTAGTTTATAAGCTGTTCGTGATAGGTTCTGTGCGGCACTGCGTAGATGGGCAGTCCCAAACCTTTCAAATCGTCGAGAAACGTGCGCCAATCGAGCATATATAGCAGTATATCGCGGTTCATATCCACGCGCAAAGCCTTTGCGCCGTCTGCAATAAAGTTTAAAACCTTTGCTCTGAGCCCGAAAAGAATGTACTCGGCGGTAATTGTGTAGCCTGCTTCGTTGCAATATTTGCAGGGCTTTGTCATAAGCGAAAGCGGACTTGCGCCCATTCTCTTTCTCGTAAATTCCACAAGCCCGAATTTCGACATTGGGGAAACGTCGCACTTGGCTTTGTCGTCTTTGAGCGCGCGTTCGAGCTCGTCGACGAGCGCCTTGTTGTGCGCCGCGTTAGTCATATCGATAAAGTCGACGACAACAATGCCGCCTATATTTCTTAGCCGCACCTGACGCGCAATCTCGCGCGCCGCCATAATGTTTGTCTGGTAAACTGTCTGTTCGCGGTTGTAGTCACCCGTAAATTTGCCCGTGTTTACGTCGATAACCGTCAGAGCTTCGGTCTTTTCGATTATTATATACGCTCCGTTTTCAAGCTCCACACGGGGGGAGGCAATGGTCATTATCTGTGCCGAAATGCCCGTTTCTTCAAGCATATCCCTGCCCGTATCGTGCAGACGCACGCTTCTTTTGGTGTGCGCCGGATATAAATTTACTATGCTTTCGACCTGCTCTTTAAGCTTTTTGTTGCCTACGATTATCTCCTCGATATCGGTAGACAAAATGTCGCGCAAAACTTTTACGGGCAAAGCCGAATCGGTATATAATAGCTCCCCGACTTCGGCGGTTTTGAATCTTTCTATAACCTCGTTATAAAGGTTTTTGAGATAGGTGTATTCATATTTTACTTCGTTGCGTTTAGCGTAGGGGCCGGCGGTGCGTACGACAATGCCCTCGTCCTCGCATTTGAGGCGTTTGGCTAAAAACACGAGGTTGCGCCGCAGCTCTTCATCGGCTATCTTGCGCGAAACGCCGACAAACGGGGTGTTGGGCATATAGATTATACATTTGCCGATAAAAGAGGGGCGCGCCGTCACCTTTGCTCCCTTTTTTCCGACGGGCAGTTTTGTTACCTGAACGAGAATTTCGTCCCCCTCTTTTAAAGTCGAAAATACGTCTGGTGCGGCGCCGACGTCGTAATTTTCGCTGTCGGGCAGCGCGTCGTCGGTGGAAAGAAAGCAGTTGCGCTGCAATCCGCAATTTACAAAAATAGCCTGCATTCCCGGCAAAATGCTTTCGATACGTCCCTTATAAACGTCACCTACGTTGCAAGAGTCGGATTTTTTTTCAAATTTAAACTCGCAGACTTTTCCGTTTTCTGCAATGGCAGACAAAGTATATCCGCAATAGCTGTCGAAATACAAACTTTTTTTAGCCATAATCCCTCGCTTGACTTTAAATATTGTCCGTCTATGCACACACAGCAAGTATTATAATATTTAATTGAGAAATTATCAATAAAAAAAGGGGGTTAATGTTGACTTTTGGTAAATAATGGGATATAATTAAAACATTGTTAAGGAGAAATCTGCTATGAAAATCGATTTTAAAGGTATAACGGGCGAAGAAATTTCGTTCAAACTCAACAGGGTAAAAATTGCCCCCGACGATAAGTTGGATATAAAGCCCCAATTTTCGCGTCAGGTAAGAAAGGTCAACGGTAACGACAAACTCAATTTTGTTGCGCTTTCCGTCAAGATAGAGAGTACGGAGGAAGAGCCCAAACCCTTCAACGTAAACGTCACGCTTGTGGGAGTGTTCGAAGTGGAGGATATGAAGGGCGCCGCAGACGAAAGAAAGTTTGTTGTAGAGGCAACCAAGCTTGTATATCCCTACCTTCGCGCAACGGTTACAAACCTTACGGCAAGCGCCTATATCGCGCCTTTGAATTTGCCCGTAATAAGCGGACCTATCTTCCCCGAGGACAGGGACCAGTTTGCTTTTACCGCAGGCGGAGAGCTCAATTAAAATTTAAAACAAAACGCGCCGTTGAAATTTTTCTTTCAACGGCGCGTTTTTTATTTTAGTCCTTTAAAAGGTTTAAATATAATAAGCGAGTATATGCAGAAAAGAGCCGATACCGCGCATATCCCTTCAAATACGCGTATCGCAGTGGCGTTCCCGAACATTAAAAACGATAAAAGGTCAAAGCCGGAAAAAGCCGCTACCCCCGCGCATATGCCCAGGATAGTGAGGTTTGCAACGCATAAATAACAGGTAAATTTCATATCTTAATTATGTGAAAAACCTATAAAATTATACGGTTATATTGTCTAAAACCAACTTGTCAAACTCGGGCGTTTCGGTAAAGTCGCGCGCGGTAAACTTGACTGTGCGAAACTTTGCGTAATTGAAGATATGCGTCTTTAAAACAATGGGCGTGGAAATATCCAGCTCTTCGCAGATATCCGAAAGATACTCGAAAAATTGCGAGTATGTAAATTTATCGTCGCGCTCGTAAGTAATTTGCTTTAATATTTTTTCACCTTTTATAACTTTAGCCCAAATTCTAAACATAATCACATTATACCAAATACGGCTTTTTAAATCAAGCATATTCGTCAAATTGCGCGCTTTCCCAAAATTAAAAGAAACGGCGTTTGGGCGTTATATATTTGACAAAGCCGAAATATTACTATATAATATAGTCGAAAAGCCGAAAATTTGTGCGGCAGAAACGTGGTTCTCCGAACAGGGGAATCACTTTACTTATAAATCAGGAGAATATAAATGACTGAACTTATTGTAATGACGCAAAAGAACTATGAGGATTTGAAAAAAGAACTTGAGTATCTCGTCAAAGTAAAACGTCCCGAAATTATCGAGCGTATAGCCGAAGCGCGCAGCCACGGCGACCTTTCCGAAAACGCCGAGTACGACGCGGCTCGCGAAGAACAGCGCTCGAACGAGGGCAAAATTGCGGAAATAGAGTATAAAATCAAAAACGCGGATATTCGCGAAGAAATTTCGGATACAAGCTATATCCACCTCGGCAGCGTCGTTACCGTCTACGACGAGGATTTGGAAGAGGAGCAGACCTATTCTATAACTTCCGTCACGGAAGTGGACGCTATGGCAAATAAAATTTCGGTCGATTCCCCCGTCGGTAAGGCTCTTTTGAGAAAAAAAGTAGGGGAAACGGCTACCGTTGCCTGCCCCGACGGTTCGGACTATGTACTTAAAATATTAAAAATCAACTGAGGATACTACTATGCAGGAAAATAATTTGCCTCTTACCGAAGAGGAGGAACAGTTGAAGCTTGCCGAACAGGCAAGAATAAGAAGGGACAAGCTTGCAAAGCTCACCGAAGAGGGAAACAACCCCTTTGTAAAGGTAAGCTATGAGGTTACGGAAAATTCCGCAAGCGTCAAAGCTAAGTTCGACGAGCTTGAAGGCAAAGAGGTAAGTATTGCCGGCAGGCTTATGTCAAGGCGCATAATGGGCAAAGCCTCGTTTTCGCATATTCAGGACAGGGACGGACTGTTGCAAATTTACGTCAAGCGCGACGACGTGGGTGAAGATACTTATGCCGCCTTCAAAAAGGACTACGATTTGGGTGATATCGTCGGTATCCGCGGCTATGTGTTTAAAACCCAAACGGGGGAAATTTCCGTTCACTGCACGCACGTCGAAATGCTTACGAAGTGCCTGCTTCCCCTTCCCGAAAAGCAGCACGGGCTTACCAACGCCGATATTCGTTACAGACAGCGCGACCTCGATTTGATAGTTAATCCCGAGGTCAAGACGGCTTTTATAAAGCGTTCGCAAATTTTGCGCGAAATACGCGCCTTTCTCGATAACAGAAATTTCCTCGAAGTGGACACTCCCGTCCTCACGCCGATAGAGATTGGCGCGGCGGCGCGTCCCTTCAAAACAAGACACAACGCGCTGGATATAGATATGTATCTGCGCATCGAAACCGAGCTGTATTTGAAACGCCTGATAGTCGGCGGACTTGAAAGGGTGTATGAAGTGGGCAGAATTTTCCGCAACGAGGGAATGGACGCATACCACAACCCCGAGTTTACCACCGTGGAGGTGTATCAGGCATACTGCGACTATTTTGCAATGATGCAGCTTGTCGAGGACTTATATACAACGGTTGCTTTAAAAGTTTGCGGCACTACCGACATTACCTATCAGGGCACCGAACTTCATCTCGGCGGCCCCTGGACGAGAATGACTATGAAGCAAGCCGTTAAAAAATACTCGGGCGCGGACTACGACGAGTGGAAAACCGATGCCGAAGCGCGCGAGGTTGCAAAAAAACTCGGCGTTGCGGTTGAAGAGGGGGAAAGTGCTACAAAGGGGCACGTTCTTATCGCTCTTTTCGACGCGTTCGTCGAGGACAAGCTAATTCAGCCCACTTTTATCTACGATTATCCCGTCGAAAATTCTCCGCTTGCCAAGCGCAAAGAGGACGACCCCATGTTTACGCAGAGGTTCGAGTACTTTATCTGCGCTCACGAGTTCGGCAACGCGTTCTCCGAGCTGAACGATCCCATCGACCAGAAACAGCGTTTTGTTAAACAGGTCGAAGCAAAGTGCGCGCAGGAAAAGGGCTGCAACGCGCAGATTGACGAAGAATTTATTACCGCGCTTGAATACGGCTTGCCCCCTACGGGCGGTCTGGGCTTCGGCGTGGACAGGCTTGTCATGCTGTTGACAGACAGCGCGACTATCAGGGACGTATTGTTGTTCCCTACAATGAAGCCTAAAAAATAGCGAGATTATTTTTATAGCCGCAACTTGTTGAGTTGTCGTTTAACGGGAGGTTGGATATTATGTATGAATATTTAATTTATTCACAATTAAAAAAATATGCAAAAGCCGACAAATCCTTTCATATGCCGGGTCACAAGGCAAGGGGGGATTTCAAGTCCAGATTCGGCGTTGCGCAGTTGGACGTAACCGAGCTTTCGTATAGCGATAACCTCCTTTGCCCGACGGGCGTAATTGCCGCCGCGCAAAAAGATATTGCCGAAATTCTCGGCGCAGATAAGAGCTATATTTTGACCGACGGCTCGTCGTCGGGAATTTTGTCCATGCTTTACGCCGTCCGTAAAATGGGCGCTAAAATAATCGTTGTCCGCAACAGCCACCAAAGCGTATGGAACGCATGCAAGCTGTTCGGGCTTGAGCCCGTTATCGTACAGGGTGAATATAAGGACGGAGTTATGCTCCCTCCCGACGTTTCGCTCATCGAAAAGCTTGTTTCAAACGACAAAACTATTTTGGGTATGCTTATAACTTCCCCCGACTACTACGGCAATATTGCGCCGCTTGGCGGATACAGCGAAGTTTTAAAGAAGTACTCGCGCCTTTTGTTGGTTGACGGCGCGCACGGCGGACACCTCGCTTTTGAACAATTAAAACGGGGATATTCGGGGGTCTACGCGGATATTTGGGTTGACGGAGTGCATAAAACGCTGCCTGCAATGACTCAGGGTGCGGTTCTCAACGTCAGGGGCGCAAAGCTTGTTCCGCTTGTGGAAGAGGCGGTAAAAATATTCAGAACAACTTCCCCCAGCTTCCCCATAATGGCTTCGGTGGAGTACGCCGTAAAGTATATTAAAAACAATCCCAAGGTTTTGGAAGAGGCTAAGTCAGCCGTCGAAACCTTTAAATCGAAGTGTCCGCTCGGCGTATATCCGTCGGAGGATTGGACTAAGCTTGCCGTTGACTTCGAGTCGATAGGGGTTTCGTCCGACGACGCGGCTAATATGCTTGAAAAGAAGGGCATATATGCCGAGCTTTCGGACGGAAAGTATATTTTATTCTATCTTTCTCCTATGACAAATCTTTCGGATATGAACGGGCTTTTATCGGCGTTAGGCACGGTTATGGCAAGCAAAAAGCTCAAAAAAGCGTTTGTTTCGAAGCCCGTTTTGCCCGTTTTCGACAGGACGTACAGCTTTCAGTATGCGTTGAAGCAAAAGCACGAGCTTGTGCCGCTCAGTCAGGCGGTCGGCAGAATGTGCGCCGACAACGCCGGAATCGTGCCGCCCTGCACTCCCGTGATTATTACAGGAGAAATTATAACGGAAGCCGCAGTAAAAGTTCTTCAAAGCGCCAAAAACACCTACGGCATTACGGGCGGAAAAGTTTTGGTGGTTAAAAAATGAGGGGCAAATTTGTAACGTTCGAGGGTTGCGAGGGCTCGGGCAAGAGTACGCAGCTAAGGCTTTTATCCGAATATCTGTCTTCGTCGGGCGTCGATTTTATTTTAACGCGCGAGCCGGGCGGCAGTAAAATTTCCGAAGAAATACGCAAAATTATTTTAAACGGCAAAAACGTGGAAATGTGCGACGAGTGCGAGGCGCTTTTATACGCCGCGGCAAGAATCCAGCATTTGCGCGAAACTGTAGCGCCGGCGTTGGAGTCGGGAAAGCTTGTAATCTGCGACAGATACGTTCACTCGTCGCTTGCATATCAGGGCTACGCGAGGGGACTTTCGGTGCAGTATATCAGCGAGATAAACAGGGTTGCTTTGGAAAGTTACCCCCCGGATATAACCGTTTTTCTCGATATTTCTCCCGTTGCGGCGTTCAAGCGCAAGCACGGCGCGGACAGGGACGACAGAATTGAAAATTTAGGGCTTGAATTTCACGAAAAGGTGTATCGAGGCTATAAGCAGCTTTTGGACAAAGACCCCTATATATGTGCCGTTGACTGCGGCGGAAGCAAGTATGAAACGGCGGAAAAAATCAAAAACTTATTAATAGAAAGGCAAATAATTACTTAGGTGGAACAGCTTTTAAAGGGCACAACGGCATACAAAATTTTAGAGGGCGACTGTGAGGCGGATAAGCTTTCTCACGCATATATGCTTGACTTTCCCGACTTGAAAAATCTAAAAGCCGCACTCGTTATTTTTGCGTTGCGCTTTTTCGGGGCAAGGACGGGCACGCCGCTGTACCAAAGAATTGTAAACGAAAGCTACACCGATTTAAAGATATATCCGAGCGAGGGCAAAAAGCTTGACGCGCAGACTGTCGGGCAGCTTTTGGAGGACAGCGCAATGCGCCCAATAGAAGGGGATAAAAAGCTGTACGTCATAGTCGGTTTCGACGGCGCTTCCGCGTTAATTCAAAACAAGCTGTTGAAGACTTTGGAAGAGCCGCTTCCGGACGTGCATTTTCTGCTTGGCGTAACCTCGCTTGCGCCCGTTCTCGATACGGTAAAATCGAGGGTGAAGCTGCTTGAAATTCCGCCCTTTACCGAGTCGCAGATATTCGAAGTGTTGGAGCGCGACGGACACAAGCAAATAAACGAGGCGGCGGCAAAGAGCGCAAACGGCGTTCTGGGCGTTGCGCAGAATATGGCGTCGGGCGGCTGGTTTGAAGCCGTCTTGCAGGGCGCGCGCGAGATTTGCAATGTAAAAAACGTATCCGAGATAGGGCAAATTGCCTACAAGTACGGGGATACAAAATATAAAAACGAGCTTTTAAGCGAAATGCAGCGGCTGTACTTTACGGCGCTGAAAGAGGATACGGGGTTGCCGCTTTACCGCGGCGCGCTCGTTTATGCGCTTGAAAATATACCCAAAGCGTTTGCCGACGTCAAGTTCAACGCGTTTTTTCAGGGGCTTTTATACGACTTTATGCTAAGGGTCGTCAAGGAGAACAACAGATGGCAGAAATTACAGCAGTAACTTTTAAACCGGGCGGCAAGGTGTATTACTTTGCTCCGGGCAACGGGGAATACAGCGTGGGTATGGGCGTGGTCGTCGAAACGGCGCGCGGCGTCGAATACGCGACGGTTGTCATTCCCAAATGCGAAATGGCGGACGAAAAGCTTGTCCAGCCCCTGAAACCTATTCTCCGCATTGCCACCCAGCGCGACGAGGAAACTCACAGGCGCAACAACGAGCGCAAGGGTGAGGCTATGGAAACGGTAAAGGAAAAAATTGCCAAATATAACCTCGAAATGAAGCTTATCGATTGCGAGTTTGCTTTTGACGGCTCGAAGGCGGTGTTCTATTATTCCGCGCCACAGCGCGTCGACTTCCGCGAGTTGGTAAAGGACTTGTCCTCGACCTTTCATTTGAGAATAGAGTTGAGGCAGGTCGGCATACGCGACGAAATAAAGCTTATCGGCGGCATTGCGCCCTGCGGCAGGGAATGTTGCTGTTCAAGCTGCATGCCCGAAATAAAGAAAGTAAGCATTAAAATGGCTAAAAATCAGGGGCTTTCGCTCAATCCCCAAAAAATTTCGGGGCTGTGCGGCAGGCTGATGTGCTGCCTCGGTTACGAAAACGACTACTATGCGGAGGCGGCAAAAAACGTTCCCAAGATAGGCAGCGACGCCATCTCTCCGGACGGCAGGGGTATGGTGGTAAACGTGGATATGCTTAAAATGACGGCGCGCTTGAAGATTGAGGACAAGGCTAAGGATTTGATAACTTATCGCGATTATCCCGTAGAAAGCCTTAAATTCCGCAGGCAAAAGAGCGACGATAGCGCCGACGACGCCGAGTTTGAAGAGGAGTTGTCAAAATTGGAGCAAGCCGTTGCCGAGCAGACGGAGGAAAAACCCGAGAAAGGTGACGAGCCGCAAAACAGAAATAAGTTCAAGAAGAAAAAATTCAATAAAAACAGGCAGGAAGAAAACAGCGACGGCGCACAGAGCGCACAAAACCGCGAAACAAAGCCGAGCGACAGACAAAACAAAAACAAATCCAACCGATTTAACCGCGGCAACCGACCCAATAAGCCCAAAAACGGCGCAAACGGCGGCGGCAACAATGCGGAATAAAATATTTTTAGGAAAATTTAATTTAACTCTTTACACGGACAAATAAATGTGATACAATATTAATCACAAACATTTTAATAAATGGAGGAAATTATGGCACATTATATCACCGACGAGTGCATTAAGTGCGGCGCTTGCGCGTCAACCTGCCCTGTAGAAGCAATTTCAGAGGGCGCAGACAAGTACGAAGTAAATCCCGACGTCTGTATTGATTGCGGCGCTTGCGAAGACGCTTGCCCCACGGGTGCAATTAAAGCCGAGTAATTGGAATAAAAAAGCGAGCGCAGCTCGCTTTTTTGTTTGTTATAATAAGGTTTAACTAAAATGCAGTTAAAGGAAAACGAGGTTCTCGAAAGCTTTTACGAGGATAAAAAAATTATACAAAATATAAATTTATACCGCTTTACTTCTGACAGTATTCTTTTGTCCAGGTTCGCAAAGGCAAAGTTCGGGGACAAGGTTGCGGACTTTTGCTCGGGCAGCGGCGTGGTAGGGTTTCACTTTCTGTGCCTTAATCCCGTAATATCTTCGCTTACCCTGTTTGAAATGCAGGAGAGCCTTGCCGACATGTCGCGGCGCACGGCGCAGCTTAACGCGTTCGACTGCGAGGTGGTATGTACGCGATTGCAGGATATTTCAGCCGAGTTTAACGACAGGTTTTCGCTTATACTTTGCAACCCCCCGTACGAGCGCGGCGGCTTTGAAAACGAGGTCTACGAGCGCGCTGTTTGCAGAAAAGAACTGACAATAACTCTTGAGGAGATTGTCGAACAGGCGTTTAAAAAACTCAAGTTCGGCGGACGGCTTGCAATTATCAATCGGGCGGACAGGGTGGCGGAGTTGATATATCTTTTAAAAAAACGCGGGCTCGAGCCAAAAAAAATACAGTTTGTTTGCGGTACGCCCGAGGCAAAACCCTACCTTGTTATGGTAGAGGCCGTAAAGGGCGGCAAAGAGGGCGTCGACGTTTTGCCCACTGTAGTCAATAAATAAAGGAGAATAATAATGGACGATATAAAATTAATTGAAAAGCTTTGCAATGCGCACGGCGCTTCGGGCTTCGAGGACGAGGTGCTTTTGATTGTGCGCGAGTATCTTAAAGACGTTGCCGAGTTCAAAGAGGACAGTATGCGCAACCTGTATATTTATCCCAAATACAACAAGGGCAACCGCCCCGTAGTTATGTTGGACGCGCACTCCGACGAGGTCGGCTTTATGGTGCAGGCAATCAAGCCCGACGGCACGCTCAGGTTTATACCCATAGGCGGTTGGAACGAGAAGTGCCTACCTTCTTCAAAGGTGATAATTCGCACTAAAACGGGGTATATATCGGGGGTAATTGCGGCACAGCCCCCTCATTTGATGACCGCCGAGCAGAAGAACGCGCCCGTAAGTTACGGTACGCTATTTATAGACATAGGCGCAACCTGCGCCGAGGAAGCCGCCGAGTTCGGCGTTGAGGTCGGCGCGCCCGTAGTTCCTCAAAGTTTGTTTGAGTACGATGAAAAACACGGCATTTTGCAGGGCAAGGCGTTTGACGACAGAATGGGCGTGGCTGCACTTGTAAAGTGCATAAAAGAGCTTGATAAACAGCCGTTATCGGTGGATATTGTGGGGGTAATCTCCTCGCAGGAAGAAGTGGGGGACAGAGGAATACGCGCCGCAATGTGTAACGTAAAGGCGGACGCGGCAATTTGTTTCGAGGGCTGCCCTGCAGACGATACTTCCGCTCCGCCCTTTATGGTTCAGGACGCTTTGCACGGCGGAGTAATGTTAAGGCATATGGACGCAACGGTTATCTGTACGCCGAGATTTACCGAGTACGCCCGTCAAATTGCACAAAAAGAGAATATAAAGGTGCAAATGGCTGTGCGCTCGGGCGGCGGCAACAACGGCGCTTATATCATTTCGGCTAACGGCGGCACGCCCGTAATTGTTGCCGGCATTCCCGTAAGATACATTCACACTTTCAGCGGCATTGCGGCAAAGGACGACTTTGACAGCGTCGTAAATTTGGGGCTTGCGCTGTGCAAATCGCTGACCGCAAGCGCAATTAAAGGGTTTTAATGATTTACTTTGTAGCGACGCCTATCGGCAATCTTAAGGATATTTCGCTGCGCGCTCTCGAGGTTTTGAGGGCTGCCGACGTAATTTTTTGCGAGGACACGCGCCATTCTTTAAAGCTTTTAAACGCCTATGAAATCAAAAAACCGCTCTATTCCTGCCATAAATTCAACGAGCGCGAGGCGGCAGAAAGAATACTGAACGCGGCAAGGGAGGGCAAAGAGGTGTGCGTTATTTCCGACGCCGGAATGCCCGTCATCTCCGACCCCGGCAATATCGTCTGTAAATTTCTGCGCGACGAGGGGGAAGCGTTTACCGTTATTCCCGGCGCGAACGCCGCGCTGTCCGCATTGGTGCTTTCGGCGTTGCCGTCAGAAAGATTTGCGTTTATCGGCTTTTTGCCCGACAAGCTCGGGGAAAAGAAAAAGCTGCTTGAAAAATACAAAAATATTGACCTAACGCTTATATTTCACGTTGCTCCGCAGGACGTAGACCGCGATATATCCGCCGTTTACGACTGTTTCGGTGATAGGCGTGCCTGCGCGGTCAGGGAGATAACCAAGCTTCACGAGGAGGCTGTGCATTTCAACTTAAAAGATGGGCTGCCTGGGGAAAAACGCGGAGAATACGTTATTGTGGTCGAAGGCGCTTCACTAGAAAATCCGTTAAACCAACTTGGCGTAAAAGAGCATTTACTAAGCTATATGTCGGGGGGAATGGATAAAAAAGAGGCTATTAAGCAGGTTGCAAAGGACAGAGGTCTGCCAAAATCCGAAATATATAAGATAGCTTTGGAATTATAAATAAACCGTCCGCGACTTACTGTCGCGGACGGTTTTAATTTAAAAAATAACTTCGGTAATGACGCCGCCTCCGAGGCAATAAGTTTCGTCGTAGAAAACGGCGTATTGTCCTTGGGTAACCGCGCGCTGCGGCGTTTCAAATTCTACCAGCGCGCCGTCGGGCTCGAGCGTTATTTTTACTTTTTGTTCGGGTTGGCGGTATCTGAATTTTGCATTACAGTTGAATGTTGGTTCGGGCATATATCCTATCCAATTGAGGTCTTTCACCTTGCAGGCACGGGAATACAGCGGCTTTTCGTCCCCGTGAGAAACGTAAAGCACATTGTTTTCAAGGTCTTTTCTGACTACAAACCATCTGCCCTCTTCTCCGCGTTTGCCGCCGAGTTCAAGCCCCTTGCGCTGCCCGAGTGTGTAGTACATAAGCCCTATGTGTTCCCCCACGGTTTCCCCGTCAAGGGTAACTATTTTTCCCGGTTGGGCTGGAAGGTAGTCCTGCAAAAATTTGCGGAAGTTGCGCTCTCCTATAAAACAAATACCCGTAGAATCCTTTTTCGCTGCCGTTGCAATCCCGTTTGCTTCGGCAATTTTTCTTACCTCGGGCTTGGATAGTTCGGAAAGGGGAAACAGCACTTCCGCAAGCTGCTCTTCCCTGACCTGATTTAAAAAATACGTCTGGTCCTTGTTTGCGTCACCGGCTTTTTTAAGTTTATGCCGTCCGTTGCTGTGATCAATTGCGCAGTAGTGCCCCGTCGCAATAAAATCCGCGCCCATACTCAGGGCATATTCGCGGAAAGGCCCGAACTTTATTTCCCGGTTACACAAAACGTCGGGGTTGGGCGTTCTGCCTGCGCGATACTCCGTAAGAAAGTGCGAAAACACTCGCTGCATATATTGTTTTGAAAAATTTACGCTGTAATAGGGAATGTCAAGCGTGGCGCAAACTCTTCTTACGTCGTTGAAATCCGCCTCGGCAGTGCAAGCGCCGGAAGGGTCGGTTTCTTCCCAATTTTTCATAAAAAGCCCTATTACGTTATAGCCCTGTTGCTTTAAAAGATAGGCGGCAACGGACGAGTCTACTCCGCCGCTCAGCCCAACGACGACTGTTTTCGACATTTTAAAATTCCCTTTAATTGATGAAATTATTATAACACAGCGCAATATCAATTTGCAAATAAAAAATTTTGTGTTATAATTTATTTATGGATTTGCCCAACGACGATTTTATACTTCTGTCTTTAATAAATGCAAAACTTCGCGACGAGTTCTATTCTTTGGAGTGTCTTTGCGAGAGTTTGGACGTATCTTTAGATGAAATCTGTTCCCGTTTAAACTCGCTGGGATATGAATACTGCGCCGTGCGCAACGCGTTTGTGCCGTGCTAAGAGTATGCACACAATTTTTATTATATGCACCCGTAGCTCAGTTGGATAGAGCAATAGCCTCCGACGCTAATACGCGATAAAGCTGTTTTGCGGAAATTCCCCTATATATTGCGGTTTTTTGTTGATTTTTTCCGCAAAATACACAACTCCAAAAAACTCTACACCCAAATCTACACCCTGCCGTATCAATCGGTGGCGTTGTTAGAGAAAATTCAATACAATATGCATCCGTAGTCTAACTGGATAAAATTTCGGCTTCCGACGCCGACGTTGTGAGTTCGAGCCTCGCCGGGTGCACCAGTGAACCTGTGATTTAAAAAAATCGCAGGTTTTTTCATTAAAAAGTCTTGACAAATAGAATTAGTATGATATAATACAACGATTTGGTATTGATGCCAAATAGGAGGCTTGGGATAATATTTTTTAAGGAGAGATAGATAGTATGCATGATTTTCGCTATGTATCAAAGAAAAAAGCAGCACCCGTGAAAGCAGATTTATTAGACCTTATCCACGAAGTACAGGATATCGTAAGAGATGAATTTACCTTCCAATATGATTTTGTAGGTAGTTCCAGCAGGAATATGATTACCTATGACGCAAAGTCAAATATAGGGTTTGACTTCGATGTTAATTTTCATGTCAATGACGATGATGAAAATTATACTCCTAAACAAATTCGCACCATAATCAGAAATGCCATTAACAAAGTTGCGCCTACCCACGGATATGATTATTGCGAAGATTCTACGAGAGTATTAACTATAAAGCAAAAAGATTATAAGCACTCTAAGATTTTACATAGTTGCGATTTTGCCATAGTGTTTAACGGAAAAAACGGACAGCAATATATTCGATATAATAAAGACACCGGAAATTATACTTGGGAATTTCAAGGTGAAGGATTTGAAGCGTTGCCCGAAAAAATCGATTGGTTAAAAGACAATGATTTATGGGGTGAATTGCAAGATTATTATATAGAGAAGAAAAATTACAACGATAATCCCGACAAACATTCTCGTTCTATCTTTGCCGAATCGGTAAATGAAATGTGTCAAAAAAACGGATACTTTGATTAAACAGTAAAATACAGCGGGCAGAAAAATCTGCCCGCTGTAAACTTTTTATAACATCTATTTATTTGGAGTGCAACCTAACATTTTATAAACTTCGCTTTCGAGTTGGTCGTAGTTAATAATCCAACGGTGTCCGTTTTGAATTTTGAACACGTTGTCCGATTGAAAAGCCTTTTCCACAATGCTTATGGTTACGGGTATATCTTGATGCAAATACCTGAATCGGCGCACCGTTTCGTCGTGCCAACGCAGACGCGGCATATCGAATGCGCAATCCACTCCACGCGGATTCAGCTTATACATTAACTCGTCTACGTCAATTACCCAATGCCCTACCGAAGAAGTAAAATACCAGATGCCCTGTTCTTTAACAAACAGTCGCAAGTTGAGTTTCCGCACCTTCGTTTCGGGGTCTTCGGCTTGAAACATATGCCATATCTCGCCGCTCTTTTGTAGATTGCGTTTAGGCGAAGGAGTATAGGGCTTTTCTTGAAAAACTTTCCCGCTCATAACCCCGTACAGCTCATCGATATTTATCACCCAAGAATCGCCGTATTTCAGTGGTGTTATTTTGCCTTCTCGCAATAGTTTTGTGAGAAAGAACCGCGAAACAACCGTATCACGATCGGCTTGTTTCATTGTTTTAATAACGGTGTCAATCCGTCTTAATCTCGGCAAATACATTTTTTATCACCCCTTTGCGGCGCATGGCAGGAAGATATCTTCCAAAGCCTCAGCCGCCGCCTCGTCGCTCGTTTTGATAAAGTGAGAATAAATATCGCTCGTCGTGCTTACGCGCGAATGACCTGCTCTTCCGGCAACCGTCGTGAGCGGAACACCCGCCGCAATCTGCAATGTTATGTTTGTATGTCGCAAACTGTGAAGCGTAACGTCGGGCAGACCCGAATTTTTCAGCATTTTCTTTAACCAAAAATGTACGGTTTCGGGGTTAATCGGCTTGCCGTATTCCTGCACGAACAGTCGATCCGAATCAACCCACCTGTCGCCCCAATTCGCACGTTGCTCATCGTACCATACTTTATATTCTTTGAGCATTTCAACCAAAACTTCCGAAATGGTAATTCTTCGTACCGAACCTTCCGTTTTCGGCTCTTTTGTAAAAATTCCGCCGGCAATCTTGCTGTAACAACCCGTGCGGTTTACGGTTAGCGTATGCCGTTCAAAGTTGATATCTTTCCATTCGAGGCCCGCAATCTCGCCACGGCGCAGTCCCGTCATAAGAGCAACGAGAACGGCCGTTTTCGCACGAATGTCGTCGTAATCCATAAGCACGCGAAAAAGCTCTTTCGCCTGTTCGTCGTCAAGATACTTGATATCTCGCTTCGGCTTTTTGCCGTAAGAAACGAAATCTGCCGAAGCATAGTTGTCGTCTACAAGCCGCTGTCGCTTCGCCATAGCAAAAATACACCGAGTGGCGCACTTGACCTTCGCAATCGTTTCCGCGGCATATGGCTGTTCCGTTTTTTGTATATTGAAAAGTTTTTCGGGTTTAACGCCCAACACGGAAGAAAGGCTACGGGCAAACTCCATTCCTATTTGCTTGCCTTGCAACGCCGTTACAAGCGACGCTACGTTTATTCCGTAATTCTCGGAAAGTTCCTTGCGCGTATGCCCGAAATTATCAATCGCTTCACGCAAGCTCGATTTTGCCGTAATGGTATAAATAACACGTTTTTCACGGTCTAACTTGTCGTAAAAATTCTGAATAACGTAGGGAGTAACCTCGCGTATTTTATATCCGCCGATATACTGTTTTATCCATTCGATTGTTTTGATGCCCCTTTCGTAATACGCTATCGAAAAATCTTTATGTACCCGTTCCAACCATTTATCCGCCATTTGCCCCACGGTTATATTGTAGTCGGGAACGTCTGCCACGCTTCCCGTGTAGAGTTGCTTTACGTCGTTTTCAAACTTCTGTGCAACAAGCGTACACTCGCGCTCGGCTTGTCTATCCGTCATTTTATATTCCGGATGCCAAACGGTAGTTTTTACAATCGTCTGATTTGTATTCGGCTCTCTGAACTTCACTTGAATGTCATACACGACGCCGCTTTTCAACTGTCTCTTTCTGAATGTTGCCATATTCCCTCCTTAGTTCATATTGAGTTCATTTAATAAATCGTCAAAATTGAGAATGTATCTCGAACCCGAACGGAAGTGACGTACTTTGTCCCTGTCTAACAACTTGCGGATAAAGTTATACGTTACCGCCGTTTCGGGATCTTGCGCTTTGATAAGTGTAAGCGCTTCGTTAATCGTTCTCATTCTTGCCAATTTGTTTGCAGTGTTTGTTGTTTCCAATTCTGTTCTCCAAAAAGAATTTTTGGAGTTCGGGAGTGCTCCGATTTTCTTTTTATGTAAAGACCCGCTGTCTCGCCGCCGATATGTTTGATTTTCGGTGACGAAAAAGATATCATCTATCTTTCTTAAATTTCTCAAGCTCGCTATCAAAGAAATCGTCATAACCGTCTTTTAACTTTGCAAAGTCGGTGTCGTGTCGGGCTAATAATTCTTCATATCCCGCCTGTATAAGTTCTACCTTGGTATAGCCGTATTTTTTCAAAAACTCATTTATTTGTTCGGCTTTTTCTCTCGGTACGCTCGTTCCCCAAACCATGCACTTGGCTTTACGTTCTTCCTTATGACGTTCTTCGTAACGCTTGTCTTTCACCGCTCTTGTCTTTTCCATGTCAATTCCTCCGAAAATATTTGCGTCGTATTCATACGACTTTATGTATTTTTATTATATCGCGAGGCAAGAAAAGAGTCAAGCAAATTTGCGATATTAATACGACTTCTGCCTAATTTTTTTGCATTTTATTTCCCCCAGTTCCACTTGGTGTTTATTTTCGTATTTTCGGCAACTTGCTCTTGCAAACGCTGTTCTTCGATTTCCTTTTCGATATCTTGCAAACGGTGGGAGAAGTCGCGTTCCAACAGTTCGCTTTGCTCGCCGAAAGAAGAGAAAAGTTTGCCGAGTGTACGCCCGAAAACGCGTGCACGGATACCCGCTCGTCGTTTCAAATTTTTATCGTTTACTTTACCTCGCACAGTACGCCTCGGTGTGTAAGCGCGTATCGTTCGTACCGCGTTCAAAACAATGTTCCCCTGTCGCCGCTTGTAATCTTCTTTAATCTCATCCAGAACGCCGCCATTGACCTTAGTTTTTTGCTCTAACATCGCCAAATCCTCGTGAAACTTTAAGTCGGCTTTTCGCGCCGGTTTGCTCGTCTGCAACAGTAAGTTTACGATTTTGTCTATGCGTGGACGAAACGGTTCCATATCTTTGTGTCCGTAAAAGATTTTTGTTCCGACGGGCAAATCCCTTGCAAACTCCGTAATTTCACGCCGCGCTTCCTTTTCGCAGAACCGCTCAAAGCCGTGTGTTACAGACAATTCTTTCAGTTGCCGTAGCTCATCTTCAAGAATGTGGAGAATAGTAGAAAAAGTTCTACCAATTTTATCTTCAGGATTTTCTCGATCATGCGTTACGAGTCCTTCAACATTTTCTAAAATAAAACCATAAGGGCGTTTTTCGCGTAATATACGTTCAACTTCAAAAAAAAGTGTTCCGCGAGTATCTAGAAAACCTCTTTGCCGTCCAGCCACACTAAATGCTTGACATGGGAAACCCGCAAGCAAAAAGTCAAAGTCAGGGATCTCTGAACAATCTACTGTAGTAATATCACCACGAATACTTTTTGGTCCAAAATTTGTAGTTAATGCCTTTATTGCTGCAGGTTTAATTTCAGATGTCAAAACACATTCAGTCTCATATCCAGCTTCGGTAAATGCCTGTGTGAAACCTAATCGAATCCCGCCTAATCCCGCAAATAAATCAATATATTTAACCGTCTTTTTGTTTTTCATAATTTAATACAGCCGCTCCTCGTATAACAATTATAATCTTTTATAATTCCATGGCGCTTTCATCGAGCAAGAACTGTTCTATGCCCACAAACAAAACGCCTTTTTCATCGTGCCATGGGATTATGTCATCCTTCACAACGACAATCTTTTTGAAGGAGTCATCAATGCGGTTAAGGGAGTTAGTTTCTTGCAGGCGTTTTTCGGTCGTTCCAACATATAACGCCGATTGAATATAATAACGCCTGTCCGCTTGATTGGCAACGAAATCCACTTCAAGTTGCTTGCGTTTGCTCTTGCCGTCTTCGCCGCGATAATTGTGTTCCACAATGCCGACGTCTACGTCAAACTCACGAACAAGAAGCTCGTTGTAGATAATGTTTTCCATGATATGCGTTTCTTCCGTCTGACGGAAATTGAGCCAAGCATTGCGCAAGCCGATATCCGAAAAATAGTATTTGAGAGGCGCACCGATATATTTTCTACCCTTTACGTCATAGCGCCTTGCCTTATACACGATAAATGCGTCCACAAAAAAATCAAGATATTTGGCTACCGTTTCTTCACTGATTTTCTTGTTTTTTACACTTAAAAAAGTCTTCGATAAGTTTGACGGACTGGTAAGCGAACCGACAGAAGAGGCTATCGTATTCATTAAATCTTCCAAGACCGATCTGTCGCTGTTGATTTTATTGTGCGCTAAAATATCGTCTAAGTAAATCTTCTGAATAAGCGTGCGCAAATAATTGCTTTTATCGGCGTGCGTCGTTTGACTGAGTATAAGCGGCATTCCGCCATACGTGTAATAATCTTTCCACGCATTGTGCTTATCGCCAGTGTAAGCCGAATAAAACTCAGCAAAGGAGAGCGGGTTGACACGAATTTCATCACCCCTGCCGCGGAACTGTGTTAGAATATCTGTCGAAAGCATTTTGGAATTGCTACCCGTGATATACAAATCAACATTCTTTATTTTCATAAGTCCAAGCACAACATCAACAAACCCGATTTTTATTTCCACAGAATGCGCGTCAGGATTTACGGCTTCTTCTACCATCTGAATCTCATCTAAAAACACGTAGTACATTTTGTCTTTATCGACAATTCTACTACGGATATATTTGCCAAGCTCAAACGGATCTCTGTACGTGCTGTTTGCATCGAGGTCAAGCGCCAATTCAATGATATGAGCATCATCAACGCCAATGGAATTCAAATAGTTATGGTATAATTCAAACAGCAAATAAGATTTACCACACCTACGAACGCCCGTGATTACCTTAACGAGTCCGTTTTCTTTTTTGCGGATAAGCTTATCGAGATATTTGACTCTCTCTATCATACAAAAAACTCCTTTCGGAAATTTTGCGTATCGACGCAAAATTTCACATTAATAGTATAGCACAAATAATTATTGCCGTCAATAACTTTTTCGGAAAATTTGCGTATTGTTGCAAATTTTTTGATTGCATGCTACGCCTGCATTAAATTCGGAAATTTTGCGTATTTACGCAATTTTATTACAAAAGCCAAAATCTACACCCGAAAATCGGAATATACACCCAAAAAATCTACACCCGATATACACCCTGATGCCGTAAAAGTTATTAAAGGGTGTAGATTTTATAAAAACTATACACAATATACAGAAATAAAATAAAAGAAAAAGCACAATATAATGTGCTTTGCAAGATATTGTGTAAAATTTCGCTAACTCCGACGCTATGTGTCGCTGGTTCGACTCCAGTCGGGTGTACCACAAAGAAGCATAGACCGCAAAGTCTATGTTTTTTTAATTTAAAATTAATAAATACTTGTTTTTACCATTTAAAACGCTTTCGGCTTTGTTGACTATTTTTTAAAAATAATATAATATATTAAGTACAAAGTATTTGAAGTTTCACTGGGAGATGAAAATGATAAAAAAGAAGATAACTCTGCTGTTTGTTTCGGCAATAATATTTGTGTGCGCAAGTTGTTTTGCGGCTTGCGGACACGTTTGCTCGTTCGGCGAATGGCAGATCGAAAAAGCGGCTACTTGCGTGGAAAAGGGCTATAGAGTAAGAACTTGTTCTCACCCCGATTGCGGCAAGCAAGAGAGAGAGGAAATCGGTATAGATTTGCAGTCACACGCGCTTACTCCCGTCAGCGCGGTAGATGCTGACTGTACTACAGACGGAAATGTTGCCTACAATCATTGTTCGCTGTGCGACAAGGATTTTGACGAGGACGGCAATGAACTTACCGCCGAGGATAAAATAGTTCACGCAGCGCATAAAACCGTTGATATCGAAGAGGTTGCGGCAAGCGAGCATAATAGCGGAACAAGAGCTTACAAGCATTGTAGTGCTTGCAAAAAAGATTTTGACGAAAACGGCAACGAACTCACCGCACAGGATTTGGTTGTATCTGCAAAGCATACAATGTCGGAAGTTACGGCAATTGCGGCAAGCGAGCACAAGGACGGGCAAATAGCGCACATACACTGCAACGACTGCGGAAAGAATCTGGACGAAAACGGCAACGAGCTTACCGCACAGGATTTAGTAGTCGCAGCAAAGCATACAATGTCGGAAGTTACGGCAATTGCGGCGAGCGAGCACAAGAACGGACAAATAGCGCACATACATTGTAACGATTGCGGAAAGAACTTGGACGTAGACGGCAACGAGCTCACCGCACAGGACTTGATTGTATCTGCAAAGCATACAATGTCGGAAGTTACGGCAATTGCGGCAAGCGAGCACAAGGACGGACAAATAGCGCACATACACTGCAACGACTGCGGAAAGAACTTTGACGAGGACGGCAACGAGCTCACCGCACAGGATTTGGTAGTCGCTGCAACGCACACCGATTACGATAGAGGCACGCTTTACTGCGAAACTTGCGCAGAGTATATAATTACAAACGTCGAACAGTTCAAATTGTTCCGCGACACGGTCAACGGCGGAGAAAAATTCTCCAATCAAACGGTTGCGCTGGACGCGGATTTGGACTTGAATAACGAGGAATGGGCGCCCATCAACGGGTTTTACGGAACGTTTGACGGAAGAGATCACGTTATAAAAAATCTCAAAATTTCGAGCGGCGATAACGTCGGTCTGTTCGGAAGGCAGTGGCAAATTAAAGCCGTTATAAGCAACTTTACTATCGACGGCGCCGATATAACCGGCGGTTCGTGCGTTGCCGCAGTGCTTGGACAGACGGCTTCTACGCAGGTTACGGGCGTTACCGTTAAAAATGCACGCATAAGCGCGGCGCATTATGCCGCCGGAATTGTAGGGTACGCTTACGCTGAAATAAGCGACTGTAACGTAGACGGGCTGGAAATAGTTTGCGTTCCCGACGGAACGGAGGGCGCGTATGATAACGGAGATAAAGTCGGTAGCATTGTCGGCTATCTTTGCTCGGGCGGAGTTGAAAATTGCAAGGTGGCAAACGTCACGCTTAAAGGATACCGCGACATAGGCGGTATTGCAGGTACTGCAACGGCGGCGGAAGGCGCTGTTTACGTTAGAAACAACACCGTAACTAACGCAAATATCTGTGCGGATCAAATTACAAACCACTACGGCAATAAAGACGCGAACGCAGCCGAAGTTGTAGGCAGAGTTATAGGCGCCGTGGAAATAGAAAACAACGCGCACAGCGGCGTTGAAATAGAATTAAAGCTTAATGCTTAGGATTTGGAATACTAAAATTATTTAATTATAGCGTATGTCGTTCAAAAATAATACAAAGCAAGATACGACCGCGCAGTTGGAAAGCGGCAAAATATTGCCGCTTGTTTTCAAGCTTACCGTGCCGGCTGTAATCGCTCAGTTGATAACATTTTTATATAACATCGTCGACAGAATGTTCGTTGCGAAAATCGGGCATTCGGGTATGGACGCATTGGCGGCGCTCGGCATAGTTCTGCCAATAACTTTGATTATTCAATCCTTTTCAAATCTTATAGGGTTAGGCGGCTCTCCTCGCGCAAGCATAAAACTGGGGGAGGAAGATTGCGACGAAGCCAATAAAATTTTCAATACTTCATTTGTCTTTCTTATTGCGACGGGCGTTATTATAAGCTTGATAACCTTTTTTCTTTCCCGACAGATAGTCGTGCTTTTCGGCTGTCCCGAAAGCGCGGTCGGGTTTGCCTCTTCGTATTTGCGCATCTACTCGCTCGGTACGGTGTTTATTATGCTGGCGCAGGGGCTCAACCCCTTTATTACCGCGCAGGGTTTTTCGCTTATTGCTATGTGCTCGGTTTTAGTCGGCGCGGTCGCAAACATCGGTTTGGACCCCATATTTATTTTTGTTTTGAACATGGGCGTAAACGGCGCCAGCCTTGCGACGGTGCTTTCGCAAACCATGTCGTTTGCGTGTATTTTAGTCTTTTTCCTCTCCAAAAAGAGCATTTTTAAATTTCGTTTACGGGATATGAAGCCGCAGTGGAAAAGAATTTTAAGCATATTGTCGCTCGGTGTAACGCCATTTGTTATGACACTGACGGAATGCGCCATACAAATTGTTTTCAACATAAATTTAAACCTTTCGACGGGTGGGGATAAGGATTATACCGCGGCGTTGACTATCATGCTCAGCGCGCTGCAACTTATATCCTTGCCGCTCAACGGTTTGGGCTACGGAATGCAGCCCTTCGTAAGCTATAACTATGGCAAGGGCAACGCCCAAAGGCTGAAAACGGGCATAAAATATGTCACGGTAATCGCTTTTATATTTGCCCTGGCTATATGGTCGGTTTCGCTTGCTCTGCCGCAGATGTACGCCTATATGTTCTCTGCAAGCGACAGCGTAATACAAATTGTACAAGCATATACTCCGCTGTTTTTAATGGGCTCTATAATGTTTTTCGTGCAAATGACGTTGCAGAACATTAATGTTGCTCTGGGTCAGGCTAAATCCGCGCTGCTGCTTGCGGTTATGAGGAAAGTGATAATACTCATTCCGCTTTGTTTTTGCCTCACTCATTTTATGGGCTTTAAGGGCGTGTATTTATCCGAGGGCATTGCGGATTTTGTAGCCGGAATAATAACTACGGTGGTTATTTTCGTAACCTTTCCCAAGGTATTCAAGAGGCGCGAAGAGCTGGTAAAAGAGAGAATAAATTCTCAAAAAATTGAAAATAAATAGAGGGATTGTATTATGGAACAGATTTCAAACGGCGTCTATTCGGTCGGCGTATTCGATAAAAACATAGACTTATTCGAGGGAATGTATCGCGTACCGGAGGGGATTTCCTATAACTCCTATCTTGTATGCGATAAAAAAATTGCAATAATGGACTCGGTCGACGCGGATTTTCGCGACGAGTGGCTTGAAAATATTCATAGCGTTTTGGGTGAAAGAAAGCCCGATTACCTCGTAATTTTGCATATGGAGCCCGACCATTCGGCAAATATTTTAAGCTTTATAAAGGCTTATCCCGACGCGCAAATCGTCGGCAACGCCAAGACCCTCGTAATGATAAAGGAATTTTTCGGGGAAGATTTTAGCTTTAACTTTTTAGAGGTTGAGGACGGACAAAGCCTTGATTTGGGCAAAAGAAAGCTTAATTTTATATTTGCGCCTATGGTTCATTGGCCCGAGGTTATGGTTGCTTACGACAGTTTTGACAAGGTTTTGTTTTCGGCGGACGCATTCGGCAAGTTCGGGGCACGGGTCTGCGGCAAGCAGTGGGAGAGCGAGGCAAGAAGATACTATTACGGCATTGTGGGTAAGTTCGGCGCGCAGGTGCAAAGCCTTTTTAAAAAGCTGTCCTGCTTTGAAATAGAAAAAATCTTTCCTCTTCACGGGCCTGTTTTGACGGAAAACATTGATTTCTATTTTGATAAGTACGAAAAGTGGTCTAAATACGAGCCCGAAAACAATGGCGTACTTATTGCCTATACCTCTATTTACGGGCATACGGCAAGCGCGGCAAAAAAGCTTGCGCTCATGTTGAAGGGCAAAAACGTATGCGAAGCAGAGCTGTGCGACCTTGTGCGTTGCGATTGGGCGGAATGCGTTGCGCAGGCGTTCAGATTTAAAAACGTAGTGCTTGCAACTACGACTTATAACGGGGACGTTTTCCCTGCAATGCGCGAGTTTATAGACAGGTTGAAGGAGCGCAACTTTCAGAACAGAAGAATAGGGCTAATAGAAAACGGCAGTTGGGCGCCCGTTGCGACGCGCAATATGCAAAAGCGCCTTGAAGGCTGTAAAAACCTCGAATACTGCGAAAACGGCGTAAAAATACGTTCGGCGCTGAATGCCGAAAGCACGGCGCAGCTTGAGCGGCTTGCAGATGAATTGAGCAAATAATTTAAAAACCTCGGACGGCGGAAATTCCGCCGTCCGAGGTTTGATTTTAAGCCGCTTCCTCCTGCTTTATTTGTATCACGGGGTTATTGCGCGCGACGCCCAAAACGTAAGACTCGGCGTTGAGGTCGATAACTATAAGCGCAATAACAATCAGCGCAAGCCCGACAAACAGCCCCATAAGGTTGTTTATAAGCATTGCAATAAGGGTGAAAGCTATGGAAATTAAAAATATTATCAGGCTCGAAAGCATATGTAAGCCGATATTTTTAAAGTTGACGATATCTTTAAACTTAATTATTTTATAGCCGTGCAACAGGTATGCCTGCAAAAGAGATAGCGCGCCGCCAAATAAAAACATTAAGGTCAGCGAAATAAAAATGCCCTCTCTCCAAAGTGCGAAAGCGAAAAAAATTAAAACTATGCAGCAGGTCGAAACGAAAGAGTTTATAAAGTAAGCAAGAACAATTTTCCATACCGAGCGCTTTGCTATGGTTCTGCGTATAAAGTACTTTACAATGGCAAGTCCCGCCCAAAACCCGAGAATCCAGAACACGAAAAACATTACAACGCTTGCTGCAATTTGCTCTGTAAACACGGCTACAAGCAGCGTGATTTGCGCCTTGAACGTTTCAAAGTCCGTGCCGAGAATGGTGTTCAAAATCTGCGTAAGCATTTCGTTCAGCCACTCAGCGGAAAGCAGGGTTTGCAAAGACTGCATAGGCTGGTTCCAGTCGAGCGAGCGCACCGCTTCCCAAATTTTTTTCCACAGTAGATTGAAGTCGAGGTTGACGTTGCTTGACAACTCGACGATACCGTCGGAAAGCTGCGAAATTGCGGCAACAATTCCCGGAAACAGAATAGAAAAGCCTATCATCATACCGAGGAACATTGTACCGAGCGGCGTAAAAAAGTATTTCAGACTTTTAAAGTAGTTTTTAAGACCGTGTTTTAACATTTTATTTTCTCGTTTGTAAATTACTCAATATATTTAACATTTACCCGTCGCTTTTGTCAATGAAAATTGACAAAACGGCAAGATTGTTATAGAATAAAAGCCAGACTGTTGTAAAGGAGAAGCGCATGCTGTTCGGAAAACATATAAACAGATATTATTTCAAATACGGCTGGATGCTTTTAATCGGCATTGTTGCGCTTGTCGTTATAGACTATTTTCAGCTTATAATTCCCGAGCTTTACAGAATGGTAGTAAACGGAATGAACTCGGGAGAGGTGTTAACGGGCGGAGAAGTGTTTGCGTTCGATATGGATTTTTTGCTTATGCGCATATGTCTGCCGCTCATCATAATTATTTTGGTTATGGTTTTCGGGCGGTTTTTGTGGCGCATTTGTTTTTTCGGTTCGGCAATCAAAGTGGAAACCGACATACGCGAAAAAATGTTCGACCGTTGCAAAAATCTGTCGCAGCAATACTATCAGGTAAATAAAGTCGGCAATTTAATGTCGCTGTTCACCAACGACCTCGAAACGGTGCAGGACTGCTTCGGTATGGGCATTTTATCGCTTATGGACGCGGCGGTGCTGGGCGGAATGACGCTGTTTAAAATGTGGAAAATGGATTTCAGGCTTACTCTGCTTTCGCTTATTCCCATGGCGCTGCTGCTGTTCGGCGGAATTGTTATCAGCAAGTATATGATTAAAAAGTGGGAGTCGCGGCAAGCTGCGTTTTCCGATTTGTCCGACTTTTCGCAGGAAAGCTTTTCGGGAATTTCCGTTATAAAGGCGTTTGTAAAGGAGTTTAAAGAGCTGCTCGCTTTCCGCGTGCTAAACAAGCGAAACGAGGACGTCAACGTAGAATATACCAAACTTTCCACTCTTTTGACGGTTGCGGTAACGCTTTTGGTCGAGTCGGTAATCTGCATAATTCTGGGCTTTGGCGGCTATCTCGTTTTCGAGGGCGCGTTCGACGCAGGAGAGCTTGTCGAGTTCATCGGATACTTCACAACCCTCGTGTGGCCGGTTATGGCTGTGTCGCAGCTCATTGAAATGACGTCGCGAGGCAGGGCTTCTTTAAACCGAATAAGCGAGCTTCTCGACGCGAAGCAGGACGTTGCGGACGGCGCGGAAGTCGCTTCGGTGGGTGAGCTTTTTGGCAAAATAGAGTTTAAAAATTTAACCTTTCGCTATCCTGCGGCGGCTTATAACGCGCTTGAAAACGTGTCGTTTGTCATTGAGCGCGGTCAAAGCGTAGGGCTTGTAGGCAGAGCCGGTTCGGGCAAGACTACCATTGTGGATTTGATTTTAAGGACGTATAACGTGCCCGACGGCACGCTGTTTATAGACGGTTGCGACGTAAACAAAATACCCATACGCGACGTGCGCGAGGCGGTAGCATACGTTCCGCAGGACAATTTTCTTTTCAGCGACACCATATTAAACAATATATGTTTCTCGGGTGAGGGCTCGACGGAAGAGGCGGAGGCGGTTGCACGGCTTGCCGACGTTCACGACAACATTGCGCAGTTTAAAGACGGCTATCAAACCATGCTCGGTGAGCGCGGTGTTACCGTTTCGGGCGGACAGAAGCAGCGCATATCCATTGCCCGTGCGCTAATCAAAAAATCTAAGATATTAATTCTCGACGACTCGGTTTCGGCAGTTGACACAAAAACCGAGCGCAATATTTTACAAAATTTAAAGACCGCGCGCGAAGGCGCAACTACAATTTTGATCGCGCACCGCATTTCCACGGTCGAAAATCTCGATAAAATAATTTTTGTCGACGAAGGCAGGGTTTTGGGGTGCGACACGCACGAAAACTTGTATAAAAACTGTCCCGACTACAAAAAAATGGTCGATTTGCAAAGACTCGAGGACGAGGGGAGGGGCGCCGATGCGTGATTATTTTCCCCTTATAGTTGTCGGCGCGATAGTCGGGGTTTTGTCGGTAGTGTTCGTTACGGCTTACGCGCTTATAAAAAACAAAAAAGAGGCGTTGGGTTTCGACCGCGCGATGAAGGACAAAGAAATTATAAAGCGGCTTTTAAAGTACGCCAAGCCGTTTTGGAAAAGCTTTGTTTTCGTCGGCGTTTTGATGCTGCTTTCAATTTCTTACGACATAATTTCCCCCCTTTTGATAGGCTATATCGAGGGAATTGTAAAACTCGCGTTCGAGCTTAGCGAGCTGTATATAATTGTCGGCGTGTACGCGGCTGTTTTGGTTGTTTCGCTTGTTTCGACCTACGTTCAGGCAATAGTCTTGCAGCGCACGGGGCAGCGCATTCTTTCAAAGCTGCGCGAGGACGTGTTTACGCATATCGAAAGCCTGTCGCACGCCCAGCTAAATTCGATACCCGTCGGCAAGCTTGTAACGCGTGTAACAAACGACA
Source organism: uncultured Christensenella sp. (assembly GCA_910585685.1). Taxonomy (GTDB): domain Bacteria; phylum Bacillota; class Clostridia; order Christensenellales; family Borkfalkiaceae; genus Coproplasma. Next base: position 48,333 of record CAJUEO010000007.1, read on the forward strand.
CCAACGCAATTTCTATGATGTTTACAAACATTTTAGTGTCGCTTATCAAAAACCTGTTCGTAATATTCGGCGTGCTTGTCGCTATGCTGTGCCTGAACTACGAGCTTACGCTTATGGTGCTGTGCTTTGTGCCGTTTATCGTGTTGTTTACGGTAATTTTCCGCAAGTTTTCGCGCAGGGCGTACAGAAAGGTCAAGGACGGCACTACGGATATAAACACCTTTTTGTCGGAAAATCTGTCGGGTATGAAAATTACACAGGCGTTCAACCGCGAGGACAAAAAAATGCAGGAGTTTTCGGCAAAAAACAAGTCGCTCGCTTCTGCAAAACAGCGCCAAATTTTTGTGTTCGGTATCTTCCGCCCCGTCGTGTATATGCTGTATATCTCGTCGGTGCTGTGCCTCTTGTATCTCGGCGGCAAGGGGTATATTGACAACGTTTCCTTCCTCGGGCAGACGCTTACAAGCGAAATAATAGTCACCTTCTATATGTACGTGTCGAAGTTCTTCAACCCCATTCAAAGCCTTGCCGAGCAGTTCAATTGGCTGCAATCGGCGTTTGCTTCGGCTGAAAAGATATTTACTATTTTGGATTTGAAGCCCGACGTTGCGGATACGGAGGGGGCAATAGAGCTCGACAAAATAAGGGGAGAAATCGAGTTCAGGGACGTATGGTTTTGCTATGTTGAAAACGAGTGGGTTTTAAAGGGAGTTTCCTTTAAAGTTGAGGCAGGAAAGACGGCTGCGTTTGTAGGTTCCACGGGTTCGGGCAAGACGACTATTTTGTCGCTGTTGTGCCGAAACTACGACATATGTCGGGGGCAAATACTTGTAGACGGCATCGATATAACAAAAATTAAGATAGCTTCTCTGCGCCGACACTTCGGGCAAATGTTGCAGGACGTGTTTCTGTTTTCGGGCACGGTGCGCAGCAATATAGTGCTGTATAACGACTATTCGGACGAGGAAATACGCCGCGCGTGCGACTATGTAAACGCAACCCCGTTTATAGAAAAGCTTGCAAATAAGTTCGACGAGCCCGTGCGTGAACGCGGCAACAATTTCTCTGCCGGGCAGCGGCAGTTGCTTTCGTTTGCGAGAACGGTAATTCACAGGCCGTCGGTAATGATTTTAGACGAAGCTACGGCAAATATCGACACCGAAACCGAACGGCTTATACAGGACTCGCTGGAAAAGATGAAAAATATCGGCACAATGTTAATAGTCGCTCACAGGCTTTCCACAATACGCGGCGCCGACAATATAATAGTTTTGTCGCACGGGGAAATAGTCGAGCAGGGCACGCACGCAAAGCTTATCGAAAACAGGGGCAGATACTATAAGCTTTATACCTTGCAGGCGCACCGCGAGCAGATAGAGAGTTCGCACTAAAATTGTATTAATTTACATTAATAGGTAAATATCCCACTATTTATATACAAAAATAGTGGGATATTTTTACAGAAAATAAAAAAATTTAAAATTTTTTTAAAAGTTGGTGGACAAAAGCATATATAAAGTATGTATTAATTAGTAGGGAAACATAAATCCCGAAATAAATTCAGGTGTATTTAAGGGTAACTGTCCAAAATTTTCCAATTGCGCAAAAAGTTGGGAAAATATGCGGAAGATGATAGCTTATAATAGCGGTATCATAAAAAGGACAGGGGCAAATTTTGACAAAGGACGAGGTTGGAATTGTAATAAAACGATACCGATTTATAATTCGTGCTATCCAACAAAATTTGCCGCAAGCAGTATTTTACAGCGGTGAAAGGAAGCAAATTATCGAAATTTCCGAAGAAGTTAAGAGTATTTGCAAATTTATTCAAATAATATATGAAAATGAAGTGGACGAATGGGTTAAAAGTATGATAAAATGTTTATTACAAGGGCACAAAGATACTTATATAATTCGCACCAAGGATTGTTCAAAAAATTTATTTTATGCAAGAAAGAGCGCATTCTTAGGAAAATTGTTCAATCTATGCATTTATAATAATCTTGTAACCTATGAAGAAATTTTAGAGGAGAAGATAGCCTAATGAAACCATTAATTGCAGAAGAGGTATTGAAGTACATGACTGATTTATTGTTGTATTATCTCGAACAACTCGCAGATATAGACAGCAATAGTGAACAGCAGTTTTTGTATGGGGAAAAGACAGCGTACACCGAGTGTCTCGAAGTGGTGCAGTATTGGGAGAAGGCCAAAGAATACGGCCTTGATTTCAATATAGAAAAAAGATACCCTCTTTGATGATACTTATTGTTATATGTACCTCGAAGCTTGCCGCGGTTTTTGAGCGACAAGCTTACTTTTATGTAAAAAAGTAGCGCTTACCGCACTGAAATTCGGTATTATTTAACACCATAATATTATACTACTAAATTATAATTCGGGTAGACTGTATATTAGAATATGAAAGAGGTCTAATAATGGTCGAAGAATTAATTGAAAGATTAAAGGTTTATATTAAAGACAGCGGCTTGACTATTTATAAGCTTACGATATTGGCGGATTTGTCGGAGAACACTATTTACAATTGGTTCAATAAAGGCGCCGAACCTACGATAAGCGCACTGGAATCAATATGCAAAATATTAAAAATATCAATGGCAGAGTTGTTTTACGACGGCAAAGATGATATAATGTCTTATAAAGAGAGAGTTTTGTTGTCAAAATTCAAAACTTTATCAAACAAACAAAAAGATTTATTATTAAAACTTACAGAAGAATTAAAAACTTAAAATTTAACTAATGAGGAAGTACAGGTGTATTCGTATCATGAACATGTCAGTTCGATATTGCGGTCGTTGAAAAAGGGCAATAAAGAAAATGTAAAAGTTTTATTTGAAATCACTTACAACCACCTAAAGTATATTGCTAAAAGATATGTTATAGATATAAAAGATTGCGAAGACGTTTTAATGGAAGCTTATTTAAAAGTGATTAAATATATCGATTCTTACAACGTCGAGTGTGACGGATATAACTGGTTGTGTAAAATTGTTCAAAACACGGCATATGATTTTAACGAAAAAGTAGAAATTAACGTATCGCTTGAAAATTTAATTGCCGACCGGTTGTTTTGCGAAAGCGTTAGTATCGAAGATTGTTTCGAGTCGATGAATTTGAACAATGAAATGCGCAAGTTGGAGCTTTACGATAGACAGATAGTATTTTATAGGTTTATCTATGGCATGACTTTTGACGAAATAGCAATAAAACTGGGCAAAAGAAAATCTACCGTTCACAAGCAATATGTAAGAATTATGAAAGAATTAAAAATTTTATTGCGCGATTAGTGGACAAAACCTCTTTTTGTTATGTATATTAATTTAGTAAAACAAAAGAGGAGATTTTTATGTTGAAAATTTTTAAAAAAAGCTGCGCTTTTGTTGCCATCGCTATATTATTGATTAATATAACGTGCGTATTCGGCACAGGCGCGACCTATGAAAGGAACAGTCGTTATTCCGGCTACGGTGAGTACGAAGGAATGACTCCGTATGCCACCGAAATAAGCCGCGAAACTATTAATTATACTCGTCGTGAGTATGAAAACATAGAAACCACCAACGGTGTGCCTATGTATATGCCTACTGCCGGCTTAGAAAATGGATGCGGTTCGGTAGGCGGTGCTATAATAGTAGGTTTTTACGACAAGTATTACGAGAATTTAATTCCTAACTTTACTCCGCATTTATCTTCGGGCAAATATAAAAACGGTGACATTACATATGTGCCTCAGCTTATGAGGGATTTATACACGCTTATGCGCACCAACGTTGACGACGTGGGCGTAAGCGAGCCTGACTGTATAGAGGGATTAAAACAATACGTTAAAGGCAAGGGATATTCAATTCAAGTAAACAGTATTCGCAGCGGCAGCGTTGTAGATGAAAGTTCATTGAAAAATTCCCTTAACAACAATAAACCCGTATTGCTTTTCTGCGATAGGACGGATATTTATACCGTTGCAAGCAGCGGTACTAATACGGATTTAGTTGTAGGTACTAATTTAACTTCCGCTGGGCACATAGTTGTAGCATACGGATTTTATACACTTAAATACTATAATGGAAATACATTATTTAGAACGGACAAATATATAAACGTTGCAACCGGTTTATCAACATTAAAAAATATGTTTTTAAAAATTGAATCTACCGATTGGTGCAACGGCGCATATTCTGTAGCCGTAAATTAGAGGAGGGCTATGTCTAAAGAGCGTGATTTTCACAGATATATTGAAAATCAAAACAGAGAAGAAAAGGACGCAATGTGGAAAAAACTTGAAAGTCGCTTGGAAGAAGAAAGCGACAACGCGGAAAACTGCGGTGAAGTTTTAGTTTTGTCCAAAAATAGAAGCTTTAGCTATGTAAAGTATGTTGCAATATCCTGTATAGTTGCGCTTTTTTTGGGTTTAACTGTTTTTCTTATTGTAAATTACGGCTTTAAAAAGAACGACGGTTTTATCGATACCGAAAACCGATATTGTACGTTTAACGACTATTACAAACAAGAAACTGTTACTACTATCAAGCAATACAATATAGAAAATAATACGGATTTTCTGTTTTTCGACTTCTATGATTTTACTGAATATTATAGTTGTTCACAATTTAAGTTAAATGATACGGATGAAATAATTTGTCTGTATGAAGAGATTGTAGACGCTGACGGTGCGATTATAAGTTTATATGTAACAGATGATAAAACCGACTTAGATATATTAGAGTCATTTTCAACAAGTTGCGTCAACAATGCTATTATCAATTCCGTTAATGTTAGTTGGGGCGTAGAGTTTGGTTTAGCGTATGCTAAATTTGAAAGTGAAGATAATTGCTATTATTTTAGCGTAGATGTCGTTGAACAAGATTATATTTTACAGCTTGTAGAGATGCTGTTAAATTAAACAAACCCACTTCCACGGGCAGACTTTCGTCTGCCCGTGGTTTTATTTAAATTGACTATTTTTGAAAAGAAATATATAATTATAATATGTTTGCATTGCTAATTGCCATAATATATTTAAGCTTTATAAGTCTGGGATTGCCCGATTCGCTTTTGGGCGCGGCTTGGCCGGTAATGCGCATACAGTTTGACGCTCCGCTGTCCTTTGCCGGAATTATTTCCATGATAATTTGCGGTGGGACGATAGTTTCAAGTCTTTTAAGCGACAGACTTACAAAAAAGTTCGGCACGGGGCTTGTCACTGCGACAAGCGTAACTATGACTGCCGCTGCGCTGTTCTTGTTTTCGATAAGCACTCAATATTGGATGCTTGTAATATTTGCAATACCATACGGGCTGGGCGCAGGCGGTGTGGACGCTTCGCTGAATAATTACGTTGCGCTGCATTTAAAGGCGCGGCATATGAGCTGGCTGCACTGTATGTGGGGCGTGGGCGCTGCCGTAAGTCCGTACATAATGAGCTTTGCCCTGACGGGCGGTTCGGGCTGGCAGCAGGGATATTTTATTGTCGCGGTAATTCAGATATCGCTTTCGGCGGCAATTTTTATAAGTCTGCCGCTCTGGAAAAAATGCGCAAAAAAAGAGGGTGCGGCTTCGGACGAACAGGTCAAAAGCCAACCCGTCAAGTTTAAAGAAATTTTTAAAATAAAGGGCGCGGTGGCGTGTTTTATATGCTTTTTCTGCTATTGCGCGCTCGAACAGACAACTATGCTTTGGGCAAGCAGCTTTATGATAAGCCACAACGGCATCACTGCGGAGGACGCGGCTAAGTTTGCAAGTCTGTTTTTTATAGGCATTACCGTCGGGCGTGCGATAAACGGGTTTTTGACGCTTAACTTTTCGGACAAAACGCTTATACGGTCGGGGCAGGCGCTCATTTTGCTGGGCATAGTATTTGTTTTTATTCCCGATATTTCCACGCTGACTATTGCGGGGTTTATTATTATCGGGTTGGGGTGCGCGCCCGTGTATCCCTGTATCATTCATATGACTCCGTCGCTATTCGGGGAGGATAAGTCGCAGGCAATGATTGGCGTGCAAATGGCAAGCGCGTACCTCGGCTCGTGTCTGGCGCCGCCCGTCTACGGGCTTGTGGCAAACCACATTTCCCCCGAGCTTTTGCCCGTATATCTTGTAATTTTTCTCGCGCTGATGGTTACTATGCACGAAGCGGTCGTCAAGCGAACTAAAAAGTAATTTAAAAGCAGCAAGTCGGAAGTTGCGCCGACTTGCTGCTTTTCTTTATTCTGTAAATAATTGGTCGGATAATTGTACAAAAATATCCGTCATATTTGTAAAAAAATGGTCCGCCCCGACAACGGTTGTTGTTCGGACGTTGAACTTTTTCGGCACGAGGGGAAGAAAGGGGCGGCTTGAATCTCTTTCTCCGACGGCTATAAGCATTTTTTCTCCGTTGAAATTTAGTACGCCGTTTTTTGTTCGGTCAATGTTGAGGTTCAATACGGGGTTTACCGCTACTACCCTTTTGATTTCGGGGAAAAGATAGGAATAGCAAATAGCGAGGTTTGCGCCTGCGGAATTGCCGAAAACGTATATTTTTTGGGGGTTGATTTGCGAGTAGACGCAATTTACTGCATTTTCGAACACTGCCGCAGGGTTGTCCCAGCAATCTTCGGGGGTTGCGACGACAAAGATCGAAGCGTTGCGCTCTTTGTTAAGTTTTTCGGCTATCATTGCGTACTTGCTGTCATAGCCCACGGTGTTGCCGCCAAGCCCCGTAAAAATAAGTACGGCTTCGGCGCCGCCTCTGTAAAAGTCAACCTGCATACAGGCATTATAGCAGAATATACAGGTTAAAACAACAGTTTAAGAGGGGGAATTTTTTGACAAACCCAACAAGTATATGCTATAATAAGTTATAATTTGATAGGTGTATTATGGAATTCTCGAAATTTTGCCTCGAAACAAGGTTAAAGCTTAATTTAAGTCAGGAAATGTTGGCGCGAAAGCTAAACGTGTCTTTTGCTACAATCAACCGCTGGGAGAACGGTAAAACCCTTCCTCAAAAGTTGACTTTATATCGCTTCGAAAAGTTCTGCAAAGAAAACGATATCGAGTTCGTTGCAACCTTAACACTTTGAAAAAACTATTGAGAGGAGATATTATAATGCCAAATAAATTAGAGCTCACTTGGGTTGGCAAAGAAAAAGAATTGAAAGTCGAACCGAGGATATTGATTGAAAATCCCGATTTAAGCAATACGGCGCAGGACAAAAACACCGAGAATATTATAATTCACGGGGATAATTTGCTTGCCCTCAAAGCGTTGGAAAGCAAGTATGCGGGACAAGTTAAATGTATATATATCGACCCGCCCTAAATCTCTTGCAAGAGTCTTGCTTCCGATTATGCGAGAATATCTGTCGTCTGAAAAGGGACAAAAAGACGTTGCCGAATGTCAACAATCACAATTGAATAAACTATCGAATAATAAAGAATCCCGTTAAATGGTATAGGGATAACGTCTGTAAAGACGGAACACGGAAAACCGCCGGAGCGAGCGGTATATAAATGGAAGATTATTAAGTTATTCCGTACATAATCTGATAGAAACGGCAAGCGGCAGAGCCAAATTTTTGGCTCTGCCGCTATTTTTATTTACAGAATTTTTCGTATTCTTCTATAAAAACAAATAATCCGAACGTCTTGCGAATTACGAAGAAGTTCGAATTATTACAATGTGGCTGGGGCGAAGTGATTCGAACACCCGAATGACGGAGTCAGAGTCCGTTGCCTTACCGCTTGGCGACGCCCCAATATTGAAAATCGAAAAACCCGATTACTCAACTATTATATATTTATTGAGAAAAAATTACAAGCGTTTTTAGCCGTGTTTTGTCAAATTTTTAACTCAATTTTCAGCTTTGTATTCTACGGATGCGGCAGTAACCAAATAAACCGCGCTTGCTTCGCAGGTCAAAAGCACACTGCAAATTTCGTTTGCGGTAGCGCCCGTTGTCAGAACGTCGTCCACCAAAATAAGTTTCTTGCCGTAAACTTCGCTTTTTTGCGCTTTGAAGCAGCCCCTTAAGTTGTCCTCGCGCTCTTTGCGAGTAAGCGTTTTCTGCTGTTTGGTGCTTTTGACTTTTTCCAGCGCATTTTCCAAGACGGGTATGCCCGTTCTCTTTGAAATTGCCGATGCAAGCAGTTTTGCCTGATTATAGCCGCGCTTGCGCACGTCGGACTTCAACATGGGCGTAAATACCAGTGCGTCGCAATTTGGCAGTTGAGCAATTTTTGCCGTCATCAAGTCTGCAAAATATTCCTTCAAATATCCGCTGCCGTTCTTGAATTTATGGACGAGCACGGCGGAGTTGTCGCAATAAACCAGCGCGGAGACGCCTGCGGCAAACTTGGGCGGCTCGTACTTGCAGTCGAGGCAAATTTCGGGGCGCACGGTCTTTCTGCCGCAAACGGGACAGGTAACGCCGTCGTTAAACCGCATATCTTTAAAACAACTTTTGCATAGGTTGTTCCCGAAAGTTTCAACGCCGCAAATATCGCAGGTTAAGTTTCTTGGAAACAGTTTGTTTAACAATAAATCGAACATTAAACCGTTGTCAAAGCGAAATGCGCTTAAATTACTTTTTCTTGTTGGTAAAAGCTATTATTTTTTCGGTATTGCCGAATATTACCATCTTGTCGTGCTCCTCGAAAACCGTGTCGGGGGTGGGCATGGGCATAATGTTGTTGGCTTTTTTTATTGTCAGTATGTTTATGTCGTATATTGCGCGTGCGTTTACTTCGCGTATCGATTTGCCTATCCATTTTGTGGGAACGGCAATTTCAAAAATAGAGTAGGTCGAGTCAAGCTCGATATAGTCGTAAACGTTTTGCGCGTTGAGCTTTACGGCAAGTTTTTCCGCGGTGTCGCGGTTGGGATAAATAACTTCGTCGGCGCCGGCGCGCAACAAGAATTTTTTCTGTATTTCGGTGTTTGCCTTTGAAATTATATACTTAGCGTTGAAGTCGCGCAGTAGCGAAGTAATTTCAAGCGAACTTTGAAAGTCGTCCGCAATAGTTACGACGCAGGCGTCATACGAGGGTATGTCGAGGGACTTTAAGTTGTCCTCGTTCATACAGTTGGCTATGACCGCGCCTGTGTATTTGGGTGCAAGCGTATTGATAATGTTCTCGTCCTTGTCGACAATCATAACGTCGTCGCCCATATTTACGAGTTTATTGCCCAATATTTGCCCGAATTGTCCCATTCCGATTAGTAAAACGTTCTTCATAAATTATCCTATTAAAAGCGAATCTACGGGTTTACGCAGTTCACCGACTTTTTGTTTTCCTCCGAGCGCGAGCGCGAGGGTTAAAATGCCGACTCTTCCGGCATACATTAAGAAAATCAATATTATTTTTGCGGCAATTCCCAAAGTAGCTGTGCAGGATTGACCGTCAATACTCAAACTAAGTCCCGTGTTGGTAAGTGCGGAAGTGCACTCGAACAGCGCCGCTTTCGAAGTTAAATCCGGCTCGAATGCGCATATAAGCAGCGCGGAAGTGACGATAATCACAAGACAAGCCGCAAAAATTGCAAGCGCCTGGGAGAGTAGCGAGTGTTCGATTCTCTTATTGCCGATATTGATATCTCTGCGCCCCCTGAATGCTGCGAGCATTCCCACCAGAATTACCGAAAAAGTGCCGACTTTAATCCCTCCGGCAGTCGAACCCGAGCTGCCGCCGATAAACATAAGGCTGACTGCAAGAATGTAGCCGCTTTCGGACAGAGTTTCGGGCGCGGTGGTGAAAAAGCCAGCCGTTCGCATAGTCGTTGCGTTAAAGAACGATGCGAGCAGTTTTTCCCCGAAGTGGTAATTTGCATAGTTCTCGTTGTTCCACTCGAAAATAAGAAACAGCCCCGTGGACGATATTAAAATTATGAGGGAGATAAGAAGAACTACCTTAGTGTTTAACTGAAACTTTTTTATTTTGCATTTGCAGTCCAAAACGTCGCTCCAAACGCAAAAACCCAGACCGCCGAGAATAATCAACGCGCATACCGTAAGGCTGACGAGAGGGTCTGTGGCATAGTTGCTTAAAGAACTTCCGCCCACGGCTCCCATTAAATCGAATCCTGCGTTACAGAAGGCGGAAATGGAGTGCCAAATCGAGTAATAAATGCCCGTTGCCGCGCCGAAATCGGGAATGAACCTTATACACAGCAGACAGGCGCCCAAAAACTCGAACAGTACAGTTCCGAGGAAAATGCGCTTTATAAGCACGAAAAGTCCCGTGTACTTATTGCTGCCGCCTGCGTCGAGAAGCATTACCTTGCGTTCGTACAGCCCGATATTGTGCTTTATCAGCATAAGCATAGACGACACCAAGGTCATAAATCCTATTCCGCCAAGCTGAATCAATAGCAGTATCACAAGCTGACCGAACAGCGACCAATGCGTGCCGGTGTCGTAGGTGACAAGCCCCGTTATAAACGTTGCCGACGACGAGGTAAACAGCGCGTTTATATATGAAGTTGAATTGCCTTCGGCGGTTGCGAAAGGCAGAATTAATAAAATGCTGCCGATAAGCATTACGCCGAGGTATCCGATGGCTAAATATTGCCAGGCGGAAATTTTCAAACCGAATTTCTTTTTCATTGTTAGTTGTGACAATTTTAGCATACGTCAATATGCTTGTCAACCAAAAGCTTACGTTATACACTTATGTGTAAAATTTATGAATACTTTTTAATTTATTTAAAAATCTTTGCATTTTGCGCCGCTATATGCTAATATTATAATGGTTGAATTTAAAATTACTCAATTAAGGCGCATTTTAATTATGGAAAACGTCAAAAAAGTACTGTATTCTGCTGTACAGCCAACAAACAATCTAACTATCGGAAACTATATAGGCGCAATTTCCAACTGGAAACAGTTGCAAGACGATTACGACTGTTTTTTTGCCATAGCAAATATGCACGCAATAACGGTCAGGCAAAATCCCGCCGAGTTGAGGCAGAGAACGCTTTCCCTGCTCGCTCTGTATATAGCTTGCGGAATCGACCCCGAAAAATGCGTTTTATACCTTCAATCGCACGTTTCCGCTCACGCCGAGCTTTGCTGGGTACTGAATACCTTCACATACGTCGGTGAAATGGAGAGAATGACGCAGTTTAAGGATAAAAGCGCCAGACATACGGAAAATATAAATATGGGGCTTATGGACTACCCCGTGCTTATGGCGGCGGATATCTTGCTTTATCAGGCAGACTGCGTGCCCGTAGGCTTGGACCAGCGTCAGCACATAGAAATAGCCAGGGACATTGCGCAGAGATTCAACAACATCTATTCTCCGACCTTCAAAGTTCCGGAAGCTCTTTATATGAAGACGGGCGCCAAAATAAACGATTTGCAAAACCCCGAAAAGAAGATGTCCAAATCCGCCGAAAATCCCAACGGCTCGGTATTTTTGTCCGACGACAGGGACGCCGTAATCCGTAAATTCAAGCGCGCGGTAACGGACAGCGACAACTTAATTAAATACGACCCCGAAACAAAACCCGGGGTATCGAACCTGCTTTCGATTTACTCGGTATTTTCCAAAAAGAGTATTTCGGAAACAGAGAGCGAGTTCGAGGGTAAGGGTTACGGTGACTTAAAACTCGCTGTCGGTGAACTTGTAGCCGATAAGCTTGCGCCCATTCAGAGCGAACAGGCAAGGCTGCTTTCCGATAAAACCTACCTTGACGAGGTGCTGAAAAGAGGCGCATATCTTGCAAACAAAGCGGCAGGCAGAACGGTGGGTAAGGTCTATAAAAAAATAGGTTTCTACCAGCTTTGAAGCCGATATATTTTAGCGCATCTTACAGTAAGGTATCACAATGTTTGGATATATAAACCCCGATACACCCTATCTTTTCAAGAAGGACGAAACTCTATATAAGGCGCTGTACTGCGGACTGTGCAAGAGCATAGGCAAAGGTTGCGGACAGCGAGCAAGATGCGGCTTGACTTACGACATGGCGTTTACTTCGGCTCTCCTCCACAATATACGCGGAGAGGACGTGGTAATCGAAAAAAAGCGCTGCGTGCTGCATTGGCTGCGCCGCAGAAAGATAGCCAAGGTGGACGATATTTCCGTCGCTATAGGCTGCGTAAACGTCGTTCTCGCTTATTATAAGCTGTGCGACGATAAAAAGGACGGGGACGGGCACGCAATGCTTGCAAAGCTCTATAAAAAGGGCTATAAGCGCGCGTTGAAGCTTCATCCCGAGCTGGACGGCATTGTCAGGCGGCAAACCATGGCGCTTGCCGAGCTTGAAAACGGCGGTTGCGAGATTATCGACGCCGTGTGTGAGCCGACGGCGGTAATGATGAGGGAGCTTTCCGAATATCTTTTAAAAGAGTTCTCTACCGAGTACACTAAGCGTCTTTTCTATGATTTGGGCAAATGGGTATATCTTGCCGACGCGCTCGACGACTATGACAGGGATGTCAAAAAAAAGCGTTTCAACGTGCTTTTCAACGTTTATAAAGTAAATAGCAGGGCTGAGGCGGTAAAAAAGGGCGGAGAAGAGCTTGTGTTTATATTCGACAGTCTGTTTGCGGATATGCGCGAGTGCCTTGCAAATATAAAATTTCACTTCAATCACGACTTGACCGATAACATAATTTTGCGCGGTATTCCGATGAAGACGCGTAAGATTTTTTACGGCGATTGTAAAAATAACGCTTAAAGGAGCAGTTAATGAACAAAAAGAATCTTGAAATACTCGGACTTGCCGAGGGTGCGACGTTGCAGGAAATAAAGGACGCTTACGAGGCTTTGAGGGCAAAATATCTCGAAGAGCGGTTTATGGACGGTGAAGTCGGCAACAACGCCGCAAGAATGCTTACGCGTATCGAAACGGCTTATAACGAGCTTGTCGGGGAATTTAGCGAAAATTCCACCATGAGCGACGGCGGAGACGCATACGAGCGCGTCGAAGCATTTTTGAACGAGGGAAATATTCAGGACGCACAGCGCGTTTTGGACACGTTTAACGAGCGCGGCGCAAGATGGCACTATTTGCAAAGCGTGGTGTTCTACCGCAAAAATTGGATTAACGAGAGCAAAAAACAGCTTGAAATAGCAATTCAGCTCGAGCCCGACAACGAAAAGTACAAGGAAACTTACCGTAAGCTCAACGAAAAAATTAATTTCGACGCTTCAAACAGCCCCAACGGGCAGTATCAAAACGGGCAAAATTACAACAACGGCGCATATCAGGGGCAGAGTATGAACAGCACGCCCTCGGAAAGTCAAATGGGCGGAGATATGTGCGCAAACTGCATAGAGTGCTGTTTTTGCAACATGATGCTTAACTGCCTCTGCAACAGTTGCTTTAATTGCGGTTAAGTCGATAGATGGGCAAAAAAAGATACAGTAAAGCTTTTGAAATAGCGCTTTCGGGCATTGCCTGCGCTGCGGCTTCGGGAGCTTTGGCGCTGGGCATTTTAAGCGGATACCTCGTTGCAACGGGCTATATTTTCGGCATTCTCGCGCTTATGGTTCCCATTTCAAAGGGGTTCTATGTCGGGGATTTTCTCGCGCATATAGGCACCTGCATTCTCGCGGTGGCTCTCGGCGCGGCGTCGCAGTTCTGGAGCTTGGTTCCGTTTGCAATGTTTTTCGGGCTTCATCCGCTTGTCAACGCGCTTCAAATCAAGTTTAGTATAAACAGGTGGATTGCGCTCGCAATAAAGGCGCTTTGGTTCGACGCAACTTTGGCGGTGGCGTACCTGCTGGTGTTCGAAGGCGTATTGGGCGGAGAGTTCCTGCCCGAGCAATTTTACGCGGTGGTGAACGACTATATCTATGTGTTTATTTTTACGCTCGGCACGGCGTTTTTCATCATCTACGATTGGTTTATTATACGGTGTCAGAAAACGGTTAATCTCGTCGTACAGAGGATAATAAAATAAAAATGGAAAAGAACGGAATATACGAAGGCGTCGTAACGGGGCTCGGCACCGACGGCGAGGGAATAATCAAGGTAGAGGGCACAACGGTATTTGTGCCTTTTTGTCTTATAGGAGAAAAGGTTAAATTCAAAGCCTTAAAAGTAAAGGGAAATATAGCCTACGGAAAGATAGAAAGCATTGAAAACGAGGCATATTCACGGGTCAATCCGCCCTGCGAAGTTTTTAAAAAGTGCGGCGGGTGCGCATTGCAGCATATGGATTATGCCGCTCAACTCGAATTTAAAAGACAGCTTGTGGAAAATGCGCTTGCAAAAATCGGAGGTACAAGCGTAAAGGTGCAGCCCTGCGTTGGCTGTGCAAGTCAATACAGATACCGCAACAAACTCGCTTTGCCGATAGGCGCGGAGTCGGGCAAAACGGTATGCGGCTTTTACAGCTTACACAGCCATAGAATTGTTCCCGTGAAAGACTGCCTTATTCAGTCCGAATGGGTCAAAAAAGTTATTTCTGCGGTCGAAAATTTTGCTGTTGCCCGCCATATATGCGGCTATGACGAGCAAACGGGCAGGGGAATACTGCGCAGAATAGTTGTACGCGAGATAAAGGGAGCGTACATATTTGCGCTTGTTGTCGCAAAAGATTTGGACGTTGTGCCGCTTATAGTCGAGCTTGAAAAAAATTTTGACAACTTTACCTTTTTAGTAAATATAAATAACTCTCGAACCAACGCACTTTTTTCCGATAAATGGCGCATATGTCGGGGGCAAGGCAGCTTCGAGGCGGAAGATTGCGGCATTAAATACAGTGCAGGCGCAAATACTTTTTTGCAGGTAAACGACGAAGTGCGCGAAAAATTATACGCCAAGGTGCTCGACGAAGCCGACGAAGGCTGCGTCGCGCTCGATTTATACAGCGGCGGCGGTATGCTTACCGCTATGCTTGCAAAAAAGTGCGGCAAAAGCTTTGGTATAGAAATAGTGGAGGAGGCGTCGCGCTGCGCCGACGCATTGAGGGATAAAAACGGCTTGCAAAACAAGATGTTCAACATTTGCGGAAAAGTAGAGGAAAAGATAGATGAAGTTGCCGCGCTTGTCGGCAACAGCCGTAAAATTATTGTTTGCGACCCGCCCAGAAAGGGTATGGAGCGGTCGGTTGTAAACGCCGTTGCGCGGTCGGATGCCGAAAAGGTAGTGCTTGTCTCCTGCAATCCCTCGACCCTGGCGCGTGATTTGGGGCTGCTTGTCGGTACTTTGCGCGAGGAGGACGGCGGGCTTATGAAGCATACATTGCCTGAAAACGCTCCCTACAATATTGAGTCGGTAACTCCCTTCGATATGTTTCCTCAAACAAAGCACGTCGAGACGCTGGTCGTGTTGACAAAGCATAATAAATAAAAATTGCATATTCAGTCTAAACCCAGACATATGTCGGGGTTTAGACATATAACGGCGGCATAAAAGATATAAATAAAGTATGTCCGCTGAAAAATTCAAATCAAAAAAAGGTTTTATCCTCGCAAGTATAGGCGCGGCGGTAGGGCTGGGCAATGCGCTGCGTTTCCCGGGGCTTTGCGCCAAGTACGGTGGGGGTACTTTTTTATTTATCTACTTTGTTGCGCTTATTGTTCTCGGCATACCGCTTTTAAACGCCGAAATTGCGCTGGGCAGAAAGTTAAAGGGCGCAGCCCCGACCTGTATGTCCGCCCTGACAAGCCGCCGTCCAAAACTCGGGGCTGCCGTGGGTTGGACGTCCTGCCTCAACTCGCTGTTTACCGCAGTCATATACGCAGGGCTTGCAGGCTGGATAATTTCAATGATAATAACCATAGTTCCGCTGTCGTCCGCCGCGCCCTCATTATCCCGTACGCAAATTTCGCAGTACTTCTTTCAAACGACGTTAAACGCGGCATATGACGGGGGTATTCACGGAATTTCGTACATAGTTGCCCCCTGCATAATCGTCGCTTGGGTGTTTATGTACTTCTGTCTGAGGGGTGGCGCAGGCACGCTTGCAAAGGCGGCAAAGTTTACCGTGGCAATACCTATATTGTTGCTTGTGTTTATGGCGGCAAGGGGACTTATGTACTCCAACTCCGCACAGGCGCTGTCCGCGCTGTTTACGCCCGACTTTTCTCACCTTGCCGAACCCGAACTTTGGATAACCGCGCTCGGTCAGGTGTTCTTTTCACTATCGGTGGTGGTGGGCATTATGCCGGCTTACGGCTCGTATCTGCCCGAGGGCACAAATATCTTTACCTGCTCGCTGATAATTGCGGCTGCGGACTTTTTGGTTTCGGTACTCGCTTCAACGGTTTTGTTCACTACCCTGTACGGCTGCGGATTGCAGAGCGAAATAAGCCCGTCGGGAATAGTCACGGCTTTTGTAATTTATCCTGCGGCAATAACAATGTTATTCGGCGCAAATACCGCGCTTAACGCCGCGGTCGGGGTGCTGTTCTATTCCTCGCTTGCGATGATGGCGGTGCAGTCGGCGGTTTCAATGCTCGAAGCCTTTCTTTCCCCCTTTGCCGCCGCAAGGCAAAAGCCAAAAAAATCATACGCGCTTAAAATCTGCCTTATAGGCGGCGCGATAAGTTTGATATTTGCGACGACCGCCGCGCCCGTTATAGTCGATATAAGCGACAGGTTCATAAATTTTTACAACGTTTTACTGCTCGGCATTGTCGAGTGCGTGCTTATCGCGCTTTCAAAAAAATCGGGCGTTCTCGTCGAAGAGATAAACAAATTTACTAAAAAACTAAAAATGCCACACAGGCTTTTCGACTTTTCCGTCAAGTTTGCAAGTCCGCTTATTTTGACGTCGCTGTGCGTTATCGAGGTTATTTCCGTTGCAAACGTCGGGTTTAGCTATCCGCCCTGGCTGCTGTTTGCCTTCGGTATCGGCGCAAGCTTGACGGTGTTTATAGTCGGCGCGTGTCTGTCCGGTTTGTTTGCGCCTGAAAATAACGCCACGATTTTTAGGGGGCAAGTGTTGACATTATAATTAAATTAGGCTATACTTAAAATTACAAGGCTATAAAAAACCGCCGCTGTAGCGGCGCGTAAAAATACATAAAGAGGATATGCTCCAATGAAACTAATTTACGGGGTACAGGACAGACCCAAGCCCACGCAGCTTTTGCTGTTTGCCCTTCAACAACTTTTAGCCATACTCGCGGCAACAATCACAGTGCCTATGGTAATAAACAGCAAGTACGGCTTTGCAAATATGTCACCTTCGGCTGCGCTTTTCGGCGCGGGTGTCGGAACTTTGGTATATCTGCTGTTTACAAAATTCAAAAGCCCCGTGTTTCTCGGCAGTTCTTTTGCATTTCTCGGCAGTATGCTTTCGGCGTTTGCAGGCGGCGTTTCGGCTTCGCTCGGCTATATAGGTTTGCTGCTCGGCGCGGTGTTTGCCGGAGTAGTCTATGTTATAATTGCGGTGGCGGTAAAGTTTGCCGGGGTAAAGTGGATAGATAAAATTATGCCGGCAGTGGTAATAGGTCCGACGGTTGCAATTATCGGTCTGTCTCTTGCCGGAAACGCGGTGGGACAGGCTGTCAGCGGCGTGTTCGACGCGGACGCTTCGGCTTATGTGATGACTGTTAATTCGGGGCTGTGCCTGCTGTGCGGACTTGTAACTCTTGCAACCACCGTGATCTGTTCGGTTTACGGCAAAAAACTGTTGAAGATGATACCTTTCGTAATGGGTATTCTTGCAGGCTATATTCTTGCCGCCGTATTTACCGCGTTCAGCTATATCGAGGGCGCCGAGGCAATGCGCATAATCGACTTTACAAAGTTTGCGAATATGCAGTGGTACCCCGACTTTGCGTTTGTTTCGGCTTTCGGGGAAATCGACCCCGGTAACTCGTCGGTGGGCGCGTATATAGGAACAATTGCCGTTGCGTACATTCCCGTAGCTTTCGTTGTGTTTGCCGAACATATCGCAGACCATAAAAATATTTCTTCGATTATAGAAAGCGACCTCTTGAGCGACCCGGGTCTTTCGAGAACGCTGCTCGGTGACGGCGTCGGCTCGATTGCGGGCGCGCTTTTCGGCGGCTGCCCCAACACGACCTACGGAGAATCGGTCGGCTGCGTGGCTATCTCTGGCAACGCTTCGGTAGTCACAATTTTCGTAACCGCGCTTATGGCTATAATTTTCTCGTTCATTGCGCCGTTCGTCACATTTCTTTCTACTATTCCCGACTGCGTAATGGGCGGCGTGTGTATCGCGCTCTACGGCTTTATCGCGGTATCCGGTCTTAAAATGGTGCAAAAAACCGACCTGGGCGACAACAGAAACCTGTTTGTGGTGTCGGTAATTTTAATTACGGGCGTCGGAGGAATGAGCCTTAAATTCGGTCCCATAATTTTAACCGAAGTAGCCTGCGCGCTTATTTTGGGTATCTTGACAAATATTCTTGTAAACATAAATACAAAAAAAGAGGACGGCAACGAACAGCTCACCATAGAGGACGCCGAAAACGTAAATTCTGCAAATGAGCAATCTGCGGTAAATGAAAACGATCAAGACGAAACTTTAAAAGATACGGAGGAAGAATAATGAAAGAGTACAAAAACGTTTTTGTGTTTGACCATCCGCTTATAAGGCATAAGGTGTCTATATTGCGCGATAAAAACACGGGTATGAAGGAATTTCGCGAACTTATCGAGGAAATTACAACGATGATGACCTTCGAAAGTATGCGCGACGTCGAGCTTGCGCCCGTGACGGTAGAAACTCCGCTTGAAACAACCGTTGAGTATCGCGTCCCCGAAGAGAGCGTGGCAGTCGTGCCCATTCTTCGCGCAGGGCTGGGTATGGTAAACGGTGTGCACAAGGTTTTCCCGACGGCTCGGGTGGGGCATATAGGTATGTACCGCAACGAAGAAACTTTGGAACCGCAGGAGTACTATTGCAAACTTCCCGACGGCATAGAAAAAAAGACCGTGTTTCTTGTAGACCCTATGCTTGCAACGGGCGGTTCGGCTTGCGACGCGCTTGCGGCGCTCAAAAAACGCGGCTGTAAAAAAATTAAGTTTATGGCTATTATTGCCGCGCCAGAGGGCGTTGAAAAGGTGGCTTGCACCCACCCCGACGTTCCCGTTTATGTTTCCACGCTGGACAGATGCCTGAACGAAAACGGTTATATTCTGCCCGGACTCGGTGACGCCGGGGACAGGCTTTTCGGCACTAAATAAGATAAATTTGTTGCGAGGAAAAACTATGATTGAAATTTCAAAGAGAATATCCACAATTGCGCCGTCGATGACGCTTGCCGTGTCTGCCAAGGCAAACGAGCTTAAAGCCGCAGGAATAAAAGTTATAAACTTCGGCGTCGGCGAGCCCGACTTCAATACACCCGAACATATCTGTCAGGCGGCTAAGGACGCGCTCGACAAGGGCTATACCAGGTACGTTGCGGCGTCGGGTCTGCCTGCGTTGAAAAAGAGCATCGTCAAAAAATTCAAAACCGACAATAATCTCGACTACGACCCCTCGCAGATAATAATTTCCAACGGCGCAAAGCACTCTATATTCAACGCGATATTCGCGACAATCAATCCCGGAGACGAGGTGCTTATCCCCAAACCCTATTGGTTGACTTATCCCGAGGTGGTAAAAAGCTGCGGCGGCATTCCCGAGTATATCTATGCAACGCCCCGTCACGGCTACAAAATAACGGCGGCGCAGGTGGAGGCGGCTATCCGTCCGCAAACTAAAATGCTTATTTTCAACAGCCCCTGCAACCCCACGGGCGCGGTGTATACCGAAAAGGAGATACGCGCCATTTCCGAGGTGTGCGTCGAGCACAATATCGTAGTGCTTGCCGACGAAATTTACGAAAAGCTTATCTACGGCGGAGAAACGCACTTTTCAATAGCGCAGTGTTCCCCCGAAATGAAGGATTTGACTATAATTATAAACGGCGTTTCTAAGAGCTATGCCATGACGGGCTGGCGCTTGGGCTATCTCGCTTGCCCTGCAAACGTAGCCAAGGCAATCTCTTCCTTCCAGAGCCATTCCACGTCCAACGTAAACACAATGACTCAGTACGCCGCCATTGCCGCACTCGAGGGAGGAAACGAAAAGATGAACGAAATGGTAAAGGTTTTCGGGCAAAGACGGCAAAAGATGCTTGCAAAGCTCGACGAAATGAAGAGCTTGGGGCTGGACTATGTTTCTCCTCACGGTGCGTTTTACGTTATGCTGCTGTGCGACAACCTCTACGGCAAAAATTACAAGGGGGAGAAAATTCACGGCAGTATGGACGTTGCAAATCTTTTGCTTGTACATAAAAACGTTGCAATAACCCCCGGCGTGTGCTTCGGTGACGACGACGCGGTCAGGCTTTCATACGCGCTGTCCACGGCGGATATGCTCGACGGTTTGGAGCGCATTGCCGAGTTCGCAAGAGAGTGCTATTAAAAAATTTTTATGAAATTTTATAAAATATATTGAAATTCTTCTTTATAAATGTTAATATATATATAACCAGAAATATTAAGGAGATTTTCTATGATAAAGTTAATTTACGGACCTAAGGGCACGGGCAAGACTAAAAGACTTATTGCCGACGCTAACGAAAATGCTAAAGATGCAAAGGGTTTAAGCGTATTTATTACCGACAACAAGAGGTGTATGTACGACATTGCGCGCAATATCCGTTTTATCGACGTTGCGGACTGGGCTGTTGCCGGAGAAGACGCGCTGTGCGGCTTTATCAAGGGAGTTGCCGCTTGCAACAGCGACCACGAATATATCTATATCGACGGTATTGCCCGTATTTCGGGAAAAGACGTAAAGGACTTGGCTGCTATGTTCTATATGCTCGATAAAATAGCCGGCGAAAACGATATTACAATTTACGTTACGTTCAGTTGTGAAGAGTCCGAGCTTCCCGATTTCGTAAAAAAATATCTTTAATGCGATAAAACCTGTTTTTTCGGCTAACGCGGCAACACGTTTTTTTCGTGTTGCCGTTTTTTAAAATAAGTTACAGCGAAGATAGCGCGCTATCTTCGCAACATAAATTTTTTGGAGTTTTTATGAAGTTTGTAAGTACGAGAGGCGGAGCTGAAAAAGTTTCCGCGTCGCGCGCAATAGTTATGGGGCTTGCCTCGAACGGCGGACTTTTCGTCCCCGAAAAGTTCCCTCAGGTTTCTTTGAGCGAGCTTGAAGGAATGATTGAAATGGACTATCCCGAGCGCGCAGCCGAAATACTTTCAAAATATCTTACCGACTATGACAGAGAGGGGCTTTTGTCGGCTTGTAAGGCGGCATACGCCAAGTTTGACGGTGACCCTGCCCCCCTTGTGCGTCTGGACGACGGCGTGTTTATTCTCGAACTCTGGCACGGGCCTACCTGCGCGTTCAAGGATATGGCGCTCACGCTATTGCCATATCTTTTGCGTAAGGGCTGCGATTTGTGCGGAATTAAAGAGGAAATTTTAATTCTCGTCGCAACGTCGGGGGACACGGGTAAAGCCGCGCTTGAAGGGTTCAAGGACGCGGACGGCGTTAAAATTATGGTATTTTACCCCTCGGACGGCGTTTCAAAGATGCAAAAGCTGCAAATGTGCACGCAGGAAGGCGGTAACGTAAACGTCGTGGCGGTAAAGGGCAATTTCGACGACTGCCAGACCGCCGTAAAGGAAATTTTTGCAAGCGCGGATTGCGTGGAAAAGCTTAAAGAGCACAACATAGCGCTGTCCTCTGCCAATTCTATAAACTTCGGCAGGCTCGCGCCGCAGATAGCGTACTATTTTTCGGCATATCTCGACCTCGTTTCCTCCGAACAGATAGCGATGGGGGAAGAGATAGATTTTACCGTACCTACGGGCAATTTCGGCAACATTCTTGCCGCGTACTACGCAAAGAGAATGGGGTTGCCTATAAGGCGGCTGCACTGCGCCTCCAACGAAAACAAGATACTTACCGACTTTTTGGAAACGGGCGTTTACGACACCCGTCGCGAGTTCTATAAAACTACTTCTCCGTCAATGGATATACTCGTTTCGTCCAACCTCGAGCGGCTTATTTTCGAGGTTTCGGGCAGAAATTCAAAGCTGTGCGCAAAGCGTATGGAAGATTTGAAAAAGCTTGGCAGATACGAAATTACGGCAGAGGAGCTTGCGGAAATAAAGCAAACCTTCGACGGCGGCTATGCCGACGAGGAAACGGCGGTAGAGGCTATGTACGACGTGTTTGTAGACGTCGGCTACACTATGGATACGCACACGGGCTGTGCAATGAAGGTTGCCGTAGATTGGTTTGAAAAGAACAAAAAAGACGAAACGAATATGGTTGTCGTATCGACGGCAAACCCCTATAAGTTCCCTCAGGACGTGCTTTATGCCGTCACGGGCAACGACGTGAAGGACAGCTTCAAGGGTATCAAGCGCCTGCACGCGGCAACGGCTATGGCTGTGCCCAAGTGCCTTTCTTCTCTGAAAGACAAGACGCCGCGCTTCACCCGTACCGCCGACGCGAAAAAACTATTTGAAGAAATTTTGGAATTTATAAAAAAATAAGGAGTAGAAATGGCTAATTTTTGTCCCAACTGCGGTTCTGCCGTAAATCAGACGGACACTTTTTGTCCTACCTGCGGCTCGGCAATAGCGAGCTCTACGCCGGGTTTGCCCACGGGCGTTCCCATAAACACGCCGCAGCCCACCCAGCAATATTATCAACCTGCGCCGCCCGTTCAGTCAACGGCGTCGAATATTTTGGGTACGCTTGTTGCGGTAAATCTCATAAACGGACTTACGCGCCAGCTCTATTATTACGGCGGCAGATACTATCTCGACCCCTATTGCAGAAATCCGTTTTTGCAAATGGGTATGATTGTCGGCAGACATAGGCGCATATACAGGCGTCATCCTATCATGCCACCGCCGCCCCCTCCTTTGCACAGACCTCACCGCCCTGCGCCGCCGCCCCCTCCGCCTATCTCGGGCGCGTTTAATCGCAGACCCGGACCAAGACCGGGCGGTCCTATGGGCCCCAGACCCGGCGGTCTCGGCGGACCCAGACCTCGCGGACCCCGTCCCGGCGGCCCGAGAGGAGGACATAGATGACAATTCATCACGATAAGCTCGCTTACGGCAAGCTTGCTTCTTTAAGCGAGGAGCTTTCCGAAGAGAAGCTTTTACAGATGCTTAAAGAGCTTGACGACGACAACGAAAACGAGCAAGACAAAAAAGAAAATAACGAAAGTGCAAAAAAACTTCCCCGTTGAGGGAAGTTTTTTGTTTGCCCCTATTGACAAAATATAAATTTTATAATATAATTAATTTGATATCATTGTGATATCAATAAATTTGAAGAGGTATGGTTATGAACAGCAACATTACGGAAAGAGAAGTAAAGAGCAGAAGCGGTTGGCTTATGCTTGCGGTGAGCATTTTGTCGATAATTGTCGGAATAGCGGTAATGGTTTACGGCTTTGTTATTTCCGAAGAAATACCGATGCTTACGCTTATACTTAGTTTACTTGGCATTTTGATTTTTTTGGTCGGAATAATTTGCCTTAAAGGTCTGAGGGTGCTTGCTCCCAACGAGGGCATAGTGCTTACATTATTCGGAAAGTATTACGGCACGTTAAAAAAGGACGGTTTTTTCTTTGTAAACCCTTTCTGCTCGGTTGAAAATCCGGCTTCGGGCAGGTACAACAAGAAAATTTCGTTAAAAGCTATGACTTTGAACAACGACAAACAAAAGGTAAACGACGAGGACGGAAATCCCATTGAAATAAGCGTTGTAGTCATTTGGCGCATTGCCGACACGGCAAGGGCGGTTTTTGCGGTAGACAACTATCTCAATTTCATTTCCACGCAGTGCGACAGCGCGATACGTCAGGTTGCAAGGCAGTATCCCTACGACGTGAGCGATAACGGTGATGAAAAGTCGCTTCGCGGTTCCTCGCAGGAGATTGCGGACGTATTGAAGGCGGAACTGCAAAACCGCGTGAATATGGCAGGCATCGAAATTATGGACGCGCGTATAAACAACCTTGCTTACGCGCCCGAAATTGCGGCGGCAATGCTTCAAAGACAGCAGGCTGCAGCTATAATTGCGGCAAGGCAAAAGATAGTGGACGGCGCGGTTTCTATGGTGGATATGGCGCTTAAAAAGCTTTCCGACAACAACATTGTCGAGCTTGACGACGAAAGAAAGGCGCAAATGGTTTCAAATCTGTTGGTTGTACTGTGCGGTAACCGCGACGCTCAGCCCATAGTCAACAGCGGTTCGCTGTATTGATATGAATGACGGCAATAAGAAAAAGCAGATACCGCTTCGGGTTTCGGAAAATTTATATGCCGAGCTCGAACGCTGGGCTGCCGATGAATTCCGCTCGGTAAACGGACAGATAGAGTATATGTTGACCGAGTGCGTGAAAAAACGCAAAAACGGCAAATCGGATAGCTGCAACGGAGATGACGGCGACAAATGAAGCGCGGGTTGCTTATATACGACAGCGAGGGCGCAAAGCGCAACGTTTGGTTTATAGAGCAGGTTATTGCAAGGGCAAAGGAAAGGGGGCTTGACGTTGAGCTTGTGACTTTGCCCAAGGCTTGTTTCGAAGCAGCGGACTTTGCAATAGTCCGCGCAATTGCGCCCGAAGTAAACGCAAAGTTAGAGAGCGAGGGCGTAAGGGTATTTAACAACGCGCTCACCTCAAAAACGGCAAACGACAAATGGCTGACCTATCTGTTATGCAAACGGCTCGGCTTGCCCGTTATGCACACGGAGCTTGTGGGGCAGGTTGAAAATGCGAGTTATCCCGTAATCGTAAAGTCGCGCGCAGGTCACGGCGGCAGCGAAGTTTTTTGGGTTGAGGGAGAAGAGGAACTTTTAAACTATCCCAAGCACTACATTGCGCAAGAGCCGTGTTCCGAACTCGGCAAAGATATGCGCGTGTACGTTGTCGGCGGCAAAATAGTTTACAGCGTTCTGCGCACTGCAAACTCGGGGTTTAAAAGTAATTTTTGCCTTGGCGGCAGCGCCAAGCTTGCCGAGCCCGACGAAAATCAAAAAAGATGCGTTTTAAAAATTTGCGACAATCTAAAACCCGACTTTATAGCCGTTGATTTTATCCGGCATAACGGAGAGTGGGTTGTAAACGAAATAGAGGACGCCGCCGGCGTGAGAATGTTGTATGATTTGAAGGTCTGCGACTTTGTAAAAGAGTATGTAAATTATATAGCGGAAAAGTTGTAAACAAGCGAAAGGGGGGCATATATGCCCCCCCCTTTCGCTTGTTTAGTCGCTTTCTTCGTTATAAAGTTCGTGAAATTTTTTTACTTCGTCGGGGTCGAGCGCAACGCGCTGAAACAGTCCCGTACACTCGTTTGCGCAGGCGCATTTTTCGTATATGTCTTCAATCATTTTATTTTGTTTACGTTTGCTCATACTAAAAGTATGCTTAAAAAATTTTTAAATATACCCGAAAATGCGGCATATTACGGGGTTAATTTTAATTCAGCTATTGCATTGTGTACCTCGGGTGTGGTATAATGGCTGTATGAAATACATACTTGCATTGGATCAGGGTACGACAAGCACTCGCGCCATAGTCTTTGATAAAAAGGGAAATATTGTTTCGAGCGCGCAACGCGAGTTTGCGCAAATTTATCCCAAACCGGGCTGGGTTGAGCATTCGCCGAGGGATATATTGGGGTCAACCGTCGCGGTGATAGGTGAAGCGTTAGTCCGCGCAAACGTTTCCGCGCAGGAAATAGCCGCCGTCGGCATAACAAACCAGCGCGAAACAACGCTTGTTTGGGACAGGCTCACGGGAGAACCCGTGTACAACGCAATAGTCTGGCAGTGTCGTAGAACGGCGGAATATGCCGACAAGTTAAAGCGCGAGGGCTTCGAGGAAAAGATTTATAACAGAACGGGACTTGTGCCCGACGCCTACTTTTCGGCAACTAAAATAAAGTGGATTTTGGACAACGTGGAGGGCGCAAGAGCGCGCGCCGAACGCGGAGAACTGCTGTTCGGCACGGTCGACACATACCTATTGTGGCAGCTTTCAAAGGGCAGAATATTTGCAACCGACTACACTAACGCAAGCCGCACTATGCTTTATAATATACATACATTGAAATGGGACGACGAGCTTTTGCGGCTCTTTGACATTCCTAAGAGTATGTTGCCGTCCGTGCACCCGTCGGGGTATAACTTCGGCGTTATCGACGAGCTGTATTTCGGCGCACCCATACCCGTATGCGGAGTAGTGGGGGATCAGCAAGCCGCACTGTTCGGGCAGCTCTGCATAGACGAGGGGGACGTAAAAAATACCTATGGCACGGGCTGCTTTCTGCTTATGAATACGGGCGGTAAAGCCGTTAAAAGCAACAACGGACTTGTAACCACACTTGCGGCAAGCCTTGACGAAAGACCGTGTTACGTTCTCGAAGGTTCGGTTTTCGTCGGGGGCGCGGTAATTCAGTGGCTGCGCGACGAGCTTAAAATAATAGAGTCGGCAGACGAAAGCGAGGTGTATGCAAGCTCGGTGCCCGACAGCGGCGGAGTTTATATCGTGCCTGCGTTTACGGGGCTTGGCGCGCCTTATTGGAACGCTTCGGCGCGCGGCGTCATTACGGGAATAACTCGCGGCGCTACTCGCGCGCACATTGTCAGGGCGGCGCTCGAAGGTATCGCTTACGAGGTATGCGACCTTGTCGGGGCAATGCAGCGTGACTCGGGGATATGTATTTCCCGTCTTGCCGTTGACGGCGGCGCAAGTAAAAACAATTTTTTAATGCAGTTTCAAGCCGACGTTTTGGGCGCAAACGTAAGCCGACCTAAAATAGTCGAAACAACGGCGCTCGGCGCGGCGTACCTTGCCGGTCTTACTCGCGGCTATTGGAAAG
Organism: uncultured Christensenella sp.; assembly: GCA_910585685.1. Taxonomy (GTDB): domain Bacteria; phylum Bacillota; class Clostridia; order Christensenellales; family Borkfalkiaceae; genus Coproplasma. The sequence continues at coordinate 75,136 of CAJUEO010000007.1, forward strand.
ATATAGGACAAATAAAAAACAACGCCGTCTGCGACAGGGAATTTAAGCCCACAATGTCGGAAATACGCAGGCTTAGCCTTTTGGAAGGTTGGAAAAAGGCGGTAAATCAAACTATATTATAAATTAAACAGCCCTTCGCACAAGCGAAGGGCTGTTAGTTTATTCGATATTAATTTTGTGCTATTCCATATAATTCAATAAATTAAACTATTTTAAAATTTACGACCGACAAGTTCGTCGAGGCTGATACCGTAAAAGTCTGCAAGTTGTGCGCAAAATATTATACTAGGGGTTTTTTCTTCATTTTCCCAGCGGCTTAAATTTTGTTGTGATATACCTGTCTTTTGTGCCAATTGATTTTGACTTAATCCGTTTGAAATTCTTTGTTGTTTTAATGCTTCTCCAAAATTTAACATAAGCGTACCTCTTAAATAATATTACACAATTTTGTGTTAAAAAGCTTGACAAACACATAAAGGTGTAATAGAATTTTATTGTGCTACACATAAAAGTGTGAAATATTTAATTAAGGAGCAACAAAAATGAAAAGAGAATGTACTACCTGCTGTAATTTTACGGCTTATTACGAAAAGGCATACAGTTGTTTTTTGCGAACGGAGTGCGGAAACTGTTCTAAAAAGCGAGAAACTACAAACAGACACGCAAGCTGTGAAAATTGGAGCTCGCGTTCGAGATTCAAGAGGGATAAGTATAAAGTTATATGCGCTCTCGACGAAGCAATTTGTGGCATTAGTGCAATTAAGCTTATTTTAGAGGAAGAAAGGGAATAAATGCCGCGCTCTTGTTACAATATGTAGAAAGTTGTCGAAAATTTCACACAAGATATTGTGTTACAAAGCTTGACAACGGTAAATTTTAGTATTATACTTATCCCTGACGCGCTTGAAAGGCGGTCATGGATAAGTATTTTTTATGCAAATTAACACAATATATTGTGGTTATAGTTATTGACAAACTACAATATATATGTTAAGATTGATATACTCGCACGAAATGGAGGATAAAAAGATGAAAGTTATTAAGCGTGACAATTCAGTTTGTGAATTTGACAGAAAGAAAATAGTCGTAGCGCTTGGAAAAGCAAATGCGGCTGTAGATGTCGAGGACAGAATTACCGACGCGCAAATTAACGCTATCGCCGACGATATCGCGGCAAGGCACAGAGTGAGAGTGCTTGTCGAAGATATTCAGGACATGGTCGAAGAAAAGTTGATGGAATTACAGAAATATCAACTTATGAAGGCGTATATCCTCTACCGTTACGAGCGCGCGCTCATCCGTAAAGCCAACACCACGGACGAGAGCATACTTTCGCTTATCCGCAATTCCAATAAGGACGTTATGGAGGAGAACTCCAACAAGAACGCGCGCACCGCTTCGACGCAGCGCGACCTTATTGCCGGAGAAGTTTCAAAGGATTTGACAAGGCGCATTCTCTTGCCCGAGCATATTTCCAAGGCGCACGAAGAGGGCGCAATTCACTTCCACGACGCGGATTATTTTCTTCAACCCATATTCAACTGCTGCCTTATAAATATTAAGGATATGCTCGATAACGGCACGGTTATCAACGGCAAAATGATTGAAAGCCCCAAGTCCTTTCAGACGGCTTGCACGATAACCACGCAAATTATTGCTTCGGTTGCCTCGTCGCAGTACGGCGGACAGTCGGTAAATATTGCTCATCTCGGAAAATACCTTCGCAAGACCAAGGAAAAGTACATTGCTCAGTGCGAGGAAAAGTTCGGGGACACCATTGACAGCGACACAAAGGCAAAGTTTGTCGAGCTGAGGCTTCGCGAGTCGCTCAAAGCCGGAGTTCAGACTATTCAATATCAGATTAACACGCTTATGACCACAAACGGTCAGTCCCCTTTCGTCACGCTTTTCCTGTATCTTGACGAAAACGACGAGTATATCGACGAAAACGCGCAGATTATAGAGGAAATTTTAAAACAGCGCTATCAGGGCATAAAGAACGAAAAGGGCGTCTATGTCACCCCCGCGTTCCCCAAGCTTATCTACGTTCTGGACGAAAACAACTGTCTTAAAGGCGGCAGGTACGACTATCTTACAAAGCTTGCGGTCAAGTGTTCGTCAAAGAGGCTGTATCCCGACTATATTTCGGCAAAGAAAATGCGCGAAAACTACGAGGGCAACGTATTCTCCCCTATGGGCTGCCGTTCGTTCCTCTCTCCATGGAAGGACGAAAAGGGAAATTACAAGTTCGAGGGCAGGTTCAACCAAGGCGTCGTTTCTATCAACTTACCTCAGTGCGGAATAATAGCAAAGGGTGACGAAAAGAAGTTTTGGGAAATTTTAGAGGACAGATTGCAGCTTTGCTATGAAGCTTTGATGTGCCGACATAACGCGCTTATGGGCGTTACCAGCGACGTTTCCCCCGTGCATTGGCAGTACGGCGCTATCGCAAGATTGCAGCCGGGAGAAGTAATCAACAAGTATCTGCTTGACGGATATTCCACAATTTCGCTCGGCTATATCGGGCTTTACGAGGCAACTAAGCTTGTCAAGGGCGTTTCGCACACTTCCCCCGAGGGCACGGCTTTTGCGGTAAAGGTTATGAACACCCTGCGCGAGCATTGCGAAAAGTGGAAAAAGCAGACGGGGCTGGGCTTCGGACTTTACGGAACGCCTGCGGAATCGCTCTGTTACCGCTTTGCAAGGATAGACCAAGCGAGGTTCGGCACTATCGAGGACGTTACCGACAAGGGCTACTACACCAACAGCTATCACGTTGACGTGCGCGAGGATATCGACGCGTTCTCAAAATTTACTTTTGAAAGTCAGTTCCAGCAAATTTCATCGGGCGGAGCTATTTCCTATGTGGAAATTCCCAATATGCGCCACAACCTTACGGCAATGGAGGACGTTGTAAAATATATCTATGACAATATCCAATACGCCGAATTCAACACTAAGTCCGACTATTGCCACGTCTGCGGCTTCGACGGGGAAATTATTATAAACGCTGACAACGAGTGGGAGTGCCCCGTTTGCCACAACAAGGACCAGAGAAAAATGAATGTAACGCGCCGTACATGCGGTTATCTGGGTGAAAATTTCTGGAACGTCGGCAAGACAAAGGAAATAAAGGCAAGGGTTTTGCACCTTTAATCAAGTATGAATTACGCTAAAATAAAGTGGTTTGACATTTCCAACGGTCCGGGCGTGCGCGTTTCGCTGTACGTCAGCGGCTGCCGCAATCATTGCAAAAACTGTTTCAACCCCGAAACCTGGGATTTTTGCTACGGTCAGCCGTTTACCGAGGAGGTTGCAAATTCAATAATAAAGGGGCTTGAGCCGAGCCACATAAAGGGCTTTACTCTGCTTGGCGGCGACCCGTTCGAGCCTGAAAATCAAGTCGCGCTTGCGCCGTTTTTGAAAAAGCTTCGCGCGGCGCACCCCGATAAGTCGTTCTGGTGCTTCACGGGCTACGATTTGGAGAGGGATTTGCTTACGGGCAAGCTCGGCAATCTCGATACGGTAAACGAGATGTTGAACTGCCTCGACGTGCTTGTAGACGGCAAGTTTGTCGAGGAACTCAAAGATTTAAGTTTGAGGTTCCGCGGCTCGTCAAATCAAAGAATTATTATGTTGAAACCCACTTTGGAGCGCGACGAAATTGTGCTTTGGGACGAGAACAGCGAAAGATAAAGGTATTTTTATGAAGATTGGTATTAAAAAATTGAGGGACGGCGCAAAAATTCCCGTCTATGGCAGTCAGTTTGCCGCAGGTGCGGACTTGTATGCGTGTATCGAGCAGGATATAGTCGTGCAGCCGCACAAAACCGTGCTTATCCCCACGGGGCTTGCGCTCGAACTGCCCGTCGGCTATGCCGGACTTATTTATGCGAGAAGCGGACTTGCTTCAAAGCGTTCGCTCGCTCCTGCAAACAAGGTCGGCGTCGTTGACTGCGACTATCGCGGAGAGGTGTGCGTAGCGCTTTTAAACCATTCCGACGAGCCTCAGACAGTGGCGGTCGGAGAGAGGGTGGCGCAGCTTGTAATAACCCCGTACATCACGGCTGAGTTCATTCAAAAGGACGAGCTTTCCGATACCGTCCGCGGAGAGGGTGGCTTCGGTTCCACGGACAGATTTTAATAAATACAGGTCAGCCGCCGCAATATTTTGCGGCGGCTTTTTTTGTTTATCGCTACAATTTTACTTAACCCCTTGACGAGTCGGGTTTATAAGTGTATAATGGTTATAATTATATAATAAAGGGGATTATTATGAATTACTATATGGGGCTTGACGTGGGCGGAACGTCCATAAAAGGTCTTGTTATAAACGAAAAGGGTGATATTTTAAGCGAGGGCTGCGTTCCCGTTGAGGTGGGGGCTGACCTTGCCGACACGATAGAGGTGCTTGCGGACGAGCTTGTTCAGCGCTTGGGCGTCGTATTTTCGCAAATTTCTGGTATCGGCGTCTGCTGTCCCGGACTTATCGACACAACTTCGGGCACGGTATTGTTTGCAGGTAATCTCGAACTTAAAAACTATCCTTTAAAAAAGCTGCTTGTCGAAAAATTCAAGCTTCGCGTCGAAGTGTGCAACGACGCAAACGCGGCTGCTCTGGGTGAGGCAAAGTTCGGCGTAGGCAAGGGCTATGACAACAGTATTATGATAACTCTCGGCACGGGAGTGGGCGGCGGCATTGTAATCGACGGCAAACTGTTCGAGGGCAACAAGGGCGCCGGCACCGAGGTCGGGCATATGGTTATAGAAAAGGGCGGACTTAAATGCACCTGCGGCAGACGCGGCTGTTTCGAAGTTTACTGCTCGGCGCGTGCGCTTACCGCCAAAACAAAGTTCGAAATGGAAGAGGATACCGGCTCGGATATGTGGAAAACCTATACAAACGACACAGCCGACGGAAAAACGGCGTTCGAGTATATGGACAGCGACAAGACCGCGAAAAGAATTGTCGATTGGTATATAAATCATCTCGCTTGCGGAATAACCAACCTTGCAAACATTTTCCGCCCCAACATAGTTATGCTTGGCGGCGGCGTTGCCGCGCAGGGTTCGCGCCTCACCGCGCCCCTTCAAAAGCTTGTAGATAAAGAACTCTTCGGCGGCACCGACTTCGCACCCGTAAAAATAGAGTGCGCTTCGCTCGGCAACAGAGCCGGAGCTTACGGCGCGGCGGCTTTGCTGTTTTAAAACGGTAAGTCCGCAAAGCTCAAATTATTTAAAATAAGGTTATAAAATGAAAAGCAATATACCCGTAATGAGTCTGCAAAGACTGCCTGTGTATCTCAATTATCTTAAAACTCTCGCAAAGGACGGCGACAAATATATTTCGTCGGGCGCAATTGCTCACGCGCTCAATTTGGGGGAAGTTCTTGTCAGAAAGGATTTGGCATACACTTCCGCGCAGGGCAGAACGCGCGTTGGCTACGTCTTGTCCGAACTTATTTCCGCGCTTGAGGAATATCTCGGCTGTAACGACAAAAAGAACGCGATTTTAATAGGAGCCGGTGAGCTCGGCTATGCCATTTTGTGCTACGGCGGATTTAAAAATTACGGAATTGACCTTGTGGCGGCATACGACAGCAATCCCGAAAAGATAGGCAAAAGCGTTTCGGGCAAGCCCATACGCGACGTTGCTTCGCTTGACGACGACGTCAAAAAAATGGCGGTCAAGCTTGCCGTAATATGCGTTCCTGCCCAATACGCGCAGGAGGTTTGCGACAGGCTGGTTGCAAGCGGAGTCAAGGCAATGCTTAATTTTGCGCCCGTAATTTTGCAGACGCCCGAGGGATTTTCTGTAATTAATATGGACGTTGCGGCAAATCTCGCGATACTTTCGAGTATGATTTAAATTTGATTAATCATATTTAAGCGAGCCGCTCTCCGACGGAGAGCGGCTCGCTTATAGGAAACAACTATAATGAAACTTGTTAAAAAGCTAATATTTTTTATACTTTCCGCAGGCGTAGTTTTTGCCGCATTGTCTGTCGGCTGCGCAAAAGAACACGTTCACGAGTTTACCCCCTGGACGAGCGACGGAGATAAATATCACGTCAGACACTGTACCGTTTGCGAAGAAAGCGTGCGTGCTCCGCACGTCTTTCAAAAAGACGAATGCGTTGTCTGTCATATGATTAAAGACAGCGAAAGTCTGGTATATGACGGGGTCTACGAGGGTCAGACGCTAATCGGATACTCCGTTTCGGGAAGAGGAGAAGACCAAAGCCCGAATATTTCGGTTCCCGAAAGATACAAGGGTTATCCCGTAATTTCGCTGCGCCCCGAGGCGTTTAAAGGCGACGATAAATTGATATCGGTAACTTTGCCCTCTACTGTGACGGAAATAGGCGCGCATGCCTTCGAGTTCTGCGCACAATTAGTAAGCGTAAACCTTGGTAACGGGCTCATATCCCTGGGGGAATACGCATTTCAGTCCTGTACTGCGCTTGAAAGAATAGACCTGCCCGACAGCCTTGAAAGCATCGGCGCAAGCGCGTTTTCAACCTGTGCAAACCTAAAAATCGTCAATATGCGCGACGGCGTTACAAGTATCGGCGCACATGCCTTTTCAAGCTGCTCAAACCTCGTTAGTTTGACCATTTCACGGGGTGTAACTACTTTGGAGAGCGGTTTTGCGTCCTTTTGTTCGAACTTGAAAGTAATAACTATACCCGACGGAGTTGTTAGAATTTCCGAAACCGCGTTTGCGGGGGACATTGCGCTTGAAACCGTATTTTTGTCGAACAGCGTAAAAAACGTAGGCGTAAACGCGTTTTACCTGTGCAATGTGAAGGACGTATATTTTACGGGTGCCGCGGAGCAATGGAACGAAATTTACTTTGCAAACGGCAACGAAAAGCTGACGGGCGCGACTTTGCACTTCAATGCAGCGCAATAAATAGCCGAAAAAAATTTATAAATAGTTTTAAAAAGGGTTGACAAGCCCCGTAAAAGTGTGTTAAACTCAAAGCGCACTCAAATGGGGGTGTAATTTTTTTGTACGGAGTTTTCCAAAATGAAAGCACAGGTAAGGACTAAGATAACGTTTGAATGTACAGAGTGCAAACGTCGCAATTACGACAGCTATAAGAATAAGCGTAACGACCCCGACAGGCTTACGATGTCTAAATATTGCCCGTTCTGCAAGAAGCACACCGAACACAAAGAAAGCAAATAATTTATTTAAAAGGAAACAATTATGGCTCAGTTAGATAAAAACTCTAAAAAGCCCAATATTTTCGTCAGCATGGGCAAAAAGCTCAAAGAAACGTTTTCCGAACTGAAAAACGTTACCTGGCCTAAATTTCCCAAGGTGGTCAGAGGTACTTGCGTGGTTCTCGTCGTAGTCGTGGTTTTCACGCTCGTCGTCACGGGTATCAACGTCGGCTTAGAGAAACTGTTAGAATTAATAACCGGTATCGGAGCGTAAACTATGGCAACGATGGTAGCAGACCCCGAAAATCCTTGTTGGTACATTCTTCATACTTATTCGGGCTATGAGTCGATGGTCAGAGACAGCCTTTTTCGGTTGATTGAAAACAACAATCTGCAAAATATGATTTTCGACGTCAAAATTCCTATGGAACAGACTATCGAAGAGAAGAACGGCAAGCGCAAGGTAGTCGAGCGCAAGCTTTTGCCCTGCTATGTTTTCATTAAAATGATTTATTCCAACCAGCTTTGGTATTGGGTTACCAACACGAGAGGCGTAACGGGCTTCGTCGGCCCTCAGGGCAGACCCATTCCCATGAAAGAGGCTGAAATAAGAAAAATGCGCCTTGAAGAGGTCGTTTTGAACGCCGATTTCAACGTCGGTGACAGAGTCGGCGTCGACTCGGGTCCCTTGACGGGCTTTGAAGGCGTAATTACCGAGCTCAACGACGCGGCGCAAAAAGCAAAGGTCAATATTCAGATGTTCGGCAGAAATACCGACGTAGAAGTCGAGTATATTCAAATAAAAAAACTTGACGAGCAAGGTTAAGCAATAATAATTTATATAAACTCGTTGCACTGCAACGGTTTAAATAGTGGGAGAACGCGTTAAATTTTTTTCATGGCGCGTTTGATTGACCACATCGGAGGAACAAAAATGGCAAAGAAAGTAACGGCTGTTGTAAAGTTACAGCTCCCTGCCGGTAAAGCTACCCCCGCGCCCCCCGTCGGTTCGACGCTCGGCCCTCACGGAATCAATATTCCCGGCTTTACTAAGGAATTCAACGCAAAGACGGCATCTCAGGCCGGACTTATCATCCCTTGCGTTGTAACAATTTATCAGGACAGAAGTTTCACGTTTGAACTCAAAACGCCCCCCACACCCGTCCTTATCAAAAAGGCTTTGGGTCTGGATACGGCAAGCGCACGCCCCAACAGGGACAAGGTAGGCAAGCTTACCAAGGCGCAGGTTGAGGAAATCGCTAAGACAAAGATGCCCGACTTGAACTGTGTGGATATCGAGTCCGCTAAGTCGATGGTCAAGGGTACGGCACGCTCGATGGGCGTTACCGTTGAAGAGTAAGGAGGGGCTACCGATGAAACTTGCAAAGAAATATGCAGAAAGCATTAAGTTGTACGACCGCTCCAAGAGTTATGATTTAAACGAAGCTGCAAAGCTTGTTTTGGATACGGCAAAGGCTAAGTTTGACGAAACTATCGAACTTCACGTTCGTTTGGGCGTTGACCCCCGTCAGGCTGACCAGCAGGTAAGAGGCGTTCTCGTCCTTCCCAACGGTACAGGTAAAACCAAAAAGGTTTTGGTTATCGCAAAGGGTGACAAGGCGGACGCGGCTACGGCTGCCGGCGCTGACTATGTCGGCGCAGAAGAGACAATTCAGCGCATTCAGTCGCAGAATTGGTTCGACTTCGACGTAATGATTACCACTCCCGATATGATGGGTATGGTTGGTAGAATAGGTCGTATTCTCGGACCTAAGGGCTTGATGCCCAACCCCAAGTCGGGTACGGTCACTATGGACGTAGCTAAGGCTGTAAAGGAAGTTAAAGCCGGTAAAGTTGAATACCGTCTTGACAAAACGGCTATTATCCACGTTCCCATCGGCAAAAAGTCGTTCGGTATCGAAAAAATCACCGAAAACTTTAACGCGCTTATGGACGCTATTGTAAAGGCTAAGCCCGCGGCAGCAAAGGGTCAGTATATTAAAAGCGTAACCCTTTCCGCAACTATGGGTCCCGGCGTCAGAGTAACCTACAACAAGGGTTAAAATTTAACTAATTCTTGTAAAAAAAGTTTGACAAACTATTGTTAAACGTTTATAATGTCAAAGTAAAATAATTTGTTGCCCAAGACGGCGAGTGCGTTTTCGCTTAATTTCTCGCTCAGGTTACAAGATGAATTTTAATATGCGATTATTAGATTCCTTGTGCCGTTTTGGGTGCAAGGAATTTTTTCTTGAATAACCGCAGAATGTTGCGGAAGGGAGGTAAACATTGTCAGAAGAAAGAAAATCAGCTAATTTTGAAGCTAAAAAAGTAGTGGTAGAAGAAATTACGGAAAAGATAAAGGCGGCAAAGTCGGTAGTCTTGGTTGATTACAACAAACTCACCGTTGCAGAAGTTTCCGCTCTTCGTAACAAGTGCAGAGAAGCAAATTGCGAATACAAGGTCTACAAAAACACCCTTGTAAGAAAGGCTTTAAACGATTTGGGTTACCATGATTTCGACGCAGACCTCAACGGTCCCACGGCTATAGCTTTCGGCGCGGACGAAACGTCGGCGGCAAGGGTTATGGTTGCGGCATCTAAGGACTACGAAGAAAAAATCGTTATTAAAAGCGCATTTGTCGACTCGGCATATGTGGACAAGGCAGGCGTTAAAGCGCTCGCAACAATGCCCTCGAAGGAAGAACTTATCGCAAAGATGCTCGGTTCTATGCAGGCTCCCCTGTCGAACTTTGCAGGCGTACTCAACAACTTGGTTGCAGGTATCGTAAGAGTATTGGGCGCAATCGCAGAACAGAAGAATTAAAAATTAAATTTATGTCGGCGGACTTTAAACGTAAAAAAATTAATTATAAAAAAATAGGAGTTAATAAAAATGGCAGACGTAAAGAAATTTATCGAAGAAATCAAAACTATGACTGTTTTGGAACTTAATGAACTTGTAAAGGCACTTGAAGAGGAGTTCGGCGTAAGCGCAGCAGCTCCCGTAGCAGTAGCGGCAGCTCCCGCAGCAGGCGCAGCTCCCGCAGCAGCAGCTGAAGAAAAGACCGAGTTTAACATCGTTCTTAAAGACGCAGGCGCTAAGAAAATCGACGTTATCAAAGTTGTTCGCGCATTCACCGGTCTTGGCCTTGTTGAAGCTAAGAGCGCTGTTGAAAAGGGCGGCGTGCTTAAAGAGAACGTTGCTAAGGAAGAGGCTGAAAAAATCGTTGCTGACCTCAAGGCTGCAGGCGCAACGGCAGTTATGGAGTAATTTCCGATTAATTGAAATTTACAAATTCCGTTTTCCCGATCGGGAAAACGGAATTTTTTTATTGCATTTTTTTAAACGGGAACAGTAGCGGAGGGGGAGGTAACATATTTTAATTTTCGTACATATGCTTTATTACGGCTTTTTTAAAAACCCTCCATCTTTTTTAAATACTTGCGCCGCCACTGATATGTTGTCAAGTTCAATAAACTTTGTACGCATATGCGGCGGCGTTAAGTCTTTATTTTAAGACATATGTATTTAAAACCACACTCATTTATTTGGCTTTCGGCACATATGTATAGCGGTGTACACAAAGAGGAGGAGAGGAGCAAAGGGGGAGTAAATTACGGGCAAATATTTCGGTACGGACGGTTTCAGAGGAGAAGCCGGCGTATTTATAACTGCGGAACAGGCTTATAAAGTCGGTCGGGTGCTCGGCTGGTATTTCGGTTCGAAGTCGCAGGGCAAGTGTCGGGCGGTAATCGGCAAGGACACTCGGCTCTCCTCATATATGCTTGAATACTCACTTGTGTCGGGGCTCACTTCTTCGGGTTGCGACGCCTATATCCTTCATGTGACTACAACGCCATCTGTGTCTTTCGTCACTCGTTGCGACGGGTTCGACTGCGGAATTATGGTTTCAGCAAGCCACAACCCCTACTATGACAACGGAATTAAGCTGTTGAACGGCAACGGGGAAAAAATGGAGGACAGTGTAATTTCGCTTATAGAAAGCTATCTCGACGGTGACCTCACCCCCTTCGGCGGCAGGGATATCCCATACGCTTCGGGCAAAAAAATAGGGCGCACCGTCGACTACGTTTCTGGGCGCAACCGCTACGTCGGGCACCTTATCTCCCTTTCAACCTGTTCGTACAAAGGGCTTAAAATAGGTCTGGACTGCGCTAACGGCAGCGCCTGGCAGATAGCTAAAAACGTTTTTGACGCGCTCGGTGCAAAGACTTTTGTCATAGGTGACGTGCCGAACGGCGTAAATTGCAACGAAAACGTCGGCTCTACTCATATCGAAGCCCTCAGGGAGCTTGTGGTTTGCAATTCTCTCGATATGGGCTTTGCGTTTGACGGAGATGCCGACCGCTGCATTGCCGTAGGCGTTAACGGAGAAATAGTTACAGGTGACGAAATTTTATATATCGCAGCCAACTATTTAAAAAGCCGCAGCGAGCTTTCGGGCAACTCGGTGGTTATGACGGTCATGAGCAACGGCGGCATAGTAAAAAGCCTTGAAAACTGCGGCATATCCTGCCACATATGCGGTGTCGGAGATAAGACCGTATGCGACACTATGGCAAAGACGGGCAGCGTTTTAGGCGGAGAAAGAAGCGGTCATATTCTCTTTTCGAAGTATGAAACTACGGGGGACGGACTTGTTACCGCAATTATGCTTATGGAGGCGCTCGTCGAAAACAAGTGCGGTTTTTCGCAACTGTTGAAGGGCTGTAAACCCTTTCCTCAAATAGCTAAAAACATATGCGTGCTTGAAAAAACGACAGCCATGCGCGGAATATCCGAGCTCTGCGAAAAGCTGCAAAGAAAGCTCAATTTAAGGCTTGTAGTCCGCCCCTCTGGTACCGAACAGGTGATAAGGATAATGGCTGAGGGTGAAAGCGAAGAAAACTGTGCGCTCGCTATAAAAATTATCAGCGATAATATACGCGACAATAGCGGCTGAAAATACATTTCCCCCGAAATATGCCGCAATTAAACTTCAATTGGTAATAAAAATATGTGTGGAATAATAGGTTATACGGGCAGGCGCAACGCCTCCGAAATAATCTACCAAGGATTAAAACGGCTGGAATATCGCGGCTATGATTCCTCCGGTGCGGCTTATCTTGCCGACGGCAAGCTGTCTGTTGTCAAAAAAGAGGGCAAGGTGGAAAAACTTTTACCTCTTTTAAAAGACGTCAAATCGTCGCTCGGTATAGGTCATACGCGCTGGGCTACGCACGGCGTGCCGTCGGATACAAACTCGCACCCACACCGTTCGGGGAATATTGCCGTCGTGCATAACGGAATTATCGAAAACTACGCCGAACTTAAAGGAAAGCTTATCTCCGACAATTATAAGTTTGTTTCAGATACCGACAGCGAAGTTGTAGCTCATCTTTTAAACAAAAACTATTCCGGAAATTTGCTTGAAGCTATGCAAAAGACGGTAAAAATGCTCAAAGGCTCATATGCGCTTATAGCAATATGTGACAGCGAAAACAGAATAATTGCCGCAAGATACAAAAGTCCGCTTATACTCGGCTACGGCAGCGGAGAAAATTATCTTGCAAGCGACGAGCCCGCTCTTGCCGGACTTTGCGAAACGATATCAATTCTTCAGGACGGAGATATTGCCGAAGTTTCAAGCGAAAGTATAAAAATTTACGACGAAAATTTAACCCCCGTATCGCGTGAAGTTTTTCCCAATCTTGCGGTGTGTTGCGACCTCGGTTTGGACAATTGCCCCCACTATATGCTTAAAGAACTGCGCGAAGTGCCCGATTCCGTGCGTTTTACCGAACGTGCTTTCGAGGGAATAAGGCAAAAACTTTCAGCCATTTTAAGCGACGTAAACCGCGCGGTGTTTGTCGGCTGCGGCACCGCCTACCATGCGGCTATGATCGGTAAACGTTATGCGGAAAGCTTTGCGAGAATTCCCTGCGAAGCCGAAACGGGCGGAGAGTTCAGGTATAAACAGCCTGTAATCGACGGGCGCACGGCGGTGTTTGCAATAAGCCAAAGCGGAGAAACTGCGGATACTGTCGAGGCGGCGCGGCTGGCGCTGTCGCTCGGCGCAAAAGTGGTTGCGGTAACAAACTCGCACCACTCCGAGCTTACGCGCATTGCGCACGTCGTTGTTCCCGTTGCGGCAGGTCCCGAAATATGCGTTGCCGCCACTAAAAGCTATACGGGTCAGGTTGCGGCGCTGTATTTGACGGCAAACTTGCTTGCAAAGCGTCAGCCCGAAAAATTAGATAAAGTTTATGACCTGTGTAAAAAGACGGTTGCAGAGTTGAATATAGGTTCACTTGCGCAGGTATGCGCCAAGGCGCGCGGAGTATATTTTCTCGGCAGGGATTTGGACTATGCCGTCGCTGTCGAGGGCAGCCTTAAATTGAAAGAAGTGTCTTACGTTCCCGGGGAAGGCTATCCATCGGGAGAGCTCAAACACGGCACTCTTGCGCTAATTGACGAGGAAACCGTCTCCGTATTTATAATCTGCGACGATTTGTTGGCGGATAAAAGCGTAAACGCAGTCGAGCAGGTGCGCTCCCGTGGCGGCAAAACGGCGGTATTTACAAATGTTGACAGGGTAATCGAAAAGCTACGTTCGGAAACGCCCTATGTTTTCGAGCTGCCGCGCTGCGATAAATATCTTTCCCCGTTGCTTTCCGCAATAGCCGTGCAAAAGCTTGCCTATCAAACGGCGGTGGCATTGGGGCGCGACCCCGATAAGCCGCGAAACCTTGCAAAAAGCGTTACGGTGGAATAAAATAATAGTCTGCGTTATCGTAATGTAACGCAGACTATTGCAAGTATTTGTCTTTTAAAAATTGTAGTTGTTCTTCAGTCAAACCTATAGCATGTTTAAGGTAATCTATAACTGTGCCGTATCTTTGCTTGATTTCGTCAATGGCGCCCATGATGTACTGAGGTTTTGAGTTCATCAATGCGTAGAGTATTTGCTTAAACATGTGGGGAATGGGCATTATAACAAGCCCCGACTTTTGCAACAAACGTTTTTTTTGTTGAAATTTTCCCGTTGCTACATAGTCCTCTATAATAAGCTTTTCGTCTACGCCAAGCGCGTGTTCAAGCAGCATTGCGCAAATTCCCGTTCTGTCCTTTCCGGCGCTACAATGCCATATGACACAGTTTTCATCTTGAATTACAAGCTCGAAAAATTTTCGTATCTGCAGTTGGGATTGTTCGTCGAACAGAAGTACTTTGTACACGCTAAGCATATAGTTGTCTGCCGAGCCGAACTCTTTTTTTATGCGCTTGCTTTCTTTGAGCATTGTGCGCGCCATAGATTTTTCGTGCGTTATGCCCGTCGTTGCCGTGCAGACAAGCGGAAGATGAACGCGTTTTGCACCGGGGACCGCGGTGCTGGGGTATTCGTTAAGCTCTGTATCTATGCGCATATCAATAATTGTCGTAACGTGCATATCTACAAGGCGTTCAAGCGTGCATTTGGGCAAATTGTATAATTTGCCGCTGCGTATAAGCTTGCCGTGCTTTATTGTTCTGCCGTCTTCTGTCGGAAAACCGCCAAGGTCACGCGTATTATCAAGTTTTTTTAGCTTTAGTCTCTCAATGCGCATATAGATATTATACCCGAAAATTGTTATTAAGTCAATAATATACGTTAATATTGTGTAGAATTGTCAACTGATTGCAACAAAATAATTTAAAAAAATTTATCCACATAG
>CAJUEO010000008.1 GCA_910585685.1 uncultured Christensenella sp.
GCTTATTATATATATGGTATATGACGTAAATCCTGCGTCCCGTAAGCATAGGAGACGCTATGATGATTGTATAAAAAATTATAATAACAAACTATGAGTAAAAATTTTTCATTTGAACTACAACATATCGATAAATATACGGGCGCACGCGCAGGCGTGTATCATACGCCTCACGGAGACATAAAAACTCCCGTGTATATGCCCGTCGGAACACAGGCAACCGTCAAGGGTGTGTATCCGCGCGATTTGAAAGAGGCAGGTTCGCAAATTATTTTATCAAATACCTATCATCTTTATTTGCGCCCCGGTGACGAGCTGGTCAAAAAAGCAGGTGGACTTCATAAATTTATGAATTGGGACCGACCTATATTGACGGATAGCGGCGGTTTTCAGGTTTTTTCTTTGACAAAGTTGAATAAAATCAAAGAAGAAGGGGTATATTTCAATTCGCATGTAGACGGTTCCAAGCATTTGTTTACTCCCGAAAAGGTCATTTCAATAGAAGAAAACCTCGGCGCGGATATAATTATGCAGTTTGACCAATGCAGTGAATACGGTTATACTCACGAGCAGGCGGAAGCGGCTATGAATAAAACGTATAATTGGCTAAAACGCTGTCTTGATGCAAAATCGCGCGACGATCAGGCACTGTTTCCCATAGTTCAGGGCAATATGTATGACGATTTGAGAATGCAAAGTTTAAAACTTGCGAAGCCGCACGCAATCGACGGTATAGCCATAGGCGGACTTTCCGTGGGAGAACCCAAACAGCGCATGTATGAGATACTTGAACTTATTCGACCCGAGCTTCCTGAAAGCGTACCCAGATATTTAATGGGTGTAGGCAGTCCGGATTGCCTTATCGAGGGAGTAAAGCGCGGAGTGGATATGTTCGACTGCGTGCTTGCAACCAGAATTGCGCGCAACGGCACTGCGTTTACGTCAAAGGGTAAAGCCGTCGTCAGAAACGCTGTTTACGCCGAAGATTTTACTGCACTCGATGAAAAATGCGATTGCTATTGTTGCGAAAATTATACTAAGGCGTATTTAAGGCATCTTATAAACGTAAATGAAATGCTTGCATCGATGTTGCTAAGTCTGCACAACATAACGTTTCTTCACAAGCTTATGTCTGATATGCGCGAAGCGATTTTTGCCGACAGCTTAAACGATTTTGCCGCACAATTTTATTCGGAATTTGGCAAAGAGTGATATAATTCAGTTGGTTTAGTGAAAGTTTTGTGGCATTTGAATTTTTTCGATAAAAATGCTTGCAAAAATTTATAAAAAATATTATAGTTAAATAAATTAAAAAAATCGGAGTTAATATGTTACATTCATTACTTGATACAGCCGCACCCGACAACGGTATGAATTATGCAATGCTTGCAATTATAGCAGTACTTGTTGTCGTTATAGTAGTTTTCTATTTCATTAGCAGTAAAAAGAGAAAAAAGCAGGAGCAGGACGCTAAGGATTTAATCGATGCGGTAGGCCCCGGCAATAAGGTTAAGACTATCGGCGGCATTTGCGGTATAGTAGTTGAAGTTGATAACGAGGAAAATACCTTTGTTCTTGAAACAGGTTCCGAAAATTCAGGTAAAAGCTATATAAAGTTCGATAAACAGGCTATTTTCCAGACCGACGCAGTTGTCGAACATAAGGAAGATAAGGCAGAACCCGAAGAGGTTACGGAAAATTCCGAAGTGCCTGTAATTCCCGAAGCCACCGAAAACGTGCCCGTTGAAACTGCGGAAGTACCCGTCGAAACGCCCGTTTCGACAGAGGGACAAGCTTCGCTTTCGGAAAATAGTGAAGTCGCAGAAGGCGACCAGCCCGAAATGTTAAAAAAGAAAAAGAACGGCAAGACCAAAGAAGATAAATAAGTTAAATTCTAAATTCAAAAACCTCTGCATAGATTAAAGCAGAGGTTTTTTTATGAGCAAAGACATTTTTCAAATTTTAAAGGCGGTGCTTGCCGCGGTACTTATTTCACTTGTATTCGTATTACTTTTTACCATAATAATTCAACTTTTTACTTTACCTATCGAGGCTGTAAAACCCGTAAATCAAGTTTTTAAAATTATATCCATTGCGCTTGGCGGAATTGTATTTATACGCGGAGAACGTGGGCTTATAAAAGGCGTAATTTACGGCGTAATAGCTGTTGTAATTACGTTTTTGCTGTACGGACTTATTTCTTTTTCGCTTCAAATAAGTTGGATGTTTTTGCTTGAAATTCTTATCGGCGCGGTAGCCGGCGGAATTTCCGGCGTAATTGCCGTCAATATTAAAAAGAGTGTTTAAATCGCTTGCTTTTTTGTTTTCCTTAATTTATAATTAAATAAGCACAAAATTAAGGAGATTTTCAGATATGATAAAAACAGTTGCAAAACCTCAGGAAAGAAAGGTGACGGGTTGCGGCGAATGCAGAAGCACTTGTCAATCAGCTTGCAAAACGAGCTGCACGGTAGGCAACCAGAGCTGTGAAAGAATTACAAGAGAGCAAAACCCCGAAAAGGCAAATTAAAATAAATAAATTTTCAGGAGCAGAAAGTTCTCTGCTCCTTTTCCTCACTCAATGATACACGTTTTTTCATATAAGGATAAACACTATATATACGATTCAGGCAGCGGAAGCTTGCACGAATGCGACAAGGATACTTGCGATTATGTCAAAGCTAAGTACGAAACAAAAGGTAAACTCCCTGATTTTTCAGAAGAAAAGATTGCCGAAATAGAGAGCGATATTGCCGCACTTCAACGCGACGGACTTTTTTTATGCGATGAAATTAAAGCTTACCCCATAAAGTCAAACGAGATAAAGGCGTTGTGCCTGCATATCTGTCACGACTGTAATTTGCGTTGCAGATACTGCTTTGCAGACGAGGGCGCATATCATTCCGAGCGCGAGTTTATGAGCGAGGAAACGGCTAAAAAAGCAATAGATTTTCTTATTTCCAACAGTGGAAAAAGAAAGGTTCTCGAAGTTGATTTTTTCGGAGGAGAACCTTTGATGTGTCTGCAAACGATTAAAAACGTCGTTGCATACGCAAGGGAACAGGGAGAAAAGTCGGGTAAAAAATTTTTATTTACAACCACGACCAACGCTTTGCTTCTCGACGATGACGCAATCGACTTTTTTAACAGGGAAATGGAGAACGTCGTATTGTCGCTCGACGGCAGAAAGGAAGTGCACGACGCAATCCGAAAGACAAAATCGGGCAAAGGCAGTTTCGATTACGTCATAGAAAACGTAAAAAGGTTTGTAAAATCACGCGGAGATAAATGTTACTACGTCAGGGGCACGTTTACGGCAAAAAATCTTGATTTTTCCAAGGACGTAATATTCCTTGCGGATAACGGATTTGACAGTATTTCGATGGAGCCCGTAGTAACCGATATCGACGACCTTGCCATAAAGGACGAGCATATTCCCACTGTTTTAGACGAATACGAAAATCTTTGCGACAAGTATCTTGAAAAATATCAAAACGGACAAGGGTTTAATTTTTTCCACTTTAACGTCGATTTGGAAGGCGGAGTCTGTCTGCAAAAAAAGGTTTCGGCGTGCGGTGCCGGAAACGAATATTTTTCTGTCGTTCCCAACGGGGACATTTACCCTTGCCACCAATTTGCAGGTGATAAAGATTTTTATATGGGCAACGTCTTTGACGGTAAACTCGACGCAAAAATCAGAGAAAAATTTGCAAATTCTTGCCTTTTTACGCGTGAAGAGTGTGGGGATTGTTTTGCAAAATTTATTTGCAGCGGAGGCTGTTCGGCAAACAACTATCATTTTGAGGGTGATATAAACAAACCCTATAAAGCAACCTGCGCGATGATGAAAAAGCGCATAGAATGCGGTATGCATGTGCTTGCCGAAAAAAAAGAGTTGAAAAAGGGTTGATTTGATAAATTTTTGTCTAGTATTTTAATACATACGACATAAATTTATTGACGGCTAAAACTTTTTTTACTATAATATAATAAGTTAGTTTTTAATATCCGTTTCCCTTGCGGACTCGGACAATAAATAGGAGTACAGATGGGTAAAGTAAAATCGGCGATTATAACAGCATTATTGCTTGCCGCGATTTTGGTATTATCGCTTTTTGCCACAATTTCGTGCGACGTACCCGGCACGAACAATGTAAGCAGGTATAACTCTTTTATAAGCAGTATTAACCTCGGCAGCGACCTTACGGGTGAGGCTTATGCGTTGCTCTATCCCGAGGGCGTTATATCGGTTTCGGACTATAACCTTGTCGCTAACGACGAGGGCAGCGAGGACAGAGAAGAGTATATAGATAAATATGTTCTTCGCGAAGGCGTCTACGTTGAAAAGGACAAGCTTGAAAACGAAGACGAGTTTGTCGCAAGCATTGCGGAAGACGCAAAAGTCATTTCCAAGAGATTTGGGGATAAAGGGTACTCGAAATATTCCGTAAGCGTTGAAAATGAGTGCAAGTTTGTTATTCGCGTTGCAGTGCCTACAAATTTCTCTTATGCGGCTTATAAAGACTATGACTCGGGTTCACGTTCTACAAAATTGACCGAAATAAGCAATACCGTTCAGGTTTTGACTATCAACGGCATAATGAGCCTCAGGGATAATACGGAATACGATAACTCCAACTCGCTCATTAATATCAACGATGATTTTGCTGACTTCTTCTCTTCTGTAAGTTATAATCAATTTGCAGGACAGCACGCTGTTCAAATGAATTTGACCGACGAAGGCTTTGAAAAAATAAACAAGGTTTTGACTTCGGCATCCGAAGGTACGGCGTATATATTTGCCGGAGAGCAGAGCCTGGGGCTTACAATCGAGCTCGGCACTCCGTTGGAAACAAAAACTATGTATTTTACTCCTAGCGCAAGTTCTGCAAGCGACTTTTCAATCGTTCTCAGTTCTATAATCGGCGGCGGAGTAATTACTAACAGTTATAATACGGATTCTGCCGGTTCCGGCACGGTATTGATTGCTTCTACTTCGGCGTTTGGAGATTATGCGGCAATATATCTTCTTGTTGCAGTTCTCTTAATTATAATTGCTCAAATTGTTTTGTCGGTAATAAAATATAAGACGCTCGGTTGGGTAAATGCAATTATAACGGTAATTTATGCCCTTGTAATTGTTACTTCGCTTATGTTGATAGGAACTCAGCTCACTATAGCAGGTGCGTTTACCGCGGTGTTGGGACTTGCGCTTTTAACTTTCTCCAACTTCTATGTGTTCGAAGCGGTAAGAAAGCAGACAAAGCTTGGCAGAGTTATTTCCGCGTCGATTAAGACGGGTTATAAAGACCAGTTGTTTACAATACTCGACCTGCATATAGTTGTGCTTATTGTTTCGATTTTAATGGCATTGATTTGCGTCGGCGAACTTGCTGCTTGCGGACTCATACTGTTTATTGCGACAATTGCGTCATATACGCTGTATTGGTTCACGAGATTTATGTGGTATGTAATTTCGTCATTGGCTAAGGATAAAGTTGCTTTCTGCGGCTATTCGAGGGAGGTATTCGAAAATGCAAGCGCTGAATAATTTGAAACTCTCTTCAAAAATGCACTTATTAATAATAATTTCAAGCATAATTATAGCGCTCGGACTTGCAGTCGGCACGGTTTGCCACTTTGTAGCTAACGGATTTTTCAATTATTCTGACGACTTTGCAAGTTATAAAAGCGTAACCGTAAGCTATGAAGATATCGATTTCAGCGGCAGCGGTAAGGATCCCCTTGAGCCTATCGCAGAAATATGCGACAAAGCATTCAAGGATGCCGGCGTTGAAAGCTATATTACCGCAAACGGTGATACAACTACGGGCGGAAGAATAGAATATAGATTTACGACGGCTGCAAGCGACGAAAAGCTCACTGCCGCAGTAGAAGCTATAAATGCAGAGATTAAAAAGGAAGTATTGAGCGAAGGCGGAATACAGTTCAGCTACGCTTCCTTACACACAGCAGAAACGCTTTTGGGCGGTGGCAAGGCCATTTCGATGGCGGCAATAACAATTGCGTGCGCCGTTGCGTTACACTTTGTATATTTCGTTATCCGTTTCAGGCTTACTATGGCGCTCGGCGCTTTGCTTGCCGACGTTCACAACTTTGCACTGTATATTGCTTTGCTTGCGCTGTGTAGAGTACCTTTAGGATCAACGGTAGCTACTTTCGCTGTTTTGACCGTGTTGACGACGATTATAGGAACGTGCTTCCTGTTTGACAGAGTGCGCAAAAACAGCAAGGAAGACAGCTTTAAAAAGCTTTCCGTGTTTGAATTGACGGACAAGAGCGCAAACGAGAGTTTATTGATAAATACCGTTATGCCGGCTTGCCTCGCAGCGTTATCGGTAGTGTTGTTCGTTCTTTTATCGATAAGTTCGCTTTCTCCGCTCGCAATTCTTGCACCCGTGCTTTGCTCGTTGGTTGCATTTGTAACCTGTGCTTACGGTACGGCAATATTTACACCTGCGGTATATTCGCATATTAAGCTTGTCGGTGACGCAATGCACAAGAAGTCAGTTGATAAAGCTAAGACTTTAAGCAAATAATCTATAGTAAAGCGAGGGTTTACCCTCGCTTTTTGCATTTTATGAAAAGAATTTTACCCGAGTTTGTATTTTCGGACGAACAACTGAATATTATCCGTCGACTTTCAAAGGAATGCAACCTGTGCGAGGACACCGTTCGTATTCTGTATGGCAGAGGTATTTGTGACAAGGATAGCATACAAAAATTTATGCACCCTTCAAAATCACACTTTATTTCGCCGTTTAAAATGCAGGGAATGCGTGAAGCGGTCGAGCTTATTAAACGTGCGCGCGACGAGGAATGGGAAGTTGTTGTTTACGGAGATTATGACGCGGACGGTATTTGCGCTTCTACTATAATGGCAAACGTTTTGCGCGATTTCGGAATTGAAGCCAACATCTGCGTTCCCGAAAGGCAGAACGGTTACGGTCTGTCGGTGGGATTAATCGACGAAATTTTCGATGAGTTTTTTCCTCAACTGTTTATTACTGTTGACTGCGGAATTTCATGTGCAAAAGAAGTAGAGTATATTAAGGAAATGGGCGCCGAAGTCATAATAACCGACCACCACGAGCTTCCGGATACTATCCCCGATTGTATATGTATAAATCCTAAGTTCAACGACGGATATATTTATGACAATTTGTGCGGAGCCGGAGTTGCCTTCAAGGTCGGCTGTGCGCTTCTCGGTGAAGCTGCCTACAAATATCTTGATTTTGCGGCAATCGCTACCGTTGCGGACAGCGTACCTCTTACGGGGGAAAACCGCGACATAGTTTATGAGGGGCTTAATTTAATCAACGATACCCCTTCGGACTGCTATGTGCAATTTTTAAACAGACAAGACAGCGTTACTTCGCAAACTCTTGCGTTTACCATTGCACCCAAAATAAATGCGGCAGGAAGAATGGGTGACGCTAAAGCTGCGCTAACGCTGTTTAACGAGCGCGACAAGACAAAAATATTCGACCTGTCGGCAAAACTTACGGCTTACAATCTCGAGCGTCAGAAATGCTGCGACGAGTTGTATTCAAGCGCAAAGCAAATGATTAAGGACAGAGGCCGGACGGGCAGAGTTATAATGCTTTATAACGAAAGCTGGAACTCCGGTTTTGTCGGTATAGTTGCCGCAAGAATAGCCGAGGAGTTCTCTTGCCCGACTATATTATTTGTAAAAAACGGGGATACGCTAAAAGGTTCGGCGCGATCTATTGAAAACGTAAATATATTTGAGGCGCTAAAAGCCTGTGAGAGCTATATTGCCGAGTTCGGTGGGCACTCGCAGGCGGCAGGCGTGAACGTTAAGCTTGAAAATTTTGACAATCTGTATAACGCGCTCGAAGAGTTTTTGTCCAAACATTATGTGCAGGGTGATTTTGTACCTACCGTATTTATAAACGGCAATTTAGACGCGTCCTATTCCGAAAAATTTGTAAGGGAGTTAGAGCTTTTAGAGCCTTTCGGGGTTGGTAACAGACGACCTATGTTTGAGATTGACGCTCGCTCGCTCTCGACAAGAGTTTTAAAGCCGCAAGGCTTGCATCTGTCTTTGAAGAGCGGCAACCTCGATTTAATGTATTTCGGCGGAGCCAAGTATAAAAAAATACTTGAAAGCGAAATGCCCAAAAAGCTTATATTCGAGTATAACATTTCAACTTTTCGCGGTAAAGAATATATAAAGGGCTTTGTGCGCGATTTAATTTACGACTCTTCGTCTTTGCAGCTTGCTGCCGACGAGATAGCTATTAGCGGTATAAGCGCTTTAAGCAACGGGCTAAATCAACCTGTTGAAAGCATATCTAAATCAGAAATAGAGCAGTTAATGGCACGCGGCGGAATAGGTACGCTATTTGTATGCTGGCAGCCTTCCACAATAAGCAAATTTAAAAATGCAGCTAATTTAAACGTCGATATTTTTAACCCTACGGCAAAGAGCAATTTGACGCAAATACTGCTTGCCCCAGACAGCGATGCGGATTTAAGCGGATATAAGCGCATTATTTACCTTGACGGAAATGAAAGCTTTGTAAACAGAAATTTTGCTTCCAAGCTCTGCGACGAGGCGATCATTCCGGATTATATCAATAAACTGACGTGCGACAGACAGGCGCTTGTCAATATTTTTACAGGTATTTCTGCAAATAGCGGTAATTTCGAGGGGTGCGACGCTGCTGAAACGGCAATAATCAATTCGTGGAATCATGAAAAACCTCTCGTATATTTTGCGATTAAAGTGTTTGAGCAACTCGGCATAATATCATATGCAAACGGAAAATTGGAAGTTGTGCGCGGAGTTAAAAGCAAACTTGAAAATTCGGCTCTGTACAACTCAGTCGACTCTATTATTAAACGGTTACTATAATGAACGTTCTTGACAAAATAAAAAACAATTACAGCGCAGAGGACAGTATAATTTTAAAGGCGGCTTACGAGTATGCCGAGACAATGCACAGCGGTCAAAAGCGTGCTTCCGGCGAGCCCTATTTTTCGCATCCCTGCGCAGTAGCGGAAATATTGATTGACCTCGGATTAGACGCACCCACCGTTGCAGCTGCTTTTTTGCATGACGTGGTTGAGGATACGCAAGCCACCGAGGACGATATTCAACGCAAGTTCGGCAGGGAAATAATGACTCTCGTTGACGGCGTCACCAAGCTCGATAAAATTCAGTTTCGTACCCACGAGGAAGAGGACGCCGAAAACTTCCGCAAAATTTTCGTTGCAATGGCAAACGACGTTCGTGTTATCATTATAAAGCTTGCGGACAGGCTTCACAATATGCGTTCGCTCAATTTTTTGTCAATGGAACGCCAGCAACGCATTGCAAAGGAAACTCTTGAAATTTACACTCCGCTTGCAGGCAGGCTTGGTATTTCGCAAATTAAATGTGAATTAGAGGATTTGTGTCTTAAATATACCGACCCCGAAGCGTACGAGTTTTTAGTTACCAATATTCATCAGGAATTGAAGGAACGCCAATCTTTCGTCAGTTACGTCGTGGAAGAGATAAAGAAGATATTAAGCGACAGTAAAATAGGCGGAGAAGTAATAGGCAGACCCAAACATTTCTATTCAATTTACCGCAAAATGAAAAATCAGGGCAAAACTTTAGACCAGATTTACGACTTGACCGCCGTGCGCGTAATAGTTGATACGGTTGAAGAGTGCTATGAAATTTTCGGTAAAATTCATATGGAGTGGAAGCCCGTACCCGGTCGTATCAAGGATTACATTGCAACTCCCAAGCGCAATATGTATCAATCCTTGCACACGACGGTTGTCACAAATTTCGGTCAGATTTTCGAAATTCAGATACGCACAGTAGAAATGCACAAGATGGCTGAGTACGGTATCGCGGCGCATTGGAAATACAAAGAGAACAAGATAAACGAAAATAACTTTGACGCGCGCCTTTCCTGGATACGCGACGTTATGGATTGGCAGGGCAGTTTAAACGAGTCCAAAGAGTTTGTCGACAGCTTAAAAAGCGATTTGTACGACAATGAATTGCTTGTTTTTACGCCGCACGGCAAGGTAATTTCGCTTCCGCGCGAAGCTACTCCAGTCGATTTTGCTTATGCAATACACTCGGAGGTCGGCAATAAATGCGTGGGCGCGAAGGTAAACAGCAAAATAGTTGCGCTTGATTCGCATTTAAACACGGGTGACGTTGTAGAAATTTTAACACAGTCCAACAGCCGCGGCCCTTCTTGGGATTGGCTTAAATTCGTAAAGTCTGGTTCCGCTCGCGCAAAAATAAGAACGTTCTTCAAGCGCGAAATGAAAGAGGAAAATATCAAGACGGGCAGGGCAATGCTTGAAGCGGAGGCAAAGCGCAAAGGGTATAACTTAAACGACTTGCTTACGGAAAATGCGTTTAAAAAGCTTTCAAATAAACTTGTTTTCAGTTCGGTAAACGAAATGCTTGCCTCTGTCGGTTACGGCGCGGTCGGCATTAATCAGGTCATTTATAAGCTTATAGACTATTACAAGAAAGAGATGCCTAAGCCTATAGAAGTTGTCGACGCAAATAAGCTTAAGCATACTCCTGCAGGCAGCGTTACCGTAAAGGGTATGGGCGGACTTTTGGTGCGTTTTGCGCACTGTTGCAATCCCGTACCGGGTGACGACATAGTCGGCTTCGTTTCGCACGGCAGAGGCGTTATCGTGCACAGATGCGACTGTCCTAATCTCGGTGACTTGGACGCAAACAGGCTTCAACCTGCGCAGTGGACGGGGGACGTTGACGCGGAATTCTTGGCGGGCATAAAAGTTGTCGGCGACAACTATGACGGTCTAACGGCATTTATTATAGCTGAAATTTCGGCTATGCGCCTTTCTTTCACTCAGATTAACGGCAGGGTCAATAAAGATAAACATGCGGAAGTAGACGTCAGAATTAAGTTAAATAAGCGTTCCGATATAGATTTGCTGGTAAATCGTTTAAAGAAAAACAGGCGTATTATTGACGTTTTCAGGACTACTAATTGATGAAAGTTTTAAAAATCCCCTCGGATATCGGGTTTTCTAACAGCTATCTTGTATCAAACGGCGACAATGGATTTTTGATTGATTGCGCCGAACAAAGCGTATATGATATATGTAAAAATCTTAATATAAAAATCGAAGCCGTACTTTTAACTCACGGACACTTTGATCATGTCGGCGGCTGTAAAAAGTTTTTTGACGACGGTGTAGAGATAATTTGCGGAGAAAAGGAAAAAAATCTTATATTCAGCAGCCAATACCTCGGCATATTCGGGGGTGTAACAGTTCCGCATTTTGAAATTGCAAAAACCGTAAGCGATGGGGATACTCTGCATTTATGTGGATTAAACGTCAAAGTTTTGGGAACCTCTGGACATTCCGAAGGCAGCGTTTGTTATTTGATCGATAACCTTTTATTTTCGGGGGATACGCTTTTTTGCGGCAATATAGGCAGGTGCGATTTACCTACGGGCAATTATACAAAGCTTTTAAACAGCCTTTCAAAGCTCGGCTCCCTCGACGGAAATTTTACAATTTATTGCGGTCACGGGGAAGATACGACGCTTGATTTCGAGCGTAAATTTAACGGATATATGAGGAATTTATAGATGCTTGATACAAATGTCGAAGCGCTACGTCCCGAAATAATGCTTGTTTTAAGTGCATTTGATTGCGAAAACGAAAACTTTACGCACTACTTTTCAAGTTCTGGCGGAAAGTTTTATAATTCAATAGAGTACAACGGTGAATTTTTCGATTTCGAAGAAGAAAACAAAGCCGAAGACGAGCTTGTATTTAAGCGTTTGGCTAAACGCTCGTGTAAACTTGCGTTTTATAAGGTGCTTTCTAAAATAAAAGGTTATAACTTGCCTTGGGGTGCACTGACTGGCATACGCCCAACTAAACTTGCCTATACCGAAATTGCCTCGGGCGGAAGCTTTGAAAAGCTGTTTGACGATATGTGCGTGTCGCCAAACAATACTCAACTTGTAAAGCGCGTTCTTCAAGCTCAAAAAGGGCTTTATGAAAAGGGCGGACAGGATTTATATATAAGTTTGCCTTTCTGCCCTACAAAGTGCGAGTATTGTTCTTTCATTACCGCTCCGATAGAAAAAACAAAAATTTACGTCGAAAAATATGTCGATTGCCTTATAAAAGAGCTTGAAAGCGTAAGACCGCTAATCAACAATTTACGCAGTATTTACATTGGCGGCGGCACGCCGTTTGTGCTTGATAATTCACTGTTAGTTAAGGCATATATGGGGGTCAATCGTATTTTTGACGGTAAAGTGGAATATACCGTGGAGGCTGGCAGACCCGACGTTTTCAGCGAAGAAAAGTTAAAGTCGGCAAAGGATTTCGGCGTGAACAGAATTTGTGTCAATCCGCAGACCTTTAACGATTTGACTCTTAAAAAAATCGGCAGAAAGCATACGAGCGCACAGACCTTAGAGGCGTACGCCGCGACAAAAAAATACGGGTTCGACATAAATCTCGACTTGATAGCAGGGCTTGCCGACGAAACGGTAAACGACTTTTCGTATTCTTTAGACAGGGCAATAGAACTTGACCCCGAAAATATAACCGTTCATACGCTATCTTTGAAGTCTGGAGCTAAGCTCAAAGAAGGTTTGAAAAGGCTAAATGTATCCGGAATTTCGGATATGATTGCGCTTTCCAGAGAAAAACTGACTGCCGCAGGGTATGAGCCTTATTATCTTTATCGACAAAAATATCAGGCAGGTGGACTTGAAAACGTCGGCTGGGCAAAAAAAGGTAAGGCGTGCGTCTATAACATAGACGTTATGGAAGAGATTACCGACAATATAGCCGTAGGTGCAAATGCAATTTCAAAGCATTTTTATGGCACCGAGGACAGGATAGAGCGCTACGCAGCACCCAAAGATATCCCGACTTATATCGAAAAATGCGATAAAATTATAGAAGAGCGCAATAAGTTGTTTAAAGATTAAATAAAACGCCGTCAAAACATTTGCATTTTTAAAAACAGTATGTTAGAATTATATCGTTACGGTTACAAAGCCAAGCGAATACTCAACGTTGCGCTTTGTTTTCGCAAATATTCCATAGGAGGATAAATTAAATGGAAAAGCAGGAAATTATCGCAAAATACGCAATTAAGGAAGGTGACACAGGTTCACCCGAAGTGCAGATAGCACTTTTGACCGAGAGAATCAATCATCTCAACGAGCATCTTAAAGAGCATATTCACGATAACCATTCACGCCGCGGTCTTTTGAAAATGGTCGGTCGCCGCAGGGGACTTTTGGACTATTTGAAGAGCAAGGATATCGAAAGATACCGTGCAATAGTCGCAGCGTTGAATTTGAGAAAGTAATTAAAAAGAGCGGGGCTAATATAGTCACGCTCATTTTTCGTTTGCGGCACGGGTCGCAGACACAAGAACAAGGAGAACAGGTATATGAACAACAAACAATTTACATTTAAAGTCGGCGGAAAAGACGTAATTATCGAAACGGGTAAGTACGCCGAACAGACAAACGGTTCGTGCGTTGTAAGGTGCGGAGAAACCGTAGTTATGGTTTCCGTATGTATGTCGGCTGCACCCCGTGACGGAATGGATTTCTTCCCTTTGCAGGTGGACTATGAAGAGAAGATGTACTCAATCGGCAAAATCCCCGGCGGATTTAAAAAGCGCGAGGGCAGAGCAAGCGACAAGGCAATTCTTACCGCAAGACTTATCGACAGACCTTTAAGACCGCTTTTCCCCAAGGGGCTTTTCAACGACGTTGTAGTTACGGCGCAGGCTCTCTCGGTCGAGCCCGACATCTCTCCCGAACCTCTCGCAATGATAGGTTCTTCGGTAGCAATAGCAATTTCGGATATTCCTTGGGCCGGTCCTACGGGCTCGGTTGTAGTTGGAATGGTTGACGGAAAGTACGTTATCAATCCCGACCTTGCTCAGCGCGAGAAGAGCAGAATTCATCTCAACCTTGCAGGAACAAAAGACGCTATTTTAATGATTGAAGCCGGCGCGGACGAAGTTACCAACGACGAAATGGTCGGCGCAATTATGTTCGGTCACGAAGAAATAAAGAAAATTTGCAAGTTCATCGAAGAAAAAATCGTTCCAGAGGTCGGCAAGCCTAAACTTGAAATCGAACTTTATCACATTCCCGAAGAGCTTGATAAAACTGTAAGAGAATTTGCAAGCGAAAAAATAGATTGGGCTATCGATACATTCGACAGACAGGAGAGGGAAGTAAGACAAAATAAGGCAGAAGCGGAAATTTTGGAACACTTCGCTGAAATATATCCCGATAACAAGCGCGAAATTAAAGACAGCCTTTACTATCTCACTAAAGAAAAGGTTCGCGCAAAGATATTCGACAAAGGTATTCGTCCCGACGGCAGAGGTCTTAAAGACGTGCGCCCCATTTGGTGCGAAAAGGGAATTCTTCCCCGTGTACACGGATCGGCTATATTTACAAGAGGACAAACCCAGACGCTTACGACGTGTACGCTCGGTATGCTTGGAGAAGCTCAAAAGCTTGAAGGGCTGGACGAAGAAACGTCAAAGAGATATATGCACCAATACAATTTCCCCGGCTATTGCACGGGTGAGGCAAAAGCTCTCCGTTCTCCCGGTAGGCGTGAAATAGGTCACGGCGCGCTTGCGGAACGCGCGCTCATTCCCGTACTTCCCGACGAGGACAGCTTCCCTTACGCTATAAGAGTTGTAAACGATATTACGTCCTCTAACGGTTCGTCGTCAATGGCGTCGGTTTGCGGTTCTACAATGGCGCTTATGAACGCAGGCGTTCCCATTAAAGCTCCCGTAGCAGGCGTTGCAATGGGTCTTATCAAAAATCAGGAAACGGGAGAGTTCAAGGTTCTTACCGATATTCAGGGTTTAGAGGACTTTTTGGGAGATATGGACTTTAAGGTTGCCGGAACTACTCAAGGTATAACGGCAATTCAGATGGATATCAAAATTAAAGGCATTTCCGAAGAGATTATGCATACCGCAATAAATCAAGCTAACGAGGGTAGGCAGTTCATTCTCTCTAAAATGCTTGAATGCGTTCCCGAAGTGGCTTCCGAGCTTTCGGTTTACGCTCCCAAGATTGTAAGCTTTGAAATCAATCCCGAAAAAATCGGTGACGTCATCGGCAAGCAGGGTTGCGTAATCAAAAAGATTATGGAAGAAACGGGCACTCAAATCGAATTTAACGAGGACGACAGCGGTAGAGGCTATGTTTCTTGCTTAGGACCTATTGAAAATGCGCTTAAAGCAAAGTCTATAATCCTTAACATTGCTCACGATCCCGAAATCGGAGATATGTTTGTCGGAACAGTTGTAAGAATTCTCAACTTCGGCGCATTTGTTGAGTTCGCTCCCGGTAAAGACGGTATGATTCACATTTCCAAGCTTTCGGACAAGCGTGTGGAAAAGGTTGAGGACGTCGTAAAAATCGGAGACACTGTCAAAGTTGAAATTATAAAAATCGGCGATAAGGGTATTGATCTTAAACTTTTGGAAAAATTATCTTAATATAAATAAAACGCCCCTGCGATTTGTTTTCGCAAGGGCGTTTTTAATTTGCAAAAAATGCAAACAAAAGTTTATTTTTTGTAAAAATACGCATTCAAACAGTTGTAAAAAAATTTAAAATAGGGTATAATTTCTTATGATATGAAGTTTGAATTACATTCAAAATTTAAGCCTACCGGAGACCAGCCTCAGGCCATTCAAAGCTTGACAGAAGGGGTTATTGACGGTATAAGGACGCAATTGTTGGTGGGTGTTACAGGCAGCGGCAAAACTTTTACGATGGCAAACGTAATTCAAAATGTCAATCGCCCTACCTTGGTTATAGCTCACAATAAGACGCTTGCGGCGCAGTTGTGTAATGAGTTTAAAGAATTCTTTCCCAACAATCGCGTGGAGTACTTTGTTTCTTATTACGACTATTACCAGCCCGAAAGCTACATACCCTCGACGGATACTTATATCGAAAAGGATATGAGTTTAAACGATGAAATCGACAAGTTGCGAAACTCGGCAACGAGCTCGCTCGGTGAACGCGAGGATGTAATTGTAGTCGCTTCCGTAAGCTGCATTTACGGACTCGGCGCACCCGAGGAGTATTTCAGACTTGCAATAAGTTTGCGCCCCGGTATGGAAATGGAGCGCGACTATTTGATAAAAAAACTTGTGGAAATTCAGTATGCGCGTCGTGATATCGATTTTCAGCGCTCTTCGTTTAGGGTTCGCGGTGATACGGTCGAAATATTCCCTGCAAGCAATTCGGAAATTGCAATAAGGGTTGAGTTCTTCGGTGACGAAATAGATAAAATTTGCGAAGAGGACGCGCTTACAGGCAATATTGTTTCCGAACTAAAACACGTTTTGATATTCCCTGCAAGTCAATATGCGGTGGGAAACGACAAAATGAAGTCTGCGCTTTCTTTGATTGAGCGTGACCTTCAAGATGAAGTAAAAGTTTTCCGTGACGAAGGAAAGCTGTTGGAAGCGCAGCGGCTCGAACAGCGCACAACATTCGATTTGGAAATGATGCGCGAAATCGGCTATTGCAGCGGAGTTGAAAATTATAGCCGTTATTTTGACGGCAGAAGTCCGGGGGAACCCTCTTTTACATTGCTCGACTATTTTCCTGCAGGCAAATTTTTAGTGTTTATAGACGAGAGTCATATGACTATTCCGCAAATACGCGCAATGTATCACGGGGACAGGTCGAGAAAGGAAAATCTGGTAGGGTACGGTTTCAGGTTGCAGTCGGCATACGATAACCGACCTTTGACGTTTGAAGAGTTCGATGCTCGTGTACCTCAGCTTATTTGCGTATCTGCAACGCCTGCGCCCTATGAATTGGGACAAGCCGGAAATGTTGTCGAGCAGATAATACGCCCTACGGGACTTATCGACCCCGAAATTTCAGTTCGACCCACCAAATCTCAAATTGACGACCTTTTGGGAGAAGCAAAAAGCGTCATATCATCGGGCGGTCGTATTCTTGTAACAACAATGACTAAACGTATGGCGGAGAGCCTGACCGACTATTTAAAGGAACACGGCTTAAAGGTACGGTATATGCACAGCGATATTGACGCCTTGGAGCGCATTGAAATAGTAAACGGGCTTCGCAGCGGAGAGTTTGATATTCTCTGCGGTATCAACCTCTTAAGAGAGGGGCTTGATTTACCCGAAGTAAAGCTTGTTGCAATTTTAGACGCGGATAAAGAGGGGTTTTTACGAAGCGAAACTTCGCTTATTCAGACCATAGGCAGAGCGGCGCGAAATGCCGAGGGCAGAGTTATAATGTATGCCGATACTATTACCGGCAGTATGAAAAGAGCCATTGACGAAACTAATCGCCGCCGAAAAATTCAACGCGACTATAACGAAAAACACGGTATAGTACCCAAAACAATAATAAAAGAAGTAAAAAATTCAATAGGCATTACGGGCAAAAAATCGTCTGTAGATGATATAAAGCCTGCCGATATCCCTCAGGAAATAGAAAAGTTGAAGGCGCTAATGAAGGTGGCTTCGGCTCAACTCGATTTTGAACGCGCCATAGAGATACGCGACGCAATTTCCGAGTTAAGAAAAAAATTAATGAAGATGAAGAAGCAATGAAAGAAGAAATTTTTGTTAAAGGCGCTAAGGAAAATAACCTTAAAAATATCGACGTGCATATCCCCCGAAACACGCTTACTGTGTTTACAGGTCTTTCAGGCAGCGGTAAGTCTACGCTTGCATTCGATACGATATTTGCTGAAGGTCAAAGACGGTATATTGAGAGTCTTTCATCATATGCAAGGCAGTTTTTGGGACAAATGGAAAAACCCGACGTTGAGTTTATCGACGGGCTTTCTCCTGCAATTTCCATTGACCAAAAGACCACTTCGCACAATCCGCGTTCGACGGTCGGCACGGTTACCGAGATTTACGACTATTTCAGGCTGCTATATGCGCGCGTCGGCATTCCGCACTGCCCGAAATGCGGTCGTGAAATACGCAGACAGTCTGTCGATGAAATAGCCGACAGAGTAATGCTTTTGCCAGAGGGCAGCAAAATAATAGTTGAAGCACCCGTTTTCCGTGGAAAAAAGGGTGAGTTTGTCAAGGAGCTTGCCGGCTTTAAAAAGAGCGGTTACGGCAGAGTAAAAATCGACAACATTATTTACGACCTTCAAGAGGAAATAAAGCTTGAAAAAAATATAAGGCACAACATTTCGGTCGTAATTGACAGGCTTGTAATTAAAGAAGGTATTTTAAAGCGCTTGACGGACAGCCTTGAAAATGCGTTGCGCCTTACGGACGGCTTAGTTGTCATCGATTATAACGAAAAAGAGGAGCTTTACTCCTCCAAATATGCGTGCCCCGACTGCGGAATATCAATCGAAGAAATAGAACCGCGTCTGTTTTCATTCAATACCCCGTGGGGCGCGTGTCCCGAGTGTTCCGGTTTGGGCTTTAAACAGACTGTAGACCCCGATTTAATCTGTCCGGACAAGAGCAAATCTCTTCGTGACGGTGCAATTAAAATCAGCGGTTGGAATCTGGAATCGTCGTCAATGACTCAAATGTATCTGACTTCGCTTGCCAAAGTCTATAATTTTTCGTTGGATGTGCCTGTTTCGGAGTTGCCAAAAGAAGTATATGACTTGTTAATGTATGGCAATAACGGAGAAAAAATAGAGCTTGCATATAACGCCTATCGCTTTACGGGGAGCTATAAAACCGCATGGGAGGGTTTTGTCGTCAATTTGCAGCGCAGATACAGTCAAACCTCGTCAGACGGCGTAAAGTGGGATATAGAGCGATATATGCGTATATCCGACTGCCCTGTTTGCAAGGGTAAAAGGTTAAAGCGCGAGGCGCTTGCCGTTACGGTCGGTGGCAAAAACATTGCCGAAGTGTGCGATATGGCAATAGACGATTTGAAAAATTTTGCCGACTTTTCATTTTTTACTTCAACCGAGCATCTGATAGCAGACAGTATAGTTAAGGAAATCGACAGCAGATTAAGCTTTTTAACCAACGTGGGCTTAGGTTATCTCACACTGTCGCGAAATGCGTCTACCCTTTCGGGCGGAGAAAGCCAACGCATAAGGCTTGCAACTCAAATAGGCAGTGCGCTTACGGGCGTTTTATATATTCTTGACGAGCCGAGTATAGGGCTTCATCAGCGCGATAACGAAAAACTTCTACATTCTTTATTAAATTTGCGCGATATAGGTAACACATTGATAGTGGTGGAGCACGACGAGGATACAATGCGTGCCGCCGACTATATAGTGGACATCGGGCCAAAGGCAGGAGTTCACGGCGGAGAAGTGGTGGCTTGCGGCACCATTGACGATATAATGCGTGAACCGCGTTCAATTACGGGTGACTTTCTTTCGGGCAAACGCAAAATCGAAATACCTTCGGTACGTCAAAGCGCGGACGACAGATGGCTAAAAATCAAAGGTTGCAGGCAAAATAATCTTAAAAATATCGACGTTTCAATTCCCGTGGGATTGATTACTGCCGTAACGGGCGTTTCGGGTAGTGGAAAGTCAAGTCTGGTAAACGAGATAATTTATCCTTACCTTGCAAATACACTTAATGGCGCAAGACAGCTTACAGGCAAATGCGACGGTTTTGAAGGGGTAGACTATTTTGACAAAATAATTGCCATAGATCAACAGCCCATAGGTAGAACGCCGAGAAGCAACCCGGCAACATATACGGGCGTGTTTACTATGATCCGCGACCTTTTTGCCGCAACGCCCGACGCCAAAGAGCGCGGATTTAAAAGCGGAAGATTTTCGTTTAACGTTTCTGGCGGCAGGTGCGAACACTGTCAGGGTGACGGAATAATTAAAATAGAAATGCACTTTTTACCCGATATTTACGTCCCTTGCGAGGTGTGCGCAGGTAAGCGTTACAACCGTGAAACATTGGACGTAAAATATAAGGGCAAAAGCATTTCAGACGTCCTCGAAATGACTGTGGAAGAGGGAGCGGAGTTCTTTAAACCCGTGTCTTCGATTTATAATAAGCTTGCAACATTGTGCGACGTCGGGCTTGGATATATAAGGCTCGGACAGAGTGCCACTACACTCTCGGGCGGTGAAGCGCAGAGGGTAAAACTTGCAACCGAACTGTCAAAAAGAAGCACGGGAAAAACCTTTTACATTTTGGACGAACCCACCACGGGATTACACAGTTACGATGTTGAAAAGCTTGTAAATATTATTACAAGGCTTCGCAGCGGAGGCAATACCGTGCTTGTAATAGAACACAATCTCGATGTAATAAAATGTGCCGACTATCTTATTGACCTCGGTCCGGAGGGCGGAGATAAGGGTGGTACTATAGTTGCTTGCGGTACTCCCGAAGAAATTGCTAAGGTTTCAAACAGTTATACGGGACAATTTTTAAGTAAGATTTTAGGTTAAAAATGGTCTATATTTCACTATTTTAAAAATTTACAAAGTACTATGTTACACATAATCGCTTGATTTTGCAAAATTCTGCACTAAATCAAGCGATTTTTCATAGTGTGGTATTATGCCTAAACCTATTACATTGTCACAACCGTTTCCCACTACAGACGAAATTACGCCCGACGCGCTAAGCTTGAAAATAATATCCCCTGCTTACGCCTCGTCAGACAGCGAGCTAAACACAACGTTACAGTACATTTATCATTCCTATTTTTTTGCGCGCAAAGGTTACAACGAAATTGCCGATACTCTCGAAGGGATTGCAATTGCCGAAATGATGCATTTAAAGCTGTTGGGTAAAACAATTTTAGCACTGGGCGCCGCTCCTATTTACACCCAGTATCCGCCCAATTGTTTTAATTTTTATTCGGCTAAATATGTGGCGTATTCGCGTTCGTTAAAGGATATGTTGGAGGACGACATAAGGGGAGAAAAACATGCAATCTTCGGTTATAAAAGAATGCTGTCATGCCTCAAAAATAACTGCGTCAAAAAAATTGTTTCACGCATTTTAGACGACGAAATTATGCACCTCGAAATACTTGAAAAAATATTGTGCGACTTCAAATGTTGACATGTTCATCAAATTAGTATAAAATAATTTTATGGAAAATTTTGACGCGGTAATTATAGGCGGCGGCGCGGCAGGTATGGCTTGCGCCGTCAGTCTTGCAAAAAACTCTAAGTTAAAAATTGCAATAGTAGAGGCAGGGGACAGGCTTGGTAAAAAAATTGCCGCAACGGGCAACGGTCAGGGCAATGTTTCCAACGTAGATATGCGCGTCGAGCATTTTCACGGCGGAAATTCAGAGCTTGTAAATAAAATTGCCTGCAACGACCCTTATGAGGGCACGCACTTATTCGATTGTCTTTTTTCTGCTGACGACAGGGGAAGAATTTACCCCAGCGGCAGACAGGCTTCGGCTTTAAACGACTGTCTGATTTTAAAACTAAATAATTGCGGCGTTAAAATTATTTATTCAAAAGCTATAAAGCTTACAAAAGATTTGAATGTTTTTCTTGAAAACGGCAAAACGCTATTTGCAACATACGTTGTGCTTTGTACGGGCGGAAAGGCGCAAAAACAGTTTAAAACGGACGGGTCGGCGTACTTGCTTGCAACAGCGCTTGGGCATTCGGTTACAAAGCTTTACCCCTCGTTGGTTCAGTTAAAAACAATTACGACCCACATTAAAACTTTGAGAGGAATACGGGCGGATTGTATCGTCACGGCTTTAATAGAAGGAAAACCCGTAAAAAGTGCGCGAGGTGACGTAATTTTTACGGAATACGGAGTTTCCGGTAATGCTGTTTTTACTGTTTCCGCCTATATTTCCGACTGTCAAAAATGCGAAATATCGATTGAATTTTTGCCCGATATAGATAAAAATACCATTATTAACAACTTGAAAACGAGAAAAGAAAATAAAACTGCGACCGGCGAGTTGCTTTCGGGAACGCTTCATAACCAAATCGGCAGAGCTATTATTTCAAGGGTTGGGAGCGACGACGTTCAAAAAATAGCGGAAATGCTGAAAAACTTTACTTTGCCCGTTGTTGGAACGCTCGGTTTCGATTATGCGCAGGTAACCAAGGGCGGCATAGATATGGACGAAGTTACTTGTGAGCTTGAAAGCAAATTGGTAAAAAATCTTTTTTTTGCCGGAGAAATTCTTGACGTCGACGGGGATTGCGGCGGTTATAATCTGCATTGGGCGTTCACAAGCGGAAAAGCTGTTGCGGAAAATATTTTAAAAAGACTATGACTGTTAGGCTTGACAATATTAAACTTAATATAACGGAGAGCGAGGACAAGCTTTTATCCATTGCGCGAAAACGCCTCAAAAAATCGCTTAAAAACCTTAAAATAATAAAAAAATCGCTTGACGCACGCGATAAAGATAATATTTATTGGGTTTACTCGCTGCTTTGTTCGGACGAGGAAGACGTTGAACAGCCTGTCGAAAGGCTGACAAATCCGCCCGAAGTTGCCGTTATAGGCAGCGGACCCGCCGGACTTTTTTGTGCTGTAAGGTTGGTGGAGCACGGCTTTAAACCGATTATTATTGAGCGCGGAGAGCGCGTGGAAGCGCGAAAAAAATGCATAGATAATTTCTTTAACGGCGGCAATTTGAATTTAAATTCCAACGTTCAGTTCGGTGAGGGCGGCGCAGGTACTTTCTCCGATGGCAAGCTCAACACTCAAACTCACGGCGGTTTTAATTCCGACGTACTCAAAACTTTTGTAAAATTCGGCGCGCCTGAAGAAATTCTGTATCTCAGTAAGCCGCACGTCGGCAGTGACAAGCTGTTTTTTGTCTTGCAAAATATCAGAAAATATATTGAAGATAACGGCGGAAGATATCTATTTAACGAAATTTTCTCCGGTTTTGAGCAAAATCAAGGCAAGCTTTGCAAATTAAAGCTTAAAAACACGTTGACAAAGGAAGAGAGCGAGCTTATTGTCGATTGCGCGGTGCTTGCGCTCGGACATTCTGCGCGCGACACCTTCAAAATGCTCAACGCAAACGGCATTTATATGCAACC
Source organism: uncultured Christensenella sp. (assembly GCA_910585685.1). Taxonomy (GTDB): domain Bacteria; phylum Bacillota; class Clostridia; order Christensenellales; family Borkfalkiaceae; genus Coproplasma. Next base: position 23,083 of record CAJUEO010000008.1, read on the forward strand.
GCGCGATTTTGCGATAGGTCTGCGCGTCGAGCACCTTGCCGAAAGTATAGGCATGTCGCAATACGGAAAAAGCTATAAGCTTTTGCCTGCTGCCGACTACAAACTTATATCTCACGCGCACGAAAGAACGGTGTTTACGTTTTGTATGTGTCCGGGCGGCGTGGTTATTCCTGCGGCAAGCGAAGAGGGCGGCGTAGTTACAAACGGTATGAGCTTATATGCTCGCGACGGAAAAAATTCAAATTCCGCACTTATGGTGCAGATGAAAAGCGAGGATTGGGGACAAAATCTATTTGACGGTATGAATTTTCAGCGTTCGATTGAAGAACGCGCGTTTAACTTCGGCGGCGACAAATACTGTGCGCCCGTACAGCTTGTAAAAGATTTTCTTTCAAACAGAGTTTCTTGCGGATTTGGTGAGGTTTTGCCTACCTATGCTCGCGGCACTGCGTTTGCTCCGCTAAACGAAATATTGCCCCCGATAGCGGTTAATGCTTTAAAGGCGGCAATTCCCGATATGGACAGGCGTTTAAAGGGCTTTGCTTTTCCCGACGCCGTACTTACGGGGGTGGAAACAAGATTTTCTTCTCCCGTGCGCATAGTTCGCGACGAAGAGGGTGAAAGCGTATCTTTAAAAGGATTATACCCTTGCGGAGAGGGCAGCGGTTATTCGGGCGGAATAACGAGTTCTGCGGCAGACGGGCTGAAAACAGCCGAAAAGATATTTGAAAAATACAAAAAAAGTTAAAAAATAAATTAAATTCATTCAGTTTTCATATTTTTAACACATTTGTCCTCTATAATTGCAACTGTAGATAAGGCATACACTCAACTTTTTTCATATTCTCTCAAGGGGGGAGCAAGCTATTTTGGCTTGCTCCCTTCCCTTATAAATGAATAACTTTATGAATAATTGCATAAATTCACAATTTTGTAATTTGAATAAAATTTTTTATAATTATAAATTTATGCTAAAAATATTTATTATTACCATATTATTTATACATTATAATTCATAATTATATGTAACTTTGATTTTTTTCATAATTAATCTATAATTTCAATTAAAAATCAGTTGCTTTTTTGTTTTTATTTATTGTATAATTTTAACGTATGATTTTTTCAGGATGTTGCTCATCCTTAAATTATATATGTTTTTTATGAAAGCAGTTTTTGTTTTGTTTCGATAATTTATTAGAGGAACGAAAATAATAATATCATTAGGAGTTTATACGCAATTGAAAAAGAAGATTTTTTTAGCAATTCTATCCGTTATATTTGCGTTGTCGCTTTCGCTTGCATTTGCGGGCTGCGATAGCTGTAACGATAATCCCGATTCCGAAAATTACACGGTAAAATTTTTGCCTACGGAACACGTTTTGTATGAGTGCGACCTTTTGGAAGAAGGAAAGGCAGCTTCGGGTGAGATAACGGTTGAATACGGTAGCAGCGTTGCTTTTAAGATTAACGTTGAACGCCACTACACGCAAAACCCCAAAGTTTCGGCTAATAATACGACGATTAACGCAAGTAACGGCGTATATTCTGTGGTTGTAAACTCCGATACGGAAATTTCCGTTGAAAAAGTAAATGAGCTTGATTATACGCTCGAGGGCTCGGGAGCGAGCGACGAAGATCCTTTTCTCATTTATGATGTTCAGGATTTAAACTATATTGCTTCGATGATTAACGCAGGTACGCCCAATTTTGTTTTAGGATATTACAGTCTTCAAAACGATATCGATTGCGGCGGCGCTAATCTCGAAGTCATGGGCAACGGCACGACGGTAAATTCATTCTTTGCAGGCTTTTTTAACGGCAACGGACATACAATTTCAAACTATAAGATAGAGAGCAGGGGAATACAGTATGTAGGTTTGTTCGGTTTTGTTCAGTCAAACGGCACCAGCACTACTTCCGGCACTATTTTAAATCTCAACTTAAAAGATTTCGAAATAAGCGCATACTCGGGAACAGGCAGTGAAAGTAACGCACTTTTCGTTGGCTCGTTTGCAGGTAGCAGCACGGCTTCGAAACTTATAGCATGCAGCGCCGTAGGCGGAACAATCAACGTATATGCCAACAATCACTTTGCTTATGCAGGCGGCGCGATAGGCGTTCAGCAGTCGGGTGTGGCAAATACGGAAGGCGGAGGACTTTATCCCTTCTACGGAGTAGCTAACTACGTCAATACCGAGGTGGATATTTTCTGCTCTACTGGATATATATATTCAGCCGGCGGTATAACGGGCTTCCTTGTTTCAGAAAATGAAATTGCTCCGTCGTTTATTTCAAACAGCTATGCGGAAGGAACGATAGTAGGCGCAATCCGCGCAGGCGGTGTGGCAGGAGCAATCAGCGATTACGCGTCGGTTATTAACTGCTATTCTACGGGAGAAATCGAAGCAGGTTTCTCGGGTGCTAATCCTTCGGAAGACTATGACGCGCTTGCCGGCGGCATAGTTGCTTTTGCAGGCAACAATGCAATAATTGCAAACTGTTTTACGACTTCCGAGTTGTATGCGGAATCCGCAATCGGCAAAGACCACGCGGTAACGGGTGAAATTCTTGCTCGCGGCGCTGATAACAGCGACACTATGAATGCAACTTCCGTTTACAACTGCTATGCCGGAAATAAAGCAAACGGCACGAGTGCCGATTTTATTAAAAATACTTTAAAATGGAATACGGTCGATTGGGTTATAAACGACGGCAGTTTGCCCACTATAAATCATTCTGAAACGTCTGACGAAGTTTCTATAACTATTACGATAAATTACGGCGCAAACCGCGTTGAAGGTAGTTCTTCTAAAGATTTCGATCGCAAAATTGAGGCTTACTATTCGCCCATTATCGATTATTTCTTCTTTGGGGATATTCCCGAAGTAGTCAAGTCAGAAAACGGACTAACCGCTTACGGCTATTATTTCGACAGCGAGCTTACCCAAAAAGTTCCCTATGGCTATGTTCCTACGGGTGACGTTACGCTATATGCAGGTTTTGCCGATTATTCCGAGGTTGCCGGAGTTTACTACTATACTTACAACGGCAGGACGCTTACCGTGGAACTTACAGACGAGGGTGTGTTCAATTATATCGACGGAATACGCTTTAACTCTTCGTTCTATTATGACGGCAATAAAATTCATTTTAACGACGGACTTTTTGCAAGATTATCCGAAGTTATTCAAAAGGACGATGAAAATAACGAACAGTTCAATCTCAACTATACTGCATATAAGTTTGTAGGTGTTTCGAGCGAAAATACAATTTCCGTCTATGACGGCGTATTCTTCACAAATGATAATCCTCTTGTGCTGACTAATGCTAAACCCGTTGTAAGCGGTGACGAGTTCAAGGGCGTTTGGGAAAAGTCGGCAACTATAAATAAGATTTATTCGTTCGACGGCAACGGCGGTTGGACTTACAGCTTCAAAGGTGCGGAAGTTGCTCGCGGAAAATATACGGTAAACGACGGCGTTGCAACGCTTGTTACGTCAAGCGGTTCGGCACACGGAACAGCAAAGCTTGACTCGAGCGGTTTGCTTTTAGTAAACGACGACTACTATTGTTTGCAGGGCAGTTTGTTTGGTATTTGGAGCAATGCCGACGGCAGTTTCGTAAGATTCGACGGCTACGGCGGAGGTCTTACCGGTGAGGTGTTGTTATATATCAACTCAACGAGGTACGAGCTTACCTATACAAAGGACGGTTTCTTTGGAGAAAATTCACTTACGCTTTTAAACGGATACACACTGTTCGGATATCTCACTTATTCCGTGGAGGATAGAACTTTGAAGGGCGTGTTGTTGAACGAGCGTCAGGGCGGTTATGTAGACGGCTATGTGTTCTATCTCAACGACAACTATATGGGAGAGTGGATAGGAGAAACTACGATAAACGGCGTTGATTTCTCGCTTACGGATTTTAACGGTCTCGGTATATATGAAGTCAGCGACGAAAACGGCTTGAAAACCAGCCGCGGTTATATCGAAATCAACGGTGAAAAAGTTCCCTATACGGTATCGGTTGAAAATGGACTTGTAGGCAGATTTGAGTATAAGGGAATTGAATATGCTCTTTCTTATGACGACGTCACTCAATCGGTTACTGTCTCTTATGCCGAAAATTCGGCAAACCTCGTTAGAAAAGACGAGCTCAATAACTATAAACTTGTAGACAGCAAAAACAGTAATGTCGTCTATACATTCAACGGCGGCGGATATCTTTCGCGCGGCGGTAAGTTGACTGTTACAACAACTGAAAACGGTGAAATTACAGAAGTTGAGCTTGGCTATAAAATCAACGGTCAGACGGACATACTCAACAAGGTATTAAACGTAGATATTCTTTCGGAATATAACGGAACAAAGACGGGCACGCTTACGATAAGCGGCAATAAGTTTGCTCTTGCAATCGATTCCGAGAATCCCGTCTATTTGGATATTTATTCTCCGTTCACAGGTACATGGGCTGTTTCCAACAGGGGTTATAACTTTATTGTCGGCAACTTTGATTTATCGTTTACTTCGGCAGGTAGATTTACCGGCAACGAAATGGAAACCGTCTATCATTGGAACGTAGACGGCAACTACCTGAGTTTTGATTACATTGCAGGTACTTCGACGCAGGCCTCGACAATTTATATCTTATACCTTGAAGAAGAAAACCTTGCTGTGTCAAGTTATCCCTATATTTCGGCTAACGATACAATTTACTATGCAAGCATACAGGACGAGATGTTCGGCGTTTGGTATAACTCGGTAAACAACTCGCAGCAAATAGAATTTGACGGACTTGCAGACAGTAAATATACCAACGGTATTGCGTTCGACCATTTGAGCAAAGACGTATATCTGTACACGCGTCGTTTCGGCAAGCTTTATATGTGGCTTCACGATGACGAAAGCACTATGTATGTTCTCGAGTCGGTTTCCTATCTTGTAAAAGATGAAAACGTGTTCAATGACGGTAGGCGCAGGGCTTACAGATTTGTAAAATTTGATGCTAAAACTTCGTCTGTGTTGACTGCAACCGACGAAAACAATATTTCCTATAATTTCTTTATTGACGGAAGTGTTGAAATAGGCAACCGTGACGGAAACTATTCGCTTGTCGACGTTAAAGGCAGTGTTACGGTACTTAGAATTACTCTCGACGGTGAAGAGTACGATATAGCAGTAAATCACGACGAAAAGACGGTAGAAAGAATTTAAACAAATAAAAATCAGATAAATTAACCACTAAGTATGTAATTGAAGAGGAGTTAAAATGGTTTTAGATAAGAATAAGGCAAAGCGCGTAGGTATAATGGGTTTATCTGTGGTACTCTGCGCAACATTGACGGCAAGCACGGTTTTGATGAACTTTGAGGGGAAAACCATTGCAAAGACACCTGAAAACGAAAGTCTGCAATTTGAGGAAATAACCGATGAAGTCGACACGAGTTCTATTATGGAAAGTAATTTTAACTCGTCGGTACTTGAAGGCACCCCTAAGAGCTATGAAACCAGAACGGTTGTCGTCTATCTGTCGGGTGACAACGTGCTCGAAGCTAAAAGCAGTGATTGGACTGTTGCACAATATATCTCTTCCGACGTCGGAATGAAGACGCTGAGAAGTATCGACAGAGAACAAAAAACCTTCCTCAACAAGCTTACTTCAAACGGAATAAGCTATAAGCTTAAAAATACTTTTAATACAATTGCAAACGCCGTTGCAATCGAAGTGGACACGTCCAACGTAAAGAGAATTAAAGAGTTCGGCGGAGTTGAAAGCGCGGTTATCGCTCAGACGTATCTTGCGCCGCAGACGGTTGTAAGCTCGTCGTACGACGCTCCTTCCAACGACGCAAACGTTTACAAGACGGGTATTTACGATTCTTCGGCATACAGCGACACGGAAAAATATCCTTGGGGCACGGGTGCCGGCACGGTAGTTGCCGTCATCGACTCTGGTTTTGACTATACTCACGACGCATTTCAAAGACAGCCCGAAGGCGAAATAAGAATGCCTAAAAGTTCGATAGCAAGCGTAGTGGAAAACACAAAGGCTTATGAAAGAATTATGGCTAACGGCGGTTCTTTGACCGTTGACGACGTATTTTTAAGCAACAAAGTTCCCTATGCGTTTGACTATGCGGACAACGATGCAGACGTATATCCCTCATATTCGAATCACGGAACACACGTTGCCGGAATTGTCGGCGGCTATGACGAAAACGGTTACGACGACAAAGACGGAAACCACGTCAACGAAGCGTTTAAAGGAGTTGCTCCCGACGCTCAGCTCGTAATAATGAAGACGTTTACCGACGATCTGGAGGATTCCGCGCTCGGCGGTTCAGAGAGCGTTGATATTATGGCTGCGCTCGAGGATTGCGTAACTTTAGGCGTTGACGTAATAAATATGAGCCTTGGTACTTCTTCGGGCTTTACAACTACCGATGACGGAGACGACGAGGGTGAGCATTATAACGCCATTTTCGAAAGTATAAGAAAGGAAGGCATAAGCCTTATTGTTGCTGCAAGTAACGACTACAGCGCAGGTTTTGGCAGTATTTACGGTACAAACCTTGCATCTAACCCCGACTCGGGCACTGTAGGTTCACCTTCGACTTATTATGCCGCTCTTTCGGTTGCAAGTATAAGCGGACAAAAATCCCCTTATATGCAAGCGAGCGACGGTACGCCGATTTTCTTTGAAAATGCAAGAAACGCCAACTCGGTTGAGTACGATTATATCGGCGCTATGCTTGACGAAAACGAAGAAGAGCGTGAGTTTGAGTATGTAGTTGCCGGTTCGGGACGTATTAGCGATTATAATTCAATAAAGAATTTAGTAAAAGGCAGAATTGTACTTGTAAGGCGCGGTATCAATACTTTTCAGGAAAAGGTGGAAATTGCCGCTCGAAGGGGCGCTATCGGTATCATCATCTATAACAACGTTTCGGGTAACATAAGAATGTCGCTCGGTGACGTTGCGGACGTTGACCGTATTCCTGCCGTATCTATAAATATGACCGCAGGCAACGCGCTTGTAAATATTGCAAAACAGCAGGGTGGCGTAGTGGGTAAAATTAAGGTAAGCAGAAATCTCAGCGCAGGCCCGTTTATGAGCGAGTTCTCGTCATGGGGTTCAACGCCCGACCTTAAAATCAAGCCTGAAATCACGGCGCACGGCGGAGAAATCACTTCTACCGTTCCCGGCGGATATGCCGAGCAAAGCGGAACTTCGATGGCTTCTCCCAATATGGCAGGTCTTGCAGCGCTTGTAAGAAATTATGTAAAAACGCTTCCCATAGCTAAAGATTTTGAGCCGTCGCAGATAACACAACTTACAAATCAACTTATTTTGAGTACGGCTTCAACGGTTTACGACGACACAGGTCTTGCATACTCTCCCCGTAAGCAGGGCTCTGGACTTGCAAGTCTGAAAAATATAGTGGAAACAAACGCATATCTTTATACCGACGCCGAAAGCGACGGAGATATATATTATGCGGCAAAAGACGGACGTCCGAAAATAGAACTCGGCGCGGATATAGATAAAAACGGCGTATATAAATTCAGCTTTAAAGTAAGAAATATCAGTGAAAATAAGCTTACATTTACTCCGCAGGCATTGTTTATGACCGAAACGCTGGACTCGCTCGGTCTTGCCGTTGCGGAAAAGGCTTATATGTTGGATGATATTGCACCCGTATTTTCTATCGGCGGTTCTCCCGTTGAAAAGGTAGAGGTAGGGGCAAATTCAAGCGTCATGGTATCGGTTGAGTTGAAGCTTAGCGACGAAGAGAAGGAATATCTTGACAAAAGCTTTAAAAACGGTATGTTTGTCGAAGGTTTTATTAAGCTTATTTCTTCGGATAAAGAGGTTCAGTGCGATTTAAGCTTACCTTTCCTTTCGTTCTATGGAGATTGGGAGTCGGCGCCTATGCTTGACTACACCGTATTCGAGCTTGCAGACGCTGCTAAGGATACGTCCATACTTCCCGACGCAAAACCTCAGGAAACGGTTTGGCCCACTCAGGCATTCGCATCTTACGGTAACGACAAGTTTACTATTCCTATCGGTTCATATTGCTATACGCTTGACAGCAGTGAAGAGCCTATGTATGCGGAAATGGAGCACTGTTCTATTTCAAGATTCAACGAAATTGTCAGTGAGGACGGAATAGGCAATTATTCTACGTCTTATCAATTGAGATGTCTTTATGCGGGTCTTTTAAGAAATGCCCGACAGGTAAATTACAAACTTTATGATACAAGCAGCGGAGAGTTAGTTACTCAAGGTGAGCGTTACAGAGTAAGTAAAGCTTATGCAAACGGCGGCAGTGCGGCTCCCGGATATATCAATTTGGAATTATCCGCCGACGAAATGGGATTGGTTTCCAACGGTAAATATCAGATGGACTTTGAATTTTTATTTGATAAAAATTCAAAAGTAACCGAAGAGAACACTTTCTCGTTTACTTTCTACGTCGACTATGAAGCGCCCGTATTGCAGGACGCAAGGCTGAGATATTACGACTATAACGAAAATAATGTAGATAAGCAGAAAATATATCTTGATTTGGATATATACGATAACCATTATGCTCAAGCAGTAATGCTTTGCTATATTGACGAAATGGAAATGAAGCTTGCTACACCCAATGCAGTTCCCGTAAGAAACGCCGTTAAAAACGGAGTAACCACGGTTTCAATCGAAGTTACCGATATTTGGGATAAATACAAGGACGGTCTTGCCCTGCAAATCGACGACTACGCGCTCAACCATAGAACGTATCGTTTAGGTAATTTAAGCGGCAACAACATTTTTGTAGGTTCGGAAACAGAGCTCAATAAAAACGTATTGCCCGATACCTTCGAGCTTGCAGAGGGTGAAGAAAATATAACCCTCAATATCAATCAGATGCACAAGGTTTCGCTTGTCTATGAAGGCAACGCAAATATTTCCAACTTTGAATGGAAATCTCCTTCATCGGCAGTTCTCGTTAAAAACGGAGAAATTGTCGGTGCAAGAGCTACAAAACGTCCTATTCCCGTAACAGTAACAAACAGAAAGGGTGTTGCAAAAACCATCAACGTAACCGTTACGGATACAGTTGACAGAATATATGATTCTTCAATATCTTTCGGCGTTATTCAGGATTATTACGAATCGCTTGTTCAAGCCAGCGGCTCGGTTGCCGTAAGGGCAGGTAAAGACTTTACGTTGGATTTGGTAAAGGAGCCTTGGTATCTTCCAGACAGCAGCATTACTTCGGTAACGTGGAGGTCTGACGACCCGTCGGTTGCGGAAGTGGACGAAAACGGCAATGTTCATACCAAAAAGAAAGGTATCGCTACAATTACAGCTACAGTTCAAGCCAACGGCATAACTTCATATCCGTCGGTTACGCTATCCGTTCGCGACGAATACGATATGAACGGCGTAACTTTAAGGCATTATTACGGTGAAGGTGAGGTTGTAGACGGACAGCCCGGCGTAGTAGTAGTTCCCACCCATAAAAATATTATGGTAATCGATGACGATGCTTTTAAAGACAATACAAAGATTACCAAAATAATATTGCCCAAGACGGTTACGCAGATAGGCAGAAACGCGTTCAAGGGCTGCACTTCGCTTAAAGAAGTATATTTCATTAGCGATGAAGATACCGATTACACTGCCGAGGGCTTTGTTGCGGATGCAGACTTAATGCTGATAAACAGAAACGCATTTGAGGGCTGTACTTCGCTTGAATACTTCGATATGCGCAACCTCAAAGTAATTACGGTTGCCAAAGCGGCGTTTAAAGATTGCGTAAACCTCAAAAAAATAGAAAAGCCCACCGCGATCGGTACGGCGGCTAACTACGCATTTATGGGTTGTGAAAAATTGGAGACAATGGATATTTCCGGTCTTCACGTTGCAGGAGAATACGTCTTTGCAGGCTGTACTTCGCTTAAATCCATAACCACAGAAAAATATACTCAGATAGGTCGCGGAATGTTCTCCGATTTGAACTATAATTATCTGAGTTACGACTACACAACGGGTGAGTGGAAACCCGAGGAAAGCTATTATCCGGCTTGTAACAGTCTTACACAGGTAACTATAAGGACGTCTATGGTCGGAGAGGGTGCATTTGCAAATTGTGAAAACCTTCAAAGCGTAACTTTCGAGGATAGAACAAACACTCTTGAAGTGAGAATCGGAGAAAGGGCGTTTGATGAATGTACCAAACTTTCAAGCGTAGATTTCGGCAACGGTATCATAAAGATTATAGGCGCATATGCGTTCCGTAACACCGCATTGACCACAATCACCATACCCAACGGCGTTGAAAATATAGGTGTTGGCGCTTTCGACGGCACGGAAATTGTCACTTACAACGGCGCAAACAACGGCTATACAGTTGCGGACGGAGCAATAATATCGGGGAATACACTTATTTCTTACCTTGGAAATGCCACGGCATATACAATTCCCGAAGGCGTAACAGTTATTGCGCCCAACGCCTTTGCAAAGTGCAAATTGACAAGTCTTACCCTGCCTGCAACCATTACGCAGATAGGTGAAGGCGCTTTCAGGGACAGCGAAATTGCGGAAATAAACATTCTTTGCAATCTTTCTGCAATTCCTGCATACGCATTCTACAATACTCAAATCACTTCGTTGACGTTGCCTTCGTCGGTGACGGAAGTTGGAGACTATGCGTTTGCAAACACACCTATAACTTCTTTCTCGTTTACGCCTTCATACGGTGCAACTTTTGGAAGCTATGTGTTTGCAGGTTGCAAACAGCTTGGCACAATATCTCTCAATGATAATATTACTGTAATGGGTGATAGAACTTTTTCCGATTGTATATCGCTTACGTCGGCTAATTTACCTTCCGTAAACAGTCTTGGCGCATATACTTTCTGGAATACTCCCGTACTTGCTACCGTTACTTTCGGCGCAAACGCTTCTACAACCGGCAATTATACCTTTGCGGCATACAGACCTTACGGTTTATCTGTGCCTGCAACGCGTACGGCATTGACCTTCGTAATTCTGGGTAAAGCAATTACTCAAATCGGAGACGGCGCATTTTTCAACTGTGTAAACATTACTTCGGTTGATTTGACAAACTGCGATAAAATCGGCGCAGAAGCTTTTTCGGGCTGTATTAAGCTTGCAATCGCTACAAAGCTTTCCTCTGTAAAAGAGATAGACGCATATGCGTTCTATAATTGCTCGGCATTGAACGAGCTCAATCTTGCGGAAGCAACCGTAATCGGTGACTATGCGTTTGCAATAAACAGCGGCAGAGCAAGCTATACTACGCTCAATATTCCCAAAGCTCAAACGCTCGGAAATATGGCGTTCTTCGGTGGCGGCGCAACTACGGTTGAAATACCCTCAACTCTTTTGAGTATCGGTTACGGGGCGTTTGCGGCTTCCGATAATCTTACGTCATTTACAATAGCCGAAGAAGGAAACGACGTTTATTTTGTACAGGACGGAGTTTTGTACAGAAACATTGAAAATTTGTTGACGGGCAACGACACCTACGGACTTGTCGCATATCCTTCAGCTAAGCCTGCGCAAAATTATGCAGTTTTAGAAAACACTTCGCGTATCGAGGCGTTTGCTTTCAGCGGTATGCGCGGAAAGTTAAAGAGGGTAGATATGCCCTATACGCTTAAAGCTGTCGGCGCTTACGCATTCTTTGACAGTGCAATTACCGAGTATGCTTTTGAAAGCGCTCAGGCGCCCATGCTTGAAACTTTCCACGACGCGTATATCGACGAATTGCTTGATCAGGCGGCACAGAGCTTCAGGGGCTTCTATTACGCTAACTTCGAGCAGTATCTGTTGTTCTATTCAGAGCTTGTTTCCGAATCAAATCGTCCTGCGGCTTTGACTATCTACCGTCCCGAAAACGGCAAGAACTATGACAATTACGTTTACTCGACGTACTTTAAAAACGTCAATATTACGGATACCGTTATGGACGACGTCACGCGTGAGTTTGTAGACGCAGTCGACAGCTTCCCTTCCGCGGCGGAAATTTCTACTTGGAATACACAAAATCAAGATAAAAAATATGTAGAAGACCTTTCAGCGCTTGTCATTTCCGCGCATCTTATGTATAATGGTATTATAAAGAATGAAGCGCAGTTAAATCTTGTCGGAAACGACAGGGTGGAAAAATTCCTTGCGGTTGAAACGGCGTTGCGTACCGTTAAACCCATATTCGGAATTGCGGTAAAGGTCAACAGACTATATCCTGTAGTCGGCTCTTACAAATCCGAATACTTTGTGGGTGATACGTTTGACCCTACCGGACTTGTAATAATAGTGGAATATGACGATTATTCTACCGAACAAGCCGATATGAGCAAAATGACGTTGAAATCTCCTACAGGGCCGCTTGGAAAGTATGATAACGAAGTTTCATATGAAGGCTACGGAAAAATAGTTTATATCGGTATTACCGTAACGCAGAAAGATACAAAACCTGAAGATGAGGATAAAAAGTCCGAATCCGGTTGCGGCGGTTGCGGTAGTGCGGCTTCGGCAGGCATAAGCCTTGGTATAATGGCTATGGGAATAGTTGCAGTTATGCTTATCCGTAGAAAAAACAGAGGTCAAAATGATTAAAAGGTACAAAGTCTTAATAATTTCGATGCTCATTGTAATAGCTTCGGTTTGTATGATTACCGCCGGTTGTAAGTTTTCACTTTCGCTTGAGGACGTTCTGGAAAAGTACGAGCTTGATACACAGGTAACGTACTTTCTCAATAAGGGACAGTTCGAGGATAAGTCCCAGAAAAAGGAAATGTACTATAAAGCCGGAACTAAACCTTTCAACATAGGCGTCGACTCCCTGTTGAGCGGTGACGCGTCGGTGGGAATGATGCACGGCTACGAGTTTACCGGTTGGTACGTTGCTCAGCTTGGACCTGGTGGTAGACCGCTGTATGCCGACGGAACAGAGTACGATGGTACAAACTATGATACCGAGCGCGGCGGCATTCTCTTTTCCAACGAACTGTTTGATTTCAGCAAACCCTTGGAAAAAGACGACCATTATTACGTTTGCGCCGCTTGGAGCGAGTTGTTAAGACTTAGAATAAAACTTGTTTGCGAAGATTTTGAAAGCATAACGGTGGGGGAAACCACCTATAAAACGGGAGATGAAGTTGCTTCTTTCGTGCTTGCGAGCGACCAACCCGAACCCAACAAAAACTATCTCATACCCGGATTAGATATAAACGAGTACACGGCTGTCGAGTTCTATACCGATATAGAATGTGAAAACAGATTTACAGATTGGCCCGTAAAATCTCGGTTCGAGGGAGAGGACGAAATACTTTATGTAAAGTATATCAAAGGCTATTGGAATATTATTTCCGATGTCGACGGCGTAGGTACGCTGTTCTCATCGTCGGGTGCTTCGGCAAATCATTACTTCATTAGCGACGTTGACTGTTCCGAGCTTGGCGTAGTTGCTAAATTCAACCGTTTCTCTGGCGTTATACGCGGTAACGGATATAAAGTAAGCAACTTAAACGTAGTTGCAACGGGCGGATACTTGGCAAACGGTGCAAAAGCTTCGATATTCGGTGATATTCAGGCGCGTGCCGTAATGACGGATATAACGTTTGAAAATGTCAAAGTCAAGTTTGACGTGCGTGACAACGCCGATCCGTATATTTACTTTGTTGCTTCGTCAATAGCAGACGGCGCCACTATAGAAAATGTGGTGATAGGCGGCGAGCTTGCAATCAATCTAAACGACGGCAGTAGAGTGACAAGTACTACGCAAACGCACTGGCTGTACGGTCATGTTGTAAACGACAGTGATTACACGGGCGGAATAACTATTGTCGACGGCACAAGCTGTGTGATAACCTCGCTCGACGGAACTACGCAAACATTTATCTATAATAAAAATTCGGAGGATAATAATTAATGAAAAAAACTCTGCAAAAACTCATACTTGGCGCAACTTGCCTTGCAATACTTGTGCCTATGGCGGCATGTACCCCGGATCCCGGCCCTAAAAATTACACTTACGATCCCGAATCGCGCCCCGTTGCGCTTGCTTTGGGTGCCGTTGAAGAGAATTTTAACCCGTTTTTCTATACTTCTCAGAACGACGGTGAAGTAATTTCACTTACACAAATTTCGCTTATTACCGCAGACGAAGAAGCTCAGCTTACCTGCGGTCAAAACGAAGCTACCGTTGCTCTTGCGTACAAGGAAACTACAACTTCCGCCGGTGATACGGTTTACGAGTATGTAATTAAAAACGGAATTAAATTCAGCGACGGCGTTGACCTAACCATAAAGGACGTACTTTTTAACCTTTATGTCTATCTTGACCCTCAGTATTCAGGTTCGTCGACAATTTACTCGACGAAAATTAAGGGTCTTATGGCTTATAGGTCGCAGCAGCCCAATATGAGCGACAATGCAAGTGACGACGCGTGGCAAAAACAGTTTGTCGGAGAAGTAAATAAAAGAATAAACAACCTCATTCAGTTCGATACTCCCAACTCGGGCGTAGTTGCAACTCCGGAAATTGAAGCCGATATAAAGACTACCGCTGCCGAGTTCAAAAAAGAACTTGCAAGCGATTGGGTTTCCTTCGAAGGCACTGTTAAATCCTATCAGGACGAATATCTTTTTACCGAGGATTGGGAACCTTTCCTTTTATCCGAAGGTATTATCAACTATCAGTACGAGTTTATTGAGGAAACCAACTCGTCGAGAAGAAAAACAACCGAAGGCTATGACAGTAACGGCAAGCCTTTGGGTAAATTCCTTACAACTATGGACGAAGGTTCCGACGAGCAAGCTCCCGATAAAGGTTTAAGAACTTATATGGCAAATGCTCTTGAAGGACTTGAAGGTGACGCAAGAGCGGCAAAAATGCGTGAAACTGCTATCGATCTTGTCTACAATGACTTTTTTGAGGAGATTAACGGTTCGGTATCTGTTGCTTCTACAGGAAAATTGAGAACAGTTATTCAGCAACGTGCTACCGGTAGCAATTTGAGAACAACGTTCCTCAACGAGGCTATGAGCGATTACTTTGCCGATAAAACTCAGGACGGAGGACTTGCGGTAGACAGTATTGAAGGCATCACGACATATAAGACGACAAAGAGTGATTTCGGCCGTATTGACAAAGGTTCCGAACTCAACGAAAATGAGACTTATGACGTTTTGAAAATCGAGATTAAGGGAGAAGACCCCGCTGCAAAGTGGCAGTTCGGCTTTACCGTTGCGCCTATGCACATTTACTCGGGTTCAATCGACGGTGTGGATTACGTTAAGCGTGCAAAAGAAACCGCTCCCGACAACGACAAGGTTTCAAACAGATTCGGCGTTCCCTTTATGAACAAAGATTTCTTTGATACGGTTTTGAATGCAGCGGAAAAAACAAGGTATCCCGTCGGTGCAGGTGTGTACAAAGTTAAAGAAGGCAACGACAGAATTTATCTCAATAACGTTGCCGCATACGAGCGCAACACCTATTTCGAAACGGTCGGCAGCGAAATTTCCAACGCTAAAATAAAGTACCTCAACTATCAGAAAACCAACGACGATATGCTTGTCGACACCCTTAAATCAAAGGGTCTTGACTACGGTACACCTCAGTGTACGCCCGATAATATTAAGCAACTTGACGGTTCTGGATTGAATCAAATCCGTTATGACGCAAACGGCTTCGGTTATATCGGTATCAACCCCAAATATGTACCCAACATCTTGGTAAGGCGTGCAATTATGAAAGCGATGAACGTATCTTCGATAGTCAGCAACTACTATACTGCCGACTATGCAGAAGTTATTCGCAGACCTATTTCCACTACAAGTTGGGTCTATACTATGAGTTCTGAACAGGAAAAAGCTATCTATTTCTCGGAGTACAATAATATAAAGTATTCTTCGGGCAATACTGACGAAATAATTCAATTGGTAACGGACGCCGGTTATACGCAATATACAACAATTAACGGCAGGCAAGTCCGCACCAACGAAGACGGAGATACTTTAAGATATACGTTTACTATTGCAGGTGAAACCGAAGACCACCCCGCGTTCGATATGTTTACCGAAGCTGCAAGAAGATTAAACGAAATCGGTTTTGATATTACTGTACAGACCAATATTCAGGCATTATCGCTTCTGTCACAGGGTAGGCTTGCTATCTGGGCGGCTGCTTGGACTTCAGGTATCGACCCCGATATGTATCAGGTCTATCATAAGGACAGTAAGGCAACCAGCGTTAAAAACTGGGGATATGACGTAATTCTTCCTTCAAGTGAAACAGAGTACATTGAAGAAAAGAAGATTATAAACGAGTTAGCTAAACTTATTGAAGACGGCAGAAAGACCAATAACCAATCTTCGCGTGTATCTATATATCGTGAAGCGCTCAATAAGGTTATGGAGCTTGCGGTTGAACTTCCCACCTATCAAAGAAAGGATTTGTGCGTTTTCAACAGTCAAGTAATTGACGGAAACTCTCTCAATAGGGACGCTAATGCGAACGCAGGCGTTCTTAACAGAATTTGGGAACTTGATTACAATTAATAAATAATTCGGAGCAACTTATACACAATGTTTAAATACGTAGTAAAAAGGCTATTGCTTGCGCTGTTTATTCTTGTCGGCGTTTCCCTTATTCTGTATATAATTATCAGAATAATGCCCGTCAACGTCATTGCAGACAGATATTATGCAACGCACCAACAGAGCCCGGCAAGCGAGGAAGAGCTTAACGCTATTCTTGCAAGTTATAACTTACTTGACAACTCATTCGGCGGCATCTGTTACGGTTGGTGGCATTGGATAACAAGCTTTTTAAGCGGCAATTTCGGCAACAGCCTTATAAATAACGAGCCTATTCAGGATATTATTTTCCGTAATATGGGGGTTTCCTTTGCGGTATCTTTTGTATCGCTTTTGCTTGAACTCATAATAGCAATTCCCCTCGGAATAAAGTGCGCGTGCAATCAATACGGTAAACTCGACTATACCGTCACGGTTTTGACTATGATAGGTATATCATTCCCGTCGTTCTTCTTTGCAAGTATAATAATAAAAATATTTGCTGTCGATTTGGGTTGGTTTGAAACACAAGGTCTGACAACTGCAACAAGTTCGGCAACAGGTTTTGCACTGTTTATCGATATGGCTTGGCATATGGTTCTGCCCGTGTTTGTTTTGACAATTCTCTCCATAGGTTCTATGATGAGATATACAAGAACAAATACGCTTGAAGTACTCAATGCCGACTATATCCGCACTGCAAGGGCAAAGGGACTTTCCGAAAATACGGTTGTATATAAACACGTTTTCAGAAATACTCTTATTCCGCTCGTTACTACGCTTGCCGGTATTTTGCCGGGGCTTTTCGGCGGTTCAATGATTGTCGAGCAAATGTTTTCTTTGCCAGGTATCGGTAATACGGCGTACGAACTTACAAGAAAGGGAGATATTCCGTTCATAATGGGTTACGATATGTTTATAGCTGTGCTTACGGTTATAGGAATACTTTTAACAGATATTATGTACGCGGTTGTCGACCCTCGCGTTAAGCTTGGTAAGTAGGAGGATACAATGGAAGAAGAAAATAAAAAACCCTCCGTACCCGAAACCGAGGAAAATATTAAGGACGTTGCTCCCGAAGAAGTTAAATTCAATGATTTAAACGGTGAAAGTCTGAGCGACAGAGTTAAAACTCTGTCGCCCGGAATGACCGTGCTTAAACGTTTTTTCCGTTCGAAGCTTTCGGTCGTAGGGCTTGTAATTATAATTTTGCTGTTTTTGATTTCCTTTATCGGTCCGCTTTTCTCTCCTTGGGGAGAAATGGAAGTCGACTATAAGGAAAAAACTATAGTCAACTATGAAGAGACGCGCTATGAACAGGACGGAGAAATTCACGAAGGCTATGAAATTTCTGTAGACACAAATAACCTGAACAGTCGTGCGGAAATAAGCTGGGAACATTGGCTCGGTACAGACGAACACGGCTATGATTTGTTTACAAGGCTTATGTACGGCGGAAGAGTTTCGCTTACAATCGGCTTTTTGGTAGTATTGGTTTCAACGTTGATCGGCGTTGTATTGGGCGGACTTGCAGGTTATTTCGGCGGAATAGCGGATACGATTATAATGCGTATAACCGATATTCTTTACTGTATTCCGCAGTTGCCGATTATGCTTATTTTCTCGGCTATATTCGACAGCCTTGCCGAAGCTGTACCGATATTCAATACAATTTGGCGATTGTATATAATGATGGGTATTTTGACGCTTATAAGCTGGGCAGGTGTTGCAAGGCTCGTTCGCGGACAGATTTTGTCGCTAAGAGAGCAGGAGTTTATGCTTGCGGCTAAGTGCTCGGGACTGTCGGTAAAACGTAAAATATTCAAGCATCTTATTCCCAATGTAATGCCACAGCTTATCGTTTCTATGACTTTGGGCTTGGGCAGTATAATCCTTACCGAAGCAACTTTGGGCTTCCTCGGTATCGGTGCGCCTTTGGGAACGGCAACTTGGGGCGCTATGATAAACACGGCTTCCAAGAGCGTTTATCTCAACTACTATCCCAATTTCTGGGTACCCCCCGGCATTTGTATTACACTTGCGATTTTGGCGTTTAACTTTGTGGGCGACGGTCTTAGAGACGCGTTTGACCCTAAAATGAAGAGGTAACTATGTCCGAAGAGAAAAACGAGAAAAAATCACACTATATTTCGGGCGCAGAGTCACGCCGTATTGCCAAGGAAAACGCCAAGGCAACGAGATATTACGAAAAGCGTAAAAAAAGGAAAGTTAAAGATGAAGAATTCATTACCGAAATGAAGGACCCCAATAATATAATCGAGTTTGACGATTTGCATACTTTCTTTTTTACCGACGCCGGCGTTGTAAAGGCGGTAAACGGTGTTACATTTTCAATTCCCAAGGGTTCTACTGTCGGCGTTGTAGGTGAGTCGGGTTGCGGCAAGTCCGTAACTTCGCTTTCCACTATGCAGCTTGTGCAGGGACCTACGGGTCAGATTGTCGAAGGCGCAATTCGCTTTAAATCCAATTCGTTTGTAAAAGACGAAAGGGGTCGCAAAATTCCCGTTTATGAAACTCAGATCAATGAAAACGGGGAAGAAGTGCCCGTTCTTGACAAAAAGGGTAAGCCCGTAATAAAAAAAGACGTTTTGGGCGGCAATATGTATAAGCGTGAAGAGCGCGTTGTGGATATAGCAAAAATGCCTTTAGAGGCAATGCGCAGTATTCGCGGCAGGGAAATTGCCATGATTTTCCAAGAGCCTATGACGTCGCTTAATCCCGTATTCACAATTGGTAATCAGCTTGACGAAGTTGCATTTTTGCATATCGAGGGTATTTCCAAGCAGAAAGCAAAGGAAAGAAGCCTTGAAATGCTGAATTTGGTCGGTATGGCTGACCCCGAAAGTATCTATAAAAAGTTCCCTCACGAGTTGTCGGGCGGTATGCGTCAAAGGGTTATGATTGCAATGGCTTTGCTTTGCAACCCCCGTTTGATTATTGCAGACGAACCTACAACCGCGCTTGACGTTACAATTCAGGCGCAAATTCTCGACCTTTTGAGAAATATCAAGCACAAAATCAAGGGTAGCATTATGCTTATTACCCACGATTTGGGCGTTGTTGCCGAAATGGCTGATTTTGTCGTTGTTATGTACGCAGGCAAAATTATAGAAATGGGCACTGCGGAAGACATTTTCGATCGTCCTATGCACCCTTATACAATAGGACTACAAAAAAGCAAGCCCACCGTCGATAGCGACGTTGACTCGCTCTATTGCATACCCGGTTTTGTTCCTAATCCCGTAGATATGCCCAACTATTGTTATTTCCGCGACAGATGCGATAAATGTATCGAGAAATGTAAGGGTGACTATCCCGAGCTTGTAAAAGTAACCGATACGCACAGTGTATCGTGCTATTTGTACAAAGCTATGAATTCGAAAGAAAAGGAGGACGAAGCTAATGGCTGAAAATCAAGCTACTAACGTTAGTATCGGTGAGCCTGAACCTCCTTTGCTTGAAGTCAGGGATTTAAAACAATATTTTGTAGTCGATAAAAATCTTTTAGGCAAGCCCACTAAATTCTTAAAGGCTGTTGACGGCGTTTCCTTTAAAGTTGAAAAAGGTAAAACGTTGGGTATAGTCGGTGAGTCGGGTTGCGGAAAAACCACTATGGGCAGAACTATTCTTCGTCTGTACGACGTTACGGGCGGTGAGATTTTGTTCAAGGGTCGCGAAGTTTCTAAGATAAGCAACGGAGAATTTAATAAGCTGCGTCCTAATATGCAGATGATATTTCAGGACCCCTATGCAAGTTTGTCCCCTCGTCTTTCGGTCGGGGAGATAATCGGTGAAGCTGTCCGCGAGCATAAAATCGTGCCCAAAGAGGAGTATCACGACTATATTTTAAGCGTAATGAAGATGTGCGGACTTCAACCTCATTACTTCGAAAGATATCCTCACGAGTTTTCGGGCGGACAAAGACAGCGTATCTGTATTGCGCGCGCGCTTGCTTTGAAACCCGACCTTGTAATCTGCGACGAGCCTGTATCCGCACTTGACGTTTCTATTCAGGCGCAGATAATAAATATGCTTAAAGAATTGCAACAGTCGTTGCAGTTGACTTATATCTTTATATCTCACGATTTATCTGTTGTAAAGCATATATCCGACGAAGTCGGCGTTATGTATCTCGGCAGTCTTGTTGAGTACGGGTCTAAGGATGCAATATTTTCAAATACGTTGCACCCTTATACAAAAGCGCTTTTCTCGGCTGTTCCCGTACCCAACCCTCACGTTAAAATGAATAGAATTTTGTTGCAAGGAGATATTCCTTCACCCGTCAATCCTCCAAAGGGGTGCAAGTTCCACACCCGTTGCGAGCATTGTATGGACATTTGTTCGGTTGTGCGCCCCAAGTACAAGGAAGTTGAGTCAGGTCACTTCTGTGCGTGCCATCTCTACAACACTCCCGAGGAGACCGAGCAGTGCAAAATCGATATGCAAAAAACTTTGGAACTTGAAAGAATTACTGCGCTTGCACAGAGCTATATGAAGATTGGCGGTGCAAAAAGGGCAAAGGAAGCTCAAGCAAAAGAACAGAACGAAAAGGAGAACAATGGCGAAGAAAAAGCCGAATGACGACCTTGACATCACCACAACTTTTGCCGATATGAATATCGATGGATTTAAGTGGTATGACCCGTCTTTAAAAAAACACGGGCGCCGCAAGGAAAAAATGAATGTCAGCCGAAAAGAGTATTGGGCAATGGTAAGGGGCGCGTTTCTTGCAATCGGTCCTTACATTCTCGGTGCAATATTGGTTTTCGGGCTTTTGGTTTTGCTTACCTACCTATGGTTAGGTTAAATAAAAAAGCGTTTGATTTGGTAGTACCCAAATCAAACGCTTTTTAAGTGTTTTTAAATTGACTTAGATGTTGAGGTTATCGTTTCAACGTTAATCAAATTTGAATTTCCGCTTTTGCCGTTCGGCGTGCCGCCCGTCAAAACTATGGTATCTCCTTTTTTAACGATACCTGAATTAATAGCTGCGCGCTTTGCATAGTGGAAAAGCACGTCAACCGAGTAAAATTCTTCGCTCATAATGGGAATAACGCCCCAGCTCAACGCAAGCTTTCTGTATGCTCTCTCATCGGTAGTCATACCTATTACGTCAATTAGCGGACGGAATCTCGAAACCGTGCGCGCTGTGCCGCCCGTTCTTGTACAAACAACAATTACTTTTGCGCCGATATCGTGTGCAAGCGTGCAGGCGGAGTGCGCCAACGCCTCGGAAAGGTTTGAAATGTTGTAATCTTTATCCTTGATATATTGAATGTAAGAGGTGTTTGCTTCGGCTTGTGCTGCAATTCTCGACATTGCCATTACGGCTTCTACGGGGTATGCTCCTGCGGCAGTTTCTCCCGACAACATAATTGCCGACGAGCCGTCGTAAACGGCGTTTGCCACGTCGGAAATTTCCGCACGCGTGGGACGGGGCTGCTTAATCATCGATTCAAGCATTTCGGTTGCCGTAATACTGCGTTTACCGCATATACGGCAGGCTTTTATTATTGATTTTTGAATTGCGGGAAGCTCCTCAAAGGGTACTTCTACGCCGAGGTCTCCGCGCGCAACCATAATCCCGTCGCAAACATTTAAAATAGAGTCGAGGTTATTTACGCCGGCGCGGCTCTCTATTTTAGCGATAATTTCAATTTCACCTTCGGGAGAACCGCATTCTTTAAGGTAATTTCTTATATCGATTACGTCCTGTGCCTTGGATACAAACGAAGCTGCGATAAAGTCGACTCCCTGTTCAACACCAAACTTCAAGTCAGCTTTATCCTGCTCGGAAAGATAGTCGAGTTTGAGCTCCTTATCGGGGAAAAACATGCTTTTTCTGTTTGAAAGTTCTCCGCCGACAATAGTTTTGCAAACGACGTTTGTTTTTTCAACCTTCACAACCTCAAAAACCATAAGCCCGTTGTTTAACAGTATCTTGTCTCCGGGGAACATCTGCTCGCAAATACCTTTAAACGAAACGCCTACGCGCGTCTTATCCCCGACAATATCTTCGGTAGTAAACGTAAAGGTATCACCCTCGTTCAGCTTGATTTTACCGTCCTTAAACGTCTTTATTCTAAGTTCGGGTCCCTTTGTATCGAGCATTATAGGCAAGGGAACTTTCTTTTCGTCCCTGACTTTTTTTATTACGGCAATTTTTTTTGCGTGTTCATCGTGCGTTCCGTGTGAAAAATTGAGCCTGGCTACGTTCATACCGGCGTCAACAAGGCCGGAAATAATTTCTTCGGTTTCGCTGGCAGGACCAAGTGTGCAAATAATTTTTGTTTTTTTCATAAATTTTTACCTCGCAAATTATCATTAATATTGTAAAATAAAATTAATTAAAAAGCAAATATAAATGTAAAATTAGTTGCTTTATTTTAAATAAAAATGTTAAAATATTTATGATTTGAGTTAATTATACGGTCGCGGGCTATGAAAGTAGCGTGAGGAAAGTCCGAGCATCGAAGGGCAAGGGTGCCTGTTAACGGCAGGAGAAGGCGACTTCAAGGAAAGTGAACAGAAATATACCGCAGTTTATGCTGTAAGGTTGGAATGGCGAGGTAAGAGCTCACCGTCTATTTGGTAACAAGTAGAGCCAATTAAACCCCACCCGATGCAAGATTGGGCTATCGGCTTGTTTAAATGCAAAGGCTGCCCGTCTGCCGACAGCCGTAAATATCGCTTGAACTTGCAGGCGACTGCAAGATTAGATAGATGACCGTACACGACAGAACTCGGCTTACAGATTAATCTCAAATTATATGTCCCTATCGGCGTAAATCCGCCGATAGGGACTTTTTTTATTTAATATCCTCTTGACAAAATACTTCTGTCATGATAAAATAACATTGATTATTAATAACAACCGTTATTGTCGGGGGGGGGGGTAAGATTTTGCCTGCTAAAAAGGTAATTCATAAGCAAACCATTCTAAACGAGGCGTTTGAGCTTGTAAAGCAAAAAGGCATAGACGCTTTGAATATGCGTAGCTTGGCAAAGAGGTGTAAATGTTCTACTCAGCCGATATATCTTTCGTATAAGGGTATAGACGAGCTTAAAAAAGACATTTTTCAAAAGCTTATAGAAAGTTTTGACAAGTGCATAGAAGATGAAATAGCTTTAAAAAAGTATCCTGAATATAAAGCTGTGGGAATGGGCTATATACGTTTTGCCAAAGAGGAAAAAGAACTTTTTAAATTGCTGATGTTCAATAACCTGCCGAGTGAAGATTTGGATTGGCAGAAATTGAGCTTTAACGCTTCGATTCAAATGATAATAAAAAATTACGGATATAACGTAGACAAGGCGCAAATATTACACGCGGAACTGTGGGTTTTTGTTCACGGTTTAGCGTGTATGTATGCAAATAATTTAATTGATTGGGATATCGAGTTGGTCAGTC
Source organism: uncultured Christensenella sp. (assembly GCA_910585685.1). Taxonomy (GTDB): domain Bacteria; phylum Bacillota; class Clostridia; order Christensenellales; family Borkfalkiaceae; genus Coproplasma. Next base: position 47,120 of record CAJUEO010000008.1, read on the forward strand.
AAATGGTATCGGACGCGTATTTGGGTCTGTCTGCGCGGTTATAAGGAGAGTTTATGATTATAGAAATAGAAAATTTAAAAAAATCGTTTAAAGATATTAAGGCTGTTGACGACATATCTTTTGTCGTAAAAGAGGGGGAACTGTTTGCTTTTCTCGGAGTAAACGGCGCAGGTAAGTCAACTACTATAAATATAATTAGCGGAATTTTAAAAAAAGACGGCGGTACAGTTAAAATATGCGGATACGACATAGACAGTCAGCCCGATAAAATTAAAAATGTACTCGGTATAGTTTTTCAAAACTCCGTGCTCGATAAAAAAATGACAGTATTGGATAATTTAAAGTCGCGTGCGGCAATGTACGGCATTTTCGGCACAAAGTTCAAATCAAGACTTGACGAAATATGCGAATTGCTTGATTTGAATGAAATTTTAAAACGCCCTGTCGGAAAACTTTCCGGCGGACAGAAGAGGCGTGTGGATATTGCTCGCGCTTTATTTCACAATCCCAAACTTTTGATTTTGGACGAACCGACTACGGGACTTGACCCTAAGACAAGAATTACCGTATGGAATATAATTGACAGGCTAAGAAAGGAACAGGGGTTGACTGTATTTCTTACAACGCATTATATGGAAGAAGCGGCGGAAGCCGATTATGTCGTCGTACTCGACAGCGGCAAAAAGGCGGCGGAAGGCACTCCGCACGACCTGAAAACCAAATATGCAAACGATTTTATAAGACTGTACGGCGTTACAGGGGAAATTCGAAGCATATTGGATAAGCTGCAACAAGAAAATAAAATTATTTCCTTTCAAACAAAGCGCGACTATTTGGAGGTGGAACTTAAAAGTACTTCGTCTGCAACAGATATAATTTGCGCTTATCCTCATATTTTTAAAGACTATGAGGTTTTAAAGGGCAATATGGACAACGTATTTTTAAAAGTAACGGGCAAGGACATAAACGAGGTTTAATATGGGAGAATGTAGAAAATTAGTTTCGCTAATAAAAAGAAACACCAAATATTATTTTAAAGACACTTTTATGTTCTGTATGTCTTTAATAACGCCCGTAATATTGTTTGTCCTATTTGTGACGTTTTTAAGAAATGTTTACATAGATAGCTTTAATCAGGTGTTTGAGAAAAACAATTTGACCATAGCCGAAAGTATTATAAACGGTTGCGCCGGTGCCTGGCTTATGTCGTCTATACTAAGCGTAAGTGCAGTTACCGTTGCATTTTGTTCGAATGTGGTTATGATAAACGATAAAATTGAGGGCAACATTAATGATTTTACAGTATCTCCTGTAAAAGGTCCGACAATTTCAATAGCTTATTTTGTTTCAAACTTTTTTGTTACTTTCATTGTATTGCTGGTCGTAATGGCAATAGGTCACATATATCTTGCCTGTGTGGGTTGGTATATTTCCGTTTCAGACGCATTTTTAATTATTGTGGATATAGTTTGCGGAATATTGTTCGGAACTTTACTTGCAGCAGTAGTTGAAAGTTTTGTTTCGACTCAGGGCGGACTTTCCGCTGTATCAACCTTGGTTTCGTCAATGTACGGTTTTATATGCGGTGCTTATATGCCAATTTCATCTTTTGCCGAGGGGTTGCAGAATACTCTTTCGCTCTTGCCGGGAACTTATGGCGTAGGCATAATGCGTCACCATTATATGAACGGCTATATGCAGGCGTTTGCAGATGAAATGCGCCTGCAAGCAGTTGACGAGACAACAATTTCGAATATTATAAACGGAATGCGCGATAGTTTTGATGCAAATTTATACTTTTTCGGCAATGAAGTGCCGCTTGGCGCCATGTACGGTATTTTGCTGGGAACCTGCACATTGCTTGCTGTTGCATTTGTAGGAATAGTAATAATAAAAAATAAAAGAAAATAGGAGATTTTTATGAAAAAATATGAATTTGTTAGTTTAAAGCTTAAAAACAGTCCGCCGGGAAGTGCGTTTCTTGAAGGGCACAGAGAGTTGATAAACGAATATGCGAAAAAAGGATTTGAATATAAAGGCTATGTGCCGACACACCAGGGCGCAAGCGGAAAGGCGGTAGAAATAGATTTGATTTTTGAACGCGAAGAGTAGTATTTTATTGCAAAAACGGTAAATTTGTGCTATAATTTAACCAAATTAACTATTAGAGGTTTATATGGAATTAAATAGATTGCAAAAATATGCCGAACTTATTATTAAGTGCGGATTGAACGTTCAAAAGGGACAAGAGGTTATTATCCGTTGCGGACTTGACCAACCCGATTTTGTGGCTATGTGCGTTGAGGAGTGTTATAAATGCGGCGCTGAGCGAGTAAAAGTCGAGTGGTCATATATGCCTGTAACTAAGCTCAACTACAATTACAGAAGCCTTGAAACGCTTTCGGAATTTACCGAAATTGAAAAAGCAGAGTGGGAGAGAAAGGTTGAAAAGCTTACCTGCCTTTTGTGGCTTGATTCCGACGACCCCGACGGGCTCAACGGTACAGACAGCGACAAAATAGCAAAGGCAAATCAAGCGAGATATCCTTTTATTAAGCCCTACCGCGATAAACTTGACGAAAGGTATCAATGGTGCATTGCCGCCGTCCCCGGTAAAGAGTGGGCAAAGAAAATTTATCCCGACCTCAGCGAAGAGGACGCAGTTGAAGAGCTTTGGGAAAAAATATTGTATTGTTCTCGCGTGGATTCCGACCCTATTAAAGCGTGGGAGGAACACAACAAAAATCTTGCAAAGCGTTGCAAGTTTTTAAACGATTACAAATTTGACAGGCTTGAATATAAAAGTTCGAACGGAACCCAATTTACCGTGGGTCTCAACGAAAAGGGATTATTCCTTGGCGGCGGTGAATATACTCTCGGCAGTAAAATTTATTACAATCCCAATATACCAAGCGAGGAGGTGTTCACAACCCCTATGCGCGGTCGGGCAGACGGCAAGGTAGTTGCTACAAAGCCTTTATCCTATCAAGGCAAGCTTATTGAAAACTTTTGGATACGCTTTGAAAACGGAAAGGTAGTTGAAGTATATGCCGAAAGCAATCAGGCGCTTTTGGAAAAAATGGTGTCAATGGACGAGGGTGCAGCATATCTGGGTGAAGTTGCTTTGATTGCGCACGACTCACCTATAAATAATACTCGCGTACTTTTCTATAATACGTTGTTCGACGAGAATGCAAGCTGTCATTTGGCGCTTGGCAGAGGTTTTAACGCCTGCATTGAAAACTATGATAAATACAGTGTGGAAGAGCTTGAAAAACTCGGTATAAACAGTTCGATGATACACGTTGATTTTATGATAGGAAGCGAGGATATGTCTATTGTGGGCATAACCAAGCAAGGTGAAAGAGTACAGGTATTTAAAGACGGAAATTGGAGTTTTTAATAAAAAAATGCGGCAAAAGCCGCATTTTTTTGTATTTATAATGTACTATGCCAGACATAAACACCGTATTTTCTGTCAATTAAGATGTAAAACATAGAATTTTAAATAATTGGTTTCCTCTGTGCTCAATAACGACGGGTGGTCGGGGGCTTGAGTTTTAACTTCGACAAAACGCACGCGCCTGCCGCTTTCGCGTGCGGCTTCGAAAAGCATTTTTTCAAACAGAGCGGCAGTCATATAGTGCGAACACGAGCAGGTTATTAAAAAGCCGCCGCTTCTGACAATTTTCATTGCGGTAAGGTTTATGTCTTTATAACCTCTGTAAGCGTCCTTGACTTCGCTTGCGGACTTGCAAAAGGCAGGAGGGTCAAGTATCACGGTATCGAACTGCCTTTTTTCCTTTCTGAAATTTCTTAAAACTTCAAAAACGTCACCCTGTAAAGTTTGAATGTTTTTTATATTATTGAGTTTAGCGTTGTCGCTTACATTTTTAAGTGCAAGCGCCGAAATGTCGCATGAGATTACTTTATCAGCCTTAGTGGAGGCGTTTAGCGAAAAACCTCCGCTGTTGCAAAAGCAGTCCAAAACTTCACCTTTGCAATAGCGTCTAACGGCAAACCTGTTTTCCTTTTGGTCAAGAAAATACCCTGTCTTTTGTCCGTTTTTTATGTCCACAAGCATTTTAAGCCCGTTTTCTTCAACTTCAACATAGTCAGGGACTTCCCCGTAAAGCGTATTTTTTACTTCGGGCAGTCCCTCTTTTTTTCTTACGGCAACGTCGCTGCGCTCAAAAATGCCCTTAGGTGCGAATAGCTCTACAAGACAGTCGCAAATAAATTTTTTGCGCAAATCGATTCCCAAGGAAAGACATTGCATTACGAGGTAATCGCCGTATTTGTCGACAATGAGCGCCGGCAAATTATCTGCTTCCGCAAACACCATTCTGTAACAGTTGTCATAGCCCAAATTTCTTCGGTAATCGTCTGCTGTTTTAAGGCTTTTTAAATAGAAATCCTTGTCGTCCTCGTCGCTGCCGCGTAAAAATATTCTGACGAGAATTTTCGAGGCGTGGTTTATATAACCTTTGCCTATAAATTTTCCGTCGTTGGAATAAACGGTAGCAAGCGCGCCGTTTTTATCTTTTCCCTCGATTTTGGCAACCTCGTTGGCATAGACCCAACTGTGCCCGTTGATAATTCTTTTTTCTTCACCTTTTTTGAGATAAATATTGTAAGCCATAAAAACAGTCTACCAAATTACAATTATAAATGCAATAAAAATTTGCCTTTTAATTATATAAATGGTATAATTTACGGGTATGCGTAAACTTTTAAAATATTTAAAAAATTATAAAGCGCAGTCTGTTCTCGCACCTCTGTTTAAATTGCTTGAAGCAAGTTTCGAGCTTACCGTTCCGCTCGTTGTTTCGGCAATTATAAACTCAATCGACAGCGGTAACGGCAGCGTTTTTTACGTTGTTTATGCCTGCCTTATCCTTGTCGCGTTGGGTGTGGTGGGGCTAATAAGCGCGGTTGCGGCGCAATATTTTGCAGCTAAAGCCGCCGTTGGGTTTTCAAAGGAATTAAGGCATGATTTGTTTGGTAAAATGCAGTCGCTGTCTTATTCTCAGATAGATAACCTCGGCACGGGTAAACTTATTACAAGAATGACCAGCGACGTAAACCAGATACAATCGGGCGTCAATCTTGTTTTGCGTTTGTTTATGCGTTCTCCGTTTATAGTTTTCGGCGCAATGATAATGGCTTTTGTCATCAACGCGACGGTTGGCGGAGTTTTTGCCGTTGCAATATTTGTTTTGTGCATTGTCGTTTTCGGAATAATGCTTATTAGCATACCGCTTTACAAAAAGGTTCAAGGCAATTTGGACGGCGTCACGGTTGCAACGCGTGAAACCTTGACGGGTGCAAGGGTATTGCGTGCGTTTTGTAAGGAAGAGGACGAAATTTCCAACTATAACGAAAAAAATGCACGGTTGACAAAATCGCAGCTTTTTGTCGGAAAAATTTCAGCATTAATGAATCCGCTGACTTTTGCGATTATAAACGTTGCGATAATTGTTCTCTTGTACGTCGGGGTGTTGAATTTCGAGTCCGGCATACTCGACAGGGGGCAGATTGTTGCGCTTTACAACTATATGTCGCAAATTTTAATCGAGCTTATTAAACTTGCAAATTTAATTATAACGGTTACTAAATCCTTTGCGTGCGCAAGCAGAATTACCGAAATACTTGAAATGCCTACGCCGACTAATTCAATATATATAGATGATAAAAAAAGCACCTGTTTTATTGAGTTTAAAAACGTGTGCGTCAATTACGGTAACTCTCCGAAAAACGCACTTGATAATATTCAATTTACCGTTCAAAAGGGAGAAACCGTCGGGATAATAGGTGGCACGGGCTCGGGTAAAACCACTCTTGTAAACGTAATTCCACATTTTTACGGCGTAGCGACAGGTGAAGTGTTAATTGACGGCAAAAACGTCAAAAATATCGGGGACGAAGCATTGCGCGATATGTGCGGACTCGTGCCCCAGCGTGCCGTGCTTTTTAAGGGTACAATACGCGAAAATATGAAATGGGGCAACGAAGCCGCGTCCGACGACGAAATTATGCAGGCTATACAGACGGCTCAAGCGCTCGACGTAATTAAAGCTAAAGATAACGGACTTGACGAACATGTTGAGCAGGGCGGCAAAAATTTCTCCGGCGGACAAAAACAGCGTTTGACTATTGCCCGAGCGCTTGTCAAAAAACCCGAAATATTGATACTTGACGACAGTGCGTCTGCTCTCGATTACGCAACCGATGCAAATCTGAGAAAGTCGCTGAAAAATTTAGCTTATAATCCGACCGTATTTATTGTTTCGCAGCGCACTTCATCCATAAGGCACGCAGATAAAATAATTGTGCTTGACGGCGGCAAAATGGTTGGTTTGGGTACGCACGACGAACTGTTGGAGAGTTGTGAAGTTTATAGGGAAATACATTACTCACAGTATCAAAAGGGAGGTGCGGTATGAAAAAGTCCTCTCAAAAGGGAGTATTTAAACGCATTTTAAAACAGTTAAAACGTTACTGGCTGTTGCTTGTGTTTACAATATTTTTTGCACTACTGTCCGTTGTGGGGAATTTAATTATTCCCGTACTTTTCGGTATGGTAATAGATTTGCTTGTCGACGTAAATTCAATCGACTATAATAAAATGTTTACTTTGTTTATTGCCATAGGCGGAACTATTGCGATAACCTGCATTTCACAGTGGTTGATGAACGCGATTAACAACAAAATTACCTATAACGTTGTAAGGGACATTCGTGAAGAGGCGTTTGCCAAATTGCAGATTTTGCCGTTGAAGTTTATAGACGCGCATTCTTACGGGGATATTGTAGGCAGAAATATAGCCGACGTTGACCAATTTGCCGACGGGCTTTTGATGGGCTTTACACAACTGTTTACAGGTGTTCTTACGATAGTCGGCACGCTCGGAATAATGCTTGCGATAAATTGGGTAATAGCGCTTATAGTGTTTGTAATAACGCCTTTATCTCTGTTTGTAGCAAAATTCATTGCAACAAAAACCTATTCGCTGTTTAAAAAGGCTTCCGAAATACGCGGAGAACAGACGGCATTTATCGATGAGATGATAGGAAACCTTAAAGTTGTAAAAGCCTTCAATCGCGAGGATGAAAATCTTGAAAAGTTCGACGAGATTAATACAAGGCTTACAGACGCGTCGTTAAAATCCATTTTCTATTCTTCGCTGACTAATCCTTCCACAAGGTTTGTAAACGCGTTTGTCTACGCTGCGGTTGCGCTTTCGGGTGCGCTTATGCTTATAATGCAAACGCCGTTACCCGTTGTTTTTTCGGTTGGATTATTGACAAGTTTACTTTCTTACGCAAATCAATATACAAAACCGTTCAATGAAATTTCAGGGGTAATTACCGAGCTTCAAAACGCTATGGCATGCGCTGCAAGAATTTACGAGATTATCGATGAAGAGCCGCAGGTTGCCGATAAAGAAGATGCGCTTGAACTTAAAGCCGTAAACGGAAGAATAGAGTTTAAGCATTTAAGCTTTTCATATACTCCCGAAAGAAAGCTTATACAAAACCTAAATATCACAGCCGAGGCAGGTAAAAGGGTTGCCATTGTCGGGCCTACCGGTTGCGGAAAAACAACGCTTATAAATTTACTTATGCGCTTTTATGACCCGTGCGGAGGAGAAATAGACGTAGACGGAAACAACATTTTGGACGTGACGCGCAAATCGTTGCGGCAGAATTACGGAATGGTCTTGCAGGAAACCTGGCTAAAAAGCGGCACCATACGCGACAATATAATAATGGGCAAGCCTGATGCAACGCAACAGGAAATTGAAGAGGCGGCAAAAGCGGCGCATTCACATAATTTTATAATGCAGCTTCCAAACGGCTATGACACTGTCGTAGCGGAAGACGGCGGCAATTTGTCGCAAGGGCAAAAGCAGTTGCTTTGCATAACAAGGATTATGCTGTGTCTGCCTCCGATGCTTATTTTGGACGAAGCGACCTCGTCCATAGATACCAGAACAGAACTCAAAATACAGGAAGCATTTGCAAGGCTTATGAACGGCAGAACAAGTTTTATAGTCGCACACAGGCTATCGACAATCAAGGATGCGGACTTGATACTCGTTATGAAGGACGGCAATGTAATAGAGCAGGGCACGCACGATGAATTGCTTTCGTCGGACGGGTTTTACTCGAAGTTGTATAACAGTCAATTTGCAATATAAAAAAATTTTATGGAGAAGATATGTTACAGGTAAACAATGTATCACTGCAGTACGGCAGTAAAAAACTTTTTGAAGAAGTCAATCTCAAATTCACAAAGGGTAACTGTTACGGCATTATCGGCGCTAACGGCGCAGGAAAATCTACGTTTTTAAAGGTTTTAAGCGGAGAAATAGAACCCAACAAGGGTGACGTAACTATGGACAAAACCGAGCGTATGTCCGTATTGCAGCAGAACCAGAACGCTTTCGACAACGTTACCGTTCTTCGTGCGGTAATGCTTGGACACAAGCGCCTTGTCGATATAATGGACGAGAAAGACGCGCTCTACGCTAAGGTGGATTTTACAGAAGCGGACGGAATACGCGCGAGCGAACTTGAAAGCGAATTTGCCGAGCTCGGCGGCTGGGAAGCCGAGTACGAGGCGCAGACGCTTTTGAGCGCTTTGGATATTACTGAAGAATATTTTCAAACGCCAATGGCTGAATTGGATGCAAAATATAAAGTCAAGGTGCTTCTTGCGCAGGCGCTATTCGGCAATCCCGATATTCTGCTTTTGGACGAGCCTACCAATAACCTCGATATAAAGACGGCGCGCTGGCTTGAAAATTACCTTATGGATTTTGAGAATACCATTATTATAGTATCTCACAACAGACACTTTTTAAATAAAGTCTGCACGCATATCTGCGACGTGGATTACGGCAAGATAAATATGATGCTCGGCAACTACGATTTCTGGTATGAAACCAGCCAGCTTTTGGCGCGCCAACAGAAGGACCAGAACAAGAAAAACGAACAGAGAGCAAAGGAATTGCAGGAGTTTATTGCAAGGTTTGCGGCAAACGCTTCAAAGTCGCGCCAGGCTACTTCAAGAAAGAAAGAGCTTGAAAAACTTACCATTGCAGACTTTAAGCCTTCGCTCAGAAAGTACCCTTATATCGATTTCAAGTTTGAAAAAGAGATAGGGAACGATATTTTAATGGTTGAGGGCTTGACAAAAAAGGGATATTTTGAAAATGTGTCGTTTACCGTTCAGCGCGACGAGAAAATAGGTATAGTAAGCGATAAAAGTACGACCGTTTCGATGCTCTACGATATTTTAACGGGCAAGGTGCAACCTGACAGCGGTACGGTAAAATGGGGTAAAACTATAACCGTATCATATTTCCCCGAAAACAATAACGAGTATTTCCAGGGATGCGACTACACGCTTGTCGAGTGGCTGTCACAGTTTTCAAAAGACCATTACGAGGAGTACTTGAGGGGTTGGTTGGGCAGAATGCTTTTCTCGGGAGAGGAAGCCTTGAAACAGGCTAAGGTACTTTCGGGCGGAGAAAAGGTAAGATGTATGCTTGCCAAGATGATGCTTGAAGGCAGCAACTTCATAGTTCTTGACGAACCTACAAACCATCTCGACCTCGAATCTATAACCGCGTTGAATACGGGAATGAAAAACTTTAAGGGCTGTATTCTGTTTACTTCTCACGACCAAGAGCTTATGAACACGGTTGCAAATAGAATTATAGAAATAAACGGTACGAAAAAATTTGACAAATCCGTCAATTATGATGAATATTTAGACATAATTACACAGTAAAATTGCCTTTCGACATAAGACTACAAATTAACCTAAAATATTGTAAAAAATTCAGAGTTATTTTGTAAAATAATCGTAAATTATGTACAAAAAAGCTTTACAAGATAAATTTCGTGTATTATAATAGCCATACTCAATGCGAAAGAAGGCAGGAAACTGCGATTTGCTTTCAGAGAATAAAATTTAGAGGAATAGTATATGAAAAATACGAGTATAGGCATTTTTGTAAACAGCGACGATTTTTTGGACGAGTTATCGAAAAGTCTGTCGGATGTTGAAGGTTTTGACGTAAGCGCGGCAACTACAAACGGAAACACGGCTATCGAGCTTATCAAACGCTCTAATTTGGATGTTGCGGTTGTTGATTTAGTGCTTATCGGGCTTGACGGGTTCGGAGTACTCGATTATTTGAAATCGAATTGCCCTGAATGTTTAACAATAGCTGTAGGAGGTTTCCGCGACGACAAAATTGTTGACGGAGCAATAGAACACGGTGCGGTTTATTATTTGGCAAAACCCGTCAATACGCAAACTGTCATTGACAGAATAAAAGAGCTTTCGAGCAGCCGCGCATTAAATTATAAAGTATCCATCGATTCAAGGGATAAACGCAAGGTTACGTCCATTGATGAAAAGGTAAGCAATATATTCATAACAATTGGAATACCGCCGCATATTAAAGGCTTTTCATATCTCAGAGAAGGTATAAAGCTTGCGGTTGAAAATCCGTCTATAATAAACAGAGTTACCAAGGATTTGTATCCTCAAATTGCGGAAAAGTTTCAAACTTCCCCCAGCAAAGTTGAACGTGCAATACGTCACGCTATCGAAGTTGCCTGGAACAGAGGCAGAACCGACGCCATAAGTTCTATTTTCGGAGCAAGAGTTTACATAGGGCTTGAACGTCCCACGAACAGCGAGTTTATAGCTCTTGTTGCAGACAAGCTAATTTTGGAAACACTGTAATTGATTAAATATATAAAATGCGCTCATAATATTTTTGGGAGGTGAAAATATGAAGCTTAATTGCGGAGATATTTGCCCTAAGAGCGCATCTTATAAAGTTGTTGACGCAAAGGGTAACGTAATTAATTCTGTTTATGTGGGCGAAGGACAATCTATGCCCCCTACACAGTATTCCGATTGCCATTACGAAATCAATAATTAAATAAAAGAGGGAGAGTGTTTCTCCCTTTTTTATTTTTAAATTATCTACCGAGTAGAAGGTCGTTTTTCACATTTGTATTGACTTATTGCATAAGAAATGCTAAAATAGCATTATCAAATTATTTGGGATAAGATATTATGAAAAACGATAAAAAAAATAATTTCGATAAAAAACCGCAGACAAACCAAGACCTCAATTCAAAAATGACTATTTACGAGTACGAGCAAAAGTACACAAAGCGCCAAAACGTACGCGGTGCAAAGTGGCTTGTCAGGCTTTTTGCAATGCTCATAGGCGTCTTTTTGTTTTTCTGTCTGTTTTCCATTGCAATGCGCGTATATGAAATAAACGAGTATGCCGGTTACGGCGCAGGAGGCTTATGTTTGATTTTATTTATAATTTTGTACATAATTCCGCTTGTAAAGATATCAAAGCTCGACTATTTTAACGTAAACGTAAACGCATATACCGCCCGAGAGGCAAAAAAACACAATAGAAAAGTCAGGCGTGAAATAGCCGATAAAATTATCGACTTTACGGGCAAAGTTGAAGGCGTGGGTTGGTATGATTCAAAAGTTGTGGGAGAGTTGGCAATAGCCGTCAAAACAAACAATGACGCAGGCATTATGCGCTCGCTCGGTGAGTTGTATTCAGGCTGTGTAAAAAAGAATGCAAGAGATATTATTTTTAAAAGTTCAATGAAGTCCGCAATGTATTCGGCGCTTTCGCAGACAAGTAAAGTTGACGCTGCATTGGTTGTTGTAATTAACTTGCAGCTTGTAAAAGATTTGGTGTTTTTATACGGATTCAGACCTTCGGACGCAAAGCTTGTAAAAATTTTCGGCAGAGTTTTGCAAAATTCCCTTGTTGCATACGGCTTAGGAAGTATGAAAATAGGCAATAGTATAGTTAAAACTATGGGAGACGCCGTTAAGGGAATACCCATTCTCGGTACTGCTATTTCGGTGCTTGTCGACTCTTCCGTTCAGGGACTTACCAACGGCGTTTTGACCGCGGTAATAGGTTATCAGACTATAAGCTACCTCAACAGTGAATATAAGTTGCAGGAAATTTTGGACGGCATTGAAATAGGCGTGGCACAGGAAGAGCTGGAAGAGACGTGCGCAGAGATAGAGAGCGAACTTAAAAAAGGCAAAAAGGGCGGCGCTCAGGTTGCATAAAGAGGTGTAATATGAAAAAGAAGTTTAAAGAACAGGCTGAAGAGGTCAAATTAAAAGTTAAAAAGCTTGGCATTGTAAAATCAATAATATTGTTAATTATGATTGTCGCAACAGTTTGCGCTTTCGTGTTATACGACTATATTTTCGGTTCGAAAAGCGTATTTGACCGTGAAATTTCTTCTTTTGGTTTTGTTAACAACCTTTTTTGGATGATTCCTAAAATTATACGCGCAATTCAAGCTGTTACAATTATTTTAGTAATAGCTACGATTATATCGATTATAATAAACAAGGTGTTTGTCAAAAACAAGCGCGAAGTTACGGTGGCAAACTTATTGAACAGCGTTCTTAAATGGATTACAATTATAATACTTATTATAACTGTACTTGCAGTATGGGGCGTGGATACCACTGCGCTTATTACGGGAGCCGGAGTTGTCACGTTAATTGTAGGTCTTGGAATGCAAAGCCTTATAGCCGATGTAGTTGCAGGTCTGTTTATAGTATTTGAAAATGAGTTCAATGTCGGTGACATTGTTACGGTCGACGGATTTCGCGGAGAAGTCGTTTCAATAGGCATAAGAACGACAAAACTTAAAGCTGTCGGCAACATAAAAATTTTCAATAACAGCGATATTAGGGGTGTTTTAAATCAAACGGTAGAACCCTCTACGGCAAAGGCGTTTATAAGCATCGAATACAGTGAATCGCTTGAACGTGTGGAACAAGTTATAAAAGATAATTTAAGTAAAATTGAAATTATCGGACTTGTCGAACCCCTGTGTTACGACGGCGTGAGCGAGCTCGGCGCTTCTGCAGTAACGCTTCAATTCAGTGCAAAATGCAACGAAAATGATATTTTTGACGTTCAGAGAGCAATGAATAAACAGTTGAAATTAATGTTCGATGAGAACGGTATTAACATACCGTTCAATCAGATAGTAGTACACAATGCTTAAAATTTGAGGTAAAGAATGAGAAGCTTATTAAAAGTATTAAAAGAACAGTCCATATTGTGCGAAATATATGGCATTGAGGACAAGTTGGAAAACTGTAATGTGGGATATATTGTAGATTTTGACGAAGAAAATTTTATTTTTGAAAGTGTTTCGTCAGACGGCAGACATGACGGGTTTCACTGTCTTGAAATTGATACAATTGCAATAATAGAATACAAAACAAACTATTTACAAAAAATTCAAAAGTTGATGACTGCAAATAACTTTGCGAGAATACCGCTGAAATTGCCCGAAGGAAAGTTAATCGACGCATTTTTGAATTATGTAAAATCGCTCAACCATATTTGCTACGTCGAACTTTTGAGCGACAGCGACTGTTACTTGTACGGTTATTTAACCTCGTTGGGCGCCGATTTGTTCAATATAAACGTAATTGACAATTACGGAATGGCGGACGGTTGCGCGCTATCGAGGATAGAGGATATTTCTTATATTGCGGTAGATACTCAAAAAACTCTACAATTGAAGCTTATTGAAGGTTGAGAATAAATCGAAATATCAGTCGGTTAGCAAAAAACCGTCCGCGGAAAAGTTAATATTTTAAAAAGTTTAACCCACTATACTTCGGAAGAGAAGTATGGTGGGTTATTTTTATTATTAATCAATAATAGCAGCAGTCACAACATATACAGCAACAATACTGACAATAACAGTCAAAGTTGCAGATACGGTTATCGTAATTCCTTACAATATTATAACGAGGAGTCAATATATACGTTTCAACCGTATTACTGTAAATAATTGTTGAAGAGCCGTCAGAATTATCTATAATGCTCGAAGTGTTTGTTATAGTTCTCATTTTAATTCACCTTTACGTCAAATTCTATTGTGGTAACTTCACCCGGCGCTAAAGTTCTGAGGGCAAATCCTATATTCGGATTATATACGGTAAAGTTTGTACCGTTTATTTTAATACTGTTTGAAATAAACGATGTTCCGACGGGAATAGGGTCTTTGAATATCAAATTCGATTTAGTTACATTGCCGATATTTGTAATGGTAATTTTATAGTGCAGATTTTCTCCCTTGACAGCAAAAGCTTTGTCAACGCTTTTTATTACGCTTATTTTGTCTGTAATAACGTTTAATAAAAGTGTGTCGGTGTTTTCGGAATAATTTACAGTTCCTCTTAAAGGGTCATTTACTGTAAAGTCGAGCGTTGCAAAGTGAGTTGAGGATGACGAAGCTGTCGGATTGGTTGCAACAATATCGTATTCTACGGTTATCGATTCCCCTTTGGCTAAGTCGGGAAGAGCAAATCCGCTTATAGGGTCTAAACCCGGTTGAGCAACTCCGTTTATTTTTACGCTGCCTTCAACATAATTTGCGCAGTTAAGTTCGGGAATTTTAAACAAATTGTTGAACAGCTTTGTTTGAGAAGTGTTGGTTATTGTTACTGTATTGTGAGCAGTTTCTCCTTCTTGAATGTTTGTTTTATCTGAAGCGATTTCTTTTGACACGGAGTAAGATAATATTTCCGTATTAACTGTGTTGCTTTCCGCAATTTCTTGCGCAATTTCTCCATTAGGTTTTACGGTATTGTAAGTGATATTCAATTTATTGGAGATTATCATTTTTGCGACTCCTTAGTTTATTGTAACTTGAAATACCGCCGTTGTGCTGGTGTTGGGGGGCAAGTTTGCAACGTTAAAGCCTATTTCAGGATTATTGTATGGCGTATTTATTCCGTTAATCGACACGGAATTTTCAACAAAGGTCGTGCCTTCGGGAATTTTATCCGTGAAGAATATATCAGTCACTTCAATAGTACCGTTATTTGTTATTGTAGTTGTGTAAGTTAGCGTTTCTCCTTTTTTAGCGAAAGCTTTATCAACACTTTTTACCACGCTTAAATTAGCCGATATCAATTTTAAAGAGAGAGTATTTGTGTCCTCTTCAAAACTTACGGCGCCTCTTATCGGGTCGTTAACTGAATATTGAAACTCGGAGGTGTCAGTAACGGCGTTTTCAGTTGCAGGCGCATCGACTTTTAAATCATATTCCACGGTAATTGTTTCACCGGGGTTTAGGTCGGGAAGAAAGAATCCGTTTATAATGTTTTTGTCCGTTTGAGCAACTCCGTTTACCTTAATGCTGCCGTCGACAAAACTTGCACCTTTTGGCGTGTAGTTTGAAATAAAAGTATAAATAAGTTTTATTGCGGAATTGTTTGTTACCGTTACTGTGTTGTGAACTGTATCTCCGGGTTCAACAAAAGTCTTATCGCTGCTCAATGTTTTTGTTATGACGTCAGACAATATTTCCGTATTTACCGTGTTGCTTTCAAGTTTGCCGGGAGTTGTTGCACCACTCGGCATTACGGCATTGTATATTATGTTCGATTGATTGGGTATAATCATTAGTTTAAAGCTCCTAAAAAATATATAGAAAAAATACTACATAAAAGCCCTTGATAAAGAGCTATTATGTAGTATAAAATGTTGAATATGTATCTAAATTATTTAATTGTAGCTTACTGTATTATATGATTAAATTTAATTAATTGTTTACAATAACAAAAAAATCTCCACAACGGAGATTTAAAAACAATTGGTGCCGGTGGTGGGGGTCGAACCCACACGGTATCGCTACCACGGGATTTTGAGTCCCGCGCGTCTGCCAATTCCACCACACCGGCTTGATGACTTTAATATTATATTATATTGCAAAGCAAAAATCAAGTGTTTTTTACTTTAATGTATTGATTTTATTTAAAAAAAGTGATAAACTAATATCTATGAAAAAGCTTGTACTTATTGACGGAAACAGCCTGTTGAACAGGGCGTTCTATGCGACGCCCGTGTTTACGACAAGTGGCGGAATGCCAACAAATGCAATATTCGGGTTTGTAAAACTGTTATTTAAAATTCAGTCAGATTTAAAACCTGAGTATCTTGTGGTTGCGTTTGATATGAAGGCGCCGACTTTCAGGCATAAAATGTTCGACGGTTACAAGGCAACGCGAAAATCTATGCCCGATGAACTTGCAGTTCAGGTAGAACCTTTAAAAAATCTGTTACACGCAATGAAAATTGCGACATGTCAGAAAGAAGGCATAGAGGCGGACGATATTCTCGGTACGCTGTCGAAAAAGTTTAATAATGTGCACAGCTATGTTTATACAGGAGACAGGGACAGTTATCAACTTGTAGACGAGCACACCGACGTTTATTTTACAAAGCGCGGCGTTTCCGATTTGTTGAAACTTAGCATTGAAAACTTTAAAAGAGAGGTTGGATTGGAGCCCTCTCAAATAATAGATTTAAAATCGCTTATGGGGGATAAGTCCGACAATATTCCCGGTGTGCCCGGAATAGGAGAAAAAACTGCGCTTTCTCTAATTGAAAATTATGGCAATCTTGACGGAATTTTTGAACATATCGATGAAATAAAGGGTGCAACATTAAATAAGCTAAACGCAAATAAAGAGCTTGCTTATCTCTCGTATAAGCTTGCGACGATAGATAGAGATTGTCAAATAGATATCGATTTGGAAAACTGCGCGTGCCCTAAAAAATACGGCGTTGAAGTGCGCAAGTTGTTTGGAGAATTTGAATTTAAAAGCTTTATCGGCTTAAATATTTTTGAGGAAGAGGGCACAAACGCTGTATCCTCGGATATGAGTTATCCCGAAAAAATTATTTGCAAATCATATTCGGACGTACAGGACGTTTTAGGGCGAAACCGTGAATTTACCGTAATATTAAAAATTGACAGCGCTGAAATTTATGTTGAAGGAAAAGAATATTCAATAGAACTTTCAAGTGATTTACTTGCTGTCGACAATATAAATTACGATGAATTTACGCAGATTCTTAAAGAAATTTTTTCTAAGTCTGAAAATAAGATACTGTGTTACGACTGCAAGAAATTGATGCACGAGCTTGATAGTTTGGGAATAGAATTTTGTTGTGATTTCGATGACTTATCGCTCGTAAATTATATCTGCGACTACGAGTTATCGGTGATGAATTTGAATGATTTAATTGTTTATCACAATTATGACCTCAAATTTTCCGCATACGCAATATATAAGTTATTTTCTTCTTCTTTTTCGCGCCTTCAATCGGAGGGGCTTACGTCGCTCTATTACGATATAGAAAAGCCGCTTGTTTCAGTGCTGTACAGTATGGAGCGCGAAGGGGTAAAGATAAGCTTTAACATGCTTGACGAACTGTCAAAGCAGTTCCGCGAGCGCAGTGAAGATTTGCGCTTTAAGATATACGAGCTTTGCGGCTGTGAATTTAACCTCAATTCACCTATGCAGCTTGGAGACGTGCTGTACAATAAGCTCGGTATAACCGAAGTCAAGAAAAAGAAAACAGATAAGTACACTACAAGTGCAGACGTGCTTGAAAAGTTGACGGACAAGAGTCCCGTAATTAGCTATATTTTAAAATATCGCTTCTATCAAAAACTCAATTCGACTTATCTTGACGGGTTCAGACCATTAATAGATAAAAAAAGCGGACTTGTTCATACCACATTTCACCAAACTGCGACTACAACGGGCAGACTTTCAAGCTCAAATCCAAATTTGCAGAATATTCCAATCCGCGATGCAGAAGGTAAAGAGCTGAGAAAAGTATTTATCGCTCGTGAGGGAAATGTGTTTATCGACGCAGACTATTCACAGATTGAGTTGCGGCTTTTGGCGCATTTTTCGCAGTGTAAAGAGCTTGTGGACGCTTATAGGTCGGGTACGGATATTCATGCAGTGACGGCTTCACAGGTTTTCGACGTTCCTCTTGAAGAAGTGACGGACAAAATGCGAAGAGAGGCAAAGGCAGTTAATTTCGGCATTATTTACGGGATAAGCGACTTTGGTTTGGCGCGCAACTTAAATATTTCCAACTCGAAGGCAAAGGAATATATAGAAAAATATTTTGCCACTTACAGCTCGGTTAAGGATTATATGAATGCAAATGTCGCATTTGCAAAACAGCACGGTTATGTTTCGACGCTTACGGGAAGAAAGCGCGTAATTCCCGAGCTGAATTCAAGCAACTATAATTTAAGGCAATTCGGCGAGCGCGCAGCAATGAATATGCCCTTGCAGGGTTCGAGCGCGGACATTATTAAAATTGCTATGATTGATACTTTTAAAGCGTTAAAGGCGGAGGGTTTAAAAGCTAAATTAATTTTACAGGTTCACGATGAGCTTGTTATTGAAGCGCCTGAATGTGAATCTGCTCGCGTTGCGGAAATTTTGAAAAAATGTATGGAGAATGCGGTGTGTTTAAAAGTGCCGCTTACCGTCGACGTTCATATAGGTAAAAATTGGTATGACGCAAAATAATATTAAAATTGCAATAACGGGTGGAATAGGCAGCGGCAAATCTACAGTTGCCAATATAATTAAAAGCAAGGGGTTTGCCGTATATTCCTGCGATGAAATTTATTCTGAACTTTTAAAAAACAGCGATTTTATTGAAAAAATAGGTAGCATGTTTGACGGTGTTATCAATAACGGAACGCTTGACAGAAAAAAACTTGCCGACATTGTTTTTAACGATACATCTGCGCTTAAAAAGTTGGACGATTTAACACACAAGGAAATTATGCGTGCAGCTTTCGAGCGTATGAACGATGAAAAATTAAGCTTTTTAGAAGTTCCCGTATTGTTCGAGAACGGTTATGAAAAATATTTTGATAGTGTTATTGTAATATTGCGCGACAAAGATAAAAGAATAGAGTCAATTGTTGAACGCGATAAAATTTCAGCAAATCAAGCGCAATTGCGTATAAATAGTCAGTATAATTACGATTTTAATAATTTTATGAAGTACTATGTCATACATAATGACGATAATTTTGCGGTTCTCGAAGCTATGGTTGAAGAAACTATCGATAAAATTATTAAAAAATTTTAAAATGTGCTTAATTTTGACTTGACATTAATGTGAAAATATTATAGAATTTACCTTGCTTTGATAAGCGCTCGTGGCGGAATTGGCAGACGCGCAAGACTAAGGATCTTGTGGTTAACCCCATGCAGGTTCAACTCCTGTCGAGCGCACCATTTTATTAAATCCGGACTGATTGCTTTTAAAGTATCGGCTCGGATTTATTTTTTTAAATAAAATTATAAAGGTATTGATTTATGAATTTTAATGAGTTTTTTTGGCTGAGAGAACCCAAAAGTTATAAATTGGATAACGGTTTGCTTGAAGTTGTTACAAATCCCAATACCGATTTATGGCAGAGAACTTATTATCAGTTTTGTAACGATAATGCACCGATGTTTCTTATCGAAACAGATGCAAAGTTTTTTAGTTTTACGGTGAAAACAAATTTTTCGGATAGCAAAGTTAGGTTTGACCAATGCGGTATTGTAGTTTATTTAGACGCAGAAAATTGGCTCAAGGGTTCGGTTGAATACGAAAATGAAAAATTTCAGCATCTGGGCAGCGTGGTAACAAACGGTGGATATTCAGATTGGGCAACCACTGAAATTTCTCCGCAATTAAAAACTATGTGGTATAGGCTTAGCAGGCGTAATGACGATTTTTGTATAGAATGTTCGTTTGACGGGAAAGAATTTGCACAAATGCGAATTTGTCATTTGCAAAAAGCTTTGGGAAAAATTAAGTTCGGCGTATATGCGTGTTCTCCTGAAAACTCGTCGTTTAAAGCAAAGTTTAGTAATTTTTCCATTACGGACTGCATGTGGAAAGCTCACGACGGACAAAAGCCTGATGAGCAATAAAAATTATATTGATATATATGTAAAGAACCTCTTGTCGGGGGTTCTTTTTTTTTGTGCGTTCAAATACATTAAAGTATGGGTTTGTCCTTTTTGCCGGAAAACGTTAAACTTGCGCTTTCGCATTTAAACTTGAATTTTTTATCTGAAATACGCCTTCGTCGCGGACAACCTGTAATTATTGAGTACAGAGGGCAGTATAAGTATCTTGGCAATATGGGGCTTGCTTCAACCGAAAGCGACAGGGTTTTTGCAGAGGATATTGCAAGCGTACTTAATTGCGCAACGGGCGGCTGTATATACGGCTATACCGAGCAGATGAAAAGCGGCTTTATTACCGTTGAGCACGGGGTAAGGATAGGTATTGCAGGGGAATACGTTACCGAAAACGGTGCGGTAAACACAGTAAAAAACATAACTTCTCTCAACATAAGGGTGCCGCACGACATTGCAGGCTGTTCGGATTTCATTTTTAAAGCCCTGTTTTGCAGTGGACTGTATTCTACGCTTATCTATTCAAAGCCCGGATTCGGCAAAACTACAATGCTCAGAGATATTGCTCGCACGCTTTCAAAGCAATGCGGACAAAATATTCTTATTTTTGACGAGCGCGGAGAAATTGCGGCAATGGACTGCTTTGGTGACGGCTTTGATTTGGGTGCAGTAGACGTCATACGTTCGCATAACAAACTTTCGGCAATTCAAAGCGCGATACGGGCAATGAAGCCCGACGTGATAATTACCGACGAGCTTTACGGTGAAAACGATGATAAAGCGGTAAAGTATGCGGTAGATTGCGGTATCACTGTAATTGCTTCGTCGCATATAACCGACAAACACCGCCTGAAAGCAATGCCTTTTGAATACTTTGTCGAGCTTAAAAGGCTTAACGGACAAATGGAAATCTATGATAAAAATTTTAATTCTTATAGCATTAGTAGTCTTAATAACGCTTGTGGGAGTGTTTTTGTCGGCAAATAAAAAGAAGAGAATGCAGGTATTTGCCGAGCTTTACGAGTTTAACGAGCAACTCATTTTAAACCTTAAATTTGCCAGAAACCCCATTTCAAAGGTTGCCGAGCCATTTACCTATATAGCGGAAATTATGAACGGTAAATGCGTTTTGGACGGAAAAGACGGTGAATTTATATCGGAATATACCGTAAATCTCGGTAAAAGCGACCCACTTTCGCAGATAGACTATTTAAACGGCAGAAAACAGTCGCTGACAAAATACAGGGACGAGAGCGCAAGCGATTATAAGAGGTACAGTTCGCTGTACGTTAAAATATTTTTTATGATAGGCGTTTTGGCGGCGGTGCTGCTTGCGTAGTTGAGTTGTTGACATATGGATATTAGCATAATATTTAAAATTGCCGCTATAGGCATTATAATCACTATTATTTGTCAGGTTTTAAAAAAATCCGACAGGGACGATATAGCCACGCTTGTTAGTTTGGTGGGGCTTATAATAGTTTTGACGGTAGTAATTACAATGATTGCCGACTTGTTTTCGCAGATAAGACAGCTTTTTGATATGTTCTGATGTATGTTTTTCGTCTTTGCTGTATCGCAATAATAACTGCGGTCAGCGCATTTATTTTAAAAAGTCATAAATCCGAACTCGTTCCCCTATGCCTTACGGCAGGCGGAATTATAATATTTCTCTATGCTTTTGACTATTTAACTCAAAGCGTCGAGTTTATTAAAAAATTTACTCAGGGTACGGGCATAGATAATGAAATTATCCGCACGATTTTTAAAATTATGGGGATAGGGTTTATGGTAGAGCTTACGGCAAGTTCGGTTAAGGAGTTAGGGTTCGACGGAGTGGCGGACAAGTTGGTGTTATGCGGAAAAATAATCTTATTCGTAGTTTCAATTCCCATTCTTTCAAGCACTTACAATATAATCGTTTCGCTGATAAATCTTGTTTAAGAAAACTTGTAATTATTTTCTTTTTGCTTGTAATAGTCATTTTGGTTGCGTTTTGCGGAATAACCGCAGCCGCCGAAAACGAAGAGGAAAAGGACGGAAAAGATGAGATATACGACAATATTTCAACTCTTTTGGAGGGGCTTGACCTATCCGAGCTTCAAAAATATCTCGACGAAAACGGGGACAGCTATCTTTTAAATTTCGGGTCTACCGCAAAAGACATTGTCGAGTATCTGATAGAGGGCAACCTGACTACCGACTACAACGGATATTTAAACGAGCTTTTTTCAATTATATTTAAAAATGTAATAGCTCTGATACCGGCATTTGCCGCCGTTACCGCATTGGGGCTGCTTTCCGCCGTTATGACTGCCGCAGAGGGCAGTATAATAGGTAAATCCACCTCAAAAATAGTGCATTTGGCGTGCTATTCGTTGATTATTCTTATAGTTGCTTCGATGCTTGTAAAAATAGTCGGCGGATGTACGGAATGTATCCTGAATATCAAGCGGCAGATTGAAATAATTACGCCAATTCTCGCAACGCTTACCGTGCTTACGGGCGGCACAAGTTCGGCGGCAATATATCAACCTTCGGCAATATTTCTGTCCGGCGGCGCAGTCGAGATAGTAAGTAACTTTATTTTTCCTGCCACAATAGGCGTTGTCGTAATGAATTTTATGTCGCACTTGAATAGCCAAATGTCGTTTTCGGGTGTTACGGCGCTTATAAAAAGTATAATGAAGTGGGCTATCGGTATAACCGTAACCGTGTTCAGTATCTTCATTACTTCGCAAAGTTCGGCGTCTTCTCTGTTTGACGGAATAATTTTCAAGGCAACAAAATATTTTGTAAGCAATTCCGTGCCTATTGTCGGAAATTTTCTTTCAAGCGGCTTTGATATGCTGTCGTCTGCCGGATTGCTCATAAAAAGCTCGGTCGGCATCTGTGGCATTATTTTGCTGCTGTTTGAAATAATACAGCCGATAATTCTACTTGTTTCTTTCTCTATAATACTGAAAATAGTGGGCGCTATAGTTCAACCGATAGGGGAAAATTCGCTGTTCGGGCTGCTTTCCGACCTTTCGAAAGACATTGAATATTTTATTGCCGGATTATTGACCGTAGCGTTTATGTATGCGCTTGTAATAATGTTGATAATCAACTCGGCTAACAGTTTTGTATGAAGATTTATCTATTGACTGCCGCCGGAGTTATTTTTATTTCGGTTATAGTTTCGCTTTTAATCCCCGAGGGTAAACTAAATAAAACGGTAACTTTTATAATGCGGCTTATTTGTATTTTAGTGCTGATAAAGCCCATTACGGGAATTTTCGGAATAAAAAACGAACAGCCCGTAAGCGATTTTATCGACTACGGGTATGTTGAAACGGCATATTCGGAAAACCAAAGTGCGCAGCTTGAAAAACTTCTTTTAAAGGAGTTTGAAGTAGAAACTGATTGCGTTGTAAATATTTGTTATGAAAACGGAGAATTTAAGGCAAAAAGCGTGGAAGTGGGGCTTGAAAAAAATAATGAGAAATTATTTAAAGAAATTTACTCATATTTGAGTGATTGCGGCTATATAAATATAACAGTATATGCGCAAAGTACTTAATTTTGTGAACGACAACAAAAAAATAATAATAGTCGTAATACTTATCATTATACTTGTCGGAACTATATATTTTATAAATAGTTACGGCGCAAAGGATAAAAGTGTTTCAAACGTGCAGGATAAAAGTGCGACCGAAATCAAACTTACCGGTATTTTAAGCTCAATAGACGGAGTGGGAAGTACCGACGTTATGATTACGGAGAACAATGACGGAATACAGGGCGTAATAATCGTTTGTGAAGGCGCGAACAATATTATGACCAGAAATGTAATTTTAAACGCCGTGTCGACGGCTTTAAATATCGACAAAAAATTAATAGCAATATATTCAATGAATAATTAAGGAGAATATTATGTCAAAAAAGAAAAAAATCATCATTATGTCCTCACTCGTATTTTTACTTGCGCTTACCGCCGTATTGAACGTGCTTCTTGCGACAAACGTAATTGCTTCGGGCGATTCAAACGCTATAACCACGTCCAACTACTTTACAACCTTCCGCACGGAAAGAACTACCACGAGAAGCGAAGAGCTTTTGCAGCTTGACAGTGTGCTCGCACTCTATGAAGAGGACAGCGAAAAGTATCAGGAAGCCGTTGACCTCAAACTCAAAATAGTTGCAATGATGGAAAGAGAGCTTCTTTTGGAAACGCTTATCAAGTCGCGCGGTTTCTCGGACGCGGTTGTATCCATTGGTATGGAGTCTGAAAACGTAAATGTATTTATCAATTCTAACGAACTTGATTACAATACCGCTCTTTCAATCTATACTATTTTAAAAGATGAAGCAAGCGTAGCTCCTGGAAATATAATAATTTTGCCTGTTTATTCGCAAGTTTGATAAAGTATAGTTGCAAATTTTTTAATAGTGTGTTATACTAATATAAACTAAGATATATTTTGCATATACTGCGTCTTAGTCAAGGAGAAAAGTATGGCACATATCAGACACGACCCTACTTCTACTCAAAAGGGTAAAATAACTTATAATTCCGGCATAGTAAGCGGAATAGTTGCGCTTGCAATAAGCGAGGTTGAGGGAGTAAGCCTTTTGACAAACAAGAATAAAGGCATTAAACTCAACTTTGAAAAGCAAGGCATTTCTGCGGATATAAGTGTTAAGGTGGACAGTAACAGCGCGGTTTCTTCGCTTGCGTTCAAAATACAGCAGTCCATAAAACACAACGTCGAGTCTATGACTAACTATAAAGTTACAAAGGTTGACGTTCACGTTCAGGACGTAAACTTCAGCGACTCAACAATATAACCTAAAAAATATTCCCTTATTGCGATAAGGGAATATTTGTATATACACCATTTAGTCGGGAGGACTTTGGCAACATATGAGAACTAAGGCAAGAGAGGTTGCGTTCGAGCTTGTTTTTGCTTCGCAATTCGGCGGAGCGGACAGCGGACTTAAAAGTGCGCTTTGCAAAAAAGAAAAGTTGACGCAGGACGATATTTCATATTGCGACAGGGTGCTGTCGCTCGTTAAGGAACACGACGCAGAGTTTTCCGCAGTGATAGACTCGCGTTCTTTGGCATTTCCCGAAGCGCGGCTTTTCCCTGCGGATAGAAGTATTTTATATGTCGCGCTTGCGGAAATACTCTATATGCCAGACATACCCAAAGCTGTTTCCGTCAACGAGGCGGCAAATATTGCTTCCAAATTCTCCTCCGAGAAGAGCGCAACTTTTGTATCGGGCATACTTTCCGAAGTTGAAAAGGGCTGAAAATGAGTATAATTATTGACGGAAAAGCTATTGCGGCGGAAATGCGCAAGGAAATTAAAGCCGAAGTCGAGCGGTTTGTTTCAGATAAAGGCAGAAAAATTACTCTTGCTGTTGTTCTTGTGGGGGAAAATCCGGCTTCGCAAATTTATGTCAGAAACAAGATTAAAGCTTGTGAAGAAGTCGGAATTTCTTCAAAAGCAATATATCTCGGCGCAGACGTTACGCAAAGCGAACTTGAACTCAATATTAAAAATCTTGCCGATGACAAAAGCGTTGACGGCATACTTGTTCAGTTGCCTTTGCCCGAACAAATCGATGAAAAAAGTATTTTGAAATTAATTCCTACAGCAAAGGACGTTGACGGCTTTTCCGAAGAAAATATTGGAAAGCTGTGTATGAATGAGGACTGTCTTGTCGCTTGCACGCCTAACGGCGTTATGCGTATGCTTGAAGCCTATGACGTGGAAATAAAGGGCAAGCGCGCCGTTGTGGTAGGCAGGTCGGATATAGTAGGCAAACCTATGGCAATGTTACTTTTAAACGCCGACGCAACCGTTACGGTTTGTCACAGCAAAACTACTAATTTAAAAGAAGAGTGTAAAAACGCGGATATTTTGGTGTGCGCTATAGGCAAACCCAAATTTATAGGCGCGGATATGGTAAAGGACGGCGCCGTAGTAGTTGACGTAGGCATCAACCGCGATGAAAACGGCAAGTTGTGTGGAGACGTGGATTTTGAAAGCGTGCATAAAAAATGCGCTTATATAACTCCCGTGCCGGGCGGTGTGGGACCTATGACAATTACAATGCTTATGTATAACACGTTAAAAGCGGCGTCAAGGAGATAATTTTGGATTTTAACGAGAAATACAGCGGATATCTCAATGAATTTAACCGAGCTTTAAACTCGTTTTGCGAGAATCTGAACTGCAAACCTGAAATACTTTGCGAAAGCTTGAAATACTCGCTCGCTTTGGGCGGAAAGCGCATACGCCCCGTACTTATGCTCGCTGTGGGAGATTTACTCGGCGTTGACAGGAGCAAGCTTATAAATTTTGCGCTTGCAGTTGAATTAATTCACACTTATTCGCTTATACACGACGATTTACCGTCCATGGACGATGATGACTATAGGCGCGGCAAGGCTTCAAATCACAAGGTTTTTGGGGAAGGTAACGCAATTTTGGCCGGTGACGGGCTTATGAATACTGCGTATTCCATTCTTTTTAAAGAATGCAGAAAAGGTGCAGAATACGTTTCCGCCTCCGAGTTTATATGTGATTGCGCAGGCATATACGGTATGATTGCCGGACAGTCAGCCGACTTGTTGCACGAAAACGACAGTATTCACAACGAAAACACCCTCAACTTCATTTATGAGAATAAGACGGGTAAGTTGATTACCGCACCCGTCGTTGTTCCCAGCATTATTTGCGGCGGAAGATGTTTTTCGGAATTGAAGGCGTTTGGCAGGGATTTAGGATATTTATTTCAGGTTACCGACGATATTTTGGACGTTGAAGGCAGTTTTGACGACTTGGGTAAGAGTATAGGTAAAGATTTAAAAGAGGGCAAATATACTTCTGTCGAACTTTACGGACTTGACGGCAGTAAGCTTCGCGCAGACGTCGTTGCGGAACGTTGCAAGACCATTCTCGAGGGAATTGACGGTGACAGGGAGTTTTTGATTATGTTTGTCAATTACGTCCGAAACAGAAAGAAATAAAAAATTATTGACAATGAAACAAAATTGTGCTAAAATAATTATATTGATATAGTGGTGCAGTATTCTAGTCAGTTGACAATAATACGAAGACGGGGGTAAAATACCGTTAAAGGGCATATCGATGAAGTTTCTGGTTTTTGCTTGCTTTGCCAAAAGTGGGTGATTGCTGGGAGTAAAGGAATATGGGAGCTAGGTAACGGCATACCGCAGCCCACCCCATTTTCCGTGGAGGTTCGGGATATTCGGTCTCGGATAAAAACCTACTATCAGGCGAAAGCTTGGTATAGAGTAGCCTGCCTTGAGTGAAGACAGCGGATAATAGAACCACGGCAAATACCGTTCGGCCGGACGGGATTTACCTATTGCTATTTGAAATTGTCGTTTGCAAAAGAGGATTAGATTATTGAAAATTGTCAAGGAAAGCTTCTAGACTGTCTTTATATTAGAGATTACGGTGTGGACTAAGTGGTGATTCGGTTATGCGAAAGCGTTCGGGCTTTTAAAAGGAAACTGCTTTTACGGCGACGGAGAGTAAGCCCCGAGGGAAATCCTACCGAACCTAAGCCGCAAAGTTTATTTAATATAAACCACTATATTATTTTTTTATTGCGCACTCAAAGTGCGTATTATTTTTAAAATTATGGAAGAAGACATACAGGACATTAACACAAATCATACGGAAGAGCCTCCAAGTACAAAAAGTAAAGGTGGCGTTCAAAAAAAGAAAAAAAAGAAACACCACGGCAAGTATTCATGGCTTACCTGGGGTATAAGCGTATTTTTTCTGTCATTCGCTCTTACTGTTTTATTCAGCTTTTTGACCGAAGTTGCAGTAAAGGACAGCGCAGCTTTCATATGCGTTATAGTTCTTCTCGTACTTTTGGTGCTAAATATCGGCTGCGATATTCTTGCAAACGCAATTATGTCGTGCGACCCCGAGGCTTATCACGCAATGGCGTCGAAGAAGATTAAAGGAGCAAAGCGCTCTGTTTCGCTTTGCAGAAACGCAAGTAAGTTAAGCAGTATATTTGCCGACGTAATAGGCGACATATGCGGAATAGTCAGCGGTGCCGCCGGCGCAGCGCTCGTCGTGCATTTTGCGCAGTCGGGCACTGTTTGGGAGCTTGTCGCTTCAATTTTAATAAGTGCGGCTATCGGCGCTTTGACTGTAGGCGGAAAGGCGCTATTCAAACATTTTGCAGTAACATTTAATAAACAGATAGTATTCGGCTTTGCTAAGTTTACTACTTTCTTTAAAAAGGAAAGGTAATGCTCGAAAATATTACAAGTGCGCAACTCAAAACTATGACCTTGAAAGAGCTTTTAGCTCTTTGCGAAGAGATTCGTGAAGTCATTACGGCTACCGTTTTTAAAAACGGCGGTCATCTTTCTTCTAATCTCGGTATGGTCGAGCTTTCGGTTGCGCTTCATTATGTGTTCGATTTTCCCGATGATAAGCTTGTTTTTGACGTTGGGCATCAATGCTATACGCATAAATTGCTTTCGGGCAGATATCAGCAATTTAATACAATCCGTAAAAAGGACGGGATATCGGGCTTCCCTAAACGCGATGAAAGCGAGTATGACTGTTATAATGTAGGTCATGCCGGAACGTCTGTATCCGCGGCGCTTGGCATTGCCAAAGCGCGCGACGTAATAGGGAAAGATTTTAATGTTGTAGCCGTTATCGGTGACGGCTCATTCAATAACGGCTTGATTTATGAGGCGTTCAATAGTTTAAGGTTGCTGAACACCAATATTCTTTTAATTTTAAACGATAACGGTATGTCCATTGCGCCGACAGTGGGCAGTATGCACGAGTATCTTGAACTGTTGAGCGAAAACGACGTTCAAAAATCCAAAATGGACAGACACGCTAAAATTTTTGAAAGATTCGGGTTTGCATACGATGGCGTTTATGACGGGAACGACCTTGAGCAGATGATAAACAAATTGTTTGAGGTTAAACAGCGTTTAAAGCACGAGTCCGTAATTTTGCACGTTTTAACTAAAAAGGGCAAGGGGTATGAGTTCTGCGAGGAGAACCCCGAAAGCACTCACGGAATTTCCGCTAACACCGCAGCAGTTCCCGTAGGAGAGTATTCCGAAATGCTGGGTAAAACCCTCGTTCGGTTGGCAAAGGACGACGACAGAATTGTTGCCGTTACCGCAGCTATGACTTCAAGCCTCGGGCTGTCGGATTTTTTCAGCAGCTATCCCAACCGTGCGATAGACGTAGGTATTTGCGAAGAGCACGCAACTATTTTGTGCGCTTCTATGGCTACGGAGGGATTAAAACCTTATTATGCGGTATATTCGACGTTTTTGCAGCGTTCTTTTGACGAGATAATAATCGATATATGCGGACAAAACTTGCCCGTAACAATATGTATTGACCGCGCAGGAATTTCAGGTTCGGACGGTGAAACTCATCAGGGCGTATTTGATTTGTCGTTTTTGAGTCTTATACCAAATCTTACGGTAGCAGTGCCCAAAGATATAAACGAGTTTGAAAGTATGCTTGAGTGGAGCGCAAGTTTCAATGCACCGTTAGCAATTCGTTATCCGCGTGAAAGTAAAAAAATTTTTGGCGTTAAGGCGCCCATTGTGCTCGGTAAATGGGAAACTTTAAAAGAGGGAAACAGTAATTTTGCAATTATCGCTTGCGGAGAAAGGGCGATAACGTTAGCTATGAGTGCAGCGGACTCGCTCGATTCAAGCGGAATTTCCGTGGGAGTAATAAATGCTCGGTTTATAAAACCGCTCGATACTCAAATGCTTGATAGTATAAAGGCAAAGCATATTATTACGGTTGAGGACAATATGTTGATTGGCGGACTTGGTTCGTTGATTGACGGTTATTTTAGCCAAAGCAATAAAGTAATAAAGAATTTTGCATACAGCGACAAATTTGTGCCTCAGGGCGACGTTGGGGAGCTAATGCGCGATTTCGGCGTGTCGAGCGAAGAAATAGTAAATTATATTAAATCAAATGAGAATAGATAAATACCTTTCAGATAAACTTGGTTCGCGCACAAAAGCAGCCAATAAGGTTTCAAAGGGCATTGTTCTTGTAAACGGTAAATCGGTTGACCCCTCGTATGAAGTTAAAGAAAGCGACCAGATAGAGATAGTCGAGCAATGCGAAAACTATGTTTCCGCAGGCGGCTTTAAACTTTCAAAGGCTTTAAACGATTTCAATGCAAGCGTTTCCGGTATGGTTTTTGCAGATATAGGAGCGAGTACGGGCGGATTTACGCACTGTCTTTTAAAAAACGGTGCGAAAAAAGTTTACTGCATCGACGTGGGTGAAAGCCAGCTTGATAAAAGCCTTTTGTCGGATAGGGTTGTCGTCATAGACAATTTCAACGCTCGTAATTTGACTTCGGAGCTGTTTTCCGAAAAGCTTGACGGTGTAGTTATCGACGTAAGTTTTATATCGCTGACGTATATTTTGGGCGCTGTTTCGCAAATTTTGGAAAGCGACAGAGTTGTTTATGCGTTAATTAAACCGCAGTTTGAATGTGAAACTCACAGAGTAGGCAAAAACGGAATAGTACGCGAACGGAAAATTCACGAAAAAGTTATTAAAAAAATATATGAATTTGCTTTGTCGGTTGGGTTGGCACCGCAAAATATATGTGACGCGCCGATAATTAAAGGTAAAAACATAGAATATATGATTTATTTGAAAAAGGGAGCCCAACCCGAAAATATAGAAAAACTGTTAAAAACTGTCACGCTTTAATTGACAGTTTTTTTGTATATTTTTAAAAAATATTCATAAAAACCATTGCATTTTTGAATAATTTATTATATAATACATTTAGTATGAAGGTTGGTGTATATTTTAACGACAAATATTTTTCCGACGACAACCGATTAATTGAAAAAATTTGCAATGAATTTTCAGATTGTTCATGCAGGGTTGTTGTTGACGCGTCAGACCTTCAAGGTTTGGAGGTTCTGTTTGTTCTCGGAGGGGACGGAACTATTCTCGGGCTGGCTTCCGAATGTGCGAAAAACGGTGTTAAAATTATTGGCGTCAATTACGGGCATATGGGATTTTTGGCTGAGTTTGAACCGGAAAAGACAGATGAAGCCATTGCGCTTGTAAAGAGCGGAAAATATCTTGTTCAAAAGCGTTGTATGCTTGAAATTAACTGTGGCGACACTACATATTATGCGCTGAACGATTTGGTAGTCCAGCGAAGCACAAGCGGAGAAAATTTTCGCAATACAGTAAATTTGAGGGCGGAGATAGACGGCTCTACTGTCGATAATTTTTCTTCAGACGGTATTATTGTCAGTACGCCGACGGGCTCTACGGCATATTCACTTTCCGCCGGCGGTTCGGTATTGACGCCGGATATCGAGGCGTTTATATTGACGCCCATTTGCGCACATTCTCTGCATTCTCGTCCGATAGTATTCGGCAATAAATCCACGCTTTTGATAAGCCCCATTGACAGAGGCGCGCCGTTAGAACTTATCGTTGACGGTAAGGCGGTGGGCACTATGGCATACGACCAAAATATAAAAATTAAAAAATCTCGATTTACAGTAGATTTTATAACTAAAGACGATAAAAACTTTTTTAAGAAACTTTTAATTAAGCTTAATATTTGGAGTAAATAATGCAAAGATCACTTAGACAACAAAAAATTTTGGAAATTATTGCATCAAAGGAAATCGACACCCAGGAAGAGCTTTGTGACGAGTTGATAAAGGCAAATTTCAATGTTACGCAGGCAACAATTTCGCGCGACGTCAAAGATTTAAAGCTGTATAAGGTTGCAGGCACGACAAAAAAATATAAATACGCAAGCTTTGACAGTTACGTCGACAGCGTCACCAACAGAATGACCAACCTTTTTAAAGGGTGCGTTATAGGTATGCGCTCGGCAAATAACCTTATATTAATTAAAACAATGCGCGGTAACGGTTCGACCGTAGGCGTATTTATCGACTCGTTGAATATTGACGAGATACTCGGCAGCGTTGCAGGTGACGACACGCTTTTGATTATTGTCGACAGTAACGAGCATACACAGGGAGTACTCGATATACTTAAAGATTATTTGAGCTGATGTTACACAGGCTATACATAAAAAACGCGGCGCTTATTTCCGAAGCGGACATCGTTTTTGACGAAAAACTTAATATTTTGTCCGGAGAAACGGGTTCGGGTAAATCTGTAATACTCGATTCAATCAACTTCGTGCTTGGTTCAAAGGCGGACAAATCAATGATAAGATACGGCGAGTCGGAGTTATCCGTGCGCGCCGAATTTGTCGTAAGCGAGGAAAGCGAGGCAGTAAAAGTTTTAAACGAGCTTGATATCGAAACGGACGGCAATATCATTATTACGCGAAAAATTAACCTTGAAGGTAAAGGGGCGATAAAGCTTAACGGAAATACCGTGACGGCTGCGATGCTTAAAACCGTAACAAGGCACCTTGTGGACGTACACGGTCAAAGCGAGCATTTCTTCTTGCTGAGCGAGGATAACCAGCTTCGTGTTCTCGACAGCCTTTCCGCGGACAGCGTACAATGCGTTAAAAGCCGATTAAAACAGTTAATTGCAGAAAAGCGAGAGCTTAAAAGGCAAATTTCCGAGCTTGGCGGCAATGAAGCCGAGCGAGAAAGGCAGCTTGATTTACTCAATTATCAAATAAACGAAATTGACGGAGCAAACTTGAAAATAGGGGAGTTTGACGAGCTTAGGGAAAGACAATATTTAATTTCTAATACAGAAAAAATTCTTTCCGCACTGTCTTTATCGCGCTCGGTTTTGAGTGACGACGGCGGCTGTATTGACGGAATATCAACGGCAAAACACAATTTAAGCTCGATTGCAGGAATTTCAAATGCCTATTCACAGCTATATGACAGAATTGAGGCGTTGTCGGTAGAAGCTTCCGACTTATCGGAAACTATTGCCGATTTAATGGACGAGCTTTCCTTCGACGACCGCGAGGCGCAGGAGATTGACGAGCGAATTACGCTTATTAAATCCTTAAAAAAGAAATACGGCGCAGACGAACGCGAAATTATTGAATTTTGCGAGAAAGCTAAAAGTAAAGCCGAACAACTAATAAACAGTGCAAGCTTTATTGAAAAATGTAATAAAAAAATCAACGAATGCGACAAAAAAATATTTGCTGTTTGCAAAGAGCTTACGGCAATAAGGAAAGATTGTGCGAAAAAGTTTTGCGGTTCGGTAATTGACGAGCTAAAATCCTTAAATATCCCCGACGCCAAGTTCTCTGTAGCGTTTAACGACTATGACGAGAGTTGTGTCGATTTAGCTACAGCTAACGGCGCCGACAGCGTTTCGTTTGAGTTTTCGGCAAATAAGGGTGAACCGTTAAAGCCGCTGAATAAAGTTATAAGCGGCGGAGAAATGTCGAGGTTTATGCTTGCGGTAAAGACCCGACTCAAAGACGTAAACGGCATTTCTACCTATATATTTGATGAAATCGACGCCGGAATAAGCGGTTTTACGGCAAAGACAGTTGCGGAAAAGTTTATAAAGATATCCAACGAAACGCAGATACTTGCGGTATCGCATCTTCCGCAGGTATGTGCCGCGAGTGACGCGCAGTTTCTTATATATAAGGAAGAGGAAAATGGTAAGACCCTTACAAGGGTTAAGAGGTTGTCAGAGGATAGTAAAATCGAAGAAATCGTAAGGCTTACGGGCAGCGTAGATTCAAGTGCCGCAAGACAGCACGCAATAGAACTTATAAACCAGTTTAAAAAATAAGACGGACAAACCGTCTTTTTTTTGTATATTTGAAATTGCGTTGCACAAAATACTGTTATGTTTTACGGAAAGAAAGTATTCAGAACACTTATTTTAATATTAGTGACTATAATTTGCGCATTGAGTATGTCTACGTTCAACGCATATGCAGAGGGCGGAGACGGACTTTATCTCGGCGGATTTCCTGCAGGATTTGTGCTTGACACTACCAAAGTGGAGGTTGTAGGTATTTGTGAAGTTTTGACGACAAAAGGAACTTGCTCTCCGGCGCGTGATGCCGGAATAAAAGCCGGTGATATAATAGCTAAAATCAACGGTGAAAACGTAACAAAATCTGCGGATATAAACGAGTTTATAGCGCGCGATTACAAAAAATTTGAATTTACCATTATAAGAGGCGGAGAAGAGCTTATCTTAAACGTAAATCCCGTCAAAGAACGCACTTCGGGCGGAGATAGAATAGGCGTGCTCGTCAAGGACAGCATAAGCGGATTAGGTACGGTAACTTACATTGATAAAACCAACGGCAAGTTTGCGTCGCTCGGTCATCCTGTCACAGAAAATAACGGTAACTTAATTAAGATTAACGGCGGAACGGTATATAACGGTCTTATCTATGATGTAAAATGCGGTGTGAGAGGCACTCCCGGTGAACTTCGCGGCGTTTTTGAAAGTTCGCAGATAGGTAAAGCTGAGGTAAACTGCCATTGCGGTGTATTCGGAAAGCTTGCCGACGGCTATAATTGTTCAAAGCTTACAAAAATATCCACAGCACCGATAGAAGAAGTAAGTATAGGCACTGCCTACATTTATTCGACCGTCTACGGTAAGGACGTAAAAACTTACAAAATTTCTATAGTGAAAGTCGATAAGCACAACAAGGACAACAGAAACTTTGTAATAAAAGTTGACGATAAAGAGCTTTTGGAAAAGACGGGCGGAATAGTTCAGGGAATGAGCGGAAGCCCAATAGTTCAAAACGGTAAACTAATTGGCGCTGTAACTCATGTGTTTGTTATAATATGGATACCGGCGATAGCAAAAAGACACTTTTAACACACAAAATACATAAAAAGGAGGCAAAATCCATAATTATTAAACTCGTCGGCAAGAAACCCGACGATTCGGGTTTCTTTTTTGAAACCATAATAGTGTTATACTTTAATTGATTATTTTTCAAAAGCAATCTTCGAATGCTTGATATAAATGTTCGGTTTTAGTATAATATAAATAGAAATAATTAGGAGCAAAAATATGGACAAGAAACGCATAGCGGTATATACCCGTATTGGAAAGAATTCTCCCGATGAGGAAGATAAGAGAAAACAATATTTTACCGACTTAATAGCGGCGCGTGAAGACTGTGAACTGGTTGATATATATGTTGACGCTTTTGGTACTAGCGCTATGGATCCTACTCGTCCTGCATATGTTAAACTATTAGCAGATGCAGAGAATAAGAAATTTGATTACATAGTAGTTAATCAAAGTGCCGAATTCAGTAGAGATATTAAAGAAACTCAAAGGGTAGTAAACCGATTAAGAGAGTTAAATATCGGATTGTATATTATAGATATAAATAAATGCACTACGAACTTTGCATGGGATGAATGGTTTGCAAAAGCAACAGGTAAAAAATAGAGCTAATCAAGGTAAAAAGACGCAGAGAGAAATCTGCGTCTTTTTTTGTCTAAAATAGAGCGAAAAAGCAGCATAAAACAGTTTTTCACAGTAGTACGTCAGACATAAAGGTAAATTTTTGAAAAGTGAGGTACTGGTTATGCTTTGCGTTAATATAATCCGTTGACTTTAAATGCAAAATTTGTTAAAATAATAACGCTAGATCATTTCGAATGAACTCTATATGAGTATAGTTGTGGTGGAACTATACTCTTTAATCGCATACAAATCTCATATGGGGTTCGTAATGGTCTAGCAGCTAGCGATGAACGGTATATTCTACGGTGCCGTTCTCGTAAGAGGGCGGCATCTTTTAGTTATAAGCTGTCCTGTCGTCGGTCCTTCCAAGTAAATAATCAATTGAAACTTTAAAATGGTCAGCAATAATTATGATGTCATCTATTAACGGTATGCAATCTAATTTGTTCCACTGAGCGATATTGTTGCGGTGAATATGAAGTATTTGCGAAAGCTCATATACAGTAGAGATACCGTTTTCCTTTTGTAATTCTGCTAATCGATTTTTGAAGTGAGTGGGGTGTAAGGATTTCTCGAAATGCTCATCATCAGTATTAGCAATGAGATATTCTATAGAGATATTGAAGTAATCTGCAATGCGCATTAAAGAGGATGTTTTAGGAATGATGCCGTAATTATATGCGTTAGAATAAGTCGTATTACTGATTCCGATTATTTTAGCTCTTTTTGATTTACTCTTTTCATCTAATTCGTCAGCGAGTTCTACAAACCTGTTTTGGAAATTTTGAGATAAAGCCATAATGTAACTCCACTAAAATTTTTTTATTTTTAGACAATAAATTGCGCACATTGTCGTTACTTTATGGTATTATATTTTTGTGGTCTTTTCGACAATAAACGGCTTATATTGTCGTACATAAATTATCGCATACAAATTATTTTTAGACAAATGAGGAGTGATTATGAAAATAAAAAAATTCGCAGCAGTAAGCGTTGCTCTGCTTGCGCTTATAGTTAACGCATCACCGGTATTAAGCGCACAGGCGCTTACGGTTGAGCCGGCAATTCCTACTTATGGATTGTATTGTGAAAACTCGACGCTAATTAAAAGTGGGTCATCTAGTTTTGATTTTACGAATGATGATTTATTTTCAGAAAGGGAATGTATTAAACAGTCCGAGTACCATATTTCGGCTACTAATGGTGAGGTGGAGTTTGCGGTACCGTTTGTTTCGTCGGCAATAAATTTACCTGATATTGTAGTTAATGTTAATGGAGAAAGAGTGGTCGGTACTGTATGGTATGGCTATAGTGGTTTTTGGTCGGAATATGCATTTGATATTGAAAAAACTTATTCGCCGGTTTTAGACGAGAGCATTATAGGTACGCTATATACTTTCACCCCTGACAGTGATACAGTGACGGTATCATTAAAATTAAATGAGTGGAAAAGTTTCATTTATGAAACGTCAAATCACTATTCGTCGTCTTACAATACTGAGGATAATAGTCATATATGGACACTGAAAAATGCAAGTCCTTTGCACGAATACTCTTTCTTCATATTTGGGGATTCAGCAGAGTGTACATTTGAAAGTAGTTGTGGGTACGAAGTGCAAACAATTACTTGTAAAGAGTTTATAGACTCTCAATATGAAATTTTCGAAGAATACTATGATCATAACGGCGGTGTACCAATCGAACTCTTCTATTCGGTAGTAAATAGAGTAATAGAAGAAAAAACCATTATAAGCTATGATGAGCTGTTTTCACGTTCAATTGATACCTACAGAGTGAATGCTTACAAGTTCAAATTGTCGCTTAAAAATGATTCCATAATAAGCTATGAATTGCCCGTAAGCATCCAGATTAATTATGGGTACAAGCCTTACGTTTATCATGTAGAGCAAAGGCATGTCGGGAACTATCCTGTGGCATATAGCATTAAAATGCGTGAAGATGTTCCTTACATTATTGATAGCTGATGTCAGCGGTGGATATTATCTTGGGTTAGATTCGTTGTGCCGTCC
>CAJUEO010000009.1 GCA_910585685.1 uncultured Christensenella sp.
AAAATGCGAAAAAAGTGGTCTATAAGTCAGAAGACTTATAGACCAACTTCTATGATTGCTAATACCGAAGATGAATATTTTAAAAAATCATTGCAACCAAGCACTTTTAAAATGCGTTTAAATGAATTGCAAAAAACTAAAGGTATTTTAACTGTTTATGAACTTTCAAAACAAATTCATATCCATAGAAACAATATAGCTCAATGGATTAATTTGAATTGCTTACCTTTAATTGATGATTTAGAAATAATTGCAGACTTTTTTAAAGTTTCTATTGATTACTTGCTTGGCAGAACTGACGACAGAACGCCGTATAATTAAAAAATGCCGTCCTCCTTACGAAGAACGACACCGCAGAATATACCGTTCATCGCTTAGTCGCCAAACCAAAACTGAATTTTCCCATAAGAGTATAGTTCAATTATAACGATTAATTAGTATAGTCTTACCAATAGCTATACTTCGTTATGAAAAAACTATTCAGTTTGATTTGGCAATTTAAATTTTACCAAATTATAGAATTTATGTCAATAAAAAAAAGCAAGCGGTTTACGCCTGCTTTTTTGTTAAAACAAATTTTTTAAGAAATCTTGTATAATCTTTTTTGGCATTAAATACAGCCTGAATATAAACGGTGCAATCAAAATCATCTACTGTATAAAATATCAAATAATCCTTATGTAAAAGAAATTTATACCCCATAGTTGCAAGTACCCTATCTTCCGGATTTGCACCCCTATTAGGATACTCGGCAAGTGTAAAACACTTATCTACAATTTCGTTGACAAAATTTTTTGCAACTTCTTTTTCCATTGCTTGCTCTGCAATATATATAGCAACGTCCTGTAATTGTGCTTTTGCCGTATCTGTGATATTTATTGAATATTTCATAATTCCAAATTATCTATTATATTATAAATATCCTCTACTGCCGCATTTAACGGTTGAACTCTTCCAAGCTTTATATCATCTTGTGACTGCGCCAACTGAGCATATACAGCCAATCGCTCCTGCAACTCGTTTATTTTGCGTTGTTGCTCCATAAAATCGGCGTGACTTAAAAGAACGGTATCTTCTCTGCCGTTTACCGTAATTGCAACAGGATTTTTGTGCGCAAGAGCAGACACTTCGGCATAATTCGTTCTAATATCCTTTGACGGTCTTATCGATATTTCTCCGTGCATATTATTGCTCTCCTTTTTATATGGTAGTCATATTGTAACACAATTTGACTACATTGTCAATAATATTATATGAATTTATTTAATTTTAATTTATAACTAAGGATTCTGCCGTTTCCCACAGGGAACCCTCAGCAGAGCTTCGCTTTGCTCGCGCGAACCGCAGAAGTTCTTTCTACTCTCTCTGCACAAAAAAAAGGAAGGCTTGTACCTTCCTTTTTTTTGGCGCAGAGAGAGGGATTCGAACCCCCGTACAGTTGCCCGTAACACGATTTCGAGTCGTGCGCGTTCGACCACTCCGCCATCTCTGCGTTTTTAGTATTATTATGAGAGTGGGCGGACGCGCTGCGTTCGGCGTATCGAAGCACCTTGTGCTTACCACTCCGCCATCTCTGCGTTTTTAGTATTATTATGAGAGTGGGCGGACGCGCTGCGTTCGGCGTATCGAAGCACCTTGTGCTTACCACTCCGCCATCTCTGCATTTTTAGTATTATTACGAGAGCGGGCGGACGCGCTGCGTTCGGCGTATCGAAGCACTTTGTGCTTACCACTCCGCCATCTCTGCGTTTAATGCTTGTTTATTTTATACCAAAACGGCATAAATTTCAAGCGTTTTTGACGTGTAATTAAAAAATATTTATAAATCCATAAAATAATATTAATTTTATTGATTTGTCAACAAGTTTTTTCTTGACTAATAAATACGTTTACATTATAATTTAGATAAATATATTTAATTCGGAGAAAATTTATGAAAACAGCTATCATAACCGACAGTAACAGCGGAATTACCCAACGTGAAGCCAAAGAGCTTGGAATTTTTGTAGTTCCTATGCCCGTGCTTATCGACGGAGAAATGTTTTTAGAAGATATATCTATTACTCAAGAGCAATTTTATGAAAAATTAAAGGGAAACGCCAACGTTTCAACGTCGCAACCCAACCCCTTTGACGTAGGAGAAATTTGGGACAAGGCGCTTGAAACGCACGATGAAATTGTGTATATCCCTATGTCAAGCGGACTTTCCGAAACCTGCAATACTCTTACTCACTATGCAGAGTCCGAAGAGAGATTTAATGGAAAAGTTTTTGTCGTAAACAACCAAAGAATTTCCATAACTCAACGCCAAAGCACTTTGGACGGCATTAAAATGGCAAAAGAGGGCAAGTCGGGCAAGGAAATTTATGACTATCTTATGCAGACAAAGATGCAGTCAAGCATCTATATTATGGTTGATACCTTAAAATTCCTTAAAAAGGGCGGCAGACTTACCCCTGCTGTTGCGGCAATCGGTACGCTTTTGAAAATTAAACCCGTACTGCAAATTCAGGGTGAAAAACTCGACCAATACGCTAAGGTCAGAAAGCTTGTCGACGCGAAAGTGACTATGATTAACGCGCTTAAAAAGGATTTTGAAACGCGCTTTAAAGATTTGGTTGCGGCAGGCAAAATGACTTTGCAAATTGCTCACACGCAGAACCTCGAAGAGGCGGAAAAATTCAAGCAAGAGCTTTTGGCGGCATTCCCCGGAATGGAGGTTTCAGTTATCAGTCCCCTTTCCCTCAGCGTTTCGTGCCACATCGGTCCCGGCGCGCTGGCTGCGGCTTGCTCGGTAGTTTACTAAAATATTTACCCCTTTCCCATTTTCGGAAAGGGATTTTTTAAAGCTTTTTTAACTGTTTTTTGCGAACGTACGAGCCGTTATTTATCATTCCTATGACAAAGCAACTCATCATCGCATACGACCATAAAAGAAAGATTATTACAGCCGCAATTTTGCCGTACAGACGTTCGGGGTTTGCAAACTGCGTATATATTCCGAAACCGACGGCAAAAACAAGCCATAGCGCGGTCGTCAATAAACTGCCCGTAACGGCGTCGTCAAATTTCATTTTATACGGACAGGCAATAATATTTAACATTACTGCCGCGAAAAAGGCAAGCATAGTTAGAAACACCGCCGAAATTGTACGCGAAATTAGCTCGGGCATAAAATTTTCTAAAAACGCACCTCCGATAACCGAAATGCCGGCTATAAGCGCCACAATAATTATTGTCGCTAAAATAGTTAAAACAGAAAACAGCCTAAGCTTTAAGCCGCCCTTTACTCTCGGGCAGTCGTAAATTATTTCTCCGCTACGGCGCAAATGATAAAAAAAGTTTGTTGAAGAATACAGCGAGGTTATTAAAAATATTATTCCCGCGCCGCTTGCCGCGCTTTCTGCGGAGGTTTTTAAATATCTTATAACAGGGCTTACAGCCTCGAAAGTGTCGTGCGCCAATATCTGTTCGACGTCGACATTGCCGAAAACCAGCGTCAACCACAGTGTAAACGGCGCAATGCTCATTAGCAGAAAATAGACCAACGTGCCGGCAATGGTAGAAAAACGCCTGTCTGAATAATATCGGAATTTTTCAAGAAGCTTCTCCATATAACTATTTTTTGCAAGATTATGACGCATATGCAAAAAAAATTAAGGGTATCCCTTTCGGGATACCCTTTCAAATAAGCATTAATTGTTTGAATTGCAACCGCAGTGCGAAGTGCGACAAGTAGCCCAATCGTCTCTACCGCAGCAATTTCTATTCAAACAATACTGAGCCGCATAATATGCGTCGTAGCAGCCGCAGTTGTTGTTATTACGCCAGCCGCAGCCTCTGCCGTTGTTCCACCAAGAGTTGCAGCCGCAACCGCAGCCCCTGTTGTTATTCCAACACGAATTGCAACCACAGCCGCCATTATTGCGTCCGTTGTTGCAACCGCAGAAATTGGAGAATAAATTCAAAAGCCCTACACAGCCGTTATTGCAATTATTACAGTTGTGGCAATGATTACAAGAATTACACATTTGTATTTTGTCCTTTTATTCATACGTTTGCAAAGGTTTTCCCCCTTGCTTTAATTTATTATATGAAGGCTTTAATTAAAATTGTGCAATTATTTTATCCATAAAAAAAGTGAGCATACCGTATGCTCACTTTAATTAGTCCGGTTTATAGTTTCCCGTAATTTCCTCTACGCCGTCACTGTCAACGTTTTGCAGAATTTTACCAAAAACAAACGAATCGTTTTTGTCCATAATGTCATCAAAACTAATCTGCCCGTCTGGAAGCTGTTGACCGGCTATTATTTTTTCCAATTCTTCGTCATAAGCGGCAAAATCATAATTCATCTGCGCAAGATTGGCGTCATCATACATTTGCTCTAAGCTTTCCATAAGTAAAGCTTCGCGTTTTCTTCTGCGAGCGGTAACAAAAACATACGTCAAAAACAGAATGAGAAATAAAGATACGCCTATAATTATCAAAATGTATCTCAGTTCCATAGTTACATTATACAAAATTCTTTAAAATATGTCAAATTTATTTAATAATATTATTTGGCATTTCGGCTATACAACATAATTTCTGGCTATAACAAATATATTATTGCTATGAAAAAGATTTTATTTTGCGGCGGCGGCAGCGCCGGACACGTTATTCCGAATATAGCTATTATAGAAAGTTTAAACGCGATTGCCGAGCCCGTTTATCTCGGTACAGGCGGCATCGAAAAAGGTATTTGTCGGGACAATATAGTTATGTTTTATGAATATCAAGCCCCGAAACTTGTTCGCGGCAAAATTTTTTGCAACCTCGCTTTGCCGTTTAAACTTATAAAAAGCATTAAGCAGGCAGGAGAAATTATAGATAAAATAAAACCCGACCTTTTGTTTTGTAAAGGCGGCTATGTATGCGTTCCCCCTGCTATTGCCGCAAAAAAGCGCGGTATTCCCGTGATTACGCACGAGTCCGACGTCAGCGCCGGGCTTGCAAATAAATTTATTGCAAAGCGCTGCAAAAAGGTTTTAACCTCTTTTCCGCAGACTGCAAGAAGTTTTGAAAACGGTATCTATACGGGCACGCCTATGCGCGCTAAACTTTTCTGCCGCGATAAGGCCGAAGCAAGGGCAAAATTCGGACTGGATATGCGCCCTACTCTAATAGTTTTGGGCGGAGGCAGCGGCTCGGTAAAAATAAATGAAGCCGTAAGAAAATCGGCACACACTATTTGTAAAGACTTTAACATTTTACATCTATGCGGCAAGGGAAACACCGTAAACACCAACATTTACGGCTATAAACAAGTTGAATTTGAAAACGATATGGGGCTTGTGTATGCCTGTGCAGACGGCGCTATATCGCGGTGCGGTTCCAACACGGCAAACGAGCTTGCCGCTTTAAAGATACCAACTCTTTTTATTCCGCTCGAAAACAAGCGAAGCCGCGGAGACCAGGTAAAAAACGCCGAATACTTTCAAGATATGGGAATTTGCGACGTATTGAGAGAAGCGGAATTAACAGAACAATCACTTGTAAAAGCTGTGTACAATTTAATGCAAAACGACAAAATAAAAACCGCACTCAAACAAAACAAAGTTGAATGCGGAAATGACAAAATTATAAGGGAAATATTAGCTACTCTTCGTCAACCGACATAAGATTCAATAACGATTTTAATAGCAATTAACACCAGCACTGCGCCGCCGACAATCTCTGCGACGCTTGCTTTTTTTTGAAACAGTTTCCCCACTTTTTTGCCTATAATTACACCGATAAGCGTAATTGCAAAAGTAGTTAGCCCTATTAAAAGCACACTGAGCCACGCCCATAACTGTACGTCTGAAACACCGCTAAGCATTGTGTTTAAACTGAACCCGACAGCAAGCGCGTCGATACTTGTCGCTACGCCCTGCAACAGAACTTCGGTAACGGAAAATTGTTTTGGCTGTATCTCCTCTTCGGGAGAGCGTAGCTCATTAATTCCGTCATAAATCATTTTACCACCTATCGCAACAAGAAGCGCAAATGCAACCCAATGGTCAAACGCCTCTATCTGTTCAATAAATAAAAGACCTATATAAAAGCCGATTATCGGCATTACCGCCTGAAATAAACCGTAAACAAACGGCATAAACAGCGTCTTTTTTCTGTCTAAATTACTGTAAACCATTCCGTTGCATATCGACACGGCAAATGCGTCCATTGAAAGAGATATGCCCGATAAAAACACGGATATTACTATTCCGAGAATCATAACCACATTATATCATACGCTCGTTTTTTTGGCAAAATAATTATAATATTTTTTGTTTTAAATTTTTTTAAAAAATGGCATAAAACAGTTTGCTTTTTTCTGTATTTTAGGTATAATAAATAATGCTTAAACAATTTAATACATATTGAGGTGTAGCGCAGTTTGGTAGCGCGTCTGGTTAGGGACCAGAAGGTCGTGGGTTCAAGTCCCGTCACCTCAACCAAAAAACGGAAACAACACATTGTTGTTTCCGTTTTTATTACTTATTGCTTTTTTAATATGTGCTCGAAGTTTACGCCATAAAAATGTTCTTCACCCGTTGCGCTTATACTGTCTCTTACAAACTTAGCCGCAACATCGCAAGATTTATGCAGACCTTGCTTCAGCAAATAATTTGCCGTAAACACGGAAGAA
Source organism: uncultured Christensenella sp. (assembly GCA_910585685.1). GTDB lineage: Bacteria > Bacillota > Clostridia > Christensenellales > Borkfalkiaceae > Coproplasma. The sequence goes on from CAJUEO010000009.1 coordinate 6,674, forward strand.
AAAATATCCCCCGTACCGTGTTTTTTTACGGGCAGCAATTCATGCCACAAAATTTCGCTTTTATTTTTATCGTAAATAAATTCAGCAATATTTCCGCCAAACTCTACACCCGTTATAATAATTTTTGCGTCTGTCAATCGCGAAAGCTTTTCAGCAAGTTTTTCAATAAAAATGCCGTCGTAATCACTTTGATATTGCGTATCGGTCAAAAAACAAGCCTCTGTAACGTTGGGTAAAATTATATCGGCTCTTTTTATAAGCTTGCGCATAGCGACAACATAGTTCAGGTCAAAATTCGCATAAAGTTTTCCGTTATCGGCAAAAACGGGGTCGATAATTATAGGAGCGCCGTCGGCAGAAAACTCGTCAAAGCACATTTCCGCAACGTCCATAAGTTGGGGCTTACCTAAATATCCCAACAAAAACGCATCAAACTTTATTCCGTTTCCCTTCCAATTTTTAAAAATATCAGGTATTTCGGGCGTTAAATCGAGATAACTCCAAGTTTTAAACATTGTATGATTTGAAAGTACTGCCGTCGGAAGAACGCAAGTTTCTATACCGAACGTCGAAAGAATCGGCAAAGCGACCGTCAGGGAACACTGTCCCACACAGGATAAGTCTTGCATTGTCAAAATTCTTATATTGTTCATATTTCTTTCTCCTAATTTACGTTACACATAAATAATATCACTTTTATTTCATTTAATAAAGTCTTTAACCATAATTATTTTTAATTTTTTGTATAACGAAAAATAATGCCGTACGTTAAAAACGCACGGCATTAAGATTAGGAATTTAGATTAAGCCTTCTTTTGAGCTGCAAGCCATCCCCAAAGTGAAACAGCCTTACCGCCGACAGTTACGGTTTCAGTTTGATCTTTGCCTACTTTGAGGTCAGCAAGAACAAACGCGTTATTATCACCGCTGCCCGTTGTAGCCTGAACCTTGTTGCACTCGTCACGAAGAGTAAATATCCACGACCAGTGTCCATCGTAAGTAACCCCGTCAACGGTTACAGTGTCAAATAATGAATAGTGAGCATTAGTTGCGCCGGCTTTGAGTAACTCGATGTACAACGAGTTCGAGTTTAACTCGGCAAGTGCGGTACCGTTGATAATTTTAACGGTGTTATCAGCCTTAGCGTGAGTAATCCACATAGGCACTTTGGAAAGCCTTGTAAACTCTTCATCTGTCATACTTGCCGACCTATCAAAAGGTACAGCTATAGGATAAGCTGCCGCAAAGAATTCACCGTGCTTGGAAAGCATTTCAACGGTCATCCAGCCGCCGTTTGAGCATCCGCCCAAATATACGCGGTTAGCGTCGATATCGCTGTGATCTTTAACAAACTTTTCAATAAGCTTGAACAAAGTTTCGGTATAAATTGATTCACCTACGTCGCTTCCGCCCTGCTGTCCGTCTCCGTTATCCATCCACATTGTAGGGGATTGAGGAGCAAGCACATAAGCGCCGGAAACCGTATCGGTTACAAAATAGTCCTGAATTAAGGGTTTGGAAAGGTTGGAAACCTGGTTGCCGAGAACAGCAATCGAAGGGTCTGTACCGCCTTCACCTGCGCCGTGAAGCCAAACTATAAGGGGTTTCTTGCCCGTCTTAGCGGAGTTTGCTTCGGGAGCAAAATAACCGTAAGAGAGAGTTTGGTCGCCGTTCGTATATTTTCCGTCCATATTCCAGCCTTCAAGGCAAGGGACTTCTCTTTCAACAGTAAGTTTACCTTCGTACTTGGTGTATGTAGTGCCGCCAATGGTCAAATCGTTCAATCCCAAAGTTGCGGTATTGAAATCTTTCCACTGGTTCATACCGGCATACTTGAAAGGAGAAAGGTTGCCGACAAACGACCAGCCTGCATATTTAATTTCGTATTCGATTGCTACATAACGCGAAACAGTTCCGTTAACTTTTTCTCCGTTTGCATCGCAAAGATATACTTTATCGTTGCTGCCGCCGAGTTTACCGCCCATAGAAATCGACAAAGGAATTGATTCGGCAATAGCTGTTGCAGTAATATCTTCGGTAAATCCTATTATAGCCTTTTCGATTGCGGGACCGCCCTCGTAACCTCCTACTATAAGCTTTACAGATACGTCTTTGCTATAGACAACTGCAGGTGCAGGGGGCTTGGGAAGAGAAGCTTCACCGCTTGCAGCCTCCCCGTTAGCAGTGCTGAGGCTGAGATTTGTAACTATATCAAGGCAATCCAAGTTGGGAACGGTAGTTGCCGCAACAGTTATTTTAAGTACGTTTACACCGGTATAAACATTTAAATCACCAAATAAAATGGGGTCAAAATATTTATTCCAAGTCATAGGTTCTTCTTTACCTGCTCCGCGAAGAGTTGCAGGAGCAAAATTAACGGCTTCACCGTTGAATGCCACTGTAAAGTCTGATGTCGATACTTCCTGGTCTTCAACCCACATCAAGAAACCCTCGGTTGAATCCATTTGTGTATTATTACTTGCGCCGCGAAGCGAAATGGTAGCTTTTCCTGCCGAAGCGGACTTGAAAGTAAACGTAACGGTATTTCCCACAACGCCGAGATAGCCCAACGATTGGTTTCCGCTTGCAGAAGGTATGTTTGATTCAACGGGAGAGTTTACGTCTTCTGAACTAAGCGTGCCTTCGAATTTAGCCGCTTCTGCTTCGATTCTATAACCGGCGTTTGAGCCGTCGTAATTCTTAAGCGTCTTTATGGGCATATTTTCAAAAGGTCCCTCGTTGGGATTTGTGTCGTCAAACACTTCATAATGCGCATAAAGCGTTACATTGCCGGTTACGGTATAATTTTGAAGGTCAATTTTTTCTCCGCCTTCCTTAGCGGTAAACCAACCCTCAAATAAATTGCTTGCTTTTTCGGCAGTAGGAGCGCCGACTATTTTCTCACCGCTTTTTACCGTTAAAGTTGCATTGCCCTTGAGCGTTCCGCCGTTTGCGTCAAACGTTACGGTATATTCCGCTGCAGGAGGAGGCGTTACCGTCCTTTCCGTATATTGAGCATAGAGCTTAACGTCCTTTGTTACAACGTAATCGGCAAGAATTATTTCATCACCGTCTTCCGCTGCGGTAAACCAACCGTCAAAGTCACAATCATCTTTGGTTGCGGTAGGTGCGCCGCTTATTTTGTTGCCGCTCTTTACTTTTACCGTCGAGTTACCGTCAAGTTGTCCGCCGTTTGCGTCAAACGTTACGGTGTACTCAACGTCTTTTTCGTTTTCAGGCGTGGTATTGCAGGCTACAAATGTAAAACACATAACAGCCGCCAAAACTGCGCATAAAACCGAGAGTAGTTTTTTTACCATCATTCATTCCTCCAAAAATTTTTAGGCATTATATTGCCTTTGCCTAAAATTACACTATTTTATTTATAATTTAAATAATTACGACACAATCGGGATAAATTCCGTCATAGTTTACACAAAAAAACAGTGACGAAAAATATCGTCACCGTTTTTAAACTTTTATCGCAGCCGACTCTTGCTGAGTTTGCGGTATCGGCAGCATAGCTACCATAGTAAACATATTCTCCTGCTCAAAAAAACTTAGCTGTCCGCCGTAGCTGTTGACTACGTTGCGCATACTTTTTGTGCCGAAGCCGTGGTTTTCACTGTCGGATTTACTTGTTACGGGAAGTCCGTCACGGATAACTATGTTCTTAGACGTAAAATTAACTGTTTTTATTACGCACATTTTTTCAAAACGCGTTATACTTATATTTAACTCTTTAACCGCACTCTCACTTTCGATTTTAAGGCTTTCAATTGCATTTTCAAGCGCGTTACCAATTAGCGAATAAATGTGATACGGCTTCATAAAATCCAAAAGAGCCCCGTCAGCCACACAAATTAAGCGGATACCCAACCTCTCGCACATCAACGCTTTTTCGGATAGAATTACGTCAAGCGCGACGTTACCCGTAAAATAAGTGCTTTTTAAAATTTCACTGTCCGACTCAATTTCGCTCAAACTTTCGTAATCGATAATGCCCTGATTTTCACGCTGCTTCATATCGTGATATTTTATCTGTATTTTTTCGTTTGAAAGTTTGGCTTGTTCGTACCGAAGTTTATCTTTATGAAGAAGTTGGTGCAAAATTCTGTTCTCTTCTTCAAGCTGCAGTTTTTTGAGATTCATAAACCCAACCGCCAGCGTCGTATCAGTAAACAATGTTGCTATTGCCAAAAGATAGATTTGACCTAAAAACGACCAAAAAATTTCAAAACGGGCATAATGAGTCAGCGTCGTCGCAACCATAACAAAAGTTATAACCGAGTATAAAATAACAATGTTATTGAACTTCAGCTCGTTTTGTTTTTTTATTGTGCGAACTATTAAAAAATAAATCCCTATAAGAGATAACGCCGTTATAATTGGCATAACGACAAAATAATAGATATAATTTTCCGGATTTTGCGTGATATGTATTACTGTAAATATGAGCATAAAAGAAATATTGCTCAAAATGAACTGTCCGCAATATATACATACGCCTATAAATACAGCCTGATTGAAATTAGTTTTATAGCAAAATGCGATTGTAGCGACAATCATTGCAAAAACCAAGCCGTAATTTACGGGCGGCGGAACAAAAATATAACCAAATCTATATAAAGTTTGCAGACTGATAATTGCTGCAAGACAAAAAGGATACCTTACAAAAAACAGACTACGCTTGGGAGCAACAAAGAGAAATAAGAGCGTTACCAATAAAATCTGGGTTGTAAACTCGTTGCCGCATAAATCGAACATGAAAGCTATAGTCTTTGCGTAGTTATGCATTTATTGTACCGTTCCCTCCCAAAAATTTCATAAAGCTGTCTGTAAAGTTTTTTAAAAATTTTCTGCTTATAGGCAGAGTGACTCCACCGCGTAAAACAATTTCGTTGTTGGCAACCGATACGACGTGCCGCAAATTGACAAGATAGCATGCACTGCACCGTGCAAAAGCAAACTCGCTCAACACCTTGCACACCTCTTGCATCGAACCTCTTGTTCTATATACCTCCAACTCGTTTTTATAATTGAAAATGTAATAGTAAAGGTTGTGAATCTGTACTTCCACATAGATAATATCGGATATGGGCACTATCTCCACGCCGTGCAAGGTTTTGACAAGAATTTTTCGGGCTTGACTTACCTTTAAAGCGTTTATGGCTCTGTCAAGGTTACAGTTAAACGAAGTAGCTTCGATCGGTTTGACTATGTAGCCGAAAGCACTGACTTCGTAACCGTTTATGGCATATTGCGCGTAGTGTGTGCAAAATATTAAAATAGCGGTCGGATTTACAGCTCGCAAACTTTTTGCCGTTCGCATACCGTTCGTACCCGGCATATTGATATCGAGGAATATTATTTCGTAGCTTTCGGGATTGCCGCATAAAAACTTGTCACCGTCAGAATATATATCAACTTCAAATAAAACATTCTTTTGCTTTATTTGAGAATATCTGTCCAGCAACATTGAAATTTTTTCTAAATATTCCCGTTCGTCGTCAACGATAGCTACCTTGTATTTCATTTGTCCTCTTATCAATTAAGTTTATTTAATGCGTTTGCTTGCAAACGCATTAGGGGTACCCCTAATGCTAATTTGACTGTATTGTATCATACGTTTTTTTAAATTGCAATACCTAAATTAATTTTCGGAAACAATTTTGTAGGTTGACACAGACGGTTGAAAGTGGTACAATAAATTAAATGTTTTTGGAAAAATTAAAAAAATATTATAGAGAAATAATAACGGTAATTTTCGTTTTAGCGGCAATGGCGGTGCTTGTCGTATTTGATTTTGCCGAAATAAAATTTTGCGCGGATGAAACTTTGAACAATTTACTGTGCGAAATTGTTCCGCGAGTTTGCGCAGGAATAGCTCTGACCGCAGTAACGGTTATTATGGGCTTTAAAAGCATTGTACTGCCGAGTTTTAAAAACATTTTAAAAGATTTGTTTTGGTGCATTCCCTGTATTTTTGTAGTCATAGCAAATTTTCCGTTTACCGCAATTTTTTCGGGTAACGCAACAATTAACCGCACAGACTTAATTTGGCTTTTTGCATTAAAATGTCTTTCCATAGGATTAATGGAAGAAATGTTGTTTCGCGGGCTTTTTCAGGGCGTTATTCAAGAAAAGTTCGAAGGGCAAAAATACGATAAATTAAAAACAGTAGCTGTTACTTCGGCTGTTTTCGGTTGTATCCACCTATTAAATTTATTTTCGGGCGCAAACGTCGGCGCGACCTTTTTGCAAGTCGGCTATAGTTTTTTAATCGGCGCAATGCTTTCCGCCGTACTGTTAAAGACAAAAAATATTTGGCTGTGCGTTATTTTGCATGCTTTATTCGATTTTGGCGGCTTTATTGTTACCGACTTGGGATCGGGAAAATTTCAGGACGGCTGGTTTTGGGGGTTCACAGCGTTTTTCGGGGTTGTCTGTTTTGCATATATTTTATACTTTTTATTGAAAACGCCAAAAACCGACCAAACAACCGCAAATAACGATTGATTTTTTACATTGCTTGCGCTATAATATTTAGCGTAACCGCAGGTTTCTACTATCGTTTGCTTCAAGTTTCAAGCTGATTTTGAAGAGTTCGTGCATACACCTTGCCGAACGGCAAGGTACTGCCGTCACTTACGGAAAAAATTAATATTGCAGGTGTCGCCTATCGGTATGGCGTCAGCTTCCCAAGCTGATTTCGGCGGGTCCGACTCCCGTCACCTGCTCCAACAAATAATAGGGACAGCAAAGGCTGTTCCTATTTTTATTGTATCCAGATAAAACAAAAAGCCGCCCCGAAATATTTCGGGGCAGCTTTTTACGATATTATATTATTCCGCCTCGGGTGCAACCACTTCAATTTCATAAGTAGTTACGTTGCCGTTCCATACAACTTTGACTGTATGCTTGCCGATATCATCTTGGGTAAATGTATATCCGTCGTAATCGGTATGGATATTGTTTACTATGCGTACGTTACCCTCTGAACCGAGAGCCGTGCTGCTTATTCTGAGTTTAAGCTTAGAGGAGCTGAACGCCTCTCCCACGGTAAACGTCTTCTTGTGCAGACTGTCGGTTGCAAGCGCAACGCCGTTTACCTCGTTGTCGAACGCCTTATACATAGTATATACTTCAATTGAAGCGTCCTCTTCGCCTATTGCTTCCAACAGTTTGATATTAATTCTGCAACCCGTAGTCGTTCCGAATTGACCTTTTGCCGTAATACTTACGTCATACACTCGGCTTGCGCCGGCTTCAAGGTCTATGTCCGCACCGCCTATATCTCCGTAATTCTCCCAATACAGTCTCGCATTTATCGTCTGGTTGCTTGTATTCTTCACGAACACCTTAATAACTCTCGTATTATTGACGTATTGAGGCATACTTGTATTAAAATCAGCACCGTTTCCCTTATCGTTCGTGGGATCGGTATAAGTATCGCTGTCTTTCGCTGCGCCGGCTTTAAAGGTTATCCTCGTGGAAGGCAAGCCCGTAGCTTCATCAGTGATGTGCTCCGCAGATATCCACGTTGTAACGTTGGGATTAGCAGGCACGGTCGCGTGAATCCAATTACTGAACTCTTCGTTAAGATTGAAATATGTGCTGTAACCGAACGCTTCTATTTCAATTCTCTTTATATCCGACGTCAACTCCGCTCCGTCCTCGACGTTGGTCTTATACTCGCTGTAAAGATTTACGTTATATCCGCTTATGCTTGCCATGACTGTGAGAGTAGACAAATCTATCTTATCCCCCTCCGCATAATCGGTTTTTCCGAGCTTAGCGGTAATACCCGTCACGCAGTTATTCTCTGTGCTTACGAGCTTTCCGTAGATATCGAGGGTAACGGTTTCACCCTCAGCTCTCTCGCTTACAAGCTCTATTCTGTGGTCACAGGTTGAAAAAACATTGTTCGACTCACCGTCTACGCTGTAAACGAAGGGTACTCGGGTAGTTTCACCTGCCTTTGCAACTATGGTAATTTCTCCCTTTACGCCGTAGTTTTCAGCCTGATATACGATTGTCGCGTCCTTAGTGCCGCTGTTCACAACATATACGAACATAAGGCTTGCGCCGTGTGCAGGTGAATTTACGTTTACTTTATGCGAACCTGTATCCGCTCCAGAATGAGGATATTTCATTGCCAGGTGCGCATTCTCATCGTCATCCCATACAAATCTCGTAGCTATCGTGCCGTCATCCAAAACGACGTGCTCATACGCCTCTTCGCTGAAATTCGTCTGCGCTCTGTCTGCCGGAGCGAAGTGTATAAGATCCTCTTCATACAGTGCAATAAGCGTATGCGCCTTATCCGGCATAGAGAATGCCGTAAGATCGCTGTAAACTTCAAGCCCGTCGCGGTAGCCGAGGAAGGTTTTACCCGTTTTAAGAGTAAGCTTGGGAACGCTATCACCCTCTTTGAGTTCAACAGTATTTGTTCCGTCTTCAAATGTCGCTCCGACCACAGTCAAAGTAAACGCAGGCTCGGTGGAAGCGTCGTATGAGAACGGATACTCCTTTTCTCCGTAGATGAGCGTAAGTTGGTTGTCGCCGTCTACAAGCAATACGTCCGTAAACGTAATCTCGTCGAGCGAAATTGCCGCCTTATATCCGCATTCGCAGACAAGTCCCACTTCAAGGTCGTCCTTCGTCAGCATTCTGCCGCCGTAATGCTTTTCACCGACAACGTTAATTTCAAGCTCACTTGCCGAGTGAGCAACCCTGTCGGAGACGTAAGCGCACTTCTGACATTCCGTCCAATGCTCCTCACCCTCGATAAAGTATTTCACTTCGTGCGGTAGCTTTTCGCTCGTACCATCACAGATATCGCAGGTAAGATAGTGTCCCGTACCGTCGGTAAAGTCGGAAATCTTACCGTAGGTACATTCCACGGTCTCCACATGCGAGGAGTCGTTTGCGCATACCTTAGTATGTTTCCCTATTTCGTCGGCAGGAGCCCACTCACTCCACGCGTGACCCGTAGCCTTTATTTCTATTGTCTTTGCCTCGGTCGAGCACGCACCGTCTATATAGTTTTTTTCGCAGTCTGAGCAAGCGTAATAAGTTATGGTTCCCACACTCTCGCAGGTCGCAGGCGTTCCGTCTACTTTTATAGCCTTGTGTCCTTTTTTCGTTATGACCTGCTGCTCGGTGACGAGCATACCACATTCCGAACACTTCTCTCCTGCAGTAACGCCGTCGTCGGTGCAAGTGGGGTCGGAGGGTACTCCTATTCCCGTCAACGCGTGCCCCTTTGCACTTATGGTAACGCTTTCGAGAGTAATCTCGTTAGTGCAATTTTCGTCCGAGAATATCTTGCCGCAACCATCGTCATAGCATTTATAATATTCCCTGTTGCCCGCGACCGTACAGGTGGGGTCGGAAGCTTCGACCTTTTGCACGAAAACGTGCGTTTCGGAGCTACACCCGACGTAGAGCGCGGAACTGCACGCGGCTAACGCCGCAACGACAATCAATGCGATTTTCTTTTTCATTATTATCCCCTTTCCTACTTATATAATTTCTTAAATAACGCCCTTATTTGCAGGGTTGTCTATGGGATTGTAAGTAACTTTCGCATCGGAGGTTACCTTTACGCAGTCTATGAGAGGCGCACCCACTCCGGGTTTACGCAAATCATTCTGCTTTACAGAAACGGTAATTTTATTTTCACCCTTAACCAAGTTTGCGTTGCTACTAATCGTATAGTCCTTAAATACGACCTTGGACATATCTTTCTGTGAATCGAGCACCGACCAGCTACCGTAGTTTACAACAGTGCCGTTCAGCTTAACCTCAAACTCGCGAGGAGTGAGATTAATGTTTCCAAGCTCAGAACCGAGACGAATGGAAATTGTTGCCGTGGTATCCTTGTCGGACTCGAACACGAAGTCCATAGTACACTCCGCAGTGTAGGTGTAGCCAACGTAATAGCCGTTGCTCCACCCCTTATCTTTATCCGCCTGTTCTCCGCTTCCGTAAATCATTTCAAGTCCCGATTGGTTGCTCGAAATTCCGGCGCCGGCTACGTTTTCAAGCTCTATGTACTCAGCTTCTATAACTAAGGTATTCATTCCGCCGGGAGTATTACCGCCCGGTTTTCCGGGATTGTTTGTATCACCGTTGTTGTCGTTTCCGCAGGCAGCAAGTCCTGCGCACATAGTAACAGCTATCGCAGCAGCCGCAAGAGCCGCCAAAGTCTTTTTAAGTTTCATTATCATTATCTCCTTAATTTTTTTAGATTTTATTATTTTCCTTGGCAAAGCCGCGCCTGCAACGGAGTATCTCCCTCACGGTAAAGAAACACATTACCCCGTCTAAAACTACCAAACAGCAGGTTGCCACTATCAGCCATACCACCCACGTCGGAATAGTGTAGCCCCATATTATGCCTTCACCCGTGCCGTTCATTGCGTTGGAATTCGCTACGGCATACAGTATGTCCTTGGTTGCCTGACGCATAACCGAAATGTCCGTAGGGGAGCTTGAAGCCGTAGGCCCCTTGTCGGGGCTTAAGCTCAGTGACCCACCGGCACGAAGCATCTGGTCTACGTTCATATAGTCCTTTAAGTTGAAATCTGTTATTACAAGACCGTTAAAACCCCACTCGTGTCTGAGAAGTCTTGTTAAAAGATTGTAGCTACCACCTGCCCAGGTGTTACCTATGCGGTTGAAACTCGTCATAAGAGCCGTCGTCCCACCATCTTTCACCGCAAGCTCGAAGGGTCTGAAATACAGTTCGCGCATCGACTGCTCGTTAGCCCAGGTAGCAACGCCGTTACTGTCGCGGCAGGTTTCCTGTTCGTTTAAGGCAAAGTGTTTGAGATAGGTGTAAACGCCCTTGCTCTTAGCACCTTTTATTACGCCCGTAGCCATATTGCCAGAGAGGAGAGAATCCTCGCTGTAATACTCGAAGTTGCGCCCACCGAACTGACTGCGGTGCAGATTGACCGCCGGAGCATACCAACCGCTGTACGACCTTTTATCTCCCTTCTGATCGCCCACAAGACTCTCGTTTCCGACCATTTTACCGAATTCCTCGGCAAGCTCGGTATTAAACGTTGCCGCAAGTATGCACTCACTCGCATAATAGCAAGTGTCGTAGACCGCCCCGTCACCCATAAAGCTTGCAAAGCCCATAGGTCCGTCGCTATCGATAGTGAGGGGCTTGCCTATGTTCTCAATCTGTACGGTGCGATAGTTTCCGACGGATACGAGCGACCTCATCTGCTCTACGGTGAGCTGGTTTAAAAGTTCGTCCCATTTTTCATTGCCGTAATCCTTGCCTATCATCTCGTACAGCTTTACCTTCGCGTCTCTGTAAGAGAGCGTTCTGCTACTCTGCGTAGGCGCGGTATCGGTAAACCAAGGGTCATCCTCCTTATCACCGTACTTGTATGTAAACGCCGCTAAAAATTCGTTGCTTACGTCGCGATGAGCTTTGTCGCTGGCGCCCACAAGGCAGCCTGCGTTTTTGAACGCATCGGCACGCGAGAGATATTCGGTTATATTGCCGCTCACATCGTCGAAGAGATTTTCAATCTTCGTCTCACCGTCGTACTCGTAACGAATATCTTCACCGAGAGTATAGATAAACTCGGCAACAATATCGTGAGAGTTCCTGCGCACGCTTATTTTGTACTCACCTTTTTCAAGCTCGTAGCCCTTGAAAGTGTTCTTATTCGCGTCGTTATAGTCGTAGCTTGCCATATCTCTTACGTCGAAACTGAGGGTATAGGTCTTGTCGTTGCCGGAAGTAAGCTCGTCGGTCTTTACAAAATCTGCAAGCACCGCCGCAGGCTTCTCTATGCCGCCCTTTGTATAGGGTGCGGAATAGTACAGTTCCAAAACGTCCTTGCCGGGAAGAGGACCATTATTTTTAACGGATACGTCGATTGAAATCTTCCCGTCCTTTGTAATTACCGTGTTTTCAGGAGTCTTTACGTCCCAATCAAATTCCGAATAGCTCAGTCCATAGCCGAAGGGATAGACGACGTTATCTTTATACCAGCTCTCACCGTTTACGCCCTGCTCCTCCGCCATTGTCTCGTAATAGCGATAGCCCACATAAATGCCCTCGCGGTATTCCACAAAATACGCGCCGCGATTCTTGCCGTCTGTGAGATAGCGGTTGCCGTCGTTTATGAGATAGTTGCCGAAATTCTGCCATGTGGGGTCGTTTTTGAAATTGCGCGAATATGTATCCACGGTGCGACCCGAGGGATTAATCTTGCCGTTTAGTATTTTACCGAGCGCGTTCAGCCCCGAAGAACCCGTGTGTCCGAGCCATAGCGCGGCTCTAATTTTGTCGCTGTACGCATAGTGCTCGGGGTCATCCAAGAAGCCAAGCTCTATGGGAGAGCCGCTGTTTACCACTACAATGACATTGTCGAAGTTTGCGCAAGCCTCTTTGAGCATATCCGTCTCGTTCTGGTCGAGCTGCAGATAGTGGTCGTCAACGTTGCGCACGCCCGAAAACTTCTGCTTTTCGCTCGCATTGAAATTCTTGTAGGAAGAGCCGTCCCAGAACATCGTGCGAGGCAAATCAAAGCCCTCTCCGGCTATACGGGATATTACGACAACAGCCGCGTCGGAAAAAGTCTTATAGCTGTCGCGCACATTCTGCGGATAAGGCAGGGGCGCCTCGTATATGGGATAACCCGTAAGGATAGTGCCCATAGTCACATCCATTCTTTCGTACCCTTTTAGTCCGGCGTAGTAGTCGTGAAGAATGGTGTTGCAATTGAACCCACTCCCCCTCAATGCCGCGGTAACGTCTGAAACCGCGCCCGAGGTGTCACCCTTGTTAGAGCCAGAACCGCCTAAAACGATATTGACGGAATTTCTTCCGAAGACGGTAATGTTTGCGCCCTCTCTCAAAGGCAAAGCATTTTCTTTATTCTTTAATAGTATCGTGCCCTCGCCGACTATCCGCTCGTTAAGAGAGTTTGCCGCCGCAAGCACCTCACCCTTGGTATCGTAGTCGGAAGTATAATATTGATACTGCGGAAGAGTTGGATCACCCTCCTTTAAGTACCTCTTCTCTCCGCCCATAACTGAGTTTATAGTGTTGTACAGAAAGCCTACCTGCGTCAACACGAGAGTAACTATAAACATAAAGGCAAGGAGCACGGAGAGTATGATAAACCACACTTTGAGCACCTTACATCTATGAGTGTAAGTATATTTAGCCATAATCCTCCTATTTCACCTCACTTCCCCTCACCCCCTACCGAAATACTCCGATAAGGGGTCGAGAAGTAATGAAAAGTTAAAGTCTTTTTAGTCCTCTTTCCTCTTTTTAAGGAAAGCTATAAGAAGTATCGCGCCAAAAGCTGCCGCCGAAATACCTAATACGCCGTTTACACTGCCGTTGCATCCCGTCTGTTCGACTGCCGGCACATAAATAGGTTCGGGATCACCGTTCGCTATGAACAGCTTAACCGTCGTTTCGTCTCCGACTACGCCGTCTGCGGAAGCAACTACCGTGAACACGAACGTGCCTGCATTTACGGGAGTACCCGAAATAGTGCCGTCCGCACCGAGAGTGAGTCCCTCGGGAAGCATACTGCCCTCTTTAAGCGAGTAAGTAACCGCAGCTCCCTGTGCCGTGTCGACGCTTGACATATATTCGACGTTCTGTTTGCCGTAGCTAAGCTCGACGGGATTGAATGCAACGCCTATCGAGATTGTGAACTCAGCTTCCTGCACTTCGGCGTAATCGCTCGTTGCCGTCACGGTAAACTTATAGTCCTTGACCACTTCCGCCGGAACGCCGACTATATTACCGCCCTTTGTGAGGGTAAGTCCTTCGGGAATGGTGTTTTCGGCTTTAAGCGCATAGGTTACGGGATGTTGAGAGTTTGTAACGGCAAACGCCACGCTGCCCACATAGGATACGCCGAATTTGCCCGTTGCAAGCGTTTTGCCCTCGTACGAAACGGCGTTATAGATAGTTAACGTGTACTCGACGGAAACGTCCTTATAGCCGAGCGCGCTCGCAACCACCGAGAATTTATAATTTTTGACTTCTTTGTCGGGTGTGCCAGTAATCTTGCCGTCCGAGGATAAACTCAGTCCCGAGGGAAGGCTGTCGCCCATTGCCACCGAGTAGGTGACGGAAGGAAGAATTTCACCCTCTTCAAGATCCTGTTTATATATGTACGCCTTTGCGACGTCAATCTCAGTCTCTTCACCTATTACAATAATGCCGAGATCGGGCTCCTCCACTTCAAATACTATCGCACCGTTGGGGTCGAGAATATTTATAGTGAAATTGCACGAAAGGGTATATCCGTCGTAGGTCGCGTCAACAGTAAAGCGCAGATTTGTAACCTCCTCTGCAGGTGTTCCCGTAATCTGTCCCGACGTTGAGAGGGTAAGTCCCTTGGGAAGCACGCTTCCCTCCGCAAGGGCATAGACTATATCGCTGTCCTGTGCGTCGGGATAGAGCACCTTGGAAATTACCGCCGAGGCTACGCTCACACTGAAATTGCCGTTTACCACACCGCGCAGAGTGGGGGTCAGCGTTTCATAGCTTTCAATGGGCTTGGGCGTTACGGGCGTAACTCCCGTATTCATCGCAAGGCTGTTTGCGTGTGCGTACAGTATGCCCTGCGCCGCCTTTCTAAGGCATGAAACGGTAGTAGCCGAGTTAACGTTGTAGCTCACGTTGCCACCGCCGCCGAGGCAGAGGTTGCCGCCGCCCCTTATCATGTGGTCTATGCTGTCATGCCAGCTGTTCGCCCAGGAGTCGGTGACCACGTTGCCGTTGAAACCCCATTCGTCGCGTAAAAGTTCGGTTAAAAGCGCGTAGTTACAGCCTGCCGGCTCATAGCCGATACGGTTAAGCGAACTCATCATGGCGCGTGTCTTGCCTACTTTTACGTCAATCTCGAAGGGACGCACATATATTTCGCGCATGCTCTGTTCATTGAGCCAAGTTAAAAGTCCGCAACGGTTGCTCTCCTGATCGTTCACGCCGAAGTGCTTGACGTAGCAGAAGAGACCTCTTTCCTGCGCACCGCGAATGACGTATGCGCTCATAATACCTGCATGGTAGCCGTCCTCCGAATAATACTCGAAGTTTCTTCCCGAGAAAGGACTACGGTGTATATTTACCGCAGGAGCGTACCAGCCGCCTATCTTGTACCATAGCGCTTCCTCTCCCATTGCCTCGCCTTTCTTTTGCGCAAGCTCTTTGTTGAATGTTGCCGAGAGTATTGTCTCTGCGCACCAGAACACATGCTTGCCGCCGGGCGCACCCACGCTCCAACCGGCAGGTCCGTCCGCATTGACGGTACGGGTAATTCCCAGCTCGGAATAGCTCTGACCAGAGCCGTAACCGCCGCCACCGACGAGCGCGTTGAGCTGCTCTACCGTGAGCTGATTCATAAATTCATCCCACTTGGGATCGTCGTATTCCACCCCAATCAGCTCGTTGAGCTTTATCGGAGTTTCGAGTTTTTGACCCTGCGTGGGCATTTCTTCTGTGTAATAAGGTTGGTCCTTATCCGCAGTAGCAGGGCGGCTATCCCATTCCTTTACGCCATTGACTACCCAATCAGGCGCGGTCGTGCGCATTTCGGGTTTAGGGAAAGTCCCGTCGAAGTTTGCACGGCTCATATACTTTTCATCAGGCTGAATTTCGTATAAGTAGTTACTTACATCGTCAAACCTGTTCTTAATCTCGTTGCCCGTAGTTTCGCTCGTGCCGTATGTAAAGCCCGTTTTGCCGTTTGTTGCGGCTTTTTCGGTATCCTCCACAACGTTGTAAGTAAGCTTTTCAATCTCGTTATGAGCGTCGCTCATAAGTTTTATATCGTAGCTCCCTGCCTCTACTTCGTAGCCCGTGAAGCCGTTTTTGTTGCTGTCGTCCCAGTCATAGGAAGCCATTTCGCGTACGTCGAGAGTAACGGTTACCACCTCACTTTCATTGGGTTTCAATAAAGAGGTCTTTTCATAGCCGCCTAAAACGACGTGGGATTTTTCAATGCCGTTCTCGGTATAGGGCGCGGTGTAGTAGAGAGTTACCACGTCTTTGCCTGCAACCCTTCCAACGTTTGTTACCTCGACATTTACGGTAATTTTGCCGTCTGCCGTGAGGTTAGCGCCGTTTTCGGGATTACTCGAAACAATCTTCTGCTCGAATTGCGTATATGAGAGACCGTAACCGAAAGGATAGACGACGTGCGCGTCGTACCAATTATTCCACTCCGTGGTTTCCGTGCCGCAGATAGCGTTTGCGTCGGTTGTGACATACGCCTCTTCTCCCTCGACGAAGCCGCGAGTCTCGTAGTAGCGGTAGCCCATATAGATGCCCTCTTTATAGACCACATAGTTACCTCTGTAACCGCCGCCACCGTTGCCGCCCGAACTGACTATATTGGGATACTTGTTGCCCTTATGATCTGCGTCGATTTCAACCATATTGTTTCCGAAGTTCTGCCATACGGGGTCTTTCTTGAAATCGCGTGCCCAAGTATCGACCGTTCTGCCGGAAGGGTTAATCTCTCCCTTTAAAATCTTAGCGAGAGCAACCGTGCCGTTGCCGCCCGGATACCCCATCCACAGTCCGGCCTTTATATTTTCGTGATAACCATAGTGACCGGGGTCGTCTAAAAATCCCGTCTCGAACTGCGAACCCGTGTTGAAGAGTACTATTACTTTGTCGAAGCGTTCACCGCAATACTTAATGAGGTCGCTCTCGTTCTGGTCGAGCTGCAGATAGTGGTCATCTACGCTGCGCGCGCCGGGAATAAGCTGCGTTGCGTCCGCACCCCAGCTTCCGAAGGAGCTGCCGTTATATTTCATCGTACGGGGTAAATCGAAGCCTTCACCTGCAATACGGGAGATGACGACTACCGCTGCGTCGCTATATTTTGAGTAGGAACTTTCCACGTCGGAGGTATAGCTCGCTATCGGGGTTTCACCCGTAATGTAACCGGGTACGACGTTGCCGTTGCCGGGAGCGTTCACTCTGCCTGCACCCGACTTTGAATTGTCGCCGTAGAAGTTAGTGAGCGTGGGATTGACGTTAAATCCCTCTCCCGTAAGAGCCTGCGTAAGAGATACGATAGCTCCGCCCCCGCCTGCGCCCGAACCCGAGCCGCCATTGACGAGATTTATCGAGTTTTTGCCGAAAAGGCTGATATTGGCTCCGTTTCCGAGAGGCAGTGCATTGTCCTCGTTTTTGAGCATAGTCACGCCCTCACCGAAAATTTCCTTGTTGACTTCCTCTCCGTAAGCCAAAGCTTCATCCTTGGTTTCAAACCGTGAAGTGTAGTAATTGCCGAATACGGGGTCTTTTTTTATAAGCTCCGCGTCGTATGAAGCCCCTGCTATTCCGCTCACCGTGCCTACGGTAAGCGCAGCCGCCATAGTTACCGCAAATGCGGCTTGCGTGAATTTTTTATGATTTCTTTTCATATTACGCCTCCTCGTAACCTATACAGTTGTTATATACCATCTGTAAACAGAAGCTGTTTGCGTCGTAAGTGCCCGTAGCGTCAAGCTTTTCTTTTACGAGGCAAAGGTAATATTGCTGTCCTTCCACTCTGTCCCATTCGAGCTTGAACATCTGCACGTCACCTATCTCCTCAGAGGTTATATTGTAACTTGCAACCGCATCCGCAGGATTGGTCGAGGTGCTGATAACTACTTTTAAAGTGGTCACCACGCTTACCTCGGGATTGAGCGCGATGTTGAGATATTTTGCGTAAATTACGCCCTTTGCGTTACTTGCGTCATAAGCAGGCAAATTTACTATGGGAGCACTCAGGTATGAGGGATTGGTTTCCGACAGTCCGCTCAAATAACAGCCGCTGTTCGCGTAATTCGCTACATAGATAGCACCCATTTTGTTTGCAAGGGTACGCTCGCGCATCCACCCTTCTGATTTAAACGGGTCGACATTTCCGGTTTTTCTTATGAAGTCCTGACTTGCATCGGTAAGTTTGACATATTGCGGTCCGCCCGAAACGGAGAGCGACTTGTCACCCTTGGGATACATTGCAGCAGAACCCAAAACCATATCGAGCACTACTGCCGATTTTGCGTGGTTTTCGCGCACCGCAAAGCCCATCCACGGCTCGTCGATACCCATACCTGCGGTGAAGTAGACAGTCTTTGTCTCTCCTCCATCGACAGTAACCCTGCCGGAAGTTGCAAGTATGCCGTAGTAGGATGCGTAAACCTCCACGGTAACAGAGCCTGCGCCGTTGTTCTTGAATATGGCTTTCATCAACCTCGTGCCCGTCGTAATAGAATTGAGGTTGCTGCCCTGAATATTTTCCGTCGTATAACCGTTTTCGTTATAGGTTTGACCTGCGCCGATTGTCATTCTGTAACCCGACAGCCCTTCAAGCTCGGGATCTGCTACGGACTCACCGTTGACCACACCGCCTTCTATAGTGCCGTTGGTGGTAATACCGCCGACGCCGCCGGCTGTAAGCACCTTGGTTTTAAGATCACTGAATATTGCCCAAACGGTAAAAGTTTCGTCCGGCATCTCGAAAGAGTACTCTGTTACACCCAGATCACCCATGCGATTATCCTGACTACCGTAGTCCCAACCAACAAACATCTTGCCCGAAGGCTCGTCGATAGCTTCGACGTCTATCGTTCTGTCGTACGCAATACGGTAAGTGGTTATGGCGTAGTCCGCAGTCGTTCCGTCGTTGGTAAATCCGCTGTCCTCGCCTGCTTCCGCCTCCTCTCCGTCAATTTGCGTTATCTTCGCGCCAACTACATTGAGAGTGTAGAGCATGTCGGTAAATTCAGCCGTTATCTCCACGTCCCCGTCGGGCATCATAAATACGTTGCCGTTTATCCACGTTACCGAATTGGGGAAACGCCAACCTGTGAACGCCATGTGCTCGGGTATATTTACGTCGAGAGTGACGTATTCTCCGACAGCCGCTTTATTAATGCTTGCCGTACCTCCGTTAACAGTTATATTATGTACGTCGGGCGCAACCACATGGTCGTCGCTTACGGATAGAACCACGCTGTGCGACTTATTGCCGACCGTAGCCGTCAACACCGTCTCACCCTTTTTCATAAGAGTGACCGTGCCGTCCGCGTCTATTGTCGCAACGGTTATATCCGAGCTTTGGTATTTAACGGTACCGTCCGCCCCGTCGTCCTTCGCAACGTATGCGGATACTTTCAGTGAACCGGCAGACTTATCCACCGAGAGAACGCCGCCGTCTATATCTCTGTCGTTGTATTGCATTGTGACAGAATATACTCGTACCTCCGACTCGGGCGGATTGACGATTTGATCGGGTGGAATTTCGGGCGTTACCCATTTACCCGGTTCCGTGTTGCCGTTCCCACACGCAGCAAGACCCGACGCCATACAAAAAGCAAGCGCCAGGCACGCTAAATGTGCAAAGAGTTTCTTGATTTTTTTCATCGTTTTCCTCCAAAGAAAATTTTAAAACCCACCGAAAAGGTAAACGCTACCTTTTTAGGTTTTTTGTACACACCTTATAGCACAACGCTTATTTGTTTTCAATAGGAAATGCACGACCTAAAAAATAACGCGCACAACCTAAAAACTTGCAAATGTGAACACTGTAAACTTTTTTTGTTATTAAATAAAAAAATAATCCCCCCTAACGTGAAAACATCACGTTAGGGGGGATTATTTGCCGAAAAATCTCACTCCGTCAAACTGAAAAGTATGGATAAATCGAATATATTGTCCTCGGCGGCAATCGACAATTCTCCGCCGTAATACTCGCATATGTATTTAATGCTTTTAAGTCCGAAGCCGTGATAACGTTTATCGGGCTTATGCGTTTCCGGCATACCGCCGACAAACTTTATCTCGTGCTCGTAGTAATTGGTAGCTCTTATAGTGAGGAAATTATTCACGCTCTTTACTGAAAGACTAATGACTCGCTTACTTTCCTCGACCTCGGTTACGGCTTCCATGGCGTTGTCTATTATGTTCCCAAATAGTGCGTATATATCCTCTTCCTTTATAAAACCGAGCTTTTCACCGTCAACTATACAGCTCAACTTTATATTGTTTTTTGCGCAGATAAGGCTCTTCTCCGAAAGAATTATATCGAGCGCGTCGTTGCCCGTCTTTACCTCGGAGTCGTAAATGGATATGCGCTTTTCAAGCTCGGCTAAAACCTCGGGATTTATGTCCCCACCCTTCCTGAGCTTGCGTATCTGGTGCTTTAAGTCGTGGCATTTGACGTTTATCATCTCGACGTTTTCCTTTGAGATGGCGTACTGCTCCTTAGCCTGGTGCCACATCTGCTCTATTTTGTCGAGAGTATCCTCCAATTTGCGCTTTAATGCGACTTCAAATTGCAGATACAGGGCTATTATACAGCATAAAATGTTATAAATACCCATAATTATCTTGTAAAGCGGCTTGTCGTCGCCAGCAAGATAGTACACGATTACGGCGTTAAGCACGATGTCTATTACAAGTATGAAAATTACCCCGAAAAACACGAACGTTGTGTTGAACTGCACAGATTCTTGCTTAGGCAACTTTTCGCTGAACAAGAAAAAGCAGACAAAGTAGGTTACCGTAAACATCACAAAATAGACGGCTACCGCAAACTGGTTGCCGAAAAGATCCAGCTCCCCGTCCCCGTAAAAACCCATGGGAGATTCACTGTTGGCGCCCGTTATATTCAACATTATATTATATAACTCATACGCAAGGTGCTGCGTGGTATAGCCTGCAAGGCAACAAAAAATCACCGTCGTCCAAGTCTCCTTGAACAGAAATTTAGCAAGGAGCACCGAAACGGTGAATATCATTAAAAAAGTAAAGGAACAGTACAGGGCGTTGTAACTTAAAACGGGAAAAAGGTATGAAAACGCAAAAAATACTAAGAGCGCGCCAATAAACCTCAATACGAAGTAGGAATTACGGCGTAACTTATACGCATAGAGCGATTCGGCAAGTATTAGCTCAAAAACAAATTGAAACGATTTATAAAATTCAAATTGCGTCATATATCCTACGCCTGTCTTCTGTAATAGTCGTTAAGCCGCTGCATAAACTCTTTTTTACGCGGCTGACTTATCATAATTTCATCCTTTGAACCGCCGCTTGCATTGAGCGTAAGCGCATAGCCCTTTACGCTGAAAACGTATTTTAAATTGATAAGGCAATAATTATTGCACCTAACAAAATCGAACGGCTCCAACTGAGCCTGAATCTTAACGAGGCTACCCGTCGTCTCGATGTCACCGTTCGTCGTATGGAATATCAGTTTGTGCTTGAGCACCTCGACATAACGCAAATCACGAAGCGCAATATATTCAATATTTCCGCTCCTGCTCACGGCAATCTTTTGTTCGGAGGAGGATTTCTCTATTTTTTTAATCACTCGCTCAAACTTCATAGCAAAGTCGAAGTAAGACACGGGCTTTACGATAAAGTCGGAGGCATCCACCTCGTAGCCCTTTATGGCAAACCGCGCCATATTTGTTATAAAAATCAGAGGCACACCCAAATCTCTTTCGCGTATTCTGTGGGCAAGCTCCATTCCGTCCATCAACGGCATCTGAATATCTAAAAGCACTATGTCGTAACAGTTACAGCCGTATTTATCGAGAAAAGTTATGGGATTTTCAAACCAGAACAGTTGACATTCAATGCTTTTTTCGCTTGAAAACCTCTCTAAATATTTTCTGACACTTTCCGCCGCATCCTTATTGTCTTCAACCAAAGCCACCTTGTACATACAGAAAAAGCAACTCCCCAAAGAAAATTATATACATAGTATTTTCATTTGACCTCAAACAATGCGTCAGAAAAGCCGCCGAAGATCCACACAATTACTACGCATTGCATCGCACCAACTCAAAAGACAGCGATACATAGCTATTATAGCATACTACCCCCCCCCCCATGGCAACACTTTTCGCGTGTGATTTATGAACTTCTTCTGTAAAATTTTACCATTAAACTAAGCGCATTTCATACTCTCTCTAAAACGTGCCGAATAATATTACGGCTTATATCTACGCCCGTACAGTCGAGCGTGCTCTTGAAATGCGGATTGGAATTTATTTCGCAGACCATAGGCTTGCCGAAAAAGATATCCACACCGGCAAAATCGGCGCCCACCGCACGGCATGCGGCAATCGCAACCTCCGCCTGTTCGGGCGTAACCTCGACATTATGCGCTCTTCCGCCGTTAGTAATGTTCGAACGGAAATCGTAAGGGTTCTCCCTTGCCATAGCGCAGACAACTTTACCGCCCACAACGTTTACGCGAATATCCTTACCGCAGCTTACGACAACGAATTCCTGCATTAAGAAATCTTTATAACCGAGAGTTGAAACAACCGACTTCAACTCTTCCGAAGTCCTTGCAAGGTACACCTGCTTACCGAACGAACCGTAAGCCTCCTTGACTACGATCGGCAACCCCAAAATCTCGACTGCGCGATCTAAAAATCCGTAGTCGCTATACCCAATCCCCTCGAAAGTCTTGGGCGCAATCACAGTCTTAGGCGCCGGCACGCCGAAATTCTCAAGTGCAATTGCCGTTTCTATCTTGTTGTCGCAGGCGTAGATTGACGAAGAACAGTTAAATACGGGAATGAACCTCTCAATCTGCTTACAGAGAGCAACGTCCTTATCCCAGAACAGTGCAAAATCGGGCAGCGCCGCGCCTTTAAGTCCGCCCGTTTCGCAGAGAAGCTCGCCCGTTTTTACAAGCATTAAATCTGCGCCCTGCTCCTTAGCTGAGGCTAAGAGCATAGAATAAATCTCGTCGAACTTCTTTTTACTGAGAAAATTGTTTACAATGAGAAAACCGCGCTTCACGTCACGCCCTCATATTGCGCTTTGACGACAGATTGAGGTATATCACGAGAGGTATAAGAATTATCGGCAAAACAATTTTCAGCCACAGCGACATTATACCGAAAAACTCGGAGGTAAAAAGCGTAAGAATAATGGGTATTATCTGCTCGTTAAAGGTTTTCATAAAGATAAAAGGCGTATATCTGTCAATCTTCACGACGGTTAAAATATCAGGAACGCCAAGCTTTTTGCGCACCTGTGCCGGAATACCCACGGCAAAATCTATGTCGGTCTGCCTGTTGCTCTTCAAAAACGACTTTTCGCTGTCTATATTCAAAGCGCGACATACAACTTCTCTGTTTTTATACCTTAAGACAACCTTGTCCATCTCCTCTATACCCAATATTTTCATATTGGAAGCGGACATTCTGACAATATCGGAATTTTCGTCGATTTCATACGGACGGCGACAAGAAAGCGATATCGTACTTTTACCGACGTAAAAGTTTGCAAGCCATCTCAACGGCGTAATCTTTTTTCTGTAATAAAAGCTCTCGGCAACGGGTTTGATTATAAGCTTTGTCAAAAACTTTTCGATAAGCTTTGAAATAACCTTCATATCATCGTATTCGGGCTCTCCGATTAAATTATGGCTATTTTTGACGTACAATTTTTCAACAATTTTAAAATCTTTCACGGAAGCATTTTTTTTAAGAATATCCCATTGCACATCGTTGAGATATTGGGGCACATTCAGGCCTAAAAACTGTCGCTGCTTCCTGTTGAGCCGTATGGAGCCGGTGCGCTTATCCATGGGATCATTCGTTTTTTCACACTTTATGTGAGTGGTTTTTATTACCAAACTCTCACCGGTTAAAACGTTGACAACCTCCATAAACTTATATGCGGACAGGGACTTTACAAATTCTGCGTCATCGTCGTAGACGGTAATAAAATCTTCCTTAATGTTGTCGATTTTCTGAATGAATACCTTACCTATTTCGATACACCTGTTTTTACACAGAATAAGTTTACTTTCTTTGGTAACACCTAAAGCGTCGCGAACGTTGGAAGCAACGTGTACCTGTTCGTTTTTCAGAGTACTGTCGATATTAAGCCGCACGTCGAAAAAAGCGCCTGTATCGGCGTTTAAAATAACGGGAGCAAATCCCGCATATTCGTCGTATATTGCGGAGGAAACGTGTAATTCATTGAGCGCTCCGCCGGCGGAAGTTTTACTTTCGTCTTTGACCATTATCCCGTCGTAAAACTGACCGTCGTCCTTTTTTCTACCGTTGACGATTGTTATCTTTTCATCGTTGTATTTTACCTTTACTTTGCTCTTCATTCATATCCTCGTAATTATCTCTTTAAGCGCGGAATACACGCCGTTAAAATTGTATTCGGCAAATTGCGGATATAAAAGCCGCGAGTTTATCTCCAGCTGCACGCACGGAATATTACAATACCTTGCGACGGACGACGACACCGTATTCGGATTTGAAGCGGAAAAAGGAGTATCAATCTGCACGCACATTCCGCGACTGCCGAACGCCTTTAAAAATCTGTTTATAATTGCGGTGTCCTTAACGTTTTTGAGCTTACCCGTACCCACGTCAATTAACACTTTTCTCGACGGCGCAAGCTCGTGCAAGTCTATCAAAAGCTTAACGCCGTTGTTTGATACATAATCTATGAGGTCGTGCTTGTAGTCGGAAACAGCGTCGAAATTGGCATCGTCACCACAGTTTTTTGTTTTAACTATTGAGGGACAGCCTGTATCCTCATTTAACAAAAGCGCAAGAACCCCCGTCTTTTTTTCGGATTTCTTTATAACACCCTTGCGCGTCTGCGTCACGCTGTGAGGAGCGGAAAGCATAACTTTAAGACTGCCGTCGGCTATTTTAAAAGCATCGTCATGCGGTAATTCAAAAAATTTTTCAATTTCCTCTAAGCGGCTGTAGTCTATCATACTTCCTCTTTAAATACGACCGTTTGCTTTATATTTTTATTTTTTCTTTTTGAATTTTTTACCTACGCTGCCGAGCACCTTTACTACTTTTTTGCCTGATAATATATTTAAAATAAAGAAAATAATAATTATTATCAACTGCCCTATTGCCTGTGCCCAAGGCGCCAAATCAATACCGAAGAAAGAAACGTTATAACCGAAGTTTAACATCAGCTCGGAAATAAGCTCGCTGCTTTGCGAAAGCTGCGCGGTATTTGTGACGTAGTCGGTAAGCATACTTAGCGGCGTAGACATAAACGAGAAACGAAGTAACGAACACGAGAATGTGCCGGGAATAAACGTACATACATACTGAATAGCCGTAGGCAGCATTGCAAGCGGCATAAACGCGCCGATTAAAAAACCTATTACCGTACACAGTATTGTATTAATACTTGCCATGGTTGAGTCGCGCTTTACAAACGAACAGATAAAAGTAGTAAACAGCACCGCAACAACCGAGGCGTATAATAATACCCCTACTATCTGCAAAAAGTCGACAAACGTCAAAAAGAACTCCATAAGTCCGCCGAGCACTATAAGACATACGATTAAAAAAATCAAACAGATGAGCGCGGTAACCAAAAAATTAAACGCGAAATAGCTGCATATAAGCACGTTTCTGCTGACGGGTGAAGACGCAAAGTCACGGTTTACCCCCTGCTCTCTGTCGTTTACAATCATTATATTACACTGCAAAGATACCGTTACCGTGGTTATCGCAAGAATACCGCTGAGCATCCAGCTGTCGACGAGCGTGCGCATCAAGTGCATAAATTTTTCGTCGGATGCAAGCTCCTTTATTTCCGCATTGCCCTGTTTTGTAGCGAGGTCGTCGAGTATGCCGCTTACTGTCGACAGTTCGAGGTCGCGAAGAAAGAGTGCGTAAATCAAGAATATGATAAACGGCACCATTAAGGTAAAGAATACCCTCAGTTTATTTTTAAAGAATACCAACAAATGGCGTTTGGTAAGCTGAAAAAACTGTTCAAAAAAATCGGGCTTTGTTTTTACGGGATTCATATTGTTATTCGTCATCGCTTTCACCCATAATTTTAATATCTTTGCCCGTGACGTTTAAAAACACGTCGTCCATATTTCCCTTAACAAGTTCGATGTCTTTGAGATATCCGTCAAACTCCGACAACAGTTTTTTTGCCGAAGCCGTATCCTTTAAACTTATTTTATAAGCTCCGCGCTCGTTATCGTACGAAAAATTATATCCGCCCGAAACAAGCTTTGCATTAAACTCGGGAATCTGTTCCATATATCCGTACAGGTTGTCCGAACTATACGCATTTTTAAGCTGGTTGGGCGTTCCGTGCGCTATTATGCAACCCTTGTCCATAATAACAACGTCGGTGGCTTTTTCCGCCTCTTCAAGATAGTGCGTTGTCAAAAACACCGTCATACCAGTTTCTTTTCTTATTTTATCGATCATTGCCCACACGTTTAACCGTGTTTTGGGGTCAAGCCCCGTTGTCGGCTCGTCCAAAATCAAAAGCTTAGGTCTATGAACCATAGCCCTTGCGATGTCAACGCGCCTCAACTGTCCGCCGGAAAGGGTTGAAACACCCTGCTTTAAAATGGGCTGCAATTCAAGCAACTCGATAATATCTTGAATATTTTTCTTTTTCTCCTCTTTGCTGAGCGAGTAAAACGACGTTCTGATTTGAAGATTTTGTAAAACGGTAAGCTCTTTGTCGAGAACGCTGGTTTGAAACACTATGCCTATATCGTTTTTAATTGCAAACGGATCGTCGTCCAGGTCATAGCCGTTGACGTAAATTTTGCCGGAATCCTTGTCGAGGATAGAGCACATTATATTTATCGTCGTAGATTTACCTGCGCCGTTTATACCCAAAAACGCAAAAAGCGAGCCTTTTTCAACGACAAACGAAATATCGTTTACCGCCTTCTTTTCCCCGTAAGTTTTGACGAGATGCTCAATTTTTACAGCATAGTCGCCCTGTAATTGTTTATCTTCCAACTATCCTATTTCCTTTGAAATATTTTTAACAAAGTTCGAGAAATTTATATTTCTCGTCATATTTATCATACAACTCATACTCGGTATCAAAGTCGTGTATGCCGAGTTTTTCATGAACCAAATCCCTGTCCCACTGTTTATAATTATAGAGCGTGAAAAACGGGCCGTACCACTTAAAAGCCTGACAAAAATGTTTTATTACCGTATCGGGCTTAATTTTTCGCTGTTCGTTGAACCTGTTGGGTAAAATCAACTTATGCTTGCACTTAAAATTCAACGCGGACTGGTCGGGCATAAAAAGCTTGCGCTTATTGACGTACTGTCTTGCTTTTTCAAAAAGCCCCGTCTGATTTATTTTATCGAAATTGAGTAAAAGCACGCCCGAATTACAATAACTCGGTCTTACCCAATGCCTGCCGACAACGTCAAGTACCGCGGCAAATTCATAGTCGGTAACGTCAATATTATAAAGTTCGGCTACGTCACCGCAAAACATAGTGTCAACGTCAACATAGATAATTTTTTGAGGAACTTCGCACAAATCAAGCAACAGCCTCGTTATGCAGTAGGGCGTGAAACCCGATTTCAAATTTTTGCTTTTTCCGAAATTATCTAAAAATTCCCGACTTTTATCAAGCAATACAACGCTGTTTTCTTTATTGTAAACCTTAACAATATCGTCGAGAGCCTTGGCTTGTTCTGGCGTAATAGGCTTGAACTTTTCGTTTAACTGCCTTAAATCCATTGTAAGAAGATAAATTGTTACCGTTTCGTTCGTGCGTTCCAGCATTGAAAGTACGGACAACACTATTCCGTGAAATATTTTACTGTTGGAACTGTAACAGACGGGTATCATTTCCTTTCTCCATTTTGGCTATATGATAAATTATAGTATATTTGCAGAGCAATGTCAAGGTTAAAAAATGAAAACAATGTGACGATAAGATGATTAATTTATCGCATTTTTGACTAAAACTTAGTAGGAGGATTAAAATGAACCCTATAAAAGAAAAAAGCAAATCGCTTGAAAACAATTTTTTACCCTTGAAAAAAATGTATCCCAAAAGCTACAACAAGGCAA
This sequence comes from uncultured Christensenella sp., assembly GCA_910585685.1. Classification (GTDB taxonomy): domain Bacteria; phylum Bacillota; class Clostridia; order Christensenellales; family Borkfalkiaceae; genus Coproplasma. The sequence continues at coordinate 34,566 of CAJUEO010000009.1, forward strand.
AAACTTCACCCTATACCAAGACCCGTGTTATATTAATGAACGGTACCGAGTTTGAATCGCAATGGTTTATGCACAATTTTGCAAGACACTGTGACGAGCCTGAAATTCTTGCCGCGCTTGCGGTAGTGCGCAGGCAGGAACAGCAACAGCAAAAACGCATAAGTTGCCTTAAACCTTTAAATGAAAGCATTCTTGAAACGACAATTGCGTATGAGCAGCTTGCAATAGACCTTACCGCGGTGCTTGCACGGCACGAAACAGACGAAAACAACATAAAAGCATTGAATTTTGCGCTTTTAGAGGACTTCGACCACCTGTACCGCTATGCAAACCTTTTAAAAATGGACAAGGACGAAGACGCGGATATGCTCGTCGGGAAGTACACCGAAATTATGCCCGGCAGACCCACGATAGCAGAACACCGCTACCCTGCGGACGACATAAAACCGCATATGAACGCACAGAAAGCCGACCTGTACTCGAAACTTGTGGCAAGCACTATAACCGCCGCAGAACAGCAGACCATGAACTACTATATGAATATCGCGCAGTGGTATAAAAACGACCTGGGCCGCAAGCTGTACGCCGAAATTGCCATGATAGAAGAGGCGCACGTTTCACAGTACGAAAGCCTGAAAGACCCGACTTTGAGCTGGCTTGAACAGTGGGTTATGCACGAGTACTGCGAGTGTTGGCTTTACTATTCCGCTTACGAGGACGAAAGCAACGAAAACATTAAAAAGATTTGGTACGACCACTTTAAAATGGAAGTTTCGCACCTTAAAACCGCAACAAAACTTTTGAAAAAGTTTGAAAACAAGACGTTTGAAAGCGTTTGCGGTGACGGAGAATTTCCCAACCTTTTAAAGCTTGGCGGCAATAAAGAATATATAAGAAAAGTGCTTGCAAGCACAGTCAACCTAACGGCAGACAACACCGACTGCAAAAAATGCTACGATTATAAAGACGTAAAGAAAATTCCCGACGGACACAGATATTTCGATTACCAAAAATTTATGTCTGGTGAACCCGAGAAAAACGCCTCGCATCTTGTTATAGAAAAGGCTATTCAAAGGCTTGGACAGGACTATCGCTATCAGGACAGCGAACACCCCGTAAAAGAGCTTAGAAACAGAAAACAGGATAACGTAAAAATTGCAAGAACCAAATAGTTAAATTATTAAAGCCCGTCGTTTGAAAGCGACGGGCTTTATTTTAATTTTTTTTATGTTTACGAACGGAAGTATGGTGTTCTTCCCCTGCGAGAAGCTTATAAATATTTTTTCTGTGCGCTATCCAGGTCAATAAATTAATTAAAAGTAAAATCATAAAAAGCGTTATTACCCACGCATTTACAAGCTCGTTTTCGTACCTTACGACAAACAGTGCAGCCTGCCAAACGGTAAGTCCGGCTACGCCTATAAGCGAGCCCATACTGCCCCATTCCGTAAGCGCGATATAACCGAGCACCCCGAAGAGAAATACGACCGCAATGGGGAAATACCACCACTGTTCGCAAGGCAATGCAAACGCAAACAGCCCCATTGTGGAAGCTATTCCCTTGCCGCCCTTAAACCTCATTGTTACGGGAAAGATATGCCCGATTATGACAAACACGCCGCAAAAATAGCGCATAAAGTCCGAAACAAGTACGTCCGTTCCTTCGAAGACGTAATCTTTGAATATTATCCAGGCAATTACAGCCGGCAAACCGCCCTTAATTACGTCGCAAAAAAAGTTGATAGCGCCTATCTTTAAACCGAAAGTACGCGTCATATTCATTGTGCCGGGATTTCCGCTTCCGACATTTCTTATGTCGCGGTTTTTGATATGCGATATAAGTACGGCAAAATTAAAACAGCCTATTAAATAACAGATTACCGCGCAAACTATCAGCCAATACCAGAACTGCGAAAAAGCTATTTGCGTCATTGTTCTCCGTTCTCCCTGACAAGAATTCTTATAGGCGTACCGGAAAAATCAAAGTTCTTTCTTATGGTATTTTCCAAAAATCTTTCATACGAAAAGTGCATAAGGTCGGTTGAGTTGACTTTCAAAACAAACGTCGGCGGTGCGACGGCAACCTGCGAGGAATAATAGACTTTCAGCCTTCTGCCGTTGTACGAAGGCGGCTCGTTCGCACGCACGGTATCGGAAATCAAGTCGTTCAAAGTGCCCGTGGGAACCCTGAAATGCGAGTGAGAATATACCTCGTCAATAAAAGTAAATAGTTTTTCCGTGCGCTGACCCGTTTTTGCGGAAATATATACAGACTTGAAATAGTCCATAAACTTTAAATCTTCCCGCAATTTTGCTTCGAATTTGTTTATGGTGTTGGTGTCCTTTTCAATCAAGTCCCACTTGTTCATTACTATAAGCGAAGGTTTGCCCTGTTCGTGGACGTAACCTATAATTTTTGTATCCTGCTCGGTTAACCCCTCTGCGCTATCTACAACCAAAAGGCAAACGTCGGCGCGGTGTACGGCGTCATAAGCGCGAAGTTGAGAATAATACTCTATTTCGTCTTCGACTCTGCTTTTCTTTCTTATACCCGCGGTATCTATTATAGTATATTTTTTGCCGTTATACTCCAATGCCGTATCGATGGCGTCGCGCGTAGTTCCTGCAATGTTTGTTACAATAGTGCGCTCAAAGCCCAAAAGCTTGTTTACAAGGCTCGATTTTCCGGCGTTGGGCTTGCCCACCACCGCTATTTTCAAACTGTCGTCCTCGCTGGTTTCACCCTTTTCAAACCAGCTTACCGCCTCGTCCAGAACGTCGCCGATGCCGGTGCTGTGCTCGGCAGAAACGGCGTAAGGTTCACCAAGCCCAAGCGAGTAAAACTCGAAAATTTTATCTTCGGAATAGTCGTCTATTTTATTGACAACCAAAATTACGGGTTTTTTGCTTTTACGAAGCATATCAGCAACGTCGTAGTCCGAACTTGTGAGCCCCTCTCGACCGTCAACAAAGAACAAAATCACATGCGCGGTATCGATAGCTACTTCCGCCTGCTTTTTAATCTCTTTCCACATAACGTCCTCGGAGCGCATCTCTATGCCCCCCGTATCGACTATGGAAAAAGCCTTGCCGCGCCATTCGCTGTCTGCATATAATCTGTCGCGCGTAACGCCCGGCTTGTCCTCGGTTATTGAAATTTTTTTGCCGATAACTTTGTTGAAAAACGTACTTTTACCAACATTCGGTCTACCGACTATTGCTATTAAAGGATGTGACATAATTAAAATTATTATAAAATATTTATCTCGTTTTGTAAAGAAAAACTCAACGCTCGGTCAGTTTATTTAAAATAGCGGTAAAATATTCGGGAAGCGGCGCTTCAAACGTAAGCTCCTCTCCCGTAGTCGGATGAACGAGCCGCAGCCGCCAAGCGTGTAAAAGCTGACCGTTGAGATTGAATTTTTGCTTTTTTATTCCGTAAACGGGGTCTCCGACAACGGGATGCAGAAGATATTTTGCGTGAACGCGTATTTGATGTGTTCTGCCCGTCTGCAAGTCAAAACGGCAGAGCGTAAACCCCTCGTTATACCGTTTTAAAACACTGTATTCGGTAATTGCCAATTTTCCTTTATCGGGAGATACGACAGCCATCTTTACCCTGTCGCTCGGGTCGCGCCCTATATAGGTCGTTACCGTGCCGCTATCGTCTTTTAAATTTCCCTCTAAAAGCGCAAGATAAGTACGCTTGCACGTCTTTTCCTCTATTTGTTTAGACAGGTCAAGGTGAGCCTTGTCGTTTTTTGCAACAACCAACAGCCCCGAAGTGTCTTTATCTATTCTGTGAACTATACCCGGACGTATAACTCCGTTTATGCCGCTTAGCTTGTCGAGCCTGAATAACAGAGCGTTTACAAGCGTACCGTCTATGTTGCCGTTACCCATATGCACTGTCATACCCTGCGGCTTATTTACGATAGCCAAATCGTCGTCCTCGTAAATTATGTCGAGGGGAATGTCCTCGGGCTTTGCAACGTATTCTACGGCGTCCGGTAACGTAACCTCAACCACGTCGTTCTCGGCAAGCCCCTGCGAGGGTTTAGCTGACTTACCGTTTATTAAAACGTTGCCGCTTTGAAACAGCTTTTTTACAGCCGAACGGGTTATATCAAGATTTTCGCTTAAAAACACATCTGCGCGGCTGTATTCCTTCCGCGCAGTAAATTTTTTAATTTCCATCGTCGTTTTTAGTATCGGCAGTAATATCCTCGTCCGCGCCGGCGGCTTTTGCCGCTTCCTCTTCTTTCTTTGCCTGTTGAGCGGCTTTTGCCTTTTGCGTAAGGGGGAACACCGCCCATTCATTCAAGAACAACAAATCTATTACCGCGATAATAGCCCCTATTACTATCCAGAAATCGGCAAAATTGCAATAAGCAATATTTCCGAACATATTTAAACCGAACCAATCGCGGACAAACCTGAAAGCGAGCCTGTCGACAAGGTTTCCTATCGCGCCGGAAATAATGAGCGAAACCGCAACCTTTAACACGACAAAGCGGTTAGGCATAAAGATAAAGGCAAAAATCATTGCAAAAAGCAATATAAAAGTTATGGTAATTAAAATAGGTTGACCTATTTCAGGATTTTCGTCAAGAAAGCTGAACGCGCAACCGGGATTGTGAACTCCGCTCTTTATAACGATAAAATTCGGAATTATCGTTGCATTCCATACGAACTGCTCTTCGAGATATTTCGTTAGTAAATCAGCAAAAACGAGAAAGGCTATTGCTACAAGTAAAATTATAGTAAGTTTCCCGAACTGCGGTTTAAGCTTTTTAAACATAGTTAAATTTTAACAAAATTAAGCCGTAAAGTCAATTAAGAATGAGTGAAAACAATGTAAAATTGCGCAAAAATAATAGCTCTCCCGAAGGAAAGCTATCTTTTACTTTGCAAAACCCAAGCTAATCAATATTGCGTGGTCGACTTTTGACATGGTTATTTCGTTAAGTTCACCTATGCGCTCTTTTAATCTGCGTTTGTCGAGCGTGCGGATTTGTTCCAATAAAATAACGGAATCGCGCACAAGTCCGTATTGGAAGGACGGAAGCTCGATATGCGTAGGAAGCTTGGCTTTGTTTATTTTGCTTGTTACTGCCGCCGCTATAACCGTGGGCGAGTATTTGTTCCCAACATCGTTTTGAACTACAAGAACGGGTCTTATGCCGCCCTGTTCACTCCCTACCACAGGCGATAAATCGGCGTAATATAATTCTCCGCGTTTAATCGTCATAACTACCTCTTTCGGCAGGGTTTTATATTTTATTATATGTACTGCCGTACTAATAGTGTTGACAGCACAGCAAAATTTTATACCGCTCAATAGAGTTTAAGCACAAACAAATTGAGAAAAATAAAAACATAATACGCCGCAAGGCACAACAGCATAATTATTCCCGAAACTCTCGTAAGCGACTTCGTTTTGCCCCAGCACGAAGAAAATACAAGTATTGCCGCGAACAGCGAAACGCAGCCGCTTATAATTCCCTCGATACTGAACGGCAACCCGTTTGCGCCTGTACACAGTGCGCCCACTCCGCCTATCAAAAGTATGTTAGCTATATTGCTGCCTATTATATTGCCCGTAGCTATGCCGACGTCTCCCTTTTTTGCGGCGGACACCGAAGTTACAAGCTCGGGAAGCGAAGTTCCGAAGGCAACAACCGTCAAAGCGACTATTTCCGCAGGAATATGGAACAGCTCTTTTGCTATAAACTGTGCTGAACCGACGACAAGTTGCGCTCCGCCGACAACCATACCAAGCCCGACAACAGTAATTACAATTAAAAACCAAACTTTATTTTTCAGCGTTTCGTAGCCGAGCTTAATTTTCTGCCAAAAATTTTGAGCGGTTTGCGTTTCCACCCCATTGTCAACGTCAAAAGCAGTAGCTACTGCCGTGGCTTCTTCAAGTTGAATTTTAGACTGTTTTTTAGCAAGTATTATGTTATAAACCATAAATCCGACGTAAAGAACTACCAAAATAAGTCCTTCCCACCATTCGAAACAGTTGCCGAAAGCGCCAAGCATTAAAAACAAAGCGCTTGTGACTACCAAAAACGGTAAGTCTATCAACCGTGTAGTGCGCTCGACGGGTAGCTTGCAAATGACCGCGGAAATACCGAGAATGAGAAAAATGTTTATTACGTTGCTGCCGAGAATATTGCCGACAATAAGTTCACCCGAACCGCCGAACGCGTCAGCCATAGTTACGGCAAGTTCGGGGGCGCTTGTTCCCAAAGCCACGACCGTCACGCCGATAATAAACGTGGAAACTTTTAATTTTTTTGCTATTCCCGACGCGCCGTCGACAAAAAAATCCGCACCCTTTACCAAAAGAACGAACCCTATCAGCAACAAAAATATTTCCAAAACTATATTTCCCATTTTAACCTCACACTATATTTTAGCCTAATAAATAAAAAATAAGACTTTCGACTTAAATTTCTTTAAGTCAAAAGTCTTGTTCCTTAAACTTTAAGGGGTCACGGCACGATTTAAAAATCGGGGTCTGTTGCCGTAAACCTTATAACTACTCCCTTTTAACAATTTTATGATAACCGATTAATTTTTGTCTGTCAAGTGTTTTACCGAAAAATGTAAATTTTTTAATATGTCAGCCGCCGTCGCACAATAATCGCTTTTTTCTTTCGACGAAATCTCCGCAGCAAGCCCCAAAGCCGTTACGCCGCAAACGGCGGCGTCGTACACGCAAAGTCCACGAGCAAGGCTGCCGCATATAAAACCCGAAAGCATATCTCCGCTGCCGCCCTTTGCAAGCGCACTGCTGCCTTTAACGTTGATAAACGTCTTATAACCGTCGCATATAACGCTTGAACAAGACTTCAATACAACGCAAACTTTATATTCGTCAGCAAACTTTTTTGCATGTTCTATCGGGCTGTTTTGAACGTCTTGTACGCTGCATTTCGTTAAGCGGGCAAACTCCTTAATATGCGGAGTTATCAAAACCTCGCACTTTTTATTTTTTAATATTTCTACACCGTATTTTGCAAGTGCATTCAAACCGTCGGCGTCGATTAAAAGTTTTCCCGTATAGTTCTCTAAAATATATTTTATTCTTTGATACAGCTCTTTGCTTACACCGCAACCCATTCCGATCGCAACGGCTTGACTGTTTATATCTAAATCTTCCGAATATATTACCTGAGGAAACTTGACCGCCATAGCATATTTCAATTTTTCGCAAGTTGCAAGCTTGACGTAGCCGCAGCCCGACCGCAGCGCACCCTGCACAGCCAAAACCGCAGCACCCGGATATTTTTCGCAACCTGCAACAATACTTGCCGCACCGTAAGTTCCCTTATTTGAATTTCGCTTGCGCTTTCCAAACAGCGCTTCGTTTAAAGAAAAATTAGTCAACGCATAGTTGTCTTTCGGGCGGGTAATGCCTATATCTTTTTTAACTATTTTACCGCAACGGTCAAGCCCGTCGTTTAAAAGCATTCCCGTCTTTAACTCTCCGATTGCAACCGTCTTATCAGCCTTGACGCACACGCCCATTACAAGACCGCTGTCACTGTTAAGTCCGCTTGGAATATCTGCGGAAATAACGTATGCTCCGCAAGAATTTATATTGTTTATAACTTCGGCAAAAGCACCTTCCACAGGTCGGCTGAGCCCTGTTCCGAAAATGCAGTCAACTATGATTGCCCCCGTAATATGCCGCAAATAAACCCCTTTGTACCTGTCTTTTTCGCGCTTGCAGTCTGCCGATAAATTGCCCTCGACAGCGTAAACTTTTACGTCGAAACCGCGGTTTTTCAACTCGGTAGCGCAGACATATCCGTCACCGCCGTTATTGCCCGTACCGCACACAACCGACACGCTCTTTGAATTCAAGCTGTTTAATGTTGTTTCCACTTCGTCGGCTAATGCAACTCCTGCCCTGCTCATCAAGGTTTCGGAAGAAATTTTCAGGGTGTTTATAGTATATCTATCCGCCTCGCGCATTTCGTCGCTTGTCAAAACCCGTTCCATTAAAACCTTAAAGAGACCTCCGCCGAACTTATTTTAAGTATTTTTCCGCCGTCATCGACGATTAAACGCCCGTCGGCGGCAATATCTACAGCCAAAACAATTTTTTGATTATCCGAAGTTTTTAAAATTACGCTTTTACCCAGCCAATTTATATAGCGCTTATAATCGGACAATGAAAAATGTTTTTCAAGGTTAGATATATATACATTCAAAACCTCGTCAAGGTCATAAATTTTGCCTGTAATTTGGCGCATCGATATGGCAATATCGCTTAACTTTTCGCTTAAAATATTGTTTACGTTTATACCTGAACCGACGATTGACCGCGTAATATACCCGTTTGAACAGCTATTTTCAATCAAAGTGCCGCAAATTTTTTTGCCGTCTACAAGGACGTCGTTAGACCAACGTATTACAGGCGCGATATCGAAATATTCAAGAGTTTTACACACTGCGACACAGCCGTCCATCAAAATTTGAAAGGCGTTTTCGGCTTTAAAATCTTTCGAATGCCGCATTACGGAAACATACAGACCGCCGTCACACGACTCGAAACTTCTGCCCTTGGTGCCTTTGCCGCCTGTTTGCCGCCTGGAAATTACGAGTACGTCGTCTTTGAAATTTTCTCGCTTGCAGAACTCGTTAGTAGAGTCCACTTCGTCAAGTTTAATTATCCTCATCGTCAATGTCGTAACTGTCCAAAGCCGACTTTGCAGTATCGTACGCAAACCCCTTTGACAGCAAATACTTAAACCCCTTGTATAAATTTTCCCGACTGTTTTCCTTGCCGCGCATATACTTTTTCAATATTGCCGAAACTTCGTTTTCGTCCTCCACCACTTCGTCTAAAACGCTCGATATTACGCTTCTTTCAACGCCTCGTTTTAAAAGCTCGGCTTCAATGGCGCGCTTGCCCTTTCCCGATACGCAATTGATATACGCCCGACAATATGCCTCGTCGTCGACGTAATTATAATATTCAAGCCGCTCCATAACATACATAATTACAGCCTGTGTATAGCCCTTTTTTTCAAGATAATCACGAACCTGTCTTTTGGTTTTTATCGCAGAGAGATAATTTAAAGCCTTGTCGAGAGCCTGACTTTTTTCGGTTTCCAACTGAATTTCGTCAAGCTTTTTCAAGTCAATCTGCATACCGACTTTCAAGCAGTAACGAACAGCGACTTCAAGCTTTATTCCGCAATAAAATCTGCCGTCAACGTAAACGTTGCAGCGCAGCTTGTCCTTTTTCTGTGGTTCGATTAGCGTTATTTCCGACATAATTACAACTTGAACGGGAAAAAATATTCCCTTATTTTTTGCAACTTCACCCTTCCGTTTAGTCTGTTTACAAGCGCGGAAGTAAAATTTTGCTCGTTGGATTTTTTTATTGCGACGGTAAAAACCGCTTCGCTTGCATATTCCGTACCCAAAACGTCCGCATCCGTGCTTTCAAAATAGCGCGTTGCCGCGTCGACAAGCGGATAATCTACAAATATTTTCAGCTCCGAACACGTTTCGTAAATAACCTTTTGCGCCGCGTCGAGATTTTCCGCAACGCCGCCCGAATATGCACGCACAAGTCCGCCAGTGCCGAGTTTAATTCCACCGAAATAACGCGTTACAACTACCGCTATCTGAAACAATTTTTTATTTTTCAGCACTTCAAGCATAGGCATACCTGCCGTACCCTGCGGCTCTCCGTCGTCTGAAAATCTTAAAAAATTGCCGAGTTCGTCGCATATATAGGCATAGCAGTTGTGCGTTGCGTCGGCGTATTTTTTTGATATTTCACAAATAAAAGCGCGCGCCTCATCTTCGCCTTCGACGTGCCGCGAAGTCGTGATAAAGCGCGATTTTTCAATTATTTTTTGAGTTTGACACTCGCCCGAAACGGACATATACCTGTCAATCATTATTCTATAATAATTTTAATATGAACTTTTTTGCCCTTGTGAATGACGTCTCCGCTGTTAACGGGCGCATTTATGTCGGTAACTTTTTCCTCACCTATGGATACGCCGCCCTGCTGAATAAGCCGCCTTGCCTCTCCGTTTGAAGCGCATATTCCGGCAGCGACAAGTACGGGAATTATAGTTTTTGACTCGACGCTTACACGCTTTTCGGGAAGCTCTCCGCCGCCGCCGAAAGCCGCCTTTGCCATTGCCTGCGCCTTTTGCGCCTTTTCTTCTCCGTGGACAAGCTTTGTAAGCTCGAAAGCGAGAATTTCCTTTTTCTCATTTATGCGGTTATCCGCCCAACTTTCCATTTGTTCGATTTCGTCAATGGAAATAAACGTGAGCATTTTTATACATTTCATAACGTCGGCGTCGTCGACGTTGCGCCAATATTGATAAAAGTCGTACGCGCTTGTCTTGTTTTCGTCGAGCCATACAGCGCCTTTTGCCGTTTTGCCCATTTTTTTACCTTCGCTGTTTAAAAGCAAAGTGATAGTCATAGCATAGGCGTCTTTGCCAGATTTTTTGCGGATAAGCTCGGTTCCTGCAAGCATATTTGACCACTGATCGTCACCGCCGAACTGCATATTGCAACCGTACTTTTCGCTCAGATGCCAAAAATCGTACGCCTGCATAATCATATAGTTAAATTCAAGGAAGGAAAGTCCCTTTTCCATACGCTGTTTATAGCACTCTGCACGCAACATATTATTTACGGTAAAGCACGCGCCAACCTCGCGTAAAAGGTCAATATAATTCAAATCAAGCAGCCAATCGGCGTTATTTACGATAAGCGCCTTGTCCTCTCCGAACTCGATAAAGCGCTCCATCTGTTTTTTAAAGCACTCGCAATTTTTTTGAATTGTTTCGGACGTGAGCATAGAGCGCATATCCGTTCTGCCCGTGGGGTCGCCTATATAGCCCGTGCCGCCGCCGAGAAGCACAACGGGCTTATTGCCTGCCATTTGTAGCCTTTTCATAAGACAAAGCGCCATAAAGTGCCCTACATGCAAACTGTCCGCCGTAGGGTCAAAGCCGATATAAAACCTTGCTCCGCCTCCGTTTATAAGTTGTTTTATTTCTTCTTTATCGGTAACTTGAGCTACAAGTCCCCTCTTTTCAAGTTCTTCGTAAATACCCATAACTTGCTCCTTGACAAATTTTCCCGTTTATTATAGCAAACTTACGGATATTTTGCAATTAAATATATGTTAATCTGTAAAAAAGTCGTCCTTGTGTAAATTTTCCCTTGCCTTTTCTATAGCGCGTTTTTCTATTCTGGATATGTACGAGCGCGATATCCCCAATTTTTTCGCGACCTCACGCTGAGGCATTGCCACGCCGTCCTCTAAGCCGTAACGCATCGATAGAATGGTAAACTCGCGCATGTTCAAAAAATCTTTGAGTTTAGCTACAAATTTTTCGCGCTGAATGCTTTTTTCCACCTGCGAAAACACATTTTCTTCCTTTTCGGACAACAAATCCATTAAAGTGAGCTCGTTTCCGTCCTTATCGGTTCCGACGGGGTCGGTCAACGAAACTGTGTTTTTATGCTTTTTGCCCGAACGGAGCAGCATTAAAATTTCGTTTTCTATGCAGCGTGCAGTGTACGTTGCAAGCTGGGTGCCCTTGCCGTCTTTATAAGTATTTATAGCCTTTATAAGCCCTATCGAGCCTACCGACAGTAAATCGTCGGTTTCCGCCGCACCAGAATATTTTTTGACAATGTGCGCAACAAGGCGCATATTGTGCTTTATTAAAATTTCCTTTGCCTCTTTATTGCCCGAGCGCGCAAGCTCCAAATACTTTTTTTCGTCCTCGGATGAAAGCGGCTTCGGAAAAGTTCCTTTATTTTGAATGAGCCCCGTAAAAAAGAAAATTTTTGTTAAAAGAACATTTAAAAAATCAAAAAACATATGCCGTCACCTCTTGATAGCATATGTTTTTGACAGTTTGTACTATTCGACAAATTTTTTAATTTTTACAATTATTTATAACGGATACAAGTTTACCTTTTACTATTACAAAACTTACGGCTTCTCCCTCTTCGAAATAATCTCTTGTATATGCAAAGTATTGTTTACCGTCCGCCTCGATTGCAAGCCTGTATTTTACTCCTATTATCCTTGTTGTGTGATAGCGTCTGCTTCCGCTTGTGCTTGTAGAGCTTGAAAATACGCAAAATAAGACAACTCCGTTCAGCACGTTTGAACCGTCGGCATTGGGCTTGCCGCCCCTTAGCGACAACTGTTCCAAAATTATTTTGACTATGAGAGAAATTAAAATTGTGCCGCCGAATATTGCAAAACATACAATCGAGCCGATCAAAATATTTAAAATTGCGAACACAACAATCAATGCGAAATCGGTCATTAAAAAACCGAAAAACAGCCAACCGAATATCTTTTCTCTGTCCTTTGCAAACCGATAGTTATTTGCGACGTGACGGGCGTGATATTCTCCGCTTCGTATTCTGCTTTCATATCCGTACGAAGAATTTATTGCGTTTAATTCATCTATTTCCTCTTTTCTGCCAAACGACGTTTCCGAGTCTGCTGAATTCGGAGTTGCCGCTTCCGAGTCCGTTGAAGTCGGGGTTTCCGAACTATATGACGAGCCGCCCAATCTTCCCGTAATCATAAGAATAAGCCCTACTACCACTAAGACAAATATACATACGGGAACACCTATGGACAAAATAATAAAGCCCATATCGGTCAAAAACTTGTTACCCGAAAAAGTGCCGCATAAGACGCAAATCAACCCGATTCCAAAAGGAATAAAAATCAATAAACTTAATTTCGTTAACTTTTTCATAAACTTTAATCAAGCTCGAACGCGCCCGTATATAGCTGGAAGTACTTGCCCTGCTGTTCTATAAGTTGCTCGTGCGAGCCGCGTTCGATAATTTCTCCCTGTTCCAAAACCATAATGGCGTGACTGTTGCGAACTGTTGAAAGTCTATGAGCAATTACAAAGACCGTTCTGCCTTCCATAAGTTTATCCATACCCTTTTCAATGAGTTTTTCAGTTCGGGTATCGATTGAAGAAGTAGCTTCATCGAGAATTAATACAGGACACCTGGAAACCATTGCCCTCGCTATTGCCAGCAGCTGCCTTTGCCCCTGCGAAAGGTTAGAGCCGTCTCCCGTTATCATTGTATTGTACTTTTCAGGCAGATGTTTTATAAACGAGTGTGCGTTTGCAAGCTTTGCCGCATTTATACACTCTTCGTCGGTGGCGTCGAGCCTGCCGTAGCGGATATTGTCCATAACCGTACCTGTAAAAAGATGCGTATCCTGCAAAACAACGCCAAGACTGCGGCGCAAATCGTCCTTCTTTATTGCCTTGATATCCAAGCCGTCATAGGTTATAGTACCCGACTGAATATCGTAAAATCTGTTTATAAGGTTTGTTATCGTTGTCTTGCCTGCACCCGTTGAACCGACAAAGGCAATTTTTTGACCGGGTTTTGCATAAAGGTTGATATTCTTTAAAATGACCTTTTCGGACGTATAGCCGAAAACAACGTTTTCAAAGCGTATATCTCCCATGAGCGGAACGTATTCCGCGCCGTTTTGGGTGGGCTTTTTCCAAGCCCATTTGCCTTGTTCGTGTTCCCCGAAGGTGAGCGTGATTTCTCCGCCCCTATCCTCTGACTGTGTGTCGACCATTTCGAATATCCTTTCGGCGCCGGCAAGTGCCATAACTATCGAGTTAAACTGCTGCGTGACCTGTTGAATGGGCATATTGAACTGTCTTGAAAACGCAAGGAATGATACGAGCATACCTGCGCAAGTAGCAATTTCATAGCCGCTGTTTGCAAGATAAGCCGAAAGCAGCCATTGTGAATTGCCCGTTATCATTATGACAAATCCCACCACTGCGACAAGAACATATTGAAGATACCCGAGATTGTTGTTTAAAGGCCCGAGAACAAATGCCGAAGCGTTGGCTTTATAGCCCGTATCATTCAACTCGTCGTTGAGCTGTTTGAATTGAGCGCGAGCCTCATCCTCGTGACAGAATACCTTAATTACCTTTTGTCCCTCCGTCATTTCCTCGACAAAGCCGTTGAGCTTACCCATTGCCACCTGTTGTTTGAGGAAATATTTTGCCGAGCGACTACCTATATTTTTTATACTTAAAACCATAATAAAGAGCATTATTATGATTACGCATGTAAGTACGAAGCTGTACGAAACCATCAATGTAAATATAAAAATAATAGTCAACGCCGAGGAAATAAGCTGCGGTATAGTCTGCGACAAAAGCTGACGCATAGTGTCGATATCGTTTGTATAAAGGCTCATCAGATCGCCGTGGGTATGCGTATCGAAGTACTGCAAAGGCAAAGTTTGCATCTTTGCAAACATTTCGTCGCGCATTTTCTTGATTGTACCCTGAGCAACGTACATCATAATTCTGTTGTACGCAAAAGCCGACAGTCCGCCTACGACGTAGACGCAGCCTATTATTATTATATTTTGGTAAACGGGCCACATTCCGTTGGGAATACCGCTCATAAGCTCCTTAATTATAGGTGCGAAGAACGCCGCGCCTATCGAGCTTGTGCCAGCCGAAAGCAGTACGAACAGAACTACAAACGCAGTAGATAATTTATTTCTTGAAAAGGTGTAACCGAGCAGGCGCCCCAACGTCTTCATAGGGGTTTTTGCGCCCTTGCCCATTTTTTCGAACCTGTTGCTGCCGCTTGAAGGCTTTTTCTGTTTTTTACTCATTTGCTCCGCCTCCCACTTTGTCGTCCTGCTTGCCGCCTATCTGCGAGTCGTAAATGTCCCTGTAAATTTCGTTGTTCTTCAACAATTCGTCGTGATTACCGACGGCAGAAATTTTACCGTCGTCAAGCACTATAATTTTATCCGCATCCTGTACCGAAGCAATGCGTTGTGCTATTATAATTTTTGTGGTTTCGGGCGCAAATTTTGCAAGCGACTCCCTGATAGTTGCGTCCGTCTTGGTGTCAACCGCCGAAGTCGAGTCGTCAAAAATTATAACGTTCGGTTTTTTGAGAAGCGCACGCGCAATACAAAGCCTTTGCTTTTGTCCGCCCGACACGTTTACGCCGCCCTGACCTAAGTCATAGTCGTAGCCGCCGGGCAAAGCGTCGATAAATTCTTCCGCACAAGCCTGACGCGCGGCAAAGCGCAACTCTTCGTCAGTTGCGTTTTCATCACCCCAACGCAGATTTTCGGCAACCGTTCCCGAAAAAAGCACGTTTTTTTGCAGAACCATAGCAACTTTATTTCTCAAAGTTTCGGCGTCGTAACGTCTTACGTCAACACCGCCCACCTTGACGCACCCGTCGGAAACGTCGTAAAGCCTCGGTATCAGCGAAACAAGCGAAGTTTTACCCGAACCCGTCGCGCCTATAATTCCCACCGTTTCACCCGATTTTATCGAAAGGTTTATATTTTCAAGCACGTTTTCTTCGGCTTTGCTCGAGTATGCAAAATTGACGTTTTCAAACTCAATTGAACCGTCTTTTACCTCATATACGGGGTTTTCGGGCTTGGAAATAGTGGGCTCTTCACCCAAAACCTCGCAAATGCGCTCCATAGAACCGCGCGAAAGAGAGATAAAGTTAAGACACATAGCAACCATCATTACGCCCGAAAGTATCTGCATTGCATATATATTCAGCGTCTGCAAATCTGCCGCGCCGACGTTGCCTGCAATATTACCTACCGCCATATTCGAGCCTAACGCAAAAATTACTATTATGGTCGCATACATTACAAGACTTACGCAGGGCATCATAAAGGTAAGAATTTTTTCCGCCTTGACCGAATACTTATAGACTTCTGCCGTTGCATTGTGCATCTTTTGAATTTCCCTGTCTTCCCTCACATAGGACTTTACAACGCGGATTGCAGTAAGGTTTTCTTGAACGACCGAGTTTAAGTTGTCGTATTTTTCAAACATCTTTTTGAAATGCGGAATTACCTTGAACATACAGACAAAAACTATAAGCCCGAGTATAACCGCCGCACCGACAAATATAAGCGCCATAGTCGGCTCTATCAAACAAGTCATTATTATTGAAGAAATAAAGAGAATAGGCGCGCGGACAAGCATTCTTATACACATCTGATAAGCCATTTGCACGTTGGACACGTCAGTCGTAACGCGCGTAATCAAGCTTGCGGTTGAAAACTTATCGATATTTTCAAAGGAGTATTTTTGAATTTTATCGTACATATCCTCCCTTAAATTGTGCGCGAAACCGCAACTTGCCCGTGCGGCAAGCTTTCCGCCCCAAACTCCGCAAAAAAGCGCAAACAGTGCGCATACTACCATTAATACCGAACAAATTATTATTTTATTATAATTTACCGTATAATCGGCTATTTCGGAAAGGTTTTGCAATTCACCTATAATGAAAGTCATAAGGTACGGAATTACAATTTCCATTGCGGCTTCTCCCACCATAACTATGGGGCAAAGTATGGACGGAACTTTATAATCCCTTACACTTTTCAACAACGTTTTAACCATAACCTATATATACCGTCCTCCTAAAATTGATACTACTTATTATAGTAAAAATTTAGTGTGAATGTCAAATTTTAACAGTTAAAATAAGATGAAATTTCAATTCACATTTTTCACTGTATATGATTGATTTTTGCATAAAATATCATTTATAATATAAATATACAATATTTTTCGCAAATTTATAAATTTTCACTCAATAATCACAACATTTTTCTTGCAATTTTACATGTAAATATATATAATAGAATAAGTAAATTCGAATTTTATCCAAAAGGAGCATATATGAAAAGAATTTTATCCACAGTTGCCGTATTGGTTGCAACGTTGATATGCGCGACGGTAATAGTTCCGTTGGCGGCGTGCGTAAACAGCGGCAACAGAACTTTGAAAATTGCAAACATGGCAAATTACGGACTTTCGAACGTTGCTGTTGAAATTTATAAAAGCAACAACAGGCTTTACAGCGGCACCACCGACGACGACGGTAAAATTAACCTTGACCTTGACAGCGGAGAATACAATGTAAAGCTTGCAAATCTGCCCAAAGGCTATACAAAGTCGGAATTAACTTTAAAGGTTGACGACAGCAAGGAGCTTACGTTAAACGTTCCCTCATTCGTAATAGATGAAGAAATGCCGAGCGGAAATAAGTACAGCCTCGGTAACATTATTCATAACTTTACTCTGAGAACAACGTATAACTATAACACCAGCAGAGATACATTGGAACAAAAGACGAACGTTAAGCTTTACGATGTTCTTCAAGAAAAGAAAGTTGTGCTTTTAAACTTTTGGTATACTACTTGCTCTTTCTGCCTTAAAGAATTCCCCGCAATGCAGAAGGCTTATGAAGAATATTCAGACAAAGTAAGTATTTTGGCTATAGACGACCCCGGCAACCGCGATAACGACGCGGCAGTCGCTACGTTTGTAAACCAAAACAAATATACCTTCGATATGGGTATGGATACAGCAAACCTCACTTCTGCAATGTTCAACTTTGCAGGCTGGCCCGAAACGTATATCGTTGACAGGTACGGCATTATAGTCAGACAAATCGACCCGATTGTCGACGACCGTGAAGACCCCGAAATGTGGAAAGATATATTTGAACATTATTCAAGCGACGACTATATCCCCGACAACATTAATTTTGATAAAGACGAAGACGAAGATCCGAACTTTGTTCCCGATATGCCCGGAGATTTCGACGTAACAATGTCAAATCCCTTGGAAATAGACCAAAGAATCAACAAAACGGGAAAGAGCATACAGTTTTCGGCAGACAACAGCCCTGCGGCTTGGCCTTGGCAGCTTGCAAACGACGGTCAATCGATATTTGCAGCCAACAAGGGACACCGCAAGACTTCTTCGATAATTTATGCAAGACTTGACCTCGACGAGGACAAAGTACTCACATTCGAGTATAAGCACGCAGGCGTAAACGCAACCGACCTTTTCAGCGTGTTGGTTGACGCGAGAGAGGGACTTGGCCGCACCACCATGGCAACTTATGACGCTTCCGATTGGAAAAAGGGCTATGCCTACATTCCGCTTGAAGCCGGCAGCTATGAAATTGCCTTCGTTTATATAAAGAATTCAAATCAAACTCAGGCAAGCAATGTTGAAGACACTGCGTATATTAAAAATTTGCGCCTCGAGGACTTGAGCGTACTCGATAACGAAGAAATAAATATGCATTACTTTGCGGCAAGAGGGCGCAACTACGAGACGGGCGGATTTGACGTTTACGCCGATGTTTATAAAGATGAAAACGGCTATTACCGTGTAAAAGACGAAGCGTATAACGGCGTAGACCCCTACCTTTATATTTCGCTGAGTACAACGGCGCCTTACTTTACAGAAGCAGGAAATACGTTATACAATACCTATATCTCTAAAAACAACTGTATTTTCAACAACAGAGATTATTACCCTATATTCAGCGCATATGTCTCCTACTCTTCAAACTCGAGTCACGACAAGTATGTACCTGTAAGAGATGATTTAAAACAAGCGCTTACGGCGCTGTACAACAGCGAAAACAGCCCCACAGACTCCCACTACTCGACAAACGGTTGGCTGGAATTCTGTTCGTTCTTTAAACATTACGGCAAGGGCGAAAGCCTCGGCAATACAGTTGAAGGACTTGCATACTTCTCGGCTTATGACGCTATAGAAACAACAGGCGTTCCCAATGACGGAAAACTCAACCAAGTGGAATTTGAAAAAATGTATGTGCCTCGCGGTAAAATATTTAAATTTATACCCGAAACTTCCGGCGCATATAAAATTCAGGGCATAAACAAAGTCGGTACCGAAGCTTGGTTATACGACAGAAGTCTTGAAACAAACCCTACTGCAACAAAGCCGTTAAACACCTCTGGTTATGACGACTTCCCGAGAGACGTTGAGGGACAAATAACCTCTGAAACGATACAAAACTTCTGCATGTACGAGTATCTCGAAGCAGGAAAGACTTATTATATACAAGTTGCTTTCAGAGTTGTCGAGGACCTGGGTACATTGAAGTTTAGAATAGACCGCATCGGAGATGAATTTGAGTATCTTACCACAGCTACAAGCGGCTTCTACACTCAGATTAATAATAAGCTCGTTCTGAAAATTTATGTAGACCCCAAATATAACAAAACAGACGACGTATTCTACGATGCAACAACAGGTAGCAAGATTTACTGTGACTTTATTTCTCCTTCAAGAATGTTCACATACGCTATCGACGACTTGCTTGATGAAAACAACTCCAAAGTTCCCAAGGGCGCGTTCAACGTACCTTCATCAGTTAGCGTAACCGTAGACGGCGTAACCTACTACGGAAGAGATTTTACCGACGATATGAAGAAATACCTTGAAGAGTCAAAGAAAAACGAGGGTGACTTGTACGGTATGCTTGAAGTAAACTTTGAACTTCAGATAATTTTAAGACTTGTTTACCAAAAGCAGGTTAACACGGACGACAATAACGAGTGGTTGAAAGCTTGCTGGTATAAAGTGCACGTCGGACCCAATAAGTAATAAGGATTCCCCCTCCTCCCGTTTATTTGGGGGGAGGGATATTTTATAAAGAGAGGTTAAAATGAAAATTTTAAAAAGATTGATTATAGCTATACTGTCGGTTTGCACGATTGCAGCGGCAATACTGTTTACCGTTACCGGTTGCCAACCCGAACCTAATCCCGAACCGCCTATTATTGAAAGCGACGATCCCGCGAAAGACGGTTACAGGATAAGTTTGTACTATCCGGACGGAAATTTTGTTAAAGGAAGCGATACGGGCAACAATAAAACGCGTATAAGCGTAGTGCTTGTGGACGATAACGGTAAACAGCTCAACACTGCGAACGAAGGAGTTATCAGAGAAAACGGCGTTGCGACAATAAATTATAAAATCCCCGGAGAATATAAAATAACGGTAATAAATTTACCTATCGGCTATGTAGTGCCCGACGTTAAGACAAGCAGCAAAGTATCAAAGCACAGAATAGACTTAACATACAAGCAGCTTGAATACAAAGTTAACGTATTAATGCCCGACGGCACGCCCGCAAACGATATTACCGTAAAACTTGTAGAAAATTCAACGGACGCGAAACTTATTGACAGTTTTACAACAAATAACGAGGGCAAAGGCACTTCCAACCCCGTTAAAGCAGGTGTTTACAACGTAGTGCTTGATTTACCCGATACCCTAAGTTATGTACCCGTTTCAACAGATATGAACGGAAAAGAGATTAATATTAAGCTTGTAGACGTTAATCCCATTAAATTCGACGAAAGAGACGAACTTGACGAACAAGGCAGAGACAAATGGATAAAGCGGCTGAACAGTCACCTTATAAGTCCGTTTGAGGTTTCAGCGAAATATTACGGATTTACCGCACACGTTGTAGAGGGAAACGAGATATTCTATTCCATTCATACAACGACGAGAGGTCGCTATAATTTCCACGTCTGGCCCGGAGCAAGTGTCGATGAAAAGAATAACTATATCGTAAAGTTTTACGGAACAGATCTATCATACATTCACGAGGATTTATCGCTTACCACAGAAAACGGTACGTTCAACCGTCCGCTTGACCTCGACGCAAACTCCGTGTATTATTTCTCTATAACAACTATTCCAAATAAAATAACCGACAAGGACGGTTTGGTTACCTTCGAACCCGTTTCAAACGATATAGAATTTGTTTTGTCAGAGTCTGTCCCCTTCCCCCTTTCAATGAGTTGGCGCGACGGCCCCGGAACAAAACAGATTATGTTTGATATGAATACCTCGATTATCTACTTTATGCCGTCTGAAAGCGGTAGATATGTAATTGAATCGCACACCTCTCAGTACGACACAAGTATTCAGGAATATTCAAAGGCTACAAACAAACCGCTTGTATCCGACCCCGAAGATCCTAATTATGACAGATTTTTCAACGATAATGGCGGCGAAGGTAAAAACTTCCGCTATGAGACGGATATACGCGACTCACAAATAGGCGGAGAATTCTACTATTTATTGAAGTTAAACGACAAAAACATCAATTATCCCGTTGAAATACAAGTATCGATAACAAGAATCGGAGACGCTTCACCCGACAAAGCTTACTCCATAATAAATGCGGTATCCACGATTGACGGCAACGACCCCGGCAATAAATATCCCGACCAGGAAGGCACCTTCGAATGGTTGCCGACAGACGGTTCCGTCGTACCTTACCAAAAGGCAAACGGAACATGGGTTGCAAAAATCGACGGTAAGGAAGTTGAAGTTGTTGTAGCTATCAGTAAAGAGTTGCATCCCGTAACTATCGGAGGAGAGCATTACGGATACTCCTTTACAACCGTTGAATCGATTGGGGGCGGCAGACCTAATCCAAACGAAAATAAAGACGAAAATTCTAACAACTATTTAACTGTTTGCGAAAACTACGACGACTATTTGGATCCCAACGTATTTACTGTCAATATGGTTAATTACACAAACTTTATTGCAAACTATGCAAAAATGGCAAACAGTGACGGAGTTGTGCCCCTTAACCGAGAACTTAAAACTTTCCTTGAACGCTATATGATTATGCGCGGCAGGGATATTGCGAATTTGGCTGATCTTGAATTCAAAAAAGATTTCGCATGGTTGCTTGGTTGCGGTTATTATGTAAAGTAATTCAAAGTAAAACCCCACCGAACTTAAAGTTCGGTGGGGTATTTTTTATTTTAAAGCAATGGTTTTACAAGTCCTTCAAGAGTCGAATAATCCATTGCGCCGCCGTAAAACTCGGCTATGGCACCGCTCTTATCAAGAACTATCGTTATGGGATAATCTCCCTTGCCGCCCAATGCGTAGTACAAAGAATTTACACCGCCCTGCGCGTCAACTGTCAAGTCCAGCTCGTCCTGCGCAAATATCATCGAATAGTCGCTCCAAGAAGCAGCCGAATCTCCTTTTCCGTGCTGGTCAATGAACGCCTGAATATCCTCAGTGGGATTGCTTTCGTGGAAAGTTATTACTACAACGTCGTCCATATAGTTTTCCTGCAAGTCGTTGAAGTGAGGAATTTCCGCTATGCAGGGGCCGCACCAAGTTGCCCAGAAGTTAATTACAACTACCTTGCCCTGAGTATCGGAAAGTCTGAACTCTCCGCCCTCCTCCGTTCCGTCATAAGTTCTTGCGACAAAATCTTTGGGGCTTTCACCTATGCCGTAGGGACGAATTTCAGGCGCCTGTACAATGAAATTGTAGTAGACAAGTACAAATATCAAGAAAACCGAAGCAACCGCCCACGCCGCTATTTCAAGCGCTCTGTTGCGGCGTTTTACTCGTTCCATAGGTGAGTTTGCCGTTTTAAGCTCGGGCACTGCCGTTATGCTCTCTTCCTTATTTACTTCGAGTTCCGAAGCAGTTGTTGTGGGTTGCACCTCGCTTGTCGCTACGGTAGTTCCCGAATTTAAAAGCGAGCTTATCGCGTCGGTTTGTTCGGCAGGCTGTGAAATGCTTTCGACCGCGTTGGGATGTAAAAATATTTTTGAGCCCTTCCAGCTTATCGCGTTTGTAGGACAAACGGAAATACAATCACCGCAACTGATACATTCATGGTCGCCAACGTGGCTTATATCCATCTTACAGGTGGTTATACACATTCCGCATTCCGTACATTTGGTTTTATCCAAAGTTACGCCGAGAAACGAAATCTTGTTAAAGAAGCCGTAGAGCGCGCCGAGCGGACACAAGAACCTGCAAAAGAATCTGTAAATGAATATGCAAAGTACAATGATAACGACCAGCAACGCAAATTTCCAAGTAAACAAGCTGCCGAGATTGTCGAAAAAGCGTTCGTTCGACGGGTTAAACAGCAGGAACACGCCGCCCTCGAATGTGCCTACGGGGCATATGTATTTACAGAAAGTCGGATAACCTGCGCCCAACAGAATGGGTACCGCAATAACCAAAACAACAAGTAAAACGTATTTGAAGTAAGAAAGCACTTTGGTTGTACGGCTCTTCTTCAGCTTCGGGGTTTTTATTTTATACAACAGCTCCTGTCCCAAACCTACCGGACAAAGAAAGCCGCATATAGTTCTTGCAAATATAATTCCGAAAAGAGCGATTATTCCGATAACGTAGTACGGCGCGCGCTTGTCCGACGAAGCCAACGCGTTTTGCAGCGAACCGAGCGGACATGCGCCGATTGCACCCGGACAGGAATAACAGTTGAAGCCGGGCACGCATACGCTCTTTGTTCCGCCTGTAAATATGTTTCCCGTTATAAAGCCCTTTATGTTGGCGTTGTATAATAGCGCCGCATAGACCTGTATAAGCCGACGTCGGCTAGGCATATGGGTCGCAAACCAATTTTTAATTTTAGAAAAAAAAGTACTCATATCAACCCAGACCTATACACTCCATACAAATATTTATCGCTTTAATAAGCACGTCGCGCACTCCGTTGTTGAATATTCCGAGAAGCACAAACGTCACGCCAAACACGCATACCGCTCCCCTTATTCCCCAAATGGCATATTTCGAAGTCAGCGCCGTTTTAATTTTAAGCCAGGTAGGATTTACGGCTTTTGCAGATTGCACGACAGGGTTACCCCTGTACTTTTTCATAAGCGTTTTTATGCCGCCGATTTCGCGGTTAAGGCTATACTTTTCGTATAAAGTCATAAAAATACAACTTGCAAACCCGACTAAAAGCCAAGGTCCCACGTTGATAAGCATATTCAGCATGGAAGTATTTACTTGACTTGTCGAAAAGTACGCGCCGTTAAAGACGTACACCGCGCAAAAAACCGCGCAAATAAGCGTTATTATACCGCACACCGTAAATGCTACGGTGCGATTTTTACGCTCTCTTACAACAACGCTGTAATCTTTTAAATACTCGTCACCGCTGCCGGAAGGAATGCGCGAAACAAGCCGATTTCTCGTCACGCGTTCAGAAACCTTGTTTACAACGCGCTCTTCCGAAGGATACACTTCGGAAAGTACATAACCGGCAATTATAGCCGCTATCCAAAAATAAAAGGGTATAGAAATAGGGAAAAGGCGTTCGGCAACCACATCGCGAGTAAAAGCGTCGTCCAAATAAACGCCCACAACCTGAACAATAAATAAAATGCCGACTATAACAGTAAACACGCTTAAAAATGCGCCGTAATACAGCCTGATTTTTCTATTTTTCATATCTACCCTCCTTGTTAATTTTATATATTATATTATAAATGTATTTTAATTCATAGTCAAGTAATTTGATATTACAGGATATGGAAAGAAAACAAGCCCGAAGTTTTATCGGGCTTGTTTTCTATTTATTTTTGAGTTTTTTTAACGTCCCTATTATCGCAAGTACAAGCGAAGCAATCAAAAACGCTATTAAAATCAACAGCAAAATATTGTCGTTTATATGTTCAGATTGCCAGCTTGTCAGGTCGATATTCAACCGATAATCGATAGCGAATATAGCGTTTATTACCGAATTTCCGATAAATGAAAATATTCCTATAAACGCGCTCAATATGGAAAACTTAAAAATCAAGTTGTTTTCCCAATAGCTGAACATAGCGACAATGGCAACAACGGGTACAAAAACAAATATAGAAGTAAGTATTGCGTTCAAAAGCATTTTCGGCGTTCCGTACAGGCAAACGGACAAAAGTACAATTAATATAAGCATATCTACAGATACGCATATAATGCCGCCGTGCCGCTTTATTTTTTGAGGAACGGGATAAATTAATGCAAAAATCGGTAAAAATATTGCGGCGTAACCGAGCAACACGGCAAATAACGCTATAAAAAACCAACTTCCTCCCGTATAGATATTGCAAGTTAAAAGCAGCGCCAAAACAGACGCAATGAACTTGCGCTTACAATTGCAACTTTGTATTTAGATAAAAAGCGCGACAGCGAAGGAACCAGCGTAAATGCGATAAGCAATGAAAACAAAACTATAAAAAACCAGGAAAGGGTATGGTTTATGGCAAGGTTACATATAAAACATACCGCGAGCGCAACAGAATATGCTATCGTCGGCAACCAAAACCAAAAATTGCCGAGCTTTCTGTATTTTTGCGAGTCAGATCGGATTTGCCGGTAGTCGTCCGCCGTTCCCTCGGCAATCAACTCGTGTTCGTCTACATTCAAAACTCTACATAAATCAGAAATAAGCGTTATGTCGGGATATGTAACTCCGCGTTCCCATTTTGATACGGCGGTTTTCGTTACAAATAGTTTTTCAGCCAGCTCGGTTTGGGTTAAGTTCATTTCTCTGCGTTTTTCCGCTATAAAAATTCCGAAACTCTTTTTATCTTTCATTTGAAGTTACCTCACTAAACCGCATAATATCATAATTTTTTAATCAAATCAACAATTTTTATACTTTTTGAGTGTAGCCGTATAGGCTACCTACACTTTAACTCACGCCGTAAGATATAAAAACATAATATAGTGTATGGAAGAATTGATTTATGACAGACAATTAGTTTACGAATACGCAAAAAAATGGGCGTTTAAACGTAACCCAAAATTCTACGATTTCAGTAAAATCGGCGGTGACTGCACAAACTTTGCATCTCAATGTATTTACGCCGGTGCAAAAATTATGAACTATACCCCCGTTTTGGGTTGGTTCTATAAATCGGCAAACGACAGAACTGCTTCCTGGACGGGCGTTGAATATCTGTATAACTTTTTAACGACAAACAGCGGAGTCGGCCCTTTTGCAAAAGTCGTTCCTCTTTCAGAACTCGAAGTTGGAGATATTGTTCAACTTGGAACCGCAACAGGAGATTTTTATCACTCTCCCGTTGTCGTCGGCTTTTCACGAGGACAAATATTAGTTGCGGCGCACTCGTACGACGCATTTAACAAACCTTTATCTTCTTATAATTTTGCACAAGCGCGAGGGTTACATATATTGGGAGTAAGGAAAGAGTAAGTTTATAATAAAAAAAAGTCTAAGTCGTATTCGACTTAGACTTTTTTGGGTGAACTTGCGCCCAAGAAAGTTGAACCTATAAAATGGTTAAATATAATAAATAGTCAAATAGTAGTTATGCCAAAGCCCAAAAGCAAATTCAGTATAAGTCGAAGATGTGGTATTGCCTAAATTTATCTCACTTAACGACGGGCGCGTCAAATAATAAGACGTTGAATTATAATTTTGAAATATGTGCCACATTACCACCAATTTACCTTTTCCCGTATTAACGTGAGCTCTATATTTATAAGCCGCCAACTCATTTTCGGTTATGCCTGTTGTATAATACCTTTCAGCAGAATTTTCGCTATCAAAAAGATAAAAATACTCACAATCAGCAAAATCAGAACTCAATAAATTTAAAAGAGCAGTATTGTTGTCAACAGTAATTTTTTCTTCGCTGACACTTTCGATATCCGTAAGCTCGATAACCTTATAAATTACGCCAACTTCGGTATCAAACGCCCCTTTCTCAGTAGCGATAGCGGTTATTTTTTCGTTAAGTTTGCCGTTTGTAGAAAGAACATAACGATTATTATCGACACTTATTCCGTTTAATGAAATGCCGTAAGATTTTGCGCCTTGGCGTATCGTAAACGAAGTGTTGTTACCAGGTGCAGGCGGTTCATTACCTAAATTAGTAAGTTTAGCGGTAAGTACCAAATTAACTATTTCGTCTATATTGCTTTTATCTTCAATAGTAAACTGAAAGCCGCCCCTTTTTCCGTTCTCGAACGAAACGTCTATTTTATCGCCACCCGATTGCATATCCGCATAGTATTCAATATCAGTTATTGAATTTATTTGATTAGCCTTATCGGTACAGCCAGCAAACGCAAATAATGCTATACAAGTAATAGCCGATAATAAAAACGCTATAACAGTTTTTTTCATATCATTACACCCTTATTTAATTTTTGACTATTATATCATACGCAAGCCTTTTTAGCAATAGTTTAATTAGGATAAATACTTATTAAAATTGAAATGGCAGTTAGGCATTAGCTTGTCTTGATAAAGCTACGGCTATTTATTCCACAGTGCTATTGACTGAAATTGCGGCATAAAGTTGCCGTTTTAAAGCATAAAAAACACCATACAACAAGCGTTGTTGTACGGTGATGGCTTTGTGTGCCGCCAAACTCACAATTTCAAACGGATACATCTCGGCAAAATGCCAATGACGAAAATTTCTATCCCTCAAAGCCAATTATATTATATGAAATCAAAATAAAGAAGTCAATCGTAAAAAACATAAAAAATCAGCCTAACCGAATATCTTTGTGAAATATTCGACTTAGACTTTTTTTGGTGACCGACCTAATAACTAAACCGAAACGCCACGATAAATTGAAAATTGTAAATCAAACAATATTCTCACCCAAGATTATTTTGGGCATTGTTGTTAAACACCTATTCCAACGTTTATAGAATTTTTCTATACCGAGTTTTCCGACTCTTGCATGAACTTCTTCATTTTCCAGCACCCAATACAAGACATATGTTACCTTACCTACATTTCTTGTAAGACGAACAGGTAATTCTCCGTCTTTAACTGCATTGAAATCTTTTTGTCGGTGAGTACGTTTTATATAATGTACATCAATAACACCATCTTGCTCCAAGTAAAATTCCGCTACTTCCCTCATCAGTTCTTCAATTTCATCTAACTTGGTCAGTTTTGCCTCATATATACATATTTCATTAAACATAAAGTACCTCGTTAAATTACTGTTTATCGCAAAATTTGAGTAAATTTATTATAGCACAAACAATACGATTTTTCAACCATATAACGCCGTCAGAAGTAAAATGGCACTGTAGTAAGTTTTTGAATAAACGAGCTCACGCCTTTCAATTCTGTGTGGGAATTTGCGCATACGCGCAAAGCGTCGCTGCGCTCGCGCGAACCGCGCGGTTTCTCGCAACCGTTAGGTTGCACAAAATGAAGGCAGTAGCTTTGCTACTGCCTTCATTTTGGTGAAGCGGATTATTGCAAATAAGAACATAACAATATTCAAGGTGAACAACA
>CAJUEO010000010.1 GCA_910585685.1 uncultured Christensenella sp.
TAAGCTTACGCTCTTTCATAAACTCCGCTATTTCTTCGGGCTTGATTTTTCCGAACACGGGGCTGAAATAAACGCGACACCTGTCTGTAAGTCCGTACTCGTTTATAATCTCTTCCGCACGCACCAAATCGCACTTATCCCCGACCACAAACTTAACCGCATCACTTAACGTAAGGTAAGAAAAGTTTTCGGTAAGCATATATTTTTCCATTTCGCTTGAAGGAAGTTTATAATCAGCGGTAACAGCTGGACGGGGCGTAAGGGAAACGATCTCTTTCAATGGCACGCTTCCGTTGGTTTCTATTTCGACTTCCGCACCGGACGCTCCCAGAAGTTCTATAAGATAGGCAACATCCGCCTGCAAAAGCGGTTCTCCGCCTGTCAGAGTAACGTTTTTTACGCCGGTAGATATCACATATGCAACAAGCTTTTCCGCAGAAACAAGTTCATATTTTACGTCGGCGGTATTTGCCCAGCGCGTGTCGCAGTAGCTGCAATTAAGATTACAGCCGCAAAACCGCAAAAACACGGCAAGTTCGCCTGCTCGCGGCCCTTCACCGTTTATGCTTACAAACTTTTCGGCAACTTTAAAAAAGCACATATTACTCACCGTACACCGCGCAGTTTTCTGGCGATTCGTACACAGTCACGCAGGAAACGGGTAGTCCCTTTTTGCAAAGGTCGGCGTATATGTATGCGGCAAAATTTTCGGCAGTGGGTCTGAAATTCGTTTCAACCAACGAAAACCCTTCTTCTTTGAGTGCGGCAAGGGTTGATGATTTAAGTGTATTTTTTTCGTAAATAAGCGTATGGTCAAAACCTTCTGCAATCTCTTTTACCGCATGCTTAAAATCACCGAAGTCCAAAAGCATCCCGCGCTTTTCGCCGCCGCCTTGCAATTTGACGCTGCATATTTTTACTTCCACAATCCAGTGATGACCGTGGATATTTGAGCATTTGCCGTTATATCCGTGAAGAAAGTGCGCGCTGTCAAAACAAGCCGAAGTTTTTAAATAATACATACCTCTCCCTTTGCGCAAAAAAATACAGCCGCGACAAAACGACTGCACCTAAAAAGACTATTCCCATTCAGATGCCCTGGTTTTGTTTAACGACAGGATGGCGCAAACGAACTGTCCGTTTAATTGAATATATAATACCACGCCGCAACGCATATGTCAACTCAACCGAAACGCCTACAAGCTGATTATTTCGAAAATGACGGTAAATGTGATTGGGGTCACACCATGCGTCCGTCTGCAACCCTTTTCGGCATTTATATCTTGACATACCTTTTCAGGCTTAAAAAATCACGAGGCGTCCCGTTAACCGCCGTCTTATTTCATGTAGGGATAAGTCCGCCGTCAACGGGAGTATGGTAATTTGCATTAATCTACCGCTCTTTAAATAGTCGCTTACGCTGTTAAATCCCAACCTATATCGACGCCGTTTACGCGCAAGGCGTTTTTTCAAATCTAATAGTATTTTGACCGCTATAATTTTGTTATAACAATGCCGTCCGATATTTCCGAATCGTAAAACTCTGCTTTGAATCCCGTAGCTTTAAGATATGAATTAAATGTAAATTCCTTGAACTCGTCTATGTATTTTGTCTTTACAAGCGAAATTGTGCAACCGCCGAAACCGCCGCCTATAAGCCGCGAACCTATACAGCAACTCTGTGCCTGCGCTGCTTGCACTAACGCGTCAGGCTCCCTGCCGGTTACCTCGCAGTTATCTCTTAATGACGCGTGGGATTTATTCAATAGTCCGCCGAGTATCTCTATATTGCCGGCTTTTAATGCTTGCATTGCCATGCGTACTCGCTCGCACTCGCTTACTATATGCTCGATTCGCTTACTTAATACCCCTGTAAGTACCGTTGCGTATTTTTTGTAATCGGCATTGCTTAGTTCGGCAAGGCACTTTATATCTATATGCTGTTGCAACAGCTTTAACGCCCTTTCGGTTTCTTCTCTGCGTTCGTTATACTTACTCTCTATTAAGCTGTGCGGCTTGTTGCAGTTGGTTATTACAAGCGAGTAGTCTCCCAACCTAAGCGGCAGATACTCACACTCCAACGTATTGCAGTCCAACAGCATTACGCTGTCCTTCTTTCCGCAAGCCGACGCGTATTGATCCATTATACCGCAGTTTACGCCCGTATATTCTCTTTCCGCCTGTTGCGCCTTTAACGCTATATCCACTTTATCCAAAGTCTCCCCTGCTATAGTAGCAAGAGCGGCTATGGTGCTTACCTCTATTGCCGCAGAGCTCGAAAGCCCGCTACCGAAAGGAACGGTGCAGTCGTGCAACATATCGCAGCCTATTATCTTATGCCCTGCCCTCTGCCACATAAGCGCCGCGCCTGCCTGATAGTTGCCGTATTTCAAATTCCTGTAGCTGTCCAATTTATCTATGTCCAGCGTAACTTTATCGGGCAATGTTGTCCAGCTGATATTTATCTTATTAGTGCCGTTGGGGCGAATAT
Organism: uncultured Christensenella sp.; assembly: GCA_910585685.1. Classification (GTDB taxonomy): domain Bacteria; phylum Bacillota; class Clostridia; order Christensenellales; family Borkfalkiaceae; genus Coproplasma. The sequence goes on from CAJUEO010000010.1 coordinate 2,492, forward strand.
ATACCGTGTTTTTGAGCGAAAGCGCCGCAGGCATTACCTTGCCGCCGCAGTAGTCTATATGTTCTCCTATTACGTTTATTCTGCCTGCGGCACTTACTTTGTATTCATACTCTTTCATTGTTCAAACCCTGCACCTCGTAAAAATTCAAGCAAACTCTTTTCTTCTTTAAATACTGCCGTATTTTCAAGTATTCTGTAACAGATACTTCCCAATTCTTCCTGCATTGCTCTGTGTATATCCGTGTATTTTTTGCTTTCGTATAATGCCTTTGCTTCTTCGTAAACGAGCTTAAACGCAGCATATTCGGGGGGCAATGCTCTTTTTGTTTCTATTATTTCCTCTATTTCCGCAAGTTCTTGCTCCAACCTGCCCGGGAGAATAAACAATCCCTGAGCTTCTATAAGACCTATGCTCTCTTTCTTTATCGAGTGATATTCGGGGTGCGCGTGGAATACTCCGTCCGGATATTTTTCGCTCGTGATATTACTGCGAAGTATGATATTCATTTCGTAGTGCGTTGCAGTCTTTATTACAGTGGGACTTATGGCGTTATGTACTCCGCTATTATCCTGTGCTACAATACCGAGTTTGACGTTACTGTAATCTATCCACGCCTCGCGAAGTCTGTCTGCTATGTCGATTATTTCGTTGCGCTTTTCACTTTGTATCCTTATTACCGTTCCCGGCCAATCGAGTATGCCTACTGTCACATACGGATATTTCTTATCTATTATTTTTGTCTTTATCTTTGCCCTGTGCAGCGGCAGAACTTCACCTCCGCCCTGATAGTGGTCATGGGCAAGCACGCTTCCGCCTATCCTCTCCAAAGGCGCGTTACAGCCTATGAAATAGTGCGGAAACCTGTCTACGAAATCCAACAGATTGCAGAGCGTTTGTCTGTCAATGTGCATAGGCGTATGTTCGCAGTTTACCGCTATGCCGTGTTCGTTAAAATATCCGAAAGGGGAATACTGCCAAAACCAAGGGAGCGAACCCAGCGTCAGCGATATTGTTCTCAAATTGCGCTTGTTCTGCGCGCCGAAGCCCTCGTTCTCGCGGCAGATTACGCACTTACAAAAACCGCCGTCCACGCTATTGCCTGCCTTGGCTTTTTTAGGGTCTCTGAACTCGGGCTTTGCTTTGTTTATCGTGATAATCAAGCCGTTTTGCGTATTGAAGCGTGGGTTTTTATCCAACACGTCCTTTTTGACGTATTTGTTATAAACGCAGTAATTATACAGCCACTCGGTTGCCGCTTTACTGCCGCTTTCCTTGCAAATTTGAGCAAACCGCAAGTCTGTTTCTGACGGCAACAGGGATAGTTCACCGTAAATTGCGTCCTCTAACTGCGCCCCCTCCAAACCGCTCTGCATTATTTCCAAAAGCCTGTTTGACTTATATCCCTCGTCCCGTTCGTTTAGTTCTAACTTAGCTTTTGCATAATCTATTAAGTTTTTTATTTCTTGCTGTTCCATAGTTGTTAATTTTTTCCCACTGCTATTGTTTCAATATATATTGTAATACCAAACCACAACATAATCAAGTAAATTTTCACATTAAAATAATGAAATAAGCAGTTTATTGGGTTGAGTAATTGACTATTTTTCATATTTTGCGTATAATTAAATTATAATGAATGAAAAAAATTTTTCCGAACACAAGATAACTAAAAAAGACGTATGCGATTTTATAGTACGATACGCAATTATTACGCTTGGGTGTGTTATTTACTCGCTTGGAGTTTCGCTCTTTCTTGACGCAAACAACTTTGCCTCGGGAGGAATTACGGGCGTTGCTATAATTATCAACTATATAATTAAAGCAGCTTCGGGGTTTGATTTTTCCACGGGTATTCTCATCATAATAATCAACGTGCCTATATTTATTTTGGGTGCCGTTTACTTCGGTAAAAAGTTTATTATTTCTACCGCTTACGCCACCGTTATGTCGTCTGCGCTAATGTATCTTTGGGAGTTTGTGTTTGAAAACTATTTGCCGATAACCGAAAGCATGTTGCTTGCCGCGCTGGTGGGCGGAGCTATGTTCGGTATAGGCTTGGGGTTTATTTTCAGAATGGGCAGCTCGACGGGCGGCACCGACATAATAGTTAAAATTTGCAGAAAAAAATTCAGATATTTAAGAATGGGTTTTATATCCCTTATAATCGATATGGGTATAGTTCTCACGTCTGCCGTGGTGTATTGGGCGTTCGGTATGGAAAACTTTTTTGAAAATACCTGTTACACTGCAATTTCAATAGTAGTATTTACAACGCTTTTTGACCTTGTGCTTTACGGCGGAAACACCGCAAAGCTTGCGTATATAATTACGACTCACGACAAAGCCCCCGAAATTACATCGAAAATTCTTGCGGAGCTTGATATAGGCGCAACGTTTATCGACGGAGAGGGCGCGTACACGGGCAATGAGAAACGCATAATTTTGTGCGCGGTTAAAAATTACCTTTTCCCAAAACTTAAAGATATTGTTAAAGCGCATGACCCGAACGCTTTTGTCATTGTCACAAGCGCAAAAGAAATTTACGGTGAAGGATATTTGGGGCACTTTGACGACGAACTGTAATTAGTATAATTTTACGACAAATTAAGTATAATTTTTATAAATATGAAAGATTTTTTTAAACTATTTGCTACGGGCGCTTTGATAGGCATTGCAATGATTATTCCCGGAGTAAGCGGCGGAACGCTTGCCGTTTTGATGGGCGTTTACGACAGACTTATCGGCGCCATAAGCGACTTGCGGCGTGACTTTAAAAAAAATATAATCTTTTTACTGCCGATAATTTTGGGGGCGGTTGCCGGAATTGTTGCAATGTACTTCCCCCTCTACTATGCGCTTAAATACGCAAAGCTGCCGACAATTTTATTGTTTACAGGTCTAATGGCAGGCTCGTTGCCCAAGCTTTTTAAGGACTCAATAAAGAGAGGGTTCAAGCCGACCGACGTTGTCGCTTTTTTAATTCCCGTAGCGGTAGTTATAGGCATTTGCTTTATACCTACCCTCGGTGACGTAAATTTGGGCGCGGATATGCCTGTCGGCGGCTATTTCCTGTTGATAATTATGGGCGCGCTTGCCTCGTGTGCGCTTGTTGTACCCGGCGTAAGCGGTTCGCTTTTAATGTTTATCTTCGGCTATTATCAACCTATTCTGGATACCGTTCGCGCGATATTAAGTAATTTCTGGCACTCGTTCGGCGTGCTGGCACTGTTTGCAATAGGGCTTATAGTAGGATTTTTCAGTATAGCAAAGCTTATGAAATTCTTTTTGAATAAGTTTCCGCGCGGCACGGGTTGGGCAATAAACGGATTTGTTCTCGGTTCGATTCCCGCAATACTTCTGACCGATGAATTTGTCTCCTCAACATTTGACGATATAAATATTTCAATAGGCGTTATACTGTGCCTCTTTGGAGTAATAGCTACCTATGCCCTCACCGCCTATGTTGAATCAAAGACAAAAAAGCAGGATACCGTTGAAGAAAATTAAATATTTAGATTAAAAAAAACCGTACGGCACAAACGCACCGTACGGTTTTTTTATTGCATTTTATTTAACTTCTTCATCCGAACCCGTAACCGAATTAAAGTTGGGGTTGATTATGGGGGACATATTCTTGTATTCCTTTACGCCCGTGCCTGCAGGAATAAGCTTACCGATTATAACGTTCTCTTTAAGACCGATAAGAGGGTCTACCTTATTTTTGATAGCCGCGTCCGTAAGCACCCTTGCCGTCTCCTGGAAGGAAGCCGCCGACAGGAACGAATCGGTAGAGAGCGCTGCCTTGGTAATGCCGAGCAGTACGCGCTTTTGAAGCGCGGGTGTGCCGCCCTTTTCGATTGCCGTCTGGTTCTCCTCTTCAACTGTAAACATATCGACCGTTTCTCCGGGCAAAAGATTTGTCGAGCCTGCGCTCTCAATCCTTACCTTTCTAAGCATCTGGCGCACAATAATTTCAACGTGCTTGTCGTTAATATCAACGCCCTGCGAACGGTAAACCGACTGAACCTGTTCCAAAATATAGTCCTGCACGCCCTTTACACCCGAAACTCTTAAAATATCCTGAGGATATACCGAGCCTGCGTTCAATATTGTGCCGGGTTGAACTGTGTCTCCGTTTCTTATCAAAAGCTCGGCGTTGAAGGGCAGAGAATACTCTTTCTTTACTTCCTTGGTAACGGGGTCGCGTACTATGACGTGCTTCAAGTTGTCCTTATCGTCGACGGTTGCAACGCCCGAAACTTCGCAAAGCGTCGAACAGCCCTTGGGTTTACGCGCCTCGAAAAGCTCTTCGACACGGGGAAGACCCTGAGTAATATCTCCCGTAGCCGCGATACCGCCCGTGTGGAAGGTACGCATTGTAAGCTGTGTACCGGGCTCACCGATTGACTGAGCCGCGATTACGCCGACCGCTTCACCCGTCTGAACGGGCGTGTTGGTAGCCATATTTTTACCGTAGCATTTAGCGCATACGCCGTAGCGTGAGTTACAGGTAAATACCGAACGAATGGAAACTTCTTCGATGCCTGCCGCAACAATTTCTTTTGCGAGCGCGTCGGTGACGAAGCAGTTCTGCTCGACCAGCACGTTGCCGTTTTTATCCTTGACGTCCTCGGAAACAAATCTGCCTTGAATTCTGTCCTCGAGCCCCTCGATTGTTTCTCCGTTGGGTCCGATAATTGCGCGAACTTTCATACCGCGAGGCTTTTTGCTGCCTGCCATACAGTCGTCTTCTCTGACAATAACGTCCTGCGATACGTCGACAAGACGCCTTGTAAGATATCCCGAGTCAGCCGTTTTAAGAGCGGTATCCGCAAGACCTTTACGGCCGCCGTGCGAGGAAATGAAGTACTCGAGAACGCTAAGTCCCTGTCTGAAACACGACTTAACGGGAACCTCGATCTTTTTACCCTGAGGGTTAACCATAAGTCCGCGCATACCCGAAAGCTGCTTCATCTGGTCGATTGAACCACGCGCACCCGAGTTAGCCATCATCCAAATGGGATTGAACTTATCGAGCGACTTTTTCAAAGCGTCGGTAACTCTGTCGGTTGCGTCGTCCCATGCGTTGATTACGGCGTTGTAACGCTCTTCTTCACGCAAAAGACCTCTTTGATACTTCTTTTCGATTTTAATGACGTTTTCTTCGGTTTCTGCAACAATCTGCTTTTTAGCGTCGGGAATATGCATATCGAATACCGAAGTAGTGATTGCGCCGACGGTTGAATACTTATAGCCGAGCGTCTTGATTTTGTCGAGAATGTCCGCCGCGCGAGGCGCACCTCCCGTCTTAAAGCAACGCTCGACAATTTTGCCGAGCTGCTTTTTACCGACAGCTACGTTGCCGCCGAGAAACTCGTACGAAATTTCGTATTTGAGATAGTCCTCTTTACTGTTGCGCTCGACAAAGCCCAAATCCTGAGGCATTTGCGCGTTGAATATAATTCTGCCGACGGTAGTTTTTACCGTGCCGGTAACGCTCTCTCCGTTGTAGGGTGAGTTCTCGTCGTCGATAACTACCGTTCTGCGAACGTAAATTTCGTCCTGCATATGGATGAGTTTAAGCTGGTATGCTATCATAGCCTCATCCTCGGAAATATATGCGCCGGGGACATACTTTTCAGCGCCCTCGTCGCTTTCTTTGCACTCGTAATATCTGTCTCCGACGTAGTGGTAGTACTTACCCTCCTCACGTCTGATAATAGTAAGGTAGTATGCGCCCATAACCATATCCTGCGAGGGCTGCATAACGGGCTTACCGTCGGAAAGCTTTAAGATATTGTTGGAGGAAAGCATTAAATACCTTGCTTCTGCCTGTGCCTCTACCGAAAGAGGAACGTGTACAGCCATCTGGTCACCGTCGAAGTCGGCGTTGAATGCAGTACATACGAGGGGGTGAATTTTAATTGCTCTTCCCTCGATCAAGACGGGCTCGAAAGCCTGAATTGAAAGGCGGTGCAGCGTAGGCGCACGGTTCAAAAGAACGGGGTGCTCCTTAATGACCTCCTCCAAAACGTCCCAGACGAAGGGCTTAGCCTTTTCGACTGTGCGTTTCGCGCTCTTGATATTGTGACATTGACCGCTTTCTACAAGCTTTTTCATAACAAAAGGCTTGAAAAGCTCGATTGCCATTTCTTTGGGAAGTCCGCATTGATAGAGTTTGAGTTCGGGACCTACAACGATAACCGAACGTCCCGAGTAGTCGACACGCTTGCCGAGAAGGTTTTGACGGAAACGTCCCTGTTTGCCGCGAAGCATACCAGACAGAGATTTAAGCTCTCTGTTGGAAGGGCCTGAAAGTGCCTTGCCGCGTCTGCCGTTGTCGATGAGCGCGTCAACCGCCTCCTGCAACATACGCTTCTCGTTTTTGACGATCATATCGGGCGCGCCGAGCTCCATCATACGCTTCAAGCGGTTGTTGCGGTTAATAACTCTTCTGTATAAGTCGTTCAAATCCGACGAAGCAAATCTGCCGCCGTCAAGCTGAACCATTGGACGAATTTCGGGGGGAAGCACGGGAAGTACGGTAAGCACCATCCACTCGGGACGGTTGCCGCTCTTTCTGAAAGCTTCCAAAACTTCTATTCTCTTTACGGCTTTTACGCGCTTCTGGCTTGCCGTGCTGGTGTCTATTATGCGCTTTGTTTCCTCGCATTCCTTATCGAGGTCGACAGCCATCAACAGTTCGCGGATAGCTTCGGCGCCCATTCCGACTTTAAGACCCGTGGTTTCGCTGTCACCGTATTTTTCTTCGATTTCGCGAAGTTCTTTATCGTTTATGACCTGTTTATACTCTAAAATGGGGATTGTGCCGGGGTCAATTACGACGTAAGCCGCAAAATAGATAATCTGCTCCAAAGCCTTGGGGCTCATATCGAGCATAAGACCTATTCTCGAAGGAACGCCGCGGAAATACCAGATATGCGACACGGGAGCGGCAAGCTCGATGTGTCCCATTCTTTCACGCCTTACTTTTGCGCGAGTAACTTCGACGCCGCACTTTTCGCAGGTTATTCCCTTATAACGTATTCTCTTATACTTTCCGCAATGGCATTCCCAATCCTTCATAGGTCCGAAAATGCGCTCGCAGAAAAGACCGTCCTTTTCGGGCTTTTGCGTTCTGTAATTTATTGTTTCGGGCTTAGTTACTTCACCCTTGGAAAGTTCCCTGATTTTCTCGGGGGACGCTACGCTAATTTTAATCGAATTGAAATCGTTTAATTCAAACATTTATTGACCTGCCTTATTTCTCTTCGTCATCGTCGCCGTCAGTGCCGATGTCATCGTCTTGCTCGTTGAAATCAAGGTCCTCGTCCTCGTCGAAGAGAGTGAACTTGTCGTTCAGCTCATCGTCGTCGCCGAAGTCGAGGTCGTCGTCCTCGTCAAACAATTCTTTGCTGGTAAAGTCGTCCTCGTCGTTGTCGAATATCGAAACGGGTTCAAGGTCGAGTTCTTCGTCCTCGTCCTCACCCGTAATGTCAAACTCGGTGACGGGGATTGAATCGTCGATAGCCTGAGCTTCGCGCGCTCTTGCGGTAGGTATAGCGTCGTCATCGTCGTCAAGCTCGCGAATAATAAGTTCCTCTCCCGACTCGGTTAAAACTTTTACGTCAAGCGCAAGCGATTGAAGCTCCTTTAAAAGCACCTTGAAAGCTTCGGGTATGCCGGGCTCGGAAATATTGTTTCCCTTAACTATGCTCTCGTAAGTCTTTACACGTCCTACTATATCGTCCGACTTGACGGTAAGAATTTCCTGCAAGATGTGTGCCGCGCCGTAAGCTTCAAGCGCCCAAACTTCCATTTCACCGAAACGCTGTCCGCCGAACTGAGCTTTACCGCCGAGGGGCTGCTGAGTTACAAGGCTGTAAGGACCTATAGAACGAGCGTGAATTTTATCGTCCACAAGGTGAATAAGCTTAATCATGTACTGTACGCCGACAGTTACGCGATTTTCGAAGGGTTCACCCGTTCTGCCGTCGTAAACCTGAATTTTTCCGTCGACTTTGCCTTCGGGATTGACAAGATTATTTTCTTCGAACAGTTTTTTAATATCCTGCTCGGTTGCTCCGTCGAATACGGGAGTCGCAATTTTCCAGCCGAGCTGTTTGCAGACAAGACCGAGGTGCACTTCGAGTACCTGTCCGATATTCATACGCGAAGGAACGCCGAGGGGGTTCAACACAATTTGCAAGGGTGTGCCGTCGGCAAGGAAAGGCATATCCGCCTGCGAAAGCACGCGCGAGATAACGCCCTTGTTACCGTGGCGTCCTGCCATTTTGTCGCCTATCTGAATTTTACGCTTCTGTGCGATATATACGCGCACAAGCTTGGAAACACCGGGGGAAAGCTCGTCCTTATTTTCACGCGTGAATATTTTGACGTCGACAACAATGCCGCCCTCTCCGTGAGGAACTTTCAAAGACGTGTCGCGCACTTCTCTCGACTTGTCGCCGAATATTGCGCGGAGAAGTCTTTCCTCGGGGGTAAGCTCGGTTTCTCCCTTGGGCGTAACCTTACCTACGAGAATGTCTCCGGGCTGAACTTCTGCACCGACTCTTATAATGCCGTCTGCGTCGAGGTCTTTAAGCGCGTCGTCCGAAACGTTGGGAATGTCCCTTGTAATTTCTTCGGCGCCGAGCTTGGTATCTCTCGCTTCGGTTTCGTACTCTTCAATGTGGATTGACGTGAACACGTCGTCCTGAACAAGCTTTTCGGAGATTAGGATAGCGTCCTCGTAGTTATAGCCCTCCCACTCCATATAACCTATTAATATATTCTTACCGAGCGCAAGCTCTCCGTTGTTGGTTGCGGGACCGTCCGCGATAATTTCTCCCTCTTCAACTCTGTCGCCCGTATTGATTATGGGGCGCTGGTTAAGACAGGTACACTGGTTTGAACGCTGGAATTTCTTTAAAGGATACTCCTCGATAAAACCGTTTTCCTCGCGGATTTTAATGCAACTGGACGAAACGCCAACAGCTACGCCGGCTTTCTTTGCGCGAACCATAACGCCGCTGTCGCGCGCGATTGCGTGTTCGATACCCGTTGCGACTATAGCGCTTTCGGTCTTCATAAGGGGAACTGCCTGACGCTGCATGTTCGAGCCCATGAGTGCACGGTTTGTATCGTCGTTTTCAAGGAAAGGAATAAGCGCGGTTGCAACAGATACGAGCTGCTTGGGAGATACGTCCATATAGTCCATTCTATCGGGAGCGTACTGCGTAATCAAATCGCGGTGACGGCAACCTATGTGCGCATTTACAAACCTGCCGTTATCGTCCAAAGGTTCGTTTGCCTGTGCGACTATATATCTGTCCTCTTCGTCTGCGGTAAGATAATCGACGTGGTCGGTTACAACCGTGTCGATAACCTTGCCTTCGGCGTCATAGCTGTGCTCAACCTTTCTGTACGGACTCATGATAAAGCCGTACTCGTTTACCTTCGAGAAAGTGGCAAGCGAGGAAATAAGACCTATGTTCTGACCTTCCGGGGTCTCTATGGGGCAAAGTCTGCCGTAGTGGGTATGGTGAACATCGCGGACCTCGAAAGTTGCCCTGTCGCGATTAAGACCGCCGGGGCCGAGTGCGGAAAGCTTACGCTTGTGGGTAAGTTCTGCCGCAGGGTTGGTCTGGTCCATGAACTGCGAAAGCTGCGACGAACCGAAGAACTCGCGGATAACTGCCGTTACGGGACGAACGTTTACAAGTCCCGAAGGAGTTACGTCTGCTGAGTCCTGCGTGGACATACGCTCTTTAATAAGCTTTTCAAGCCTCGAAATACCAATTCTGAGCTGGTTTTGCAACAGCTCTCCGACCGAACGGACGCGGCGGTTGCCGAGGTGGTCGATATTATCGATAGTGCCGATGCCGTACTGCAAATCGATATTAGAAGAAATAGCAGCAACGATATCGTCAACCGTGATGTGCTTGTGGTTGAGCTTTTCGATTACGGGCTTGATTACCTTTTTGTCGTCGTCGGTCAAAGGCGCGCCGCTCTCTAAAATTTCGTTGAACTTCTTGCAGGCGGTGACGAATTTTACGCGCAACTCTCTGCGCTTTTCTCTGTTCTTTCTATCCTCGGGCTTCTCGTCGTCGCTTTCGGGCGTTTCGGTGGTATAGAATATTGTGTTGATTTCGTCGCAGAATTTTTCGGCAATGTTTTCAACGCTATCTTCCTTGCAGCTTTCGGCAAGCTTTTGCATAAACTTGAAGTTGGGAAGATAAATCGTAGGCAAAAGCCCGAATTCTTTGTGGCTTCTGTCGGATACTGCGGAAAACGCGCAAGTATTGTTTGCTATAATCTTGTGCTTGATTTCTCCCTGCGTAGGGTCGGAAACGAGAACGAGAACTTCGTTTACGCCGCAATTCTGCATTTCATATGCCTGCGCCTCGGAAACGGTTTCTCCGCCGTGGAGAATAACCTCTCCCGTTTCGGGGTTGTAGACGTCCTCGGCAAGTTTACAGCCGGGAAGCCTGTACGCAAGATTGAGCTTTTTATTGAATTTATATCTGCCGACCTTGACTACGTCGTAGCGACGAGGGTCGAAGAAAAGATTGTGCAAGTGCTGTTTAACCGAAGCCTCGGTGGGAACTTCACCGGGACGAAGCCTTCTGTACAGCTCGATAAGACCGTCCGACTCGGACTTGGTGGTATCCTTTGCAATTGTATTTTCAATCATTTTATCGTTTGCGAACAGGTCTAAAATAGCTCTGTCCGAACCGAAGCCGAGTGCGCGAAGCAAAACGGTAGCGCAGATTTTACGCTTTCTGTCGACGTGAACCCACAAAACGCCCGAAGCGTCCTGCTCGAATTCAAGCCAAGCGCCGCGGTTGGGTATAACCGTGGTGCCGTAGATTTCTTTACCGGTCTTGTCCCTTGTGGAAGCGTTGTACGAACCGGGGGAACGCACAAGCTGGGATACGATAACGCGCTCGGCGCCGTTTATGATAAACGAGCCCGAGTCGGTCATAAGAGGGAACTCTCCCATAAACACGGGCGTGTCCAACACCTCGTCCTTTACCTTATTGACGAGCCTGACCCTGACGTGCATGGGCAGAGCGTAAGTTGCGTCGCGGTTGCGGCACTCCTGCTCGCTGTATTTGGGCTTTTCGTCGAACCAATGTTCGAGGAAATAAAGCTCATAGTGGTCAGAGTAGTCGGTTATGGGCATAAAGTCCTCGAAAACTTCGTCAATGCCCTCTTTCATAAACGTGTTATAGCTCGACTTTTGTATCTCTACAAGGTCGGGAATGTCGATAACCTCGTTTATTTTACCGAATTTTCTCCTTTCGGTTTTGCCATACTTGTGAAGCGGTAAATTCATTAAAACGAACTCCTTGATTGTATTATCACATTTTGGCGATTTTCCGTATATATCTTTTCACCGGAAAAAATCGAAGATGTCTTTTATTTTTTAATTTAAAAACCTCTTTTTCGACAGCGCGAACAATTTATTTGCGCCGAGTGAGGAATGTTTTTTTATAAGCCGCAATTTTCTTTACAATTATATAAATATAGTGTATAATAATCGGGAAAAAGGGCTGAAAATGCGTAGAATTTTGTCGGTTTTAGGCGGCTGAAATGTGCCGATAGTGCAAAATACGCATTCTAATACAGTGTATTATTATATCAAGTATTTTAAAGTACGTCAACTGATTTAAGAGCTAAATATTATGAGAATTGACAAATTTTTAAAAGTATCGAGAATTTTAAAGAGGCGCACCCTGTCCAAACAGGCTTGCGACAAGGGCAAAGTGCTTGTAAACGGCAAGGAAGTAAAACCCGGGCACAAAATTAAAGAGGGTGATTTGGTTGAACTTCAATTTACGGGCGGAGCTCTTAAATTTAAAATTTTGCAAATTAAAGAAACCGTAAAAAAAGACGAGGCGCAATCGCTTTACGAAATTGTGGAGTAGTTTATGGAAGTTAAAAAAATAAGCGCAATTATTTGCGCCGCCGGCAAGGGTGAACGGGCGCAATTTAATAAAAACAAGCTGCTTGCCCCCCTGTTCGGCGCACCCGTCTTGTACCATACCCTTGAAAAGTTCACCATAAAAGAAATTGACGAAGTTATAGTTACTTCGTCAAAAGTCGATTTAAAAGAAATTTCGGCAATTTGCGCTCCGTTCGGTTTTAAAGTTGTCGAGGGCGGCGCAACGCGCACGCAGAGTGTGAAGCGCGCACTTGAACACGTTACGGGAGATATCGTGCTTATCCACGACGGAGCGCGCCCCTATGTAACGAAAGAAATTATTTTAAACTGCATTGACTCGGCAAAAAAATTCGGCAGCGGAGTTTGCGCAATAAGGCTTACGGACACCGCCGTTTGCGCCGAGCTGGGACTTGTGACCGACAGGCTTAACCGCGACGACGTTTACAGAGTTCAAACTCCGCAGGCGTTTATTACCGAGGATATTAAATATGCCTACTCGCTTTCGGGCAACGAGGTTTTTACCGACGACAGCGCGGTCTACGGCAAGTTTATTGCGCCGCCGCGCATAGTAGAGGGCAGCGAGGATAACGTAAAGCTGACATTTAAGCGCGACTTTGAAAGCACTTATCCCATTCCGATTTCGGGCAAGTTTATCGGCTTCGGAGTAGACGTACACGCCGTGTGCGAAGGAAATTGCGTGACGCTCGGCGGAATTAAGATTGACTGCGGATTTGCGCTCGCGGCACACAGCGACGGAGACGTCGTAATTCATGCGCTTATGGACGCCTTGCTTTCCGCCGCCGGACTTAGGGACATAGGCGTATATTTTCCAGATAGCGACCCCTCGCTTTCGGGCGCCGACAGCCGCGCAATGCTTGCGAAAGTAAGGGATATATTGGGGGCAATGAAGTTTGAGCCCAAAAATATTTCCATTTCGGTACAGGCAGAAAAACCCAAACTTGCGCCGCATATCGAGGATATGAAAACCGCTTTATCTAAAGTTTTACATATGGATAAAAGCCGCATTGCAATATCCGCAGGCACAAGCGAAAAGCTCGGCTTTGTGGGTCAATGCTTGGGAATTTGCGCGTATGCGGCGGTAACTTTATGCGAGGTTGAAAATGGCTAAAAACAGTAAAACAACGACTGAGTTCGTCTGTTCGGAATGCGGCGCGACAAGCGCAAGATGGCTTGGCAGATGTCCCTCTTGCGGCAAGTTCAACACTATGGTCGAGGAAATTGTAAAAGCCGCCGAACCGACGGCTACAAAGCGGCAAAACGCAGGTGCAAAAGCCTGTCCGCTATCTCAAATTACATACGAAAAATACAACCGCACCCCGTCGGGAATTTCGGAATTCGACAACGTTTTGGGCGGCGGAATAGTTAAGGGGTCGCTGGTGCTCCTGGGCGGAGACCCCGGCATAGGCAAATCGACGCTGCTTACTCAAATTGCCGCACACCTTTCGAACAGCCACAAGGTGCTGTATTTCTCCGCCGAAGAGAGCTGTTCGCAGGTCAAAATGCGCGCACAGCGGTTAAACCTTAAATCGGACAACCTTTACATAATTAACGAAACCTGTATTGACAACTTGGACGACGAGCTTGACGGCGTGGAATTTTGCATTATCGACTCCATTCAGGCAGTTTACACCGACGACCTTTCCTCCTCTTCTGGTTCGGTGGGGCAGGTGCGCGAGTGCGCCTCGAAAATTATGCGCATTGCAAAGAGCCGCGGCATTACGTTTTTTATAGTCGGTCACGTCACAAAAGAGGGCGCGCTTGCAGGGCCCAAGGTGCTGGAACACATAATGGATACAGTACTTTACTTCGAGGGAGAAAATCAGGAAAATTTCAGAATATTGCGCGCGGTCAAAAACAGGTTCGGCAATGTTGCCGAAGTCGGCGTTTTTGAAATGACGGGAGAGGGAATTATTGCCGTTACCGATTATTCGGGCGTATTTTTATCGGAGAGCCGCGGTGAGGAAGCCGGTTCAGCCGTCACTCCCTCGCAGACGGGCGCAAGATGTATGAACGTTGAAGTGCAGACTTTGGTTACAAAGACTACTTTCGGCCAGCCTCGAAGAATGCCGCTCGGCGTGGATTACAACAAGCTTGTGTTGCTTATAGCCGTGCTTGAAAAGCGGTGTTCGCTTGCGCTTGGCGGATATGACGTATATGTAAACGCAATGGGCGGAATTAAACTAAACGAACCGGCTTGCGACCTTGCGCTATGCGCCGCGCTTGCCTCGGCATATCTCGGGCAACCGATAGATAAATATACGGCGGTATTCGGGGAAGTAGGGCTTACAGGCGAAGTGAGAGCGGTGTCGTACTGCGAAAAGCGCGTTGCCGAGTGCGTAAAAATGGGCTTTAAAAAGGTGCTTATACCTGCCAAAAATATGAAGTCGGTGACAAAGTTTGCCGATAAAATTTCCATAGTGCCCATACTTTACGTCAACACGATGATAAAAAACCTTTTCAAATAAAAAAGCAATTTAAAAGCGCCCCTTTGTTTCGGGGCGCTTTATTAATGCTTTATTTTCCGCTGTGGTCAAAGATTACCATATAAAAACCTTTGAACATAATTTTCATATCCAGCCAAAGCGAACGCTTTTCGATATATTCAAGGTCAAGCTTGACCCATTCGTCAAACGAAACCTTGTTTCTGTCCTTCTCTATCTGCCAAAGACACAACAATCCGCCCTTTACTGCAAGGCGCTGTTTTTGATACTCGTCGTAGCACTCTACCTCCTGAGGTTCGGGAGGGCGGGGTCCTACGACGCTCATTTGCCCCATTATGATATTGAGAAGCTGCAACAGTTCGTCAATGGAAAACCTTCTTAAAAATTTGCCGACCTTTGTTATTCTCGGGTCGTTTTCCATTTTGAAAGCCGGAGGGTCTGCCTCGTTCAAGCCGGCGGCAATAAGCTGCTCTTTCAACTCGTCGGCATGGGGGCACATAGTGCGGATTTTTATAAACTTAAATTGCTTGCCGTCCTTACCCACGCGCGTCGAAATATACACGGGGCTGTGAAAATCTTCCAGCCATTTTATAAATATACAAATAAGTATAAACCAAGACAACAAAATCAAAAGCAGCGTTGCCGAAACAATGTCGAACGCGCGCTTTATAAACAGGTAAGACAAAGTTTTAAAACCCGTCTTCTTCTTTTCTGTATCTGAAACGTCGGCAGTATTTTCCGACGGTAATTCTTTCTCAAAATCGGAGTTTTTATTCTCTTGCATTACAAAGCTCCTAAAACGTGAAACTATAAATTAATTATAACAAACTATTACTTAAATTTCAAGTGTTTTATATACATAAATATAGTATTAATATTGTGTGCATAAAAAACAAAAAAACAACGCGTTTTACAATGCGTTGCTTTTTATATTATCAGGCTTTGTCTTTGAACTGTTCAAACTCGGAAGTTGAGCCCAGAGCTATTCCGTTACACCTGAACGAAGCGGAAATTTTTACAGAGCCCTGCAAATTTTTACCGCCTATTGCGTTTCCGCAATTCATACCCGTCTTATTAAGCGAGCCGCTCATACCGCTGAAATTAGCTTTACCTATTTCGTCATAGCTGAACGAGCCGCCGAAAAGCTTTTTGCCGTGCGCATAGTAAGTAACCGAAACCGAACACTCTACATTAGCCGAATTTGCAATTTGTTCGCTTATACCATCGGCATATGCGATAGAGTAATTACCCAAAATTTTCCACTGCGTGCCCGAAACCTCGGTTAAGTCAATTACAATTTCGTCCTTTACAAACGCGGCATAGAGATTTATATCCAAACTGTCGCTTTCACCGAACAGCCACTTGCTGTACTCTGTGAGTGCAGCTCCGTCCGCAATGCTTACAAAGCCGTCGTCAGTCTGCGCAAACCAGCCGAGGAAAACGTGATTTTCCACAGACATAGGCGCTAAACTGTACTGTTGCCCGAACATTACGCTTGCAGTCTGCAAGGTGTTCAATTCCCCGTTGGCACCCACGTCGCTTAAATATGAAAGGTTTATTTGTTTGCCTTCCCACTTAGCGTAATATACGGCGTCGTCAGAAACGGTTATTTGAGTCAGGGGCATACCCGTAAATTCGGGATTATCGTAATAGCCCATAAATTTATAGCTCGAAGGTGCGGAAACAAGCAAAGGAAGTTCGACTTTCGCGCCCACGCCGTATTTCAGCGACTTCACGTATTTGCCGAGATTTTCGTCATAGCTTGCGCCCGTCATATTTATATCGGACAAAATATCGATGAAAACAGGCTGGTAAATAGCGCTGTATGTCAACGTTTTCATAGTCGAGTCGTACACTACGTCCCAATATTTTTCTCCCTCGACAGGCAAAAGTTCGCTTACTTCGGGAAGAACATAGGTCGAATACGACGTATTTGTAGAAGTATTGTAAAGTATGCCGTCAAGTTCGACAAGCGTTTCAAACTTTGTGTTGTCGGTGTTGAGCGCATATTCCGCTTTCGCGTCGACCACAGTTACAGGCGTAGACGAGTCAAGCTTAAAGTAAGTTAGCGATAAGTCCGAAGTCAGTTTAGCCCAATCCGTCTTTTTGACTATGTCGGCAAAGTTATTGCCGCCGAGCACGCCATTAAAGCTTCTTCCGCCGAGTTCGGGTATTTTACAGCTATCCAGTGAAAGCGAGCTGTCAATATATACAGGCTTGCCGTTTACTTCTGCAATTACACCGTTGGGATTGCAATAGCGAAGGTTTCCGTCAAAGTTCATTGAAACAATACCGGAAACAAGATCCATTGTAGATTTTGCAATATCGAGCCCCGTTACGGTAAGCGTGCCGTCCTCGTTTTTGTCGGCAATGAAAGTAATGGGGATATTTGACACAGTCATTCCCACAAAATCGGAAAGCAATTTGCCGTTTATAGCAAAATTCCACTTTTCGTAGCTTGATGTTTGTTCGGTAGTATAGTACGCGAGCACATATTTGAACAAGTTGCCCAAGTCCCTGTTTTCGAAGTTTGCGCCCGTGCCCGACGAACTGTCGATATTTGTAAGCTGGTCGGAAACCAACGAGCCGAAGTTGAATATGAACACAATCTCGTTCATAATATCCTCGGAAAATGCCGACATAGGCATAACGCGGTATTCGACTACAGGGTTAGCGTAAGTCTTTTTATTTGTTACAAGTCCGCTCTTTTCCCAATATGTTTTCTGTACGCGCTTCAAGTAAATCATATCGTTTACAATTGAAAGATACACGTCACTGTCGCCGTTTATGGCTATCTGACCGAGCATCTGCACGCCCTGATAGGAAAGATGCGCGTCGACTGCAACGTTGTTGTTTTCATCGATTTTTATAGAAAGCGAGTTTATATTCAGCTCAACGCCGATATTTATGCCTATAACCGAAATATTAACGTTGACTTTGCCCTGCAACAGGAAGTAGTCGTTGAGCTCGTAACTTGTTTCTCCTTCCTCCGTTTTGTGCGTTGCCGAGTTGACAAACGCCTTTAAAAGGTCGCTTACTCCGTTAAAGTCAGTATAGCCGCCGAGCGCCGTGCTTTCGTCGGGTCTTTGAATGTTGCCGTAGCCAAGCTCGACTCCGAGCGCGAGTTTGTCGGTATTTTTATCCCCAAAATACACATTGTCGAGATAAACGCCCGTAAGACGGGTTTTTTCATCGGCAGTTATCCCCTTTATAAGCTCGACCGAGATATCCCCTTCAACGACTGTTCCGTAAATAAGCGAGCTGTCGAGCGTAAGCTTTAAGCTGTCGTTACCGCAAGCTATGCTCTTTATATAATCCTTGTTGAGTGAAACAAAGTTTTCACTTTGGTTATCCCCGTTCTGCACAACGTCGTCCGCAGTGTTTTTCAAGCTGCCGAGCAACTCCCCTATATAGTCCTTTAAGCTTTTGCCGAGTATCTGAGGAATAAGGCTGTCACCGAGCGACGAGAATTGGTCCTTGGTATGAGGAATATAATTGTCTATTAGCAGACTGTCGATTATGCCCGATATTTCCGCAACCGCAGAATTAAGCTCGTCGTTGTCCTCAAAGGAAATATTGTCAAGGTTTGCCATTGCGGCAACCATTGATACGAGCGACAAAATATCGTCCATAGGCGCATATATCATTAACGGGTCGTAATTTTCGCTATCGGAAGCATACTTTGAAACGGATAAATATACGTCGAGCACTCCGTCCTTTACAAATCCGCCGTCCGTTACGCCGCTTGTTGAATTTGACGGCGTTGCGTCCATAACAACCAAATCGAGCGAAAGGTTGTCAGCGCCCTCGACCGCAGATACAAGCGACAGATTAAAGTGCAGATAAATTTCGCTGTCGACGCTAAAACTTACGCCTTCACGCACACCGTTTTCATTTACTTTACCCGTGTTTAAGTTGACTGCCGGTCTTTTGATTTCATTGCCGTCGGCGTCGTAAGTTACGGGATTAAAGTCGTATTCGAGCAGAGCGTCAAAGCTGTATTTAACCGCGCCGTCGTTAGTTATGTTGCCCGATACATTTACAGACAAGCTATTGCCTATAATGCTCTCAACCGCGCCCCATATATTTTCAACAACGTCGATATACTCGTCGACGTCAGAAACGTCCGCAACGGCTTCGTTGCTCAACCCGACCGTCACTGTGGCGTTGATTCCGAAAAGCGTTGTTTCAAGCACAGCGCCTATGCCGTTTTCAAGCGTTATAGTGGCGGAAACAGGTAAAAATTCTTTACCGAGCGGAATGTTTGCGTTAGTTGAAATTTCTTTTGCGCCAACAATTAAATTCTTGATAAGTTCGCTCAAAACGTTTGACATACCGTCGGGCAATAACTCTCCGATATCTCCGATATTTGCAGCGTCCGTTTCAGGTAAATTGATTTTTAACTTTGTATCCGCAATTTTTACAAACAGCGTCTTTTGAGTCGCATTGTAGTAGACGGCAATTTCTCCGAAATCGGCTTTAACCTGATTTAGCTTTCCGCCAATCAAATCTAACGTAACCTTGCCGTTTAACTGTAACGCGCCGTCTCCGAGGTTGCCCTTTTCGTCAATGAGCAAGCCGACGTCAAGAGTTATGCCCTCGTTCAATATATCAACGTAACTGTCCAAGTCAACGGGAAGCGTAACTTCGTCGTTTGTCAGCGCTACGTTTGCCGTAACTTTTATGCCGAACAGCTCGACTTCGGCTCCGACGTTTATGCCGCCGCTTAGTTTTACTTGCAGAGCCGCAGTTATTGCCTGCTCGAAGAGTTCGAGCGTTATACCCGTCGATATTGTATCCTCGCTCGTTTCGAGCTTTTGTATTATCTGCCCGAGTATGCCGTTTAAGTCGAGTCCGCTTAAATCTATGTTACCGCTTGCAAGGTCTGCAACCGACACTTTATATTTGACGTTACCGTCAGTTATATACAGAACATTGTTGTTGTAATAAACTGCAAAATCTTTGAAGTCTGCGCGTATTTCCGTAAACTTGCCGTCCGTCAAGCCGATAAACACTCTTCCGTCAAGCACAAGATTGTCAACTTTAAGATTTACGTCAAGCGTTATGCCCTCATTCAAGATATCAACATAACTATCCAAGTCAACGGGAAGCGTAACTTCGTCGTTTGTCAGCGCTACGTTCGCTGTAACTTTTATGCCGAACAGCTCGACTTCAGCCCCAACGTTTATGCCTCCGCTAAGTTTTACTTGCAGAGCCGCGGTTATTGCCTTCTCGAATAGTTCGAACGTTATGCCCGTCGATATTGTGTCCTCGCTCGTTTCGAGTTTTTGCATTATCTGTCCGAGTATACCATTTAAGTCGAGTCCGCTCAAATCTATGTTGCCGCTCGCAAGGTCTGCAACCGACACCTTATATTTGACGTTGCCGTCTGTTACATAGATAACATTATTATTGTAATAGACTGCAAAATCTTTGAAGTCTGCGCGGATTTCCGTAAATTTACCGTCATTTAAGCCGACAAATACTCTTCCGTCAAGCACAAGATTGTCAACTTTAAGATTTACGTCAAGCGTTATGCCCTCATTCAAGATATCGACGTAGCTTTCCAAGTCAACGGGAAGCGCAACTTCGTCGTTTGTAAGCGCTACGCTTGCCGTAACTTTTATACCGAACAGCTCGACTTCGGCTCCGACGTTTATGCCGCCGCTTAGTTTTACTTGCAGAGCCGCGGTTATTGCCTGCTCGAAGAGTTCGAGCGTTATGCCCGTAGATATTGTATCCTCGCTCGTTTCGAGCTTTTGTATTATCTGACCGAGTATGCCGTTTAAGTCGAGTCCGCTCAAATCTATGTTGCCGCTTGCAAGGTCTGCAACCGACACCTTATATTTAACGTTGCCGTCAGTTACATACAGCATATTATGGGGGTAATCGAAATAAACGCCGATATCGTCAAGCTTAGCGTATATTCCCGAAAAAGCCCCGTCACTCATTAAAATTTTAATATATCCGTTCAAATCGAGATTTTCTAATTTTAACGAAGCTTTAAGGGTCAAGCCTTCCTTTAAAATATCGCTATACCCCGACATATCCTGAGGTTTAGAGGGAATATCGTCCCTTGTGCCAAAACTCAAAGCAGCATTTACAGGCGTAGAACCGAGCATAACTTCGGCAGTAACTTTGCCGAGCGCAACGGCTCCGCTTGTTGTATCAAATGTAAAGTGAAGTTTGGCTTTTATGCCGAACAGTTCAAGTTGAGTATCGAGCTTAGCGCCCGTATCGGTGACGGTAAATTCACCCTCGGTCAAAGTTTCGAGAATTGAATTGAGTTCAAGTCCGCCTCCGTCACCTTCGGCAGAAGCTTGAGAGGATGAAAATGCCGATATATCAAGCTTATATTTTGCGATACCGTCGGAGATATACAGCACGTTATCCGTGCCCATAGACACCGATATATCCCCTATTTTAACGCGTATATCCTCGAGTGCGCCGTCATTTAACCCGATATGAATAACTCCGTCTAAATCGAGATTTCCGACTGCGGCGGATATTTTGAAAGTCGCGCCCTCGTCAAGCACGCTTCCGAATGCTGCCGCAAGATAATTCAGCGCGCTCGGCGCGGAATTGTCCACGTCGTCGGCTACAGTAAAGCTGTCGATATGATGTTTAAAGTAGTCGTCGTAAAAAGTATTTTTTGCCTCTTCTTCTTCATAGAAGAACTTTGTATGCGTTTCAGCGGTACAGGGCGCAGGAACCGCAAGCTTAGCCGTATAGTCCTCGTAGATGCTGAAACTTAAAATGCGCCAATCCGCGTCAAAAGTATATGTCACGGTAGCTTCATTCATTGTAGGGCGCTCGTCAAGCCCGCCCGTAACGTACATCTGCTGTCTGTAATAGTAATCGGCAGAAGTAAGCCCGTCGTCGGTGCTCACGCTCAAATCCAACGACATTGTAAACGTGCCGTCACCGTTATCCGTTACAGAATAGTCGTTTGCGTTTTTAACCGTGTTTTCGTTGAGAATATATACTGAAAATTCCGAAGGCGGAAGTCCGCGCTGTTTTTTATACTGCGGAATGGTAAGACCGTTGGGGGCTTTTGTAGACCATTCGGTGTCCATTCCGTTAAAGTTTTTGTTTGCCGAACTGCGCCACAGCACAACGTCGTCAGTAACGCAAAACTGTGTAGCCGTGGACGAAACGCCTTGCGCTATGTCGGCGGAAATAAGCGTGCCGTTGTAAAATTTCTTGTACGTTTTTACCGTCTGCGACATAATTGTGCTGACGTTCGACTGCATTTCAGACGACCAATAGGGCTGGTTTTTGAGAACGTAATTCAAATAACCTACGTTTTCTATAACCGAATGCGACAGAGGAGAGCCGGCGTTTTCGGGGACCTCGTAGCAGACAGTAGCGTAATCGACGTCGGGCAGCTCTTCAATTGGTGACGAAGTAAAAAAGCCGAAGCTTACGCCGACAACTGCACACAGTGCAATGCTGGCGGCGGCAATTCCGACTTTGCGCAGACGGCGTATGTGCTTGATGGCAAGCGGTTTGCGGCGTTTTACGCGCGAAACTCCGTCGGGACTCTTCGATTTTGTGCGAAGCCCGGCGTTCTTGTTCATACTCCTGTCTTTCTTATTAAACTCCAATCCCGCGCCGTCGACTATATGTAAGTTGCCGACAGCACTCTTTTTAAGTTTCATATTTGCATTACCCGACAGCCCTAAGACTGTAATAATTAATTTTCGTACATTAATAGTGTATAATTAATATGACAAAATGTCAAGTTTGTAATGAAAATATATGATAAAATTTTTAAAAAATTTCATACTTTTGCCATTTTTGCTTAAATTTGCATAATTTTAGCCGTAATTTAATATATTTTTGTCATAATTTCAGATGACAAGCATAACTCGCTTGCCAAAATCTGGACTTTCGGCTTGACAATGTAACATACTTATACTATAATAATTGGGTAAGTAATTTTTGTAAGTAGCGAATATGAAAGAAACCTATTTGAAAGTAAAAAACAGCCGAGCTGTTCAGAGTATAATCAACGTTTTATCTTGGAAATTTTTCCCCTTTATTACGGCTGTTATCATAGTCGCTTTTTACTATCTCGATTTGGACCTCGTTTCTATCTATTACATTGGCATTACGGGTATTTTTTGCGTTCTTTTTATGGACGATTTAACTCCCCTATTTGCCAATTTTTTATTTATGGCTATCATGGTTTCGTACAACCACTCGCCTTCTGTGACCGCAGGCTCGTCCGACTTTTATTTGCAGCCATGGGTGTATTCACAGGCAATTGTAATAATTGCGCTGTACGCCTCGGCAATAGTTGCAAGAATTGCAATGACCGCGCTTGAAGGCAGATTGGTGCTTACCCGTACCTCTTACTCTTTGATAGCTCTCGGGGCGGTTTTTATACTTAACGGCGCGTTTTCTTACGACTACAACCCGATGAACCTTGTGTATGGACTCTTTCTCGCTTTTCTGTTCTTTGCCATATTTACGCTTATAAAGGACAACATAACTTGCAACGAAAAGACATTCAACAATATAGCGATTTCGTTTTTGGCTTTGTCCCTCGCGCTTATTTTGGAACTTGCAGTTAAATATTTAACTTGTGAAGATCTGTTCGAACAGGGAAAAATCGACAGAATCGAGCTTGGTTTCGGCTGGGGTATGTACAATACTATGGGAATGCTTATGCTGATTTGCGCGCCGTCGATTTTTTTCCTCGCGGCAAAAAGCAAGTACGGCTATCTTTACTACCTGTACGCGCTTGTACTGCTTGTAGCGACATTTCTTACAATGAGCAGACAAGCTATGGTCGGCGCCGTAATTATATATGCAATATGTATAATTCTTCTTATAGTCAACGGCAAAAACAAAATTATAAACGGTTGTATCACAGGCGCAGGATTAATTGTAGCAATTGCCTTGATTTGTGTTTTCAGGGATAAATTCAAAGCTTTGCTTGAAGTATTGTTTTACAATATAGAGTCGGGCAACGGAAGAACTTCGCTTTGGGAACTTGCCGTCGAAAACTTTAAAAGCGCGCCCATCTTCGGTTGCGGTTTTTACGTCAGGCTTGACGCAGACCCCGGATTTGCAGGTCTGGACATTATTCCCCTTATGTACCACAACACGTTTTTTCAACTGCTTGGCGCGTGCGGATTTACGGGCGTCATTGCCTACGGCGTTCATCGTGCGTTTACTATTATTTCATTCTGCAAGAACCCCACGCCCGAACGCGCGTTTATCGGCATAACGGTGCTTGCGCTTTTGATTGTAAACCTGCTTGACAACCACCTGTTCTATATCTTGCCTACCTTGACGTACAGCGCGCTTATTGCGGTGTTGATAAAATCAAAGGACAACAAAACGCTTTTCAGTAAGAAATAAAATTTGAAATATAAAAGCCTTGCGGCGCAGCTTCAAAGCTGCGCCGCAAGGCTTTTATTGTATGCTAACTATGTTGTCGCTATTTTTATAAATACTGTTTTGCGGAACACTGCCGCGCACGTTATTTAAGGGATATACACGGGTGTACGCGCCTATTACCGTACCCGGATTAAGCACGCAGTTGCAACCTATTTCGGCAAAATCGCAAAGCACGCAGCCGAGTTTTTTGCGACCCGTGTCGATTATTTCTCCGTCTAAATTAACGCGCACGCAGCTTTTGTCGGACTTGACGTTTGAAGCGATGACGCCGGCGCCCATATGCGATTTATAGCCCAGAATGCTGTCACCCACATAGTTGAAATGCGGAACCTGCACGCAGTCGAAGAGAATCGAGTTTTTGATTTCGGTAGAGTTGCCTATCACGCAGTTTTCCCCGATTACGGCGTTGCCGCGTATAAACGCACCCTGCCTTATAACCGTATTTGCGCCGATTATACAGTTACCCCCTATATATGCCGTGGGAAACACCGTAACCGACCTGTGTATAAACACGTTGTTTTCACGGCGGATATAGTTTTCGTCAAGTTCGGCGGACAGTTTTAATATTATGCTTTCAAGATTAGCCAATACGCGCCAATATTCATTCGTTTGCAGGTAATTTTTTGCCAAAGTATGCGTTAAATCGAGCATATTAAGGGGGTAATTCATATTTCAGTATATGAATTACCCCCTGAGGTTGTTAATTATTCATCGTCCTTTTTATTCTTTCTATCCATTATAAACATTCTTACGGCGTTTATAAGACAGAGCGCGCCGACCGCAAAAAATATCACAATTTGCGCTACGTCGGCAGAAATTACGACATCGTAAATACCGATTCCGCAACAGATAAGTCCGCAGACAAGCTGAAAGATTATTGCCATTAAGCCTACATTTTTCATATTACAGCGCCCTTATGGATTCAACGGGCTTTTTCCTTGCCGCAAAATATACGGGCAGGAAAGTTGAAATGAATGCCACCAACACGGCAATACCTATAAGTATGCCTACCGAAGCCACGCCGAACACAAACAGCGTTACGGCTAAACCCACTTCTTCCATTATTATTTTATTTATAACTCCGCACAGCAGAACGGAACCTATAAGGGAAATTATCAGGCAAATGCCGACGATAATGCCCGATTCCGCAAAGAAAATTTTGAACACGTCAATGCCCCTTGCGCCGACGGCACGGAGTATGCCTATTTCCTTTCGCTTATTTGAAATTGAAACGGAAATAAAGTTGAACAAAAGCAACGACGAGAACAGCGCGAGCACGACGCCCACCCAAAGGAATACCGTTGATAAAATTTCAATCATAGAGCTGACGTTGGAAACAGACAGGGCAATGTCGTTTGAAATGGTATAGTACACGTCGTTTGCCTTTTTGTTTTCCACGCCCGAAATGCCTATGGCATCGCGTATAAGTTTTTCGGACTTATCGTAAGAAATTAACAAACCGTTGTATTTTTGTCCGTCTTCCCAGACGTAGTTTGTTTCGGCTGTTGACATACTCGAATTGTTTATTTCGAGGTTTTCGTCAAAGAAATTTTGAGAGAAATATACGCCGCTGTCGTTATAAGCCAACATATCGGTCATATTTTTCATTTTATAGAAGCCTACCAACTTCATTTTACGCGCCGCACCGCCGCCGAAGCTTGCATTAATCTCGATAGGCTGAATGCTCTCGATAATTTCGGTAAGTTTTGCCACAGCTTCGTCATACTGCTGTTTTGTGCAATATGAGCTTTCGCCCGTATCTTTATCAATTATTTCGTTTTTTTGAATTATATTGAAATAATATTCAAGCTCTTTGTTGTATCTCGTTGACGCGGCTAAATAATTTTCATAATCATTTTCCCCTGTTTCAAAGGACATATAATATTCGATTATTCTCGAAGTCATCGACCGGTCGAAAAACATTCTTAACGACAGCAACACTTCGTCGTCGGCAAGTTGGCTTTTTTGCTGCCCACCGAAGAAAATACCTTCAAACGCCCCCTTGCTGCCGTAGACATTTGCCTCATAAACATCGTGAAAGCTCTGCATACCGCAGTCAACAAATTGCATACTTTCGTCATTCCATTGCCGAGGGTCCATCGAAAAATCGACTCCGCCATGAAA
This sequence comes from uncultured Christensenella sp., assembly GCA_910585685.1. Taxonomy (GTDB): domain Bacteria; phylum Bacillota; class Clostridia; order Christensenellales; family Borkfalkiaceae; genus Coproplasma. The sequence goes on from CAJUEO010000010.1 coordinate 28,440, forward strand.
ATTGTAAAATAAATGTTCTTTGGGATAGCCGCCCGACCACTTGTTAAGATACTTTGTAAAGCCTTCGTCAACTAAAAACGCAGTTTTAAGCCCCTCTTTAAGATAGTTTTCGTACTCGGATTTAAGCCTGTACATTTCTTGACTGTTTAAGTCGAGGTTTTCTTTGAGCTTGTCGAATTTTGCTGAAATTTGACCGCTGCCGAACACACCCGTAACTTTAAACGGCCTGCTGCCGCAAACAATATACTTGCCGATAATGTCGTTTGCCGAGCGAATCTCCAAAATATCGTCGGTGTCGAATTGGTTAGCAACGCCGTTTTCATTTAAAGTGACGTTATAGTAGCTGTTGTTTTTCAAAACTTCCAAAAAATAGTCTGAAATACAAATTTCGTCGGCTGTTTTAGGATAGGCGCCGATTATCGAAGAGCGCAGCGAATGATTTTCGGGCAAGACCGTGACTTTGCTTACGCTGCGACTGTAATATGCCTGATTTTTGCCGCTTACGGAAATGTTTGAAACGTCGGATTCATACTGATAAAAGCCGATAACCGACGAACCGAATTTTTCAACCATTTGGTCGTACTCTTCCTGCGTGAACTTGGCGGATTGACTGCTCGGGAACACGACGCTATCGTAGATATACCTTATTTCGTACTGTTTTGAAAGCGCGATATACTCGCTGTCCCCGTTGACAAACGAGCTGACAAGCACCTCGCTTTCATTGAAAAACATCAAAGTTGAAGTAATTCCGAACATAATAAAAGCTACGACGGACAGAAAAATTGTAAAAACCAAGCGCACGGGCTTTAATTTTAAGCTGCTTGCACCTATTTTTATTGCCTTGCCGACGGGCAGGCGCGAGCGGATAAATTTCGACTCTTCCGCGGAATAGTTTTTGTCGGTAAGCGCGGCGCCGTCGGTATTTTCAAACTTTTCGGTAGAGCCGCTTTCGGAAACGCGGTTTACCTTTTTAAAGGAAGAAATTTCTTTTTCCCCCTTAGAGATAATGACGTCCCCCTCTGACTTTGAAATGAAGTCTTGAATGGTTTTAAAATTTTCTTTTGTGAGGCTTGCGCCGCTCTTTATAGACAGCGTGTTTTCCCCTATTACCGCGACGTTTTCGTCAATGACGTCGGCGGCAACGTGCGTTTTAGTCACGTCGGATATAATTTTACCGTCGGCAAGCTCGACAATTCTGTCCCCGTAAATTTCGGCAAACTCCCTGTCGTGCGAAACGACTATTACAAGCCGAGTTTTGGAAAGCGCCTTTAAGGTGTCGAAAACCTGTTTGCCCGTTGCCGAGTCGAGCGCGCCGGTGGGCTCGTCCGCCATAATAATTTGCGGCTCTTTTACAAGTGCGCGCGCAATTGCAATTCTCTGTTTCTGTCCGCCCGACAAGGTGTTGGGCTTACGCTTTGCAAAGGCTTCAAGCTCGACGTCGCGGAGAATGGAATTTATTTTTTGCTTATCCTTGGGCTTGCCTTGCAGCTCGAGCGCGAGCGCAATGTTGTCCTCTACGTTGAACTCGTCAAGAATATTGTATTCCTGAAAAATAAAGCCGACAAAGGTGTTGCGATAGCTGTCGAAATCAGAGCCAGTAAAGTCCTTAGAGGACTTGCCCTTGACTATCACTTCACCCGAAGTGGGCTCGTCAAGACCGCCGCTTATGTTAAGCAGGGTCGACTTGCCGGAACCCGATTTTCCCAACAAAAAAACCAAGCCCGTTTCCCCGAACGAAATTGATACGTCGTTTAAAGCGTGGGTGTTTGCTCCGCCCTTTGCGGAATAAATTTTGCTTACGTTTTTAATTTCAAGCATTTTATAACAAGCTTGATTTTCACTAATTTCGGGCATTTTTACCTCCCCTTTTTATGTATTATCTGTATTAATATAATTATAGTATAAATTAGTTGCGGCAATTTGTCAACAGTTTTGGCAAAATAAATATCGCGCAAAGCGTTGTCAAACGACAAATATTTTGATACTATAAATATATGTTAGAGAAAAACGTAAAAAACTTATTGCAAACAATTCCCAAAACAAACAAATTCGGGGAAAAGGTAACCCTTGTAGCGGCGGTAAAAACACAGACCGCACAGGATATTTCGAGGGCTGTTGCCGCAGGCATAACCGACATAGGGGACAACCACGTTCAGGAATTCCGCGACAAATACAGCCAAATAGAGGGCAACCCCACCCGTCACTTTATAGGCACGTTGCAGACAAATAAAATTAAATACATTTTGGGCAAGGTAAATTTGTACCACTCGGTGGACAGGCTAAATCTTGCGGAAGAGCTTTCAAAAAAGAGCGCAAACACCGACGTAGTTTCACAAATTCTGATTGAAGTGAATATCGGCAACGAGCCTACAAAAAGCGGCTTTGACTATGCGCAAGCAGAAAGCGCGTATAAAAAAATTGCTCAACTTCCACATATTTGCGTAAAGGGGCTTATGGCAATGCTGCCCGAAAGCGACAACGAAAGCCTGCTTCGCGAACTTGCCGCAAAAATGCGCTTACTTTACGACAGGCTGAACGCGCAGGGCGCAAATTTCGAATACCTTTCAATGGGAATGAGCGGAGATTGGAAGCTGTGCATTGACGAAGGCAGCAATATGATAAGGCTTGGCACGGCAATTTTCGGCAAAAGAAATTATAAATTCAAGAAAAACACTCCATAACCAGCAAAAGCGCAAATTGCAGCCCGTTTTTAAAGGTTGCCAGCTCCCTTTCGACCGACAAATCAACCCCTGCCTCGATATATCTTTCGAAAATATCTTTTTGCTCGTCGTTTAGCATATTGCTTAATTTTTGATAGAGTTCGAATGTTTTTTGCGACATTTTTTTGTAACTTTTAGTTTCATTTGTTTTTTCGCTGATTCTATTTAAGTTGTAATAAATTTCTTCAATAACTGTTTTCATAAAAACACCTTTATTCATTATTTGAATATATTATAGTATTCAAATAATGAATATGTCAAGTATTTTATATAAATTTATAATATAATTTTATTATGTACGGAAAAAACTTAAAACAATTGCGCCTTTCAAAAGGTTTAACACAAAAACAACTTGCGGAAATATTAAATACAACGCAAATTAATATAAGTAGATTAGAACTTGAAATTATTGATTTAAGTACAGATATGACTATAAAGATTTGTAAATATTTTGATATTTCTGCCGATTATTTGCTCGGTATTGAAAATTAAAACTATACTTTAAAGCCCCCCAAAAGTCGAACGACTTTTGGGGGGCTGTTTTAATTACTGCTGTTCACTTTTACCTATAACGTTATAACCTGTAAATATTATTTTATAATCTTCAACAAACTCGTCGGGGACTATTATTGTTACGGTTTGGGACAAATTTGTAAACGCCGCCGCGTCAACCGTGCCCGTCAAACTGCCTTCAAACCTCAACACTTCAACCTGTGTATTTTTAAACGCACATTCATACACCGAAGTAATATTTGAGGTAAAAGTAATTTCTTTTATCGTTTTACAGTTCATAAACGCATATTTGTGTATAACCGTCACGTCGGTTATCGTCACTTTTTCAAGCGTGGCAGGGATATAGTACCAATAACGATATGAGCCGTTTTCATATTGAAATGTTGCGCCTTCTATTGTTTGATAATTGTTGTTATAGGTGTATCCAAAGATATAGCCGAATACTCGGCTAACGCCTCTGTCTGCCGACCTGCTTTCCCCTATAAACGGCAAGCTTATTTCCGTCAATGCGCAGCCTTTAAATGCGGCTGCATTTATCTCTTGCACGGTGTCGGGTACAGTAACTTTTGTAAGTCCCGTGTTTTCAAACGCATAAGCTCCTATGGTTGTTATGCCGCCCGTTAGTTCTATCTGCGTTATTGCCGTGTTGACAAAAGCCCATCCACCTATACTTTGCAATTCTTCACTAAACGTTACTTCACTTAAATTTATGCAGTTATAGAACGAGTACTGCCCTACTACCTTCAATGCGCTTGTGGGGAAGTTGAGCAATTTTTTGCAATTTCTGAATGCAAAGTCGTTTACGTTTTCCAAACTTTCTATGCCGTTCAGCGTTGTCAAATTTGAACACTCGGAAAACGCGCTTGCATTTACCGTGGTTACATTTCCGTTCAATGTAACCTCTTTCAGCATTGTACAGCTGTTAAACGCTTTTTCGGGTATAACTGTCACGTCGGTTATCGTCACTTTTTCAAGTGTCGCAGGGATATAGTACCAATAACGATACGAGCCGTTTTCATATTGAAATATTGCGCCTTCTATTGTTTCATAATTGCTGTTTATATAGGTGTATCCAAAGATATAGCCGAATACTTGGCTAACGCCTCTTGCCGTCCTGCTTTCCCCTACAAACGGCAAGCTTATTTCCGTCAATGCGCAGCCTTTAAATGCGCCTTCTCCAATTATAGTTACGGTGTCGGGTACTGTCACGGTTGTTAGTCCTGTGTTTGCAAACGCATAAGCTCCTATGGTTGTTATGCCGCCCGTTAGTTCTATCTGCGTTATTGCCGTGTTGACAAAAGCCCATCCACCTATACTTTGCAATTCTTCACTAAACGTTACTTCACTTAAATTTATGCAGTTATAGAACGAGTACTGCCCTACTACCTTCAATGCGCTTGTGGGGAAGTTGAGCAATTTTTTGCAATTTCTGAATGCAAAGTCGTTTACGTTTTCCAAACTTTCTATGCCGTTCAGCGTTGTCAAATTTGAACACTCGGAAAACGCGCTTGCATTTACCGTGGTTACATTTCCGTTCAATGTAACCTCTTTCAGCATTGTACAGCTGTTAAACGCTTTTTCGGGTATAACTGTCACGTCGGTTATCGTCACTTTTTCAAGTGTCGCAGGGATATAGTACCAATAACGATACGAGCCGTTTTCATATTGAAATATTGCGCCTTCTATTGTTTCATAATTGCTGTTTATATAGGTGTATCCAAAGATATAGCCGAATACTTGGCTAACGCCTCTTGCCGTCCTGCTTTCCCCTACAAACGGCAAGCTTATTTCCGTCAATGCGCAGCCTTTAAATGCGCCTTCTCCAATTGTAGTTACGGTGTCGGGCACTGTCACGGTTGTTAGTCCTGTGTTTGCAAAGGCACTTTGCTTGATTGCTGTTACGGGGCTTAAATTAATTATCGAAGGAATTTCAAGATTTTTAATAGCGGTATCTTTTAAGCCCGTTATTGTTATGCCGCTCGATGCCGTCGTATATGACAGGTAGCGTTTATCAGTACCTTTCACCCAATAAGCGTAAAAAGTTGTATCTCCACTCAAATTCCACTCGGTCGAGAAAGGGTACAATAAGGCGTTATTTGTCAGTTGCGTGCCCTGACCGTTTTGCTGTGAGAACCAGCCCTCGAAAGACCAGCCCGTTTTATAGGGTTGGGGAAGGACTATGTCTATTGCGGTATTATAGACAAATTGCTGTGCTTCCTGTTCGTTATCGCTTGTTGCGCCCAAGTAGTCAAAGGTTACGTTTGCAGTCCATTTTGCGTACAAGGTTATAGTGTTGGTGGCTTTGCAAATGGTGGTTTCGTCGTATTTATTGCCTCTGCCGCCGATATAGCTATACCAACCGCAGAAAACGTTGCCTTCTTTTTGGGTTGTGGGAAGTTCTTCAAGCGGAGAATCGTAGGTGTAAATTCTGTTGCTAATTAAAGAGCCGCCCTGAGCGTTGAACCTGAAAGTTATTTTGTTGGCAGTCCATTTTGCGGTAAGATACAACTCCGAAATGCGATTTATAACTGTAGTTTCGTCATACCTGGCGCCCGTTTCGTCGTACCAGCCTTCAAAAGTATAGCCTGTGCGCCGAGGGGTTTCAGGCTCGAAAGTGTTGCCCTTTGTTACTAAAATGTTCGAAACGTGCGAACCGCCTGCCGAATCGAAGCTAATTCCTATTATATAGGAAGCGTAAAGCGTAACCGGTTCTTCAAAATTGTAATGGTAGTCATTATCGTGAAATAAGCCCTTGCCGCCGGGCTCCGTGTACCAACCGGTGAAAGAAATACCGCTGTTTATCGGAATGGGGGAGGGAAGTACTTCGATAGACCTCTGCAATTGCTTGTATGCGGCGCGTACCTGAGTTTTTTCAAGAGTGCCCGCTTCGTCGGCGTCGAGGGTAATGGTAGTCAACCATCTGGCATAAAGCTGATAATCTTTGGCAACGTTATATATTGTACTGCTTTTAAATGCTATGCCGCCCACTTGTTGTTCGTACCAACCGTCAAAAACAAAGCCTTGGCGCTCGGGCACGGGCATCTCGCCAATCTCTGCGTTGTATGTCACGCTTTTGGAAGTTGTTTCGCATGCTCCGCCTAAGAGATTGAAGGTTAAAGTATAAGTTTTGGGGTTATATTTTGCGTGTAAAGTTAAATTTTCATAGACGAGGGTATCAAAGTCCCAAGCCGTTTTAAACTCGCTGTCCGCATACCAGCCGTCAAACGTATATCCCACCTTTTGGGGGCTGTAAGGGGTATAAATTTTATTTCCGCTTTCGACGGTTTGCTCTCTGACGTATGTTCCGCCGTAAGTTTCAAAGGTAACCGTGTTTTCGAGGGGTATCCATTTGGCGTAAAGCGTTATATCCTTTATAACGTGCGTTGAAAAATCGTATTCTTTCGAATACTCTTCGTCGACGTACCATTTGTCAAATGTATAACCGTGTCTATAAGGGGCGCTCGGCTTTTTCGCAAAACCGCCCTTTTGAACTTTTTGAGCGGCAACATTTTCTCCGCCCATACAGTCAAACGATACTGTGTACGAAGGCAGTATTGCGTTCGGCGCGCAATAGTCGAAAGTATAGGAAACTACGCCGCCTGCCATTACCTGCAATATGCCAATCGAAAATACTCCGTTTGAAAGCTTTACATTGTTAAACGAACTTGCAAGCGAAATATTGAGTAAAGTGACCGTTTCTCCGTTTATAGTATATTTTATTGTTCCGTATGAAGACAAAACGCTGCCGTCGACAAATTTTATATGATTTGAAGAAATGTTTACATGTTTGCCGTACATTGAAACTATCGAATCAAAAGTTTCGTGGTCGGTAGCAGACATATCGTTTATGTCGACGTAATAATCGTCCAATCCGCTGACAGAATAAGTAAAGCTTTTCAGCGTATAGCCGACAAAATCTTTGTCTTCGTCATCTTCGCCGGGAGTGCCGCTGTTGCCGTTCGGCTCCCATTTGGCATACAGAGTTATATCTTTTAAAACCTGGGTTGAAAAATTGTATTCTTTTGAAAAATTAATATCGGTAAACCAACCGATAAATATAAAGCCGCTTCTTTGAGGGTCGCTCGGTCTTTGCGCAACACCGCCTTTCTTAACTGTTTGAGCGGCAACACTTTCTCCGCCCATGCTGTCAAAAGATACGGTGTATGTAGACGTTGTTGCAGTTTTTGCGTAATAGTCGAATGAACAGGTAACCGTGTTGCCTGCCATTTCCTGGCTTATGCCTATCGAAAACTTTCCGTTTGAAAGTTTTACAAAGTTAAACGTGCTTGCAAGCGCGTCGTTGAGCAAAGTTACCGTTTCTCCGTCTAAAGTATATTTTACAGTTCCGTAAACCGATAATACGCTGCCGTCGACAAACTTTAATTGGTTCGAAGAAATATATACATGTTTGCCGTACGTTAAAATTATCGAGTCGTACGTTGCGTGGTCGGTAGCAGACATATTTTCAACGTCGATATAATAGTCGCCCATTCCGCTGACAGAATATGTTAAACTTTTCAGCGTGTAGTCGACAAAATTTTTATCTTCGTTATTCTCGTTATCCTCATTTGGGGTATCGGTGTTACCGCCGTTGTTTCCGTTATTTTCCCCGTTGTTTCCCGTATTACCGCCCGGAATGTCGATATTGCAGGCCAACAGCGAAAAACAGCAAGTCACCATTAGCGTTGCCAATATTGCTATAAATAAATGCTTAATTATTTTTTTCACGTCCGTCTCCTTAAAGTATAAAAGTCCTAATACCATTATACACTATATATATAATTTTGCAAGTACAAATTTTAAAATTAAATAAAAAAAGACCTTGTTTTTAACAAGGTCTTTTAGCTTTTAGTCTCCTTTGAAAGGAAGTAACGCCGAAATTCTTGCACGCTTGATTGCCGTTGAAAGCTCTCTCTGGTGCTTTGCGCAGGTGCCGCTCATTCTGCGAGGCAGCATTTTGCCGCTCTCGGTAACGAACTTCTTTAAACGGTTTACGTCCTTATAGTCGATTGCTTCCACCTTTTCCTGGCAGAAAACGCAAACCTTTTTGCGCGACGTTCTTTTAAACGCCTTTTTTACGGGTGCAACTTTATTTTCTTCCATAATACTATCTCCTTGAAAAATCAGAAGGGAATATCCGAATCGTCGTCAAAAGGTTGAAGCTGGGGCTTTGAACCTCTTGAATTTGTTGAAGGCGCGCTGTCTGCAAAGTCGTCTGAATTTGCGCCGTTTTTAGGCGTCAAAAACTCTACGTCCTGTGCGACTATGTCGACCGCCGTGCGTTTAACGCCCTGCGCGTCCTCATAGTTTCTGAGCTCTATCGAGCCGCTTACCGCTACCTTTATGCCCTTTCTCGTGTAACGTGCAACCGTTTCAGCCAGATTGCGCCATGCAACGCAGTTGAAAAAGTCGGTCTTTCTTTCACCGTCGCCGCCCGAATAATTTCTGTTTACGGCTATTGCAAAACGGCAAATTTTAATTCCACCCGACGTTTCCGTAAGCTCGGGGTCACGCGTTAAATTCCCTATTAAAAATACTTTGTTCATACCTTTTTCCTATGCTTTTACCGTAATCATTCTTCTTAAAACTTCGGTTGACAGGTCGGAAATTCTTTCCAATTCCTTGACCGCTGAACCGTCAGCTTCGAAATTCATTACAAAGTACTCGCCTTCCGTCTTGTAGTTGATGGGATATGCAAGCTTTTTGGTACCCCACTTGTCTACGGAAACGACGCTGCCGCCCTTGGACGCAACTATCTCTTCAAATTTCTTTGAAATAGCTTCTCTTGCCTCTTCGGATGCCGTCGCGTCAAGAATGTAAATCATCTCGTAAGTTTTCATAATTTTTCACCTCCCGGACTTAATCGGCGTATCAACTACGATACGCAAGGTTAAAGCTTAAAATAAGCTACTTATCAATATTACAACATTTAAACGGCGTTGTCAACTTAAAATAGGACTATCCGCGCGAAATGTTGTTGATAATAAAGTTAATAAGTTCGATAAGCTCCATATCTCCGACCGCCTTATCCGACTGCACGGGGCGCATACTGCTGTCAAGATAGTACAGCTTGTTGTTGAAAAACTCGGGCTTATCTATTACAAGCACGCCTATTTCGTGAAGCTGCCTGAGCGTTGAGTGCGACATATTTTTTGAAACGTTGTCCATCATTGCGGCAAGGTTGTTTACGGTATATACCTTTTCGCTATCTTCGTTATACAGCAAAATTTGCCATACGCCGTTTGCCTCTCCGTAAGTATAGTACTCTCCGCTAAGTGCCGCAAACTGCTGCGCCGTAATTTTGCCGAGCGCATTGCCGGGAATATTTACGAGGGTAAACTTTTCCGAGCCGTCCTCTTCAACGGTTCTTGTATAGTAGACGTAGCTTTCGTTAAACGCAATTTGGGTGTTGGGGTCGGTTACGACGGATACCGCTTGTTTTCTTACTCCGTCCGCATAGACGGCGTTGCCGCTTTCGTCCTCACCCGTCTTTACCTTATAAATTTCTTTGGCGTAAAGCTCGTTTATATTGAGCGTGTTTATTACCTCGGGCAAGGTTTCAAGCGTTGCGTCCTTTATGCCAGAAAGCAACAAATTGTCCTCGTCTATTTCCAGAATGTCGCTCATCTTCAAAGTGTTTATCTTTGTAGGCAGCTCTGAAAGCGGCGTGTCTTTGAGATTTGATAAAAGCTTGTTGTCGTCCGCATTTGTCAAAACGTCACCTATTGTCAAGGTGTTTATAGCTTCGCTGACGTTGTCGAGCGTATAGCCGCTCAGCTTCTTTAACACGGGGTCGTCGGTTTCACCGATAAACTCACCCAGCGTAAGTTTTTTTGTAACGGTGCTTATTCTGTCGGAAAGCTGTTGTACGTTTGCGCAAGGAATTTCTATGCGCGCGCCGTTCTCCTGATAATAGCAGGAGGTTATAAGCACGTTTTCCCCTTCGGTTGAAGTTTGAATAAAGCAGTCCACCTCGCGCAAAGCGCCGCCGTCCGCTATTTCGTATTTTGCTGTATAGACGCCGTCCGTCTGTTTGATACCGTAAACGCCGTAGCCGAGATAGGATAAAATTGCGTCGGTTGCCTTAATATCTACAAAGTCGGCAAGAGTAATGTCGTTGAGCACTTCGTCGACGCCGAAGCCGTCCATAAGGTTGCCTATTGTTACCGAATTGACTTCGACCTTGTTTTGTCCGTCGATATAATATGCGCTTTCTATTATCAAATCTCCCGAGTTGTTCTGCTCGGTATTTATATAAACCGCAACCTCGCTTTCGTCTACGGTGTATTTGCCTATGTGCGTGTAGTCCTCTCCGGGCTGTGCGGCTATGTCCTTAATTTTCCAGACGAGGTTTGCCATAATAGAGTCGTCAACTTTGGTTTTGACGACGTCTCCGAGGTACAATCCGTTTAAAATTGCTTCGAAGTCGACGCCCTCGTTCATAAGATTTCCAAGCGAAATTTCCCCGAAAACTTTTTCGGCAAGCTCGTTGCTTTCGCTCAAAAGTTCGGTGAGATAGATGTTGTCGAGCATATCGAACTGACCGTCACCCAAAGCGCCGACAGTGATTGGCGTAACCACCACGCGCTCGTCACCGTTCATATAATAATAGCCAGTAAGTTTGGCATATTCGGGGGTGTACGAAGAATATTGTCCACCGAAATTAGTCTTTGCAACGGGAGGATAATATGTATATCCGTCGTCGGTTATGTACGGCGTGCCGTCGACAATGTAATAGTAAAGCCTGTACTCTTCCCCTTTAAGATACAAATTATCGGTGTACTCCGAAGGTATAGGCAAGCCGTCGTCCTTTCTCAAATATGCGCCGTCGACAAGCTCGAAAGCGTCGTAATACACGGGATACTTTGCCTCTCCGTTTACTACATAGTCCGCCTCGCTGCCGAGTAAGACGAGCGATATAATTTTATTTTCCACAAGTCCCGACATACCTAAATTGCCGAACAAGACGGCAGGCTGAATGTCGTAAACTTTTGTCTTGACGAACTCTTCCAAGCCCGAAAACTTAACTTCCAGAAGCTCGCTGCGCTCCATGGGGATAAAGCCGTTTATTGTTGTGTGGAGCTGGTCTACCATATCTTTTACGGCAGGCAAAAGCTTTTCCACTTCTCCTACGGACAAGTTTTCGGGGTCACCCGTAAATTGCATAACCTTGTCAAACAAGTCCAAAAGGCTTTTCGCGCCGCCCGACTCCAAATCGGTATTTATGTATATGTAGTTGCCGTTTTTGTCCTTGTTCTCCAACCCGGCAAGCTTTAACGCCGAGTCAACGTCGGTAGTAAGCGCGTAATATCCTACTCCTGCCACTATTCCGACTAAAAGTATCATTCCTAATATTATTCCGAGTAAAAAAGACAGAATTGAAAAACCCTTTCTTCTTGTAGTATTTGCCATAATTTACCTCGCTTTTTCCGTCAAACGGAAAGTTTACGACAATATTATATTATATAATGCTTTTAAATGCAACCTTCTGCGCGTAATTTAACAGCGCTTCTCGCTGGTTTTTAATGGCATTGATACAGCATTCCATAAGCAATAAATCAAGTACCTTGCCAACCTGCGCGGGCGGACAGCCGCACTCTATCAAATCGTTTCCGCGAATATTCAACTGTTTTACAGTCAAAGGAACGCCCTCGCTCTTCATCTTTTGCAAAACTTCTGTCATCTTTTTGACCGACGGCGCAACCGACAAATCGTCGCGACAAGCGGAATAGTCTGCCTGTTTCAACAGCATAAGCGCGTCGAAATATTGCAGATTTTTAACTATAAATCTTCGCACTTTGTTCTCTTTCGCGTCGCAACGCAAATCGTACATATGCAGCTTTGTAAGCACCGTCACGGTTTCGGCAAGTTTTTTGGGAACGCGTAAACGGGCACATATTACGGGGGTAATTGCGGCGCCCTCGGTTTCGTGAGCATAAAAATTGCCGTTTTTAACCATACAGTACGGCTTACCTACGTCGTGCAAAAGCGCGGCAAGGCGTATGCTTGCGTCCGCATACAAAACCGTTTTAAAGGAATGTTCCAACACGTCGTATGCGTGAATGTCCGAGCGCTGGCTCATTCCGCGCCCCAAAGTAAGCTCGGGAATAATTTGGTCAAGGACGCCTATTTCGTCCAAAATTTTTAATCCCCTATACTGTGCGCCCTCTATTCCGTAGCGTGAATCCGCCTGCAAAACAGCCGAAAGTTCGGCATATATGCGCTCCTTTGAAATATCTGCAATGAGTTTTGCATTATTTTTTGCGCCGCTTATACACTCGGCAGAGGGGGTAAATCCCGTCTGTGCGGCTATTCGTGCAAGGCGCATAAGACGAAGCCCGTCCTCACCGAAGACCTTGTCGGAATTGTCGACGCAGTTTAAAATTTTACCCTCGATATCCCGTATTCCGCCGAGCGGGTCGACAAATTGCCCCCCATATATGTCGTAGTAAACGGCGTTACACCTAAAATCGCGCCGCTTTGCGTCAAGCGTTATGTCCTTTGTAAAATAGGTGTTTACCGGTCTGTGTACACCTCTCACATATTCGTCCGAACGGAAACAGGTAAATTCGTAGTCCTCTCCCGAACACGACAGTTTTACCGTGCCCGTATTTTTATAAACGCTATCTATTCTGAATCCGGCAGCCTTTGCGCGAGAGGCAAAGTCATCGGCGTCAGCCGAAGCGCAGATGTCGTTATCGAATTTATGCGCGTCGAGTTTGGCAATAAAGTCGCGCACTCTTCCCCCCACTAAATAGAGAGGGTATGGGCAACTTTCGGCAAGGCGCAAGAGGTTTTCGCTTAAATTTAATTTCATAGCAAAATCATTATAGCAATTTTTCAAAATTATTGCAATTATAAATTATTTATTGTATAATATTTGTAAGAGAGATATACGGAGTGTTATCGTGCATTACATTATTGCAAACGAAACTCGTTTAAAAGGTAAGGGAAGAAAAATACTTGAAGCCGTAAAAGGCGTATTTGACAGGGCGGAAATTGCTTACAAGGTGCTTTTGACGCACGTCAAGGGTGACGCTAAAAAAATTGCCGAGGAGGTTACCGCGGACGGAAACGAGAACACGCTTGTTGCAATGGGCGGTGACGGAACGCTTCACGACATTATAAACGGGTTTAAAGATTTTGAAAAGTGCTCGCTGGGGCTTGTACCTATCGGCACGGGCAACGACTTTGCAAGCTGCGCCAAAATACCGACGAATGCGGTAAAAGCCGCCGAGCTGATTGCATACGGTAAGCCGAGACGAATCGATTTTATAGAACTTTCGTCAGGCTTGCGCTCGATTAATTCCGTGGGAATGGGTATCGACGTAGACGTTTTAAAGCGGACGTACAGCGGCAACAAGCTCGGCAAGGGCAAATATTTGCGCTCGTTAATCTCTTCGCTTATTCATTTTAAAAGCTGTAATTTTACCGTGCGCTACGACGGCAAAGAGGAAAAGCATTACGGACTTATTGCGGCTTGCGGAAACGGAAAGTTTCTCGGCGGCGGTATAAATTTATTCCCCGAAGCGGAAATAGACGACGGATTTTTGGACCTTATTATTGTAGACTACATATCGAAGCCCAAAATTATTTCGGCGTTTATCAAGCTTATGCGCGGCAAAGTTGCAAAAGTAAAAAACGTGACTTTCGTCAAAACAAAGGCTGCGACGTTTATTCACGAGGACGAAAACTATACCATTCAAGCCGAGGGAGAACTCTATGATAACGTTCCCCTCGAAGCAAAAATTGTTGAAAACAAACTTAAATTCTATCTTCCTTAAAATATGACCGATAAGTATTTACGGCGCGTTATCGACAACGTTAAGACGGCTGTCATAGTGTGCGACCAAAATTTAAAGACGGTTTTATACAACCGCGCGTTTAAAACGCTTTTCCCCTCGGGCGGACAAAAGGGCAAGCTCGGGGTTATTACGTCGTGCGCGGAAAACGTTAAAAAATGCGGTGACGCCGACGGTTGCCGCGGCTGTGCGCTTTCGGGCGCGTTCGAGGACGCGTTTTTGTCGAACAAGGAAGTCAGCAGAAGAATTTTTCAAAAGGTCAAAAGCGGAGACAGCGTTCACGAGGTAGCGTACTCCATTACCGTTACTCCTCTCGGCGGCGGACTTTGTATGGGCACTGTCGACGACGCGTTCGAGCTTGAAATCTCGCGCGAGTTGCAGACCGCCAAAAATATACAGCAAAGGCTTTTGCCCGTAGGAAAGTGGGCAGGCAGCAAAAAATACTCGTATATGTATGTGCCCTGCCGCGAAATCGGCGGGGATTTACCCGACGTTTACACCGTCGACAACGACGCCTGCGGAGTAATTGCGGACGTGTCGGGCAAGGGTATTTCCGCAGGTATGCTGTCGGCATTCGTAAAGGCGGCTTACGACAAAAAGGCGGCTTCACCCTCGCTTGCGATAAGCAATTTGAGCGCGAAGTTCCGCGAACTTAACTTAGACGAAAGAAATTATGTAACGGTTGCCGCCGTAAGAATAGGGGAACAGCACATTACCTATTCTATGGCAGGGCACAACGTGCCTCTGCTTTTAAAGACGGGCAACGGAATTACGCGTATAATGCTCAACTCCCCTCCCGTTTCGGGCTGGTTTGACAACCCCTCGTACTTCGACGACACGATACCGTACAGACACGGGGATATTCTGGTGCTTTTGACCGACGGCGTGACCGAGTGCAAGAACGATAGAGGAGAAATGTTCGGAGAGGACAAAGTTGTGAGAACGCTTTCCTACTCGCGCACTGCGGACGACTTTATAAAAAACCTTGAAAAAAATCTTAAAACTTTCAGTAAGGATTTAAACGACGATATTACCGCAATAGCGTTTGATTTATAAACTACTCGAAAAAACACGGCAATTCTATTTTGGAATTGCCGTGTTTTTTATATCAAGCTTTTAATTTTTTCAACCGCCGAATTGCGCCCCTCCACCCCGAGTTTGAGATAGATTGCGCTTATATAGTTGCGCGCGGTGCCGTCGGAGAGCTTTAACGCGGAAGCAATTTGTCTGTTCGTAAATCCGTCGTAGAGCATAAGCGCTATTTCGACCTCGCGCTCGGAAAGGTTGAACGCCTTTTTAAGTTTGTATTCCTTGTCGGTGGAAATCATAGCCGCGGCGTCGGTTATCTTTTTGGCTATTTTTGCAGGCAAAATTGTGTCTCCTGCGTAGGCGTTTTTAACGGCGTCGATAAGCGCGGTTGAACCTATATCCTTTAAAAGATATCCGCTCGCACCGTTATTTATTGCGCTCAGAATATAGTCACTGTCGTCAAACGTAGTTAAAATTACTATTTTAATTCTCTCGTCAAGCTCCTTAATGCGCTTTGTGGCAACCACGCCGTTCATATTGGGCATACGGATATCCATAAGCACGACGTCGGGCTTCAACTCGACGCAGCAATCCACGGCACGAACCCCGTCCGAAGCAATGCCCACCACCTGAATTTCGCTTGACGTTTCCAAAACCGAACGAATGCCTTCGGCTAAAATTTGTTGATCGTCGACAAGTAATACTTTAATCATGTTTGCTCCTTTATAATAGGCAGAATTATGCACGCTTCAAAGCCTTCGTTCTCTTCGCTTGTAACGCTAAGGCTTCCGCCCAACGCTTCAGCCTTTTCTCTAAGCCCCCTCAGCCCGAAGCCCTCGCCTATTTCACCGTTTACTCCGCAGCCGTTGTCCGACACAAGCAACTTTAAGTCCCCTCCGTCGTTTTTTAACTCGACGTAGAACGCGGTTGCCGCACCGTGACGTATGCCGTTTGACAAAAGCTCTTTTAAACTGTTGACTATAAATCTGTGCGTTTCTTCTGAGGGGTGCGCCTCGTCCAAAGAGAACCGAGCTTTAACGTCGGTGCCGTCCATGGTTTGTGCAAGAATTTCCTTTATATCTTCGCTAAGAGTTTTACTCTGTCCCCTGCCGGCAAGCAGATGAACGCTTTCGCGTATCTGTTCAAGCGCGTTTCGAGCTTGGATATTTGCCGAAACTATGCGCTGTTTTGCCTCGGTAGGGTTACTGTCTATCAATAATTTTGCCGCCTCGGTCTGCATAATAACAGTTGTCATCGAGTGTCCGACGGTGTCGTGAATGTCCTTTGCTATACGGTTGCGCTCTTCGTAGACCTTTGTTTTAGTAAGCTCGTCATACGCCTCTTCAAGCCTCGAGCGCGAGTCGTCCGCCTCTTTAAGCGCGGAGGAAAGCTCTATATTTGTGTTATAGAATTTCAACAGAAACATCGCCACGATATAGTCGATACCAAGCGCCAAAAGCCCGAAAAGTACGCCCGTAACGCCGTCGAAAGCCGTGGGATTGGGCGTGCTTATTATATATCCGCAGGTAAACGACGCGGAAAATATAAGACAGCTTACGCCAAACAGAATTGTTCTGTCCTTAAACTTTTCAACGAACATATAGCATTGCGTGAGCACGATACAGTATATGGTCGACATAAACGAATTGCCCGTAAGCACGCAAATTGTGAGAATAAGCGCGGAATCGAGCCCGTAAAAAATCATTTTGGGCACAAACTTTTTTATGACGAAGGTGTTTACAAATTCAAGTACGGACAAAACTACGCAGCAGGCAATCGTCATATAAAACGCAAACTCGCGCAGTCCGTTGGCGTAGGCTTGCGCGCAAATTACTATCGCAATTACCACAAGCAACGCGACAAGCACCGTTCTTATATATTCAATTATCTTTGGCGAAGCCAAATCTATTTTGAATTTTCCCTTCATTTGCCCAGCGTCCGTCTGAAAATTTTATTTTTTAGCTTAAAATAATTGTAACACATTTTAAAAAAAGTGTATAATGTTTTTACTATGATTGACAACATTATTAAAGATTTATCGGAAATTATAAAATTTGACTCTTCGCAGAGCCTACCTTCGCAGGGCGCACCGTTCGGTATAGGCGCAAAAAAGGCTTTGGATTACTTTTTAAACCTTGCTAAAAGCTTTGGTTTTGAAACGAAAAATTACGACGGGTATGCAGGAGAAGTTATTTTCGGCAACGGAGAAGAGTTTGCAATTTTGGCGCACCTTGACGTGGTACCTGCCGGTAAAGGCTGGACGCACGACCCGTTCGGCGGAGAAATAGACTATAATTTAAAGCGCGTTTGGGGCAGGGGCGCAATGGACGACAAGGGGCCTGCCATTATTTCGCTTTACGCGCTGAAAGCGCTTAAAGACGAAGGGTTTACGCCAAATAAAAAAATAAAGCTGATTGTAGGCTGCAACGAGGAAAACGGCTGGGGTTGTATAGATTATTACGAAAAACACGCGCATATGCCTGAAACAGGGTTTTCACCCGACGCGGATTTCCCCGTAATTTATGCGGAAAAGGGCATTTTGCACCTCAAAATAAATTTTTACGGTAATTTCGGTTTTTCGACTCTTTCGGGCGGAGAACGTGCAAATATGGTTTGCGACTACTGTGAAACGGACGCGCCGACAGATATCAAAAAGATAGAAAAACTGGGACTTTTCTGCGAGAACGGAAAAATCAGCGCGCACGGCAAGTCGGCGCACGGCTCCTGCCCCGACGACGGAATAAACGCGATTGCACCCATACTCAAATACTTAGAGCTTGACGACATTTACGAAAAGCTGTTTAAAAAATGCTACGGACTTAAAGATATGCACGACGAAACGGGATATCTGACTTTTTCACCCAATGTAATAAGCGGAAATAAGGACAAAATTTCTGTTATTTGCGATATAAGATACCCCTCCACCCACACTTTGGACGAGGTGCTTTGCCGCATTTCGGACGAGTATGAAATTATGTCTGAACAGGCTCCCCTCTACAACGACAAAAATTGCTTTTTGATAAAGACGCTTTGCTCGGTTTACAACGAAGTCACGGGCAAAGACGTTCAACCCGTTGCCGTGGGCGGCGGAACTTATGCAAGGGCGCTTAAATGCGGCGCCGCGTTCGGGCCCGAAGAAGTTGGAGATGAAAACACCATTCACCAAGCAAACGAGTATATTACCTTTGAAAAGATTGAAAAGTGCTTCAAAATTTATAAGCTTGCAATCGAAAGATTGACGAGGTAAAATGAAACGCGTAAAAAAACTATCCAAAAAGATAATAGCCGCGATTGTCGCAGGCGCGATAGCCGCAGTTATTTTGATTACCGCGCTCGGGCTGGAAATTGCGTTTATTTGCGCGGATAAAATTGTTTGCATAACTCCAGATTACGAAAAAATAAATATTTCCGCTTTGCTCGAAAAACAAACGTTAAGCGGTGACGACTATGAGCTTTTATACCGACAGACAGGGTTGACGAAGATAGGAGTTGACAGAGCTTTGGAACGCGGATCAACGGGCAAACAAAGAATACTCGACATACAAACGGACTATTTTAAAGAGCGAAAGGTAAAA
This sequence comes from uncultured Christensenella sp., assembly GCA_910585685.1. Lineage (GTDB taxonomy): Bacteria > Bacillota > Clostridia > Christensenellales > Borkfalkiaceae > Coproplasma. The sequence goes on from CAJUEO010000010.1 coordinate 47,079, forward strand.
AACGATAAGTTCGCACCGTTCGTGTGCACGGACAGGCTTGAAGGCAAGTCGCATATGCAAAACATTTACCTTGAAAAGGGTGATATAATAGTCACTTCTTCCACCCATATTTCGGGTGTGCGCATAGGGCACTCGGGGCTGGTTACTAACGCGGCTTCGGGCACGGTTTTACAGGCTATGGCTTACGGTCAGCCCACTTTCGAGGGCAGTATAAGCGGCTTTACGTCGCGAGTGAACTTTATGATTTTAAAACCAAAAATCGACGCAAAGACGCGCTCGGAAGTTGCCGATTATGCGCTTGAAACATTTAAAGGCGTGGCGTACGACGGGCTTTTGGGGCTTTTTCTGACCAATGACAGAACTGACAGAACGCAGTGCGCGCATATGATCTGGAAGTCGTTTTACGACTTCGGTATTGACCTGAACAGCGGCGGCGGAATGTTGATTACACCGCGAGATATAGCGAACTCGCCGCACGTCGAACTTGTTCAGGTGTTCGGCTTCGACCCCGATAAACTTTGGAAATAAAAAATACAGCCCCTAACACGGGGCTGTTTATTAATTTACCTCTCTTATTTTAATTAAATTTAACTCGGATATACGCTGAGTAAAGCTTACTGTTTCTCGCTTTTTCAAATCCTCGGTAAAGCGGCTTGTCAAAAGAACGTAAATGCAGAAGATAGGCACTGCGCCGAGATTTGTTTCGAGCAACGAGTTTACTACAAGCGTCATAATTTTATCGCCGAAAGATGCAAACTCCGCGCTGCGTATTCCGCCTACAAGCAACGAAAACTCCCAACCGAACTGCACTAAAATACCTATAATCAAAAGCCATAAAAGCGGAAACCTTTTAATTTTTTCTTTTTGGATAAGATTGTAGACTATTGCCGAAGCATACCCGACAAACAGTATCAACGCCATATAGCCGTGATATGCGCCCGTGGTGCGCTGTATCTTTATCGGCGGTAACCCTGCGCCGAAGGTTGCGGCTATAAGCGGCGCGGATATCCACCATACGCAAATAAGCAACGACCATTCCAAAAGGCGCTTATCTTTTGAAATCCAAAGCCAAATCCAGGCAAAGTTGGTAATTCCGTAACTCATACTCATCCAAAGAAGCACCCAAAACATATCTCCGCCTTCGATTGAACGTGAATGCGTTAAAAGATGAAATATACCGTAGTCGACTATCATATACAGAACGCCGCCGCACAGTGCGAAAATAAGCGTCATATACTTTTTCTTAAAAATCAACATTCCACAGAAAAAAACCAAAAACACTATATCGAGATAGATATAGAGCGGATTGAATACACGTTGTGCCACAATCTCGACAGGAGAACCCGTGGCAGATAAATTATTTATCATATTCTCTTAATCCTATTATTTTTCGTTTAAAATTTCGTCTGTTTTATTGTACACACTAATGGGAAAAATGTCAATTTAATAAATTAATTTTCGGGCAATTAAAAGGCGGCTTACGTTAAGTAAGCCGCCTTTTTAATTAATTATATCAATTAGTAGCCTGACGGAACGGTTCGAAATTGGGTGTGCCCAAAGTCCAGATATAAGCAATTACCGCTCTGCCCTTTTTCTCGCATTTGTAGCTTGCCTTTATACTGTCATATAACTCTTTAGCGGTACTTTCCGAGTCCGTTTCTATAAGCATATACAGCTCGCAAGACAATAAATTATCAAGATTTTTACCTATAAATTCCATACCGTAGCCAAGCTGTGAGTAAGCCTGACGCAACGTATTAATAAGCGACGCCATAGTAGGGTCTACGTTGCCGTTCTTGAGATTGACGTTGTAGCCGGCGTTACCGTAACCAGACAGAATAGCGTTAAATTTTGACGGTGTGTTATCTCCGGGTTTGTCGGGATTGTCAGGATTATCGGGGTTAGGTTTGACTGAAGGTGAATTTGATTTTGCAAATTTAACGGTAAACGAGTACTGGTGATCGGCTTTATAATCGGCAACGTCGCTATAAAATCTTACATTTCCCTTGAATGTAATTTGTCCGCCTTCGTCATTGCGCCAAGACATGTATCTTACCATATCATAATCTTGATCTTCATCACCTACGTTTAAATATCGTATTTCAACAGACTCTTCATAGTACTCGTAAGCAACAGAAAAGCTACCCGACTTCAAATCAGAATACTGACAATTGTCGCTATATTCTATTGCAATATGCATTTGGGTATCCGCGACGGTTATTTTAGCAGATTCAAACGCATAATATGACGCGTCCTCCTCGTCTTTAACCATCTCCCAAGTGCCCTGTACGTCGCTGATTTTATTATAAGTGCAACCGGAAAAAATTCCGCCGAAAACTACGCATTAACTGAGCGTAAAAATTATTAAAATGCGTTTCATTTTATTTTTCTCCCCTGATTAATTTACCGACTTCAAACGACTTTATTTTGCATATTATAAACGCTATTATAGTAGTTTACAAATAGTTTATCAATGTTTGAATAGTTTTGCAAGAAATAAGCGTTATTTTTAAATCTATTTATTGTCGAACAACTCTATGATTCATAGAGTTAAAAAAAATTAATCCTTATTGCACATTATAGAGCAATGAGGATTAATTTTTTAATGTCAGTCGTAAATTACAACTGAATCTAAGTTAGCTTTGCCAAGACATTTAATTACTACACTGTGGCTGCCGCTTGAAAGCGAACTTGAAATATAGGAAACAAATGTTAGTCCGTCGACTTCCTTTAAATCGATTGAGTTAACTTTTACACCGTCAATTGTCACTTCGAAATTACTGTCGTACAAGACTGACGACAAAAGCACAAGTCTTGTGCCCGTAAACTCAAATGACAGAGTCGAGTTGTTTGCACCGACATAGACGTGTCCGAAGGTGGACATAGCTGTCACGCAGTTCCAATTTTCGCTATAATTAAAAGCGGCATCGTCCAACGTGACAAGTTTTCCGCCAGTCAACGCAAACACCGACGAAAGCTCAATCTTGTTAAGACAAATATATTTATTGTAACCTGTTGAATGAGTGTCGGTCACTTCGACCTTATAATAACCTACATTATAATATTGGTCAAAGTCGACAATTACCTGTAATCTGCCCATAGTCGAGGCGGCTACGTCGGAAACAAGCGTCCAATCGTCGTCCTCGTTCTCTTTTACCCAAACTTTAAAAGCTTTGGGCAAATAAGTTGCGTATGTACCTTTTACAGCCGAACCGTGGAACACCAGCCGGTTAGCGGTTACAGGCGCATCAAGCTTGACCTCAACCATAAAGGGATTTGCCGCGGATATATTTGTCTTGTTGCTATGTATAAATGTATTGTCGTCGTTGTCGAACAAGTTACCTATGGCATGCGTAGGCGAGTTATCCCAGGGTTGATAATTGTAGTTAAGCAAAGTTTGAGCATTTTCGAAAACCCTTATATCCGAATAAGAGTAATTGTATTGCCTTACATAGAAATAATCTGTTTTAAAGCCCTCGTTCGAAGGGAACTCGTAATCTTGCCTATAAGCATTGACGTACTGTGCGGAAGTGGGAGCAATAGGCTCGGCATTGTTTGCCTCCTCCTCAGTAACCTCATTACCCTGATAGTCGAAGTAGTGCAAATTGCCGTCCTCGTCCTCGGTTATCGTAAACATCGGTGTCGTCCACTTAGCATATCCTAAGCCGATAAAACTTGACTTAGGAGTATCTTGTACTATAAGTACTTCTTTAAAATACACAAAGGAATGTTCTTCAAGCTCTAAATCAAAGTATGTATTTGAATCGTTTGGTCTAAACCCGGCACTCGTTGAATTATCATTTATTTTCGCACCGAGCTGATATGTTTTTCCGCCGTCGATTGAATAATATACGGCACAATTCATTCTTCCGCGCAGAAATATACGATATTTGCCCTCTTCTTCGAAATACAGTTTTCCTTCCACCGTATCAACAGTATTGGGGTGTACGAAAAATTCATCGGGAGCATTGGGATATTTATCGTGATTTTCTTGAGTATCAGGGTAAAACCAAATATCCGTATTACAGTTCTGCGTGGGGTTACGATGGTCACGCACATACGGCGTACCCGTAAACCCTGCAAAGTTATTTTCATAAGCCGTAACCGCGTCGGTATAAGCCGTTCCCTCGGCATAATTGTAGGTTGTTCTTGTGAGAACTGCTTTGTTTGTTTCGTGCGATTGCTCGAATTCAAGCACTAAGTCGATATCTTCAATAGTATTTGTACGGATACTTGCGTCCGTCTTTGTTATACCGAGCGTAACTATTATTTTACCGGACATTGCACGATTGCCGGGTTTAAAATTATAAATATAGTCGTCAACCTTTTGAATAGTTCCGTTTTCGGGAGTTGAAACCTTTTTTATAGTGTAATCAAATCCGTCGGGAATAACCACGCTGCCGTGTTCGTACTGTCCGTTAGGCGCGCTGTACTTTCTCAAATCCACGGTAAAGTTCTGCCCGTAAGGAATAACGTACGGCTGCATAGTTGTTATGTATTTTTTCTGCCCGTCGTAAGTATAGCTTCTGCCCGTCTGATAAACCGAAGATACGGGAATGAAAGTAGGATAACTCGACTCTCTCCATTGATCTGCAACGGTTTCGTCTATTCCCTTTAACACGTCCTTAAAGTAATAGGTCATATCGTTGTGCGTTATATCCTGCCAAGCGCGAAGATAGCCTGAATACATCTCTCCGTAATGCGCGGATTGCTGTTTCACTTTTGACTTAATATAGGCGTCGGGTCCGAAATTATGCAAAAGTGTTGCATACAACGCAAGTCCCTGTTTTCCGTTGCTGGGCGATTCACCCTTGGCTATTTTTAAAATATCTTGAAGCGCCCAAGTTGCGCTTGTATAACTGTTCCAGCCTCCGAGTCCGGCAGAGCCGTAACCGGTTATGCCCCTTTTTGCCGAAATTTTGGTAAACAGTGCATAGGATACAAGCGTCATACCGTTGTTGGTAACTTCACCGCCGTTACCTACGCCATAGCCTTGGAAGTTATGGTGGTACTCGTGAAAGTTACCCCAAGCGCCCGAAGAAACTATCGTGTTGTAATTTAAAGAATTACTCATCCAACCGGCAGGGCAGTTGACCGAGCCCTGTCCGGGGAAAGCAACAGCCGCGCCGGCAGCTACAAAGGGGTCGTAAAGGAAAACTATACCCTGAGTAGAACCCGTGGTTGTTACGGTAGCTACTTTATCCCATAGAACCGCAGCCTTATATATGTCGTCGTATGAAAGATTTTGCGCGTATGTTTTTGGCCCCGAATGAAGCACGCCGTTATCCCACACCTCCAAATCGAAATAGGGCGCGGACGATTGCGAGTTCTTTTCAAATTCTTCACGCGAAGTACAGCCCAAAATAAAGTGGGAATACGCCACGCCGCCCGAAATAGTAGCGGTATATGTTACGGTTTCGTTACGGATATAAATAGGGCCGCCGATAAATGAACCGACATAGGCTGTATATACGCCGTCTTCAAGCGTAGCCGTAGTTTTATCTATTACCATAGTGTTCAAAAGATGGGGGATACGCTGCATCTGCCCTTTCTGAACCCAAATATTATTTGCTTTGCCGTTATAGAGTGCCTGACCAATATGTATAACAATGCCGCCGGTAGCGTTCATATCCGCTTCACTCATCTGAATTTTAATGACTTCTCCGGCAGGAGCATAAACACCCGTAACACCGTAACCCCTTGTATATGCACGGGGACGCATTGTAACCTGTTTTATAATGCCGGGTTCATCCTCGGCAACGTCTCCCAAATACAAGCCTGCCGAAGCGGAATGTTTGTAAAGGCGCCTGTGAATACCGAACTTATCCAAAGAGGGAACAGGTTCCGCCGTAGTACCGCTATACAGATAACCGTCTTTATCTATCCATTTATAATTACCTCCGCCGGCATTCCATGTTCCCGTCGCGGTAAGATAGCTCGACTCGTTTATAAGGGCGTTTCTTGCCGACGCCGCCCAATCGGAACCTGCCACTACGTTTGATAGAGTATAGCCGTATTTGGGATAGACTCCCAGTCCTTCATCTCTCGTTTTTTGAGGAATTACTCTGTCCACCGTTCCTATCTGTTGACCGAAATAACCGACAGTAGTGTTGGTTTTATTTGAACTGCCGTAATTAAAATAACTAATTTCATCCGCGTCAAAGAAATGTTCCGTGCCAACAGTTATATCGTCATACGGTTGACCGGGTTTAGCATCTCCGGGCTGAATGTAAACGCCCTTTTCGGGGGCAGGTATTAAAACAGAATCATTTTGATCGCCGCCGTCGCCATTGTTTTCGCCGTTGTCGTTATTACCGCCGTTGTTACTGCCGCCGTCGCCGAAGTTATCTCCTGTTCCGCTGCACGACCTTGTGCCAAGAACTATGCCGAGTATCAAGGCAATAATAAAAACAAGTGTAGCCGCAGCAATTGCAATTACGCGCACTTTGTTTTCCTTGACAAATGCCACGGTCGAAGCTACCAGCCCTATACCGCCGCCGTTGCCGCTTTCAGGTTGTTCTCTCCGGGGTCTGGAATAACTCTTTGCTTCTTCGGTATTTTTCTCCGTTGACTTGGGTTTTTCCGCTGCTTTGGGTTTTTCCGCTGCTTTGGGTTTTTCCGCTGCTTTGGGTTTCTCTGTTGCCTTGGGCTTTTCCGTTGCTTTGGGTTTTTCCGTTGTCTTGGGCTTCTCCGCTGTCTTGGGCTTTTCCGCTGCCTTGGGTTTCTCCGTTGACTTGGGCTTCTCCGCTGTCTTGGGCTTTTCCGTTGCTTTGGGCTTCTCCGCTGCCTTGGGTTTCTCCGTTGCCTTGGGTTTCTCCGTTGCCTTGGGTTTCTCCGTTGCCTTGGGCTTCTCCGTTGCCTTGGGCTTCTCTGTTGCTTTGGGCTTCTCTGTTGCTTTGGGCTTTGTCGAAGCCTTCGAAGTGGTTTTAGACGGCGCATCCTCCGGTTTAACTTTAGATTTAGGCTTAGTATCTTTTTCTGCCATAAAATTCTCCTTGGATAATTTTATCATATTATAATACTCATCTGCATTATAACATTGCCTTTACTGCTTGTCAACTTTAAAAGAATTGCTTAAATTACTTTAAATTGAAGTATGCCACGGTTTTATTGGGTATTGATAAGACGCCGTTTTTCGCATATCTATCAAACAAACAATTTAACTCGTTCAAATATTCACTAAAATTTTTATCTTCTTTAGTCAGTGAATACGAGCTTGATAAACTTCTTTGAACAAACTTTTCTCTATCGTAAAAAAGCGGATTATCAAATTGAACGCGCTCAAAACTATCGTCAAAAAACAGTTTGATTTTTTCGTCGTTTTCCTCTATACCGCCACTAGACCCCACAAAATCAGAACAAAATTTTTCAAATATCAAATTTTGCTTGATACTTACCGCCGATTTCGGATCCTTCTTATTCCAGATAAGAAAAATTTTTCCGTTAGGCTTTAATATTCTTTTACATTCGTCTTTAAACGACAATACGTTAAACCAATGAAAAGCTTGCGCAACAGTTATAAAATGCACAGAAGAATTTTCAAGTGTAGTGTGCTCGGCAGTTCCGTTGACGCACTTAACTTTTGTAAAGCATTTTAAGGCGGCTTCGGCATTGCAACGCATATCTGCGTTGGGTTCAACGGCGTAAACATAACTGCCTCTTTGTAAAAGCTGCTTAGTTAAAATTCCCGTCCCCGAACCTATGTCGGCTATTACAGACTGCTCGTTGAAGCCTTGCCGAGAATAAAGCATCTCGATGAATGCTTCCGCATAACTCGGTCTACCCAATGAATACGAATCGGCTTTTTGATTGAATTTTGTTGTGTTATTCATAGTGAAAACAATATATCAAATTTAACGGCAACTTGCAAGTAAATAAATAACCTCATACTTTGACTTAATAATGTTGTATTTTTATCATTTCGAAATTTTTCAACTTTACCCCTAACCGTTCTACACATTGAGTTTTAATAACGGAATATCCACGTTTTTCAAAAAACTGTCTTGCCGTTATCGACGCAAAAGTTTTTATAGACGTAAATCCATTTTCGAGCTCGTTACACAAATAAGTTGCAACACCTTGATTTTGATAATCTTTATGAACAAACAGCAAATCCAGACATCCAAATTTATCAATACTACCAAACCCGACAATTATCCCTTCAAGTTCGGCAATTAAAGTATTTTGTTCCAATAAATCACAATGCCTTGCCTTCAAACTTTCATAATTTTTTGCCCAAACCGAAAGTTGTGATACAGAATAATCGTTTGCATTGACCGTATGAACGGTATCATAAAACAGCCGTGAAACCGCTTCACAATCACTATCTTTATATTTCCTTAATAACATATCTTAATTATAACAAAAACCAATATTCTATGCAACGAGAATCGGTTTATTTTAACCGCTTTTGGTGCACCTTAAGAAATTCTGCCGTTTCCACTTGCGCGGAGCCTCGGCAGAGCGTCGCTTCGCTCGCGCGCATCATAGGGATTCTCACATCTTACGTTACACAATCAAAAAGACGGGTTTTAGCCCGTCTTTTTGATTGGTGCACCATACGCAACCTTATTCGAATACTTACTTAAAGTATCGGGTTAGGTTATTTTCTTTTACTTAAAAATCAAGCGCAACGGCGGTTTATGCCGCAAAAGGCTATTGACTGAAATTGCGGTGTGTTAGGCTCGTGCGCCAAAGGCAAACCAAAACCCGACTGTTATCAGTCGGGTTGCTGTGTTTCGCCCTTATTTTGCCTATAAACACACCGCAAGAAAAGTTTCAGTCAATAGCACTGTGGAATAAATAGCCGTTATATATAGCATTCAATTTGTGTTTTCTGCGTATAAGGTTTTGTATTCGCCCATTTAAAGGTTATCATTTCAATAGTTTCCGAATAAAAAATCAGCCTCGACTTTTCGTCGTCGGGACTAATTCTAATAGGGCTATTAAATTGTATTTTGATTTTATCGTCATATAACACTACTTGCTTTATAAGGTAGTTAATAAGCGTTTTCGGCTCGTGTAACATTTGCTCGTAAAACTCTCTTATGTCGCTTTCTCTAAACTGTACGGCTTGTTTACTGCGCTCTATGAGTATCTGCCGTTCTAACAGTTCTTGTTGCTGTTCAAGCTCTTTTAAACGCTTACTCGTTGCGTTTGTTATAACACCGCGCTCAACGGCATTAACCATATTGTTTATAGCCGTTTCAACCTGCTTTTGTTGTCTTGTTAAAACCTTTAAAACGGAATTTTCTTTTAACTGCATTTCTTGTATTCGCAAAAGCTCGTTTACGATATAAGTCATTACTTCGGGGTTGCTTAATTCTTTAACGGCGGTATTGATAACTATATCTTCAATGACTTCTTTGCGTATCATTCCTTTGTTGCAATCGTTAATACGCTTTTTTCGTCCGTTACATTTGTAGTAATAGATCTTCGTGCCGTTCTTGGTTGTACCGCTTTCGCCGTGCATAGGCTGTCCGCAATTTCCGCATATCAATTTTTGTCGCAACAGAAAATCAATGTGTACGCTCTTTTTGCCGTACTTATTATTTGTAACTTTCACACGGACTTTTTCGTATATATCGGTAGGAACGATTTGCGGATACATATTGTCAATTACTTCTTCGCCGTGTTTATATACGCCCGAATACTTTTCGTTACGCAAAATATTGTAAACGCTGTTTTTTACGAACGGCTTGCCTTTGTATAAAATTCCTTTGTCGGTCAAGTCTTTGATTATATCTCTTACAAATACGCCGTTTGCATATTGTTTGTACATATAGCGGACTACTTCGGCATCGTTCTCGTCAACTACGATTTTTCGTCCGTCAATTTTGTAACCGTACAATACCGCACCGCCCTGATATAAACCTTTGCGCCGTGTTTCTTTCATTCCACGGCTGACCTTTTGTGCAAGCTCGGCTGAATAGTATTGGTTCATACCTTCGAGTAGGCTTTCAAGGATAATGCCTTCGGGTGTGTCGGGTATGTTTTCCATTGCCGACAATACTTTAACGCCGTTATCTCGCAAGGTCTTTTTATGTATTGCCGTTTCGTACTTATTACGGCTAAAACGGTCTAACTTATATACAAGCACAAAATCCCATTCCTTGCGTGAACTATCTTTAAGCATTTTCTGAAAGTCTGGTCTGTTATCGTTAGTACCTGTCATAGCTCTATCAATGTAGGTATTGAGTATGAGAATATTATTGCGCTGTGCGTATTCTTCACAAACTCTTAATTGTCCGTCTATGGACTGTTCTTTTTGGTTATCGCAGGAATATCTTGCATATATAACTGCTGTTTTCATAAGATTTTAAACTCCTTTTAAAATAGATTTTTTATTTTGTCTTTCGACAAGGGGTGAACAAACGGAAACGCAAAAATCAAGCGTTTTTCTCGGCTGTATTTTCTTTCCGTCAAGGGCAATGAAATTGCTCTGTACACCCTTGACGAAAAGTGCGTTTCCGTTTACGCTCCGCCCGTCGATAGACAAAATATTTTCGGTCAGTTACATTTAGGCATTTTCTCTATAATTTCGGGACTGACCTTTCCCAAAATTTCGCCCTCGTCTATACAGCGGAAGCTGTCAAATAATAGTAGCTTTCTTTCGTCCACACCAAAACCGCAAGCTATATCTTCGTCTAAAATATCGCTCTTAAAATAAGTGGGTAGTTTACCGCCGTATATCAATTTTTCGCCGCTTTTCTCTATGTATTTGAGTAGGTATTTAACCGACTGCGATATATCGTTCGGAATATCTATCGGCTTGAAATCGTTGCGCCCGAATTCCTTTAAAAAGTGTGTGTTTTGATATGTCGTCTGCATACGGTGGCTTTTAGTGCTGTAATCTTTAACTTCTACAATTTCGCCTATCATAGCGTTTTCGGGAATATAGAATATTCCGTGAAAATGTAATCTTTTTTTGTCGGGTGAACGCTCGAATACGCCGATATATTTCCAACCGTTACGGTTTACGGCGTGTTTGAGTGCATTTCGCAACTTCTTTTTGAATTGCGTTTCGTCAAGTTTTTCGCTATCGTAGGTAAAGGTTACAAAAAAGTTCCATTTGCCTTGCAAATTAACTTTTCGCCATAACCGTGAATAGCGTTTATAGGCATTGTTTTTCTTACGCTCGATATTGCTTTCTACAAATTCCTTTAACTGCTCGTCGGTTTTAAATTCATTTTGCAATTTCTCAGCTATATACTTTTTCCGTTCTCGCTTGGGTAGCTTTTGACTTTCCGCATACGCCGTTTCAAATTTTTCTTTCGGTGTAGTGATAGGCTGCGTTTCGTCCGTCTTTGGGTTAGTGGGTGGTTTGGGTTTTGGCTTGCGCCGTTTCTTACGGCTCGGAAAATTTTCGGGTGGTATTGCTATGTAATGACTGCCGTCTGAATACACTTTTGTTCCTATATATGGCATTTCGCTTTCCTCCTTAATTTCCGCTTTGTTGTTTCAGCTCTTTAAGTCTTGCTAAAAGCGTTTCAAAAAAAGCTGTGCGCTCGCTTTCGGTCAATGCCCGAATGTCGGGTTTTCCGATAGTGATTACTTCTAATTGTTGTGTCTTGTTTCCCTGCAAATTTCCGTCCTCCAAATCTGAAAATTTGCACGAAAAAAGGGCGGTGTACAAAATCTTACGAGAACTTAATCTCATAAAACTTTGTACACCGCCCGTTAAATAAAAGAACATTATATTCCCTTAATAGAATAAGAGTGTGCTATCTTCTCTCTTATCAAAACGCAACGCTGCACCTTTTCTTTGTTGGGGGTGAACCGGCTTTCGCTCAATCGCTACTTTGCTCTCTTAACTAAACACTGGTATGCTGTTTTAGCTGCACAATAGATTTCCTATTGACGCAGTTCTTATATTCAGTTGTACACGCACTAATTGCGTGCATACACATTATATAACCTAAATTCAATATCTGTAAACATTTGTTCACAATATTTTTTAAATTTTTTCCGTATTACATAACGCAGGGACATTGTATAACACGGAAAGTTGAAAATTATGACAGTATAAGCGGAATTATGGCAAGGCTTGACGAAAGTGAAAGCCGTACCCACAACCAAAGAAAGGGCAACCGCATATTAAAAAGTTTAAGAATATGAATAACGCCGCCGAGCGTGAGAAAGGGCGATTCGCCAAGCGGTTTAGCGGCGAACGCCCTTTCCGCTCGGCGTTTCATATCTTTCTTTTTATTCGGTTGTTTTCTTTTGTGGCGGGTGCTTGAACGCGCGGCGCAGCCGCGCGCTCGTTTATTCAAGCACCCGCCACAGTGCCATTTATAAAAAAATAAATTATGAAACAAAACTTTTCTTATATACTTTTCTTATATAATAACTTTCAATACTTGAAATAATTTTAAATTTATGATAAAATTTGTATTAGAGATGTTATATTATTTTTTAGGGAGCCGCATATGTCTATAGAGCAATTTACTGAAAGTTTAACACTTTCTGAAATGAAATCTGAACTAGGTAAAAATTCTTTTGGATTTGTCTTTCCTCAAGGTGATGTTTCGGATATAGATAAAATCGAAAAATTGCTAAAAAAAGCTGGTGGCAAACCTACCTTTTGCGCTCTTTCCGATTTTAGTCAAGGCGGGAAAGGGAAAGCTAAACCAGAATATATCATAACTTTTGATGAAGATATAAGCACAATTATTGTAGTTGAGTGTAAAAATTCTGTAGCCAAACATTCAAGTAAAGATTTTGACCATCCCAGAGGATTTTCGGTTGATGGAGTTTTATATTATGCAAAATATCTTAAGGAAGAATACAATGTAATTGCTGTTGCTGTAAGCGGAACACAAAAAGATAAGATGAAAGTGTCAACTTTCTATTGGATAAAACAGCAAGATACATACACTGAATTGACAAAGGCGCGAGATATAATTTTAGAGCCTAAAAACTATATTGAGCTTATTAAAGGAAAGAAACTTAGAAAAGAGTATTCAATAGATAGAATAAGAGAAACTGCAATAGATATGCATAATTATTTGCGAGAAGTTAAAGTTACTGAAGCGCATAAGCCGATATTTATTGCAGGCATTTTGATTGCATTAAATGATGAAGATTTTTCCAAAACTTATTCATCATTAACTTCATATAAGCTTATAATGCAAAATATTCAAACTGCTATTGAAAATGTGCTTACAACAAGCGATGTAAAAAGTAGTAGAATAAATTACATTATAAAATAAAAAGGCTAAAAATAAGGGAAACAGTTTATTCAGAGGCGGCATTTTGGAAAATTCCGCATAAATCAGAAAATAAAACTGATATATGCTTGAAAATCGGGCGTTATAAAAATAATGGCTCACCTGAAATTGATACGCCAAAAAGTGAATTAACTCTTGATAATGAAGAGTTTTTAAATTTAGTTTCATTTATTGAAGCCTATTACAAGCCTTTGGAATTGGGTGTTAATAGTTTTATACCTATTGATAATTCTAATTCAATGCAATTATTGAAAAAGTTTAAAACTATCGTTAATTCAGACAAAGAAACGGCAAAACAGCTTTTAGAAAGTGGTTTGTTGAGCAGTAATATTGCCCTTGCTATTGACTTGATAAAAAAGAAAGCAGGAATAGATGAATTTTCAAGTTATATTAATCAAAACTTACAAGAAAGCCATTGGCAGACGTGGTTTAAAAATAATAAATGGATTTTAGGTTCTGAGTATCTACATATTTTAGACGAAAGGAATATTGACACTCAACATATTGCGGACTATTTAGTAAAAGCTTTTGATGGCTTTGTGGATATTGTAGAAATAAAAAAACCTAATGGTCTAAAATTTTGGATGGATATAAAAGACCATAATAATTACGTGCCAAGTTCTGACTTAATAAAAGCTATCACGCAATGTCAAAATTATATTTTCAAAATTGAAAAAGAAGCAAATAGTTTAGATTTCATACAGCGTACAAATGGAACAAAAGTAATTAAACCTCGTTGTTTACTGATATATGGTAGGTCAAACAATTGGAACGAAGAACAGCAAGAAGCTTATCGCATTTTAAATGCTTCATATAATCAAATAACAATTTTGACTTATGACCACTTATTATTAAGAGCTAAAAACATTTTAGGAATAACTACGGAAACTCAAAATGTTGAAGATGATGATAGCGATATTCCATTTTAATTCATTAACGAAAAAAGTCGAACTATTTTCTTTGATAGTTCGACTTTTTTAATGCAAAAAAACGCAACCCTACCCGATAGTATTCGAATAAGGTTGCGTATGGTGCACCTTAAGGAATTCGAATCCCTAGCCTTTGGTTCCGTAGACCAACGCTCTATCCAGTTGAGCTAAAGGTGCATAAATATTAACTTTTACTATTTACATTACCAAAGGCTGCCTTTGGTTCCGTAGACCTTCTCCCTTGGCGTAAAGATAATGCCTCGTTCGGTCACCGTTCGCGCCTGACGTTTGCGCTCACTCATCTCGCATTGCAAAACAACGTACAACGTTGTTTTAAGTAACCAATGCTCGTCGCTCCATCCGGTTGAGCTAAAGGTGCATAAATATTAA
>CAJUEO010000011.1 GCA_910585685.1 uncultured Christensenella sp.
GACCTGCCGGGTATGAACCGGCCGCTATAGACCAACTAAGCTACGTCGCCATAAGTCCGCGCTTTGCGCGGAAAAGTGGTTGCGGGGGCGGGATTCGAACCTCGCGACCTCCGGGTTATGAGCCCGACGAGCTACCTGGCTGCTCTACCCCGCGATTAATGCTATCAAGCTTTATTATTCTATAAGATTCTATAAACTTTGTCAACTGTTTTTGGGGGTATAAAAAAAATTTATTTTAATAACTTGCAAGCGAGATATTTATATGCTATAATCTAATATATGGAAATTAATCTTGCCAAATATAGAGAAATGAAAATCCTTGTCGCAGTTTCAGGTGGCAGGGATTCTATGGCGCTTTTGCACTATCTCTATAACAATGCAGACAAGTTTAATATAAAATTATCTGTGCTCAATTGTGACCACAAGATACGCGGTGAAGCTTCAATGCGTGACAGCAAATTTGTTTCGGACTGGTGCACAGCTCATAAAATTCCTATTATAACTTTCGTATGGGACTGTGATTGTGATAAAAGCGAAATGGCGGCGCGCAATTGGCGAAGAGGTTGTTATTTGCAGGCTTTAAAGCCTCAGGTGCTTGCCGACGGAACCAAATGGGAGGGGGTGGACGTTGTGGCTACTGCCCATCACTGTAATGACAACGCCGAAACCGTTCTCTTTAATATATCACGCGGAAGTTCGGTTGCCGGGCTTGTTGGTATTAACGACGTTGAAACCGTCGACGGACTTAAACTTATCCGCCCTTTAATAACTGTGACCCGTGAGCAAATCGACAGCTATATTAAAGAAAATCAAATTCCATATGTAGAGGACGAAACTAATTATTCCGACGACTATACTCGCAACAAAATAAGGCACAACGTCTTGCCTAATCTCGTAAAAGCTGTTCCCGAAGCTGTTAGCGGCATTTTGCGTCTTTCGAGGCTTGCGGCAGACGACGAGGAGTATTTTGATAAATTAATTGAAAAATTGCGACTTATAACAAAGACGCACTTCGGCGCTTTTCTTTTGCACTGTGACGAGAAAGTTGTTTTTAAGCGAGCGGCTGTCAGGGCGTTGAAACTTTGCGGCGTTGACCGCGACTATACTTTTGAGCACCTTGAAAGGCTGTTTAATTTGCAATTTTCCGAAATCGGCAAAAAATTTTGTTTTCTGTCAGTAACTGTTTATCAAGACGAAAAGGGCTTGGCTTTTTGTAAAGACACCTATTTGTCGGAAGAATTGCCACCGCAAAAATTTTTTGATTATTTGGGTAATAAGTCGGGCATATATGGGGGGCAACCGCTTATTTTAGGCTCGGAAAATCAAGCTTTCGACTATCAAAAAAGACATTTACACCAAGATTTGCGAGTTTTGAAATTTGATATTTCCGCCATACCTCAGTCGAGTGTTATCCGCACTATGAAAAGCGGAGACAAATTTAAGAAATTCGGCGGCGGAACAAAGAATTTAGGCGACTTTTTTATCGATAAAAAAATACCCGTTTATCTTCGTTCACATATACCGTTAATTGCGGTTGGGGCGGACATATTGGCTGTTTTCGGGGTTGAAATATCCGAAAAAGTTAAGATCAGCGACAGTACGGATAAAATAATGTACGCCGTATCGGCGGACTATTTAAATATAATAAAATAACATATTTTACGGAGGCTAAAAATGAGTATGCACCCCGATTGTGAGAGAATTTTGCTCACGGAGGAACAGTTGAGAAATCGCGTCAAGGAGATAGCTCTTGTCGTGGATAAGGAATACGAGGGCAAGCGCCCCTTGGTTGTCGGTATATTGAAGGGCAGTATTATCTTCTATGCCGATTTTATAAGGTTTTTATCAATGCCCATAGAGCTTGATTTTATGGCGGTTTCAAGCTACGGTTCGGGTGCCGTATCCTCGGGTAAGCTCAACATTAAAAAAGATTTGGACAGGGACGTAAAGGGCAGAGACGTAATAATTGTCGAGGACATTATCGACAGCGGCTTTACGCTTGCCAACCTTAAAGTTCTGCTTTTGGAGCGCGGCGCGGCTTCTGTTAAAATTGTTACGCTTTTAAATAAAGCCGAACGCAGAGAGTACGATATAGCTCCCGACCAGAATTGTTTCGATATAGAAAACGAGTTTGTGGTGGGATACGGTTTGGACTATAACGAGCAGTACCGTCATTTACCCTACATAGGAATTTTAAAGCGCAGCGTTTACGAGAAATAGTTTTATGGATAAGTTTCTTTTTGTCGACGGAAATGAAATCTGTCTGTACGAGGACGGAAAAGTTTCAAAATTTCCGAGCAAGTTTATAGAAAATTACAAAGCCAACGCCGAAAACATAGAGCGTTCCAAAAGCTGGAAACACAGCGGAGAAGGCGCGCAATTTCGCGGTGACGTGCGCCCGAGCGACGGAAAACCGGTTTTTGAAAGTTCGATAAACGGGCTTTTTATTGCCGACGAGGAAAAAGAAATTATCTATTCTTTTGAGATAAACCAGACTTCGGGCATATACAGAAAGAACCTTGCCGACGAAAAGGGCAGTGAAGCGCATGTAATTACTTCTATTGACAACTCCTTTAAAGACGGCAGCTTCGACGCCCGTTCGGGAATGTTGGCTCTGTCGGTGCAGCGCAATTTCGTAAATTCGGACATTGCTATTTTCGACGTTGTAAAAGGTGACTATAAGACCGTAACCGACGGTGATACGCTCGATAGCGAGCCGTTTATTTCACCCGATAATGCAAATATAATTTACTTTTCTTCGCGAGGTGTGGGCAGGGATTCAAGCGGCAATTTTGCTTGCTTTTCTCCGTCGTCTATTTACAGGCTCGATTTGGATGCGGTCGAGGCGGTAGAGATAAAATCCGACGAAAAATTTTCATACTTAAAACCTGTCGAATACAACGGCAAACTCTACGCTATTAAAACTCCCTGTAAAGAAAAGGGAGAAAATGCGTTATTGGAGATAATTTTAATTCCCTTTCGCATAATTCAGGCTATTGCCAACTTTGTCAACGTATTTGTGCGAGCGTTTACGGGCAAAAGCCTTGCTTCTGGCGGAAACAACCCGACAAAAGGCAGGGAATACGACAGTAGGCGCGAGTTTATTAAGGGAAATTTGATAAACGTTGAAAAAGAAATGCAAAAGAACCGTAAAAAGGGCGGTGACTTCGGCTTTATTCCGCTTAGTTGGCAGCTTATCGAAGTCGAAAGCGGAACAGTTCTAAAAAGCGGCATAGCCGATTACGATATAGCTCAGGATGGCACGATTATCTGTACAAACGGCAAGCATATTTTTGCAATCCGCGACGGCAAAACGCAAAAACTTTGCAATACGGAATGTTGCGTTAAGGTAAGTTGCTATCACTCTTCACGAACAAAATCCGATTTATTCGATTTTAGTTAGATAATATTGTTGATATTAAATTTTTTTTGCGTTATACTAATAATACATAATTTTTACGGAGAAGACGATGCAAGAAGAAACAAAAGGCATAACGATAGGCGATATTTTCAGAACGATTGCTGTAAAAAAATGGATAACTTTGATAATTGCCGCCGTAATAGCGGTCGGCGTGATACTCTCGATACAGTTCGGTTATAACCGTACGCAGGCAAGGTACGTTACCGAGTTTACTATTGTGCTGCCTGACGGATATACGGGTACGTCGGTCTACACCTATCCCGACGGTACGACCTTTCACTATACGGATATGATTTCCCGTAAAAATCTTTCGGCGGTTAAAAATTCCAATGAAGAGGAATTTAAGTCAATCGATATTGATAGAATTGTCGAAGACGGCGATATGAATATCGAAAGAATTGTCGAAACTGTCAGTGAAACTTCTCAAACAACCGAAGTTTATTACAGATTGAGCGTTTCAACCAAATACTTTCACGATTTTGGCAAAGCGCGCGCATTTTTGTCAAAGCTTGTAAATTATCCTATTGAATACCTCAGCACAATGCAAATCGACAGCGACGTGTTTTTGACTCTTTCAAAAGAAGCCGAAGACTATGAAAGTCAGATAGAACTTTTGATTTCGCAGCTTGAATACATTAAAGCTCAGTATGAAAATATTATAAAGATTAACGGCGGAAACTTTGTCGTCGATGGCAAGACTCTTTCCGCATATAACAATGAAGTTGTTGCGTATTACAATATAAACAGATTAAACGCTTTGCTTGCCGACGTAAGAGATAAAGGCATATTAAAAAACGAACAGTCGAGAAGCAATTACGTCATTAAAAAAGTAGACGTAAACAGGCAGTTCGATATTGCCAACGAAACGCTTACAAATCTGCAGACGTCCATAGGTCAGGGCATCGTGGATGCGGCAACCATAAAGGCGCAGTCCGATTTAGTTGCAAGTTTGAATCAGCGTATGCAGGATATAGACAGGTTTATATTAAGTACCACAGTTGACGAAGAGGGCAACTATGAAAAGGAATATATAAACCCTCAGTATGATAAAATTCAACATTTTACAGACACCTACGAGCGAGTAGTTGTAGTGGCGTATGAAAAAGCTTCAACCATTTCGTTCAAAGTGGCAAAAGTTGTAACTACCGAAGGCGGAATGGGCATTACAACAAGCGTCTTGTTGGGCGTTGTTGTCGGTGTAATTATTGCGCTGATTGCCGGATATATAATTGGAAAAGTTACGCTTAAAAAGCGCGCGGCGGTTGTAGAAGCAAACGGCGCTTCTCAGCCCGTGCAACAACAAACCGAACAGCCCGTTGCAAGTGAAGAAAAAAATAATGAATAAAATTAAAAGAAAGTTTTTGGCGGTCGATATAGCAGAGTGTTCTATATTTGTTTCGCTAATGATTGCCGCCGCGTTTATAAAGCTTCCTCTTTTTCCGCTGGTGCCGCTTACCTTTCAGACGGTGGTAAGCGTGCTTTCGGGGCTCTTGCTGGGCTGGAAAAAGGGTGCGGTAAGCATGGCGGTCTACTGTTTTATCGGGCTTATAGGTATCCCTGTTTTTGCTGACGGCGGCGGAATTTTTTACGTCTTAAAGCCGTCGTTCGGCTACATATTGGGCTTTGTACTCTCTTCTGCCGTTGCCGGACTAATCTCCGGCAGAAACGGACTTCCGCTTTGGCGGTACATAATAGGCGCGCTTATAGCTTGCCTTGCAGACTATGTTATCGGCATTCCGTATTGTTTGATTGCCGCTAAATTATTGAATGTAACAGATCTTTTGGGGCTATTTATTACGGGCAACCTTGTGTTTATTCCAAAGGACGCGGCGCTTTGTATAATTGCTGCTGTGCTTGCCTGGCGCGTATTGCCGATAATCGACAGGCGCAATAAAAAAATTGCCGCAAAAGACGGTGACGAAACAAAATAATAGAGGTTAAACTGTTATAATTTGTTTTATAACAGTTTTCTTGAATTAAGCGTATAATTTATGTATGCAGAGAACTCTGTCGGTCATAGATTTACGCGCAATAAGGCAAAACGCATTAAAAATAAAAAGCATTTTAAACGGTAAAAAGTTTTTTGCCGTCGTAAAAGCCGACGCCTATGGACACGGCGCCGAAGAGGTATCAAGATATATCGAGGATATAGTCGACGGATTTTGCGTAGCTATAATCGACGAGGGTGTTTCGCTTAGAGTTGCAGGTATTTCAAAGCCGATACTTGTCTTTGCGCCGCCGCTCGATATGTCGGACGCGCTTCGGGCAAGGTATTATTCTCTTGACGTCACGGTGTCTACTATAGAAAGCGCAAGGCTTTCAAAGGGCAATTTTTGCCATATAAAAGTCAATACGGGTATGAACCGTTCTGGTTGTAACCTCTCTTTTTTAAAGACGTTGCTTGCAGAGCTTGACTTATCCTATGTGCGCGGCGTTTATTCTCATATGTACGCGCCCGAAAGCTCGGCGGACAGCAAAAAGCAGTTGTCGCTTTTCAACAGTGCGGAAGAAATTGTAAAATCAGTTTGTCCTCATGCGTTTTCTCACTTTGCGGCAAGCGGCGGAATTTTGCGCGGCGGCGATTTTTTAAAGGACGGAGCAAGGTGTGGAATTCTTTTATACGGCTATGCCCCCACGGGTTTCGAGCGTACGGGGTTTAAACCTGCGCTTAAAGTCTATGCAAAGCGCACTCAGGTGACAAACTTTATAGGCGGCGGTATAGGTTATAACCGCGCCACAAAAAATTACGGCAATTTGTCCGTGTATCGCTTGGGCTATGCCGACGGCTTTTCAAGAATTGTGCCTCTCGGTGAAAAAACTTTGTGTATGGATGCGTTTGTAAGGGACGGAGGCGGCAAAGACCTTCTTGTGTTTTCCGATGCGGACGAATATGCAAGGCGCGTGGGCACAATTTCGTACGAGGTGCTTTGCAGCGTAACAAGGCGTTCGCAGCGCGAATATTTGAGATAATATGACTAAATCCGACCTTCGTTTAAAACTTAAAGAAGCAAGAAAAAATTTTAATTCTGCCGACCGCGAGCGCGCCGACAGAAGCATATATAACTTATTTTTCGAAAAGTTTATACGCGAGCAAAGCTTTTTTATATATAACAGCTTCAATTTCGAGGTGGATACAAAGCAGATAATTTCGCGCCTTGTTTTTCTTGGAAAGCAGGTTTTATTGCCAAGGGTCGAGGGTGAAAATATTATTCCCGTGCCGTTTTCAACAACCGAAATAGGTGCGTTCGGCATAGAGGAACCCGAGGGACAAGCCTTTTCGGGAGATATAGACGTTGCGGTAGTTCCCTTGCTTGCCGTAAATTCCAAAGGTTACAGAACGGGTTACGGCGGAGGTTATTACGACAGATATCTTAAAACCTCCTCGGCTTATAAAGTCGGGCTGGGTTACTTTTTTCAGATTGAAGAGTTTGAAAACGACGATTGGGACGTTCGACTTGATTGTCTTATAACCGAAAGGGGAATAATTTATTTTGACAGAGATAAAAAATGAGAATTATAAGCGGAAAATACAGAGGGCTTAAACTTGCCGAGTTCGAGGGTGAGGACGTGCGTCCGACTGCCGACAGGGTAAAAGAAAGCCTTTTTAATATACTTTACGGGCAAATTTCAGGCGCGCGCGTTCTCGACTTGTTTTGCGGAAGCGGCAACCTCGGTATTGAAAGTTTGTCGCGCGGCGCTTCGTTTGTTCATTTCAACGATAAATCGGCGGCAAGCATAGGGCTTTTGAAAAAGAATTTGGCTAAATTGAAAGCCGAAAATTACGCAATTACCAACTACGATTTTTCGCGCTGTCTGTCTGACTCGGACAAGTTTGATATTATTTTTATCGATCCGCCTTACAGGCTTTCGGTCGGTATCGAGGCACTTGAACTTGTTTCAAAAAATCAACTTTTAAGCGAAGGCGGAATTGCGGTTTTCGAGCGCGACCGCGCGTTTGACAGCCAAATTTCGGGGCTAAAAAAGTTTGACGAGCGCAAATACGGCAAAACGTTTTTAACGTTTTTTTGCGCCGAAGGGGAGGAGTAAAATGAAGAAGTGCGTTTTTTCGGGTACGTTCGACCCACCCACGCGCGGACACGAACAAATTATTAAAACCTGTCTCGAAATATTTGACGAAGTGGTTGTAGCGCTTATGCTAAATCCGCAAAAGACCCCATGCCTTAGCGAGGAAGAGCGCATATTTTTACTTAAAAAAATGTTTGAAAATGATAACAGAGTAAAGGTTAAAGCTTTCCGCGGTGCGGCAGTGGACGTTTTGGAAAGCGAAAACACTCGCTTTTACGTTCGCGGCGTAAGAAATACCGTCGATTTCGAGTATGAAAACAGCGATTTTTTTGCAAGTAAAAAGTTGAAAGAGGACATTGTCGTCATATATATTCCGTCCGAGCAGGGCAATTTGCATATAAGTTCGTCGCTTATACGCAACTCGGCAAAGTTCAATAAGACGTATGACGAGTACATTCCCGAGGCAATAGCCGCGGATTTGAGAAAAATTTTGGAGAAGAAGTATGTTTGAAAAACAGATAGAGATACCCTCGGCGGCTGAAATACTCGATAAAATGCCGCTTGCCGACAGTTTGAAAAAGATAAAAGCCGAGCGCGACAGGCTTGTTTCCGATGTGATTACGGGCAAAAGCGACAAGCTTTTAATTATAGTCGGACCCTGCTCCGCGCACGAATCCAAGCCCGTTTTGGACTATGTCGAAAAGCTCGGTAAACTCAACGAAAGGGTAAAGGACAGGCTTGTGCTTGTCCCTCGCATATACACAAATAAACCTCGCACTCGCGGCGTAGGCTATAAGGGAATGTTTTCCCAGCCCGACCCGTCGAAGAGCGAGGACATTTTAAAGGGTATTTATACCATAAGGGATTTGAATATCAAAGCTATAGAAATAAGCGGACTTGCCGCCGCCGACGAAATGCTCTATCCCGAAAATATTCACTATGTCGAAGATTTGCTGTCATATATCGCTGTCGGGGCAAGAAGCAGTGAAAATCAGATGCACAGGCTTGTCGCAAGCGGAATCGAAGTTTCCGTCGGGGTAAAAAATCCTATGAGCGGCTCTGTTTCCGTACTTTTGAACTCTGTTTACGCGGCTCAAAGCGGACAGGTATTCAAGCTCAACGGCTGGCAGGTAAAGACGAGCGGCAACCCTTTGGCGCACTCTATTTTAAGGGGAGCGGTTGACGGCTACGGCAACGATATTCCCAACTTCCATTATGAAACGGTAATGCAGGTTGCCGACGGCTATCAAAAATCCGGTCTGCAAAATCCTGCAATAATAATAGACGCAAACCACTCGAACAGCGGCAAAAAATATAAGCAGCAGATACGCATTTTAGAAGAGGTAATGCAAAACAGGCTGTACGATAGGGACTTTAAAAATATTGTAAAGGGCTTTATGATTGAAAGCTTTTTGGTTGAGGGCAACCAAACCGAGGACAAAGTTTACGGTAAATCGATTACCGACCCCTGTCTCGGTTGGGCTGATACCGAGCGTTTGATTTTGGACATAGCGGAGAAAGTGTAATGGAAAAAATTGCCTATCTCGGGCCTGAGGGCAGTTACAGTCATCTTGCAGCGCAAAAAATAAAACCTTGCGCCGAAGGTGTGGCTTACAGTTCCTTTTATCTTGCAGTAAACGCTCTTAAAAACGGGCAATGCGATTGCGCCGTTCTGCCCATAGAAAACAGCTTAAACGGCGCCGTTCTGCAAAATATCGATTTGTTGCAGGCAAGTGAAAACATAGTTGCCGTGGAGGAGTTAACTTTAACGCTCGACCACAGGCTTGCAACCTTAAACGGGGCAAAAAAAGAGGAAATAAATAAAATTTTTTCGCACGAACAGCCGCTTGCACAGTGTGCCGAATATCTGCACAAAAACTTTCCCACGGCGCAGCTAATTTCCACGCCTTCGACTGCGGCAAGTTTAGATATGGTTAAAACAACTTCGGACGCAGCGATAGTCGGCGCGCATATAATGAGAGAGGGAATTTGTCTTTCCCCCCATAATATAGCCGATTCAAACACTAATTACACGCATTTTCTGCTTGTAAAAACAGGGCAAATAGATAAAAGCCAAAAAAGCAAGAAGATATATTTTTCCATAACCTGCCGCCACGCTTCGGGCGCACTTTTGGACATTTTGGAGCCGCTGCGCGCCGACGGATTGAATATGACAAAAATTCAGTCCCGACCTATAAAAGAGCGTACGGGAGAGTACAGGTTTTTTATAGAGGTCGAGGGGGATTACTCCGACTGCGCCGTTCAGGCAACTTTTGAAAAGCTTGAAAATATTGCGCTTTCTTTAAAACTTTTGGGCGCGTACTAAGCTGTTAAAAGCAGTAAACCAAAGCATATTACCGCCTGAATGAACTTTACGGCTATAAATTTAAGCGGCTTTACACCTGCTTTTGTAAGGTAGCAAAGCTGTTGCAAAAGTATTGATACTCCGCCGAAAGTCACTAAAAATCCGCAAAGCGCCGTTGCTATCTTTCCGCCGCTTGAAGCAAGCGCGCGACAGCCGGTAGTCGCTTCAATTAGCCCGAGGCTGAGCGCCGACGAAACGTTTTCGCCGAAAATCCATTTTAAAAGAAATTCAAACGGCAATAATAAATTAAAGTCACTGCAAAAATTTGCAACAACGAAAAAGAATGCGATAAATCCGCCGCACACCGCTACGGAAATAACCGCGCTGTAAAAGCAGTCGTATAAAAGGTTGTTACTCGGGGATATTCTGGGGGTAACGCTGTATTTTGCTCGCTTTGACAAGAGGCTTATAACAAGCGAAACCGCAGTTACCGCAAGTATATGGCACAGTAAAATTTTAAAACCAGCCATTCTGTCCCCAAGCATTTTAAACCCCACGCTTCCTACAATAAACAGTGGACCGGACGTCGAACAAAGATACGCAACTTTCGGGCAGTCCTCTCTCGCGATTATTCCGTTGTCGCAAAATTCACCCACAACGCGGCTGCCTGCAGGGTATCCCGAACATATGCTTAAAAGATACAGTGAAGCAGTTGCCGAGGGAAGTTTAAACTTATCTGTGACGCGCTTTAACGGCAGAGAAGCTTTTTGCGCTATTCCCGTTTTTACGAATATAAGCGTTATTACCATAAATGGAAAAAGCGAGGGCAAAACGCACTCCGCCCACATGGCAAACCCCTGTAAACAGCATGCGACGTATCTTTCGGGATGAATAACTATTGCGGCTCCGAACGCGAGCAGGGCAATACTTAGCGCTATAAATCCTAATTTTCTTTTCATTACATATTAAAATTATTTTATTAAAGGGGCAATTATGAATAAAACTTTGGGACTTGCTCTCGGTAGCGGAGGTTCTCGCGGCGTGTGCCATGCAGGATTTTTGCTTGCGCTTGAAGAAGAGGGCATAACTCCAAACTACATAGCCGGGTGCTCTATGGGCGCGGTGGTCGGCGGCTGCTATGCAAGCGGAATGTCCGCAGCGGAAATGAAGCAGTTTGTATCAACTTTTAAATCGCGCGATATTATGGATATAAATCCGACCGCTGTCATAACCAAAATGTCAATTTTACGCAGCAAAAAAATCCGTGATTTACTTGTGACGCATATAGGCACGCACGATATAAAGGATATGAAAATTCCCTTTAAATGCGTTGCAACCGAGCTGTATTCAGGTAAACTTCATATCTTCGAAGAGGGTGACGCCGCGCTTGCGGTGCAGGCTTCGAGTACCGTTCCTACGATATTCAGACCTGTGGCAATTGACGGTAAACTGTTTGTTGACGGCGGCTGTCTATGCCGCGTGCCTGTAAAAATAGTGAAAGATATGGGCGCGGACGTGGTAATTGCCGTCGACGCGCTCAAAAATGCAGCCGAGCCTGTGGACAAAGTGCACAATATAGTCACTATGGTTTTGCGCATTTTCGATATCATGGACGCAAACCAGACAAATCAAATGCGGCAGCTCGAAGACGGTATTTGCGATTTGTTGATCGAGCCGGATATGGTTGGATTAAGTCAATACGCAATTAAAGACGCGTCAAAGGCGTTTGAAGCCGGTTATGCCGCCGGCAAAGAAAACATTCAAAAAATTAAACAACTTTTGGAGTAAACAATAGTTATGGGTAAAACTTTGGGGCTTGCGCTCGGCAGCGGAGGTTCACGCGGAGTCGCTCACGTCGGATTTTTAGCGGCGCTTGAAGAGGAGGGTATCAAGCCCGATTATATAGCAGGGTGTTCTATGGGTGCGGTAGTCGGCGGCTGCTATGCGAGCGGTATGTCCGTAAGCGAGCTTATGGAAACTTTGCAATCGATAAAAACGCGCGATATTTTGGATATTTCCCCTGCAATTATCAGTAAAATGTCAATCTTGCGCGGTAAAAAACTGTACGACCTTCTCGTTGAAAAAGTAAAAGTGGATACGCTTGAAGAGATGAAAATTCCCTTTCAATGCGTTGCAACCGAGCTTCTTTCGGGCAAACTGCACGTCTTTAAGGAGGGTAAAGCGGCGCTCGCAATGCAAGCTTCAAGCACAATTCCAACCGTTTTTCGTCCTGTCAAGTACGACAATAAAATGTTTGTCGACGGCGGTTGTCTTTGCCGCGTTCCCGTCAATACGGTTAAGGAAATGGGTGCGGACGTGGTTGTTGCCGTTGACGTAATTAAGGACGTTGCAAACCCCGTTGACGACGTTCAGAATATTATTGCCATGGTACTGCGCGTTTTCGACGTAATGGACGCGCATATTACAAAGATGAGCCGCGCGCTCGAATGCGGAATTTGCGATATTTTGGTCGAGCCCGAGTTGGACGGTATGAACGGTTTCGATACAAAGGAAGTGGACAGGGCGTACGAGTCCGGCTACAACGCAGGCAAACAGAACGTACAAAAGATTAAGGAACTTTTAAAGTAGTTATGGATTTATTTGACTTGAACGGCAACGAGCAAAATGCTCAGCCGCTTGCCGAGCGCATGCGCGCAAACAATTTAAACGATTTTATCGGTCAGCGGCACATAGTATCCGAGGGCAGTTTACTTAGGCGCGCTATTTCGCTTGACAGATTGGGTAGCTGTATTTTTTGGGGGCCGCCGGGCACGGGCAAAACCACGCTTGCCAACATAATTGCGCAGACAACTCACGGAGAATTTATAAAATTAAACGCCGTTCAGTCGGGCGTTGCCGACGTTAAAAAAGCCGTAGAAGAGGCAAAAAACAATCTTAAAATGTTTGGGCGGCGCACCTATCTTATGCTTGACGAATGTCACCGTTTTAACAAGACGCAGTCCGACTCGCTGTTGCCTTCAATAGAGCAGGGCACAATTATTTTTATCGGTTCCACAACCGAAAATCCTTACGCTTCTATGACCCCCGCTATCGTTTCAAGGTGTCGGGTTTTCGAGTTTAAACGCCTTTCGTTTGAGGATATAAGGGGGGCAATGGTAAAATGTCTTGCGGACAAGCGCCGCGGATTAGGGGAATATTGCGCCGAAGTAGCCCCCGAAGCGCTCGACCACATAGCCCGAACCTCGGGTGGAGATTTGCGCACCGCATACAACGCGCTTGAACTTGCCGTTTTGACAACACCTCCTCAAGCTGACGGAAAAATAAAGGTAAATCTTTCCGACGCCGAGCAGTCTATTCAGAAAAAGGCGCTGTCGTACAACGAGGACGCATTTTACGACTATCTTTCGGCTTTCTGCAAATCTTTGAGGGGCAGCGATTCCAACGCCGCGCTCTATTACGCAATGCGCCTTATCGAGGGCGGCTGCGACCCGATGATTATTTTAAGGCGGCTTGTCGTTCATTCTTCCGAGGACGTGGGAATGTCCGACCCCAACGCGCTTGTCGTAACAACTTCGGCAATGTACGCCTTTGAAAAGATAGGCTATCCCGAGGGTCTCATTCCTCTGTCGAACGCCATAATTTACGTCTGCGAAGCGCCCAAAAGCAATTCCGTAATCAATGCAATGTATCCTGCTCAGCGCGACGCAAGGGAGGTAAGGGACGACGACGGAGTTCCGCCGTACTTGAAGGACAATACGTTCGGGGACAGAGCGACAAAATCACAGAGCGCAAAATATAAATATCCCCATGACTTTCCCGGCGGATACGTCGAACAGCAGTATCTTCCCGATAAATTAAAGGATAAAGTTTACTATGTTCCGTCCGATTACGGCTTTGAACGCACAGTAAAAGAAATTAGAAAAAATAAAAACAAATTGAAATAATAAAACAGCCCCGAGTTCAATAAATACAAACTCGGGGCTGTTTTTAAATTTAAAGTTAAACTGTCCAGACAATATTACATACAAATGCAAGTATCGCGCCAAGCAGCAGAGCCGAGCCGAATACAATTGCACCTTTAATTCCTATTTTAATTGTACGTCTGTAAGAAGCGTATATTGCAAACATCATAGTAACTATCGTAACGATATAGAACGGAGCAAAAAACGACATCAAGCTGCTGAATGAAATAAGGCAAACGGTGTACAGCGGTATAAGTACCCTGCCGCCGAACCAGCTTTCCGAAATTTGTTGCGCGTTTTCGGCTTTTGCCTTTCTTTCCAGCATAATAAGCCCGACCGTCGAACCAATTCCCATAAGAGTAGTTATGGTAAAGCCGACAGCCATATTTGCAATTCCGGTTGCATCCGTATTGATTAAATAACCCGTATAGTCGGACATAAGCAACTTTGACTGGAAGAACGACGTCGCACAGTCTAACGGGGCAAACGGCAGATAGTAGTAGGGGTTTATAAAATAAATTACCTTGGTTCTTATTTCTGCCGGATAATTGTCGGGCGCAGTGTCGACAAGCGTATGTACAGACGTCATTCTGCTCAATACCGCCATAACCAGCGCCACAGCGAACATCCATAAAATTACAAATCCTATACCGTCGACTGCTCTGTTTGCTCGAGTATATACAAAAGAAGATATGGCATAAATCAAATAAATGGGAATAATCGTTGAAAAATAGTGCGGTATGTAATAAATGGTAGCCATTTCTTGATACCAATTTGAAGCTACCGAAGCCGCGCCTATCCAATACGCGACGGTAAATGGTACATAGACAAGTATAAGACCTATCAAAAATTTAACCACAATAATTTTCGTGTGCGATAAAGGCAGGGCGTAGTATAAATCTATGCTCCGCTTTTTCATTTTGTATCTGTAAACTATGGCAGGTATCAGGAGTGCAAGCGTGCTTCCTATAGAAGAAATATATGAAAGATTGTACGCTTTAAAGTATAGAGAAGACGTCAGCATAACCTGCGAAAGATACATTGCGGTTATTATAATAGTCAGCGTACAAAGTATGGGGAATGTTTTTTTAAGCTCGTAAACAAAGTATTTTTTCATTTCAAGTATCCCCTTTCAAGCACTTCTTCAATAAACATATCCTCGAAATCCATCGAAATTTCTTCAAGAATAAGGGGGTTCATCTCATTTAACTGCTTCATTATCTCTTCCTTGTCGCCCTTAACCACAATAGTAATTACACGGCCGTTGGTTTCAAATCTAAGGCATTCAAAGGGAAGCTCTTCGCGGCTTAAAGGTTTTTCAAACGCGAGTTGCAGTTTAAATATGTTGTCAAGCGCGCTCTCGATTTTTCCGCTGACTTTTACGGTACTTTCATCAATTAAAATGAAACTGTCGCAAATATCTTCAAGCTCGCGCAGCGCGTGCGAAGCGATAATAATAGTGCAGCCCTTTTCCTGTTGTAAATCGATAAGCGCACGCTTGAATTCCAACCTTGCCAAGGGGTCGAGCCCGTCGAACGCCTCGTCCAAAAGCA
This sequence comes from uncultured Christensenella sp., assembly GCA_910585685.1. Classification (GTDB taxonomy): domain Bacteria; phylum Bacillota; class Clostridia; order Christensenellales; family Borkfalkiaceae; genus Coproplasma. Next base: position 15,229 of record CAJUEO010000011.1, read on the forward strand.
GGTATCTCGGTTTGCACGCAAGCGCGACGGAAACAAACAACTGTCTTTTCATACCCTTTGAAAAGTTGCGCATGGGCTTTCTCAAATCAAGCTTGAATTTTTGGGTGTATTTTAAAAATGTAGCGTCGTCGAAATCGTAAAAGGTTTTGTAGAGCGAACGCAGCTTTTCTCCCGTAACGCCTACGTCGAAATAGGGGTCGTCAGGCAAAAAGAAAATGTCTTTTTTTATTTCTTCGTTTTCATACACGGGCATTCCGTCAATTTCCACGGTTCCCGCGTCGGGCAGCATAACGCCGCTTATTATTCTTAAAAGAGTGCTTTTGCCGGCGCCGTTTATGCCGACAAGTCCGCATATGCTCTCGTTGTCGACAAATACGTCGGCATTCAAAAATACGGTTTTTTCACCGAATTTTTTATCCATGTTTCTTATTTCAATCATATTTCTCTCCATAGATTTCGTCGATAATAGTTAAAAGTGTTTCGCGCGGCAGTCCTGCTTGATAAAGCTCCGCAATTTTTTCCTTTGCGGTCTTTTCAACGGAGTTTTTGCCGTTGCGTTCGGAAACGTAAATTCCTTTTTTGGGAATGGTGTAGATATAACCCTGTTCTTCCAAAGCGGAGTAAGCCCTTTGCACGGTGTTGGGGTTGATACCGAGTTTAAATGCAAGCTCTCTGCACGAGGCAAGCCTTTCTCCCTCGCGCAAAAGTCCCAAATCTATTCTTCTTTTAAAATCATCTGCTATTTGCAGATATACGCTCTGTTTATTGACTGTCATAATATCCACTGTATCAACTGTATTGTTTATTCAAGTGTAAATCAAAAAATGAATTATGTCAATATGTTTTATAAAAAAAGTTTCAAAAATTAGTATTTGTAAATTAAATGTTCTAAAAGTAGTACAAGCCAAATAAAGTAGAAATGTAGAGCGTGTACAAACGTTTTCGACAAATTAACCTAAGAAAATATAAATAAGTCTAAATTTTTTAAAAAATGTTCGTGTAAGATAGGAGTGTAAAGTGTTTGCTTTTATAAAGTTGAAAAGCGTATTGCTGGGATTTGCGGCATTGGCTATGATTGCGGTGCTCGGGGTTTCGACTTACTTCACAGGTGCGTATGCGGTGTTTTACGGTAATACGCCGCGGCTTGTGCCTATATACTGTGTAGAGAAAGAAGAAAAGGTTGTATCCCTAAGTTTCGACTGTGCCTGGGGTGTGGATTATACGGATAAAATTTTGGAATATCTTGAAAAAGCCGACGTCCGCGCAACATTTTTTATGGTCGAATTCTGGGCGGAAAAGTACCCCGAATACGTTGAAAAGATACATAAAAGAAACGAAATAGGCACTCATTCTGCAACGCATTCCTATATGTCAAAGCTCAATGCCGAGGCAATCAAGTCCGAGTTGACTACTTCATCCGAGGCAATAGAGAGCATAACGGGGGAAAAGGTCGAGCTGTTCCGCGCGCCCTACGGTGACTATGACGACGAGCTTATAAAGACGGCTTCGGAACTTGGCTATTATACCGTTCAGTGGGACGTTGACAGTCTGGATTGGAAGGATTTGTCGGCTTCGGATATAGCAATGCGCGTTATAAACGGGGTAAAGGGCGGCTCGATAGTGCTTATGCACAACAACGGGCTTCACACAGCCGAGGCTGTGCCCATTATTATAGAAACTTTAAAAAACAGGGGCTATACCTTTGTTCCCATAGGCGAACTCATTTTGCGCGAAAATTATGTGATTGACGGCACGGGTATGCAGCGGCACGCGCAGTAATTAAATAGAATAAATTTTAAGAAAAACAAATTATAAAAAATCACGGTATTTTAACTGTTTAAAATATTGTGACAAAATTATGGAGGCAATACTATGAATTACAGTACGGAAAAAAACAACAAGGTCTACATTTACGGTGAAATTGCGTCCGAGGCAAAGTTCTCGCACGAGGTCTACGGAGAGGGATTTTACGAATTTCTTGTCAAGGTAATGCGCCTTTCGGGTCAGGCGGATATACTTCCCGTCACAATGTCCGAAAGAATTATGCCCGAAGGAATGGGCATAGGCAGCTTTATTTGCGCGTTGGGGCAGTTCCGCTCTTACAACAAGCTTGAAGAAGGCAAGTCGCGTTTAATGCTGACGATATTTATACGCGAACTGCTTGACGTACAGCCGGGCAAAAACCCAAATTCAATAGTGCTTTCGGGCTATATATGTAAACCTCCCGTCTACCGTACTACGCCTTTCAACCGCGAAATTGCCGACTTGCTTATAGCGGTAAATCGCAGCTACAACAAATCCGACTACATTCCGGCAATAGCCTGGGGCAGAAACGCAAGGTTTGTCAAAAACCTGTCGGTCGGTGACAGAGTTGCGCTGTCGGGCAGAATACAGTCGCGCGAGTATCAAAAGAAACAGCCCGACGAAAGTTTTGTTACAATGACCGCATACGAGGTTTCCATATCCAAGCTTGCCGCATTTGACGACGACGCCGAGTTCGACATAGACGAAGAGTTCGACCTGTACTCGATGCCTCACGGATTATAAAAAAATAGGCACCCCAGACGGGGTGCTTTTTGCTTGCAATTTTTAAAAAGCCGACTATAATATATAACCGAAATATAAGTAGAAAACTATGGAAAAATCAAGAACGGTAAATTTAACACAGGGCAACGTATGGAAGGTACTTTTAATGTACTCGTTGCCGCTTTTCGGAAGCGCGCTTGTTCAACAGCTATACTCGCTTGTCGACCTGCTTGTAGTCGGAAACTTTGCGGCGGAAGGCGCGCTGGCTGTCGACGCGATAGGCAACGCAACGGTAGTTATAAACGTGTTGCTTGCATTTGCATTGGGAGCAAACGGCGGCTGCGCCGTGACCGTGGCGCGTCATTTCGGAGAGGGAGATAATAAAAGAGTGAGGGAAACGGTAAACACCGCGCTTGTTTGCTTTTCCGCACTGTGCGCCTTTATTATGGTTTTGGGCTTTTCGCTTGGCGGTTTGTCGCTTGACGCGCTCGGCGTGCACGGCTCGTACTATCAGGATTGTTTGGTATATTTCTATATATATGTAGGGTCGCTGCCGTTTGTATTTTTGTATAACCTCGGTTGCGGCATATGCTCGGCTTTGGGTGACAGCAAAACCCCGTTTATTTTCCTTGTTATATCCTCTGTTTTAAACGTCGGGCTCGACTTGCTGTTTGTCTGCGTTTTTCATCTCGACGTTGCAGGCGCGGCTTGGGCAACTTTCATATCACAGGCGCTAAGCACAATACTTACGATGTTTGTGCTCTTTCGCAAACTCCGCTCGATAAAATCGCAATCTAAACCAAAAATTTTCGATAAAAAGCTTTTAAAGGAATTAACCGTAACTTCCGTGCCTATAATTTTACAGAACAGCTTTGTGTCTGTTGGCAACTTTTTTGTAAACCGCTGTATAAACGGAATCGATACTACGGGTGACGCGACAACGGGCTTTACAACCGCCTTTAAAATTATAATGACCTGCACTATAAGCGTGGTGTCTATGAGCAACGGCTTTGCAAACTTTGCCTCGCAGAACAGGGCGGCAGGTCAGCACGGCAGAATACGCAAGGGCTTTTGGATAATGACGCTGTATATAATGGTGCTCAGCGTTGTGTTTATGGCTGTGTTTGTATCCTGCCCCGAGTTTCTGACCCAAATTTTCGTTGCCGGAGAAAAACTTTCACAAACGGCAATGGACTACTCGGTAATGTTTTTGACAATAGTTTCCTTCTTTGTTCCCGTTGTCGGCATAAAGATAATAGCCGACGGCGCGGTTCGCGGCTGCGGCGGCAACCTCGGCTTTACAATAAGTACGTTTACCGACTTGTTTTTGCGCGTTTTGTTTGTGTATATCCTCGTCGACGTCGGCTGGGGCTTTTCGGGCGTGTGCTGGGCTTGGGCAATAGGCTGGAGCGTAAGCGCCGTTCTTGCCGTTGCGTTCTGGTATTTTACCTCAAAAAAATTGCCTAAAACGCAACAAAATGCGACAACTCAATAATCATTGACATTTTTCGGTATAAGTGTTAGAATAATCTATATAAAATTATCAAGGAAAACAATATGCATCCTCAACCGCTTTTTTATTTATTTGGAAATAAGGATATGGGCGTTTACGCCTACGGCATATGTATGGCTGTCGGCATAGTCGCTTGTTTCGCTTTTCTGCTTTTTACAATGTGGAAAAAGAAATTTAACGAGGACGCGACCGACAAAATACTTTTAATCGGCATTTTCGGCACCGCATTCGGCATTTTTGCCGCCGTGCTGTTTCAGTCTGTTTACAACTTTGCCGACGCACTTGCCACAAACCCCAAAGCCGAGTTCAAGCTCGAAGGTATGACTTTCATCGGCGGACTTATCGGCGGCGTTTCAAGCTTTTTGCTTGTGTGGAACGGTTACGTCTATCTTTTGGCTCCGAGAACAAAGGTAAAATTTTTACAGAACAATATGAACGCAGGTCTTTCCGACGCGCTTCCGTTTATTCCCATCGGCATAGCAATAGCTCACGCTTTTGGCAGATTCGGTTGTTTTTGGGGCGGCTGCTGCTACGGAGTGGAGGCAACCGACGGAGTTTGGGGCTTGCCCTGTAAGGCAGGTTCGAGCACGCTTGTAGTTCCCACACAGCTTTACGAAATGTTTTTCCTTATCGCGCTTGCCGCAGTTATGGCTTTTTTGTATTTCAAGTACGACTTCCATTACAACTTCGGCGTTTATGCCGTATCTTACGGTATTTGGCGCTTCATTTTGGAATTTTTCCGCGCAGACGATAGAGGCGCGCTCATTTTGGGGCTTCAACCCTCGCAGTTCTGGAGTATTATAATGGTAATACTCGGCATAGGCTATTTCTTTTTACAGTACTATGTTCTGTCAAAACTTATGAAGCACCCCGAGCTTCAAACAAAAGATAATAAAGAGGCAGAGTCCACCGAGCCTGCCGCTCCCTCCGAAGCATAAAATAAAAATCCCCGAAAGGGGATTTTTTTATAATAATTTTGAAAACGTGTGTTAAAAATGTTGACTTTTAGTCAACATTGTAATATAATAAGTAATAGGAGGTATGTTAAATGCCGATGACACCGAAAGAAATGGTTAAACTTTTAAAAGCAAACGGCTTTGAGGAAGTTCGGCAACCTGGAACGTCGCACCTCAGAATGCGAAATCCTCAAACAGGGAAGCAGACAACCATTCCAATGCATAACAAAGATTTAAGTAAAGGGCTTGAACAAGCGATACTTAAACAGGCGGGGCTGAAAAAATAAGCCTCACACTATTATTAGAGATAAGGAGATAGTTTTATGAAAGATATAATTTATCCTGCAATTTTTCACAAAACAGAAGAGGGCGGATATTGGGTGGAGTTCCCCGATTTGCCCGGTTGTTTGACCGAAGGGGAAACTTTGGAAGAGGCGTATGCAATGGCCGGTGACGTGCTTTTTGTTTATACCGACGTTGAACAGCAATTAAATCAGCCAAGCGATATAACTTTGATTAAGCTAACGGATAAAAATGATTTTGTCAGTCTTATAAAAGCCGAACCTTTCGAGAGTGAGGAGGCGGTCAAATTCCGCGCTGCGGTAGAAATTGAAAACGGCTTAGAAAAACGGCAACTCAATAAAAATCAAGCGGCACAAATTTTGGGGGTAGACCGTTCATATTTTACTTATATAATTAGTGGTAAGAAAACTCCTTCCCCCGATATGGCAAAGAGAATAGGTTTGCTACTTGATTTCGATTGGCATATTTTTTATGCCGCTGAAAGTTCAGTTTAAAATAAAAATCCCCGAAAGGGGATTTTTTTATAATAATTTTGAAAACTCAAACCCGTTTTTCATTATATTGTTTTTCTTGACTTCCCAAAGTTCGTAAGCACAGTCTTTTATTTCTTCAAGAGGTATTTTTTCCAAAAACTCGTTTACCCACTTGTCTATAGTTTCAAATTTCAAAGCATCTATGTAATCTAAAAGCTTCTGCACGTTGCCTAAAGTTTCGTATTGACAAACTATCTTTAAAAAAACTCCTCTCAAATCAAACACAACTCCCAAACAAAAAAACCTTGCAAAATCATCGATTGTTTTTTCTTTCGGTTGACAAATTAAAAGGTTTAAATCTTCTTTCGAGCACATATGCATAAACCCTATAAGTTCATTTTGTAGCTTCTCAAATAAATTTTCTTTCATATATTCTCCTGAAATATTTAAATATGTATGAATTTTAACATGTATTTGCATTGAAATGTTTCGCTATAATGAAATGTTTTTAAATTGAACAATAAACGACAAGATGTATTCAAAAATTTTTTATTGATAAAATTTTACCAAATAATTTGAAAATTAATTAATTGTATGCTATAATTAATAAAAATTATTAGGTGTAACAGCAGATTATTTACTTGTTTTGGAGGACAGAATATGAAAAGTCAAAGTGTAGTTACAGATTTAAGAAAAAAAGTTTTTACAGAAGTTGCGCGCGTTGCGTATGAGTCGGACAATCCTCCGCAGGATTTAGAGGAAATTCCCTTTTTAATAACTCCCGACGAGGTGCCTAAATACCGCGAAAGTATATATCGCGAAAGGCAAATCGCTTCGGAAAGGGTAAGGCTTGCTATGGGGCTGTCGCTCCGTCCCGAAAACAGACCCGTACATATCACTTCGGGCGTAAATAAAAGCACCATTGCCGACAAATACTACGAACCGCCTCTTATGCAGGTAATTCCTTCGGCTTGCGACGCCTGCCCCGACAATGAATACTTCGTTTCAAACCAATGCCGCAACTGCGTTTCGCACGCTTGCATGAAAAGCTGCCCGAGGGACGCAATTTCCATTGTAAAAGACAGGGCGTTTATTGACCAAAGCAAGTGCATAAAATGCGGCAGATGCAAGGCGGCTTGCCCTTACGACGCGGTTGCCTATCATTCAAGACCCTGCGCCGCGGCTTGCGGAGTTAAAGCAATTACTTCCGACGAGTACGGCAGGGCGCAGATTGACAACAATGTTTGCGTTGCGTGCGGTCAGTGTATGTCGGCTTGTCCTTTCGGCGCAATTGCGGATAAATCGCAAATTTTCCAGCTTATTCAGGCAATAAAGAAGGGTGACGAGGTAGTTGCCGCCGTCGCTCCTGCAATCATAGGTCAGTTCGGCGCAAAAGTTACCCCCGGCAAACTTAAATCGGCGCTGCTTGCCGTCGGCTTCAAAGACGTGTACGAAGTGGCTGTCGGCGCGGACGTGGGTTGCATTTCCGAAGCGCACCATTACGTTGAAGCTGTAGCTACGGGCAAACTTCCCTTCCTTTTTACAAGCTGCTGTCCTGCTTGGGCGGTGCTTGTCAAAACGCAGTTTCCCGACCTTGCAAGCGAAGTTTCCGAAGAGCTTACGCCTATGGTTGCAACCGCGCGCTCAATCAAAGTCAAGCGCCCCAACGCGAGGGTGGTATTTATAGGACCCTGCGCGGCTAAAAAGCTCGAAGCTTCGCGCCGAACGGTTCGTAGCTTTGTCGATTTTGTAATTACTTTCGAAGAGCTTTCGGCTATGTTTGAAGCAAAGGGGCTTGAACTTGAAAAGCTTGAAGAGCTTCCCGTTAAAATTAAAGCTACGGGCGCAGGTCGCGGCTATGCCTGCGCGGGCGGCGTTGCAAGCGCAATCGAGCGTTGCATTGCCGAATATTATCCCGACGTACAGGTCAAAATTCAGCACGCCGAGGGGCTTACCGAGTGCAAAAAAGTGCTTACGCTCGCAAAGGCAGGCAAGTTAAACGGCTATCTTATCGAGGGTATGGGCTGCCCCGGCGGTTGCGTGGCAGGTGTGGGAACTATAATTCCGCCCGAGCGCGCAAAAATAATTGTCGAGCAAATAGTTAAGCAAAGCGAAACGTGCGTTCCTCCCAAAGAAATGCAGGACTTAGCCGAAAAATTGTCCGAAATGAAGTAAAAATTTTGCCGTGTTTTCTTGGTTGGATTGCATAATTAACAGTATTGCTGATATTTAAGTAAATTATATAACAGTATTGCTGATAATGCAAGCATTTTAACAGCAATTCTGTTAAACTTTGTGCAGAGTGCCCAAAAATGGAGGTGTTTTATGGTTGCAATAGAAGAAATTAAAAAAAGGTTGCAAGAAGCTATAAAAAACAGCGGAATGACTCAAACGCAAATTGCTTCTCACTTGAATATATATCAATCGGCTGTACAGCAATATTTATCCGGCAAAACTTTGCCAACGCTTGATAAATTAGCGGAAATATGTATTTTGCTTGATTTGGACGCAAATGAAATTTTATGTATTACAGACAATAGAAGATAGTTTAAATGCGACTAAACGCACGTCGATATTATTATGGTTACAACTGAAGAAATACGCAAAAAAATAATAGATGCAATACGAAATTCCGGTAAAAGTCAAACGCAAATAGCAGAATTATTGCATGTTAAGCAACCTACTGTTGCTTGTTATCTTGCAGGTAAAGCTATGCCGTCGCTTGAAACATTTGCTAATATTTGTATTTTGCTTGATTTGGACGCAAATGAAGTTTTATGTATTACGGACAATAGAAAATAAATTAAACGCGACTAAATGCACGCGTTTTAGGGTAAATTATAAATATGTATGATATAGCAATTATCGGCAGCGGCCCTGCAGGCGTATCCGCGGCTATCAACGCAAAGCTTTTAAATAAAAAATATATTTGGGTTTCAAGCCGCGCCGTTTCTAAAAAGGTCGGCGCCGCGCCGCATATAAAAAACTATCCCGGTTTGCCCGACGTCACTGGCGACCAACTCGGCTGGGCGCTTTTAAACCATACGCAAAGTATGGGTATCGAACTTTTTGAAGAAATAATTTCGGGCGTGTACCAGACGGGTGACCATTTTACGCTTATTGCAGGCAATAAAGATTTTACGGCAAGGTCAGTAATTTTGTGCGTCGGCGTCGAAACTTTGAAACCTGTTGTCGGGGAAGAAGAATTTCTCGGCAGGGGCGTAAGCTACTGCGCGACCTGCGACGGGCTTATGTACCGCGACAAGACAATTTGCGTTTACAGTACCGACAAGCACTATGAAGCCGAAATAGAATATCTTTGTTCGCTTGCAAAAAAAGTTTATGTGTTCCCTATGTACAAGGGGTACGAAATAAAACCGTCGAACGCCGAGGTCGTTTTAAAACCGCTCAAAAAAATTTACGGGGATATGAAGGTGCGCGGCGTTGAATGCGACGGTGAAAAGTTGGAAGTCGACGGTGTGTTTGTGCTTAAAAACGCGTTTTCCCCCACAACTCTTGTTCACGGCTTAAAAGTGGAAAACGGGCATATATGCGTAGATAGACAAATGCGCACTAATATAGACGGAATTTTTGCCGCAGGCGACTGCACGGGCAGACCTTATCAATATATAAAGTCCGCAGGTGAAGGCAACACCGCGCTGCACTATGCCGTAGAGTATCTCAACAAAAAATAAAGTGTACGCCTCGAAAATTTTGCGAGGCGTTTTTCTTGATTTCAAACACGGTTTTTGATAGAATAAATATATACGAGGTCATTATGAAATTTACCGAACTTACCATTCACACTACAAGCGAGGGAAGCGAGCTTGTCGCTGATATTTTGTGGCGCTATACTAATTACGGCGTGGCAATTTCCGACGTAAAGGACGTCATAGCCTTACAGCAAAACAAGGTTATGTATTGGGACTATATGGACGAAAGCCTTTTGGAAAACAGGCGCGACGTGCTTGTTAAGGCGTTTATTCCGCTCGACGAAACGGCTGAAATTTCAAAGCGTATCCGCGAGGATATGGAAGAGCTTTTACATAACTGCAACGGTATAATTTCTGTGGGAACTTTGGAAACTTCCTCTCGTGAAGTGGAGGGGGACGATTGGATAGAAATTTGGAAAACGCATTTCAGACCGTTGCACATAGGCAGCCGCGTTGTCGTCTGTCCCGAGTGGATTAAATACGAAAAACAGCCCGACGAAGAAGTTGTGCTTTTGGACAGCAATATGGCGTTCGGTACGGGAGAGCACGAAACTACTTCGATGTGTTTAAAGCTGTTGCAGGACTATATCACAAGCGACAGCGTTTGTCTAGACGTCGGGTGCGGCAGCGGAATTTTGGGAATTTCGGCAATTAAGCTGGGCGCAAAGTACGCCTATCTTACAGACATAGACTATGTTGCCGTCGAAAGCGCAAAACACAACTGCGAAATAAACGGCGTGACCGATAAAGTTACAGTAGCGCATGCCAACCTCTTGGACAATGCCGAAGTCAAAGGTGACATAATGCTTGCAAACATTACCGCCGAAATTTTGTGCGGACTTGCGCTTTCGATACCCAAAAATCTTAAAAACGGCGGAACTTTAATTTTAAGCGGAATTATAGAAAGCCGTCTCGATATGGTTATAACCGCGTTCTCCGCTCAAAATTTAAAGCTTGAAAAGACGGTCAGGGAGGGGGAGTGGATTGCTCTTTCGTTTAAGCTATGAGTACTCCCAAAAGATTTTTTATTGAAAGTTTGAACTACCCCGTAGACACGGTTGCCGTGCTTGAAGGGGAAGAGTTTATTCACGCAAAAACCGTACTGCGCGTTGAAGAGGGCAGTGAAATCGTTCTTTTGGACGGCAGCGGAAACGAGTACACGGCAATAGTAGTAAAAGTTGAGAAACACCGTTTGTCGGCGCATATTACGGGGGTAACCGAGGGAGATAAAGAACCTGAGCAGCAAATTTACCTTTTGTGCGGTGCCTTAAAAGGGGATAAAACAGAGCTTATTGTTCAAAAAGCCTGCGAGCTGGGCGTAAGCAAAATCGGCGTATTCACTTCCGAATACTGTTCTGCGTATATGAGCGATAACAAGCTTGAAAGGTTAAAAAAAGTTGCGCGCGAGGCGGCTAAGCAGTGCCTGCGTTCTCGCGCTCCCGAAATACTCTATTTCGACAATCTTTCCGCCGCTCTTTCCTCTGCCGAAAGCTATAACAACAAGCTGTTTGCCTGCGAGTTTTTGTCGCATTCGGACGGGGATATGTCCCGTTTAAGCGGCTCTACGGCTGTTGTCGTGGGCAGCGAGGGCGGATTTTCGGAAAATGAATTTAAGCTTGCAAAACAGCTCGGCTATTGCGGCATTTCGCTAGGCAAACGCATTCTCCGCGCCGAAACGGCGTGTATTGCCGTCTGCACGCTCGTCGCGTATTCTTTGGGGGAACTTAAATGAAAGCCGTAGTATTTACGCTCGGCTGTAAGGTAAACGAGGTCGAAAGCGCGGCTATAATGTCCTCGCTTGAAAAGATGGGCTTTGAGGTTTCGGACAAGCTTTCTTTTGCCGATATCTACGTTCTCAACACCTGCGCGGTAACTCGCGAAGCCGAAAAAAAGAGCCGTCAGCTTGTCGCAAGGGTAAAAAAGTTTAATGCCGACGCGCAAATTTTTGTGTGCGGTTGCGCTTCCGAAAAGAATTGCTCCGCTTTTGAAGAAAAGGGCGTGACCTTTGTAACGGGTGCACAGCGCAAGCAAGAGATAGTCGAAAAAATTTCACTGCTCTATTCAAAAGAAAATTGCGGCTTATCTTTCCCCAAACAAACTAAGACAAGGGCGTTTATAAAGGTACAGGACGGCTGCAATAATTTCTGTTCTTACTGTATAATTCCGTATCTGCGCGGTAGGGAAAAATCGCGTAAAGTCGAGGATATATTGGGTGAAATCGCTGAGTGCGACAGTCCGGAAATAGTAATTACGGGCATAAATATTTCCTCTTACGGCTATGACGCAGTAACTTTAACCGACCTCATAAAGTCGCTTTCCCCCGTCAAAAAGCGCATAAGGCTCGGCTCGCTCGAATGCAACGTAATTGACGAAGAGCTTCTTTCCGCGCTTGGCGCGTTATACGACTTTGCACCGCAGTTTCATCTGTCCTTGCAGAGCGGCTCGTCCAAAGTGTTGAAGTCGATGAACAGACACTACACGCGCGAAGAGTATATAAAAAAATGTAACCTGATCTATAAATACTTTCCCTCGGCGGCAATAACTACCGACATAATTGTCGGCTTTGCTACCGAAACTGAGGAGGACTTTGCCGAAAGCTTGTCTATAATCGAAGAGGTCGGCTTTGCCAGAGTTCACGCCTTTGCGTTTTCTCCCAGGGAGGGCACGCAGGCTTTTAAGCTTAAAGATTTACCTCCCGAAATAAAAAGCCAAAGGCTGCATAAGCTTTTGTCGGCTTCTGCGCTTTCAACCCAAAAATATATAAATAAGTTTTTGAATAAACCGCTCGAAGTAATTGCCGAAGAGCGCGACGGCAAGCTTTGGACGGGCTACACGGGCAACTATATAAAAGTTTATGTAGACGCGCAATTGACGTCCGGTAAAAAATACGGTATAGTTTTGACATCTGCATACAAGGACGGAGCGTATGCTCAACTAATTTAAATGATCGTGAAGGAGAAAATACAATGCTGAACGATAACTGCATATTCTGTAAAATCATAAAGGGAGAAATCCCTTCGCAAAAGGTGTATGAAGACGATAAAATGCTCGTTTTCCGCGACATCGAACCTAAGGCAAAAATTCATTTGCTTGCAATCGGAAAAGAGCATTTCAAGCTTCTTTCCGAAATGGACGCCGAACGAGCCGAGCTTGTCAAGTATATGCTTATAAAGATACCCGAAATAGCCAAAGCCAACGGCTGTGAAAACGGTTACCGCCTTGTAATCAATCAAGGGGAGGACGCCGGTCAGACGGTGTTCCACTTGCACATTCATATACTCGGCGGAGAAACGCTCGGTTGGTAGAGGTATTAAGATGATTTATACGATTAGAAACGAAGTTTTGTCGCTGTCCGTTGACACCGAAGGCGGAAGTATGGTTTCTTTGAATTATCGTGGAGAAGAGCGGCTTTGGCAGGGCGGTGCCGCCTGGAAAAGTCGCGACGTAGTAATTTTTCCCATAGTCGGACACGCCGGAGAATACGAGGCGGAGGGCGCAACTTTTGCACCTGAGTCGCACGGCGTTGCAAGGTATGCTTCGTTCAGATTTATCGAAAAGAGCGCCGACAAAATTATTTTGGGCTTTACCGACAACGAGCAGACAAAAAAGACTTATCCTTACTCGTTCGACTTTGAAATTTGTTATAAGCTGATTGCAAATTCAGTGACAGTCACATATACAGTGCGTTCGAAATCGGGTAAAATTCCCTTTTATGTCGGCGGTCATCCAGGGCTTGTCGCGCCGAAGGGAGAGGCATTAATCGAGTTTGAAAACGAGGAACAGCCCGTTATGTATCCGCTCGGCACGGGAGAGGGAGCAAGTATCGGCAAGATTAAAAGGTTTGTTGCCAATAAGGATTTTTTCAGGCAATGTAAAACTTTACAACTCGGCAACCTTTCGGGCGGTAAGATTTTTGCAAAAACCGTCGACGGTTTTACTTATGCTTTCAAATCAAATTGCCCCGTATTTGCGTTTTGGAGCAACGAGGACGGCGGAGAATATGTTTGCGTCGAACCCTGGTGGGGCATAAACGACTATGACGGCGCCCCGAAAGAGCTTTCAAAAAAGCCGTTTATAAATTTTGCCGACGAAGGCGGAAAAAGTTTTTCATACACCTTGACTATAGATAGAGATTGATAATAACAGCGGAAAGCTTGCAAACTTTCCGCTGTTTTTTTATGCGTTGTTTTCTGCAATTTTTCTTGCGGCGGCAACAACCCTTTGTCTTAATTCCTCGGGCTGTAAAACTTTCACTGCGCCGCCGAAACTCAAAATTTTATTTACAAGCGACTCGTCGTCGCGAAGCTTCAAGTTGGAGCAAAACGCGTTTCCGCGCGGCTCTATGTTGTCAATCCCCAACCACTCCTCGGCGTCGGCAATAGAATTTTTTTCAATCTCGAAAGTGACTTCGGTCAGCTCGTCGTCCTTGTAATAAAAGTTAAGGTCAATATCGTCGCGCGTAAACTCGCGCTTTTTAAACGTCTTGCCCGTAAACGCAGCCGAGCGTATTCTGCCTATTTTAAATGTTCTAAAATCCTGCTTAGTGTGGCAAAATGCCCAAACATACCAAACGTTCTTTTTAAAAATAAGCACATACGGGTCGATAATTCGCTTTGAATGTTCTCCCTCGCGCGAAATATAGTCAATCAAAATTTGCTTGGCATAGTTTACGGCTTGCTCGCAGACCGCCATCTTTTGAGAAAATTTGACTCCGTCCCCCCAGGTTCCTCCGTCGATTATAATGTTGCCGCAAACCGCAAGCTCGCGCTTTTCGTATTTTCGCTTGCTTTCAAGCTTGTCCCGTGCCGATAGTAGATTTTCGTCGGAAATCTGCGACGACATGGCGTCAAGCGCGTTCAAAACAGCTTCGTATTCCTCTCGCGTAAAATACCCCGTGGGCAGACGGTAGGTGTCGGCTATGGTAAGTCCGCCGTACCTGCCGCGCGCAATTTCTATGGGCACACCGCAGCAAACCAACTCGTCGATATATCTGTAAACGCTGCGCACCGAAACTTCATACCTCCGCGCAAGCTCGACCGCAGTAATGCTTCTGCGCTGTAAAAGTAAGTTTAAAATTTTAAGCATTACGTCATATTTCATAGAATAATTTCCTCCCTGTAAAAATACAATAAACAGAAACTAAAATTTTTTTAAATAATTTTATCATACCTGACAATTTCTGTCAAGTATTGCGTGTAAAATAGATAATGTAAAATGTAGGAGGAGATAATATGAATTTTACTCTATATATCGAAAGGCAGAAACAAATTATAAGAACAAGGCACGAAGGAGAAACTTTTTTAATCGATAAGGGGGAGTGCATTCGCGTAAACGAGTGCGAGCGTCTGTTTTTGGAGCTTTCCAATTCCAAAGGTCTAAATATGCGCGAAAGACAAGCCTATGCCGGACGAAAAGTTGAAAGAGCGGTATGAACAAATATATAAAAAAAGTAATAAATACGGCGTTTGTATGCGCGGCTTTGATTTTTTCCGCGGCGCTTATCTTTTAAAAAGATAAGCGAGCGTGTTGCGCTCGCTTAAATTTTATTAATTCAAAGTAAAAGCTATTTTGAAATTCTTTTTTCCACAAGTGCAATTATACCGTACATACCTCCGGCAAGCAGGCATAGAATAAACGTCGCAGCCATAACCAGGTCTAATTTGAACACCTGACCGCCGTAGACTATGAGGTAGCCGAGTCCGGCTTTGGAAACGATATACTCTCCCATAATCGAACCTATCCAGGCAAGCCCGACGGCAACTTTCAGCGTGTTTATAAGGGTAGGCAGTGAAGCCGGTATAATAAGCTTTCGCAAAGTGGTAAGCTTTGACGCTCCCATCGATTTCATAAGAAGCAGTTTTGTTTTATCTACCGCGATAAATCCCGAAAGCATATTCATTATACACACTATAATCGAAACGAGCACAGTCATAAATATTATTGCGTCGTAGCCCGTGCCTATCCATATGATAATCAAAGGTCCGAGCGCAATTTTGGGTAGGGAATTGAGCACCACTATATACGGCTCCAACACTTTTCGTAAAGTGTCGCTTGCCCAAAGTGCAACGGCTATTGCGTAGCCTAAAACCACGGCAATCAAAAAACCTAAAAACGTTTCCATTAGCGTTATGCCTATGTGGTGGAAAAGCGTGCCGTCGGCATATAGCGAGGCGCAGGTTTTCATTACCCTTGAAGGGGAGCTCGTTATAAACGGGTCGATGATTTTAAGCTGGGCAAACAGTTCCCAAAACCCCAAAATTAAAATGAGTATCATACAGCGCGACACGTTAATTATAATTTTTTTATTGCGCACTTTTTTGAGATACGCTATGTGTTCGCGCGAAAAATCAGTATTTTTTTTCATATGTTTTTCCTCGGAACCCGACATTGACTCTATATGCCGAGTTCTTTTCTTAAAATTTCAAAAGTTTGGGCAAACTCTCCGCACTCGCGCCTGTTTTTCGGCACGTTGCCACCGAAATTAATGGGGTGTACGGCTATTACCGTTGCCGGCCGTTTTGATAAAACAACCACCTTGTCGGAAAGCGCAATTGCCTCCGAAATGTCGTGCGTAACAAGCAGCGCCGTCTTTTTTTCGCTTTTGATTATGCCTTGCACGTCGTCGCAGACTTCCAGCCTCGTCTGATAGTCGAGCGCGGAAAAAGGTTCGTCCAATAAAAGAATTTCGGGTTCGGCGGCAAGCGTGCGTATGAGCGCAACTCGCTGTCGCATACCGCCTGAAAGCTCTTTCGGGGTCTTTTTCAAAAAGTCTTTAAGTCCGTATTTTACGGCAAGTTCAACTGCTTTTTCTCTCTTTTCGGGGGTGTTGCGCTTTTTTACCTCCAAGGGTAGAAATATGTTTCCCTCGACGGTGCGCCAGGGGAACAGCGCGTCGCGTTGCAACATATATCCGAACTCTCCGTTTCCGCGTAAAACTTCACCCGAGGACGGAGCTAAAAGTCCTGCGGCAAGTGAAAGTATGGTCGTTTTTCCGCACCCCGACGGACCTATTACCGAAACAAACTCACCGTTTTCAACGGTAAAATTGAGTTTGTCGACAGCCGTCGTTTCTCCGGCTTTGGTGTGATAGGTGTAAGATACGTTTTTAAATTCAAGCATATTTTTAAGCGTATATTTCGTTATACACCTTTTGCGCGGTTTCCGTCAGCACAATATCTTTGAAATCGACGCGGCGGTCAAGCTCGCCTGCAAGCTCGATAACGTCCTGAAGCCTTGTAAACGCACTCTCTTTCATAGCCATATTGTCAACCCAGGCGTCGATATCTTTATAAGTTTTGAGCGAAGCTTTTATGCTTTCAATGCTCGTATCGGCAAAATAACCGTCAAGCTTTTCGGCAACAGTCGAAATATCATTCTCGTTTAGATATTTAATTGCCTTTGTTATCGCTCTTAAAAGTCCCTCGATTTTATCTCCGTTCTTTTCTATATAGCTCGACTTAGCCATAAAACAGGTATAGGGAATTTCTCCCGACTGCTCTCCTACCGAGCCGACGATATAGCCCTTGCCTGCGGCTTGGAAGTCCGAAGCGGAGGGCTCGAACATTGTGCAATAATCTCCGACGTTGCCCTCGAACGCGGCGGTCATAGAGTTAAAGCTTACTTCCGTTATGAATTTAGGGCTTACGCCGGCATTTTTGCAGACGTATTCAAAGGTCATAAAGGGAACGCCGCCAGGTCTGCCGGCAAGAATTTCTTTGCCGTCAAGCGATTTCCAGTCGAAATTGTCCTGTTTTGTTCTGCCGACAAGCAAACTGCCGTCGCGCTTAGTCAATTGACCGAAAACTTTGGGCTGGTCCTCGCTGCCGCCAAGATAAGTATATATAACTGCTTCGGGGCCGCAAAAACCTATGTCTGCGCCGCCCGAAAGCACGGCAGCCATAGTTTTATCCGCGCCGCCGCCGTTGGTAAGCTCGATTTCAAATCCTTCTTCCTCGAAATATCCCAAAGAATCCGCAAGATACATCGGAGCATAGAATACCGAGTGTGTTACTTCGTTGATTTTAATGACGGTTTTTCCGTCCTTACAGCCCGTGAACGCAAGAGGTATCATCAGGCAGAAACAGACTGCAATAATGCAGCTTAAAATTTTCTTTTTCAATTAAGTTAAAACTCCTTAAAATTTTAATAATACATTTTATGCCGCACCGTTAGCGTTTGACAATTTTTGCGTTTTATTTTATAATAATAACGTATATATAAATTTCCGAGTTTTAAGGAGAGGATTATGGAAAAGACCTACAGCCCCAAATCTTTTGAGGACAAGCTCTATAAAGAGTGGGAGGAGAGCGGTTGTTTCAAAGCCGTAAGAGACGACAGTAAAGTTCCGTTCACGGTTATGATGCCGCCGCCCAACATTACGGGACAGTTGCATATGGGTCATGCAATGGACGAAACCTTGCAGGATTCTATCGTTCGTTTTAAAAGAATGCAGGGCTATTGCGCGCTTTGGCTTCCCGGTACCGACCACGCTTCCATTGCTACCGAAGTTAAAATAGTCGAGCAGATGAAGAGCGAAGGACTTACAAAAGAGCAGGTTGGCAGGGACGGTTTTTTGAAGCGCGCCTGGGCATGGAAGGATAAGTACGCCGGCAGAATAGTCGAACAGCTCAAAAAGTTGGGCTCTTCCTGCGATTGGTCGAGGCTTACCTTTACTATGGACGAAAAATGCTCGAAAGCCGTAAGGGAAGTTTTTGTAAATTTATACAATAAAAAGCTTATTTACAGAGGCAGCCGCATAATAAATTGGTGCCCTTGCTGTAAAACTGCGCTCTCCGACGCCGAAGTCGAGTATTCCGAAGAGAATGGAAACTTCTGGCATATAAATTATCCCGTAGAGGGGGAAAACGTCGCTTTGGAGGTTGCTACGACCCGTCCCGAAACAATGTTCGGAGACACGGCTGTGGCAGTCAATCCCGAGGACAAAAGGTATAAACATTTAATAGGTAAAAATGTAATTTTGCCCGTGATAGACAAGGCTATACCCATAGTGGGGGATAAACACGCCGATATGGAGTTCGGCACGGGCTGCGTAAAAATAACGCCTGCGCACGACCCCAACGATTTCGAAGTAGGTCTGCGCCATAACTTGCCCGTAGTGCGCGTAATGAATGACGACGGAACAATGAATTCGCTTGCAGGCCGTTTTGAGGGGCTTGACAGATACGAGTGCAGAAAGCAGCTTGTCGAGCAGTTAAAAACAAGCGGTGCGCTTGTGAAAATCGTTCCGCATTCTCACAACGTCGGACATTGCTACAGGTGTGGCGCAACGGTCGAGCCGATAGTTTCAAAACAGTGGTTTGTAAAAATGCAAAAGCTTGCCCGTCCGGCAATAGACGCGGTCACGGATAAGAAAATTACCTTTGTGCCCGAACGCTTTGCAAAGACGTATTATAATTGGATGGAAAACGTAAAGGATTGGTGTATTTCCCGTCAGCTTTGGTGGGGACACCGTATCCCCGTTTGGTACTGTAAGGACTGCGGAAAAGAGATTTGCGCAAAGGTAGACCCCCATATATGCCCCGTTTGCGGCTCAATCAACCTCAGTCAGGACGAAGATGTTCTCGATACATGGTTCTCTTCCGCGCTATGGCCTTTCTCCACCTTGGGCTTCCCCGACGACACCTCCGATTTGGAATATTTCTACCCCGGCGACGTACTTGTCACGGGATATGACATAATATTTTTCTGGGTTGCGAGAATGATTTTTTCGGGACTCGAACATATGCGTAAAGTCCCCTTCCGCGACGTGCTTATTCACGGGCTTGTGCGCGACGAAAAGGGCAGAAAGATGTCAAAGAGTCTCGGCAACGGCGTAGACCCCCTTGTAGTCATAGATAAATACGGTGCGGACAGTTTGCGCTTCTCGCTGCTGCAGGGCGTGGCCCCGGGAAACGATACGCGCTACTCCGACGCGAAGGTTGAGGCTTGCCGCAACTTTATGAACAAAATATGGAACGCAAGCCGATTTGTAATTATGAGTGCGGAGGGGCATAAGGTAAAGAGTTTGGAAGAAGTCAAACTCTCCCATGCCGACAAATGGATTATCGCAAGGTTGCAGTCGGCAATACGCGACGTCACTCTTACCCTCAACAAATTCGAGTTCGGCATTGCCTGCCAGATAATGTACGACTTTATGTGGTCGGATTTCTGCGATTGGTATATCGAGCTTGTAAAGCCTGCGTTAAAGTCGGACGACTCCGCAAAGCGCGACGGCGCGTTGGCTGTACTTGTGTACGTTCTCGACAACGCGTTGAAGCTTTTACACCCCTTTATTCCGTTTATTACAGATGAAATTTACCGCAATCTGCCCGGAACTCAGGGCACGATTATGACAAAGGAATTCCCCAGATACAATTCGCGCCGCGCCTATAAAAAGGACGTTGTAAGCTTCGGCGGAATAATGGAAATTATCAAGGCGGTGCGTGCGGCAAAGACGGAACTCGACTGTCCTCCTTCGCGTAAAGTCAGCCTGTATATAGTCACGGAAAACAGGCGTCAAATATCGTCAAATCAAGAAAGTATATTGAAACTTGCCGGCGCAAAGGAAATCAATTTTATATCTTCCGCGGCGGAGGCTGGGGAAAAGACTGTGACAAAAGTACTCGGCATAGGCACTATATTTATTCCCATGGGAGAACTTGTCGATATAGAGAAGGAAAAGGCAAGACTCGAGGGGGAGCTTGAGCGTATTATGGACGAAATTCGCCGTGCGGACGGCAAGCTCAACAACCAGGGCTTTGTTGCAAAAGCTCCCAAAAAATTGGTGGACGACGAGCGGGAAAAATTAAATAAATACATCGAAATGCGCGAAAAAGTTATAAATCAGCTCAAAAATTTATAAGGTAAACTATGTCGAAAAAATCCAAAAAAATTTCAAGCGCCGCAAAAAGACACCCCAAGTTATTTATTACGCTGGTAATTTTGCTTGTAATAGTAATTGCCGCATTAGCAATCTTCTGGTGCGTGCGCCCCGATATCTTTCATAAATATCTCGGGTTCGGGGACCATACTTTCAGCGAGTGGGTCGTTGAAACGGACGCCGACTGCGGCAACGACGGACTAAAAAAGCGTGAATGCACCGTCTGTAAAGATATAGAGGAACAGCCTATCAAGGCAACGGGCAACCATAATTTTATTGACGGAGTTTGCGGTGTCTGCGGCAAGCCCGAAAATACATCGGGAAGTCAAGAAGAGGTTGTAAACAGCGACCTTTCGATTCACTTTTTAGAGCTGGGCAACAGGGAAACGGGGGACTGCACATTAATAAAATGCGGCGATACCGAAGTTTTAATAGACGCAGGTTCGCGACAAAACAGCGCGGCAACTATTAAGCAATACGTCGATACATACTGCACAGACGGGGTGTTGGAATACGTCATAGCAACTCACGCGCATCAGGACCATATCGCAGGTTTTGTGGGAAACTCCAAAAACGGTTCTCGCACGGGTATTTTATATCAATACAAGGTGGAAACGCTTATAACATTTGCAGGCACTAACTCCACTACGCAGATTTATAAAAATTTTCTTTCCGCTGTAGATTATGCAAAATCGCAGGGAACAACTGTCTATACGGCAAAACAGTGCTGGTATCAGACCGACGGCGCGCAGCGGCAGTACTTTCTTGACGACGACAAACGCGTTTCTTTGAATATTCTTTATCAAAAATATTACGACCAAAGCACCAAGGACGAAAACGATTATTCCGTCTGCACTCTCTTAACTCAGAATACGGACAACAATATATACAACTATCTGTTCACTGGCGATTTGGAGGAAGAAGGGGAAAGTAGCCTTGTCGACAGTAATAACCTTCCCCAAGTAGAGCTGTTCAAGGGCGGACATCACGGTAGCTATACTGCTTCCACTATAAAACTTTTGAATGTCATTAAGCCTAAAAATGTTGCGGTATGTTGCTGTTGCGGTACAACCGAGTACACGTCCAACCCTCAAAACACATTCCCGGCGCAGGCGTTTATAGACAGAGTTGCGCTCTTTACCGAAAATATTTATTGCACAACTTTGATTGTCGATTACGACGCCAACAATTTTACCTCTATGAACGGAAACATTGTGTTCTATACCAAAAGCGGTGTTTTAAAACTGTATTGCAGCAATAACGACGTAATTTTAAAAGACACCGAGTGGTTTAAGCAAAACCGCGTTTGGAGAAATTGAGGTATAAAATGAAAGAGGTCGGATTTCTCCGACCTGAATACTGTATTTATAAACTATTTATTACGCTTTGTTAATAGATATATTAATTCGAAGGAAATTAATCCGCCCAATAAGCAGACTGCAAGCAGGGACGGATTTTTTTCTATAATTGTAACCACAATGCCAAAGCACGTGATAATAAATGTCAAAAAATAAAAAATAATTTTCATTTTTCATAATTTTCCTAATTATAAAATTAATTAAATTTCTTTAAGAAAAAAACGCCCAAAAAGGGCGTAGTAATTTTACAGTATTCTTCATTCATCCGGACTCTACCGTCGGTATAGGAATCGCACCTATTCGGGAACTTTCGTTCTTCTCAGACTACTCTAAAAGAGATTACTGCCGGTAAGGAATTTCACCTTGCCCCAAAGAAATTTAATTGTATAAGTATTATAACTATAATATTCATTGATGTCAATATTTTTTTAAAAATTAATGGAAATTATTTACAAATTTTTGACGTAACATAAAGTTAAACGGTGCGGAAAAACCGCACCGTTTTTTATTGCAAAATATGCACGCTTGCACTATAATAAATGTATGAAGTTTTATAAAATGCACGGTATAGGCAACGACTATATCTATTTCGACTGTTTTAAAAATCAAATAAGCAATCCCGAACAGCTTTCAAAAAAGCTTTCCGACAGACATTTCTATATCGGCGGCGACGGCGTCATTTTGCTATGCCCGTCGGAAATTGCCGACTGTAAAATGCGTATGTTCAATGCCGACGGCTCCGAGGGCAAAATGTGCGGCAACGGAATAAGGTGCGTCGGCAAGCTGGCTCGCGACTTGGGCTATGTAGACGGAGATAAGTGCACGGTTGAAACGCTTTCGGGTATAAAAACATTGCATTTCGATTTTGACGAAAAGGGGAAAGTCGCAAGCGCGAAAGTCGATATGGGAAGGGCTGAATTGGACGGCGCAAAAATCCCGTCTGTTTTCAGCGGTAAAGTTATTTCAAAGCCCTTGTCTGTCGAAGGAAGGGAGTATAACGTTACGCTTGTTTCTATGGGCAATCCGCACTGCGTTGTTTTTGCCGACCCCGACGGGCTTGACTTGGAGCAAATAGGCAAAAAGTTTGAAAACCACGCGGCGTTTCCAGAGAGGATAAATACCGAGTTTGTAAAGGTGATAGCGCGCAACGAGTTAAAAATGCGCGTATGGGAGCGCGGAAGCGGAGAAACGCTTGCCTGCGGCACAGGCGCGTGCGCGGTTGCGGTTGCCGCCGTTTTAAACGGTTTTTGCGACAAGGGCAAAGAGATACTCGTTCATCTTTTGGGCGGTGATTTAAAAATCGTCTACACCGACGAGCGCGTAACAATGACGGGCGGCGCAACCCTATCCTTTGTCGGAGACGTCGAGTTGCCTGCGCTTTAAATTTATTATTTAATAATAATAATTCTTGCAATTAATTATCGGCTGTGATATAATAAAAAGGATTTAATACTCGGAGAAGAAATATGACGAAGTATATATTTGTAACGGGCGGAGTAGTGTCCGGTTTGGGCAAGGGAATAACGGCGGCATCGCTTGGCAGACTGTTGAAATGCAGGGGCTATAAAGTAGCTTCGCAAAAGCTTGACCCCTATATAAATATCGACCCCGGCACAATGAGCCCTTTCCAGCACGGAGAGGTGTTTGTTACCGACGACGGCGCTGAAACCGATCTCGACCTCGGTCATTACGAGCGTTTTATCGACGAAAACTTAAATAAGTACTCCAACCTTACCACGGGTAAGGTCTATTGGAACGTTCTTCACAAAGAGCGCAACGGAGAATACCTCGGACAGACTATTCAGGTAATTCCCCACGTTACAAACGAAATTAAAACCTTTATTTACAACGTCGGCAAAACTTCGAGTGCAGACGTCGTAATAACCGAAATCGGCGGCACGATAGGCGATATCGAAAGTCAGCCCTTTATCGAAGCTATAAGGCAGGTCGCGCGTGAAGTCGGCAGGGATAACTGCTGTTTTATTCATGTTACGCTTGTGCCCTATATCTCGGGTTCGGAAGAGTTCAAGTCGAAACCCACCCAGCATTCCGTCAAGGAGCTTCAGGGAATGGGTATAAATCCCGATATTATTATTGCGCGTGTCGACGCGCCTATGCCCTCTGACGTAAGGGCTAAAATTGCAATGTTCTGCAACGTCGAGCCCGAGTGCTGTATCGAAAATATGACAATGCCCGTGCTCTACGAATGCCCCATAATGCTTGAAGAAAGCAGGTTTTCAGAGATAGTCTGCAAAAGACTGAAACTCGATCCCAGAGTTATCGATTTGACCGAGTGGAACAAAATGCTCGGCAGAATTGCAGCGCGTGACAAGACTGTTAAAATAGCCCTCTGCGGAAAATACGTTCAACTTCACGACGCATATCTTTCGGTTGCCGAAGCTCTCGCTCACGCAGGGTACGAAAATGCGGCAAAAGTCGATATAAAATGGGTCGACACCGAGGAAATCAACGAAAGCAATCTTTCCAAAATATTTAAGGGAATGGACGGAATTTTAGTTCCCGGCGGCTTCGGCACTCGCGGAGTCGAGGGCAAAATTCTTGCCGCAAAATATGCGAGGGAAAATAATATTCCATATCTCGGCATATGTTTAGGTATGCAGACGGCGGTAATCGAGTTTGCAAGAAACGTTCTCGGCTATAAGGACGCGCATTCCTCCGAGTTCGACCCTCAATCCGAACATTGCGTAATCGATTTGATGCCCGACCAGCACGGCGTAAAAATGGGCGGAACAATGCGTTTGGGCGCATATCCTTGCAAGGTGCTCGGGGATAAAATGAAAGAAGCTTATAAAGATGAGAATATTTCCGAGCGTCACCGTCACAGATACGAGTTCAACAACGAATTCCGTGAGCAAATCGAAAATGCCGGTATGGTAATAGGCGGAACATCTCCCGACGGTAAGCTTGTGGAAGCGGTTGAAATTCCCAAAAACGACTTCTATGTCGGCGTGCAGTTCCATCCCGAGTTCAAATCCCGTCCTCAAAATGCGCACCCTATATTCCGCGAGTTTATAGCGCACGCAGTAAAATATATGAAGAAAAAGTAATTTGTCTATGAATTTCAATACTAATTTTAACGATATAGAAAATAACTACCTGTTTGCCGAAGTCGCTTTAAGAGTTAAGGCTTATTCCGAAAAGAACCCCGATAAAAAGGTGTTGAAGCTTGGCATCGGCGACGTAACTTTGCCGCTTGTTCCTGCGGTAATAGACGCACTGCATAAGGCGGTCGACGAAATGTCAAAGCAGGAAAGTTTCAAAGGCTACGGTCCTTACGAAGGTTACGATTTTTTAAGAACGGAAATTTTAAACTATTATAACAATTTCGGCGTAAAGCTCGATTTGGACGAAATTTTTGTTTCCGACGGCGCCAAGTCCGACCTCGGCAATATCCTCGATATTTTTTCAAAGGATAACGTCGTGCTCGTTCCCGACCCCGTATATCCCGTGTACGTCGATACAAACCTTATGGCAGGGCGTAAAATAATTTATGCAAACGCAACAAGCGATAACGGCTTTTTGCCTATGCCGGATTACTCGGTAAATGCCGATATTATCTATATCTGCTCTCCCAACAATCCCACGGGCGCGTCGTACACAAAAGTTCAGTTAAAGCAGTGGGTGGACTACGCAAATGCGAAAAACGCGATAATTTTGTACGACGCGGCTTACGAGTGCTTCATTGAGGATAGTAACCTTGCCCGTTCCGTGTTTGAAATTAAGGGCGCGGAAACTTGCGCAATCGAGTTTTGCTCGCTCTCGAAAATTGCAGGGTTTACGGGTACGCGCTGCGGTTATACGGTTATACCTCACGCCCTCGAGCGCGACAATTTAAACGCCAATAAAACTTGGCTTAGAAGACAGTCAACAAAATTCAACGGCGTGCCCTACATTGTGCAAAAAGGCGCGGCGGCGGTATTTTCTAAGCAAGGTATGCAACAAATAAAACAAAATTTGGCATACTACAAGCATAACGCAAAAATAATTTCCGACTGTCTTGACGACTGCGGCGTATGGTACACGGGCGGAAAAAATTCCCCCTATGTATGGTTTAAGTGTCCCGACGGTATGTCAAGTTGGCAATTTTTCGACTATCTTTTGGAAAACTGTCAGGTGGTCGGCACCCCCGGTTCGGGGTTCGGCAAAAACGGAGAGGGCTTTTTCCGCCTTACCGCGTTTGGAAGTGAAGAGGTAACAAAAGAGGCGGCAACGCGCCTTAAAAAACTTTTAAAAAGATAGATAAAGCAGGTTTACGATGAACAGTTTATTTGAAAGAGGTACAGGCATTCTCTGTCATATTTCGTCCTTGCCAAATAAGTACGGTATAGGCACGCTTGGCAAAGAAGCCTACGAATTTGCTGACTATTTAAAGAGCGCACACGTCAAATATTGGCAGGTTTTACCGCTGCAACAGACGGGTTTCGGTGACAGCCCGTATGCTTCGGTCTGCTGCAATTCTGGTAACCCCTATTTTATCGATTTGGTGGCGTTGAAGGACGAGGGGCTGTTGGACGACGAAGAGCTTGCAAGCTGTGAAATGCCTCAGGGCAAAGTCAACTATACCGCGCTTTTCGACGTACGCTATAAAGTTTTGCGCCTCGCTTACGCTCGTTTCAATATCAGGGACGCCGAGTTTTTAAAGTTTGTCGAAAGCGGAGAGTTTGACGACTACGCCGTGTTTATGTCGCTGAAAGCGCGTTACTCGGGTTCGTTCGATACCTTCCCCGATTCCTATAAATACAGGGAAAATCTTGCAATTAAAGAATTTAAGGAAAACAACTATAAAAGCGAGTACTGTTTCTGGCTGTTTTTACAGTTCGTATTTAAAAAACAGTGGCTTAAACTAAAAGCCTACGTCAACTCGCTCGGTATAAAAATAATAGGTGATTTACCGCTTTACGTTGCGTATGACAGTTCCGACGTTTGGGCAAATCCCGAGTTTTTCAAGCTTGACGAAAATTTAAAACCCACCGAGGTTGCCGGCGTTCCGCCCGACTATTTCTCTCCCACGGGTCAGCTTTGGGGCAACCCCATCTACAATTGGGAGTTAATGGAAAGCGACAACTATTCCTGGTGGATAAGCCGCATTAAAAAGGCGTCCGAAATACTTGACGTGATACGTTTAGACCATTTCAGGGGGCTTGACAGGTACTATTCCATACCTGCGACAGCCGAAACAGCCGAAACGGGAGAGTGGAAGCAGGGTCCCGCGTTAAAACTGTTTATGCAGATAAAGCGCAGGCTTGGCAATATTCCTATGATTGCCGAAGATTTGGGCGTAATGGATTACAGCGTTGAAAAGCTTCGTCAAAGAACGGATTTGCCGGGTATGAAAATTATTTTGTTTGCGTTTGACGGCAAACTTTCAAACCCGTATTTACCCAGAAACATTGCAGAAAACTCGGTTGCATATACCGGAACTCACGACAATGCCACATGTTACGGTCTGCTTAAAAGAATGACCGAAGAGCAGTTTTTGGTGTTCAAGTCGAGGCTTCGCGCCGAACTCAAATTGGAAGACGTGCATATGCCCTTCAAGTCGAGGGAGGAGGCGGTTTTGGCGCTATGTATGTGCGTGCTTGCCTGCAAGTCCGACTTGGCTGTTTTACCCATACAGGACGTGTTGTGTCTTGACGACGACGCGCGTATGAACACGCCGTCAACTGCGGAAGGCAATTGGCAGTTCAGACTCTCGCAAATGCCCACCCGTCAAAGCGCGGCAATTTTAAGAAAAGCTATAAAAGAATTTAACAGATAAAAAAGCGACGCATAAGGATATCTGTTATAGGGATTTCCTTGTGGGCAAAGAAATAGCGCACTATCTTCGCTTGCGAAGTATAGTGCGCTATACTTTATAAAAGATTATTAAGATAAATTGAAATTTATCTTATTCTGATTATCTTAACCGTTGTAACGTTTTAGACTGTCTTACAATGCCGAAGATACATAAACCTAAAACTACCGAAGAAACCGCAATAATAGAAATATAAATTTTTAAAATAACATTTGATATTAAACTTTCTTTATAAATCGACAGGCAACACAAGCCGTTGTCCGAAATAAGCATTTTTTTAGTTGCACCGTCGGTCGCTATCATTTGCTTAATATATTGCTCTCGCGCAAGCAATTCATCTCTGCTTCTGCATATAACGGCATCTACATATTTGTCTTGATATGTGCGATTGCCGTCGTCATATTCGTATATTACATAAAAACGCCCGCTACGTTGTGTGTGCGGTCTATGATTAGGGTCGGTATGTACTGTTGTGCTGTAATCATCGTAATAACCTATGGCGTAAGCGTCTACCTCAACGCCATTTTCGTATAAATATTTTGTCTTTTTTTTACCTTCAAAATATTGCGGGAAACCGCTTGCTACGATAATAATCAAAGCGCTTGCGATAACGGCAAAAACACAAGAGATAATTAAAACTATTTTTGCATACTGTTTTTTACTGTCTTTTTGTGTTTTCATTTAATCTCCGCTAAATTACTGTTTATCTTAATTTCATTATAGTATAACCGTACTAAAAAAGCAAGGACTGGTTATCGTCCTGCCTTTTCAGATTGGTGTTGCCGAACGCGGATTTGCTAAACCATTAGTTAAGATATTCAAAGTTGGTAGTCATTCACTGGTGGATGACTACCCGATAAACTGGAAGTTGTCAATCCGTACCTTTCAAATAATTACATACTACGTCGTGCAATTCGATATATGGGGTATCTTTAAGACTTTCCCCTGATTTTTCACAGGTCACTTTCAACTTACCAATATTTTGATTATAGTAGCCGTCAATAAGCTCCATAATCCTTATAATAACCTCAGAAGTAATCTCGTAATACTTACCCTTTAATTGTTCATTATCTTGCTCCAATGCCGTTTGGACACAACTTTCTTGAATAATAGCAAGCGCTTCTAAAAATTCTCTTTGAAATTTATTCAACTTATCCACTATAATTGACCTGCCAATCCCGATTTATCGAACTGATTATAGCACAGGGCATCTGTCATATCAATGTTCCTCTGTAGAAATCGCCGGAGTTATATTCCAACAACACTTATTTCAAAAGGGACTTATCATCCTTGCTTTAATCCCCATGAAATACACCCTTATGCGTCGCTTTTTTTATGCTAAAATTAATTTTCGAAAATTCTTGTACACAGCACCGTCATATCGTCGCAAGCCTTATGCCCCGTCTTGTCCAACGCCGCGGCAAGAATAGTGTCCGCCAAATTTTGCGGATTAAGCGGTTTAAGCTCCTGCAAAAACTCGTATAAGTCTGTCTGCGAGGGGAAAGCCGAAGTAATTCCGTCGCTCATAAACACAACTAAATCACCGCTTTTAAGCGTTTCGCAGCTAACCGTCGGTCTAAGGTTGTCTAAAATACCGAGGGGCAGCGACGTGCTTTCGAGAATTCTTATTTCCCCTTCGCGCAGAATTATTCCTGCAGGGGAACCTATCTTAACAAAGTCCGCTCTGCCCGTTTCGAGGTTTACTGCGGAGATGTCAATGCATGTAAATCTCTCGTCGCGGTTAAATGATAACAGGCTGTTTATTGTCTTTAAAATGGTGTCTTCTGGCATTTCGGCGCGGTAAAACGCCTCGATAAGCGAAATTGCGGACTCGGAAACCTTTCTTGCATATTCTCCGCTGCCCATACCGTCGGATAGCGCCATCAAAAAACAGTGTTCGTTAATTCTTATTACCGAATGGGTATCCCCCGAAACTCGTTCTCCGCTCTTAATCGCATAAGCCACGCCGAACGCCGCGTCGTATTTGGGCGGAGCGGAAAATATAAGACAGGTCTTTTGTCCGTCGTAAATAATTTTGTCCTTCAACGCGTACTTCTTTTTTAAAACGTCGCTTATTACGGCGCACATAAGTTTAATATCCACGTTGCCTACGGTAACTGCGCAAACTTCGTTAGTTCCCTCGCTGTCAACATACACTTCGGGGCAGGATATGCCGTGTGCCGAAAGCGCGTGCTTTATAGCTTCGGCAGCGCCCGTGTATGACTGCATACGGCTCAAATCGACGGCGCAGCTCTTCATAACCTCCGAAACTCCGCGCGCCTGTTCGGCAAGCATCTTTCGTCCCGACTTTGCGTTTTCGTTTTCGGTCATACATCTGCGGTATTCGTTAAGCAACACGTTCAACTCGTTTAATACGTCGGCAGGTCTTGCACAGTTTACCGTCATTTCCGAGGGCAGGTCAATTAAATTTACTTTTCCCTTAATACATCCTGCGTCTATTAGGCGGCTGAAACCCGTATATACATTTGTACGCTCGCAACGTTTGCAACGCTCGCAGTTGTTGCAACATTTTTCTTTTAACTCGGTAAACATTCTGCTGCGCACGGCTTGTTCGTCCACGTTTTCGTCAAGCGAAAAAAACGCGCACTCTATTTCCCTGAAAACTTCCGAAATACGGTAAAGTTTTTCGCTTGTCGCTCGGCGCGCTCTCACAACGGCGGTTTCTGTCAACACGTCCAAAACAAGCAATCTGCGTTTTAGTTTTTCGTACTTTTCGCTGCTTTTAAGCGAGGGTATAAAGCACGCAAAAAATAAAATCAAAGCGTAAACGACAATAATGGGAATCTCACAGTCAAAAAATCCAGAAAAGTAGACGTAAAGCGTAAACAGCGCCGCGCAAATCGCACCCGTTGCAAACCTGCCTGCGCCCGAAAACAACAGCGCCGCAGTTGTGATAATAATATACGCCGTCAGCGGCATAAGCGAAAATTGCGCCGCGGCGGCAGGCAGCGCGCACACAAGCCCGAACACAAGCGAAGAGGGGGAGCGGCACAGCCTTACCGCAAAAACAATTATAAATGCCGACAAAAATATGTAAGCAGGCACGCCGAACAGGTGCGCAACTCCCGTTCCGCATACCGCGTAGACTATCGCAAGGCACACAAGCTCGTCCTCGCGCAGTCTGCACCGTTCAAGTCTGTATAAAATCGCATATACGGTTCTCGTACAAAAAAACGTGAATATAAGCGTCACTGCGGCGGCAACGGCGCGCAGAGCGTAGGGGTTGGTAATAAAAAATTCTCCGTCGGGAACAGTTCCGAAAGTGACGTAAGGCGCAAGCGCAATCAATAGATAGACGCAAGCTTCAAACTTTATTTTTCTTCCCGAACGCCTGTATAAAAAGACTACAAGCCCCAAAAATATACCAGACGCAAGGCATAAAACGCTGAATATCAAATCGATGTTTACTATCGAAGCCAAGACAAACAGTATAGGCGTAGCTATAATGTTTGTTCCGCATACCAGCATGGCAAAACACAGCCCAAGCGACAGCGGAACTCCGCCCACCGCGCAATTTGCAAACATAGCGGCAATTGCGTAAACGGAATATATAAAAATACTTTTCGCATTGATTTTTAAACGCATAACCTCATTATATAATTACACGGTTTAAAAAATTTGTCTTATAATAAAGTTATTTGCCTTATTACAGAAAAAATCCGACTGTAAACTTAGTCGGATTTAAAAATATTTATTTTTTTATCGTTGCGAGATATACCATTAACACGGTTACGTCCGCAGGGTTTACCCCTGAAATGCGCCCAGCCTGACCGAGAGTAAAGGGCCGCACCCGCGCCAGTTTTTCCTGCGCTTCCAGTCTTAGTCCGCCAATTTTATAATAGTCTATGTCATCGGGCAGCTTTCTTTCTTCAAGCTTTTTTGCACGGTCAATCTGCGCACGCGTCTTTGAAATATATCCCTCGTACTTAATCGAGGTTTCGCAGGTCTTTAAAATGTCCTTTGGCGCGTCGGTCAAAATATCAAACTTCTTGCAAATATCCTCTATTTTTGCTCCGCGTCTGATCAAATCGGCAAAGCTTACGCCGTGCATATTTCCGAGTATGCCGTTCTCTTTGGCGAACTGTTCGGCAAGCTCGAAGTCCGCGCGGCAGTTTAAATCGCTGTATATTTTATCGCACCAATTCAACCGCGATTTGTAAATTTTTTCTCGCTCTTCGGTCAATAGCGCGGTACCGAAAATTTTCGGCGTAAGCCTGAAATCCGCCGTATCCTGCCTCAAAGCAATGGCATATTCCGCCCTTGAAGTCATCATTCTGTATGGCTCTTCGGTGCCCTTGGTTACCAAATCGTCAATGAGCACGCCGATATAAGCCTCGTCTCTGCCGAGTACAAAGGGCGGTCTTTTTAAAATTTTAAAAGCCGCGTTTATGCCTGCTATAAGTCCCTGTGCGGCTGCCTCTTCATAGCCCGAAGTTCCGTTCAACTGTCCGGCAGTATATAGTCCCTGTATTTTTTTAAATTCAAGGGTAGGATAGACGTCCAAGGTATCTATGCAGTCGTACTCGATAGCGTATGCGTAGCGCATAAATTGACAGTTTTCAAGCCCTTCAACCGAGCGGTACATGGACTTTTGCACGTCGTGCGGCATCGAAGACGACATACCCTGAACGTAAATCTCGTTTGTGTCCGCGCCCTCGGGTTCCAAAAAAATCTGGTGACGCTCCTTGTCTGCAAATCTTACAACTTTGGTTTCGATGGAGGGGCAGTATCTCGGACCGGCAGACTTTATGTCCCCGTTATAGAGGGGAGAGCGGTCGAGGTTGTTTAAAATAAGCTCGTGAGTGGCTTTGTTTGTATAGGTTATATAGCACTCGCGTTCGCTTGTCTTTGGTACGGGGTTTAAAAACGAAAAGCATGGCACGCCGTTTTCTCCCGTCTGGCGTTGACATTTTTCAAAGTCAACCGTTCTTGCGTCAAGCCTTGCAGGTGTGCCCGTCTTAAATCTGCGTACATTAAACCCAAGCCTTATAAGCTCTTTTGTAAGTTTGGTTGCCGCCGCAAAACCGCTCGGTCCCGACTTCTGCCTGAATTGCCCCGTTATAGTTTCGGCATTGAGATATACTCCCGTAGCAAGTATAACCGCGCTCGCTTCAAGCACTCCGCCATAGGTGGTTTTAACGCCGTAAACCTTGCCGCCTTTGGTAAGTATTTTTGCGCATTCCCCCTGCAATATGCTTAGGTTTCGGGTGTTTTCAAGCGTTTTTTTCATCTCGCGGTGGTACGCGTTTTTATCGTTCTGGCAGCGCAGCGACTGAACGGCTTCTCCCTTGCCTTCGTTGAGCATTCTCATCTGCAAAGCGGTCTTGTCGGCATTTTTAGCCATCTCTCCGCCAAGCGCGTCAATCTCGCGCACAAGGTGTCCCTTTGCGGTGCCGCCGATAGAGGGGTTACACGCCATAAAGGCTATGCTGTCAAGGTTCAATGTCAGCATAGCCGTTTTAAGTCCAAGTCGTGCGCCTGCAAGCGCGGCTTCACAGCCGGCGTGTCCTGCTCCCACAACTACAATATCGAATTTTCCTTCTTTAAAAGGTTTCATTTATTTTTTAAGTATTATGTTTTTAATGTCGTCAACGTCTTTTGCGATTTTGTCGTTAACGCGGCAAAGCTCGCTTATCTTGTTTCTCGAGTAGATAATGGTGGTGTGGTCGCGTCCAAGCTCTTTGCCCGTTGAATCGAGAGGAATAGTCAAAAGCTCGCACATTAAATAGCAACAAATCTGTCTGGGCAGAACAATTTCTTTTTTCTTGCTCTTGCCGAGAATGTCGTTTTTGGTAATGTGGAAATATCCTGCAACCGCGCCTATAATATTTGCCGGCGTAATTTCTTCTTTTCCGCCCTCGGAAATAGCTTCAGACAGCGCGTTTCTCGCAAGCGCGATACTCAAAGGCTCTTCGTGAAGTTTGGAGGCAAATATGACCTTTGCAAGTCTGCCTTCAAGCGTTCTTACGTCGTCTCCCGAGTCCTGTGCAAGGAAATTGAGCACTTCGTCGGGCACAATACACTTCTTTTCAAGCGCCTTTTTCTTTAAAATTGCAATTTTTGTTTCGAAGTTGGGGGGGAGTATATCAAACAACAGTCCGCCCGAAAAGCGCGTTCTGAGCCTCTCTTCCAAGTCTGGTAAGTCCTTAGGCGGCTGGTCTGAGGATATAACAATCTGTTTTCCCTTTGCGACAAGCTCGTTAAAGGTATGGAAAAATTCTTCCTGTACGGCTTTTTTGTTCTTGATAAACTGAATGTCGTCGACAATTAATATATCCGCGCTGCGGTAATACTGTCTGAGCCTGCTGCCTTTATCGCGCACGTCGGGCTTGCGCGTAAACATATTGTCGATAATTTCGTTTGTAAACTGCTCGCTTGTGACGTAAATTACTTTAAGGTCGGGCTTTTCGGTAACAATTTTATTTGCTATAGCCTGAATTAAGTGAGTTTTGCCAAGACCCGTGCCGCCGTATATGAATAGCGGATTGTATATTCCTGCCGGATCCTCTGCAACCGAAAGCGCGGCTGCATATACAAAATCGTTATTTTTTCCTACAACAAAGTTTTCAAAGGTGTACTTGGGGTTTAGGTTGGAGGGCTGCTCGAACTTTTCCTCTGTGGGCGCGTTGTACGAATAACCTTCGCTGCCCTCTACAACCAGCCTGAAATCCGAAATACCCACGTCGGCTTTAATTATAGCCTCGCGCATTTTATCGGCAAGTACGCCCGTAATATATTTTGCGAAAAGTTCGGTCGGCGTTTCAAGAATGATAAACCTGCCGTCGATATCCACGGGCACAAGCTTTTCGATATAGGTAGAATAGTTGATAGGCGTTACAAGTTCACGCATTTTCTCCAAAATGGGGTTGTATATAAAATCAAAATTACCTTTTTCTGCCATAATCGCTCAATATCCTTTGAATTTTCCGAAATTTTTGCTATAATATAAAATGTAAAAGTAGTTTTACCTATTATAATACAAAATTAATTTAAAATAAAGTGTTTTGACCGAAAATGCGCATAAAAAATTTATATTTAAAAAATTTCAGAAATTACGAAGATGAAAACATTGAGTTCTCTGACGGACTCAACGTCATTTTCGGCAGAAACGCGCAGGGCAAAACCAACTGTGCAGAAGCCGTATTTTATCTTTGCACGGGTATCTCTCCGCGTTCGAAGCGCGATAAGCAGCTTATCCGCTACGGCTGCGAGTTTGCCGAAATATCCGCCGAAAGCGAGGGCAGGTACGGCAATATGCAAATTTACGCAAAAATAACCGAAAGCGGCAGGGAATTTAAGCTTAACGGCAACAAAATTTCACGCGGAGCGGATATTTTGGGCAACTTGTTTTCGGTATTCTTTTCTCCGCAGGAGTTAAGGCTGATACAGGACGGGCCCGATGAGCGCAGAAGATTTTTAAACGTTTCCATATCCCAGCTTTCGCGCCCCTATTATGTCGCGCTGTCGCGCTATAACAAAATACTCGAACAGCGCAACAACCTTTTAAAGAACAGGGATATAAATTTAATTTACGATTCACTTCCGGTCTGGGACGAGCAGTTGTGTAAATATGCCGCTATTGTCGCGCGCAAGCGCGCCGAGTATGTGGATATGCTTTCCCCTCTTGCCAAAGAGGCGCACGCACATTTGACGGACGGCGCGGAGGAACTCAAAATTTCCCCCGAAAAGAAGTATAAGGGCAGCGAGCAAGAACTTGAAGAAAGACTTTTTGCGGAATTTTCCAACAATTACGAGCGCGATATAAGGCTCGGCTATACGGCAAGCGGACCGCACCGCGACGATATAGACGTATCGATAAACGGAATAGATGCCAAAACTTACGCGTCGCAGGGGCAGACACGAACCGCCGCACTTTCAATTAAGCTTGCCGAAGTGGAAATTTTCAAAAACATGTCGGGAGAATACCCCGTTTTGATTTTAGACGACGTTATGAGCGAACTCGATTTGCCCCGTCGCAAAAAACTTGTCGAGCGGACTTCGGGTTTGCAGACGATTTTAACCTGTACTCACGCCGAACGCGTATTGTACGGCAAGCAGACGAACAAAATAAAAATAGAGGGGGGCAAAGTAAAAAAATGAGGGCTGATTTACACACCCACAGCTATTATTCCGACGGCTTGCTTTCTCCCGAAGACATAGTTTTAGCGGCAAAGAACAACGGAGTGCAGCTTGTGGCTCTTACCGACCACGATACTATGCAGGGCTGTGCCGAGTTCGCAAATATCGCAAAGTCAAACGTGCTTGAAAGCGTAAACGGAGTGGAAGTTTCGGCGTATTATAAGCAAATAAAGTTCCATACGCTCGGCTATAACATTGATAAGCAAAAATTTCAACCTTTTTTGAACGAACTGTTTGAAAATTCAATCAAGCGCACCCAAGAGGTTATTTTTAAACTCAACAGTACGGGCATTAAAATTACTATGGAAGACGTCGACGGTCAAAGACGTTCCCCGTCCACGCCTATGCACGCAATGCACGTCGCTCGCGCAATGGTAAAAAAAGGTTACTGCAACAGCGTGCACGATTTTTTCAGAAACTACGTCGATTACGGCAAACCTGCGTTTATTCCCGTCTACCGCCCTACGCCCGAAGAAACGTGCGAGGCAATATCCCATGCTGGCGGATTTGCGGTGGTCGCTCACCCTGCGCGCATTCATTTGAGTGCGGAGTTGCTTAAAAATATTATTATAAGGTTAAAAGGTTGCGGACTCGGCGGAATAGAAGTTTATTATACTACGCATACTGAGGAACAGACGGCATACTATAAAAATCTTGCCGAATCGCTCGATCTTTTAATGACGGCAGGTTCGGATACTCATATGTCGGGTACGTCGCGCAAGGTCGGCACGCCCGAGTTTTATGCAAATAAGGAGCTTTTGGAAAGACTTGGTATCAAATAGCAAACTTTTAAAACTCAATATTATTTCTGCTATGCTCGTCCTAATGGCGAGCATAATTTTTTTATGCTGCGGTTTTAGCGTAAGGCTTCCCGACGGCGTTAAAATAAACGGGGAAGAGGTCGGCGGACTTTCAAGAGAGCAAGCAGTCGAAAAAATCAGAAGCGAAATTGTGGAAAATTTAAAGGATAAGACGCTTGAAATTAAGTGCAAAAATTGCACATACACTTACTCTTATCCCGAAATAAATTTTAAAGACAATTTATATTCCGTCGTTCGCGACGTAAAAAAGGGGCAAAATGCAACCGCCAAAATAAGTTACTATCTCTGCGGCATAGACGAGGTAATTTCAGGAATATTGTTTGCCGAAAGTATTCCGGTAGTAGAACCTTATGCCGAGTTTAAGGCTTCTGTAAAACCCTTTATCTATCACGAAGGCAGCGACGGAAAAGCCATAGACACGCAAAGGCTTAAAATGGATATATTGAGCTCTGTTAACGGTGACTTTACGCCTGTAACTGCGGCATATGTGGGGGTCAATCGCAAAAACTCGCTGCAACAGATAAAAAACGATACCGCACTTCTGGCAAAATTTACGACTTATTACGACGGGGACAACCTTTCCCGTTCAAGCAACATCAGGCTTGCCTCCTCAAAGCTGAACGGGAAAATACTCGGGGTGGGAAAATTGCTTTCATTCAATGATATTGTGGGGGCAAGACTCAAATCGCGCGGATTTTTACCTGCAAAAATAATAGAAAACGGAGAGTTTACTGAGGGGGTCGGCGGCGGTGTTTGTCAGGTAAGCACAACGCTCTACAACGCCGCGCTCTTATCAGGGCTTGAAGTAGAGGAATATCATCCCCATTCCCTGCCCGTAAGCTACGTTCCGCCCTCGCGCGACGCTATGGTAAGCGGCACCGATTGCGATTTAAAGATACGCAACGGCCTCGATTGCCCCGTATATATATGCTCGCGAACGGGCAAAGGCTACGTCACGTTCGAGTTTTACGGCAGGCGCGGAGAAGCCGAATATTCCATTTTTTCGGAAGTTACGGGCAATATTGCCGCACCGGAGGAAAAGGTCGACGACCCCGAAAAAGCACGCGACGGCAAGGACGGAATAATGAGTTCGGGCTACCTCACGGTCAAGCGCGGAAACTATAAAAAGACCACGCTTTTGAGAAAGGACAAATATAAACCTTTGAAAAAATTAGTGTACGAAAGCGAAGAGAATCCCGTTGAGAAAAAGGAGGAAAATTAGGGCTTTTTGTCACGCTACGCTGTTACAAAATTATAATAATAATTTGTTTGTTTTTTTTCAACCTTTGTGTTATAATGTAAAATAGGTTGCGTATATCGCACTCTCGGAGGTTGTATGATAAAAATTCTTGTTGACGCTATGGGCGGAGATAACGCGCCCTCGGTTACAGTTCAGGGCAGCGTTGAGGCGCTTGCAAAAGACAAAGAGCTTCATCTCATTCTCACAGGCAGACAAGCCGAAATCGAAGCCGAGCTCAGTAAATTAAAGTACGATAAATCGAGGCTTGAAATAGTCGATTGCCCCGACGTAATCGATATGAACGATATCCCCACCGAAGCGATAAAGCGCAAGCAGTCCTCGCTGATAGCCGCTTACTGGATGCTTAAAAAGCAGGACGATATTGCCGCTTTGGTTACCGCCGGTTCTACGGGTGCAACCATAGTCGGCGGACAACTTATTCTCGGCAGAATACGCGGCATAAAGCGCCCGGCGCTGTGTCCTGCAATTCCCAACTCTCGCGGCGGAGTAACTCTTCTTTGCGACTGCGGCGCAAACGCCGAATGCAGACCCGAAATGCTTTGCCAATTTGCCTTGCTTGCATCGGCTTATGCAGAAGTCGGCTTCGGTATCAAAAACCCCAAGGTTGGGTTGCTGACAAACGGCACCGAAGAGCATAAGGGTGACCCTCTTCACCAAGAAACTTATAAATATCTTTCCCAAATGAACGGCGTAAACTTTATCGGCAATATCGAGGGCAGGGACATAATGATGGGAGATTGCGACGTCGCTGTTGCCGACGGTTTTTCGGGAAATATTGCGTTGAAGTCAATGGAGGGCTGCGGCAAACTTGTACTCGGGGTTATGAAAAAGGAATTTTCCTCGAGCCTGTCCTCCCAAATAGGCTATCTGTTTATGCGCAAAGCAATAGGCAGAATGCGCGGTCAGCTCGACTTCGATAAGGTCGGCGGCGCACTGCTTTTGGGGCTTAAAAAGGTAGTAATAAAAAGTCACGGCTCTTCGAAGGCGGCAACGATAGCGGCTTCCATTGCCAACGCCGCGGCAATTTACAGGGGCGGATTAGTTCAAGCGGTAGAAAATAAGCTTGAAGGCGTGGATTGGAACGCGCTTATACCGGAGAGTAATTAATGGATTTTTCTCAAAAAATTCCCGAAATAGAAGAAAAAATAAAATACGCTTTCAGGGATAAAAAACTTTTACGGCGCGCTTTTACTCTGTCGTCGTTTGACAAAGATTTCAATAACCAAACTTTGGAGTTCTTCGGTGACGCTATTTTGGAATTTATCGTTTCCGAGCGCATTTTCGACAGAGACAGCAGCGAGGGCAAGCTTACCGACAGGCGCAAAGCTATGGTGTCGGACAGGGCGCTTACGCCCGTTTCAAAAAAGCTGGGTCTGGACAAATATCTTATCAAGGACTCGGGAGATACAAAAAACAAAAAAGCCATACCGTCCGTTTACGAGGCGCTCGTTGCGGCAATCTATCTCGACGGCGGTATTTTCGAGGCAAAAAAGTTTGTGCTTAGCACGCTCGATTTCAGCGTGTTGCCCGAAACAAGAAATTACAAGGGTGAGTTGCAGGAAAGGCTTGCAAAGTCGCATCCGCCGCTCAAATATCGCACTTTCGACGTGGGCAATCCGCAAAGACCCGAGTGGCGCGCCGAAATAGAAGTTTTGGGCAAAGTTTATACGGGTCGGTCGACCAATAAAAAGCAGGCGGAACAGAACGCCGCGTGCGAGGCTTTAAAACATATCGGTTAGTACACGGGTTTTTCCGTGCGGAGATAATTATGTTGACGTTTAAACAAATTCAACTTGTGGGTTTTAAATCGTTTGCCGACAAAACTACGGTAACGCTCGGTGAGGGCGTAACCTGTATAGTCGGTCCCAACGGCTGCGGAAAATCCAACGTTGCCGACGCTATACGCTGGGTTCTCGGTGAACAGTCGGCAAAAATGATGCGCGGCTCGCAGATGCTCGACGTTATTTTCAGCGGCACAGAGGCAAGGCGTAAGATGTCTATGTGCGAGGTTACTTTGACTTTCGACAACACCAAGCGCATGTTCGATATCGACTGCGACGAAGTCGAAATGACGAGGCGGCTCTACCGCGACGGCACAAGCGAATATCTTTTGAATCAACAGCCTTCGAGAATGAAGATTCTGACTGGGCTCTTGCACGGCGCAGGCGCGGCAAAGGAAGGCTATTCGATTATCGGACAGGGCAGAATTGAACAGATTATGAACGCCAAACCCGAGGACAGGCGCTCGATTTTCGAAGAGGCCACGGGAATCGTGGTGTTCAAGGACAGAAAAGCCGACGCCGAGCGCAAAATGAACGGCGCAAAAGACAATCTTTTCGTTCACGCGCAGCGCATGCAGGAAGTCGAAAGGCAGCTTAACCCTTTGAAGAAAGCTTCCGAAAACGCAGTAAAATACCGCGAGCTTTACGACGAGCAGAGACGGCAGGAAACCAACCTTTACATAGTTCGTCACGACGGCGCCGAGGGTGAAAAGCAAAAGATAAACGACAAAAAAATTAAAATCGATGAAAGAATAGAATATCTCACAAAGCACGGGGAAGAACTTTTGCAGGAATACCAGACTTGCAGAAACGCGCTTGTCGAGGCGGACGCTAATTTGCACGACTTGTATGACAGGGTTCGTCGCTATGAAGTGGGAATCGAGCATAAGAGCGGTGAGGCAAGGTTATATACCGAGCGCGCGCGTACTGTAAAGGCAAGCCTTGCCAAGGCGCAGGAAGAAATTACATATTCATCCAAGCGCATAAACGAAATAGAGCGCGACGTACGTCGCACACAGGACCAGTGCGAAAAAAACACCAACCGCGTCAAGGGAATGCTGGAAAACTGCGAAACGCTGCAATCGCGCGTGGACGAGCTGTCGAAGAGCATATCCGACTATGAATATCAGACGGGTGAGCATAGAAAAAAGGTTATGGACACCTTCAAAGATTTGTCCGAACTTAGAAGAAATATGGGCTCGCTCGAAGCTTCAAAGGCATTTCTTGCCGAACGCCTCAAAGAAATCGAGGACGACATGGAAAAGATACGCGCACGGCGCGACGAGGCAAAAAAGAGCTATGAAGAGAGCATTGCTCGCGGTGAAAAACTTTCGCAGTTTTTGGGTAACGAAGACGCGCTTTTAACCGAAGCCGAAAACGCATTGAAAGAGAGCGAGGATAAAATTCAATTTTTTGTCAACCGAGTATATGATACGCAGGCGCAGATAAAAAGTCTGAGCGAAACTCTCGACTCTTTCCGCGGCATTCGCGACAGGCTTGAAGGATATATAGGTTCGGTCAAACGGCTCATGTCCGACGCAGCAAAAAATCCCGAGCTTTCTTCAAAGATACTCGGACTTATTGCCGACGTCGTTTCGTGCGATAAAGAATACGCAGTAGCTATTGAAACCGCGTTCGGCGCGGCAATGCAAAACATAATAACGGCTACCCGTCAGGATACAAACTATCTCGTTCATTATCTTGACAGGACTGGCGCAGGTCGCGCAACCTTTTTGCCTATCGAAGCTTTAAGACCCAGATATGAAAACGAGCAAATCCGCAGCGCGGTACGCGATACGGGCGCAATCGACTTTGCAATAAATCTCGTTGAATACGACAAGAAATACGAAAACGTAATTCACTATCTGCTCGGCAACACGCTGATAGTGGACAATAGGGAAAACGCAACTGCAATTGTCAGGCGCTATCCTCGTGCGTTCAGGGTAATAACTCTCGACGGTACGCTGTATGCGTCGAGCGGTTCTATTACCGGCGGCTCGAAGAGGTCTGACGCCGGCAATCTTCTCGAAAACGAACGCCGCATAAAAGAGCTTGAAGAGGCTATCGAAACAAAGAAGGATTTTCTCAAACGCGCCGAAGTTAAACGCGTCGAACTTGACAAAATCAACGAGGAGAGGAAAGAGCAGCTCAATAAGCTTGAGTCGCGCTTGCAAAGCGCAAGGCTCGAACTTGCATCAGTCACCGAAAAACAGACGTCGCTAATGTCCGCGGTTACCGCTGCGGAAAGCGAGTACGCGGCATACAATCAGTCGCTTTCGGCATTAAAGATAAGGCTTGAGGGGCTCGACAGCGAGTACTCGGGCGTGTTTGAAGGAGCTACTAACTTAACTCAGCAATCGGACGCGGCTTCCACCGCGATGGACGATATGAGTGCGGAGTACGACAAATTAAGAAAAGAGCGGCAGGATAAACAGGATACGCTAAATTCTTTGCGCGTTGAAATAGCTTCTTTAAACAGCGTAATTGCTTCCGCAGGGGAAAACGTCAAAAGGCTGGAAAATGAGAAGCGTGACCTTGTAGCTAAAATGGAAGAGATAAGCGCGAAAATTCCCCAGATCAAGAGCGAAATAGAAATGCTCAATGCCGAAGCGGAAAAAACCGCGCTTACAGAAGAGGAACAGCGCGTTGTAAAACATTTGCGCGACCAGATAACAGAAGTTACCAATTCCAAAGAAGTCTATAACGAGCGTATTAAAAAGATAGATATCGAAAGATTGGACGATGCGACCGAGCGTGAAGAGCTTGTCGGAAAATCGCATAACTTAGATATGGCGCTAACTAAAATCGACAGCGACTTAGAGTATCTGCGTCAGCGCATAGACGAGGAATACGGTTTGACTTACGAGGGCTGCCTTGAATATAAAGAGGACGGCTTTGACCCATCAACGGCAAATTCCAAAATTGCCAACTGCAAGAGGCAGATAAGTATGCTCGGCTCGATCAACCACAACGCTGTTGAAGAGTTTGAAGAGCTGTCGAAGCACTATGAAAAGATGGTGACCGACCGCGACGATATGGAAAAAGCGATAACCGATTTGACGGTTGCGCTCGACGATATTCGTGCGGAGATGCTTAAAATTTTCGACGAAGGCTTCAACACTATAAACGAAAACTTTAAGCGCACATTTAAAGAGCTGTTCGGAGGCGGCAGAGCGGAATTACAGCTCGACTATACCGACTGCAACGACCCGTTGAACGCCGGAGTTGAAATAATAGCCTGCCCTCCCGGTAAAAAGCTTTCTAAAATT
Source organism: uncultured Christensenella sp. (assembly GCA_910585685.1). Lineage (GTDB taxonomy): Bacteria > Bacillota > Clostridia > Christensenellales > Borkfalkiaceae > Coproplasma. The sequence continues at coordinate 58,057 of CAJUEO010000011.1, forward strand.
TCGCTTTTGTCGGGCGGTGAGCGCGCGCTTACCGCAATTGCGATTCTTTTCGCTATTATAGGCATGCGCCCCATGCCGTTCTGCGTTCTCGACGAAATAGAGGCGGCGCTCGACGAAGCCAACGTGGCAAGATATGCAAGATATCTCAAAAAGTTTGCTTCCGATACGCAGTTTATAGTAATTACTCACCGTAAGCCCACTATGGAATGCGCCGACATTCTATTCGGTGTCACTATGGAAGAAAAGGGCGTTTCCAAGGTCGTTTCGGTCAAACTTTCCGAAGTTGCCGAAAAACTCGGCGGTGACGCAATACAATAAAACTATTTGGAGTGTATATGGGATTTATCTCAAAAATAAAACAGGCTTTGAAAAAGACGAGGGACGGGCTTGCGAGCGCGCTTTCGGGATTGTTTTCAAAGAATAAGATAGGTGAAGATTTTTACGAAGAGCTTGAAGAAATTTTAATTGCCTCGGATATTTCGGTAACTACCGCCGAGGAAATAGTCGATGAAATTCGCGACGAGGCAAAGCACGACAAAATAAAAGACAAGCAGTTTATATGCGACCTTTTAAAGGACGTTCTGGAAGAAAAGTTGACAGAAGCTGAAATTCCCGAAATGCAATACCCTGCCGTAATTATGCTTGTCGGCGTCAACGGCGTGGGGAAAACAACGACGGTTGGTAAACTTGCAAATTATTTTCTGTCGCAGGGCAAAAGCGTAACCGTTGCAGCAGCCGATACATTCCGTGCCGCCGCAGCCGACCAACTTACGGTCTGGGCTGACCGTGCAAAGGTTAGAATAGTAAAGCACGAAGAGGGCAGTGATCCTTCTGCGGTTGTATTTGACGCGGTATCCTCCGCAAAGGCGCGCGGCACCGACGTGGTCATAGTCGACACTGCCGGCAGGCTTCATGTAAAAGCGCACTTAATGGAAGAGCTGAAAAAAATGTCGCGAGTTGTAAACAGGGAATTTCCCTCCGCGCATTTTTATAAGATGCTCATACTCGACGCGACTACGGGCAACAACGCTATTTCTCAGGCGCAGATATTCAACGAGGCTGTCGACCTCGACGCAATTGTCTTGACAAAGCTTGACAGTTCGGCAAAAGGCGGATTTGTAATATCCCTGTGCAGCGAGCTGCAAATCCCCGTAATGTTTACGGGCGTCGGAGAAAAAATGGAGGATCTGGAACTGTTTGACCCCGAAGAGTTCGTTGAAGGTATTTTATAAAATTTAACATATAAGGTAAGACGGCGGACAAAAATGTCCGCCGTCTTGTTTTTTACAGGTCGTCAACGTCCTGAACGGGTTTACCGCCGTCTATAGGCGAGCCTGTATAGCTGCCATTCGGGTCGAAGCTATCTTTGAAATTACTTGCAGTCTTTCGTGTTTTTGCCACAGGTCTTACCGCTGTTCTTTACGTTTTTGTTTTCGCTCTTGCCCGAGCAGTTCTTGGTAGAATTTGTCTGTTTGTTTTCTGTTTTTCTCATATTTTCTCCTTATCAAACGGAATATGCAGTTGGACGTAACCTTGACTTGCCTGACAAAGCGGACACTTGTCCCACGCCTTTGTTGAAGTGTGCATATATCCACATTCGCTGCAAACGTAGAGAATGGGTGCTTCGTTGCTGAAAAGAACGCCCTTATTGAACGCCTCGTGCAAATAATTAAACACCATTTCGTGTCTTACCTCTACCTGAGCAACAAGTTTGAAAAGGATAGCAATATCTTTAAAACCTTCTTCTTCGGCGTCTTTCTGGAACGAGGGATAAATTACCTGATGTTCCTGTCTTTCGTCGTCGGCAGCAAGCTTTAAGCTTTCCCCGATATCGCCGCTGTGGAACGGATAACCGGCGTCAAGCACGATATTTTCGAGGTATTCACCGCGTTTGGACAGTTCTTCAAAAAATCTTCTCGCGTGTTCCGTTTCGTTCTTTGCAAGAATTTTTATAGTATCCGCAAGGGTAACATAGCCCTGCTCCATACAAGCGCGTGCGATGAGTTGATATCTCATTCCGGCTTGGCTTTCGCCTGCAAAACTTCTTGCAAGATTTTGATAAGTCTTAGTTTTGTCAAATTGCATATCTTTCCTCCGTGTACAAATATTTTGCGACAAACAGCGGCTATTATTCTACTTTTTTATGGTATATTCTGTAATTTTTAGTATTGACAGACTGGTTTAGGTGGTGTAAAATATAAATATGTATAAAGTTATAGTAATTAGCAGACAATTCGGCAGCGGCGGAAGGACTATCGGCTACGAAACGGCAAAACTACTCGGTATTCCCTGCTACAACCGCGAAATTACGCAAGAGGTTTCAAAAAACTGCGGTTTTTCAATGGAATATATCGACGACCACGGAGAATATGCAAATCATCGCTCGTGGCTCGGGCGCGCTTTCGACAGTCAGTCGCGGCTCAACGGAATGAGCAATCAGGATAAAATATGGATTGAGCAACGCAAGGTTATTTTAGAGCTTGCAAAAAGCCCCTGCGTTATCGTCGGGCGCTGTGCGGATTATATTCTCGCTGACAATGACGAGGTTTTAAAGGTGTTTATTCACGCGGACGACAGGTTTCGTGCCGAAAGAATTGTGAAATTGTACGGAGAAAGCGCCGAAAAACCGGAAAAGAGGCTTAAAGATAAGGATAAGCGCCGAAGCGCGTACTACAAATATTATACCGAAACGGAGTGGGGCGTTGCGTCGAACTATCATATAGCGCTTGATTCCGGCAAACTTGGCATAGAAAAATGCGTTGAAATTCTTGCCGACTTATATAAAAATACAAATTCCTGACAATTTTAACTTGCCCGAGTCGCTTAAATAACCGACTCGGGCCCTTCTTTTTCTAAAAAACCGCATAAATCGACAAATCTCGGAATAAGTTTATAGTACTTAATTTTGGGGGCAAGTATGTGGGATTATTTAGCCGAACGTGTAATTAAAGAGGGAGAATACATAATAGAAACGTTGTCAACGGTGCGCGCAACTGCGAAGTATTTCGGTATATCTAAATCAACCGTACATACGGTAGTAACATAACAGAACGGTTTTTATGGATTATCCAATAAAACCACTTAAAATCGACTAGAACGAGGC
>CAJUEO010000012.1 GCA_910585685.1 uncultured Christensenella sp.
TCAAATATATGAAATCGGCGCACGAAAAATTATAGACGGCGACATATCCAATGCAAACCCTTCCAAAACCGATTCCAAGATAATACCTTCCGCGCCTTCCGAAATACTTTCCTTTGCGGATACCACGCGAACACCGTTCTTTTTGAGAATGTTTTTATAGTAAGCGCTGTCAAAACGGTTACGAGCAAAGCGGTCTAACTTCCATACGATAATCACATCAAACAGCCGCTTCGCGCTGTCTTTAATCATCTTCTGAAAGTTCGGACGGTTGTCCGTCTTTGCCGATAAAGCACGGTCAATATAACTGCCGACAACTTGAATATCATTGTATTCGGCATATTGCATACAGTCGCGCAACTGTCCTTCAATGCTTTCTTCTCTTTGATTATCGCTAGAATATCTTGCATAAATAACTGCTTTCATTTTTACCTCTTTATGTTTCGTCGAGTATCAATAATTGCTACACCAGATAAATTTCCTACATCTCTTTTAAACTCTAATTCCAACCATGAGAGATCTTCTTGGTTACCTCGTTCTATTAAAAATTTTACGTAAGTAGGTAAATTGGTATATTTGTGCCTTATTCCAGACATTTTATGTAAATCATTTTTGTCAAGGTTTTCTTTATAATGCGTATTAAGGCTCGTTAATAGATTATCTGAATCATCACCATTATCCCAAATCAAATCCAATATAGATAAACCAAAAGAGGAATCGATTAGTTTTTGTTCTGAAATTTTGTGACATGGACTACTAAAAGTATCTTGGTGCAAAGAAAAAGCAGAAGTTAAATAACACCCATTTTTACAATCACTGCACCATTCTAATATTGATTTAGAGATATAATTGATATTGCTGCATTGTTCATTGATATCAGGGCAAAAACAAGAATAGAATGCGTATAGAGGTAATGCATTTCGTGTTTTTGCTTCTTGAATTAATAAATCAATTTGCATTCCATTTTTATTGCTATACGTTATCAAAGGGTAATTATCACCACAATGATTTAATTTTTTAGCCTGTATTAATAAACGGTACGCATAATCCTGAGTTAAAATCCACCATTCCCAATCAGAACCGTTATAGGATTCTTCATTCCTAGTGAAAGCCTTGTAAATTACTCTTGAGGATTCGCAGGAGATATTAAACAACAACCAATCAGTTAATGATTCCTCTTTAACATGCGGTTGACTGTTTAACCAATTATAGCAATATTTAGATGTATTGTGGAATATCATGATTTACTTTCCCTTAACATATTAAGTAGAGTTTCCTTCAACTTCGCGTTTGCGGGAGAAGAAGGATCAAAACACATCTCGACAAACGCTTGCATTTGTTCGTTATCTTGCCAAACTTTCGGCTGAAAATCGTAAAGCTTTCCTTGTGGACTATCACATCTGCCGTAAATGTAATCAAGCGATACGTCGAAGTAGTCCGCATACCATAATAGAATATCGCTCGGCACTTCCGATTGACTATTCTCATAGCGATTGACAGCGGACTGTACCATTTTGCCGTTTGCTTTTGCTAACTTTGCTTGCGATACCTTTGCGTTCTCTCGCAGAGCCTTTAACCGTTGACCTATAACTTTATTCATTAAACCACCTCAACAAAAAGTATAACACATTAAAAAGATAATGTCAATATATTATCTGAGTTAAAATAATCTTTTCGACAAAACTTCTCAAAAATCGCAAACATTTGTTTTGAAAATCTATTGACTTTGTACTTTCATAGTGATAAAATACATAGCATACCACAGTAATGTAATTTGTGGTATTGTACCCTTTTGAAAGGGTTTGCCGAACAGATAACGGTTAAGAGTGCGGCAGATTCCGCAATGAGCGATTGCTCATAGAAAGCGGAAGGTTTTGGGCGGTATAGCTGCCCGTGCCTTAGCTTACGGAAAGAGCGTAGGTTTTGTTTTTGTACGCAAAATTCGTGAGCCGAGATAGGCTTTTATAAGTGTACAATTTTTTTAGACAACGAGGTATCTTTTGAGCTAAACCACTACTCACAATTCCATAGAATGGCTAACCCCCATAGAGCAAATAAACATTGCTAAATACGGTAAAAAGTCGGTGATATAACGGAAAGTATCAGCGGCTTTTTTGTGTTCTTTTTTAGCTGTCTACCACCCTTTGCGTGGACAAGATAAATAAGAAATACGGAGGGAATCATTATGACTATCAGACCACCATAGTACCGTTTATCGGTATGGCGAGGTACGCAAGTGGCAAGCCACTTGCCGCGCGGTGCGCGCCTCGTTAGGGGAAATTCTTTCCCCTAATACTCCTTGCCGGCTTTATCGGCAGAACAAGCAAACAATAAAATTTTGGAGGTAAAAACTATCGAAAAGAAAGCAAACAGAGCAAGACCTTACGCCTATTCTTTCCGAATATCGGCAGACGAAAAACAGCTGTTAGATGAGAAAGTAAAAGCAAGCGGACTGAACAAAACGGACTACCTTATACGGGCGTTATCGGATAAACCTATCGTCAGTATCGAAAACGGAAACGAAATTTTAGCGGAACTGAAACGGCAAGGAAATAACTTAAATCAAGCCGTGAAGAACAACTACTTCAGGGACTTAACCGAACAAGAATTGTTATCCGTCGTGGACGATTGTAAGAGCCTTTATAGGCGTTTATCTTCCGCTATCGGGGGCATATAATGGATACCTTAAGGTCACTAGACGAGTAAAAGTTGTTTCTTCAAATTGAGACAAGTTTTATAAAACAAAAAGCTGTCGCAATTTCCACAATTACGGCGGCTTTTTGATAAAGTATATAATAATATCTTATATGATTTCACTCGGATTATGAAGTTTAATATAGAAAATCGTTTAATAAAGGTTTCACCGCAATGATTGCTTTTTTATAAAAAAAATGCTATCATTTATTTAAAGTGTTATATTTTGAGGTGTTAAGCTTATGGGAAAGACGATATTTAATATTATATTGGATGCAATCCTTAAAAATCTAGATATTTCGGCAAATAGTATTGGTTTAAAATCAGAGTTTCGGTCAAGGAAAATACCAACATTATCAGATTTAACTAAAGCTATAGGTGATTTAAGTAAAGAAGCGGAAAAGTCAATTATTAATCCCAATAATTATGTACAAATGTGCGAAAAATTATTTAACGTTATACAAATAGAACGAAAGAAATATCACTTCGAAATGGCAGCGAACGAGAATGCTATAGATATCGATCCTTCTATGTATGCTAAGGAAATAGAAAGAAGTGTATATGAAGATTTGGAATACGACATTAAAATATTAAAAGAAGTAAAACTAGAATTAACTAAAGAAAGAGTAATACATACATTATCTTATATTTTAAGCGATGCTTATTACTTGGCCAAGATAAATAATAATTTAGTGAGGCAACTTGCTTATAATGACATATCTATGCCGCAAGATGTTGTAGGAAGCGTAAAAAGTGAAGGAAATCCAACAGATATTAAATATCAAAAAATTTTAAATTTTGAAAATATAGGGAGACAGGTAGTCTTAGTAAATGAGATGCCCACTATGCATAATGATTTCTTGGATGTTACAATGTTTGCCTTACATTTTAAAACTGGAGTTGAAGAAGGCATGAGTGTTGCTTCAATAAAAGATGTTTGGGAGAATGAAGAAAAAAGGGATGAAATTTTAAGTAATTTTATAGATAAAGATTTCATTGTTGCCAAAAATTCATATAACGATTTCAAGACTGAATACTTAAAAACAATTAATTTGAAGGTTACTGGTAGCGTAGACATTTCTAAGCTTTTAGGGTTAAGCCTTGCTTCTAATGAGGACGAATATCAACAATACATAGATTTAATACCGCCATATTTTCTTTTAGATAAAGAATCCCTATTGGACGCTATTAAAAAAATAAGAGCTTTGCCAGAAAATAAATGGATTGATGCTTTTTATGAATTATTGGTTCCAATAGATCTACTATTTAAAAGAGAGAAATTAATTAGAGAAATTTTTGAAAAAATTGTTTTTCAATTCAATGATGATGATAAATTGGACTATTTTTTATCTACAATGTGTTTAAATATTCAGCAATCGCAAGACAATAATTCAATTGAAGCAATGATCACATTAATGAATGTTGCAGTTTTCTATGATTTATCAAAAAAACATGAAGCTGAAAAATATTTAGTTAAAAAAAAATTGGGCATTTGGTCTCCTTTTATAGCCTATTCGGAGACTTTTGAAGCTGATTGTATTGATTGTATTAATTCGATTTCACAAGAAGTGGATAACCGTGCAGAGGCTATTGAAATAGCAAAAAGGATACTTAAATTCCATAAGATAACTAATAATGAACGTGGAGTAGAAATCTGTTCTGAATCAATTATTCAATTATATATGGCAAATGATGAGGACTATCTTGCTATGAAGAGAGAATTTTGGGACAATTCTAATGGAGAATTGACAGAACTTTTAACTCAATTAGATAGTGTAAATAAAGAACTTAAAAAAGCTAAGGAAAAGTGATTGTAATTGTTTTATAGATTTATTGTTGCACCGAATATAAACATACTTAATATATAATTAAAATATTCTAATTCAAAACCGAATCACAAAGACGAATATGTTTCCCACAATATAAGTTGTGTTCGGATAATTAACAGTCGGTTCACCAATCGGTAACTATCCGAACACCTTTGTTTCAAACAAAGGTGTTCGGATAGTTTTTTTCTAAATAAAATATTGCATAGTTTGAGAGTATTTGTTATAATTATAAAAAATAAATTATGTGGAATTAATTATGAATACAAATGACGTTGTTGCAAAACGCATATGCCAACTTTTAAAAGATCACAAAATTTCTCAATATAAGCTCGAACAAAAGTCTTGTGTATATCACGGTGCTATGAACCGAATATTGACCGGTAAAAATAAAGGCATAATGCTTGCCACCATTTATAAACTTGCCCGTGCTTTTGATATGACTGTAAGCGAATTTTTAAACGATGATATTTTTAACTCAGACGATATAGAAGTTGAATAAAATAAAACTAACATATAGTTCTCACGATTGCCATTGACAAAATTGCAGTTATATGTTATAATTACCATAATTTTCCATATATGAAAATTAAAGGAGCATAATTATGAATATTAAAGGCACAAAAACAGAAGCTAACCTTAAAACCGCTTTTGCAGGAGAATCACAGGCAAGAAATAAGTACACTTATTTTGCTTCAAAAGCAAAAAAGGACGGCTATGTTCAGATAGCGGCAATTTTTGAAGAAACCGCAAACAACGAAAAAGAACACGCAAAAATCTGGTACAAGCTTTTAAACGACGGTATCGGCTCGACGGTTGACAACCTCAAAGAAGCTGCCGGCGGTGAAAACTATGAATGGACGGATATGTACGCAACTTTTGCAAAAGAAGCGCGCGAAGAAGGCTTTGAAGATATAGCAAAACTCTTTGAAGGAGTTGCCGAAATAGAGAAAGAGCACGAGGAACGCTATAAGAAGCTGCTTGCGAATATCGAGGGAGATTTGGTGTTTTCTAAGGACGGTGACGTGGTTTGGCAGTGCGCTAACTGCGGACACATTTGCGTAGGCAAAAAAGCGCCCGAAGTATGCCCCGTTTGCGCGCATCCCCAAAGCTATTTTCAGGTAAAGCCCGAAAACTATTGATTAAAAGGTATAATTAATGGATAAATTAAAGCTCAACGACGGAAACACACTGCCGATGCTCGGTTACGGTGTGTTTGAAATTCCCGACAGCGAATGCACCAAGCATGTGTTAAATGCGCTTGAATGCGGCTACCGCCACATTGATACCGCTCAGATTTACGGTAACGAAGCCGGCGTCGGACGAGCTATAGCCGAGTGCAACTTAGCGCGAAGCGACCTGTTTATTACCTCTAAAATTTGGGTTAAGAACTACGGGTTTGACAAAGCGCAAAAAAGTATTGACGTGTCGCTTAAAAAGTTAAAAACCGACTATATAGACTTAATGCTTCTGCATCGCCCCTATTTTGACTATAAGGGCGCGTGGAAGGCGCTTGAAACGGCGCAAGCCGACGGCAAAATCAAATCGATAGGTTTAAGCAATTTTACGATAGCGCAAACCGAGGAAATTTTAAATATCACAAAGACGGTACCTTGCGTAAACCAGATTGAGCTGCACCCTTACTTTGCGCAGAAAAAACTTAAAACCTACCTAAATCAAAAAAATATAGCCGTTGAAGCCTGGTATCCCCTTGGGCACGGCAACAAAAAGTTACTTGGCAATAAAATCATATGCGAGCTTGCCGAAAAGTATAAAAAAACGCCTTCGCAAATAATTTTACGTTGGCACATATGCAGCGGAAACATTATTTTTCCCAAAACTTGCAACACGGCGCATATGCGTGAAAACTTAGATATATTTTCTTTCACACTTGAACCGAGCGACATACAAAAAATTGATACGCTTGACAAGGGTAAACCGCTTTTTAATGTCCCTGATTGGGTTCAAAAACTTTCCATAATGCTGAGTAAATAACAAAAAACAAACGGCGGAGTTTGATAATTCAAACTCCGCCGTATCTTATTATATTTTACATTAAAAGCGCGGCTGCGCCGAAAACTCCGGCTTTATTGCCGAGCGTGGCTTTCACCACTTTAACGGGCGCATAAGTCATTCCTGCAAAAATCTCGTTGTCGAGATATTCCTGAACGGGAATTGTAAGGCGCTCCCCCTGCTCGCTTACGCCGCCGCCGAGCATAACGACCTGCGGACGAAAAATATTTACGATATTTATAATTCCGCAAGCAAGGTGCTTTATGTATTTATTTACAACATTTTTAGCCGTTTCGTCGGTATCCATATAGTCGAAAGGCGTTTTACCCGAAACCGTTTCGAGAGTGTATGTTTCCCACATCTTGCTCTCTTTATGTTCCGACATAGCCTCGCGCGTCTGTGCGATAAGTGCGCGCGCCGAAGCATAGCGCTCATAACAGCCGCGTCGACCGCAGGTGCATTTTTCCCCGTCCTCGGCAATTACCATATGACCTATTTCGGTACCGGCTGAATTGCCGCCCTCGAACAGTTTACCGCCGATTACTATGCCGCCGCCGACGCCCGTACCGAGCGTTACAAGCACGCTGTCTTCGAACTTTTTACCGGCGCCGAACTTCGCTTCACCGAGAGCCGCGGCATTCGCGTCGTTGGTGATTTTAACGGGCAAGCCCACGCGTTCGGATACTTCGGTTGCAAGGGGGTAATATTTCAAATTCAAATTACCTGCAAACACAACCATTCCGTTTTTACTGTCGATAAGTCCGGGACAACCTATACCTATTCCCGAAATTTCACGCTTTACGATATCGACCGACGAGAGCATACTATTTATAAGGTCTACGATATTGCTCATCATAGCCTCTTCACCCTTATCCGCGTCGGTGGGCACACTGCCCTCGGCAAGAACGTTACCCAAGCCGTTGATAATTACGCCTTTAATGCCCGTGCCGCCTATATCTATGCCAATAAACTTTTTTACTATATTTCTCAAATCATTAATCATATCAGCCTAACTTTATCCTTTTGCAGAGGATATTATATCCTATAGTCATTATCCAGCCGCGCACACGGAAGGGAAGAAAATTGACCGCAGTCGCGTACGAACGGTATCTGAGTTTTTTGTAAAGTTTTTTATCGTGTTGTTTTATATATTTCCACAGCTCTTTAAGCGCAATTTTTCTCTCTTTCGAGCACACTGCACATGTAAAGAACATTGCGGTCATAAGTATAGCCTGCAATGAATGCCACATATACCTCTTTAACCCTTTGGGCATCTTTTTAATTTCGTCCCAAGTGTACGAGTCTACGAGGCAACGCATAACGCGAAGCTGCATTTCATAGCGTTTGACAATATTATTGATATTTACCGATTGATCCGCTCTGCCTATAAAATAATGGTACAGATCAATATTCAGATAGCAGATTGACTTCATATACGGCAGAGGTCTGTATGCGTACAGCTCGTCGACGTAGAAAGTGTGTTCGGGCAAAACCGTACCGCTTTCCAAGACTTTTTCACGCTTATAAAGCAACGCGTGCATAAGCATCATGTGGGAGTATTTGAATTTTTTAACATTTTCCCAACCGAAAATGACGTTTTGCGGCATTTTCTTTTCATAGCTTGAAACGTGTTTGGTTCCGTCGCTGACCTTGTCGTAGATAAAGTTTGTAACGTACAGATCGGGCAAAGTATTTTCCGCCAGATGACGTTTGATAGTATCAAGCAATATTTTAAGAGCGTCGGTATCAAGCCAATCGTCCGAGTCTACAACTTTATAATAAAGACCCGTTGCAGTTTGAAGTCCGGCATTTACGCCCGAACCGTGACCGCCGTTTTCTTTGTCGACGACTTTGACAATTTCGGGATAGCGCGCTTTATAATCGTTTGCAATATTGATAGTTTCATCCTTAGAGCCGTCGTTGACAATAATAATTTCAACGTCGTCACCGCCCGTAAGAATGCTGTCTATACAGTTTTTCATATACGCCTGCGAGTTGTAGCAAGGCACAGTAAAGCTTATCAGTTTCATTACATTATTATTCCTTACAATCGGGTTTGTATGCATTATATCACATACAAACCCTTTTGTAAAGTTATATTATTATTTATTAGAGTGCAGACTTACCGTTTGCTTCTCTTATCTTGTTGAATTCAACGAGGACGGCTGCATCTCTCTTGTCGAGTTTTTCCTGCTTAGCTTTGGCTTTTTCTTCAAGCTTAGCCTTTTCTTCGGGGCTCAACGCGTCGTATTTAGCCTGTTTTTCCTTTTCTTTTTCGGCTTTCTTAGCGTCGGATTCTGCCTTTTTAGCGTCGGCTTTGGCTTGCTTTTCTGCCTCTGCTTTCTCTATCTTGGCAACTTCTGCGTCATAGTCAAGACCCTTCTTCTCGCACTTCTTTTTAAGTTCGTCAAGCTTAGCCTGTTCTGCAACGCGGTCAGCTTCAGCCTCTTCTTCGGCAAGTCTTGTAGCAGGGTCTACAAACTCTCTGCCCTCTGCCTCTGCCGCAGCTTTCTGATCGACTATAATTGCCTTATGGTCAAGTCCGGAGAACTTTTCAACGCCCATAAATACGAATATCAATGCGATGAGCGCATAGCATACGGTTTCACCGCCGATGAATATCCAGAGCATTGCCGTCTGAATTTCGGGGCTGGAAATGTGTCCGGCTGCCGCGTCGTAACCCGTTCCGGTAAGAGCAACGTTCAAAACCGTTGTTGCGATACCCGTCATACCTGCCATAATAGCGCCGTAGACAGTCATAGTCAAACCGTCTGTACGGATACCGTGAATTGCTTCCTGGTGGTCGAGAATATCTGCAAGCAATGCGAGCGAAAGATACATTGCAGGGGTCGAGCCGAGAGCTTTAACCACGAACGACGCGGTAACAACCATAAAGTCGTTGGGAGCGATGAAGCCTATTGCGCCGCCGATTGTAGATAAAATCGCACCGAAGAGAATTGCTTTGCCCTTACCTATTTTATTTGAAAGCGGCCAAGCGATTACCATACCGATAGCTGTGGGTATTGCGCCGATAATCGAAAGCGTACCCTGCAGTGCGCCGCCGTATGCAACCGAGTATTGACCTTTTTCGTCGGCGAACATAGTGTAGCAATAATATGTTTGCGATACGTTTTTAAGCATACCGCCGAGCTGATACAGGAAGAAGAAAATTAAAATTATCCACCAGAACTTATCTTTTAAGCAAGCTTTAGCCTGTCTGGAAATGGGGGCAGCTTTCTTTTCTTCAAGCGAGCCGCTGTTCAAGGATTCTTCGGTTACACGTTCGCGGGTAAAGAAATACTCGATTACTGCGCCCAAGAAAGTTATGATAATAAGAGCGATAACGAATATTTTCCAGTTGTTGAAAGATTTCTGCGAGTCAAGGTAAGCAACGTTTGTCAACTTGTTTACTATCTGGGTAATTGCGCCATCCGCATTTACGGTTGCGAGAGCGACAACAACGCCGCCTACCAAAATTTCAGCCTGACCGTCGACTGCGGCATTCATTACATATCCCTGTAACTCCGCAATTTTTGCAGGGTCAACCTGGTTTACAAACAACAAACTGAGGAAGAACGGAAGAACCATCGAGCAAAGACCCATTGCCGCAAGAGCCGTGGCATTGGATATGGTTGCAAGGAGCGACCTGTCTTTACTGCTGCGCGTTGAAAGGTTTACAAGCGCGGAGTGCGGTGTGAAATAGAGAGGATAAGCCACTGCGAACCAGAGGTTATAACCTATTGCAATCAACACAAGAAGCGCCACGTTGTTTGCGCCGGCTTCCATACTTTCGGGGAAGGGGGTAAACACGAACAGGAACAACAGCGCTATAATGCTGACGGGGATAGACAATAAGATAATAGGTCTTGCCTTGCCGGCTTTAGTTCTGCTGTGGTCCATAAGTCTTCCGACAAGAATGTTGCCGAGAACTACGAATACTACCGAAATGAGCGGCAGCCAATTGAAGAACCAGCTTGCCCAAGTGGTAATGCCGAGTACGTCGGACATATACCTGTTGAAGTTACCCGATAAAATCGAGTTAGCCAAAAGTGCCAAAGTCGGTCCTATGAAGTAGCCCAACGCTCCTTCGGGGAACAACTTTGTGTTTGCCGATTTAATCTTTGTGGATAAAAGCGGCGTTTCGAAAATGCTCTTTTTTGTTTTTTCCATTTTCCTGCTCCTTAAAAATTTTTAAATTTATAAATATCACGGCAAACGGCTTGCACGGACAATTCCGTGCAAGCGTAAACCGTAATTATTTTTTATTTTTTTGCTTTTTTAGCTTTTTTGTCGGGTTTTTGTTTTTTGACCTTTTCTTTGGAGAGGAACGTTCCCAATCCCTTAAAGAAATGTCCGTTGAACATCAAAAGAAGTCCCTCCATTTGACGCCTTGAAAAACCTGCGAATTTGGACATACCGCGCACGGGCTGGTGCAACATACCCATAACCAAGGTGTTTGCCATTGTGCGGTTGCCGAACGCTTTAAAGAAACCTATTGCAAAGCGGATAGCCCACGAGAAGAACCTGCCCGTCCAGCCCCTTGAATATCTCAAGTCGGAGATAGTGCAGTTCTCGTGAATGACCATTCTCGTCTTTCTCTTGTTATAGAACTTATAGCCTGCCTGAGGAATTTCACGACCGAGCAACGCCTTAAACTCTTCGTCACCGACGTTAGCCACTTTTCCGCTGTAATAGGACTGTAACTGCGCCATATCATAGGGGCAATCGTCAGTCGTGCCCTTTTGTTCAACGACTGCTTCAAGCCTTATGTCCTCGATACTTGCGCCTATGTAAATCTGATACTCTCCGCCTTCGACTTCCCACTTATTTGTCTTTACGTTGAAGTAACGGAATGTTTTATCGTCGAAAGGAATAGTAACCTTTACGCTTTCTCCTACCTTTACAAAGACCTTTTTAAAGCCTTTAAGCTCCTTATTGGGACGGAAAATTTTGCCGTCCTTCTTGCCGACGTAGAGCTGAGCGACTTCGGCGCCGTCTACGCTGCCCGTATTGGTTATAGTAAAGCTGACGCCCTTATCGTCGACAGAAATATCCGAGTAGCCGAACGTCGTGTAAGAAAGTCCGTAGCCGAACGGGTAAGAAACCTTGACGCCTGCCGTATCGAAATAGCGGTAACCGATATACAGACCCTCGCGGTATTCCACAGTCATCTGCTTGCCGGGGAAATGCGAAGCCGAAGCGCAGTCCTCATACTTGACGGGGAAAGTTTCGGCAAGTTTACCCGAAGGATTGACTTTTCCGACAAGTACGTCGGCAATCGCTTCTGCGCCTGCCTGACCTGAAAGGCAGGGATAAACTATAGCGTCTGCACTCTCGCACCAGGTAGTTTCTACCGAGCTGCCGCAGAAGAGCACGACTATTACCTTTTTGCAAGCCTGTCTGACTTGATTGTAAAGAGTGATTTGGTTTTGAGGAATTTTGATATGTTCTCTGTCAAGTCCCTCCGCTTCGGAAACTTCGTCAAGTCCGAGGCAAAGTATAGCCACTTCGGCTTTTTTTGCAAGCTTGACAGCCTTTTTGACAAGTCCGTTTTTCTTTTTGCCGTAACGGTTAAAGCCCTGTTCGTAGCCGACGAAATTGAAAGCCGACTTATGCTCTAACAATGATGTGAGCTTAGTGGGGTTGACTATCGACGAACCCGCGCCCTGATAACGGGGCTTACTTGCAAAGTCACCTATTATAGCAACCTTTTCGTTGTTTACAAGGGGAAGTATGCCCTCGTTTTTAAGAAGAACTATACTCTCCTCGGCGCACTTTCTTGCAAGCGCGTTGTGCTTGTCAACGTCGAACTTTTCACCCATCTTGTGAGCGGAAGTCTGTTCGATTAATTTTAAAACTATTTTTACGCTCTCGTCGACGTACTTAATATCGAGCGTTCCGTTTTCGACGGCTTTTACTACGTCGTCCGCGCCGTAGCGGCAAGCAGGCATTTCGATATTGCTACCTGCAACGGTGGAAGCGACCTTGTTGTTACAGCCTGCCCAGTCGGAAATTACCGCTCCGTCAAAGCCCCACTCACCGCGGAGAATATCGCGAAGCAGGTGAATACTT
This sequence comes from uncultured Christensenella sp., assembly GCA_910585685.1. GTDB lineage: Bacteria > Bacillota > Clostridia > Christensenellales > Borkfalkiaceae > Coproplasma. The sequence goes on from CAJUEO010000012.1 coordinate 12,603, forward strand.
TCATCTGCGTACTCACCGTTAACCATATTGTAAGAGGACATTATGGACTTTGTGCCGCCCTCTTTGACCGCCATTTCGAAAGCCATAAGGTATATTTCACGCAGGGTACGTTCGTCGATTACCGAGTCGGTAGCCATACGCCTTTCTTCCTGATTGTTTGCGGCATAGTGCTTTACGCACGCCGAAGTGCCGCTTTCCTGAATACCCCTTATGTAAGCCGCGGACATTTTACCTGCAAGATAGGGGTCCTCGGAGAAATACTCGAAGTTTCTGCCGCAACGGGGATTGCGCTTCATACATGTGCCGGGGCCCAAAAGAACGTTTACGTTCATCGAAGCCGCCTCGTTGCCGAGTGCGCGACCCATCTCTTCACCAAGTTCCTCGTTCCAGCTGTTTGCCATAGTGGCAGCCGTGGGGAAACAGGTTGCAGGAATACTTGCGTTAAGACCGAGGTGGTCTGCCGCAGCTGCCTGTTTTCTGAGTCCGTGAGGGCCGTCCGAAAGGAACATCGACGGAATGCCGAGTTCGGGAATGTCGCGCGTCTGCCAGAAATCTTTACCTGTAAGCAGGTCGGCTTTTTGGCGCAACGTAAGTTGACTGATTATGCTTTCAATATCCACATTTTCCTCCGATAATTAGATATTATTTTATTTATATAAGTATAACAGCTAAAACGCCGTTTGTAAACAAAATTCTATCACACTATTTTAAAAAAATAAAGTAGTTTTTCATCATTTGTTCATTTTTTGACATAAACGGTAATTTAATGACCGATAATTATGGTAGTTTTGTTAAATTTAATGACAAATTCACACTTTTTATGACAATATACATTTTATCATTTAAAATTAAGACACAAAAAGAAGCGCCTTTCGACAAAAATCGAAAGGCGCTTCTTTAAAACATTATCTGCATTCCGCTCGCTTCGGAATAGTCCGATTTGTGCTTCATTGCCACAATTTTTACTATACCCGTAAGCCCCTTTACAGGCTTACCCTTAAACACTCGGCTTTCGATAGTAATGTCCTCGGAATCGATTTCGGTGACAGTTTTGTTTTCGCTGAATACCGCAAGCTTGTACGGCATTGTAACATAGTTTGCAAACAGCACTTCACCCTTGCCCTTTATGTCCGCAATCATTACGCCCTTTGCGCCGCGGTTATATGTTTCGAAAAGCGAAGAAATTACGCGCTTGAATCCGCCGAGCGTAGTAACTACAATAATTTCCCCCTCTCCGTTTTGTTGGGTAGCAAACATTACCTCATCGTCGGTATTTAACCCGACGCCCTTGACGCCGCCGGCAACGCGCCCCTGAACGGGAACGTCGTCCTTTGCCGCGGAAAGGCACATTGCGCGCCTTGTGACAAACAGCATTGTGGAAAACTCGTCGTCGTCAAACACTTCTACGTTCAAAAGCTCGTCACCCTGTTTTAATTTTATGGCAGGCGCGACCTTTCGTATCTGTTCGAATTCGCTCCAAAGCGTGCGCTTTACCGCGCCCTGCTTTGTGAACATTATCAGTTCCCCGTCCGACCTGCCGTGCTTGGACAATAGTTTAACGGGGTATTCTCCGCTTTGCAAGCCGTCGAAGGTTTTATCTATCTTAATACCCGAAGCGCGCCAATCGACGGGCTCGCAGTCGTCAAGGTTTATCTTTATACAGTTTCCGAAATTAGTGAATGCGTACAGCTCGTCGGAGTTGAAACAGCGCACAACCTGTTTGTAAACTATAGAATTCCCCGAGCCGGAAGCAAGCTTCTTTTTATAGTTTGAGTCAAAGTCCTCCTCGACAAGGAATTTGAGATTGTCGTTTGCCGTAATGCAAACAGCCCACCTGTCGACGGTAACTTTTATATCCGAGCGGCGCACGACGATTTTATCGGCGCTGTCGAAAATTTTAGACTTTCTGTCCGTCTTGTATTTATCCTTTATCTCGCACATTTCGTCTTTGACGATTTTCCACTGCAAGTCCTTGTCGGCAAGCACCTTTTCCAGCCAGGCTATACGCTTTTTAAGTTCGACAAGCTCGGCTTCGAGTTTTTTTACTTCGAGCTTTGCAAGCCGAGCAAGCCGCAAATCGAGTATTGCCTGCGCCTGCTTTTCGGAAAGTTTAAACCTCTCCATCAATTTTTTTCTTGCGTCGGAAGTATTTTCGGCGGTCTTGATTATTTTAACCACCTCGTCTACGTTATGCACGCCGATAATAAGCCCCTCTAAAATATGGCAACGTGCCTGAGCCTCTTTCAGCTCGTATTTGCAGCGGCGGATTACCACCTGCTTTTGATACACGACGTAATGGTGAATTATATCGAGCAAACCGAGCTGTTTGGGCTTTCCGCCTGCGATTGCAACCATATTTATGCCGAAAGTGCACTCCAAATCAGTGTACTTGAACAAAAGCGCGAGAACCGCGTCCACGTCGGCGTCCTTTTTTAAAGTAATTACGGCGCGCATACCCGTTCTGTCGCTTTCGTCAACGATGTCAAGAATGCCGGAGAGCAAGTCCTTTTTATCTTCGCGCAGCAGCATTATTTTACGCAGCAGATCCGCCTTGTTTGTTTGATAGGGCAACTCGGTTATAACAATAAGTTTTTTACCGCCCTCTCCCTGCTCAACCGCGTACTTTGCGCGGAGCGTAATTCTGCCCCTGCCCGTTTCATAAGCCTTTTTAAGCTCGTTTGCGATAATGTAAGCACCCGTGGAAAAATCGGGGCCGGGGATTATTTTCATCATTTCGTTGAGCGAAATGGTGGGTTTGTCGATAAACGCGCAACAGCCGTCTATAACCTCCGCAAGATTGTGCGTGGGAATGTTGGTTGCAAGCCCGACCGCAATGCCGTTCGCTCCGTTTACAAGAAGGTTGGGAAATCTGCCCGGCAATAAATCGGGCTCTAAAAGCGAATCGTCAAAGTTAAATGAAAAAGGTACGGTTTCCTTTTCCAGATCCTTCAAAAGCTCCATTGCAAGCGGCTCTAACCGCGCCTCGGTATAACGCATAGCCGCCGCAGGGTCTCCGTCGACCGAGCCGAAATTGCCGTGGCCGTTGACAAGCGTTCGGCGCATATTGAAGGGTTGAGCCATTCTTACCATTGCGTCGTAGACCGAGCTGTCGCCGTGAGGGTGGTATTTACCCATACAGTCACCGACTATGCGCGCAGATTTTTTGTGCGGCTTATCGGGGGTCAAGCCCATTTCGTACATAGTGTATAAAATTCTGCGCTGAACGGGTTTAAGCCCGTCCTCTACCCTCGGCAATGCCCTGTCGAGAATTACAAACTCGGCGTAAGGCAGCATTGAACCGGGCATAACCTCTTCAATGGGCTGAACAAAAATATTTCCCTGCGGAATGGAAGTCTGTATGCCGTTTGTCTTTTTAGCCATCAGTCAACCTCCGAGCCGTCTTTTTTGACAAAGTGCACTTTCTCTATAAAACCGTCCACCTTGTTGAAATTGGCGTTCTTGTTCAAAAAGTCCTTTCTGCCGTCCACCTTGTCACCCATAAGCATATCTATGACGTCAGCGGCTTCGGCGGCGTTTTCTATTGTAACCTGAATTAAATTGCGCGTTTCGGGATTCATAGTCGTTTCCCAAAGTTGCTCGGCGGACATTTCTCCAAGCCCCTTATAGCGCTGAATCTGGTAACCCTTGCCCACCTTTTTTATCTTTTGGTCGAGCTCGGCGTCGTCGTAGGCGTACTCTACGATATCCTTTTTATAGACCTTATAGAGCGGAGGCATACCGATATAAACGCAGCCGGCATTCACCAGATCGCGCATATATTTAAAGAAAAACGTCAAAAGTATGCAGCGTATGTGCATTCCGTCCTGATCGGCGTCAGACAAAATTATAACTTTTTTGTAGCGCGACTTTTCGATGTCGAAATTGCGGTTGAAGCCTGCGCCTATCGCGGAAATGAGCGTCTTAATCTCCTCGTTTTGAAGGGCTTGAAGCGCGGTCTTTTTTTGCACGTTCAACGGTTTGCCGCGCAGGGGCAATATCGATTGATACTGTCTTACTCGCGCCTGTTTTGCGGTGCCGCCTGCAGAATCTCCCTCGACTATAAAAAGCTCGTTTATTTCGGGATTTCTGCCCGAACACGCCGCAAGTTTGCCGACGAGGTTTAGTCCGTCGTTTTCGGAAGCGGCTTTTGCAACGTCGCGCTCGGCGCGGTGTTTAATTCTGTCGTCGGCGGCAAATTTGGCTTTTTGCGCTATACTGTCGAACACGGGTTTGCTGCCGCGCTCTGCCATAAGCTTTTGCATACCCTCTATTACGACCTGTTCGACGCATTGCTTTACTTCGGGATTGCCGAGCTTTGTCTTGGTCTGCCCTTCGAACTGCACGTTAGCCATTTTTACCGTTAAAACGGCGCTAAGTCCCTCTTTAATGTCGTCGGCAACAAAATTCTGTTCCTTTGCCTTTAAAATATTATTCGAGCGAGCATAGTCGTTTACAACCTTTAAAATGCCGCTGTGAAAGCCCGTTTCGTGATAGCCGCCCTCGACCGTGGAAATATTGTTGACGAACGAAAACAGATTTTCGTTGTCGTCCTTTGTGTGCGACAGTGCAAACTCGACTTTGATTTTACCCACAGGCGCGCCCTTTAACTTTATGTCTTTAATAGCGCAGTAATACAACGGATTTGGATACAGCGCGGACTTGTCCCCGTTAAGATATTTGACAAAATCAATAAGTCCGCCGTCGTATTTGAAAGTTACGGGCGGCGTTTGGGGCAACAGCACCTTTTTTGCGGTGACGTCACCGTTTTCGTCCTCGTCCTCTTCAAACTCGAACTTTTCTCGCTCGTCTATAAAATTTATTTTTATGCCCTTGTTTAAAAAGGCAAGCTCCTTTAACCGTTTAAAAATGGTGTCGTAGTTCCACTCGACAGTTTCAAAAACTTCCTTGTCGGGCATAAACCGTACAAAAGTTCCCTTTTCCCCAGTCTTTTGCCGAGTATTTGCGAGTGGTGCGCAAGGTACTCCGCAGTGCCATTTTTTAAGCTCTTTATCGTAGGTGCTTTTAAAGTCCATTTTGTAGATATAGTCGCGGTAAACTTCTACTTTCAGCCATTCGGAAAGTGCGTTGGTTACGGAAGCGCCCACGCCGTGAAGTCCGCCTGAAAACGCGTAATTGGCGTTGTCGAACTTGCCGCCTGCGTGGAGTTTGGTAAAGATAATTTCAACGCCGCTCATTTTAACTTTTGAGTTTACGTCGGTCGGCATTCCTCTGCCGTTGTCGCGCACAGAAGCCGAACCGTCGGCATGAAGCTTGACGGTAATTTCATCTGCGTAACCGTTTGCAGCCTCGTCTATGGAGTTATCGACGATTTCCCACAAAATGTGGTGCAAACCCTTGACGCCCGTGGAACCTATATACATTCCCGGACGAACGCGCACGGCTTCAAGCCCCTCTAAAATTTTTAAGTCGTCTGCATTGTAACTCTTTGCTGCCATAAAATACCCTATATATGTAATCTTATCGACTTATTATACCACATATTGTGAAGTTTGTAAAGAATTTTTAAAAAAACAGACGAAAGTAATTATTCTCGCCTGTTTTTTAATTTTATTTAGTTCAACATATTTTTAAAATCTGCTTCGTCTATTATTTTTATGCCGAGCTTTTTTGCCTTTTCAAGCTTGCTTCCGGCAGACTCCCCTGCAATTACAAGGGTGGTTTTTCCCGTGACCGAGCTTTGACATTCTCCGCCCTGTTCTTCTATGATTTTTTGCGCCTCGCTGCGCTTAAAAGATTGCAGCGTTCCCGTCAAAACAACAAATTGCCCCGTGAATATGCCCGATTTAACAGCGTTTTGAGTAATTTTAGGGTCGACGCCCAAAGCCTTGAATTTTGAAATTTCTTCAACGTTTTTTTCGTCGGCAAACCAGCTAACAATGCCGTCGGCGGTTATTTCCCCTACGTTTTCAAGCTCTAAAAGCTGTTCGCGAGAGGCGGCGGCAAGCCCGTCTAAACTTTTAAACGCCTTAGCCAGATCCTTTGCGGCAACCTTGCCCACACCGTCAATACCGAGGGCAAGTAAAAATTTATCGAGCGAAACATCCTTGCTTTTTTTGATAGACCCCAATATATTGCCTACTTTCCTGTCTTTAAAGCCCTCTAACCGCTTCAAATCGTCGGCAGAAATATAGAACAAGTCAGAGCATTCTCTAAGCTTTAAAACATCGTAAAACTGTTCCGCCGTCTTTTCGGAAAGCCCTTCGATATCCATAGCGTCTTTGCAAGCGAAGTGCACTATTTTTGCAACGACACGCGGTTTGCAATACTTGTTCGGGCAGAAAATATTTGCCCCTGATTCAACCACGTTGCTGCCGCAAAAGGGGCACACTTCGGGCTTTTCAACTTCGTTGCTGCCCTCGATATGTTCAACAGCCCTAAGTATTTCGGGAATAACCTCGTTAGAGCGCCGTATTAAAACTTTACTGCCGATTTTAACGTCTTTACGCTTTAAATCACCGAAGTTGTTTAAGGTTGCGCGCCTCACGGTTGCACCGCCCAGCTCAACGGGTTCGACTATCGCAAGCGGAGTAAGCTTACCCGTTCTGCCTACCTGCCATTTTACTTCCTGTACAACAGTTAGGCTCTCTTCGGCTTCAAACTTATACGCCATTGCCCAACGCGGAAACTTGTCGGTATAGCCGATGCCGTCGCGCGGAAGCGTCGCATTCAGCTTTATAACGGCGCCGTCGGTTAAAACGTCTATATTTTTGCGCTCGGCTTGAATTTCTTCTATCGCGGCTTTGACGTCGTCTTCACTCTTGCAAACGCGCAAAAACGGATAAACCTTAAAGCCCTGCTTCTTCAAAAAATCAAAATATTGCTCCTGCGAGGAAAGGTGCCCCTCGCTCATATAATTGATATTATAAAACAATATTTCGGGATTGCGTTCCGCCGTAATTTTGGGGTCGAGGTTGCGTATTGCTCCCGCAACGGCGTTGCGTGCGTTTTTAAGTTGCTCTTTCGCGGTCTTATTGTACTCCTCCAAGACGCTTAAACGCATAACCGCCTCCCCCTGCACTTCTACTAAACCCTCATAGTCTATTGTCAGCGGAAATGATTTTATGGTAAGACACTGCGCCGTTACGTCCTCTCCTTCCACTCCGTTTCCGCGAGTGGTTGCCCGCACAAATTTTCCGCCGTCGTAAGTAAGACACACGGTCAACCCGTCAAACTTATATTCAACGGTGTATTCGGGGTTTTGCACAACTTTTTTTATGCGCGTAAAAAACGCGTCGAGCTCGTCGTAGGTAACGCATTTATCAAGGCTGTAAAGTCTTGAAATATGCGTGTGGCGTTCGAATCCCTTTATAGGTTCTCCGCCCACTCTGCGAGTGGGACTGTCGGGTTCAACCACACCCGTCTGCTGTTCGAGAGCTTTCAGTTCGTCATACAGCCTGTCGTACTCGCTGTCGGAAACGGAAGGATTGTCAAGCACATAGTACTCGTGCGCCCAAATATTAAGTTGGTCGATTAACTGCCGTATTCTTTCTTTCATATTTAAACCTGATTAAATTACAGTTAAGGGCGCCAGCGCCGCAGAAAGCTCCTTTACGCCCTGACCGTCGAAGGCAACGTTTATAATGCTGCCGCCGTTCTTTACGGCAACAACCATTCCAACGCCAAACTTGGGGTGACGAACGCGCATACCTACGGTGTAGTTTTTGCCCGTTGCCGCAGTCTGCTTTTTTACGCCGCCGAAAGTCGACGAAGCTTTAAAGCCGTTTGCGGAATAATTCGAGTAGCTGTTGTCGTCGGAAGCAGAGTAAAGCGCACGCCCTTCCGACTTTTCCCGATAGATTCTTTCGCTGCCGTATCCGCCGAAATTGCGACCTTGGTTTTTATAGGAGTATCCGCCATAGCCGCCGTCGGAACCGACTGCACTGCCCAAAACAGGGCGCAGTTCCTTTACAAAGCGCGAGGGTACAGACATTTCCCTGCGGCCGTACAGATAGCGAGATTTTGAACGGGTCAAATACAGCCTTGTCTTTGCACGAGTAATTGCAACGTACATAAGCCGCCTTTCCTCTTCGTCGTCCCTGCCCTCTTCAAAGGAGCGCATAGAGGGCATAACCCCGTCCTCCAAACCGCAGATAAACACGGTTGGAAATTCAAGCCCTTTGACCGAGTGAATGGTTGCAAGGGTGACGTAATTGCCCTCGTCCATTTCGTCGGTGTCGGAAAACAGCGTTATTTGATTGAGGTAGTCGTTTAAATTTGAGTTGGGATTTAAACGCACATAATCATCCACAGAGGCAATAAACTCGTCAAGGTTGGCAAGCTTGCTATCCCCCTCGTCCGAGCCGTCGTCATACTCTGCGCGCAAGTTGGTTACGGAAATTATTCTTCTTACAAGCTCGTTTACAGGCAGCTGTAAGGACAAAAGCACAAAGTCCTTTATAAGCGCGGCAAAGGCGTTTATTTTATTCTTTGTGCCCTGTGAAAGAGGCAACTCGTCGCTGTCGATAACCGCGTCGTACAAAGTAAAGCCGAGGCTTTGAGAATACTCGTACATTGTCTGCACGGTTTTACCGCCTATACCTCGCTTGGGAACGTTGATTATGCGCTCCATTGCCTCGTTGTCGTCAGGGTTGGAAATTAGCCGCAAATAGGCTAAAATGTCCTTTATTTCGCGCCTTTCATAGAATTTGAAGCCGCCGAAAACTTTATAGGGTATGCCGTATTTGGTAAATTCCTGCTCGTATGAACGTGTAAGCGCGTTTATGCGCATAAGCACCGCAAAGTCGGAATATCTGCCGCCGTTATTAACCGCCTCGTATATAGTGCGAGCCGTATATAGCGCCTCTCCCGATTCCTCGTCGGCTTGATAATAGACGGGCTTTTCACCCTCTTCCGCCTGCGTCCAAAGCTGCTTGGCGTGCCTTCTGGTATTATTTTTAATTATGCAGTTTGCAAGCGACAAAATGGACTTTGTGGAACGGTAATTGCGCTCCAGCTTATATATTTTCGCGTCGGGATAGTCCTTGTCAAACTTTAAAATGTTCTCTATTTCCGCGCCGCGCCAACCGTATATCGATTGGTCGTCGTCACCAACGGCAAACAAGTTTCTATGCTTTGCCGCAAGTAACTTTATAATGTTGTATTGAACGGAGTTGGTATCTTGAAATTCGTCTACAAGTATGTACTTGAACTTGTCCGAAAGATATTCGCGCGTTTCCTCGTCCTTTTTTAAAAGCCGTAGCGTTTCAAGCAGTAAATCGTCGAAGTCGAGCGCGTTGTTTTCGCGCATATGCCTGTTGTACAGCTCGTAAACGGAAACTATATTTTTAATTTTACGCTCGTTTTGATACCTGCGCCCGTATTGGTCGGGGTCGAGCCCGAGCATTTTTCCGTTGCCGATATGATATTTTGCATCCTTTATAAACTTTTCGTCGTCGATTTCAAGCTCTTGAACAGCCTTTTTAATTACGTTGCCTCGCTCGGTTTCGCTGTAAATCGAAAAGTTGGACTTAATCCCGGCTTTATCTGCAAACTCGCGCAAAATTTTAACGCACATAGAGTGTATTGTGCATATCCACTTGCTGCCGCTGACGCCTATCATTTTTTCAAGACGCACATTCATTTCGGCGGCGGCTTTATTAGTAAAAGTTATTGCAAGTATCTGCGATAAAGTTGCCTTATTTTCCCGTAATATGTATGCAATGCGCGAGGTCAATACGCGCGTTTTGCCGCTGCCTGCGCCGGCAAGCACCAAAACGGGTCCCTCGGTATCGAGTACGGGTTTAATTTGTTCTTCGTTTAAATTGTCCATCACAATTATTTTATCACAAATATAAACAAAAGGCAAATATCGCTTTGCAGAAGGGCAAATTTTTTTTAAAGCCCCAGCTCCTTCTCCCTGCGATAACGCGCAAGCGCGAAGAGATATTTATTTGAAAGTTCAAGGTTGTAACGCTGTTTTTCTTCGTATGACAGACTGTTATAAACTTCCCTGTCGCAAAGCCTGCCTATGGCGTCGGACACCTCACCCTCGGTATCGAGCAGTTCTTTGACTTTCAAATAAAACTCGTCGCACTTTTCTCCCTTTATTTCGCTTTTAACTTTGTCGCATAGCGAGGATTTATACTTTTGTTCGTTTATCCCTTTGAGTTTGGCTTCGGTAGTATTTTCGTCGATACTCTTTTTACAGTCTTCCCAATAGTTGGTTTTGAGTCTTGATTTAGCGGCGCGCGCCAAAATCTTGATATCTTCCATACAACAAAATTCTCCTTTTAACGACAAATTTCTTTATGAAAAAAGCTTATCGGATAAGCTATATTCGATAAGCTTTCAATAATTAGTTTTTATTTCTTTTTCTCGCTGCTTCAGCTTTTTTGCGGCGCTTTACGGAAGGTGACTCGTAAAACTCTTTCTTGCGAAGGTCGCCTATTATGCCGTCTCTCGAACACTTTCTCTTAAAACGACGAAGCGCGCTTTCAACAGACTCGTTTTCTCCTACTTTTATAGTTGACATCTCTTTCACCTGCCCTTGCCTGTGCGTTAGTTTGGTTTACAACCTTTAAAAGTATAGCAAATACGGCGTTTGCTGTCAACTGATTTAAGTCAACATTTTTCAATAAAATGCTCTTTTATTCTATTGCCTTCAAGCTCTCGTTCATATCTATTTTGACTATCTTCGGCGTAAGCAAAATAGTCACCAAAAACGTGGCAAAAAACACGAAAACGGGCGCGACGAGCCACCAATACCAGCTTACTCCGCCTATCGTTCCCATTCCGAGTATGTCGAACAAAAGCTGCATTATTCCCGTCGACAGCGCGTAGCCGAATAAAATGCCGACCGCCGTATCTATATAAACTTCGCGGTAAATATAACCTGCAACCTCTTTATCGTGATAGCCCAAAACTTTCAAGGTGGCAAGCTCGCGGTTGCGTTCGCTGACGTTTATGTTTGTAAGCGTATAAATTACTACCGCCGTCAACAGCGCGGCAAAAACTATTACAACCAACGCTATTGCCATAACAGAGGGTGAGTCGATACCTCCGAAAAGGCAGGTATCCAAGAGCGCAAGCCCTGCCATAACAAGCGCCGTTGAAACGGCAACCGAAACAACGGTCATAATAAACCGCGGCAAATACCTTAACACATTGCGCGTAGTCGACTTATACTTGAAAGAAAGCCTGTTCCATATAATGGGGATTCTTTCGAGAAATGACTTTTTGCCTGCTTTGGGAGGCTTTGGTCTCAATAAATCGGCAGGAGTTTCATGCGTCATTTTAAGCCCTGCAAAGAAGGTTGCGCCGAGCGTAGTTACAACAATTACCGAAAAAACTATGAGATAGAAAACAAGCGCAATCTGCGAGGAAATGGGCGGCATTGCAAAACTGTAATTAAATACATAGCAAATCAGATATGCAAGTCCCAGCCCGACAAAGTACGAGCCGACCCCACCTATTCCCGTTGCAATCATTGCAAATAGAATATATTTGAAAATTATCTTCAGGCCCGAGTAGCCGAGCGTCCTTAAACAAGCAATCTGTCCGCGCTCTTCCTCCATAAGCCTAGTCATTGTGGAAAGAACTACAAGCGCCGTTACGAACAGGAACGCGACCATTAAAACATAACCTATTTCGCGTACGCTGTCGGAATATCCCATTAACATTTTAAAGCTTGCGTTACTGTTTAAATCGATAAATCTTACGTTTTCCGCGTCGGAGCCAAGCACGGAATTAATTATTTCGTGCTGCTCTTTTACATAGTTGTCATAACCGAGCCCGAACGCATTGAATTTGCCCTTGTTTTCAAACGAAAGATAAATATCACCCGTCTGCAAAATTTTTTTCTCATTTGGAATGAAGGGAGGATAAGCCGGTATTGTGGGAATCATAGACGACGGAAGATATAAGATGTTGTCCAAAGTTATAAGCGAGTTGATGCCGTTTATATCGTCAGGGATTTGAGTCCCCTCGGGATTGTGGTAGCTCGGCTCTCCCTCTTTTGAAAAAGTGAGAGGGCTTGACACCACTCGCTGTATTATTGCCGTCTGCTTGACTCCGTCGATTTTGTCTAACACCATAGCCGTCATTTTGTCGAGTTCTTTCCCCTCGCGTTCGGCTGTCTGCGTCAATATGTCTTTAAAATCTATTTCTATCTCTGTTTTTGCGGAAACGTGCTTTATTTTGTTGTCGGAAACTTCGGTATATGCCAAAACACAGTCCGTTTGGGTAATTTCCGCACACTCGATATCCTCCAAAACGTTGACTTCGCTTCCTTCGAGGTTATCGAGAAAATAAAGGCGCGTAAGCCTGCTTTCCCCGTCAATGTCTACATAGGCGTCGAGCGACATACCCGTTTCAACGTTGTTCTCTCCGTAAATATCTTTGAGCGCCGCTATATGCTCAATGGTAAAACCGTCCTCACTCTCCGTCTTTAAAATCAAATCGCTTACATTTCTGTCCCTATAGTGGTCTGTAAGAGAATACTCCAACTTATCCGCCGACGAGCCTATACCCGAAATAAAGCCCACCGCGACAAGCACTATAAGTATTATCGAAATAAACCGCGTGAAATGTTTTTTGAACATTCTCGACAGAGTTTTCAAGTAAGTTTTCATTACCACTCAATCTCCTCTATCGGTCGGGGCGATGAATTTGTCTGAATTTCCTCTATCATTCCGTTTTTGATATGGATAACTTTGTCCGCCATATCTTTGAGCGCAGAATTGTGGGTAACAATTATTACAAGCCGCTTGCGCTGTTTACAGGTGTCGTGCAAAAGCTTTAATATCTTTTTGCCCGTGTTATAGTCAAGCGCGCCCGTAGGCTCGTCGCAGAGCAAAAGTTTGGGATTTTTTGCAATTGCTCTCGCTATCGATACTCGCTGTTGTTCACCGCCGGAAAGCTGAGCAGGGAAATTGTTCAACCTTTCGTCCAACCCGACTTCCGTCAAAACCTCCTTGGGATCAAGGTGGTATTTACAAATTTCTACGGCAATTTCAACGTTTTCAAGCGCGGTAAGGTTGGGCATAAGATTATAGAACTGAAACACAAATCCAACGTCTCCGCGGCGGTATTCGGTAAGTCCGCGCTTATCGAGAGCAGTAACATTTTTACCGTCAAGCGTAATCGTACCCGAAGTTGCGTTGTCCATACCGCCCAAAAGGTTTAAAAGCGTGGTTTTTCCTGCACCCGAACTACCCAATACTACGACAAATTCTCCGTCTTCAAGTTCGAAAGATACGTCCTTTAGCGCGTGTACGCTTACGCTACCCGTCTTATATTCTTTGCCTACCTCGGAAAGTGTAAGAAAACTCATATTCTTATCCCCCTTTTTATTTATTCTACCATAAGTTTTAAAATAAAACAATGCTTTTTTTAAAATACGATTATTTATCACTAAACTTTCAAATTAAATTGACTTTTTTTTGTTTTTAATTTAAAATACTTTTGGTTAACATTTAATATTTACTTGCTGACATGGCGGAATTGGCAGACGCGCAGGACTTAGAATCCTGTCCGCAAGGGTGCAGGTTCAAGTCCTGTTGTCAGCACCACCGAGACACACGCAAAAGTAGCGTGCTTTAAACAGATAATAAAAGCGGACTTACGTCCGCTTTTATTATCTGTTGTCGATTTTTTCGGGATACATATCATGTTGCGAAAGTCTGTCCCAGGCTACCCGTTCCCACCTGGTCCCCTTTTTGCCGTAGTTGCAATAGGGGTCTATGGAAATCCCCCCGCGAGGCATAAATTTACCCCATACTTCGATATATGCGGGGTCCATCAAATCAATAAGGTCGTTCATAATTATATTCACGCAGTCTTCGTGGAAATCGCCGCGGTTTCTGAACCCGAAAAGATACAGCTTTAAAGACTTGCTTTCAACCATCTTTTCGCGCGGTACGTACGAAATATAGACCGTAGCAAAATCGGGCTGACCCGTAATTGGACAAAGACTTGTAAATTCTGGACAGTTGAACTTTACGAAATAGTCCCTCTCCGGGTGTTTGTTTGCAAAAGTTTCCAAAACGGACGGGTCGTAAGTCTGAGGATATTTAACGTTATTGTTACCGAGCAGGGTAATACCTTCGTTATGTTTTTCTCTTGGCATATTATTCTCCTTTCATTGCTGGGTCTTCTATTCCGTTGGCTTTAAAAGCGGCGGCGCGGTCGCGGCAAGTAGCGCATACGCCGCAAGGTTTTTCGCCGCCCGAATAGCAGCTCCAAGTATATTTATACGGAACGCCGAGTTCAAGCCCCTTAGTTACAACCTGAGATTTGTTTAAATTAACAAAAGGCGCAAAAATTCTGAGCTGTCCTCCGCTGCCCGTATTTATAGCTTCTCCCATAGCGGAATTGAATTTTTCGCTGCAATCGGGATAGGCGTTGCCCGCCGCATCGTCGCTGTGCGCACCGTAATATATTACCTCGCACCCGTGCGATAGCGCCACGCTTGCCGCGGCGGAAAGAAACAGTCCGTTCCTGAAAGGAACGTAGGTTGAAACGGGTTTGCCGCCCGTTACGGAAATCTGTTCGGCATAACTTTGCAAAGGTATATCATTGGGCGACTCCGCCAAAAGCGAACAGTCCGAACCTTCGAATATTATAGAAAGGTCAAGCCGCTTTAAAGCAACGCCGTAAAAGTCGGCAACTTTTTGCGCGGCGTCGAGTTCTTTACTGTGTTTCTGACCGTAGTAAACGCAAAGGGCCGAAACTTCCGTCGCGCCGTATTTTTGAACCGCAAGACCCAGACAGGTTGCACTGTCCACTCCGCCGCTTAATAAAACGAGTGCTTTCATATCCTATCCCTCAAAAGATTTTGTAGGGAAACGTCGTTTTTGAACGCGCCGAAGTAATTTTCAGTAACAGTTTTTGACGATACGTTTTTTATCCCGCGCGAAGTCATACAGCTGTGACAGCCTTCTATCCTGACGCCGACGTCGGGCGATAAAGCCGCAAGCGAAATTATTTCGGCAATGTCCCGTCCCAGTCGCTCCTGCAATTGCAACCGTTTTGCCGCCATATCGCAGATACGCGCTATTTTACTCAATCCCAGAACTCTTCCGCGCGGAACGTACGCCACGTCGACTTTCATATCGTACATAAGCGCCATATGATGCTCGCAATAGCTGAACACGC
>CAJUEO010000013.1 GCA_910585685.1 uncultured Christensenella sp.
TTTCCCCCCCCCCCCCCCCCCCCGAATTTTGATAACCAACCCGAGGAGGATAACGGGGACATTTTATTGCGTAAAAAATACCCTTTTTACGATATTGTGTTTTTGGAAGCGGAGTTTCCGCATCTGGACGGGTTTGCGGCGGCTAAAAAATTAGAAGAGACGGACGACGGTTATTTTCTTATTATGATGAACGCGACCGCCAAGTACGCAGTCTATGCCTACTCGGTAGAGGCAAAGGACTATCTGTTAAAACCCATAGATCCGGTCAAGGCGGAAGAGAGCCTTCGCAGAGCGGAAATTTATCTGAAATCCAATGTACATACTAAAAGAATTACAATAAACGAGGACGGCGTTTTGCACCGCGTATCGTTAGATAAAATAAGGTATATAGAAGTAAACGGGCATTTTTTAAAGTATCATCTCGAAGACGAGATATTGACGTCTCGCGGTAAGCTTGACGAAAAGGAAGAGGAACTAAAAAATTACGGTTTTTTCAGGATCTACAAGTGCTATCTCGTAAATTTAAGTTACGTCGATAAAGTGACGGTAAACTCCGTGTTCATAGGCAAGGAGGAACTTCTCATTTCTCGCTTCCGCAAAAAGAATTTTTTAGCCGCGTTGAAAGCCCACGTTTCCGATTGTATCTGACTTTTGTTGTTTGTATAATATAAAATTTTTGTAAAAGAGGCATAAAGCCTCTTTTTTTATGCCGTTTTTTATTGAAAAAGTCAGTACAAGTCATTTTTTTGTTCGTTTGAGACAAATTTAGTTAGCATTCCTCATTTGGTGATAGAATAGACCAGCAAACGTTAATTCCGTGCGTTTTTCGGCGTGCGGAAACAACTAAAAAATTTTCAAGGAGAAAGTAATGAGACAAGCAAAGAAAAAATTTGCAAAACTCGGCGCGCTTGCGATTGCAGCGGTAATGGTAACCGGTGTGGGAGCTACGTCTTTCGCATTTGCTGAAGAAGGTAATTCCGACCTTCACTTCACCACTCACCGTCAGGTAGTCGAAGCTGAAAGAGATCTCAATAAAGAGATCGCGGCCGAAGGCGTAGTTCTTTTGAAGAACGAGAACAAGGCACTGCCCCTTGCGCACGGTGCTAAGGTCACCCTCTTGGGCGGCAATGCGTATCAGGCTCAGACGGGCGGCGGCGGTTCCGGCGCTTTGAGCACTCCCGAGGGAGAGCAGGCGGGAACGTCGGTTAACTTCGACGACGGAATGGTAGGAGATAACGCGAATGATCCCAATTTAATAGTTAATCCCACCGTTAAAGAACTGTACGGTGCAGGTTTGGGTGCAAACGGCGAAAACAAGACGTATATGTCTCTTGTTGAAGGTGAAAGCGAAGGGGTGGTAACGTTCGGTAAAAATAAGTACAATACAGCCGGCGCAAATAACTTCCTCAAAGACGTTGAAAACACATATAGCGAATACAATGCGGCTGCGATAATAAACATAATGCGTTCGGGTTCGGAATTTGTAGATAACTCTACGCACAACAGACCTCAGCACGCAGACGCTAACGAGCATTATTTTACCCTTAACGACAATGAAAGACAGCTTCTCGCATACGCAAAGCATCAGAAGTCTTTGGGAAACCTTAAAAAGATCGTCGTAGTTTTGAATACCCCTTCCAACATGGAAGTTCAGGATTTACAATCGGACGACGCGATAGACGCAGTTCTTCAAATAGGTACGACGGGCTGGAACGGTATGGCAGTAATGGGAGATATCCTTACCGGTAAGATTAATCCTTCGGGTAAGACGGTCGATTTCTGGATGCAGAGCATCAAGACCGATCCTACATATTATAACCTTTCCGACTATTCCGGCGCGTCCTTCGAGCTCAACGGTTCCTGGGAATATGACGACGCCGACGCAAACCGTATGGCAAGAGGCGGCGGAGACAAGGGCGTAGGCAATGCTCCCTATATGGGACATATGGCAGATACCGAATTTGCAAACGTTAAAAACCGTGCAATCCATTATGCCGAAGGCATTTATATGGGTTACAGATATTACGAGACGGTTGCTGCTGACCTCAACAAGGCAAACGCAGGCTCGGGCGATACCTGGTACGACAGCGTTACAACTTATCCTTTCGGATACGGACTTTCTTATACCTCGTTCACTCAGAAAATCAAGAGCGTAACGGGAGATTTGTCCGCGGCTAACAAGGACGGTGAAATCAAAGTAGTAGTTACCGTTACCAACACGGGTGACAAGGCTGGTAAGGATGTAGTTCAGCTTTACAGCACTCCTACATATAACCCCGGCGGCATAGAGAAGGCAGCAGTCAACCTTGTAGGCTTCGGCAAGACCAAACTTCTTGAAGCAAGCGCAAGTGAAGACGTTACCATAACCATAAAGGTTAAGGATCTTGCTTCCTTCGACTGGAACGACGCAAACAAAGACCAGCATGCAGGATATGAAGTTGAGAGGGGAGATTATATTCTTTCAATAAGAACGGATTCACACACCATTGCCGCTTCCGGTGCGGACGGCTCTAAGACGCTCAGCGCGGCTACTCAGCTCAACTATGAAGAGGACAACGATTCCTCAACTCCCAACAATATCTATTCACAGACAAGCGGCGCTTGGGAAATGTACAACACCGACGCAAACCATTGGACGACGAAAGATATAAGCGACCATACGCTTACCCGTGCAACGTTGCTCAATGCAGAAAAGACGGGCCCTTCCGCTCTTACCAACCTTTCCTGGCTTATTACCGACGACAACGAGTTCAAGGACGAAGCTTTCAACGTACTTAACGCTCGTACCGGAAACGTTGCAACCGGTTGGGATTACGACAATGCGGCTACCTTGGAAAAGGAAACCGATTATCAGAACCTTTGGCTTAAAACGGCAAAAGATATGGAAGGCAAGACTCAGGGCACGGGCGTAGCTGACGCTAAAACCGGACTCTATGCCGTAACTCTTGCAAATATGAAAGACGCAGAGGGCAATCCTCTTTCGGATTATGACAGTGAAAAGTGGGATCAACTTCTCGATCAGCTTACCTGGGAAGAGCTTTCTGCCTTCGTAAGCAAGGGCGGATATCTCACCGCGGCTCTTCCTTCTATCGGCAAACTTCAAGTTACCGATCAGGACGGACCTCAGCAGACTAAGGCAAACGGCAAACCCGGTTGGGCTTGGGTAGGCGCAGGCGTTATCTCCTCGACTTGGAACGTTGAACTTGCGGAAAGACACGGCGCGTTGGTAGGTTGGGAATCTCAGCTCAACGACGGCGCAGGCTGGTACGGCCCCGCAGCCAACACTCACCGTAACACGCTTTCCGGACGTAACTTCGAGTATTACTCGCAGGACGGCGTTCAGGGCGGTAAGATTGTTGCGGCTGTAGTGCGCGGATGCGTGGAAAACGGCGGCAGAGTATATCTCAAACACACATTCCTTAACGATCAGGAAACCGACCGTTCGGGTATTGCAACGTTCTGTAACGAACAGGCTATTCGTGAAATTTACCTCAAACCTTTCGAACTCGGAATAAGGGAAGGTAAGGCCAACGGCTTGATGTCATCCTTCAACCTCATCGGTCTTACGACTTCGGCAAGCTATGCTACCAACATTCAGCTCTATACCAACGAGTTTGGCTATAAGGGTGCAACCGTAACCGACTTCTGGTCGGCAGGCGCAACGGGTTGGAACGGCTTCAATATGGTTCGCGGTTTACAGTTCCCTCTCGGAACAAGCAGCAACAACGCGTCGGCTAAGCTCGAAGGCGTATGGGACGCAGACGCAAATGTAGTGAAGGTCGGCGACACGGCAAGCTATACTCAGTGGTATTGGGCGCGCGAAACAGCTAAACGTATCCTTTACGTTCACGTAAACAGCGCGGCGTTTATGGACGGACTTATTCCCGCACAGGCTGTTTCGGCGGCTACGACTCTCGAAGGCGTTGTAGGTACCGCTATTCCCAACCAGACGGTTGTCAATCAAACTTATCTCAATGAATTTTACGGACGTAACAACTACACCGTATCGGTGACGGGACTTCCCAGCGGACTTTCCTATAATTCGCGTAACAACAGAATTCAGGGTACTCCCAGAGAATCAACTCACGGTGTGGCAAAAGTTACCGTTACAATCAAGGGCGCCGCAGGTACGGATAAGGAAAATATCGGTTGCAGCGTAACACTCAACTATACGTTCCTTGACGGCGGCGAGCTTTATTTGAAAGAAAAGGCAGAGCTTCTTGCCAAGATAGCCGAACTCGAAGCTAAGCTCCAAGAACTCGGAGAGGGCGTATTGGACGGCAAATCCGCATACGAAATAGCTCTCGAACACGGATTCGAAGGCACGGTTGAAGAATGGCTTGAATCCCTTAAAGGCGCTCCCGGCGCAACCGGTCCCGAAGGCCCCGCAGGTCCCGAAGGTCCTCAAGGCCCCGCAGGTTCCGACGGCGCTAATGGCGAAGGCGGTTGCGGAAGCGTAGTCGGACTCGGCGTAGCGGCGGTAGTTCCCTTCGTTATACTCGGCGGATACATCATTTTAAGACGTAAACACTCCGCTAAGTAATTAACGTACACATCAAACCGAAAGCTTCGGTGAACGGCTGTTCTCCGAAGCTTATTCGGCTTTTTATAGCTGATATTATCATTATAAGGAGAAATTAAATGAAGAAAGCAACTAAAGCTTTTGCGACGGTTCTGTCGGTTGCTATGATCGCAGGCGTAATTATGTCTACGGCATGTGCACCCGAAGAAACCCAACTCGACGAGTATGCAGTTACTTTGAGTTATAACGACGGCATATCCAGACCTCGCATAGCGTACGTCGAAAAAGAAAGTTCACTTTCCACCCCTGCCGTACCTACTCGAGAAGGATATCAGATTGCTAAGTGGACGGACGCGGAAACGGGCGGAAACGAGATAACTTTCCCTTATACTCCTACGGGTGACGTAACTATCTACGCGCAGTGGGAAGCAAAGGACTGCTCCGTTACCTTCGATTACCGTATGAGCGGTACGGAAAACAAGGTTATTCAAAAGAAATATGACCAGCAAGTTACCAAAGCGGAGGTTGACGCTATTGAGATACCTACGAATTCAGGCTATAACTTCCGTCACTGGGCAACAAAGCCCGACTCGGGCGTCGGCGTAAATTGGGAAAACGGCTATACGGTAAAAAAGGACGTAACCTTCTATGCCTGCTGGATTGCCGACGACATTTCCATTTATAATCTTAAATTCAACGTCAACTACGAGAATGCGCCCGAAGGCGGATTTATACACTCGTTTGAAGTGGTGGAAGGCGAGCCCGTAACCATAAACGATATCCCCGAAGATCCCGAAAGAGACGGGCAGGTATTTGTGGGCTGGGCTTTGACCCCCGATGCAACCAAGGAAGACATAATTGAATATCCTTACATGCCCACAGGTGAACACGCCAACGACGCCAAGGAAATAATTCTGTACGCAGTGTGGGAAAGAAAGGGCAACACCATAAGGTATTATTACAACTACGAGGGCAACCCCACGCAAGTTACCGATAACGGACTGTATATCAGACAGAACGCCATAACCGACGTCGAGGTAGACGCTCCCGAAGCGATAACCCGCGTTCAGGACAGCGTGGAATTTACTTTCGACGGTTGGTACACTGCCGCTGTCGGCGGAACCAAGATAGAGTTCCCTCACGCGTTCTCTAAATCGACCTCGCTGTACGCTCAGTGGAAGGCTCCCAGAATCGAAACAAAAATCTTCGACGCGGAGTTTACCCCCATAGATCCTACGGCAAAATATCCCGGATATTCCAACTCGGTTATGGGTACGGAATGTATTCAGCAGGATTCGGGACAGAGATCCACTTCGCAGACCTATCCCATATTAAACGGAACCGAGCATGTCGGACATTATGTTTACTGTCTGTACAGCTACGGCGCGACTATCACTTATAATATTTACAGCGATAAGGCAGTGGACAACGTAGACCTGTATGCAATGCTTTCCGTCGAGATGAGAAACGAAATAGATATGACGCCCGAAGGGGAATACGGCTTCTCGTTTATAGTCAACGGCAAGGCGCTTGATTACGGTTCTATTTATCTTGACGGCGGCGAAAGCGTTCAGTCGGGCGGCAACTATATGGGCTCGTTCCAAGAGTACCTTATAGGAAGCGTTTCGTTGAAGGAAGGTAACAACGTCATACTTCTCAAAGTAAACAACAACAACAGCATTGGCGGCGTTACCGAGGCATGGGCGCCTATGATAGACTACATCAGGTTTGATACGTCGGCTACTTTGTCGTGGATACCCGAGTATGATAATCTTTACAGGAAGAATTAAGGAGAAGTAAAATAAATGAGTAAAAATAAGAAAAGCAACGGCAAGGTCGGGCTAATAACCTGGGCGTCGGTTACTGCGTTTCTCCTCGTATTCCTTATGGTTTTAACCATTTTGGAACAGGGAATGCTTAATCCCATATTAACAACTATTTTAGGCGGTAAAAAACCTATTCTTGCGGATGAATCGTCGGGCTATTCTAAAATTTACAAATCCGACTACAATTCCAAGGATGATTCCATAGCCGCAGGCGAAAGGCTTAACATCGAAATAGAAAAGGAGGGCGCAACCCTCTTGCTCAACGAGGACAACGCGCTTCCCATTGCAAAGGGAAGCAAAGTAAGCGTGTTCGGCAAAAACTCGGTCGATCTCGTGCTCGGCGGTTCGGGCTCGGGTAGCGGTAACGGCGATCAGGCAAAGACGCTTTACGACGGGCTTACTTCGGGCGGACTTGAATTTAACCCCGAGTTAAAAGATTTTTACGAGAGCTCAGCCTCCGGTAAAGGCCGTTCCAGCAGCCCCAAACTTTCCGAAAATACCTCGGTAGGCGCGCTTTCGATAGGTGAAACTCCCGTGGCGGATTATCCCTCGTCGGTGCGCGACAGTTTTGCAAAATACAGCGACGCAGCGATAGTGGTAATTTCGCGTATAGGCGGTGAAAGCTGGGACCTTCCCCGAGTTCAGGAAGATGGCAACGGCGGAGCGGGAGCCGACAGGCACTATCTGCAGTTGGACGACAACGAATACGACCTTTTGGATATGGTTACGTCGCGTTTCGATAAAGTAATTGTCGTGTTGAACACTCTTACTTCCTTCCAGTGCGACTTTATCGAGGAGTATAACAACACCTTGACAGACAAGCGTATAGACGCCGTTCTCTGGATAGGCGGCCCCGGTAGAAACGGCGCGGAAGCGTTCGGCGCGATTTTGAACGGTGACGTAAATCCTTCCGGCAAGACGGTGGATATATATTCCAAGGATTTCACTAAGGATCCCACTTGGGTCAACTTCGGCGATAACTCGCAGGTTGCGGACGGCAAGCCCAACACCGCGTTTATGAGTACCGAAACAGATTCTCTCAGCGGCGGCGTTTATAATATGGTAACGTACGAAGAGGGCGTTTACCTCGGTTACCGCTATTACGAAACTCGCGCTTTCGTTGAAGAAAACCCCGATTGGTACTCCGAAAACGTTATGTTCCCCTTCGGATACGGACTTTCATACTCGACCTTCAAACGCGAGATTACAAGCGTCGAAGGCAGCCTTGAAAACGGCGGCTCGGTAACGGTCAACGTTAAAATAACCAACGTTTCGGGCCCTGCGGGAAAGGACGTGGCTCAGCTATACGTTTCAAAGCCCTACATTGAAAACGGCATAGAAAAATCGCATATCGAGCTTGTCGATTTTGCCAAGACCGATTTGCTTGCAAAGGACGGACACAACGAGTTTTCGTTTAAAGTGGACGCTTACGACCTCGCTTCATACGACTATATGGACGCGAACAAAAACGGACATAAGGGCTATGAGCTCGATGCCGGAGATTATACTTTCTACGTCGGCGGCAGCTCGCACGTTTGGGCGGACGCGGCTGATCACGAAAAGGCTGTCGTAACACTTGAAAACGAAGTGACGTTCGACGTCGACCCCGTAACAAACAATCCCGTGGTAAACCTCTACACCTTCGGTGAATATCAGGGCACCAGCTATGTGTTCGACGACTACGACGACCTGCAATACCGTCTTTCCGACGTGAGAGTGGGTTCCGAGCGTCGCAAGGGTATGTCGCGCACCAATTTTGCGGATACTTTCCCCACGCCCCTCACGGTCAAAGAGCGTCTTTTGAATCTCGACGACGAGAAGAAGGGTTATACCGAACAGACCAAGCTCGAAAGCTACGATCACAACAACATTAAAATAGAAGAAGCCACCAAGGACAAGGAAATTCCCGAAATGGGTAAAACGGGAAGCGACCTAATTCTTCACGATTTGCTCGGTGAGGACGGCAGGGTAGCTTTCAGCGGAGAAGAAATCGACGCCAAGTGGGAAGAGCTTTTAAGCAAAATTACCTTTGAAGAAATGCTCAACCTCGTCAACAACGGCGCGTTCCAGACAGTCGCAATAGAATCTATCGGTAAAAACCTCACTAACGATTCTGACGGACCTATCGGCTTCGTAAACTTTATGGGCGGCGTTGTGTCGGCAATCTTCGAGGGCAACAATAACTTCGCAACTCAGATAGTCATAGGTTCTACCTGGAACAAAGACCTTGCTTATCAAATGGGTCTTATAGTAGGAGAGAACGGACTTTGGGGTGATCAAAGCGGCAACAACTCTCTGCCCTATTCGGGCTGGTATGCTCCCGGCATAAATCTTCACCGTTCACCTTTCTCGGGAAGAAACTTCGAGTACTATTCCGAAGATCCCATTCTTACGGGTAAAATGGCGGTCAACGTAGTCGGCGCGGCAAGAACCAAGGGCGTTTACAGCGACTTGAAGCACTTTGCCGTCAACGACCAGGAAACCAACCGCGGCGGCGTATCGACTTTCCTCACCGAACAGGCATTAAGAGAACTTTATTTGAAGCCTTTCGAGCTTGCGGTAAAGGGTGACGACGCTCCCAGAACGGTAAAGATGTTCGGTGACAACGTTGAAGATAAGGTTGTAAACAAGTACGAAGGCGCGATAGGCGTTATGTCCTCGTTCAACCGTATCGGCAACAAATTCACGGGCGGAGATTACCGCTTGCTTACTACCATTCTTCGCGACGAGTGGGGCTTCAGAGGGCTGGTAATTTGCGACTACAAGACAAGTAATCTGCATATGAATTCCCGTCAGATGCTCTACGCCGGCAACGACCTGCTGCTTACTTCGCTTCCTCAGTATTATTGGGGTGACGCGAAAGCCGACAGCGTTCAGGACGTAACAATTCTGCGCGACGCGACAAAGAACATTCTCTACACGGTAGCAAACAGCAACTCTATTCAGGTCAAAATTTTGGGATACTCACCCGAGTGGTGGATTGTCGCTACAATCGTAGTCGACTGTCTTGCCGCTGTCGGACTTGGAGTTTGGGGATTCTTCGCGGTAAGAAAGTTCCTTAAAAACAGAAAGAACGGAAATGAAGCAAACGCAGTCGAAAACGAATAAAAATTAAACGAGATACAAAGTTCGGCTGTGGGCAAGTCCCACAGCCGATACCCCGTATCGGGCAATCGTCACAAAAGGCGGATTATGAAAATAAAACGCAGCGTTTTAGCTATTGTAGTAACTTTAATATTATTGATTTCGATACCCGTCAGCATTGTTTGCGTCGGGTTTTGTTTGCCTGCGCAGTACGGCAAAACTTACTACGCGGTGCTGCCTAAAATGTTTAATAAATTAAAAGAAACGACGGGCAAAAAAATAGTCGTGGTGGGAAACAGCGCGGTGGCTTTCGGGCTTGACCCCAAGTTAGCGGAAAGCCAACTCGACGGCTATACGGTGTGCTCTTTCGGGCTGTACGGCGCGATAGGCACGAAAGCTATGATGGATTTATCTCGCGTCAACATTGGAGAGGGGGACGTAGTAATTCTCGCGCCCGAGCAAATTTCTCAATCGATGTCGACGTATTTTAACGGGGATTACCTGTGGAACGCCGCCGACGGTGATTTCGCAATGCTTAAATATTTAAAAAACGCAGAACAGATGACGGGCAGTTTTGTCGGTTACGTCGGCAGAAAGTACGGCTATTACAGCAAAAATTCCGCACCTTCTCCCACCAACGTGTATGCCTCGTCGTCATTTGACGAAAATTTGAAGATGACTTTCGAAAGGCCGTACAATAAACTTCCTTTGGGTTACGACCCGATAGGAACAATATCATACAACACGCAAATTTTCAGCCGCGAGTTCGCGGATTATATAAATGAATACAACGATTTCGTAACAAGCCGCGGAGCAAAGCTTTTGTTCGGTTTTGCGCCCGTCAACGCTCAGGGCATAGAGACGGGAACGCAAGATGAAGATATAGACGCCTTTTACGATTATGCGGACGCACTTCTCGATTGCGAGATTTTGGGCAGTCCCCACGGCTATATATTTGAAAGCGACTGGTTTTACGATTCGAACGTACATATGAATACTGCCGGGTCGGCAGTCTATACCGATCGGCTCGTCAGGGATTTAAAAGCTTTTCTGGGTGACAGCTCACCCGTGGAAATTCAACTTCCCGAAAAGCCCGTGGCGCCCGACGAAGATCAGACGGGTGAGGACGGCAAGGACGCCGCGCTTTTTAACTACGAAAGCGAGGGCACGGGCTGGAAAATAGTTTCTTTGAAGCAAGAGGGGACAAGGGTCTCTTCGATAGAAATTCCCGATTTTTACAAGGGCAAGCGCGTACTGTCCTTCGCACCGTCGGTATTTGGCGGCAATACAGCGATAGAGGAGATACGCGTCGGAAAGTACGTTTACGCAATTGAAGACAAATCTTTTATAGGTTGCACCAACCTTAAAAAACTATATATGCCGCAGGGCAACCTTCCATCTAAGTGCGCGGCGTATTTTGCACTGTTGGAGGGCGCGCCCGAGTGTATGGTTTATGTGCCTGAAAACCTGCTTTCGGAATATGCAAACGATTATTTCTGGTCGCGTTACGCGGCGTATCTTAAGGGTTACAGATAAAAATGAGAAAGTTTTTTAAAGTTTTACTGTCAGTTTCCCTTGCCGCCGTCGCGCTGTTTACGGGTTGCTCGCAGAAGGGTGTTGATATAGAAAAAGGCGGAACGTGCAGGGTGGTGCTTGCCGAAAACAGGCATTATTCGAGTGCGGAGTATGTAAAGGATATTAAACGCGGCAGCGACGTTGAGTTTACCGTTAATCTCGAAAGGGGTTATCTGCTTAACGGCGCTGATTACGTTGACTGCGAAATTAAAAATTCTACTTGCGACAGCGAGGGCAGAGTGACTTCTTCGCTTATTCTTCACAACGTCAAATATCCCGTGTATGTTAGCGCGGAGTTGGTTGAAGCGCACGTTTTAGCTGTAAATCAATCGGAAAAGTTCCGCTGCGAAGAACGGGTTAAAGCGGTTGAGAACGGCGGCAGTGCAACGTTCGAACTGTTTTTTAAAGAGGATTATACCTTTAAAAGTGCGGACGGTGACGGCGGAAAACTCAACTATAACGTAACGGGTGCAGACGGTGACATGGATGAAAACGGAGAGCGTCGGGTAAATTTCACGGTTGAAAACGTCGGCTTTTCCGCAAATATTACGGTTACGGCAAAGCCTGCGGACGGCAGTTTGGAACCTGTTGAAAACGCCGCAGTCATAGGCTACTTTTTAAACGGCGGCGAGTATTTAAACGGTGATTCGGGCAACTATTACACAAGAAGCTACGCCCTTGAACATTATCCCCGTCCCAACGTTTCGGTCGGCACGGACGTAATTAAGAGGGAGAGCCACACCCTCGTCGGCTGGAATACAATGCCCGACGGAAGCGGCAACCACATAGGTTTGGGCAGCAGAGTGTCGGTTGCAAAAAATCAAATTTTAAGCCTTTATGCCGAATGGGAAAAGTGGTCAAATTCCTCTTTGTTCGAATACGTTCTTATAAATTCCGACGACGTGCGCGAGCTGTATATGGAAAAGAAGGATAAAGAGGGCAAGCTTTCACAGCTTGTTGCCGCCGCCGACAGGGATAAACAGCTTTCGGCAGTTATTACGGGCTGTTACGGTGGGTTGAAAAAAGTAGTAATACCTGCAGAAATCGACGGTTTCCCCGTAGAAGTAATTTCGTCGGGCGCGTTCGCGGACGACAAAACTTTGCAGACGGTTATATTCCCACATTCTACTTACTACATAATGCAAATGGCGTTTGTTAATTGTGATAATCTTACGGAAATTTTTCTGTACGACAGTCTGAACTATGTGGACTACGATGCGTTCGGCACTTACAGCAACATAAAGACAATGCACATAAATGCAAAACTGCCGCCCGTTTACGGCACAAACGAATCGGCGCAGCTTGCCAATAAACTCGAATATTTAATGTTGAACGCGGACGAGAAGAAGACTGTAATTTTCGGCAGTTGTTCGGCATGGTACGGTATTCACGCAAAAACTTTCGGCAAAGAGACCGGCCGCCTTACTTTGAATATGGGCGTCGAGGGGGATACCTGCGTGCTTTTTCAGCTCGACCTTATTCAACAGCATATGCGCGGCGGAGATTCTTTAATTTATGTGTGCGACATAGGCTCACCCTTTTTAATGCTTTACGACCTTTCCTTCGACCAGCGTACTTACAGGCTGGTGGAATTTAACTACGACTTGCTCGCTTGCGTCGACCTTACGCGATATAATAAAGTAATTCCGTCCCTCAACGATTATTTGGTGACAAAGCGCAACGCGCTTGAGCTGGGCAAATGGGGAACGTACGAAGATTATCTCGACTATATGTCGGAGTACGGTGATATGGAAAAGGAGCGCGTAAAGATAGACTATGATTTGAGGTACACGGCGGCAACCGCGCTGGAAATGCGGCAGTGGGAAATCTTCGATAAAATGAAGTCGGCGTTCGGCGCGTTTGCCGAAATGGGCATAGACGTTTACTGCGCTTTCGGCACTATCGACGAGGCGGTAATAACTCGCGAACATGTAGAAGAAGTAAACGAGCTGTTCTATTCCGAGTTTGCGGCAAAAGACGTTCCGGCAACGCTCGTTGCTGAGCTATATTGCTCCGTGCTTCCCTCAAAGTACTTCTGCGACTATCCTTACAGGCTGAATACCGAGGGCTCGCGCTACTACACACAACTGTTTATAGAAAATTTTAAAAGCATAGCGATATGATTTTAAAGAATAAAAAAATTGTGCTATAATCAAATAAACAGTTATGACTAATAAAAATTTAAACGAAGAACTTTTGAAAGAACAAAAATATTGGGTTGACAACATTTTAAGTCAATATATTAAAAAAAATCCTGCGTTGACCTATGACGGTGACAGTATAAGCCGCCAAAAAAAGGGACAGATACTTTCTCACCCTTTCTATATGGGGTTGTCGGACGAGTACTTGAACTGTGAAAAAGGCAAACGGATAATGATAGTCGGGCGCGAGGCAATGGGCTACGGCAAAATCAACGACGGAACCGCTATTTATGATTTTATTAATTCCGGTGCGCCAATTTCGGGAAAAGAAAATTCAAACGAACCGTCAAATTCTCAAAAGTGGGCAATCGAATATTTAAGAAAACAGCTTTATAAAGAAAATATTAAAGTGCCTGAATGCTTTGATGAGATTAAAAGCAACACGTCTTCTTTTTGGAATCTTTTTCGTTTATTTAAAGAGCAGGGCTATACGCCTTGTTGGAATAACGTAGATAAGGTTTATTTTCAAACAACTTTGAGCTTCAACGCAGAAGAACTGTTGTCAATTGCATACGAAAAAGACGGAGCACACAAATCGTTATTGCAGAGGGAAATTAAAATTTGTGCGCCCGATTACGTTTTATTTGCAACGGGTGCCGAATACGGTAAATCAATTTTTACGGCATTGCAATTAAAAGAAGGAAGCATAAGCGCACCCGTGCCGGAAAAGAGCGACAGATGTTTGGTTAAGTTACCCGATATCGACGGCATTCCCTGTTATTGGATCGACCATCCACGAGGATTGACCGCTAAATGCTTTAATAAGCAAGATTTAATAAATTACATAATAAAAAATATAAATTAATTAAATGAAAGCTGCGGATAAATTTGCGGCTTTTATTTATTTTAAATAATGTCAAACAAATGTTTTGTTTTGTGTTTTACAGTTTATAAAATTATCACAAGGCTTTCATTTTCGGTTGTTTGTGGAAAATGACGGTCGAATAATAATTTTACGGAGGAGAAAATGACAAACAGAGAACAAATTTTAAAGGCGGTAAGCGAGTGGGCGGCAAAATGCCGTTCAAAGCAGCCTGAAAAAGCTACGGCAAAGGTTACGGCGGAGAGAGCTTCGGGAACACAGGTTGTGTCGGGAACGGATTACGTTCATTTGCAAACAATAACGCCCGAGGGGGTCGTGTTTACCGACCAAATGGCAATAATCGGGGATTACCTCGACCACAAGTATTTTGCTGCGGTAGAAGTTGCATACGGCGGAGGGGACTATCTGCGCATAAATGCGTATTGCAGCGGAAGTACAAAAAAATGCTACGTTTATAATTACGGACAACAGTTTATTTGCGAGCTTGATTTCAGCGGCGGCACAGCCGACGTGCCTCTGTTCGAAACGGGGGATTTATTTTTTATAGTGCCCGATATGAATTGCGACGGAACCATAGAGTTTTATCCGTCTGACACTCAAATCGTAACGGAAATACCACCGAGGGTTGTGGAAATATACATTTCCAATCCGCCGACAAAGACGATATATCAAATAGGTGAAAGTTTTGATTGCAAGGGAATGAGCGTTAAGGCAAGGTACGACAACGGAGAAGTAAAGGAAATAAGCGGTTATACGGTTTTACCGAGCGGACCGCTTACGTTGAGCGATACCAATGTAACAATTTATTACGAAGGCGCGCAAACGACGCTGGATATAAAAGTGGATGACCACCCGTTTAAGGGCGTATTTATAACGGGGTTTGAAGGTGAGTTTGTAAAGATAACAAAAGTAAACGGAAAACCCGTACCCGAAATTGCGCCCGAAGTGATGGAAGTTGAACTCCCCGGGGACTTTGACGTTGAAGTGGATTTAGTCGGGTATATGAAAAAACATAACCTTACTTTGGACCAACTCGAAGCGCTTTCGCTGGGTATCTACGGTAAAGTGTACGTCGGCACGCTGCAAGCCTATGCTTGCGACCCCGATACAATCGAAACCCTGTGTCCTGTAAGATGCGTAGGCAATAATTATTATGTGCCCATTAAAAAGATATACGATATGACGGGCAGCGCGAATTTTAAATTTTATATTGAAAATCCCGCACAGCAATACGACAAATCCACCCCTGAATATCTCGATAACTATCCGCACGAAATAATCGATATAGAAAGAGCTAATTTTACTTTCGATTACGGTCAACTTGTAGGTTTAAGAGTAAAAAATCCACCCAATAAACAGAGATATCTTGACGGTCAAAAAATAGACACTACGGGTCTGAAAGTCGAGGGGATATACGAGTTCGGCGCAGTTAAAGAACTGTCGAGCTATCAATACAACGTAACTCCGAGAGAAGAGTTGAGCGCTTCCGACAACAAAATTACAATAAGAAGCACGATAAACAGCGCGTGTTTTATAGATTACCCTATAGAAGTTTACGGACAATACATCGGCGGATTATTGGGGTTTGGAATTATCGGAAAAAGATTTTCTTCCCAAAAAGAAGCCGACGGTTGGAGCGGTTGGACAGAGTACGACGGGGACAAAAGCGAAGAAGTTTATAAAGACGACCAACTTGAAATAAAGACCGTTATTGCTATGGAAAAATCGCGCATTCATACGGGCAAAAAAAAGCAGACGGGAATAAAGATTGCCATTAAAAGAAAGGATTATTCTTATTTGGCGCATATAAAAGTCAACGGCATAGAACAAACCTTACCGGAGGGAGAAGAGAAGTGCTTTTTATATATCGGCAACGTTGAAAAGGGGGAAACGGGAGCTCTGCAAGCCGAGCTTGAATATGCCGATAAAAATTTGGATTTTGAAATAATACCCTCGACGATATATTTTTGCAGTCCGTTAGACCCGACTATGCAGGGGCAAAAGAAAGATTTTCCGCTTGTCGGCGGCGTTAATCTTTCGGTCAACGTATTTAACGGGGAAAATACGTTTGCGTTTAACGATTTGACGGCGGAACAAAATTTGCTTGGCATAAATATTGCGCATATATTTAATTCAAAGGACGACGGCTTGCAATTCGGTAAAAATTTCAGGTTGAATTTATACGAAAGGATAGAGTTGAGCAAATCGTCAAGCGCACCTATCGCGACGCCCGTCTATACCGACGCGAGGGGACAAAAACATAACTTTACGGTGAGGTATTACGGCTATTTTGACGGTAAAAAGCAATATTTGAACGCAAACGCCGTAAGGCAGATAAGAGCGTATTCAAACGGCAAGTTATATTTGGAACAGCCCGTTCAAAACAACGAAGTTATAAAATACGATATAGAATACGAGTATCTCATGGTGCAGGGTTGGAAATATCTGCCCAAGCCAGACGCGGCGCTGACCCAAAATATACACTATAAGGACTTTTTCGCAAATGTTGAAGATACTGTTGACGAACCCGTAAACTGGTTAAAAAAAGGCAACATATACAAATGCTTCGATACGTTTGGAAATTTGGTATTTACACTTGAAGGAAACGACAAGTTTATAATACTCAATTACGACAAAAACGGTAATGTCGATTATATAAAAGGCATAAACAACAATATAATAAAATTTGTATATAACGACAAATATCTGATTGAAACGAGATATGGCAGCAAAACAATAAAATACAGTTATAAAGACGGATATTTATACGCAATCAAATATTATGACGACCTATATGTGCAGGAGTTTGACAAGGAAATCGAGTTCAGCTATCGCACAATAACCGTGGACGGAGTAAAGGTAAATACTATATATCAGATTTTGAGTTCGGAGGGCGCCAAGACTTCGATAACTTACGACACTTATTCCGGCTATGAGGGCAGAATAAAGAGTTTAACGCATTATACGAAAAAGCCGAGCGCGGACGGCGTGGGCGCCTATGAAAAGCAGTCTTGCATAACGTTTGAATACGACTTCGGCGTATTGACGACCAAAATAAAGGACGACGACGAAAACGGTGAAGTATATGTTTTCAACAACGACGGATTGACCGAGGCATATTATCAGATTTACAATAATTTGGTGTCGCATGCGGTTTATTACGATTACACGCCCTTTGAAAAACAGGAACAAATTGTAGTTGCAAATGAATTTTTAAATAAATATACCTGGGAACAATATAACGGTATCTCCAAGTTATTTTTCAAAGATTTAAACTTTAAATGTAATTTACATACGTCAAGCAACGAGCAGCAAAATCGATTAACCTGTTTGGACTGTAAGCAAAACTGCTTAAAAAACTGTGCGAAGAACTGTAAAATTCTTACCGAGCTCAACGACAAAAATTTGCCCGTTAAGGTACAGCAGACCAACATACCCGTCACGGATAATTCCAACAAGACGATAATAACCGAGTACGGCTATAACAACGAAATGCAGATAACAAGCGAAGTAGTTACCGAAAAATACTCCGAAAGTAAAATTTTCAAGCAACTCAAAAATTACAATTATAATTCGAAAACGGGCTCAATATATAAAACAAGGGTGCATTGTTATCACAAGGGCAACGGCAATTTGGACGAGATAGAGTTGACTAACGAAGAGGTGATAAACAAGCAAAAGAATGAAGTCGACGATAGTTACGATTATTATATTGAAAAGAAAAGCTACTTTATAGAAGAAGTATACGACTCGGATAAATGCTTTTATGCAAAGAGCGAGTATAACCGCAACGGGCAGGCAATGAATGCGTGCGACGAGTTGAATAAAAATTTAGTAAGATATTGGTATAATACTTCAAGTAATTTAATTTCAAGGCAGCAGCAACCCGACGGCAGTGAAATACGGTTTACATATGACTCCGACGACAGACTTTCAAAAATAAGGAGTACGTCGAGCGACACCGAAAACGCAAATACAATAGTGTACGACAGCGGAGAGGTAAAAAAGTTAAACCACAGCGGAAATTGCGAAATAGAGTATATATACGACAATAAACGCCGCCCTGCAACAATAAAGATAGGCGGAATAGTGTTTGAAACATACGAGTATGAAGAGAACGTAATGTCGGACGAAAAATGCGTGGACAGAATGACGGTGATAAACGCGAAGGGTGAAAGGTTCTGCGTGGAAGCTGAAAAATACGGTATGTTCGAAAAAGCCTATTACAACGACGGGTTGATATTGGAGCGAGAATACGACAATAACGGCAGGCTGAAAAAAGAAACGGATTATCTGACTAATACGGACAAAAGTTATGTATATGACAGTCTTGGCAACGTTATCAAGTATATAAGCGGCGGAAACGAAGAAAGAATAACGTATAATTACAGGGGAGAGATAAGCGAGATAAAATATATCGGAGAAGTGGAGCGAAGCGACAAGTTTACCTATAAAGACTATGCGATAGACTATATCACGGCAGTGGAAACGGGAATGTATAAAGTAAATCCGTTAAGGGACGTAACCGGAAGATATACGGGAAAAAGCGTAAACATAGGGAACTTAGAGGTAGACAGCGAAAGCGTAGAATATAGAACAAGCGAAAAGTATTTAACGCATATGCCCGAAAAGATAATATACAAGGATACCACGCTAACCTATGGCTACGACGTAAACGGCAACATAAGTGAGATAAGCAAGAACGGAGAGTTGCAGACAAGATATAAGTACGACAGTATAGGCAGATTAATCCGTGAGGACAATAAGGTATTAAATACAAGCGCCACATACAAATATGACAATAACGGAAATATAGTCGAGAGAAAGAGGGGCGTATATACTCTTGAAAACGAGATACCCGAAGGTACAACGGATACATATATCTACTTTCCGAACGGACGGCTGCAAAGTTATAACGGAGCAAGTATGAGTTATGAAAGGACGTATAATCCAACCATATACTTAGGCAAAACAATGAGCTGGACAAGGGGCAGGAAGCTGAGCTTGTATAACGGAACAAGTTTCGAGTATGACGGATTGGGAAGAAGGATAAAGAAGAACGATATAGAGTACAGCTATGACGGCAACGGAAGATTGATAAAGCAGAGCGACGGGCTTGAATATTACTATGATACAACGGGGCTGTTGGGATTTAGCTATAATGACCGAAACTATGTATACCGCAAGGACATACAGGGTAATATAATAGGCATACTTGACAATATCGGTAGAGTAGTGGTAGAATATAACTACGACGCGTGGGGCAGGCATACGGTGAGCGGAAGCAATATAGCGCTGGGGAATAAAAACCCGTTCAGATACCGCGGCTACTACTATGATACGGAAACGGAGCTGTATTATTTGCAGAGCCGATACTACGACCCTAAGCTGTGCAGATTTATAAATATGGACAGTATAGAGTATGCGGAGCCCGAAAGAATAAACGGACTTAATCTCTTTGCTTATTGTAATAATAATCCTGTAATGTTTGTCGACCCGAGTGGGACTAATCCATTCGTACAAATATGGAATTCAGTGACTCAACCATTTGCCGATGCTTGGAAATGGTTTGATAAAAATGTGAACGAACCAATTGATAAATTCTTTAATAAAACATTACCGGAATTTATGTTTGGTAAATCTGATGCTCTTGAATTTATAGAAAATTCGGTACCAAAATTTTTTACCGAAACCATTCCTAATTTTTTTGTAAATACAGTATGGAATGATTGGATAGTAGATAAGATTTATAATAAAGGGTTGGTACCTGCTTGGAACTGGGTATCCGATAATTGGAAAACTGTTGTAGATTGGGGATTTGCCATATTGGGTGGAATATCAACAATTGTTGGTTTTGTAGGCTTATTTGCGTCTCTGCCGCTCTGGTGTGGGATAAGTAGTGGTATAATTGGTTTAGGCGCATTTGTCTGGACTATTGGTAGACTTTCTGGAGGTTGGTAATTTATGAAAAAAAAGATTGTCTTAATAATTGCTTTTATATTAAGCGTAATTAGTACCATTTTGAGTATAATAAACTTATGTATTCGCTAAAAAGCGGATAATTAATTATTTATAACTTCAAAAGTTATCTTCATGCGTTATTATTAATTTCTGTGTGCTTTTTAACCTTGATAATTGGCACAGTTATAATATTGCTATCTTTTAAAGTCATATAGGTGGCTTATCTAATTAGAATAGGTTTAATTGAAATAATATTACTACCTGTTTTTACTTATTTCAGACCTTAAATTAATAAATAGCGGTTCTTGAAAAAGAACCGCTATTTAATTATGTATAGTACCGCATTAGAGTGTAGTGACGGGAAGATATACGGGAAAAAGCGTAAATATAGGGAACTCAGAGATAGACAGCGAAAGCGTAGAATATAGAACAAGCGAAAAGTATTTAACGCATATGCCCGAAAAGATAATATACAAGGATACCACGCTAACCTATGGCTACGACGTAAACGGCAACATAAGTGAGATAAGCAAGAACGGAGAGTTGCAGACAAGATATAAGTACGACAGTATAGGCAGATTAATCCGTGAGGACAATAAGGTATTAAATACAAGCGCCACATACAAATATGACAATAACGGAAATATAGTCGAGAGAAAGAGGGGCGTATATACTCTTGAAAACGAGATACCCGAAGGTACAACGGATACATATATCTACTTTCCGAACGGACGGCTGCAAAGTTATAACGGAAAATATTTTGGTTACGAAAGGACGTATAATCCAACCATATACTTAGGTGAAAAAATGAGCTGGACAAGGGGCAGGAAGCTGAGCTTGTATAACGGAACGAGTTTTGAGTATGACGGATTGGGAAGAAGGATAAAGAAGAACGACATAGAGTACAGCTATGACGGCAACGGAAGATTGATAAAGCAGAGCGACGGGCTCGAATATTACTATGATACGACTGGGCTGTTGGGATTTACCTATAAAAACATAAGCTATGTGTACCGTAAAGACATACAGGGTAATATTATAGGCATACTTGACAATATCGGTAGAGTGGTGGTAGAATATAACTACGACGCGTGGGGCAGGCATACTGTGAGCGGAAGCAATATAGCGCTGGGGAATAAAAACCCGTTCAGATACCGCGGCTACTACTATGATACGGAAACGGAGCTGTATTATTTGCAGAGCCGATACTACGATCCGAAGCTGTGCAGATTTATAAATATGGACAGTATAGAGTATGCAGAGCCTGAAAGAATAAACGGACTTAATCTATTTTCCTATTGCGGCAATAACCCTGTAATGAACATAGACTTGCTTGGTAATAGTTATATAAATTTTGGAGCTATAAGTACAATTATTGATTATTTGGCTGCAGTTCCTTTAGCGTTTATAGCAGGTGTTGCTAAAAATTGTGGTCAAACCTCTTTATTTAATTTAGCCAATAAAGTTGCTAATGGATTAGGCAAAGTTAGCACTGGGGTTGGTGTAGTTTTAACAATAATTGAAGCAGGGATTTTTATTTTCGATGGAATTAATAGTGGTAAGGACATTGGTCGAGTTATCAGTGATTCAGTTGTAGACATTGGTCTAAGCATTGGAACTATGGCAATTGCCGGTTTAATAGCGGGTTCTGCAATACCCGTTTTCGGTAATGTTATTGGGTTTGGAATTGGTTTAGCCGTAGGTGTGGGGACATATTTAGTTGATGAATTTGTCCCACAGGTCAGACAAGTAATCCTGTAATGTTTGTTGACCCGAGTGGACAAAGTTTACTGTTAATTTTAGGGATTGCAGCATTATTATTTACGCCTGTTGGTGGCGTAATTACGCAGACGACAGTATCAATATTAAGTTATACAGGAATGGCAATAGCTTCATTATTTGATGAACAAATAAGAGAAGATATGAATGCAATAGGGTGGAATCCGTTTAATAGTAGCGAACAAGCTGTATTAGATTCAAGTAAAGTATCGTTTTATAAAGGCGTACCGATATATAGGATAAACGGAAATAGGTCAGGTTCGTTTTATGCAATGTTTTTAACATACGAATCAAACAAGCGTGAAAATCCGAAGGATATCGTACGGCATGAATGGGGGCATAATATTCAAGCAATGATAATGGGACCCGGCAACTATGGCTTAACTGTGGGAATTATGTCACCGACGATATTGGGAAAACATAAGGGATGGATTAAGGATGATTATTACAATAGTCCTTGGGAAACAACTGCAGATATGTTGGGGGGAGTTCAGGAACGGAAGCATACTAGTTCTGAGAAACTACGAGCAATAGGATATACAGTAGTAGGCACATTGTTTTTTCCGCTTGCATATTTATTTTTGATTTAAATATAGGAGAATGGTTATGGGTATCAAATTAAAAAGTTTAATGTTAAGTATAATATTGACAATATGCCTATTTTTTACAGGTTGTGTTACAGACCCTGCATGCTATAATTTTGATTACGAAGATCTAATTGAAAAAGTAGTCAAAATAGAATTAATTAATTATGATTATGCAGATGTAAAATCTGTAAAAAAGAGGGAAAACGTATTGCCTTTTGATTTCGATAAAATGGAAATAATCGAAACTTTAGACAATGAAAAATTTGATGACCTGCTTTTTGACTTGTCAAAAGTATTTTGTCACATTTGTGACGATTTGACAGAATATTTAAATTCAGCAAGCGGTAAATGTTTAAAATTTACATATTCAAATGGGGATTTTTTAATATTTTGTTTTGAATACAAGGTGGATTTTATTACAGAATACACAAAGGAAGGTAATGTTGGTGAGTTGCTATTATATTATGTCTATGATAATGATTTCCCTAATTATTTTGCAATAATTGATTTAGTTAATAAATATTTTGAAATACAAATAAAATAAATTAAATAGCGGTTCTTGAAAAAGAACCGCTATTTAATTATGTATATTACCGCATTAGAATGTAGAAACAGGAATGTATAAAGTAAACCCGTTAAGGGACGTAACGGGAAGATATACGGGAAAAAGCGTAAATATAGGGAACTCAGAGGTAGACAGCGAAAGCGTAGAATATCGAACGAGTGAAAAGTATTTAACGCATATGCCCGAAAAGATAATATACAAGGATACCACGCTAACCTATGGCTACGACGTAAACGGCAACATAAGTGAGATAAGCAAGAACGGAGAGTTGCAGACAAGATATAAGTACGACAGTATAGGCAGATTAATCCGTGAGGACAATAAGGTATTAAATACAAGCGCCACATACAAATATGACAATAACGGAAATATAGTCGAGAGAAAGAGGGGCGTATATACTCTTGAAAACGAGATACCCGAAGGTACAACGGATACATATATCTACTTTCCGAACGGACGGCTGCAAAGTTATAACGGAGCAAGTATGAGTTATGAAAGGACGTATAATCCAACCATATACTTAGGCAAAACAATGAGCTGGACAAGGGGCAGGAAGCTGAGCTTGTATAACGGAACAAGTTTCGAGTACGACGGCAAAGTGAAATTATTAAATAGCGGTTCTTGAAAAAGAACCGCTATTTAATATGTAATGGTATCTAATTTAAGTTCGAATTTTAATATTTGCTAAAAATTTTTTAAAATTTGTGTCGAAATATGTCGAAAAAAATTGACTATTGTCAAAACTTTCATTAAAATATAATAAATAAAATAAAATTTGGAGAGGTATTTATTGAGATGAAGCGATTAATACTTGCAATGATGATAGCCTTAGCGGCTATTTTTTCTATGCTTGCCTGTAATTGTGTAATCGAAGTGTCGGACTCGGACGGTAGTTCGAACGGCAATAATAGTTCTGTAACCGAAGATAATTCAAACCCTGACGAAGATAATTCCGAAGCTAATCCGGATTTGCCCAATCAAACGCCGGACGAGCCTCCGGTAACTAATCCCGAACCCGACAATCCGCCCGAACCGCCCGATGAGTTCACTGTTACCTACTACAAAAATGACGCGGAAGTTTACCGTCAAGTAGTCGCAAAAGGTGAAACCGCGGAAGAATATGTTTTGCAGGACGCGCCCTTTAACGTGTGGTATTGCAATAATGAAGTGTACGATTTCAACTTGCCCGTAACTGAAAATTTGCAACTTTCGGGCATTGACAGCAAGACCTTTTTTATTACCTTTATTGCCCGTGAGCAAGTGGTGGCAATTTGTGAATACGGTGTGGACGGAATGGAGGACGAGCCCGAAGTCCCGACAGTCGAAGGGTATTTGGGTGAGTGGGAGCATTATAATTTTATCGGCGGAGATTTTACGGTTAACGCTAAATATACCCCTATTGTTTATACGGTGGAATACGTTATGCAAACGTCGGTCATAAAGTTTGAGTGTACTGTCGAAGACCATGACTTTGAAGTGCCTCAAACCCCCGTAATCGAGGGATATATAGGGGTCTGGCATTATGAAATCAATGAAAACAAGGTTACTGCAACCGCTAAATACGAGCCCATTATATATACGATTAAATGCTACGTCGACGGCATATCTATTTATCAATTTACCGCAACTATCGACGAAGCTGTTAAAAAACTGCCCAAAGTTCCCGAAAAGCAACACTTTATCGGCAGTTGGGAAAATTTGGATTTTACAAACGAAGAAATAGTCGTAAATGCGGTATATTTGGCGGTCAATTACAAAATAATATTTATTGTAGACGGTGTTGTGTATGCCGAAGTCGGCTATACCGTCGAAAGCGAAAGCATTGAAGAGCCCGTTTTGCCCGAGAAAAAGAACTATATTGCAAGTTGGGAGAAGTACGAGCTTTCCGGTGGAAATTTGATTGTAAACGCCGTTTATACCTTTGCACTGACGCTTACCGAGGGTCTTGAATACGAGGAGTGCGACGGCGGACTAAAAGTTGTTGGATATATCGGTCAAGATACAAATATAGTAATTCCGCCCGAGTATGAAAGCAAACCAGTTGTGCAAATAGGAGAGAGTGCGTTTGAGGCAAACGAAACCATAACAAGCGTTTATTTGCCCGAAAGTATGACATATATCGGGGTTAAAGCGTTTGCTTATTGCCATGCGCTTAGTGAAATCGAAATTCCTTCAGGCGTAAAAGTGCTTGACGAAAAAGCTTTTTTAAATTGCGGATTAGAGCGTTTAGTATTTTCTGACGGATTGGAACTAATAGGCGCAATGGCGTTTTACAAGTGCGATAATCTTAAAAGTATAGTTATTCCCGAAACAGTCAAGTTAATCGACGAATATGCTTTTGCCGCTTGTTCCCACCTTACTCTTGCGGAAATATCGGGTTCCGATACGGTAATAGGAGAAACAGCGTTTTTTGCTTGCAACGACGTCGTTATAAAGAAAAATACAGATAAAATCGCTTAAAAACAGCTTTAATAAACAGTAAATTTTATATAAATATATCTAAAAAACGGCGTCAAATTTTTGACGCCGTTTTGTGTTTTTTTGACTGCCACGCGAGCGTGCGCGCTCGCGAAGAATTTTTTATTCATAAAAAATTTTCGATATTGACAAACAAAATTAAAAGTGATAGAGTATCCCAAAATTCGCTTCGCACAATATATTGTTCGCTACCGCAAACAGTATGGCAATGAACAATCCTTACGGACCCAGCTTGCTTCCTATTTGGGTAATAATTATGATTGTCTTATGCGTTGTTATCTTTGCGGCGCTCGGCGTCTGGGGCTTCTTTGTAATTTGGAACGCTTTGAAAAATAAAAAGGACGAACAAATCAGCGAAGAAAACACAGCCGTTACGGAAAATGAATAAAGGCTAAAACAAAAAAAAGAGTTCGGTTTTACCGTAATTCCCATAGGGAATTTTAGGTAAGCCGCAGGCGAACGAGAATTAGGCGTGGCGTGAAGCCACGCCTTTTCTCTTGTCTTGGTTTAGTTGCTTGTGTCAGTTGTAGGTTTCGTCATCGTCGAAGAACTGCGGCTCGATTGTGCCCACGAAATTATAGACTATTTCAACGGTCTGTCTGTAATGTCCGTTTATTTTCGTTTTCTCGTGGACGATTACCTTGTCAATGAACGAACGCAGAATTTCGGGCGTGAGTTCTTCAAAATTGCTGTACTTGTAGA
>CAJUEO010000014.1 GCA_910585685.1 uncultured Christensenella sp.
GTTGTTCACCTTGAATATTGTTATGTTCTTATTTGCAATAATCCGCTTCACCAATAAGTAACAAAGTCGAACTTTTCACAATTACGGAAAGTCGGCTTTGTTTTTTTGTGCCGTAAAGTCGTACCTTTCAGCGTGTACAGCTTTTCTTTATGCGCTATGATTAAATTATCAGCTTTAACATTTCAAGGCTTAAAACCGCTTTTATTGCTTGCATTATTACGGCTATTTTATGCCGCAAAAGGCTATTGACTGGAATTGCGGTGTGTTAGGCTCGTGCGCCAAAGGCAAACCAAAACCCGACTGTTATCAGTCGGGTTGCTGTGTTTCGCCCTTATTTGCCTTAATACACACCGCAAGAAAGGTTCCAGTCAATAGCACTGTGGAATAAATTAGCCGTAGTCTTATTTTATTAAAAGCGTTACTGTCATAGTTTTATTTCCTAATCTAACCGATTTAGTGTAAAAAGAAAAGCCCTGTCGGACCGAAGCCAAAGGCTTACTATCGTCAGGACTATCCGTTGATTTTATAGGGCTGTTATAGATTATGTCGGTTCGGTTATCGTATAAAACGATTTCCTTTATCAAATAATTGATTAACATTTGCGGTTCTAATTTTAACGCTTCTTCGTAGTACTTCCGTATTTCCTTTTCAGTTATTATAACCGTTTCCTTGCTTTGCTCTATGGTAATGAGCTTTGCAATTTCTTCTTGCCGTTCTTCATAGCTCTTTAAATACTGTGCTGTTGATTTAGTAATAACGCCTTGCGCTATTGCTTTCATAGTGTTGTCAATAGCCGTTTCAATTTCTCGCTGTTCTTTCTGTAATGCTAATAAAGTTGAATTGGTTTTTAAATTTCGCTGTTGAATAGCAAGTAATGCGTTTACGACAGCTTCGATATTCTGCGGTTCGCTTAACTCATTTACGGTAAAATCAATTACAAGATTTTCAAGCGTATCCTTTTGAATAGTGGCTTTGTTGCAGTCCGTCAATTTCATTTTACGACCACGACATTTGTAATAATAAAAGTCTGCGCCCGTATGTGATTTTGCGTATTCGCCGTTGATATTATGTCCGCAATAACCGCATTTTAATTTGTGTTTTAATAAGTAATTTGTTTCTGCGCTACGGCTACCACGCTTATTGCGTTGTAAGATAGCTAAAACTCTGTTGTAAATATGCTCGTCAACGATTTTCGGGTACATATTAGTCAATACTTCGTCGTTAATTCTATAAACGCCGATATACTTTTCATTACGCAATATTCCGTAAACGGTATTCATAGCAAACGGCTTTCCCTTATAAGTTTTACCCATAGCGGTCAACTGCTTAATAATGTCTTTAACGATTACGCCCTTTGAAAATTCGTCGTACATAAATCTTACATTTTCGGCTCGTTCTTCGTCAATGACAACTTTCCGCCCGTCTATTTTGTAACCGTATGGAACGCCACCGCCCTGATAATAGCCTTTTAATCTCGTTTCTTTCATACCGCGCTTAACCTTTTGTGAAAGCTCTGCTGAATAGTACTGGTTCATACCTTCGAGTAAACTTTCAAGTATGATGCCTTCGGGCGTGTCGGGTATGTTTTCCATAGCCGATAACACCTTAACGCCATTATCACGCAATGTCTTTTTATGTATTGCCGTTGCGTATTTATCACGACTGAAACGGTCTAATTTATAGACTAATACATAATCCCATTCTTTTCGTGCGCTGTCCTTAATCATTCGTTGAAAGTCTGCTCTGTTATCGGTTGTACCTGATATTGCTTGGTCTATATAAGTATCAAGTATTAAAATATCGTTTCTTTGTGCATAGTCCTGACAAACTCTCAACTGTCCGTCAATAGACTGTTCTGTTTGCTTATCGCAAGAGTACCTTGCATAGATAACTGCTGTTTTCATTTTGATTTAAACTCCTTTTAAAATAGATTTTTTTATTTTGTCTTTCGACAAGGGGCGAACAAACGGAAACGCAATGACAAACTTTTTAATTGCTTTCTGCTCTCTTGCCGGTCAAGGGTTGCCGAACGGCAATGCACTTTACCCTTGACGGTAAGTGCGTTTCCGTTTACGCTCCGCCCGTCGATAGACAAAATATTTTCGGTCAGTTGCTTTTCGGCATTTGCTCTATAATTTCGGGACTGACCTTTCCCAAAATTTCGCCGTAGGTTATGCAAGTGAAATTGTCCGCCAATACGAATTTATATTCATATTCTTCGTTTCCATAAGGGCAAACAATATCTTCGTCCAGAATGTCCGCTATGATATAGCTTTTCAGACCTTTGGAATAAACTACACGCTCGTCATTTTTGGTTATGTATTTGAGCATATAGTAAACGCTATCTTCAACTTCGGACTGGTGGCTTATGGCGTTGAAATCACTTCGCCCGAAACGCTCGTTAAAGAAAGTGTTTTGATTTGTGATTTGTCTGTTATGCGTTTTGAAATTAAAATCGTTGTGTTTTTCAAGCTGTCCTACCATAGCGTTAGGCGGTATGTATATTAAAGCGTGAAAGTGTAAGCGTTCCGTTTTGTTGCCACGCTCCCAAGCCCCGATATACCGCCAACCTTTTCGGCTTGCTAAATGATATAGGCAATTCATAAGCTGTTTTCTGAAAGTTTCTTCCGTATGCTTTTCGTCCGAATAGGTAAAAGTGCAAAAATAACTCCATTGTTGCAAATAGGCTTTACGC
Organism: uncultured Christensenella sp.; assembly: GCA_910585685.1. Taxonomy (GTDB): domain Bacteria; phylum Bacillota; class Clostridia; order Christensenellales; family Borkfalkiaceae; genus Coproplasma. The sequence goes on from CAJUEO010000014.1 coordinate 2,696, forward strand.
TTTAACCGCTTATAGCGTTCTATGCGGTTACGGTTTAGCCGTTCAAACTGTGTTTCTACAAATTCTGTTGCTTCGGCTTCGCTCTTGAATAGCGGTGTAAATTCCTTTAACAGCTTTGCTTTTTTCTTCGCTTTCTTGCCTTTGGATGCTTTGTTGAACGCCCTTTCAAACTGTTCAACGGTTTCGTCTTTGTCCTTTGTCCGTTTCCTGCGTTTTCGTTTAAACGGTCTTTCTGTGTGCGGTATAGCTATCCAGTGTGAACCGTCATAATAGACTTTTGCGCCGATTAAATTCATTTTTCTTCGCCCCCTTTTGCAACTAATTCCGTTATCCGTCTTAAAAGGGTAGTGTAGAATACCTGTTGTTCGCTCTCGGATAGTGCCTTAATACTCGGCTTGCCGATAGCTCTGACTTCAATGTGTTTTGTCTTGTTTTCCTGCAAATTTCTGTCCTCCGAATTGAAAAAATTTGCACGAAAAAAGGGCGATGTACAAAATCTTACGAGAACTTAATCTCATAAAACTTTGTACATCGCCCGTTTAGAATAAGAGAATATTATTTTCCCTTATAGGATAAGAGTGTGCTATCTTCTCTCTTATCAAAACGCAACTCTGCACCTTTTCTTTGTGTTGGGGGTGAGCCGGCTTTTCACTTAATCGCTACTTCGCACCTTAAACTATACACTGGTATGCTGTTTTAGCTGCACAATAGATTTCCTATTGACGCAGTTACTCATATTAAGTTGTAACCGCACTTTTTTTGTGCGTGCAAGTATTATATAACCTAAAATTTATAAAGTCAAACAAATGTTTACATATTTTTTATGATTTTTAGAAAATTTTTTAGTTATGCACTTGCAAAAGACAGTTTACACTACGGCAAAACAAAAATTATGACAGTATAATGGGTATTTTAGCAAGTGCTGACGAAAACGGAAAAGCCAGCCACCGCCAACAACTGAAAAGGGAAAGCAACAATATAAAAGACTAATATTTGAATAACGCCGTCAAGCGTGGAAAAGGGCGATTCGCCAAGCGGTTCAGCGGCGAACGCCCTTTCCGCTCGGCGTTCAAATTACTTTTTTATTTTGTTTTCTTTCAGTTCAGGCGTGAGCTTGTCCGCGCGGCGCAGCCGCGCGCTTGTCAAGACAAGCTCACGCCTATCTGCCATTTGGTATTTTTAAGACTTTATAATGCTTGAAAAATCACATATTTTATGATATAATTAATCAAACAAAAGGAGCATTCTTAATGACAGAACATAAGATAGTTTTCGGGGATAGTCGTGATATGAAACAGATTAAAGATAAATCTGTTCATTTAATAATTACCTCACCCCCATATTGGCAATTAAAAGATTATGGTGATGATAACCAAATTGGCTTTAATGACAGCTATGAAGAATATATCAATAATTTAAATCTTGTTTGGAAAGAATGTAATCGTGTTCTTGCTGACGGTTGTAGGTTATGTATAAATATCGGTGACCAATTTGCTCGTTCAGTTTATTATGGTCGATATAAAGTAATTCCTATCCGAACTGAAATAATTCGTTTTTGCGAAACTTTAGGTATGGATTATATGGGGGCTATTATTTGGCAAAAAGCAACCACAATGAATACTTCCGGCGGTGGTGCCATTATGGGAAGTTTTCCTTATCCAAGAAATGGCATATTAAAAATGGACTACGAGTTCATTCTTGTTTTTAAAAAGTTAGGAAATGCGCCCAAACCCACAGCCGAGCAAAAGAAAAATTCCACTATTACTAAATCAGAATGGAATGAGTATTTTTCATCGCATTGGAATTTTAATGGAGTAAAGCAATTAGGACATATTGCTATGTTTCCTGAAGAATTACCTAAAAGATTAATTAAAATGTTTTCATTTGCAGGCGAAACAGTGCTTGACCCTTTTTTAGGTAGCGGAACAACTTCATTAGCTGCGACGAATTTAGGGCGAAACTCCATTGGTTATGAAATTAATAAAGAGTTTGAGCCTGTAATTAGAGAAAAGCTACAAGACAATTTATTCGGCATTGAAAATTCAATTGAATTTATTGAAGATACCGAGAGATTTTATAATTATAGTTCTTTGCCTTATCTATTTCACGACCCACACAAAATGGATAAAAAGATAGATATTAAGAATTTACAATTTGGTTCAAAGATAGATAAAAACGAATGTAAGAAAGACGATTTATTTATCGTAAAGCAGGTTGTTTCGCCCAACACTCTGTTACTTAATACAGGATTAACAATTAAGTTGTTGGGTATTTTAGAAAAACAAGAAACAACACAGCAAGCAATAGAGTATTTACAATGCGTATTCAAAAAAAGAAAAGTGTTTTTAAAATATGACACTATAAAATACGACAGCGATGATAATCTACTATGTTATGTATATTTAGATAACAAAACATTTGTAAATAATCATTTGGCACGAACAGGCTTTGTTTCAATTGATACTTCAATTGACTACAAATATAAGAAAAAATTTTTGGGGAGTTTAAACAATGGCTAAAGAATGGATTTTAAATAGTGCAACTAACAGATTTCAATTAAACTTTAAACGCAATGTTGGCGCGACTTCGGAAGCAATAAGAAAGTGTGCGCCTAAATCTTTGGAAGAATGGCAAGAATATTATTTCACTAATGTCAAAAGCCAAGAGCACATAATTGAATTGGGTAAAAAATTATATGTTAAAATTACAGAAGTTCTTGTTGCTGAAATTGATGCGATAACTGAAGAAGATTGCATTAACTTTATCAAAGAGCTTGTTATCGACCGCACTTATGATGGATATGTTCGTGAAATAAAAACAATATACGAACAGCTACAAGAAATTTTAAGTGTTAAAATTGAACCTGCCCCTGACGAGTGGGATAGATTGTTTAATGTTGATTTCTTCATCAAAATAAATGATAAATATATTGGCTTACAAATTAAACCAGTTTCACAAGTTTCAAGTATTCCCGAAATTTATAAGGAAAAAGAAATACAGCATAAATCTCATATCGAATTTACAAAAAACTATGGCGGTAAAGTTTTCTATCTCTACTCTTGCAAGCAAGGTGATAAAAAGATAATCGTAAATACCGAAGTTATTGATGAAATTAAAGCTGAAATCACAAAACTTAAATAATTTGTAGGTTTATAAATGAGAAAAAATTTTGCTGATATTTTAAAAAGCGCAAAAATAGATATAAAAAAAGAATACGTACGCCTTTACGCTTTGTTTTTCGGTGAATTTACGGAAAATTCTACTGGAAAACAAACATCAATTTATGAAAAATATTGTGAATGTTTTCCTCAAATGTGGTTTAGAAAAACTACACTTTCATTGGAAGAGTTTAATAAAGAATTTGGTTTTAATTTTGTAAAACAGCCTAAAAATTTTTCAATAGATTACCTTGTAAATTTTTGTGAATATATTTATAATCTAACAGCGGGCTATGTATCAGTTTCTGGTTTTATGGCAGAAATAAATTATCAATTACTATATTTGCAAATTGATAGAATTATTGAAGCAATTGGATATATGTCCACTACACAAGACGGATTTACAATTTTTACTGAAAAATCAGCTTCTGCAATTGCAGTATCTGAAATTATTCCTAATGAATTATCTTACAAAGTAATTTCTTACAATCACCATTCAATGAAAGGCAACATTGACAAGAAAAAAGAGACACTATTAATGTTAGCAAATTTATTAGAAGGAAAACAAAGTTTTTACTGCGTCTTTCTTTTTGCTTATTGCAATAGGCGCAATTATCGTCATATTCGGAAATATATTTACCGCCCCGCTTGCAAACTTTCTTGGAGCCGATGAGAATAATATTTCATACGTTATGCCGTATTTGCGCTGTATCGTTTCGTTTGCACCGTTTTTTATGTTTGACATATTTATTATGTGTTATCTGAAAAACGACGGACACCCTAATATTACTATGGCGGCGACTATAACGGGAACGTCGATAAATATAGTTTTGGACTGCCTTTTCGTATTCGTATTCAAATGGGGAATGTTCGGTGCGGCGATTGCAACCTGTATCGGCTCTTTTTGCGGTACATCGGTTAATTTTACTTATGTGCTTGTGAAAAAGCTCAACTTAATTCCGAAAATCAAGAATATTAGTTTTAGGCTTATGCCGAGAATTTTGAAATCCGGATTTAGCGTATTTATTTTGGAATGTTCTTCGGCTATTGTAACATTTGTATTTATAATGCAAGCAACGAACTTTTACGGAACAATCGGCGCGTCTATTTATACCGTAATAATGAATTGGACGCTTATTTGTTTTAATATGTTGATGGGTATTGCGCAATCCGTTCAACCGCTTGTAAGCGTCAGTTACGGTGAGGGCAATTATAAAAAAGTCAGTACTTTCCGAAAATACGCTATGATTTCCGCCTTAATATCGGGCGCGTTGTTTTTGATTATAGGTTACAGTTGTACCGAACCCTTGATTGCCGTATTTGCAAAGGACGCAACAGATTTCGTATCGCTTGCGGCAAGTTGTTTCAGATATTATTTGCCTGCTTACTTTATAATGGGTATAGGCGTAACAATAGGTATATATTTTCAGGCAATCGAAGCGTCTGTAAAATCGCTTATTATTATGCTCTTACGCGGTATTGCCTTGCCTGTATTCGGCGCATTTATTATTCCTCTTATATTGCACGAAACAGGACTATGGCTTGCTGTGCCGTTTGCGGAATCAGTTGCGGCTATCGTTGCGGTTATATTGCTTATATTCGATATAAAAAAGAATAAAAAATAGTACAAGATAAAAACGATGTTCCCGAATTTGACAAAGACAGTCCGCTTATTATTACAATCAGTCGAGAATTTGGGAGCGGCGGCAGAGAAATCGGGCGCGAACTTGCAAAAAAATTAAACGTGCCGCTGTATGATAAAGAGTTACCCGAACTTACTGCGACGACTACCGGTCTATCGTCGGAAGTTATACGCGAAGCGGAAGATAAATTGATTTGTCCTTTCGGGGTATATCAAAAAGACCGTTACTCGCCTATTTCAAAACAGATATTCCTTGAACAATGCAAAGTGATAGAAACGCTTGCAGAAAAAGGTGCTTGTGTATTTGTCGGGCGTTGTGCCGAGTATGTTTTGCGTAATAAATTCCGTATATTGAGCGTGTTTGTTCACGCCCCACGTTCTATGAGAGCAAAACGAATTATGGAATATGATAACTGTACCGAAAAGCAAGCCTTGCGCAAAATTAAAGAAAGCGACAAGGCAAGGGCGGTTTATCACGATTTCTTTACGGGCTATAAGTGGGGAAAATCGCAAAACTACGATATGACTATAAATAGCGTATTAGGCACGGAGGCTTGCGTGAATATGATATTAAATGCTGTAAATCAAAATTTTGAAAATAAAGAGAAAGCCTAACAGAAAATAAGCCGAGAAATTTGAAATAAAATTAAGGCATATAAGGGCTTTGAGTTTTCCGCATTAAAGCGTGATATAACCGTAGCGGGATATAGCCGCTGCTATAATATTAAATGTGAAATGCGGAAACTATTGTAAAAGTTATTTTGTTGTGTTAATATGTTTTCAGCGGAACGGTTTGGTAATTTTTTACAGTAAGCGCGGGTTGGGCGTGTTTTCCGTTTAAAATCATTTCAAATCAAACAAAATTAAAATGTAAGGAGAACGTTATGAATAACAAATACAAGGGAACGCAGACCGAAAAGAATCTGGAAGCGGCGTTTGCGGGGGAATCTCAGGCAAGAAACAAGTATACCTATTTTGCATCGGTTGCAAAAAAGGAAGGGTACGAGCAAATTTCCTCCATATTTTTAAAGACAGCCGACAACGAAAAAGAGCACGCAAAGATGTGGTTTAAGGAGTTGCAGGGCATAGGAAACACCGCGCAGAACCTCGACGCCGCCGCCAACGGTGAAAATTACGAGTGGACGGATATGTACGAGGAATTTGCAAAAACCGCCGAAGCCGAGGGCTTTAAGGAGCTTGCCGAAAAATTCCGTATGGTAGGCGAAATTGAAAAACGGCACGAGGAGAGATACCGCGCGCTTTTGAAAAACGTGGAAACCGCCGAGGTGTTTAAAAAGAGCCGGGTTAAGGTTTGGGAGTGCCGTAACTGCGGGCATATAGTTGTGGGTACGAATGCGCCCGAAGTTTGCCCCGTTTGCGCGCACCCGCAGAGCTACTTTGAAATTCACGCGGAAAATTATTGAGAAAACGCCAATTAAAAAAGACTCTTTAACGGTGTATTTATGGGAATTAAAGCAAGGGCGAAAAACCGTCCTTGCTTATTTATTACGATTATTCTAAAATGAAACTAAGATAAACGGTAATTTGGCGGAGAGTACGAAAAATGGAATATATAAAACTCACACTTGAAAACTTAGAAAAAGAGCATATTTGTTGCGCTATATCTAACAATAAGGACGTTCAAGTTGCAAGCAAAAAAGCGTGGCTAAAAGAAAGAATAAAAGACGGATTGGTGTTTTTGAAATCTACCGAACGCGGAAAATGCTTTATAGAATATATACCTGCCGAAAACGCTTGGTGCCCTATTGAAGCGGACGGGTATATGCACATAAACTGTTTTTGGGTATCGGGTTCTTTCAAAGGGCACGGATACGCAAACGATTTATTAAATGCTTGTATTGCCGATGCGAAAGCGCAAGGCAAGCACGGAATTACCGTTATATCTTCACCGAAAAAAATGCCGTTTTTGTCCGACCCGAAATATCTCGCTTATAAAGGGTTTAAGACTGCGGATAACGCAAAGCCGAATTTTACTTTAATGTATTTGCCGTTCGATAACAATGCGCCCGTTCCGAAATTCAAGGAAACCGCCAAACTGCCGCATATAGACAAGCAAGGTTTTGTAGTTTATTATTCGCACGGCTGTCCGTTTACGGCAAAATACGTTCCGATAGTTGAGCAAGTAGCAAAAGAAAAAGGCATACCGTTTGAAAGCGTATTTATAGACGGCAAGGAAAAAGCGCAAAACGCGCCTATGGCGTGGACGAATTATGCCGTATTTTATAATGGGCAATTTGTGTCGAACGAAGTTTTGAACGAGAAAAAGTTTCTTGAACTTGTTGAACGTTACGATAAACGGTAATATAAATTTCGAATTATCGTTTCGAATGTAAAAAAGAACGAATATAAAAAGAAAGATATATAGCGCGCTATACTTCGCAAGCGGAGATAGTGCGCTATATTTGTACGCTAAGTAAATCCCTAAAACGGTTAGCCTTAAAGCCGTCTTTTATTTACGCCGTTTATTAAAGCTATCTTATAAGTATAAGTTTTTGGCGGGCGCGGGTCAGCGCCGTGTACAGCCATCTGGCGGAGTCGTTTCTGAAAGCGTAACTTTCGTCGAAAATTATTACGTTGTCAAATTCCGACCCCTGCGCCTTGTGGCAGGATATGCAGTAACCGTACTCGAAGCGGTTTAACGTAAAAACTCCCGTGGCTTCGCCGTTTTCGTCAAACTTGGCAAAGGTGTCGGTGTGTTTATAGCGGTACTCGCCGCTTTCGAAAATGCCCAAATCGAAGGGCAGGGCTTCGGGGCAGACTTCGTCTAAAAATTCGGGCTTGAACTGCATAAAGCCCATATAGTTGCCCCTGTCGTAAAAGGGCTGTAAAGCCGTGCCGATTATGCCGTTTACCAAGTTGAATCTCATTTCCCCGTCGATAAACTGCTCCCAATTATTGTGGGTGCATATGAGTTTATCGCCCTCGCGCGGCAAGCCGTCAAAGCCCTTCAACGCGCGCATTTCGTCGTTGATTTTCGTCCTCGTTCTGTTAAGCCCGCAAATTATCTGGTCGCTCCGCTTTAACAGTCTGCGCCGCTGTTCGCCCGTAAACCTTCTTCCGTACAGCACAAAAGCTCTGTCGCCGAAGTTGCCGAAAGGTATGGGCTTGTTTTCCCGCGCAAGTTGGGCAAGGCGGATAATGGGGTTGTCCTGCTGTTGGCGCACAATCTGCGTCAAAGTGTAGTCGGGGGTTACAAGATAGGTGTTAAAGCCCTCCACGGGCGGAAGCTGGGCGTTGTCGCCGCACAGCAAAACTTTAACGCCGAAGTTTAAAATGTCTGCCAATACGTCGTCCGAAACCATAGAGGCTTCGTCCAAAATTATAAGCCTGATAGATTTATCTATGCTTTCGCGCCTGCGGAAAGTCAGCCGCTCAACCGTAATTTTTTTGCCGTTTACTTCAACTTCCTGTTCGATTGTCTGCGACTGGTATATAAGCCTGTGAACGGTGCAGGCGGTAACGCCGTTTTTTATGAGTACGGTAGCCGCCTTGCCCGTGGGGGTTACAAACGCGGCGGTGGAAGTGTCGTCAAGTTCCAGCGAGTTTATTACGGTATGTTTCAAAAGCGCCGTTTTGCCCGTGCCCGCGTACCCCGTAAGCACGAATACCTGCCGCGTTCCGTTAAAGAACCAATCGCATATTTTTTTGTCTGCCGCGGCTTGGTCGGCGTTTAAAATTATCATACGTTTATTATACAACACAAACTATCGTTCGCGCAAGCGATTGGCGCGCACTTTGCAAATTCCGCGGTAAAAGTAGAGCGTGGTATAAAGCGTAAAGCGGAATAAAAGTAATCGTTTGCACATTAAGCGTTTACGGCGCTCAATTTTTAAAAATTTGGTAAAATATTGCCCCCGCTATTGACTATGCCGGCGGATAGTTATATAATATCAAGTAAGGTTAAAGAAAAAATATTTTTGTGTTCGGAGGTTGAATATGGGATACAAGACGAAAGAATGGCGCAATTCTATGCGCGTTACCGTTGATTATAATAATATGATGAGCAAGTTCCTCGGCGAGCAGGGCATAAGGGATTCTCAGCTACGCGAAGTAAAGGGGCAGGCGGAAGCGGCGTACAGATACGTAGCCGAAAACCGCGGCAAGGACGAGCTGTATATGGGCTGGACGGAGCTTCCCTATAATCAGGACGCGATAGTCGCCGACATTCTCGCCACCGCTAAGGAAGTAAGAAAAAAGTTTAAATACTTCGTAGTGCTGGGCATTGGCGGAAGTGCTCTCGGTCCCTCAATGGTGTTCAACGCGCTGTGTCATTTGCGCTATAACGAACTGCCCAACAACAAGCGCAAAGGTCCTAAATTCTACGTTGAGGATAACGTGGACCCCGTAAGAATGGCGGCTCTGTTGGACGTGATTGAGCCTGATAAAACCTGCTTCAACGTAATTTCCAAGTCGGGTGCGACAAGCGAAACGATGACGCAGTATCTCATTATTGCGGACGTGTTGCAGAAAGCTGGCGTCGACCTTGCCGAAAACCTTATTTTCACTACCGACGCCTGCCGCGGCAACCTTATAAAAATAGATAACAGCCTCGGCGGTAAAGTTAAAAAGTATATTCTCCCCGACGGCGTAGGCGGTAGATTTTCCGAACTGTGCCCCGTAGGGCTTCTGCCCGCGGCGGTGCTGGGCATAGATATTAAGGGTCTGCTTGCGGGCGCGGCTTATATGGACAGCCTTTGCTCCAAACCCACCGTATCGCACAACCCTGCGCTTGCGTGCTCAGTGCTTCAATACATAACTATGAAGCAGGGCAAAAACATTCACGTGCTTATGCCCTATTCGGACAATTTAAAACTCATTGCCGATTGGTACTGCCAGCTGTGGGCGGAAAGCCTCGGCAAAGCAAAGGACTACGACGGCAATACGGTAAACGCAGGCACGACGCCCGTCAAGAGCCTTGGCGTTACCGACCAGCACTCTCAGGTACAGCTGTATATAGAAGGACCTTACGATAAGGTTATTACGTTTATTTCCGTAGGACAGTACGGTTGCGAAATGCCCATACCCCACGGTTGCGAGGATATTCCCGACGTTGGTTTCCTCGGCGGGCACACTATGCAGGAGCTTATTCAGGCGGAAAACAAAGCTACGGCGTATGCGCTTATGCGCGCGGGCAGAATGAATTACACCGTCAATATGCCCGAAATAAACGCCTTCACCCTCGGTCAGCTTATGTTTATGCTTGAATTGCAGACGGCGTATGCGGGGGCTATGCTCAACATAGACACCTATAACCAGCCGGGCGTTGAAAACGGCAAGAAAGCCACGTTTGCTCTTCTCGGCAAAAAGGGTTACGAGGGGCAGAAGAGGGAAATGGATTCCGCGCCCGAACTCGACAGTAAGTATATAGTATAAAAATAAACCGTAAAGGAGTGCGGGGCGGCGTTATGCGCCGCCCCGCAAAATAATATATGGAATGGTATGTTTTGCTGTCTGTCGCGCTTGCGGCGGTGGTCGCGGCTGTTTTGCTTTTCACGCTTGCGCCCGCAATAATTATAGACAGAGCCGTTTTCGGAAGCAGGCAGGATAAACGCGAAAAATTCAAGTACTTTACCCCCGAAGATTTTTCGCTGAATACGGAAGTTATTCCCGTATCTTATTGCGGGGTAAATTTATACGCTAACATATATACCGTCAAGCCAATCGAGGAGTGCGGCGCGGTGGTTGTATTTGCCCACGGTTTCGGCGCGGGAACGTCGAGCTATATGACGGAGATTGCGCACTTTGCCAAATGCGGGTATGCGGTTGTCGCTGCGGACGCCTACGGTTGCAACAACTCCGCGGGCAAAAATATTAAGGGCTTTTATGCGGGCGCGGAAGCGGTGATTGCGGCATATATTGCCGTCAAATCGGAAAAACGGCTGAAAGATAAAAAGGTTGTGCTTGTGGGGCACAGCTGGGGCGCATATTCCGTTGCGGCGGCTTGCGGCAAGGTTAAGGCGGACGGCGTTGTTTCAATATCGGGCTTTAACGCACCCGCGCAATGCCTGTGCGACCAGCTGAAACATATGGGCGCGCTCGGCAAAACGTACGCTCCGCTTCTGCACGGTTGGTTTTGGCTGTTCAACATTTTCAAGTTTGGCGCGTGCGGCAATACAAAGGCGGTAAACGCCGTTAAAAAGAGCGGTACAAAGGCGCTTGCAATTCACGGTAAAAAGGATAAAACCGTGCCTTTAAAGCACAGCTTTGCAAAGCTTGCGGAAGGAGCAGGGGCGCAGGTTGTTATGTCGGCGGATAAACGGCACAATCCTTACAATACCGTGGCGGCGGAAGCGCAGCTTGCCTCCCTTACGGGCGCGCACAATTTTGCAAACGGAGAGGAGGAAAAAGCCTATTACGCCTCTTTCGATTGGCAAGCCGCAACCGAGGAGGACGCGGAAGTTATGGCGGTAATCGACCGTTTTATCGCAAATGCGTAGTTTTACTTGATTTTTTGCGCTCCGTCGGGTTATAATATATGTACGGAATACATTTCCGCTGACGGGGCAGTTTCAGTTTCGATTGCGGCGGGGAGACGTTCGTAAGCATACCAAAGGCTCGGCTTTGTAAAAACGGAAACTTAAATTTAAATGCAGATAACAAATCTGAAAAAGTAATGGCTTTCCCCAAGAGGGCAAGCCTTGCTTGCGCGGCTTAACTTAAAGCCGTCCGCCCAGGGCGCTTCCTTTCGCCGAAGCGTCCGCGGCGCTTAATCCGGCGGAACTTGTATAAACCGTCAACCGTGGGTTTTGCAAGAATTTAACGGTTCGCCCGCACATATTGCCCGTTTATCGGCGTGTGTGCGGTAAGAATAATAGGTAAACTAAGTATGTAGAAAGCGCGTCCGAACGCCGTAAGACCGGGGTGCAAGTCCCCGCTGCTCCACCAATAAAGCCCGTTTTTCAAGCAGTTTTGCCCAAAAACGGGCTTTTTTAGTGCCTTTTTTAAGCTGTTTTTAACCTAATTTCTTAGTTTGGGGGCAAAATTGGGGACAAATCATACCTTAGCTTTTCACCCTCGGCAATTAAGTATTCGCCAGATACTTGCGTATAAGCGTTATCTAATGTGCCAAGACTGTGCCCCATAAACAATTTACGAGCAACGTCGGCAATGCCGCATTCAACGCAACGGCTGTTAAATGTCGTGCGCAGGTCGTATAAAATGTGGTTTGGCAATATGCCCTTCATTTTATCGCGCATATAAAATTCTCCGGGGAATTGAAATGCGGTTGCGCCGTCTATATACTGCCGAAGCATAGGATTTATAGGTATTCTTTTGTAAGCGGTTTTGCCGTTTTTCTGCTTACTGTTCACGCAAATAATAAAATTGCCCTCGATACGCGCAGTACGGTATTCATTCGGGCGCATACCCGTGTAGAGGGCAACGGCAAACAACAATTGATATTTTGTACCTGCCATTGCTAAGAGTAGCTTGTACTCTTCGGCTTTGGTAAGTGCGTTGCCGTGCTTGCGTTCGTGCTGGGTATGCGTTATTAAATCCAACGGATTATGGCGGAGCAGGGAGTGTTTAATTGCCGCCTTAAAAATTCCATTTAGAATGGAAAATACCTCGTCGGCGGTTTTGCCCATACCTTTATATGTTAAGCCGTCAATAATATCCTGACATTGCTTTGGGGTAATACGCGCAAGCGGAAGTTCCTCAAACACGGGTTTAATGTGTTTGTTGTACTTATACATATTGCCGACATAAGTCGATTCGCGCACCTTGCGTTTATAAAAATTCTCGAAATAGTAATTTGCAAACCTGTTGAAAGTGTTAGGCACTTTCATTGCGTAGCCGTTGCTTTCAAGCTCGTGCAGGGCAATAATAAAGCGCTCTTTTATTTCTTCCAACGTTTTGCCTGATACCGAAATGTTATATCCGTATTTGCGGTAACGTGCCTCGTATGTAAAATGTTTGCCGTCTTTACCGCGATAACGTTTGCGGTAGTGGATAGTGCAACCTTCCGCGCGGAAGGTTTTAGAAAATTCTTTTGGCATTTTTGAAACCTCTTGTATAGTGAATTTCAAAAATCCGCTGTAACTTTTTTCGATAACGTTCGCCCCGTCGCGCACGTTATTGTCCGTTTGTTGCCGCAGTTCCTCGGCAAGTTCCGAAGAAATTTTTGCAAACTCTTCGCTGTCTTGGGTAATGCCTGCCGTCAATAAGCGGCTGGCAAGTTCGATAATTTTTCCTTTGTCCATATTCTGACCTTCTTATGTGTATTCACCCCAAAGGGTGTAACTACATATTAGAACACAAATACGAACAGAAAAAAATGTAAATTTGCACTGGTAATATTTGCCAAGTTTTCTTAGCTATAATTTTGGCAATTCGCCTTTATTTCATACCTGCCATACTTTCGGCAACGTCAATTACTGCACGCTGTCCCTTTACTCCAAGCTTTTTTTCAACCTCTCTAAACGCGTAAAGCATCTCATCCTCTATGGGCGTTATGCTTTTTTTAATTGTTTCCCGCGCTCCCTGCGCGCGCTCTTCGGGGGTTATTTCATCGCGCCCGAGAAGCTCGTCTACCGAAACGCCGAAGAAATCAGCCAACAAATTAAGTTGTTTGGCATTTGGTATTCTGTCCGTACTTTCCCACATTCCAATACTTCCCTTGCTAATTTTTAATGCCTCAGCAACATCGCGTTGGGATACACCTTTTTTTTCTCGTAATTCTTTCAACTTCAACGAAAATTTCATAATTGCACCTCTAATAGAGCTTAGCACAAATACAAATTTAGTAAAATAATGAGATTTTAAACACTCATTTTTTTGACCAAACTGTTGACAATGGTCATTTTAATATGATAGAATGGTCAAAAAAGAGAGTGTTAAAGTAATGGACGAGTTTAAAAAGGTAGATAAAAAACTTGCGGAAGAATTTGCCGCAATGTTTTTTGGAAGAAAAATAGAAATGGTGAACACGCCGTTGGACGAATTTGCGTTCGAGGAAGGTGTTTTGCGGTTTAATGTGTTCAAGAATTACGGGCGCGAGGGAGAAACGGCATACCCGTTTGAATTTCCGTTCGGACAGCTCACCTTAAACGGCTACGTTATCGCAGGCGTATTGTTCGCCAAAGACAAGAAAGGCAAGAAGGTAATTGAATTTATTAAAACTTAAAGGCAGGCGAGCCGCAAAAGCGGTTTTGCTTGCCTTTTCGTGATTTACGCCCCCGCGCAGGGGAAAACCTGCAAAGGGGCTTTCACCTAAACCTCCCCGCAAGCTTTACGTTTTGCAATCTTCCGTTATAGCTTTGCGGGGAGGTTTAGGTTATCAATCAGATTGCAACTCTTTGGAGTTACAAAATATATTTAAAGGTTTTAGGTGAAACAAAATGCAGGAAAATTTAAAGGCAAAGTACGGAATAACAACCGAGGAATTGAAAAGAGCAACCGACCAAATTCAACTCGGCAAAATTGCGTGCGACGGTATAACACTTGTCGCCTTAGTCGACTTAGTCGCAAACGGCGACATAGCGGGAACGGCGAAGCCCGAAATACTTTTCAAATCTTCGGAGCACGAGCTGTTTTACAACGAAATGTTGGCAAAGTGCGCATACGAAGACTGTTACCACCGCGCGCTTATGTACACGCTGGGCATTAACGAGGACACGCGCCGCCATATCAAC
>CAJUEO010000015.1 GCA_910585685.1 uncultured Christensenella sp.
AGCGTTCATCCTGAGCCAGAATCAAACTCTTAAGTTTAATTGTATAAAACCGATTGCCTAAGCAACCGTGGCTCTATCTCGACTATATTAGTCATTATCTATGCTGACTTTGCTTTGTGGTACTATTTGTACTTCAAAGTTAATTGACAGAAACTATTTTTATTCGTTTCCTTCTATTCAATTTTTAAACTGCGTTGTCCGACAAAAGTCGGTGCTCTCGTTAGTGAGCTTGTCTATAATATCATAGGAGATATTACCTTGTCAAGTATTTTTTAAAACTTTTTTTAAAAATTTTAAAGAATTTTTTTGACTTATTTTGACGAATTTTGTATTTCGTCCGCTCTTTGCGACAGCTTTTCAAAGATACCATAAAGCCGTTATTAAAGTCAAGCGAAATATTCAATAATTTTTAAAATAAATTTTATAAGTTAATTTTTGACATTTTGCGAAAATATTATACATAATTTATTAAGTTTCGTATTATTATTGCATTTTTCAATAGTTTATTATATTATATATATATGTATAAGATTTTGCGCGTCATATTCTGTTTACTTGCCGTAGCGTGCGCGGCTGTTACCATATTTATTTTTATTTACTTCGGAATGTGGGGTTTTGTTCCTCTGGGCTTGGGCGTTATTTTCGCATTGCTTATGTTTGCCTCCAAAAACAGGCAGGAGAGCGACGAGTTAAAGAAAAACCCTCCCCCTCCCACGGGAGATTTTATTACGGGCAGAGTAAATAAGGACGAGGACAATAAATAATATAATGCGCCGTTCCGCAAGTTTGCGGAACGGCGCTGTTTTTAATTTGTTCAGAATATTCTTTGTCCCTGAATGAAGTAGCTCCACCTCTTAGCCGAAATCTGTTCAATTTTCGCATAGTCGCTTGCCGTGTGCAAAATCCAGTTATCTCCGAGATAGAGCGCGACGTGCCCGACGCGTTCGACGCCGACCTTGTCCTTGCGCGACTCGTTGGTAAAGAACATCAAATCACCGCGTTTAAGCTGCGACTTCGACACCGTTTTCCCCTGATAGATTTGGGTACGCGTTGTCAGGTGCAGATTGACGTATGCGCCCTTATAGAATATGTACTGCATAAGCGAAGAGCAGTCAAATTCGTTTATGTCGAAATTCTTTAAAAGCTTGCCGCTTCCGTCGTGATAGCGTATCGCTCCGTAGACGTAGACGGTGCCGAGCAACTTTGTGCCCTCTGCAATTACCGCCTCGATTTTTTCGTTGTCGCTTGCCTCCATTTCAACGCTCTTGCAGTACTTGGCGGAAAGGTAAGCCGGCTTGTTTTTGTAGCCCGTCTTGTACCAACCGTTTGTTTCGCCGTCGAGCGCATATAAAGTAGACTTTTCCGCCGTACCTTTAATGCCGTAATTTGTTCCGGCTCCCGAGCGGATATTCACCCCGTCACCGGTTACTCCTATGTACGAAACTGTTTTGGCTTTCGGAACCTCAATCTCGGGCGGCGCCACGGTGGGCGGAGCCTCCTCCTCGGGTTGTTCGGGCTGAACGGGCTGTTCATCGGGAGGAACGACATCGGGTAAAACTGCCGAAGGCGGATCAAATCCGTCAGGTAGTTGGTCTATAATTTCGTTGTCTTCCCCGTCGGGAATGTTGCCGTAATCCGCCGCAGTGCAGCCGCTCATAGTCGCAGCCGCGGCAAAAGCCATTAACGCGGCGGCAATTCTTGTTGGTTTCTTCATATAATTACCTCCGTTATAAATGAACTGCTATTACAATTCACAAGATAATTATACAAAAAATTATAAGTTTATGCAATGCAAAAATTTTTACAGCAATGGCAGATTATTCCAAGAAAAATGCGCGCCGACCGTTATAAAACAGTCGGCGCGCGGCTATTGTCAGTCCTCGATACCTTCGTTGAGCTTAGCCAAAAGTGCGTCAAGGTCGTTATCGTGAACCATAACTGCCTGCTCGATAGTTTCACCGTGAGCGAGCGCGCAACCTATGCAGTGCATACCTACCGCCTGTAAAATTTCGGCGCTGTTGGGGTTTATTTTCAAGCAATCCGCAATGAGCGTATCCTTAGTTATCTTTGCCATAATAATTCTCCAAAAAATTTTCTATTGAAAATAGTATATCACGTTTTTTTAAAAGTTACAACAATTTTTTCAAACTTTGGCAAAAATCGCCAATTGACAAACGCCGTAAAAAAAATTATAATTGTACTATGAATTTACATAAAATTTCGGACGTTGCCCTGAAAGTTGCGTGCGGACTGTTTCTTGCGCTGTCGCTTGTTTTGACTTTCACAGTTTCGGACTACTACATATTCAATAGATTTACGGAATACGGGTTTTTCTTTTGCCTGAGCCAATGGGTTAAAAAATCGGGGCTGCTGCTTTTGCCGCTTGCCGTATTCTATAATAAGAAAAGCTGTTCGGACGTAGCAAAGTACGTTTTGCCGCTGTTTGTAATTGTGAGCATGTGTACGTTCGGCAATTTTTTCGAAATATCGATGCTGGGCTCGGCAACCTCAGAAGCAGACAAGGTTTACGCGAGCATAAACGAGTTTATACCCAAATGGGCAAATATGACTTTGTTTTTTGCCGCTTCCGCGCTCGAGCTTATCTGCTGCGCGCTACTTGTGTTGCGCGACGGCTACAAGGTTAAAGCAAAAAGCTTTATATGTCTGCCGTTTGCGTTTTTTACGGTAATGCCGCTGAATATTTTCGAAAACTTTTATAACCCCGACGACTTTACGCCCGAACACTTTCTTTGGTTCAAAAACTTTACCGTGTGGCACCTTCTGGCAATACTGCTTCTTGCGGCGGCAACAATAGGCGCTTACTTCTTTTTAAAGAACAAGGACGGCAGCAAACAGCGCGACTACCTTGCGGCGGCGGCTATCGTGCTGTTGATACAGTACCACAGCAAGGACTCGCTGGTTATGGGTGACGGGTACAACGTGTATCACACCGTGTTTGCGTGCATACCGCTGTTTATTTGCAACATCGGCGTTTACGTTGCCTCGCTTTCGGTAATTTTGCGAAAAAAAGTTTTATACGCGATTTCATTCTTCGTTCACGCAGCCGGCGCGCTTACCGTAATTTTTTACTTCGGCAGGGACGATATGTCAAATTACGGAATAATATTCGGGCACACTATCCTGTATTTCTGCCTCACGCACTACATATTGTTCATGCTGTCCGTGTTGCCCTCCGCGCTCGGTCACTACAAGTTCAAGCCAAAAGACTGCATTATTCCCCTAATCTACTACTGCCTTGTGATTGTCACGGCGGCGGTTGCAAGCGGAATTGTAACTTCGGCCTCCATGTCGTTCTCTTACGACGGCTATACTTTGAGCGAAAGCGAGTGGCTGCGCCCCAACTATGCGTTTACGCAGATTAATCCCCTGCCCATACCCGTTTTCGAAATTCCCATAACAATTTGGAAATGTCAATTTAACCTGCTGTATCTGATAATTTTATACGCCGTCTACGTCGGGCTGTTCTGGACGTTTACGGGCGCATACTATTTATTCCTGTTTGCTCGGCAAAAGGTTTTGGACAGACCCATTACCGCCGTTTATCCCGCTCTCGAGGAAGCGGCAACCACGCTCGACGAACACGACGAAGACAAATAAGCACGAAAAAATACCGCTTGCGTTTTAACCGCAAGCGGTATTTTATTTTATCTTTTAAACGACTGTGGCGTGATAGGTTTTTACAGAGTTGGCAACGTTGTGCATATGGTCACCTATACGCTCCATATTCAAAGCGAGCTGAAGATATGCCGCACCTGCCGTGGGAGTACACCTGCCCTCATTCATACGACGGAGATGCGCTTCCTGCATTTTTGTGCACATTTCGTCGGTTGACTCTTCCTCTCTTTCCACGTCGCCGATAAAGCTCAGATCGATATCCCCGAACACCTTTTCGACGTTTTTATAAAGCTCGGTAAGGTGCAAATCCATTTCGAGAATTTCGCTCTTCGCGTGCTCGGAGAACTCCGACCCCTCTTCAACCATTCTTTCGGCGTACTCGACAATGTTTTCGGCATAGTCACCGATTCGCTCCAAATCGGAAGCGACGTGGTAGAACGAGCCGACCTTCTTTTCGTCGGTTTCGGACAAGTCCTGCAAGGACAGCTTTACAAGGAAGGAGGAAATATAGCTGTTGTAATCGTTGATATTCTTTTCGACGGAGGCAAATTCGTCTTTGTGCGAAAGGTCTCCCGAAAGCAGCATATCGAGCGAGCGCTTATAGTTTGCAAACGCAAGCTTGCCCATTCTTAAAAGTTCGCGCCTTACCTGACCTACTGCAATTGCAGGAGTTTTCAAAAGACGCTTATCGAGTATATCCCCCTCTTCCAAAGGCTCTTCCGCGCCCTTCTTTTCGGGAATTATGATACACGCAAGCTTTACCAATTGGTTTATAAACGGCAACAGT
Source organism: uncultured Christensenella sp. (assembly GCA_910585685.1). Lineage (GTDB taxonomy): Bacteria > Bacillota > Clostridia > Christensenellales > Borkfalkiaceae > Coproplasma. Next base: position 4,424 of record CAJUEO010000015.1, read on the forward strand.
ATTGCAGTTGTCAAAAGGTTAAACGCCATATGGAATATAGCAATCTGCCAGGGCAGAGCAGGTATAAACGAGTTGAGGAAATCCGCAAGATAGCCGCAGGTAAACGCGAGCGGAATTATAAATATAATGCTTCCTATTACGTTGAACAAAAGATGCACGACAGCCGTGCGCCTTGCGTTTACGCTTGCGCCAAGCGACGAAAACAGAGCGGTAACGCACGTTCCGACGTTGGTGCCGAGAATAATAAACATTGCCATAGGCAGGGAAATGAGCGAAGAACTCGCAAGCGAAATTGCTATTGCCGTAATTGCCGCGGAGGACTGAACAAGCCCCGTCAGAAGCGCGCCGAGCAAAAACAGCACAATTATTTCCCACGAGAGAACGTCTTTGCCGTAGCCGATAGCAATAAACACGCTTTCAACCGCGTCCTTTATACCCTCGTCTCCCAGCATATCGCCCATTGCAGAGGACATAACGTTCATACCAATAAATATGAGACCCAAGCCCTGCAATATCGCGCCTATGCGCTTTATTTTGTCGTTCTTGCCGAGCATTGCCATAAGCACGCCGACAAACGCGGTAAACGCAAACAGCGCGGTTATCTGAAATTCTGCGCCCGAGGTGGATATAGCCGTAATGAACGCCGTAACGGTAGTACCTATGTTCGCGCCCATTATAATCGAGGTTGCCTGCGTAAGCGTCATAAGCCCGACGTTTACAAAGCCGACAATCATAACCGTGGTTGCCGACGAACTTGTTACGATAGCCGTCACCGCCGCGCCCGTTCCCACGCCCAGAAAGCGGTTTTTGGTTGCCTTGGTCATCAGCTTGCGCATCGATTTTCCGGCTGCTGTTTCGAGGTTCGAGCCCATAACGTTCATACCTATGATAAACGCCGCAACGCCGCCGAACAAAAGCAGCATATTGTTTATAATGGTCAAAACCTCGGATACACCCAATGCTAAAAGATTACTTATCATATATTATTTCTCTTCTCGTAGTACGTTTTTATTATAACAATTATTACATTAACTTGTCAATTGAAATACATAAATTCTCTGCCGCGCTAAAAGTTGCAAATAAGCGTTAAACGTAGTAAAATAATTTAGCTATGTTTAATATTGTTTTGGTTGAGCCCGAGATACCGCAAAATACGGGCAACATCGTAAGAACCTGCGCCGCAACGGGTTGCAGGCTGCACCTCGTGCGTCCGCTCGGATTCGAGGTCACGGACAAATACTTGAAACGCGCCGGTTTGGACTATTGGAAGGACGCGGAAATTTTTTATTACGACAGCTTTGACGAAGTTTTTAAAGCCAACCCCCAAGCCGCTTTCTACTTTTTTACGACTAAGGCGCAGAAAAACTACTGCGACCCACAGTTTAAACCGGGTGACTTTCTTGTTTTCGGCAAAGAAACGCGAGGGCTTGACGAGGAGTTGCTTTTAGCAAACCGCGAGGGCTGCGTGCGCATACCCATGCTTGGAGATACGCGAAGCCTGAACCTTTCAAACTGCGTTGCGATAGCCGTTTTCGAAGGGCTGAGGCAAAATAAATTCGAAAACTTTAATCTATCCGGCAACCTGCACCGACTTAAATGGTAAACATGCGTTGGGCGCGGTAAAAACTTTTCAAGAAAATGTTTACTTTTTGAAAGATATATATTATAATTGAATTATGAAACTTGAAAAGATAGTCGTAGCAAGCGGCAACAGGGGAAAAATAGCCGAAATCAAGGCTATATTTACGGGCGTGGAAATTGTTTCGATGCAGGAACTCGGCTTTGACGGAGAAATCGAGGAAACAGGCTCGACTTTTAAAGAAAACGCCAAAATCAAAGCTAAGTTTATTGCCGAGAAATTCGGTCTGCCGTCGCTTTCGGACGACTCGGGGCTGTGCGTGGAATGCCTGCACGGCGCACCCGGCATTTATTCGGCAAGATTTTCGGGCGAGGGCGACGCGGGCAACAGAAAGCTACTATTAAAGCGTATGGAACACACAAGCCACCGCCGCGCGTATTTCGAGAGCGCAGTATGCCTGTATATGCCGAACGGCAAGACGTACTTCGGCACGGGCAGAACGTTCGGCAAAATTTTAACCGAGGAAATAGGCACAAACGGTTTCGGATACGACAGCCTGTTTTATTCTAACGACTTGAAAAAGAGCTTCGGGCTTGCAACCGAGGAAGAAAAGAACTCGGTATCCCACCGCTATCGCGCGCTGTGTGATTTGAGAGAAAAGCTATGACAAGCGTCGTTGTTTTAAGCGACACCCACGGCAACCTTTCGGGACTTGAAAAAATAGACGTAGTTCTTGCGGAATGCGACAAAATAATTCATCTCGGAGATACTTCAAGCGACGCGTCGCGCATAAACAAAAAATTCGGGAATAAAACTATAATAATAAACGGCAACTGCGATTTAACCAAACTCGGAGATGACGAAAAGGTCATAGAGATTGAGGGAGTAAGAATTTTTGCAACCCACGGGCACCTGTATTCGGTCAAATCCACGCTTGCGCGGCTTGCCGAAAGAGCTAAAAGCGAGGGCTGCCGAATTGCGCTGTACGGACATACGCACTGTGCGCGAGAGGACGATATAGACGGCGTTACGCTGATAAATCCGGGGAACTTTTCGCGATATTCGAAAAACGGCTACTGCTATATTGCCGTAAGCGGCGCCAAAGCCGTTGCAAAACTCGTTGAAATCAACTAAGGAGTACTTATGCGGTTCAAGCATACTTTCCACGTTTTTGTGGACAACTTTACGATTATATACAAACAGCTGTTATACAGATTGGTCATTCTTCTGATTTCCGGACTTATAACCTTTGCTGTAGTCTATCCGTTTATAATGGATTTGATAAACTCCGACCAGCTTCAACTGCTGTTGGACAATGCCTGGACCTATCTTTCAAACCTTTTAAACGGAAAAATCGAGGAATTGGGGCAGCTTGCCGAAAACGTTAAAAAGGCGTTCGGCGCGTTTATGGAACTGTTGCAGACAAAGTTGCCTTCGTTTGTTTTAAGCTTGCTTTTGCTCGTGCTTGTGCGCATAGTATCTAAGTGGTTCGAAGGGCTCGGCAACTACGCAACCGCGGCTTGCATAAACGATAAAATGGCGCTGCGTGCAAAGCAGCCTTTCCTGACTACCCTAATCAAAAACTTAAAGGACGCGGCAATCTACAATTTGATTTACGTTCCCATGTCCGTCGTTTACGACGTGATTGTTGCCGTCGCAATGTTCTTTTTGCTTTTCTTTTTACTCAACCACGTTCTCTATTTCCTGATATGCGTATTCCTGTTTACGCTTGCGCTCGTCTTTTCAATAATTATAAAAATGACGTTTACAACCGATTGGCTGCCCTCGCTTATACGCGGCAAAAAGGGACAGCGCGGCGCATTTTTATACACCTTCTCGCGCAATGGTAAGAACACTTTGCACATTATGTCGGACTTTGCGGTATTGGTAATTTTGATATTTGCACTCAACGTTACGGTGGGATTATCTACGCTGGGGGTCGGTCTGCTTTTGACTATTCCGTCAAGCTACGTCTGCCTAATTTGCTTCGAGTTTGTAAATTACTACGACCGCGAGGGATTAAAATACTTTATCGGGGAGAACAATATTGTTTCCACAAAGAAGGAACGCGATCTGACGCGAGAAGAGTTTTTCCGCGGAGAAAACGACGAAACCTGAAAAAACGGCAAAAAAGTTTGAAATTTTTAATATTTCTTTTAAAACTCTATTTACAAAATAGAGTTTTTTTTGTATAATTGTGTAGAGTAATCGGGCATTTTGATAATTTGCCTGTATATAATAAATTGTGGAGGGTTGAAATGAGCTACAAAGATATTTACGAAAGCTGGTTAAACGATAAACGTCTCAGTTCCGAAGCGCGAGCCGAGCTTGAAAATATAAAAAATAATAAAGAGGATGTGGAATATCGCTTTGGCGCCGAGCTTGAGTTCGGCACCGCGGGTATGCGCGGAATTATAGGCTACGGCACAAATATGATTAACGTCTACACCGTCAGGCGCGCAACGCAGGGACTTGCGGAATTTATCAAAAAGTTGGGGCCTCAGGCAATGGCGCGCGGCGTGGTTATTTCTTACGATACACGCCACAAGAGCGAAGAGTTTGCAACAGCCGCAGCCGAAGTGCTTGCAGCCAACGGAGTTTGCGCATATAAATTCGACGACGTGCATCCCGTTCCCATGCTCTCGTTTGCAGTGCGCGAGCTTAAAACGGTAGCAGGCATTATGATTACCGCGTCGCACAACCCCAAGCAATATAACGGCTATAAGGTGTACGGAGAGGACGGCGCGCAGATGAGCCCGGCTGACACCGCAAAGGTAGTCGAGTACATCTCTAAAATTACCGACTATCTCGCTACACCCTCCCCCTCTTTACAGGAATGTAAAAAGTTTATAAAGGCCGTTCCTGCAAGGGTCGATAAAAAATATTACAAGGAACTTAAAAAACTTACTCTGTCCAAAAAAGCCGTCAAAAAATGCGGCAAAAATTTAAAGCTCGTTTATACCCCCGTTCACGGTTCGGGCTACATTCCCGTAACTACTATTTTGAAAAAGTTGGGAATAAACGCAACAGTTGTCGAGGAACAGACCAAGAAAGACCCCGACTTTTCGACCGTTGAAGTACCAAACCCCGAGTACAAGGAAACGCTTGAACTCGGCATAAAAACCGCGCAAAAAATAGGCGCAACCGTTGTGTTCGGCACCGACCCCGACAGCGACAGGCTGGGCGTTGCAGTTAAAAACAGGGACGGGGAATTTGAGGCGCTTTCGGGAAACCAGGTCGGCATACTTCTTTTGGACTATATTTTAACACGGCTTAAAGAGGACAACTCACTGCCCAAAAACGCGGCTGTCGTTAAGTCGTTTGTTTCCACGGGTATGGCAAGACCTATCTGCAACAAGTTTGGCGTTACGCTGTTTGAAACGCCCGTCGGGTTTAAATTTATCGGGGAAAAAATCAAGCTTTGGGAGTCGAATAAATTATACACCTATGTCTTCGGGTTCGAAGAGAGCTGCGGATATCTTCGCGGCACGCACGCTCGCGACAAGGACGCCGTAGTTGCGTCAATGCTTTGCGCGGAAATGGTATGCTACTACGACTATATAGGCAAGACGGTCTACCAGCGCTTGCAGGAAATTTACAGCGAATACGGATATGTGCTTGACTGCAACATCTCCGTTCCCTTTAAGGGATTGAACGCAATGAGGGATATGAACGCCGTTGTCGACGGACTTAAACACAAGCCCTGCACCGCGTTCGATATTTACAAAGTTAAAACGCTGAGGGATTATTCCAAAAATATTGCCTTGGAGCTTGCAACGGGGGAAAAGAGCGAAATAGGCTCCCCCATCACCAACTGTATTTATTACGAGCTTGAAAACGGCAGCTTTATTTGCGTGCGCCCCTCGGGAACAGAGCCAAAGCTCAAAATATACTTCTCCGTAAGGGCAAACAACAAGGCGGAAGCCGAAGCTGCGCTCGATAAAATGCAGGCGGCTGTAAAAAAATTATTAAAGGTATAAGACAGCATTAAAAAAGGAAGGGGTTTGCCCTTCCTTTTTAGTTATATATTTTGTTTTCTCTTTATCTGTTTTGCAAGCACGGCAATTTCCAGCCCGATACCCACCGCAGAGAACACAACGCTGAGCGCAAGGTCGAGATAGAATATTCTTGAAAATTCTTCGTTCTCCATACATATACCGAACGCGTCGATAGCCGAAATATAAAGTCCCTCTTCGTTCGCGGCAATGCCGGCGGCAACTATGTAAATTCCGAAAATGGAAGCTATCATAAAAACAAGCGTGATAACGGAAACGATTATTATCATAACTTTATCGGGCTTTCCGTGAAATTTCTGAAACAAGAACGCGCCCAAAACTACGGAAACAATTGCCGACAGAGCTGAAACATAGCCGAGCATATATAATCCGATAGCCAACGCCGCACCGACTATTCCACCGATAACCGCACCCACAGAACCCATTAAATAGTTATTGGGAGCCTCGTTGAAATCTTTATTCTCTTCGCTTATCACGGCGTTAATAGTTTCGACGCATGCTGTGTCTATAGTTATTTTAAAGCCGTCGATATTGCATTGTTTATATTCGGTTTCTCCCAATCTGTTGCCGCAAACGGGACAGTATTCCGCAGTCGTAGCGCCGTTTTGGGATATAATATTAAAAATATTATCTAAAATATCCGGCAATTTACCAAGCATTCCCCTTACCGTTATGCCGTTGAAACCGAGCGACAGACCGTACGGAGTAAAGTGCATATTGAAAAATTTGAGCGCAAGATTTCTTATTGCCGTTTCCATATTGCGCTTCTGCTCGTCAGTGGCATAAAACGAAACGTGCAGCTTCAACGGAGAAACATTGTCAAAACTGTCGACCAGCGCGCTCACTTCATAGCCGCGTATCTTGCCGTAAGCCGAGTTTTTCTCAACCGACAAATAATAGCTTTCAAAAAATGCTTGAAAATGTTTATTCATACTCCCTCTTCTTTTGAATTGTTTTTATAATATCTATCATAAACAAAAATCAGCGACTTGTCAATATATATTTTAATAATTTAGTTTACGTTTTAACATATGCGCAAAAGTACAGCTATATGCTACGACGGGAATATGTAAAAATTAAGCGCATATTTGACAATTTTTATAGGTGGACTTTATTTTTAAATGCTGTTATAATTATCCTACAATTAAGGAGGTCGATTATGAATTTAGGCAACAATCTATTCAACGCAAGGAAAAAAAGCGGACTTTCGCAAGAAGACGTTGCGGAAAAATTAGGGGTCAGCAGACAAACTGTTTCAAAGTGGGAAACCGATGAAACTTTGCCCGATATCAGGCAGGCTAAAAGAATGGCTCTGTTATATAATTTATCGTTGGACGAACTAATCAGCTTCGACGCAGAGGTTAAACAGTTGCAGGACGTCATAGAAAATACAAGCGACGAGGTACAAAAAAAGGTAAATTGGACTAAAGTTTGGAGCAAAAAGTACCCTGTTCTTGCCTCGTACCAAAAAGAAGTAGAAATAGAGTTTTATGCAAAAGAACTGCAAAGACTGCTATGCGACTTGCAAACTAAATACGGCTATTCAAAACTTGACAGCATGCTGGTTTTGAAAGATATTTTAGCCCACATTTAACGAAAACCCCGAAAACAACCTATCAAAGATTGTTTTCGGGGTTTTTAATTTTCTGCTGTTCTTCCCACTGCTTTAATAAAGCTTTAATTTGTTCGGGAGTTTCCTGCATACCGCGTTTTACCCATTCGTCGCACCAGCCGAAAAACATTCCTGCAAACAAAGATAGAAAATACGCGCCCACGTTGTTGTCTATTTTTTCTTCCAAGCCGCAATACTTTCTAATCAGCTTATACATAAGATGCTCGAGTCCGTTCTTATAAATAACGCCGAGTATCGGTCTCTCCATTTCAAAGAGGTCGATAATGTGGTCCCCCAACTCTTTACCGTCGCTCTCGGTCTTTTCTTTCCATTCGGCGGCTATTTTATCCATTTTTGCGAACAAAACGTCTTCTTTGTAGTAATAATTTCGGTAATAACTTACACGGCTTACTCCTGCCTTTTCTACTATTTCGCTAATAGTTATATCACCGAAAGGCTTTTTTCCCATTAGCTTGATTAAAGCCGTTTCGATGCTTTCCCGAACAATTAAATTTGCGCTGTTTACACGTTTTGCCATACTGTAACAAATAATCCCCGTTTGTTTCACTTACCCGTTTCAGCCGTTTTAACGATTGACCGAAAGCCTATTAATGTGCTACATTTGTTTCACTTTTTGATTATATTAGCACTTTCGCAGTAAAAAGTCAAGCGATAATAAATTTAAGGAGTGTTTATGAAATACGTCATTGAAACGCAACATCTTGTAAAGCAATTCAAAACTAAGCTTGCCGTAAACGACGTGTCAATCCACGTCAAGCGCGGAGATATATACGGACTTATAGGCAAAAACGGCGCAGGCAAGACAAGTTTGATGAAGCTTATTTTGGGGTTGACAAACCCAACGCAGGGCAAAATTTTTTTATACGGCAACGACAAACTCAACGTCGGCAGAAAGAACATAGGCTCGCTTATAGAAGCCCCGGGTCTCTATAAAAACTGTACTGCCTATGAAAATATGCGGCGGTTTGCCACTCTTTACGGCGCAAATTCCAAGGAAATAATACCGCTGCTGCGACGCGTCGGGTTAGGGAATACGGGCATAAAAAAAGCGAGCGAATTTTCGCTCGGCATGCGCCAACGTTTAGGCATTGCAATTGCGCTTTTAGGTAAGCCGGAAATTCTTATTTTGGATGAGCCTATAAACGGACTCGATCCGGCAGGTATCAAAGAAATACGCGATATCATTATTGATTTGAACAGAGAAGGCGTGACGTTTATAATATCGTCGCACCTTTTGGACGAACTTGCAAAAGTGGTTACAAATTACGGCATAATTTCCGACGGGTCTTTAATTGAAGAGGTTTCGGCAAAAGAGCTGACCGAGCGTTGCCGTAAATTTATAAAAATTTCAACAAGCAATAATTCCACCGCTTACGCACTGTTAAAAGAAAGATTGCCCGATATATCAGCCGACGTTAAAGCTGACGCAATCTATATTTCAAATCACCTTGACCAAACAGCAAATATGAATAAATATCTTATCGGCAAGGGCGTTGCGGTTTCGGAAATAGCTATTTCGGAGAGCGGATTTGAAGAATACTTTATTGAGAGGTTGGGCAGATGAAAAATCTATTGAAATTTGAGTTTACTAAACTTTTTAAACAAAAAAGCCTGTATATATGTACTGCCGCTATGCTTGCAATGTCACTGGTGGGACTGCTGCTCAACAATACGCTTGCAAACAATCCCGATTTCAATATGGCCATGCCTACTGCAAAATCGGCGTTGTTATCGGCAGTGTCTTCGTCGAGCTTTACTATGATTTGCGGAATATTCATTGCACTTTTCGTCTGCACCGATTACGACCAACAGACAATTAAAAACGTATATTCGCGCGGATTTTCAAGAAGCAATATATACTTTGCAAAGTATATAGTAAGCGTCGTTTCAACTATAGTAATGTTTGCCGTAACGCTTATATTTACATATGCTTTGGGCGCGGCAATGTTTGACGGAACGGCAGAATCAGGCAACTATTCGGGGCTTATAGCCGGTCAACTTTTATACTGCGTTGCCTATTCCGCGTTTGTATTTGCGGTAAGTCTGATCGTAAAAAAAGTCGGAATTTCCATTGCGCTTGCAATTTTAGGTCCGTCGCTCATAGGTACGGTTATAAATCTTGCCGACGCGTTTTTGAAAATCAAAAATTTTAAAATAGGCTCGTATTGGTTGGACGGGTTTATAGGAGATTTAACTTCGCTTGCAACCGATAATTCAAGGCTCATCGTCTGTATCGTTCTTTCGCTCGTCTATGCGGCGGTGTTCGTAGCCGCAGGCTATTTTATAAATAACAAACAAGAAAATTAAACGCGGTCACATAAAATATTTAAGACTATTCCACGCCATCGGTGCATTATTGGCAGGTATATACTCGATAAAAATTTGTTCAAGTAAATAATAAAAAATTACGAACTCACTATTTAGTGGGTTCGTACAATTATTTCTTGGCGG
>CAJUEO010000016.1 GCA_910585685.1 uncultured Christensenella sp.
CGGCATAAAAAAATCTGACTGCAACTATATGTTGCAATCAGATTGTAACAAAACATAAAAGAAAATTTTTCCAATACAAATTTAAAAGAGAGGAAAAATATTTCCTCTCTTTGAATTTTGATATTATCTCTTTGAGAACTGAGGAGCACGACGAGCTTTCTTCAAGCCGTACTTCTTTCTTTCCTTTACGCGAGGATCGCGAGTTAAGAATCCTTCTTTTTTGAGCGCCGCACGCGAACCTTCCTCTGCCTGCAACAATGCGCGAGCAACGCCGAGACGGATTGCGTTAGCCTGACCGGTATAGCCGCCGCCGTAGACGTTTACCAATACGTCGTACTTAGCTTCCACGCCCAAAAGCGCAAGGGGTTGCTTAACAACGTACTGCAAAACCGATTGAGGGAAATAATCCTCAAACGCTCTTTCATTTATTTCGATATTGCCCGTACCTCCGGGAATAAGGCGAACGCGTGCAATAGCCTTTTTTCTTCTGCCCGTTCCCCAGAATTGAAGCTTTTTCTTTAAATTAGCCTTTGCCATATTATCTTAACAACTCCCTTTTAAAATAATTTCAGCTCTTCGGGTTTCTGCGCTGCGTGATTGTGTTCGCCGCCCTTATATACTCTGAGCTTCTTAATCATATCTCTGCCGAGAGAATTTTTGGGCAACATTCCTCTGATTGCCTCGTAAACTGCGAGGTCGCTCTTTTCAGCGAGCAGCTTTTTATAGGAAATTTCCTTCAAGCCGCCGATGTAGCCCGTGTGATATCTGTAAAATTTATCGTCAAGTTTCTTGCCCGTAAGCGCAACTTTATCGCAATTTAAAACGATTACGAAATCGCCCGTATCCACGTTGGGCGTAAAAGTAGGCTTATTTTTGCCGCGGAGAATAGCAGCCACTTTTGACGCAAGTCTGCCGAGAGGTATGCCCGTCGCGTCAACAACGTACCATTTTCTTTCAACTGTCTCCGCCTTAGCCATATAGGTTTTCATATTTACTCCTTATGTTCTGTGCTTTATAACCGATTCTTTAAAGTGTAAGATTATTTTATTATTTTATAAAAGTTCTGTCAAGTCGTTTTGTGTTGGGTTTACAAAGTTTTTTATAAATTTTGAATAATTTTTGTTTTTGCCGCTTTTAACGCGAAATTTAATAATTTTCAGGCGTTTTTGCTTTGAAAACTTGCACTAAGCGCACTTACAAAACATTAAAAAGCCAACCAAGCCTCGGCAAATTGCACGGCGTACAACTAATGTAACTATCAGTTTTTTACTAAAATTGCCTTTATGCGCTTTATACCTGCCGACACGTTTTCCTGTTTGGCTATCTTGAACTTTCCCAAAACGCCCGTGCTCTCAGCGTGGGGGCCGCCGCAAATTTCTTTGGAAAACTCTCCTATCGAATAGGTCTTTACCATTGCGCCGTACTTGCTTTCGAAAAGCCCCGTAAAGCCCTGCGCCTTTGCCTCTTCAAGCGTCATTTCACGCATTACTACGGGTACGTTCAACTCTATCTGTTCGTTTATAAGCCTCTCGACTTCGGCAACCTCTTCGGGGGTGAGCTTGCGCGCAAAATTGAAGTCGAAGCGCAATCTCTCCTCTGTAATATTGCTGCCCTTCTGCTCGATTTCGGGCGAGCATACCTTTTTGAGCGCAGCATGCAGAAGATGAGTTGCCGTATGAAGCTTAGTGGTTTCTTCCTTGTGGTCGGCAAGACCGCAGGCAAACTTGCCTTCGCTGCCCTGCCTCGACTTTGCCTGATGCTCGGCAAAAGCCGCCTCGTAGCCCTTTACGTCGACCGTAAGCCCCTTTTCCCTTGCCATTTCGCTTGTTATTTCAACGGGGAAGCCGTATGTGTCGTAAAGGTGGAATGCGGTTACGCCGTCTATTTCTCCGCCCTCGGGCAAAGAAGCGGCTACCTTTTCAAACTCCCTTATGCCCTGTTGCAAGGTTTTGGAGAATTTAATTTCTTCCCTTTCGAGTTCCTCGTAAATTCTTGCGGAATTTTTATTAAGCTCGGGGTAAACGTCGGAATATTTATCTATTATAGTCTTTGAAACGTCTTTGAGCGACCCTTGGGGAAGCCCGATATTTCTGCCGAACCTCACCGCACGGCGGATAATTCTGCGAAGAATATATCCCTGGTCGGTATTAGAGGGAACTATTCCCTTGACGTCTCCTATCATAAAAGTTGCCGTTCTGACGTGGTCGAGCACGACACGGAAAGCGCGCATAACCTCCTCGCTTTCATTATACTTGCACGAAGTCAAAGACTCGATCTTGGCAATGGCGTTTTCAAATATATCCGTTTCGTAGACGCTCGACTTACCGTTAAGTATGCAGAGAGTGCGTTCAAGCCCCATTCCCGTATCCACGTTGCGCTGTGCAAGCGGCTCGTACTTGCCCTCGGCGTTCTTGTTGTACTGCATAAACACGTCGTTCCAGATTTCGAGGAAAGTGCCCTTGGGCGCATTGTCAAAGTCGTACTCTCCAAGCTTGTCCGCTTCGGCGTGGTTTCTTATAATGTGCATCTCGGTATCGGGACCGCAGGGTCCCGTTGTGCCTGCCGGCCCCCACCAGTTCCCCGATTTGGGAAGATAATAGACGTTTTTGGGCAAAATTCCGCAGTCGAGCCATAATTTCGCGCTCTCTTCGTCCTTGGGGCAGTCGGCGTCGCCTGCAAAACAGGTTACCGCTATATCCTCGACGGGTATGCCGAGATACTCGGGAGAAGTCAAAAACTCGAACGACCAGGGTATCATTTCAGCCTTGAAATAATCTCCGAGCGACCAATTGCCGAGCATTTCAAAGAAAGTCAGATGCGAGCTGTCCCCGACCTCGTCTATATCTCCCGTTCTTACGCATTTCTGCACGTCGGTAAGGCGCGTTCCCTCGGGGTGCTTTTCTCCGAGCAGATAGGGAACAAGGGGGTGCATACCCGCGGTTGTGAACAAAACCGTAGGGTCGTTTTCGGGAATGAGCGAAGCCGACGGTATTATTTTATGCCCTTTGCTTTCAAAAAATTTCAGATATAAGCTTCTGAGTGTTTCAGAGGTAATTTTTTTCATTTAACTTTTACTCCCAATATTATTTCTTTAATACGGTATAGCCGTCTTTTGAATCCTTTACGGTGTAGCCGAGCGCGTCAATTTCCGCACGAAGCTTGTCGGCAAGCGCGAAATCGCGCAATTTTTTAGCTTCCCAACGCTGTTTTGCAAGATTTTCGACTTCAACGGGAATTTCGACGGGGTTTTTTGCCGCAACTTCGGCAAGATATTCCGCTGCATTTCTTTTGAAAAGCCCCAATAGCGAGTAAGTTTTTCTTACCTGCATTACGTCGTCGGCACAGCTTTCGTCTCCCTTTGCAAGCTTTTGCGAAATTGTTTTGAAAATTGCAAACAGCTCGGAAAGCGCAAGTGCGGTATTGAAATCCTCGTCCATATCCGCGTTGAATTTTTTGTCTATCTCCAAATTGCCGGCCTTGCCTGTGCCGAACCTCTTTTCAACCTCTGAAATCAATTTATAAAATTCCGTAAGGTGCTTTTCGGCTTCGGGAAACAGCTCGTCGGTTATATTTATATCTTGGCGGTAGTTGTTCTGCAACAGCGCAAATTTAATGGCTTCGTTGGTGTATTTTTTGAGCAAATCCTCTAAAAGCAAGCTGTTGCCGAGGCTCTTTGACATCTTTTGTCCGTTTACTTTTATCAGCCCGTTATGCGTCCAAAATTTTGCAAACTGTTTGCCCGTAAGGCTCTCGCTCTGCGCAATTTCGTTTTCGTGGTGGGGAAAAATGAGGTCGCGACCGCCGCCGTGAATGTCGATTTGGTCACCGAATGCCGCATAATTCATTGCCGAACACTCGATATGCCAACCCGGTCTGCCCTTGCCCCAGGGAGAATTCCAATAAATTTCCCCTTCCTTGGCGCTCTTCCAAAGCGCAAAGTCGGCAGGGTCGCGCTTTTCGTCGTTGTTTTCAACGCGAACACCGTCGAGCATATCTTCAACCGAGCGGTTTGACAGGCAGCCGTAACGCCTGAAACTTGCTACTGAAAAATATACGTCACCGCACGGCGCGGCGTAAGCGTTGCCCTTTTGAATGAGTTTCGATATAAAATTTATAATATTGTCGATGTTTTGTGTGGCTTTAAGCCAGAGAGTAGGCTCGTCGACGTCCATTTCCGACATAGTGGTATCTATTTTTTTTATCATAGCCGCCGCGTACTCGTCGGCAGGAATGCCCGTTTCTTTGCTTTTTGCTATAATCTTGTCGTCAACGTCGGTATAATTTCGCGCGTAAATCACGTTATAGCCGCATTTTTCAAGGTATTTTCGCATAATATCGTAAATAAGCGCCTGATAACCGTGACCTATGTGAGCCTCTCCGGAAACGGTAATGCCGCAGGCATACATCTTGACTTTGCCCTCTTCAAGCGGTACAAATTCCTCTTTTCTGCGTGTAAGCGTGTTATAAATTCTCATTTTCGCGCCTCGAAATTATTTTTTCGTGTTTTGATTATACCCTTATTTTATTTCAAATGCAACTTATTTTAGCCGTTTTGATATAATTTAGAACCAACCTGACAAGCTATATAACGCTAAAAACTAACAATTTCCACTAAATTCACAAAATTTTTATGTATTTACTTGACAATTTATTGTGAATATATTACAATATTAAAGACATTGTAAGTTTAAAGCGACTTTCTGTACAACATAATTGAACAAATTTGTCAAAAATATTTAATTATTCGGAGGACGTATGAAGAGAGAAAGAATCGAAGACATTGCCGATATCTTAGATAAGCGCGGTAAAATGACGCTGGAACAGTTGGAAGAAGTTTTCCCCAACGTTTCCCAAATGACCTTGCGCCGCGATTTATTTCAGCTTGAAGAGGACGGGCGCATCATACGCATTCGCGGCGGCGCTATGTCCGTCAAGGAAGTGCAAAAAGTTTCGGGTGAGGCGTACACAAAAAAGACGACCATAAATACGGACGCAAAAATAATTATAGCGCAAAAAGCCGCCGGACTTATCGACGAGGGCACCTGCGTATTTCTTGACGGCGGAACGACGGCAATGTACCTTGCAAAGGAAATGCCCGATTTGAACTGCCATGTATTTACAAACGGCATTGCGGTTGCAATGGAACTTGCGCAGAAAAAGAATATAAATATAACGGTTGTAGGCGGTCAGCTTATGAAGGATAACCTTTCCACCTCTTCCCCCACTTCAAAAACTTATTTCGAATCCACCAACTTTGAAATTGCCATTGTTTCGGCAACCGCGTTCACTCCCGAACAGGGCTTTTCCTGCAATTCGCAGATTGAAAGCGAGCTTTTAAAGGACGTATTCAGAAAGGCAAGACAAGTCTATATGATGCTCGACAGCTCGAAAATAGGCAAAATAAACCCCTATACGTTTGCAAGAATCGAAGATATAGACGTGTTGATTTCAGACGATCACTTCCCCAAAGAGAGCAAGGAACTGTTTGAAAAACACAATATCGTAGTTATGTAAATTAATAATAGCCCGACGCCTCTGCCCAAAATTGGGCAGAGGCGTTTTTAATAATCTCTTCTACCGCATAATACGTCTATGCTCACGTCAAAAAAATCAGCAAGCCTCCAACATTCCATAATACTCGGTTCGTTAAGTCCCTGTTCCCACCTCGATAAATTTGCCTGACTTGTCCCTATTTCCTTTGCAAGCCGCCGCTGAGACAAGCTTAAAGTAGTCCTAAGTTCTGCTATTCTGTTATTTTTAAAGCTTAAAATCATAATTGTATGTTATACACTAATGTATCAAAATACTTGACAGATACATATTTGTATCATATAATGATTTTAACTTATACTTAGGAGGTTTCAAATGGACAACAAACTTGCACGCTTTTTGCTAACTTTCTTCCTTGGGTGGATTGGCAGTATCATCATCAATCATACTTCGCTTAAACCCGAAGGCTTCACTTCAAGGTCGTTAGCCTATTTCTTCCTTTCGATTGTTACGTTGGGAATTTACGGGCTGGTAGCATCAATCTGCAACTTGACGTTCGACCCTGATAAGGCGTCAAATATCGGCTATATCAAAGAAAATTAATAAAAAAGGCGTAACAAAAGTTACGCCTTTTTTATTAATCGCTCCATTTGTGTTTATTTAAAACTCTGTCCTTTATATCGTCATAATATTCAAAATACTTTTCGCGTATCTGTTCGGGCGTCATCGAAGGGTCAATAAGTCCCAACATTTCGTCAAGCTCTTCGGGTGAAAAGTCGGAAAGACAAAACTCACCGTCAAAAGCCTGCGCAAGTTTCATCAAATCCCAGCTCGTAGCTTTCATAAATTGCCCTCCTCGTATATCAGTTGAGCCGACATCAGTTCCGCGTTAAACCGCTGCGAAATATGCTCGCATTTGCAAGTGAACATATAGAATGCCGAGTACCCCTCTCCGTACAACGTTTCGAGATTGCCCAAGCCCTTGGAAATAATTATATCGCTCTCACTTAAAAGCCGCGCAGTGTCGCGGTTTATTTGCTTTAAATAAGTGCCGGGAACGTCTGTGCCGTTGTCGATAACTCGGGAAAATTCGCTAAGATTTATAAATTCGGCGTCCGCTCTCGTCACGTCGTTGATTATGTCGGAGCCGCGCACTACAGAGCATACCGAAATTTGCGGATACAGCCGCAAAATAACGCGTATAAGAATTTTGTCGAGCACTATTTCTCCGCAGTTGTCGTGCAAAACGCAAAGCGACTTTGCGGTTTTTAGCTTTGATTTTAAAAGACACAAGGTTTGTTCGTCGGGATTTGCGCGCTCTGCAGCCTTTACTACCGTATCAACCGCACCCTCGTCCAAGTCCGGCAGACGCGCAAAATCAATATAATTTGCAGCCATAGCAAACTTAACCGCTTCACGCAAAGGGTCGTCGGCAGCACATACGGCAGAAAATAATTGCTCTTCCATTGCAAGCAATTTGCCGTTAAAGAGCCTTTTCTCATTTGAATAGTCAATACCGCAGCCGTAAATTTTGCGGTGCAACCTGTCGATATCGCGCATTAAAAGAGGCGCGCAATAATGCTCGGGCGGGGCTGCGCAAAGCAACTTAACTCCGTTCTTGAACTGCTCGAACATACCGTCGGCGCCGTTCTGCCTTTCAACTTTTTTTAACTGACTGTTATACAGGCAGCCTTTACATTCCTCGTCAAGTAACATAATAACAGTATATCACTTATCTTGCGGCTCGGCAACCGCGAAATAACAAAATTATATATTTTTTTAAAATAAAAGGACTCAGACTTTTGTCTGAGTCCTTTAAATGAAATCCGGCAAAACTACATCGGGCGCCGAGCATTACAATTAATACAAACAGTGGACACCCACTGTTTGTGCAATGCGAGATGAGTGAGCGCATTTTTTTCGCGCGAACGGTGCCCGAGGCGGCTGTCTTTCCACACAGCCGCCGAGACACGAGCTTAACACGACTTTTTTAAGTCGTTTAAGTAAGTTTTTGCCTGTTAGTTGCTGTTACTCCGCGCAATACAGTTGCGCGGCAAAAAAATAAAGTACCCACAAAGTGGATACTTTATCTTTTTGAAATCCGGCAACTACCGTATCTTGCAGGGTTAA
>CAJUEO010000017.1 GCA_910585685.1 uncultured Christensenella sp.
TATGCCCTTATAGGGCTACCTCAAACTACGCGTTTTCACGCGTAGTTATGATTTGGTTTTAACTGTAATTTCTAAGCAGATAAACTTCGTTACATAGCTGAGAGCTTGTAACGTTTGCTTTGACCCGCAGGCAATTGCCTACGTTTACAGCGTCGGTAAGGTTGGCAAGCTGACCGCTTATGCCGGCAAGTTGCATACTTTGCACCGTCATTTGTTTGGAAATATTTTCCAAATAGTAAGAAATATCGTCCAATTTATCGCAAATTTTATCGCAACAGACTTTAACGGTGTTTTGCAGTTCGAAAAACCCGCGCGATATGGTATAGCAAATGGCTTTTGTCGCCTCGCCAAGCGTTTTTACAATGCGGTCGGTCTGCAATTCGCGGTCGGTAAGTTGAAGCGCTTCTTTAATGCTGTCGGCGCGACGCGTTTCTATTTCATATATTATGAGGTCGAGGTTTTTCCAATCTCTTTCGTCCAAAAAGCTTTTATATTCGCCGTACAGAGCCGCATAGTATTGGTTGCAGTATTTTATGAGCGGAAGAATTAAGCCGTTGCGCTCGTCTAAAATGCGCTGAGCCCACTCCCTTATATGCGGAAGCTTATCTATATTTGCCTTGGCAATTGCAATCTCTTTACTTACGCGTTGACTGTCGGCGTGTCTGATTAAAATATTCAATTCCTTTGTCGCATAGTGAACTTTCATACTATTGCGATAGTTTTTTAATGCGATTATTGCTTTTTTCAGAAATATAATTGACATTACTATGGCGGCGCCAAGTATTCCCCAACCTATCATTCCTGCGGATAATACTCCGATTAGAACGCCCCAATAAGGCGCTTCCGTCCAATAAGCTTCTTTTATAAAATATACTGCAATAAATATACCTGCAATTAAAATGAGTAGCAACGACATTAAAATAAAAAATTTAGTTGCCTCTTTTTGGTAACGTTTTGCTGTTTCTCTATATTGTACTTCTCTTTTATCCTCAACATATGAGGAAGATATCGAATTATATCTGCGATGCAGTTCATTTTCGAAGCCGTCGTTTTGAAGCCAATGCGCGTATTCAACCGTGTCGTCGGGGGCTATACCTCTCGCCCCTCCCGCCGTATCGGCAAGCGAATGCAGACGCTGGTAATAAATTGAATCGAAGTTCTTTACCTGAGCGTATTTTACCGAAAGCGCCGAAAGTCCGCCGCGAAGTGTGTATAAGCCGCCCAAAAGTTGCGGCTCGGTTGCCTTTTCCAATTCCATATTTCTCACCTCTCAAATTTTTTGCAATAAAAAATGCGCCTCAATCAAGAGACGCACCCCCGTTCAAGCAAGTCTCCTTGATTGTCGCCAAACAAAATTTATGGGTGAGTTCCGCAAATAGAATTTGCAAAAATTATTTATACACTCATACAAAGGAGAAATGCCGTCAGGCTATTTACAGTATGAGCGTAAAGTCTATAAAAAATTAAGTAACGCAAAAAAAACCGTTCAAAAAATACGGAATTGCTCTCTACCCACTATTAAATTTTGTTTGGCTATTACATTTTAGCATAATGCGATAAAAAAAGCAATATATTGCATTTAAAAACTTTGTTTTAACGTTGCGATTATAAATTGAACAATTAAACACAGTATGAACACAGCGGTTATCAACCGTTGTCGATAGATTTGTGCATAACTTTTTGCGTTATCTACGCTTGGCGAATACGCAAAATTGCATAAAATTTGCCCCGCGCGGTGCCGCTGTTCATAACTTTTACAAAAATAAAGCCCCCACCGTATGCGTACGGCGGGGGCTTAAAACACAATTTAATTATTGTTTATCGATTATATCCAAAATTTCGGATATTCTGTCCAAATCGTCGCGTGAATAGTAATCGATATAAATTCTGCCCTTCTGGTCGTTGCCGATAAGGCTGACTTTTGTGCGGAAAGCAAACCTCATCCTCTCCACAAGGTTTTTAAGCTCGATTGAAGCGAGTGCACGCTTTTTCTTCTTCTTTTCTTCCAAAAGTTCGGGCGACATATTGTACGCGCGCACTTTCTTTTCCAATTCGCGCACCGACATACCGCTTTTTACGGCGTCGTTGGCAAATTGAAGCTGGTCGTCGGGAGCAAGAGGCACAAGCGTTCTTGCGTGTCCCGCCGAAAGCCTGCCCTCCGATACGAGTTGCATAACGTCGGGGGTAAGCGACAACAGCCTTAACGTGTTGGCTATTGCGGGGCGGGATTTACCTATTCGTTCGGCAAGTTCGTCCTGTGTGAGTTTGTAGTCGACCATAAGCTGTTTCATTGCAGAAGCGGCTTCTATGGGGTTTAAGTCCTCGCGCTGTAAATTTTCGATTAGCGATATTTCTTTTATTTCGCGTTCGGAATAGTTTCTTACGATTACGGGAATTGTGCTAAGACCTGCAAGTTTGGTTGCGCGGTAACGGCGTTCGCCCGCGATAATCATATATCGCCCGTTGTGGTCGTCGTTTACGACTATGGGCATAATTACGCCGTGCTTTTTAATGGAGTCGGAAAGCTCGCGCAGAGCCTGCTCGTCAAAGTTTTTTCGCGGCTGGTTGGGGTTGGGATAAATTTTGGAAACGGGGGTTTCCTCGGCGTTCTTCCTCTCCTCCTCGGTGTATGTAAACATTTCGCGTTTGCCGTTTAAATAGGTTTGTGAAAACGCGTCGCCCGTATCCTCCAACAAATCTTCAAACGATTTGCCTAACCCTCTCGTTTCATTATTCTTTGCCATAAACTTCTCTCCTTAATTTTCGCAATCTCCGTAAAAACCCTATAAATAATCTCAGCAAACGCCGCCTATCTTTGCTTGGATAAAAACTCTTCCGTCAACGCCTTATACGCCCGCGCGCCCACGCATTTGGGGTCGTACAACAAAATGGGTTTTCCGTGGCTGGGAGCTTCGGATAAACGCACGTTGCGCGGTATAATAATTTCGTACAGCTTATTTTTAAAGAACTTCTTAATTTCTGCGGCAATCTGTCGGGAAACCAAAGCCCTGCCGTCGTACATAGTAATCGCCACGCCCTCTATAAACAGTCCGGGGTTTAAATGCTGTTTTACGAGCGATATGGTATTCATAAGCTGACTTACCCCCTCCATCGCGTAATATTCCGATTGCAGGGGAATTAGCACCGAGTCGGAAGCCGCCCAGGCGTTTATAGTCAAAAGCCCGAGCGAGGGCGGACAGTCAATAAATATGTAGTCGTAATTATCGCGTATTTCCTTTAAAGCGTTTTTTAAAATCAATTCGCGGTTACGCTTGTATACGAGGTCTACTTCCGCTCCCGTCAAATCTACGTTGGCGGGCAAGATGTCTAAAAGGGGCACCATTGTAGGCAGAATATTCTGGGAAACCTTTTCCTCTTCGATAAGAACTCCGTAAACGGACTTTTTTAACGCGCTTTTCGAAAAGCCCAAGCCCGTAGTGGCGTTGCCCTGACTGTCGAGGTCGATAAGCAATACTTTTTTGCCGTAGTCCGCGCAGTATGCCGCCATATTTATCACGGTGGTAGTTTTGCCTACGCCGCCCTTCTTATTAGTAAACGAAATAACTTTTCCCATCTCTTCGTACGTTCCCTCTTCTACAATGTTTCCCGTGAAACTTTTTTTATCCGCCTGCGGAAAGATTTCCGCAGGCGGTAACGTGTTTATTCTTGCTCTTTATCTTCTTTAACTTCTCTGTCCTCGTATTTCTTAAAAGGATTGTCGCTGTTGAGTTTTTCGTGCTCTTCCATATACGCCAATACGTCGGTGTGCGATTTGCCTTCCATTAAGAGGTCGACTTCTTCCGTGTAAATGGTTTCCTTTTCAATCAATACGCGCGCCATATTGTCGAGTACGGAGCGGTTTTCGGTAAGCAGTTTAACAGCTCTGGAATGCGCACCTTCGATAATTGCGTGCATCTCTTCGTCGATTGCCTTCGCCGTTTCGTCGGAGTAGGCGTTGTGAGTTTCCATATCCTTGCCGAGGAATACCGTCTGCGAGTTGGAACCGTACGTTACAAGCCCCAATTTGTCGCTCATACCCCACTCGGTTACCATACGCTTAGCCATTTCGGTAACCCTTTCAAGGTCGTTGGAGGCTCCCGTAGTGATATCCTTTATTACCAGCTCCTCCGCCACTCTTCCGCCGAGTGCCATACAAATAAAGTCCGTAATCTTGTTTCTGGACATATGGGCGTCGTCGTTTTCGGGGCGGGTCATAGTGTAGCCTGCGGCGTTGCCGCGGGGAATTATCGAAACTTCCTGCACGGGGTCGCAGTGTTCGCACAGCTTTGCAAGTATCGCGTGCCCCGCTTCGTGATATGCGGTGATTCGCTTGTCGCTCTCGGTTACAACTCTGCTCTTCTTCTGAGGACCCATTATAACCTTATTTACGCCCTCGTAGAGTTCGGTGTTGCCAATGAGGGGTTTATTTGCCCTTGCCGCCAAAATCGCCGCCTCGTTCAAAAGATTTGCAAGGTCGGCGCCCGAGAAGCCCGCCGTAATTCTTGCAAGCGTTTTAAAGTTGACGTCCTGAGCCATAGGTTTGTTGCGCGCGTGCACTTTTAATATCTGTTCCCTGCCCTTAACGTCGGGAAGGTTTACGTAAATCTGTCTGTCAAATCTGCCGGGGCGCATCAATGCGGGGTCGAGAATGTCCGCGCGGTTGGTCGCCGCCATTATTATTACGCCCTCGTTGCTCTCGAAGCCGTCCATTTGCACGAGAATCTGGTTGAGGGTCTGCTCCCTCTCGTCGTTGCCGCCGCCAAGACCTGCTCCGCGGTGTCTGCCGACAGCGTCTATTTCGTCTATAAATATTATGCAGGGTTGATTCTTTTTTGCTACGTCAAACAAGTCGCGTACTCTCGAAGCGCCCACGCCGACGTACATTTCAACGAAGTCGGAACCGGACACGGAGAAGAACGGCACACCCGCCTCTCCCGCTACCGCCTTGGCGAACAAGGTTTTACCCGTTCCCGGAGGACCTACAAGCAACACGCCCTTGGGGATACGCGCGCCCAAATCAGAAAACTTTTTGGGCTGTTTCAAAAATTCGACTACTTCGGCAAGCTCCACCTTTTCCTCTTCTGCGCCCGCTACGTCTGTAAAGCGCACTTTGATATTGGTGGAAACGCGGGCTTTCGTCTTGGCAAAGCTCATAGCCTTGCCGCCGCCGCCCATCGTCGAGCGCATTATAAGCCAGAATACGACGCATACAAGCACAATTCCCGCTACGGGGAGTATCGACGACCAGATGCTTCCCGCGTTGGGGTCGTGATAGCTGATTGTAACGCCAAGGCCCATCCATTTAAACAGTACGCTGTCCTCAACGGGCGAGGAATAGAACGAAGGACCGATTGCATAGTACTCGGCTACCGACTTACCGTTTTTATCAACTTTACCGTACATTTTGTATTCGGAAAAGTTGATGCCCGTAATTATCGTTGCGTTTTCCCAAACTTCGTTGCCGTCCTTATCCTTTACGGGGTTGCCGTCTTTGTCAAGTTTAAGCGCTTGAAGCTTGTGGTCTTTGTTAAAGCGCATACCTTCGGCAACCGCGTATTCGTCGGAATTATCCAATTTGTACTTTGCCTGGAAAGTATCCGTTCCTTCGATGGCGTCGCCCTCTTCATATTTGTTGTTTTCAACATATTCAACAAATCTGTCAAAGTCAACCTGATGGGCGCCCCCGTTTCTCAGCGTAAAGTATAGTGTTAAACCCGCCACAATGGCAAGCGCGACTATAACAATTACCATAATAATTCTGCTTTTTTTGTTCAAATTAAACCTCGCTATTCGGCGCAAATTGCTCTTTGCGCTATATATTTATATAATATGGTATATACTACCATAAATTTACATCTTAAACATTTTACCACACGCAAATAACTATTTCAAGTGTTTTGCGCTATTATCTGGCGTTTCACCGTATTTTTATTGTTTATCACTAATTATTCATAATTTTTTTGGCTGTATATTGTCAGAAAAGTTGTGTATATTTTAACACTTTCGACAAAAATTTGTGTTGGCGCAAGCAAATATTTTACTTCAAAAATGTTTCCCGTGAAACTTCCTCCTAAAAATTTTAACCTTTTTAATGTTTCACGTGAAACGGTAACCGCTTAAATTTGTCCTATTTTATCAACAACGTTGTTCAATTGTAGATAGATGTGTTGACAACCTGTCAAAAAGTTATCAACCGTGCGCGTAAACGTCTTGCGTAGCCTGACTTTTGCGTTGGTGGTTTGCAATGGGCGCATAGCAAAAAGTAAAATAATAACGCCGTTCAATTAACAGTATGTGCATTGTTTGTCATAATTATATAAAAAGCGTCTGTAAACCTCATCCATTGTATAAAAGCGGGTTTGAGTGTCAATAAATGAAGAGCATTCGTTAAGGTGGTTCAATGGAATACTCGTTCAACATTTATAATTCGCTTGCTTGCGGCGGTGAAGTTTTAGCATTAAAGAAAATAATGCCCGAAATGAGGGGCGCTCCCGTAATTGTGTGTATCGGAAGCGATTTGTCCGTCGGGGACTCCCTCGGTCCCGTTACGGGCACCAAATTGCGGGAAAAGCTTAAAGGGCAAAACGTTTACGTGTACGGTACGCTTGCCAAGCCCATTACCGCGCACGAGGTTAAATATACCAATCAATTCATTAAAAATACGCATCCCGACAGCATTGTCATAGCAATAGACGCCGCTGTTGGCACGGCTGGCGACATCGGATTGATTAAAATTGCGCGGCGCGGAATAAAACCAGGTAGCGGAGCCAATAAACGCCTCGCCAAGGTTGGAGATGTGTCCGTTATGGGCATTGTTGCGGAAAAATCGCTATTCAATTATTCGCTGTTTTCCTCTACAAGGCTGAATATTGTCTATAAAATGGCTGAAATTATCGCGGAAGGCGTTGCAACGTTTATAATGGAGGCTATGCAGAACTCACAGCTTAAAAACAACAGCTGTCAGGTTCTGGGTGAAGCGGAATTTTAATCTTATAAATTTTGCGCTTGCATATTTTTCAGGCGCAAACAATGGTTGCGCTTTAAACTTTTTAAAGCGCATATATGTTATAGCGCAACAAATTTTTATGGGCGCAATAATTATTTGCAAATGCTTATTTTAACACTGTCAATTTGCTATAAATAAAATTATTTTTAAGTCCGTAACGTTTAAAATAGTTTTAGCATATACTATATATTGAGGTTATCTTTCCGCTCTGCCACAAGAATAAATTTATTTTGAAAAATTTAAAAATTTATTAAAAAAATGCTTGCGTTTTGTTTTATGATTTGATATAGTATTTAGGCATTCGGGAGCTTAGCTCAGTTGGGAGAGCAACTGCCCTACAAGCAGTGGGTCACAG
>CAJUEO010000018.1 GCA_910585685.1 uncultured Christensenella sp.
ACGGCGGTAATTGTAGTTGCGATATAATTTGCCGTATAATTCGTTTAAACCTATTTGCGGATTACGACGCAATAAATCTTGAATACACTTTTTTTCCGTGTTTGTTTGCTCGTTAGGGTGGTGCATACCCTTACGACTGAATTTCGGTATTAAACTCTCTAATGAGCCGTCATACTGCTTACGCCAACGCCAGAGTGTGGAACGGTTTATTTTGTATCGTCTGCATATTATCCTTATTGTTGAACTCTGCAACGCTTTTAATGCGTTGTATTTTTCTTTTGCCGTAAACTTATACATTGTCTTTCCTTTAAGTCCTGTACTTACCGTAAAAGGGGGTTGCGGAGGCAACGTGCGAAACTGCTTCGTTGCCTTCCGCAATACCCCTTTTATTTTCGTCAGCGTAGTCCTGCTTTTTTAATGCGGTATTGCGTGGGCGTTACCCCCTCGCAAGCTCGACCCCACGCTATTATTAACACAAAGTCAGCAAAAGTAAAGGGTCGCAAAATTTTCCTAACATAAGCCGCTACGCTTTTATCCTTGGGAAAATTTTGACTAAAATTCAGCCGTATTATCTGAATTTATGCGGTAAGAATTTTCCCCTTTACATTTGCTTTTATTTGTGTTGAATTGCGGGTAAGAAGTTGAAGGCACGCCTTCAACTTCTCTTATTTATAAGAGAGCTGAAATATAACCGCAGTCGATAGGCACAAGCCGAAATTTTTAAAAGGCAGGTAAAAGGTATGGACAGTTTGAGAAAAGACGAATTTAAAAAGCTCGTCGAGCTTCTTAAAAAGTTAGGTTTCACAGGCGACGAAATCGTTGAAATCTTACTTATTATAGAGAGCTAAACGAGCTTAGAGCTACAAAGGCAAAGCCGAACGGCTATACAGTTGACCACTGACCGAACGGCTAACCACGCAAGGGGCGAAACCTGCCCGCCCTTTGCTGAACTTATTTAGATTATATCACAGCAAAAATCAAAAATCAAGATTAAAACGGCGAAAAGCCGAAAAATTTTTTAAGGAGTTTATATATGAACTACGCTACTAACTACTACAAAACCAACACAGACACACGCAACAAAATTTTAAAACGCTTTTCAATGTTTGACGGCGTAGGACTTGACCTTACGAGCGCAAAGTCCTATGACGACGCGCTTAAAATGTCGGGGCTTGACTACTCCGCCGAAAAAGTCCCTCTCTATCTTGCAGACGGTACAAAGATTGAAAACCACTTCGGCGTTGCTAAATCGGACAACCCGTCTTGCATACTCGGCGTTGTCGGTAATCAATATCACGCAGTCGGAAACCGCGATGCGTTTGCCGTTGCCGAAAATATCGTAAACGAGGGATACGCCAACTATGAAGTCGGCGGACCCTCTATGAAATCGCAAAGCGCCCTTGACTATGCAAAGAGCTTTTTAGTTCTGAAAGGCGACGACTTCCAAATCGAAGACGATATTTTCAATTCGTTCGTCGTTTTCAATAACTCGTTCGACGGCTCCACGGGCGTACAGTATCAGGTAATCTGTCAGCGGGTAGTATGTATGAACGGGATGGTACGTTATCTCGGCGGTAAAGATAACCAAATCAAAATTAAGATACAGCACACCGAAAGCGCGAAAGACCGTATAAAGACCGCAAACAAAATCATTATGAAACGCCAAAACGATATTGAGATAATCAAGAAAGAGGCACAGGCGTTTATTGCACAAGGTTTTACGCGTAAAGAGTTCGAAAAGGAAATTATCCCTCTTGTACTTGAAGAAAAAAAACTTGTCGAAAAGGACAAAGAACGTGAGCGCGGACACGAAAGGGTTGCGCAAGTAGTAAATGATTTAATGCAAGCGTATAATGCCGACGATACGCAAAATTACGCCTCATCTGCTTACAAGGTTATTCTTGCTTTAAGTGATTACGAGAGCCACGCCGAACCATTGAGAGATACAGGCAACGGACAAATTTATATGAACCGAATTGTAAAAGGTATGGCACTTACAACAACAGTTGCACAGTATATCGCAAAAACCCGTAACATATCAATTAAACATTAACTAAATTATAAGCTGTGCTATCGGCTACACGGGCAAATAAATTTTAAAGAGGTAATTATGAGAATTTTTAAATGGCAAATGTTTAAAACAAAAGAAGAGGCAAAAGCATTTCAAAAGCAGAAAGGTTACGGAGTTTTTCACGACTTAGAACACGAAAAGAAACGTAAAAGTTATGACAGCATAACCTTTTATGAAGTCTCAGAAGAAACACGCAATAACTATCCATATAGTATAGAATGGACTGAAAATATTTAATAGCAAAACACCCCTCGTCCGGCTGTGCTGGACGAGGGATATTTTTATCCTTTCCGCATTTCGTTCAAGTCATTGAAGAAATAGCTATTTAATTTTTTCATTACGGAGAAAGTCGCTTTTTCGGTTTTATATTCGTCCAAATCATTTATGCCGACAGTAGAGCGCAACGCCTTTTCGGTAAAGAAACCGCTGAAACAGTCCGTAGAAAAACGCTTACTGTATATCTTTTTGCTACTTAAATAATAATGCTTTTTCTCAACTTTACCGTCCTGCGTGCCGTTCTCAACGTTTAGATTTACTTTGCAATACCCAAAGGTGTTATAAACACGTTTTTGATATCGCACAAGTTTAGCTATTAAACCGTGATATAAGTACATAGGTAAAGTATAATCACCCCTATCATAGCGGTACTTAGAATAGCGTTTTTCAAAGCCTTTATATATCAAATTAAATATTAAGTCCTCGACGAAGAATAACGGCATAGCTAAGCGCATTTCTGAACACTCGTCAATATTTACTATCTCGCATAAATCGCGCGCATCCGCTCCCAAACTTTCGGGGCGTTGCTCGTCCACGATAACCCGAACAAACGGAAAATTATCTACCGTTGCGGAATGGCGAACCATTTTAAGCCAGCTATTAAATAAATCGTTCTTTTGATTTGCATTAGTATCTTTCTTTTTTAGCTCATTTAACTCAAGATTGTTTTTACGCTCTTTTCCTATTTCGGTTATATTGACTACGCCGAACTCGAAACTATCCGCATATTTATTGTTTTCAATTAAAGTCTTTCCGAGCCTTAAACTGTCAAAGTCCAGAATATGCGAATGGCGCGAATAACTGTCTATATATCGGCTGTCCTTTTGAAATAAATCCATATCCCATAACGGAAAGTTGCCTATATCATCTAAAACGTTATCCGTTCTAATAGAATAGTTGGAAATTATTAAACTGCTTTCAATAACGTAAATGAAATATAACTGCGCGTAGACCTCAATCACTTTCCAGATATTCTGAACGTACAGCCCGTCGTCATATTCCACACCGTAACGCTCGTAATCATACCCGAAGATAAACTTGTCTTTACAGTTATAAAAGCGCCGTCTGAGCGAATTTATAAACCGTCTGCACGTTGCAAGGTTGTAAACATAATGCACTGTCATATCACTCCACAAAGAATATTTCATTATAATGTGAGTTGTTCTTTCATCAAAAGTAATTGAAGAAAATTCTTTAGATTGTTTAACCAAGTCAAACAACCCGTTATTTTCTCTAAATTCAAAGACTTCCAATTTAGCAGAAGCTCCGCTCGGAATAGTCATATCAGGATATTTGACTATAACAGTCACACCCTTTTTGTAACCCTGCCGAAAAGAAGTCATATTCTTTTCGCTTTTGAAAGGGATTTTTTTACCCTTTCGAGCCGCAGCGTATCCCATACCCGAGTAATACGCCTTTTTTTGACCACTTGAATATTTCTTAGGCATAAAATTATCCTTTTCCCTTAACGCTGGGAGCAACGTATTTTTAACTTTTCTTAGAACTGATTTTTAATTGTTCAACTTGTCCGTCAAACGGAGTAGGATTTCCTTTTTTCTCGCACATTTCCCCAAATAGCGCGCCAAAGTCCATTTTTGCTTTTTTGGGCTTGTCCTCAATGAACAAGTCATTTTTATAAACTTCAAACGTACCACAGGGCTTACCGTATTTGTCTATATCCGAATAAACCGTTATATCTTCTTTAGTAATCTCAACATATGTATTGATACGGCGATAAAGCTGAACAAGCGTATCCCACGAATTACCTTTATAGCTTGAATACCAATAACACAACGGAACGGAAGAAGTAATAATTATAATTTCGCCATTAAAAACAACGTTATTAAATCTGCTTTTAACACTTGACGAAGTATTATTATCTAAAATTTTCAACAAATCTTCGAGCTTCTCAAAAGCAGTATCACG
>CAJUEO010000019.1 GCA_910585685.1 uncultured Christensenella sp.
GCATTTTTGCCCTATTTTAGCCGTATTTAGGGTTAGACTTTTATGGCACGTACAACCGGCTCTACAACGTGCACGCTTTCGTCAAACTCGGGATACACAAGCCCGGCGCCGTCGGAAAATCTGCCGTACTTGCGCGCGTCGAGAGCGGCGGAATCAAGCGCGCTTTCAAGCAGCTTAGCTTCCTTTTTCGACAGAAAAGGGTTGTCCTCCCAGGTTATCGACTCGTGCCAGATTTGCGGATTTTTACGCACATTCAAGTAAATTTCGTTGTAGATAAAGGTCTTGCCTTTCAGCGGCGTCATTGTGCCGAAAATATCTCCCTCCCTGTCCATAACGCGCATAACGCACTCCTCGTACACGTCGCGCGGCGGCTCTTCGTCAAACCATACGAAATCGAGCGAGCTGCCCTGAAACTTTTCGCGCCCCTGGTCGCAGCTTTTGAACCCGAGCGTGGATATTCCGCCGAACACGTTTTTTATCTTAATCTGGTCTATAACTCCGCCCTCGGGGTTATCCTTTCTGCCCGAAAGCATAGTTATGTCGGCAATCCAGCTTTTGGGAAGATAAGAAAGAATTTTTGCCTGTGCAACGTCGCGCTGTACCTGCTGCGAAAGTGATACCGCCCAACCGAAAACGTCCTTTCTGTTCTTTCGGTACGGGTGAATGCCCCTCAAAATCCAGAGGCATTCCACAGCTCCGCACTCGGTTTTCCCCGAGCGGTTGCCGCCGAACACCCAGCGGTTGCGCTTTTTACACTTGTGAAATAAAAGTTGTTTTTTATGCTTTTTTCTTCCCGAATTGTACAGTTCAAGCCTGCCCTTTTGCCTGCGCCTTTTCAGCTCCGCATCGATTTCGGCAATCCTTTTTAAAATATCTTCCCTTTGCATAAGACCTTTTTCGACAAAATATTTCCTTTTTTTCGGTATTATTTATTATAAAATATTGAACGTATGAAAGTTTGCAAGACGGCGCTCTGCCTTATATTGACAATTCTCATATTTATTTCCGCCGCGCCCAGGCTAAAAAGCTATGCGGAATCCGCACGGTACGCATATGTAAATGCCGACAGCACCGTCTATCTTTGCAGCGAAAAACGTGAGGACAGCGCGCTGTTCGCAATACCCCAGACTTACTGCGTGGAAATTTTGAGCGAGGACGGGGACTGGTTTTACGCCAAGTACGCCGAGGATAACGAACTATACCGCGCGGTTTACGGATACTGCCTGAAAGAGAATATGACGAAAATAAACGAGCCGCTCGAAAATTTATATCTACATACAACTTTGCAGGTCACATACCGCACCGATCAGGGCTCGAACCTTCTGCCGCCGCTCGAAATAAAGCTTACCGCGGCTTATTACGGAAGCTATACCCTCGGCAACACCTCGCTGTCCTACGTCTACTGCGGAGAAAAGTTCGGCTATGTTTCCGAGCGCGTATTAAACTATCCGCTAAACGAGCTGCCTCAGCCCGTCATTTCCGAACAGGACCCCACCCCGAGCGGAGAGGACAACGCCATGCTGATTTGTGCGCTCGTCATAACGTTTGCCGCGGCGGCGGCAATAGTCGTGCTGTATTTTTCCGGCAGGCGCAAACCCGGCTGACACTTCAATACAGACAGAAATACTCGTCGGCAAGCCTCAACGCCAGGGTAAATTTTTCCAACCGCCTTGCGTGCCTGCGAAACTTTATCGTCGCGCGCTTAATCTCTCGCACCCTCTCCCCACCCAACCGCCTGATGCCCACGCGCAGATTACCGTAAAATTCAAGCGTCCGCCGCTCGTACTCGCTCAATGTACCGATAACCCCGTCAAGATAGCCCCAAAGCTCAGACAACTCCCTCTTAGCCTCTATTATTTTGATTATTTTTTCCGCGTACTTCTCCCCTCCGCCCGAAAATTTACAGGCGTGTGCCATTATAAGCGCGTCCAACGCACCGTTGAGTTTATCCGCGGAAAAGTAGAATTTTAATATCCGCTTGCTTTTCATTTATCTCCTTAAACAAAACATTTGTTTGTTTTACAGTGGTAATTATAAACGCCAAATATGACAAAAAGCGTATAATAAAAAAATTAATTTAACTTTTTTAAGGAAAATTCGTGTAATTTTCAAAATGCAAAACAGTTTACAAGCTAATAGGTATGTGGTATAATTTTGTTGTGAAGAAAAATGCGGTTTTGACAACTTCATTGTGCGCGGCGCTTGTCTGCGCGGCACTCGTGGGCGGCGCGTCGACGGCTTTTGCCGACGGCGGTTCGGGAGAATATCCCGAAAATTTTACGCGCACGGTAACCTTTACCGAGTTAAAGGACTATGCGATAGGTGAGGACAAATTTCTGTTTTTGGATAACGGAGATCTGTTCGAGCTTGACGGCAATACTTTTTCGCGCCTTGAAACGGAAGGAAAAAACATAACCGCCCTCAACTATAAGGACGGTTTCTATTACAGCGCCGAAGAAAACGGAGAAACAACCTGCTACTCGCTGGACGGAGAAAGCGCCGACCCCTCTAAAATGCAGTACGAAACGAGCTTTGATTTGGGCGGTTTCCACTACTACGAAACGGACAGCGTGCGCGTGCTTGAAATCGAAGCGGACATAATTACAAAGCTTGACGGCTTTACAAACTTAAAGCCCTACGGTGATAAAGCCTACGCCGTCAAGGAAAACGTCCTGTACGAGTTGAACGGTGCAAATTATTTACCTTGTAAACTTGAATACGAGGACTACTCGCAAACCTCGAAAATTTTGGTCGGAAACACATCGGACAAGCTGAAAAGCTTCAACCTCACTTCCCCCCACTTTGTCAGTTTAAACGAGGGAGCTTATCTTACCCAAATAGATATAACCGGTCTTGACGGCGAGTTTTTCAAGGCAGACGCTACATTCAAAGTCGGCGTGGATTTCCACTCGACGCAGGCGCTTCTGCTTTGCAAGACGGGAGATAGCGACGGTATTTCGGTTATAACAATAGACGGCAAGTGCTATATAATGCGAACGGATTGCACAACGTCGATTTCGAGAAACTCAGTTTCGAAGGCGCCTGAAAATACGCGTGCAACCGCCACCGTTTCGCAGTCTTATATGTACTCCTCCCCCTTTATCAGCAGCGCAACGCAGCTGAAAGCCATAGATTCGGGCTACCTGTTCGAGCTTCTGGGAGAAGTTAAAAAGAGCGACAACCCCGAGCTTTTGAGGGATTTTTATATTGTAAAGCTACTTGACGACAGCGAGCAAGAGGTAATAGGCTACGTTCCCTTCGAGTACGTTTCCCTATACACATTTATTGAAAAAGAACCCGAAACAACGCCCGACCCCGAGTTTACCGAGGAAGATTTAGTCAAGCCCGTAATACTTATTATTATAGTAGTTGCGCTCGTGCTTTTAGCGGTTGCGTACCTCGTCTACGTCGGCACGACGAAGAAAGACAAGGACAAAAACGTTGCAAAGACCGCGCCTGCAACCAAAGATAAAAAGGACGGCAAAGGCAAAAATAAAAAGAGTAAATAAATTGTTTAAAGCATAGAAAATGAGTTGACAGCAAATTACACATTTGGTATAATTTTTTAGCATTGAGTTGTTGCGTAGTGTAAATTGCTTGTCACACGCGGGTGTAGTTCAATGGTAGAACACTAGCCTTCCAAGCTGGTTGCGTGGGTC
>CAJUEO010000020.1 GCA_910585685.1 uncultured Christensenella sp.
TAGAGATTACAGCTATGATTTTAACGAGGTTAAGTTTGCCTCTGTACTTGTCTATATCCTTTCTATATCCCTCTGTGCAGTTGTCAACCTTTTTTCTCAATTGAGGTTGAATGTATGATAGTTTTTAGTGGGGAAACATTAAAAACTAAGTTGTATATAAGCGGCTCTAAGCCGTATATATAGCCATTCCGGTGATAATGGCGTAGAGGTTCCACCTGTTCCCATACCGAACACAGAAGTTAAGCTCTATTGCGCCGAAAGTACTTAGCCATCACGGCTTGGGAGGATAGGTCGTTGCCGGATTTCAAAAAAGAAAGCACCCTTTGCTGGTGTTTTCTTTTTTGTATTGTGGGAAAGTTTTTCCCAACGCGTGATGCGTTGAGTGTTTGTAGGCGCAATACGCGCCGCCCCGTTGCTTTGCAACGGCACGAAGCCGCAGGCGCAGTAAAGTATTTAGCTGGGAGCAATAGTCGCTGGATTTCAATTAAAAACGCTCGGTTTTCGATGCGCGGATATATGCGGGCTAACGGCTATGAATTGGATACAACTAAAAGCCGCTTTCACCACGAAATATATTTGTCCGACCCGAGAAAATGCGCCGCGGAGAAAATTAAAACGGTTGTTCGGCACCCGATACGCAAGGCATAGCAGGTAATTAGAATGATAGATATAAAAACTTGTATAAAAGTATTTACGGAAAAAGTAGAACAGACCTTTACTGACCGCGTGTGGTTTATAGGCTTGCAAGGCAGTTACGGCAGAGGCGAAGCAACCGAAACAAGCGATTTAGACGTGGTCGTTATTCTTGACGAGTTGAGAATAAACGACTTAAAAACTTATAGGGATATGCTTGGTACCCTACCGAACAGGGAATTGATTTGCGGGTTTATTTCGGGTAAAGCCGAGCTTTTGAATTGGCAAACGAGCGACTTATTTCAATTCTATTACGATACAATGCCGATAAAAGGCTCACTCGACTTACTGCTCAAAAAAATAGATAAACAAGCCGTAAAGCGTGCGATACGCATTGGAGCGTGCAATATATATCACGCCAGCGTTCACAATTTTGTTCACGAGAAAAACGACGATATACTGCGCTCATTGTATAAATCGGCTGTCTTTGTTATACAGGCGGTATGGTTTTACGAAACGGGCAAATATATCAAAGCAAAAGCCGAATTACAAAAAGAAATCAATCCGCCGTCTGCCGTCTGCCGTCCTTACAACCGCACACAAGTTGAAGAACGGCGCAGACGTGAAATTTTATGAAATGTCGGAGTTACTGTTGAATTGGGCGAAAGCGACTATCGGAGGTTACGCCGAATGAAAGATTGGTTTACGATTGACAAAATAGACGACACGACTTATATCATAAGCGAATACCTGCATTGGGAGGAAACGCATTGTTACCTTTTACTCGGTAGTGAACGTTGCCTTTTGATTGACACTGGGCTCGGCATTTGCAATATTTACGACGAAGTTCGAAAGTTGACAGATAAACACGTAATAGCCGTTGCAACTCATATTCATTGGGACCATATCGGCGGACATAAATATTTTCCCGATTTCTATACGCATAAAGCCGAGTTGGATTGGCTGAATGGAAAATTTCCGCTATCTATTCAGACTGTCCGTGATATGGTGATAGACCGTTGCGATTTACCCGAAGGCTTCGATGTAAATAAGTACGAAATATTTCAAGGAAAGCCTACAAAAGTTTTAAACGGTGGCGAGACCATTTATTTAGGAGATAGAAAAATCGAAGTCTTGCATACCGCAGGGCACTCGCCGGGGCACCTTTGCTTTTGGGAAGAAGAGCGCGGGTACCTATTCACGGGCGATTTAATTTATAAAGACACTCTGTTTGCCTATTATCCGTCCACCGACCCCGAAGCGTATATGCAGTCGCTTGAAAAGATTGCGGCTTTGCCAGCAAAGCGATTATTTCCTGCCCATCACTCGCTTGATATTCAACCCGAAATAGCGGTTAGGATGAGGGACGCTTTCCGTGAACTGAAAGCACAAGGGAAGTTGCATCACGGCGCAGGAACTTATCGCTACGGCGATTGGGCGGTATGGTTATAAATACGGAGGAAAAAACGATGAAAAAACTTATAGCATATTGCGGACTGGATTGCGAAAAGTGCGAAGCGTTTATTGCCACGCTAAATAACGACAAGGCGCTGAGGGAGAAGGTGGCAAAGGAATGGTTGGAGCTAAACAGCGTGGAAATAACGCCCGAAATGATTAACTGCGAGGGTTGCCGCGTTGACGGCGTTAAAACTCCTTATTGCGACAAGTATTGTCAGATACGGCAATGCGCGCGTAATAAGGCTTATGAAACGTGCGGTAACTGCGCGGAAATGGAAAGCTGTCAAACCGTGGGTATGGTAATATTCAACAATGCGGAAGCGGCGGGAAATTTGAAAAATAAAGGGAAACTATGAATATTGAAATATCTGAACTAACCGCGGAATATACGGAAGCGGCGAAAGATTTGCTGGCGGAATTGCAAGCGCATATTGCCGCTTTGGATAAGCGCGGTGTAATCGTCTTAAAAGAAAATTTCCGCGACGATTACTTTAAATTCGTAACCGAGGAAGTAAAAAAACATAGCGGCAAAATTTTTGTTGCCGTTATGGATAGATGCGCGGTTGGCATTGTTATCTGCAAAATTTTTCAGGGCGGTGGCGAAGAGGACATTACCACGACTTGTCCGAAAGTCGGTTTTATAAGTGATTTGGTTGTTACGAAAGACGTCCGCGAGAAAGGCATAGGCAAGGCTCTTTTGGCGCACGCGGAAAAGTTTTTCAAAGACGGTGGATGCGAATATACTCAACTTGAAGTTTTTGCCCCTAACACGCAGGCGTTTGAGTTGTATAAAAAATCCGGCTTTAAACCTCTTTGTGTTTATATGTCGAAAAAGTGCTGAAAAGCTGTGCCCCGTGCGATAAAATTGAAGGCACCGTAACCCTTATTATTTGCGATGAATAGAATAGGGGGAGAGGTGAGTAATGTTCAATTATAATAATCAGAACGAAAATTACAATGGGAATAACCCGAACGGAAGAAACGGAAATATCGGCAGTGAGGACAATTTCGAAACGTTGCAGAACGCGCGCAAAGATTTGGTGGGCGAAATCGACGCCATTATTCAGTACGACGACCACTTACATAAGACGGATATCAAGATTGCTAAATCAACGTGGAAAAACATCCGCGACGAGGAGCTGACGCACGTAGGCGAGCTGTTGGGGCTGCTGTTTTATCTTGCGCCTTATCAGAAAGAGTTTGTTGAAAAGGGCTTGAAAGAATTTACCGACAGACTGAAAGGAAAACCTTGAAATTATTGCGCGGGAAGCTGATTTTTATCAGCTTCCCGCGCAGATTTTTATTGTAAAAAGAAAACCCCACGCTAAGCGTGGGGTCAGGATAGAGCTT
>CAJUEO010000021.1 GCA_910585685.1 uncultured Christensenella sp.
AAAAGCATAGAAGAATTAAGGCAACTGCACAGTTGCGGATATAACGGCATTACTATCGGTGTGGAAACGGGCGATGAAGAAGCATTGACCTTTATGCACAAAGGCTATACATCTGCTGACATATTAGAACAATGCCGCAAGCTCGACGAAGCGGGAATCGAATATAATTTCTTCTATCTAACAGGAATTTACGGTAAAAACAAAAGCACGCAAGGCGTTGAAAATACGGTAAAAGTATTTAATCAACTTAACCCTAAAATCATCGGCGCGTCTATGCTTACCGTTTACCCCGCTTCGGAATTATATACCGAAATACAAAACGGAAATTGGGTTGAAGAAAGCGAAACGGAAAAATACAACGAGCTGAAAATGCTTATAAACGGTTTGTCGATCAAAACGCATTTTGCCGCTTTGGGTGCATCTAACGCCGTACAACTGCATGGCAATCTTCCCTCTGACAGAGTGGAACTCATTTCAGTAATCGACGAAGTGATCAACCGCTACGGCGAAAGCGAATTGAAGCGATACAGAAAAAACTTGAAACATCTTTAACGGAAAAGCCGAGATTTGCTCTCGGCTTTCTACGCTAAATTACTGTTTATCTTACAGCCATTACATAGCTTATAATACCAAACCATCAATTTAGCTTTTGCCCGCATTCGGGACAAAAGTTTGCACCTGCGACAATCGGCTTTCCGCACTTAGAGCAAAATTGGTGAATGGGATTACTGCATCCGGAGCAGAATTTGCTATCGGGTTGAATAGGTTTTCGGCATACGGAGCAAATATCCGACGGCGACACGGTATTTGACGAAATCACTTCTTTGCCAAGCACATTACCGACGCCAACGCCCAAAATCGTCCCCGCCGTCCCGTTTCCTGCCGCCGCTTTTAAAGCGTCTGCCTGCGCTATTTTAGCATACACGTCAACATTATTTCGCATAAGCCCAAGTCTTGCGTTTTCGTCTACGGCTTTTTCCAACTCGGGCGGAACGGAAAGATTCTCTATGTCGAATGCGGTCAGTGTGACGCCGAGTTCGCCGCAACGTGCCGCAACGGATTTTTTCACCTCCTCACTCAATTCGGCATATTTGGACGTCATATCCGAAAGGCTTACGTTACAAGTCGCAAACGCAGACGAAATGCTTCCCACCAGCAAAGTCCGCAATGCTTTATTCAACTTGTTCGTCTCGTAGCATTCCGCCATACCCGCGACCGACGTAAGAAACAATTCGGGAACTGTAATTTTGAACGAATATGCTCCGTTTCCTCTGATTCTTATAATTCCGTATTCTGTTTGTACGGGAACGGGATTCGACGTTCCCCACCGTATTCCCGTAATCTCCTTTACGTTAACAAAATAAATCTCGGATTTGAACGGTGTTTCAAATCCGTATTTCCAGGCAAGTAACTTACTTATAACAGGCAAACTGTCGGTGTTGAGTTTATACGTTCCCGCCCCGAAGACATCCGCCGTTTTACCTTTATCGCAAAATACAGCCACTTGACTTTCGCGCACGGTAAGCGAAGACCCTTTTTTTATTACGTTGTCTTTCATATCGAACTTTTGCACCAACGTATCATCTTCGAATGCGT
>CAJUEO010000022.1 GCA_910585685.1 uncultured Christensenella sp.
CACATACAAAAAGTCCAGCTCATTTATGCGGGATGGACAGCATTAAAAGAACAATTATCTAAAAACAAGGAGGAAAACAGTTTTGAAAAGAGAACATAGTATTCATAGCTATAAGGGCGCGGTAAAATAAAATACCGCCTGTCCGAATAAGGATACTTGACAGACAACGAATTACAAAAAGTATTAAATGCAATTAAGTACATACCGTCCGAAAACGAGCGCGACGAGGTTACGCAGATTATATTGAAAGCGGCTTCGGAAAGCATAACGCTGGACAGGTTGAAACAACTTACCAGAAGGGAAACAAAAGCTGATTTTAAGGAGAACGGCACAAACGGATTTATCAAATTTACTAAAAAGGAGATAAATTCTATGTCAGACTACTTAAAGAAATTATTTACCATAAACGACAAAATCGTAACCTACCGCTATGTGGACGGCTTATATCAGGCGCGGTTCCGCAGAGACGGTTACAATATCGAGGTTGCTTCCAAGAGCTTCGATATAATGAGACAAAAATTCTTGGACAAGCTGCTTGCCACCGAAAGGGCAAAGCAAAACGCAGGCTATCCCCTATTCGCAGACTTCATAAACGATTGGCTTAAAGTCAAGAAGCAAACGGTTAAAGAGACTACTTATAAAAGCTACGTCAACTTGCTTACGAGAAACATTTTGCCGAAGTTCGGTCATTTCCACGTCAACGAAATTACGAGAAAGGACGTTCAAGACTTTTTATTTGAACTGACGGACGGCGGCAAGAACCGCACGGCGCAGAAACTGAAATTACTACTCTCCGCGATATTTGACGTAATCGTCGAGGACTACGGCATTAAATCGCCGATGGCGAAAATCGTACTTTCGCACTACGAGGTCAAGAAAGGCAAGGCATTTACCAAAGCCGAAGAGAAAGTAATTATCGACTTCTGCAAGGAAAACCCGCACTACGCAGGCAACTCCGCTATTCTTACACTACTCTATACGGGTATGCGAGTGGGCGAGCTGGAAACGATAACTTATGACGACACGTTTATTTACTGCGAATCGGAAAAGACAAGAAAGGGCTATGCAAAAGTTATAAGGCAGATACCTATATCACCTATGCTGAAAAAAGTTTTGCCTTTAATCGATTTGGCACAAGCAAAGGCAACCAACCGCTATACAATTCGTGATGCACTTAAAAGAATATTCCGCGACAGGCATATTCACGAACTGCGTTATTCCTTTATAACAAGAGCAAAAGAATGTGGGTGCAATCCCGAACTTGTTATGAAATGGGTTGGACACGAGTTTGACGCGGACGTTAAGACCTCGCGCGTGGACAGAGGTTATACAACGTACTCACAAGAATACATACTGCAAGAAATTAACAAAATAGACTATGAACTGTAAATAATGCACAAAAACACCTGTTTGGGGCTGAAATCGGGGTAAAATTACTTCCCAATTACTTCCCAAACATAACAAAACGGGAGAAATTTTGTGAATTTCTCCCGTTTTGATGGTGCTTGTGGCCGGACTTGAACCGGCACGGTATCTCTACCGAGGGATTTTAAGTCCCTTGCGTCTGCCTATTCCACCACACGAGCATAC